>CAVPJB010000001.1:0-71183 GCA_963705135.1 uncultured delta proteobacterium
TTAAGATAAGGTTCCAGGTCGATTTCCCTTTGCGTTTCATCCTCAAAGGTAATCCGGACCTTGAAGCCTTTGATTATCTCAGCGCGGTCCTGACCGGTACTGGAGTGACGCAACTTTTTCATTGCGGCTTCTCCATTTAATCCAGTGGTTCAATCTGTGCCAAGGGAAGTTGTTGGCGTGCCTTTTGCCAGTTATCCCGTAACTCGGACCGGCGGGCCAGAGCCCATTCGATTACCATAATATGAGCCCGCCGAGGGAGATCGCCCCGCAGAACTTCCAGTGTTTCGATGGCATACACTGCTTCACAACTGCCATACTCGGCGTGGAAGTGAGCCGGCAGATGATCGTTGAAATACATGTAAATGATGACGCCGTAAAACTGACTGATACGTGGCATCTTCTGACTCCCCATTGTTAATATAGCATTTTCTCAGTTCAAGAGGAACCTGCCCGCTGTTGATATTCTTAGCGATAAATGTATTCTCGTCAATCCGCCGGGATTGCACTGTAAATCCTGCCTAAAAAATGACCCACTTTTACAAAAATTATTCCCTGTTGCTTCTCCAAGGATTTGAAGATAAAATAAATTCTATGTAATCTTTTTTATCTTAGCCTAACCTTAGGTTGAAACTGGCCAAAACCTCCGACCCCCGGAAGGCGCAGAAGATGGACAATGTCACCCCTTACGATGTCTTCTGCAGTTACAGCTGGCGTGACCGCACCGCGGTGGAAGCCGTGGCCCAGGTTTTGGTCCGCCAGGGTCTGCAAGGTCTTCCTGGACCGCTGGTATTTAATCCCGGGCCGCTCCTGGCCCCAGGCCCTGGAAGAAATATTGGCCTCCTGCCGGGCCGTGGCCGTCTTTGTGGGCCCCCAGGGGCTGGGCGACTGGCAGCAGCGGGAAGCCTACCTGGCTTTAAACCGGAAAGATATCACCGCCGTCATCCCCGTCCTGCTCCCCGGGGCCGACCCGGCCCTGGGTTTTTTGTCGCTGCACACCTGGGTGGATCTGCGCCCGGGGCTGGACGATCCCCTCTCCTTAGAAATTCTCCACCAAGCCATCCGCGGCGAGCCCCCGGGGTCTGACCTCCGGGACCGGATCCGGGCCACCCTGGCCGCGGTCTGCCCCTACCGGGGGCTGCGGCCCTTCCGGGAGGAGGACGCCCCCTTCTTCTTCGGCCGCCAAACGTTTATTGATCGATTGACCCAAGCCGTCTCCCGACAGACCCTGGTGGCCCTGGTGGGGGCTTCCGGGTGCGGCAAGTCCTCCGTGGCCCGGGCCGGCCTGATTCCCCGCCTGCGCTCCCAGGAGGGGAGTGGGCCTGGTATGGGAAACGGTAACCCTCCTGCCCGGAGACCGGCCTCTCCAGGCCCTGGCCGCCGCCCTTCTGCCCCTGCTGGAGCCGGAGATGACCGAAGTGGACCGGCTGGCCGAGGTCAACAAGCTGGCCGCCTACCTCCAGACCGGCGACCTGGCCCTCCGGGATGTGGTGGCCCGGGTCCTGGCCAAACAGCCCGGCACCGACCGCCTCCTCCTGGTGGCGGACCAGTGGGAGGAGCTCTATACCCTGACCCGGGAGGAGGAACCGCGGCGGCGCTTCCTGGACGAGATCCTCCAGGCCACCCAGGACTCGCCCCTGTCGGTGGTCCTCACCCTTCGGGGGGATTTCTTCGGGCAGGCCCTGAGTTACCGGCCCCTGGCCGACCGCCTGCAAGACGCCGTGGTCAATGTGGGACCCATGACCCGGGAGGAGTTAGCCCAGGCCATAGAAGAGCCGGCGAAAAAAGTCGGACTTACCTTTGAGCCGGGGCTGGCGGCGCGCCTCCTGGACGACGTCGGCCAGGAGCCGGGGAATCTGCCCCTCCTGGAATTTGCCCTCACCAAACTCTGGGAACGCCGGCAGGGTGGGCAGCTCCTGCACCAGGCCTACGACGATATGGGCCGGGTCCAGGGCGCCCTGGCGCAAAAGGCCGAAGAGATTCTACCAGAGGCTGGTGCCCCTGGAGCAGCAGGCCGCCGACCGGGTCTTCCTGGAGCTGGTGCAGACCAGTGAAAATACTGAGGACACCCGCCGCCGGGCCGCGCTGGCGGAGCTGGGAGGCGAGACCCGGGAGTTGGTCAAAAAACTGGCGGACGGCCGCCTGGTGGTCACCGGCCGGGAAGCGGCCACGTGGCCAGGAGATCGTGGAAGTGGCCCACGAGGCCCTGATCCAGCACTGGACCCGACTCCAGGGCTGGCTCAACGCCGACCGGGAGTTCCTCCTCTGGCGCCAGCGCCTGCGCCATGGTCTGGAGGATTGGGAGCGTACCGGTCGTGATGACGGCGCCCTCCTGCGCGGCGCCCAGTTAGTCGAAGCCGAACGCTGGCTCACCAGCCGAGCGGCCCACCTGACCCCGGCTGAGCGGGAGTTTATCCAGGCCGGCCTGGACCTCCAGGGAACGGGAGCGCCTGACCCGCCAGCGCCAGCAGCGGCGCCAGGTCCTGGCCCTGGCTGCCGGGCTAATTCTGGCCCTGGTGCTTATGACCCTGGCCGGCTGGCAGTGGTGGCCGGGCCGAGAGGGCAGGAGCCGCCGGGTCTCCCTGTCCCGGCAGTTGGCGGCGCAGGCCCGCAGCTTTATGGACAGCAAACTGGATCTGGCTATCCTGCTGAGCCTGGAGGCCTGGCGCGTGGAAAATACCGTGGAGGCCAAAAGCGCGCTCTTCACGGCCCTGTTTAAAGATTTCCGGCTCCAATCCCTGCTGCATGGGGTCGATGAGCCGGTCGTATTATGTGGCCTTCAGCCCGGACGGCCGGACCCTGGCGACGGCGTCGGGATTTGCTGAAGATCAAATTATGCTCTGGGACGTGGCCACCCGCCGCCCCAAAGGCCCGCCTCTGCCAGGGAAGGTGAAAAGCTGGCCCCAAATCGCCTTCAGCCCCGACGGCAAGACCCTGGCTGCGGCCGATCAGGGGGTGGAAGAACTTTTCCTATGGGATACCGAGACCCTTGCAGCCACTGGGCCCGCCGCCCCCAAGTCAAAAAACTGAAGTAACCAGGCTGGCTTTCAGCCCTGATGGGGCCACCCTGGCGGTAGGCTTGGTTCAAGATGGCCTCTTGCTGTGGGATTTGCAAACCCGTCAATGGCGGATCCAGCCCCTCCGGGGTCTTCCTAAAGAATATATTCGTAGTATGGCCTTCAGTGCCGACGGACGGGTTTCAGCTACGGGGCATGACGACAGTACCATTAGGTTGTGGGACCTCACAACTGGTGAACCCCTGGGGCTGCCTCTGCGCGGTCACGAGGGACGCATCTATCCCCTGGCCTTCAATCCGGACGGGACGGTTCTGGCTTCACGGCGGTGCCGACCGGCAGGATCATCTTGTGGGACGTCAAGACCCAAAAGCCTCTAGAAGTATCCCCCTGCCTTCTCTAATGGGGAGTGCGGAGCATGAGTTTCAGCCCGGATGGCAAGATTCTCGCTGCCGGTGGGTCCGACGGCGTCATGCTCTTATGGAATGTCGCAGCGCCTGGATCAGAATCTCCTCGATATTTAAAGCTCATCGGCAGCACCATCCGTAGCCTCTCCTTCAGCCCGGACGGTAAGACCTTGGCTGTTGGGACGGATGGCGTCAGTTTCGGCAACCGTTTAGGGAACCTCATGCTCTGGGAGGCGGACCTGTGGCCTCGTCGTTTGGTTCCCGGAGTTCCCCTCCAGCCGGTAAATCTTGGGGATATTCTCCGGCAGGCGCATTTGATGCACCATAGCTATGGCTCTTTTGCCTGGAGCCCGGATGGTAAAATTGCGGCATTTTTCGACGATGCAGGATAAAGCCATTAAACTGGTTGAGGCTGACACCGAGAAGCCTTTAGGGCCGCCCATTGCAGGTCAAGATAAGGTCAAGACTTTGTGTTTCAGTCCTGACAGCCGCATCCTGGCCGCCGGCTACGCCGATACCACGATTCGTCTGTGGGACGTTCGTTCCCATGAACCCCTCGGTCCGCCCCTGAAGGGCCACGACAATGAAGTGAGCAGCCTGGCCTTTAGCCCCGACGGGATTGTTTTGGCTTCAGGGGCTGAGGGCAATTCCCCGACGATCTTCCTGTGGGATGTCAAAACCGGAAAATCTCTGGGCCCACCCCTGCGTGGTCACACCCATCGCGTGAACAGCCTGGCCTTCAGCCCCAATGGCAAAATTCTGGTCTCGGGCAGCGCCGACTAATACTATCCGGATGTGGGATACCGCCAGCCTCAAACCGCTGGGTCCGCCTCTGCAGGACCACGAAGGTCCGGTTACCGGCGTGGCCTTCAGCCCCGATGGTCACAATCTGGCCTCAATGAGTATTGATGGGACCATTAAATTGTGGGATGTCGCCAGCCGCCAGCCCCTCTGTAATATTTACAACATCCATGGATTTAGTGGTGGTACCGGAATAGCCTTTAGCGCCGATGGCCAGGCCCTCCTAACCTGGCAAGCGTGTTGGGAAGGGGTATGGAAGGCAACAAACCTGAAGATCTGGCAGATTTCCCTGGAGTCATTGCTTCAACGGGCCTGCCGCCTGGCCAACCGCAACCTGACCCAGGAGGAATGGCAGCGCTACCTGGGAGATCGAGCCCTACCGCCAAACCTGCCCGGACCTGCCCGTGCCGGAGGAATAGAAAAACACCACACATGGTGTCGGTGGATATCTTGAGGGCCTGGCAATCAGTGTAAAACTGAAACCAGGTTAGACGGTTGGTTTTTTATTAAAAGGTTCTGCATTATTGAATAGTTCAAGAATTATAGTCGTTGCCACGAGTATTGTCTGATTCACCCCTCACCCTGACCCTCAATGTTGTTGGATTAAGCCCAATCGAATAAAAATCCCCCTAAATCCCCCTTTAAAAAAGGGGGACTTCCAAAAACCCTGTCACCCTGATTTCCAAGAAAATCATCTACTTTTCCCCTCTTTTCTAAACGGGAGCACGGGGGGATTATTAGAATTTGCCTTTTCACCTTCTTATTTCAACAGTATTGACCCTGACCCTCTCCCCTCGAGGGGAGAGGGGAAATAAAGGACAGAACTTTTAACAATCGGTAGAAGCGGCAAGCTTGAAAATGAAGGACGGTTACCTGCAATCGCTTCCAATGGCAGGAGATAGCATGGGATACGGGGTTTCGGCGGGTGCAGGCAGGTTGATGCAAGGCCAGAGCTTTCCGGGAGGCGGTGGCCGACGCTCGTAGATTGTCCGACCGTCACTTTGACCGGTTTCTGACAGGAACCTAGCAGCAACGGACCTCTGGTCCGTTTTTTGGTTGGGGCAAACTGATTTTTTTACGGAGGATGGTTTGGGGAAATATAGGTTAATCAGGCTATTTTAGAATAATGAGACCTGTACCGATAAGGTGTAGAGAGTAAAGCTTTCTTCGTGCAGATTACAGTAGCTGCCAGAAGGAATGTCCTTTGCACCTCTTACCCTGATCCTCTCCCCTCGAGGGAAGAGGGGAACAGAGAGGAAAGACCTTTAGGCACATTATAGACAGCGACTTGAGAAGAGGAAGACATTGTTGGCCGTAAAGAGATGGATGTGGATCTTGCTATTGGCGGTGGTGGTTCCGGGGGGTTGTAATCGAACCGAGTCGCCTGCTCCGGAACAGACGGTGAAGATCGGGGTGATTTTTCCTTTCAGCGGGACCGACGGTGCCACCGGTGCCGATTTACAGGCGGGGGTGGAATTGGCGTTGGAGATCGTCAATCATGAGTACGATCTGCCGTTGCCGTTAGCCCCGGGGAAAGGTCTGCCCAATCATGGCGGGGTCAGCCTGCAGGCGATTTACCGGGATTCGGGGTCCGATCCGGTCCAAGCCGCCAGGTCAGTGGAAGAGTTGGTGGCAAACGAAAGAGTCAAGGCTGTGATCGGGGGGTATACGAGCGCCGAAACTGCGGCGATAAGCGAACAGACCGAAATGATGCGGCTACCACTCCTGAATTGCACCGCCACCGCCCCCATATTGACCCAAAGAGGGCTGCAGTGGTTTTTTCGCCTGACCCCGGATGATGCCCTCTTTGCGCAAAATTATTTTCAGTTCCTCGGGGAATTACAAGAGAACTGGCCCGGATCGGTCCCTCGCCGGCTGGTGTTGGTATATGAAAATGGTTTGTGGGGCACCGGGGTGGCTCAGGCCCAAAGGAGATTGGCAAAAAAGTACCGGTACGAGATCGTTGCCGAAGTACCCTACAATGCCAAGGAGCCATCATTAGAGAAAGAATTAGCTGCCAGTCGCCGTTATCTGGAATCACAAACCCTTATTGTCCAGGCCTCCTACGAGCGGGATGCCATACTGTTGATGCAGGGATATAAAGCCCGGCATATCCAGCCGGCGGCCATCCTGGCCATGGATGCTGGATTTATCAGTCCCGGCTTCATCGGGGCCCTGGGGTCCGAAGCGGAACATGTTCTGAGCCGGGAAGTTTGGGCTAAGGATATTGCTGCCAGGAGGCCCTTGGCGGCGATGGTAAATAATCTCTTCAGGCAACGCTACGGCAAAGATATGACCGGCAATTCGGCCAGATCATTCACCGGGACGCTGGTTTTGGCCGATGCCCTGAACCGGGCTGCTTCTTTAACCCCGAGAGCCATTCGAGAGGCGCTGCTGCAGACGGATGTTCCTGCCGAACAGCTGATCCTGCCCTGGCAGGGGGTGAAATTTGAGCCTGAAACCGGGCAGAACATTCTCGGCGGGGGAATTATTGTCCAAATCCAGCAGGGGGAATACCGGACGGTTTGGCCCCGGGAGATTGCCGCCAGCCGGGTGATCTGGCCGATTCCGGCCCATCCGGCCCCGGAGGTGCAACCATGACAGGTTTTAAAGACCTGGGGAAATTGCGCCGCAGCACCTTAACCAAGAATATAGTAGCCCTTTTATTGATTTTTGGCATCGCCCCCCTGGCGATATTGTTTTTCGTTTTTCAAAACGTTTTTATTTTCCACGAAAAAGAAGGCATCACGAACCTCCAAAAAGAAATCGCGATCCGGGTGGCAGAAAATATTTCGGGTTATATCGACCAAAGACTGGGGCAGGTGAAGGTATTTGGCCGGATGCTGCAGGTTGGACAATTATCATCGCCAAACCTTTTGGGGAGGCTGGATGATTTTTTGATGCAACACCCTGAATTCGATCAAGTTACGGTCCTGGATGACCAGGGTCGGGAAATCGTCAAAGCAGCCCAAGATTACACCTACCGGGCCTTTGAACTAGAGGACCGCAGTGCTGATCCAGTTATCCAAACTGCACTGGCGGGGCAGAGCGTGACCACTCCCGTGGAATTGCTTGCTGACAGCCGTATACCGAGGATGAGACTCATTCTACCTCTTACCAATGTTCGGGACCGCGTCATCGGGGTGCTGGAGGCAAGGATGAATCTGCTTCATTTATGGGGGATATTAGCTAAAGCCAACATCGGGGCCAACCGCGACGTTTACGTCATTGATCCAGGGGGCCGCCTGATCGCCGGTCAAGGCATTTTCCTGATGTCGGGTAACAAAGATTTAAGCAGTTTGCCGATTGTGCAAAATTTTGTGAGCGACAAGTTCGGGATCTGGGAATACCTTGGCCTTAATAAACGACAGGTAATCGGCGCCAGTGCTTCAGTCCCTGCGACCGGTTGGGGGTGATCGTGGAGGAGCCCTGCCTGGCTGCCTATGGCCCGATATATCGAGTCGTCGCTTTTATCATGGGTCTCTTTGCCCTTACCTTGATAGCAGCAGTCATCCGTGGCTTGATTTTCAGCCAACGCCGTATTATTGGGCCGGTAAAGGCGCTGCAGCACGAAATTGAATCCTTAAGCCAGGGGGCTTTCCCCTTGTCCCTCAACGTCACGGGCAGCGATGAATTGGGCCAGCTCTCCCGGGCCTTTGATCAGATGGTGAGTTATCTCAAGAAAACAATGGTATCAAGAGATCTGCTGGCCCGTGAGGTGGCGGAACGGCAGATGACCGAAGAGGCCCTGCGCAATAGTGAAGCAACCTTAAAGAGCATTTTTCTCACCGTGCCCTTAGGCATCGGCTTTTTACATCAATGGGATTTGGTTTGGGGCAATGATTATTTCGGCAAAATAACCGGCCATCCGGAAGAGGAGATGCGGGGCAGCGATCTCAGCCGGCTTTTTCTCTACCAGGCCGAATATAGCAAAATGGTGGAACAACTGCGCCGGACGCTGAGGGATGAAGAAACCGCAGCAGTGGAAACGCAGTGGCGTCGGCGGGACGGAGAAGTGCGCGACATCTTTATCAAGTTCGCAGTCATTGATACAAACGACGTGGAGGCAGACATTGTTTTTGCGGCGATGGATATCAGCGACCGAAGGAGAATGGAACAGGAAAGCCAAAAGATTGACAAGTTGGAGTCTCTGGGAATCCTGGCCGGGGGTATAGCCCACGATTTTAATAATATTTTAACGGTCATTCTTGGCAACATCGAACTGGTAGCCTTTGAAATGAAAACCCAGGATGGGAACCTGGAACGGTTGCTGGAAGCGGAGAGGGCCTGCCAACGGGCCCAGCATCTGGCCAAGCAACTACTTGCCTTTGCTAAAGGCGGGATGCCGGTGAAAAAAACCATCACTGTGGAAGAATTATTGCAGGATGTGGTGCCCCTGGCGCTCAGCGGCTCCCAATCGGCCTCAGAGATAATTGTGGATGGGGATTTATGGCCTATTGAAATCGATGAAGATCAGATACACCAGGCAATTAATAATATGTTAATTAACGCCGATCAAGCTATGCCTAAAGGCGGTCGGATCACCCTCAAGGCCAAAAATCTGATCTTACCCCCGGCCAGCGGCGTGCCGCTGTTGGCTGGAAAATATGTCAGAATTTCCATCACCGACCATGGGATAGGTATTGCCCCGAAAGATTTGCACAAAGTTTTTGATCCCTATTTTACCACAAAACCAATCGGCAACGGTTTGGGGCTAACTACAGCTAACAAAATTATTAAAAATCATCAAGGACATATAACGGTTGAGTCTCAGCTCGGACAGGGGACAACTTTCCATGTCTATCTGCCGGCGGCGCTAGAGTCAGCCCAGCCGGGAACTGCCAGAGTAGCGGTTATACCTTTGCGGGGTCAGGGTCGCATTCTGGTAATGGACGATGAGGCGTCCATTCGGGAGGTGTTGGACCAGATGCTGCAGAAGCTGGGCTATGAGGCTGTCTGTGTTAAAGATGGCGGCCAAGCCCTGGAAACCTATCAAACAGCCAGGAAAAAAAATGAACTTTTTGACGCAGTTATTCTTGACCTGACCATTCCCGGCGGACTTGGCGGCAAAGAGACGATGCAACTCCTCCGGCAACTCGACCCCCAGGTGCGGGCGATCGTTTCCAGTGGCTACGGCGATGATCCAATTATGGCGAATTACCAAAAATATGGTTTTCAAAGCGTTATCGCCAAACCTTATAAGATATCGGAACTAAGTCTGGTATTGCATAATTTGTTCAATCAGCGAGAGATCCACCTGAACAGGACCGAGAGTCAAGAACATGCCGCCATCGGCAGCGAAGCCTATTAGGCCTCATTTTGAGACCAAACTTCTCCAAGTAAAGAGAGTTGGAGCCTTGACCTTGCGGTTGGTTAAAAACCTGGCCAGGGACCCAAGAATACCCTAAACAAACCAGGGCGGCCTCCGGTTACGGGGACCGCCCTGGTGGCATTTTTAGTAGCAGTGGTTAAATGGCTTTCAACAGTGATTCGAACTGCTGGTTTTTGCTGTGTTTGACCTCGATGGCCAGGGCTGGGCAGGTGGCGCAGCAGTTGCCGCAGCCATGGCAGGAAGCCGGGTCGATGGTGACCCGACCCAGTTCATGGTCAAACTTTGGCACCCCGTACGGGCAGGCCCGCAGGCAGTTGAGGCAGCGGGCACAATCGTCGGTGTTGACGTAAGCCACCGCACCGCTGATTTCCATGGTTTCTTTGGCCAGGATGCCCAAAGCCCGGGCCGCCGCTCCCCTCCCCTGGGCAATGGCCTCCTCGGTAAACTTGGGGGCGTGGGCCGTGCCCGCCAGAAAGAAGCCGTTGCTGGAGAAATCCAAAGGCCGCAATTTGACGTGGGCCTCCAGGAAGAAGCCGTCCATGTCAGGCGGCAGCTTGTACACATGGGCGGCCTGGGCCATACCGGGGCTGGGTCTGAGTGCCGCGGCCAGCACCAGGTAATCGGCGGGTAAAGCCACCGTAGCCCGGATATTCTGGTCAAAGACCTTGACCTGGAGCTTGCCTCCGGCGGGTATCACCTCGGGCTTGCTCTCCAGTTCAAAGCGGATGAAGCGCACCCCCAGGTCCCGGGCTTTTTGATAATAGAGTTCGTTGAACCCAAAAGTTCGGATATCCCGGTAGAGGATGGTAACTCTGGCCGACGGATCTTTTTCTTTGATCCGGATGGCGTCATTGACGGCGTTGGTGCAGCAGACCCGGGAGCAGTAAGGGTGCTCCGGTTCCCGGGAACCCACGCACTGGATCATGACCACATTGCCACCTTTGGCAAGGTGCTCACCGGCGGCAAACTTGCCCTCCAGCTCCAGATGGGTCATAACCCGGTCGGACAGCCCATAGAGGTATTCCTCTGGCTGGTATTCAACCGCCCCCGGGGCCAGGATGGCGGCGCCGTGGGGCACTTCCAGGCGCCGGCCGTCGTTGGTCTGCACAATACTGATAAACTTGCCCTGGTGGCCGCTGAAGTCTACGACCTGGGAGTCAGTGAGGACTGCAATTTTAGGATTAGCGTTCACCTTCTGGATCAATTCTTCCATAAAGGCGGTGACAGATTGGCCATCCCGGGTGAGGTGAGGCCGGCGGGCCAGACCTCCCAATTGGGTTTCTTTCTCCACCAGGGTGGTGTCATAACCGGCTTCGGCCAGGGTTAAAGCAGCGGTCATACCGGCCAGACCGCCTCCCACCACCAGGCCGCGTTGCACCACTTTAAACTGGGTCTCCTGGAAAGCCTCCAGTTGGAGAGACCGGCCGATGGCCATCTTAATAAGATCCTTGGCCAACTCGGTGGCTTGCTCAGGTTCACCCTGGTGCACCCAGGAGTCCTGGTCCCGGATATTGGCCATTTCAAAGAGATACTTGTTGAGGCCGACCTGGCGCAGGTTGTCCTGGAAAAGCGGTTCGTGGGTCCGGGGACTGCAGGAGGCCACCACCACCCGGTTAAGCTTGTGCTCTTCGATGATCTCCTTCATCTTCTCCAGGGAATCGGTGGCGCAGGTAAAGGTGTAATGATCGGCGTAGGCCACATGGGGCAGGGTCTTGACGTAATCCGTGACCGTAGGTATGTCCACGACGCCGGCGATATTGATCCCGCAATGGCAGACAAAGACCCCCACCCGGGGTTCTTCCTGGGAGATATCCTTTTCCGGAGGATATGACTTCTGGGACAACAGAGTACCCCGGGCCTCGGCCAACATAGCTGAGGCGGCCGCCGCGGAGGACAGGGCTTGGGCCACTGTCTCAGGAATGTCCTTAGGCGCCTGATAAACGCCGCAGGTGAAGAAGCCTGGCCGGGAGGAGGCTACTTCATCAAAAGGCTGGCTGACGGCGTAATTCCAGGCGTTCGTCTCGATCCCCAGGCGTTTCCCCAGGGCCACGGCATCGGGATGGGCATCCAGGCCCACCGAGAGCACCACGAGATCGAATTCTTCCAGCTGAATCTTGCCGCCGGCATCCACGTAGGAGATTTCCAGATTCTTGGTCTGGGGTTTTTCGGCAATGCGGGAGACCATGGAGCGGACATAGCGCACCCCGGTTTCCTGGGCTCGTTCATAATAGCGGTCAAAGCCTTTGCCATGGGCCCGCATATCGATGAAGAAAACGGTGGGTTCCACGCTGGAGTCGTGCTCCCGGGCAATGATGGCCTGCTTGGTGGCGTACATACAGCAGACCGAGGAGCAGTAATCCCGGCCGATGGATTTATCCCGGGAGCCGACACATTGGATCCAGGCGATTTTTTTGGGGTCCATACCATCTGATGGTCGCTGCACGTGGCCGTGAAAGGGACCGGTGGCGGACAGGATGCGTTCAAATTCCAAGGCCGTGACCACATTGGGATACCGTCCGTAGCCGTATTCAACTTTTTTCCGGGCATCGAAAGGCCTGTACCCAGGAGCCAGAACCACGGCGCCGACCTGAAGTTCCATGACCTTCTCTTTCTGGTCATGGGCTATGGCCCCGGCCTTGCAGGCCGCCACGCACTGCATGCACTCGGAGCATATGGCACAGTTGAGGCAGCGCTCGGCTTCGGCTTTGGCCTGTTCGGCGGTGTAACCTTTATTGACTTCTTCAAAGCAGGTGCAGCAGACCTCAGCAGCAATATGGGGCATCTCTTCCCGCAGTTTTTTTTCTTCGTCCAAGGGGATGTCGACCCAGTTCTGCATGGCCTTGGCTTCTTCACTCAACCCCCGACCGGCCGCCATATCCTGGCCCTGGAGGAAACGGTCAATGGATTGAGCCGCTTCTTTCCCCCCGGCCACGGCGCCGATGGCAATCCAGGGCCCCACATGGACGTCGCCGGCTGCAAAGACGCCTTCCCGGGAGGTCATATAGGTGACCGGATCAGCTTCGATGGTCCCCCAACGGGTGGTGTTGATGCCGGCGCCCTCGATGCATTTGAGATTTGCCTTCTGGCCGATGGCCGGGACGATCATATCGCAAGCCACCGTAAATTCCGAGCCGGGTTTTGGGACCGGCCGGCGACGACCGGAGGCATCGGGTTCCCCCAAATCCATCCGGATGCATCGCAAAGCCACCGCGGCGCCGTCCTTGACTACCACTTCCTGGGGGGCCACCAGATACTGAATGGGAATGCCCTCGCATTCGGCTTCATCGATTTCTTCGGCATTGGCCGGCATTTCGGCCCGGGTGCGGCGATAAAGAATGCTTACTGCCGAACCCAGACGTTTGGCGGTGCGGGCCACATCGAAAGCCACGTTACCGCCGCCGATAACCACCATCTTCTTGCCGATTTTGGGGGTCTGGCCTAAAGCGATATCTCTGAGTAGATCAACACCTTGAACCACGCCCTCAGCCTCTTCGCCGGGGATGCCCATAGTGCTGCCCACATGGCACCCCAGGCCTAAAAACACGGCCTTATACCCCTTTTTGGACAGATCCGCCAACGTGAAATCTTTGCCCAGGGCCGAATTGGTCTTGATCTCGACGCCCCAGCGCTTAATGTAGTCAATTTCGTTGTCCAAAACGGTTTTAGGCAGGCGGTAGTCGGGAATGCCGACGCGAATCATACCTCCGGCCACCGGTAGAGCTTCAAAAATTGTGCACGGATACCCCTGCCGGGCCAAATGATAGGCACAGGACAGACCTGCCGGGCCGGAACCGATAATAGCGACTTTTTTCCTTTTCTTGGATACCTTGGGGATAGGCAGCTTGGCAAGATCAACCTGATCAGCGGCAAAGCGTTTCAAATTGCAGATAGCGATGGCTTGGTCCATCTCCTGCCGGCGGCAGGCGCTTTCGCACGGATGGGGGCAGACCCGACCAATTACCCCGGGTAGAGGCAGGTCTTCCATGATCAATTTGACTGCTTCTTCGTATTTCCCCACTTTGATCAGTTGCACATAACCCTGTACCGAGATGTTGGCCGGGCAGGTGGTAACGCACGGGGCGCGGTCCAACTTCTTGATGGCAAACTGGGCCGGAATCGTCTGCGGGAAATGTCGATACGCGGCGTGGCGAACTCCCATGCCCTCGTCAAAGGCGGAGGGCATTTCCACCGGACAGACTTTATCGCAGTCGCCGCAGGCGTTGCATTTCTCCATGTCAATATAGCGTGGCTGTTGGCTCAGGGTGACGGTGAAATTACCCGCCTCTCCCACCACCTTTTGGACATCGGCCTGAGTGATGATCTCGATATCCGGGTGCATGGCCACTTCTATGAGTTTTGGGGAGATCATACAGGTGGAGCAGTCATTGGTGGGGAAGGTCTTGTCCAGTTTGGCCATGATGCCGCCCAGGGAGATGTCCTTTTCCACCAGATACACTTTGAAACCGGCGTTGGCGGTGTCCAGGGCCGCCTGCATCCCGGCAATGCCGCCGCCAACCACCATCACCGCGCCGATGGTTTGTTTTTCTGCTGTCGCCATATAAGATCCTATATAAATAAAATGGTTGGATAATTATGCTAAAAAGAACCTGGCCTGGGGCAAACTCACCCTACAAAAGGCCTTTCCGGCGCATAAGAGGCAGTGGATCGACAAAATGCCGGCTGAACCAGGTTTTGACCTCCGGATGACCCAAGGCCAGACCGATGAGTTCGGTGAAATAGAGTATCGGCAGATAGTATTTTTTCCCGGCCTTTTTAGCGATGCGTTCCTGGGGGATATCCAGATTGGCCTGACACATCTGGCAAGAGACCACAATGCATTCCGCCTCGGCCTCCAGGGCCCGGTCATAGAGCTTTTGGACCAGGGTATCGATGATATCAGGGCGAGAAATAGTAAATCCAGCCCCGCAGCAGTCGGTTTTGTAGGACCAGGGATACGGGGCGGCCCCCAAATCTTTCAACAGCTTGTCCATATTGGTGGGATTTTCGTAATCCTGGCGACCGGTAATTTTGGGCGGCCGGGCCACCACACAGCCATAATAGCAGACGGTTTTGAGGCCTCCCAGAGGCTTTTTCAGCTTGTCTTTAATCTGGGCCAGGACAGGCTCCTGGGTCAGGTAATCCAAAAGATCCCACACTTTGATTTTGCCCTGGTAATCCAGTCCCAGGGTGGCGGCATCCGGCCCGAGCAGGGCGTGTTCCGCCACCTTCAGGCGGTTGAAGCACAAGGCGCAGGGGACAACCACATCCTGGCCTTTGGCTTCGGCATTCACCAGATTGCGCGCCGGCAGGGTCAGGGCCAGGTTTTCACTGACGCTGTGAGCGGCCGTCGCGCCACAACAGTTCCAGTCCGGGACTTCCTCCAGCTGCACGTCCAGCAAACCGGCTACGGCTTCAATGGATTCCTCATAATCTTTGGCACTGTGCTCCAGGGAACATCCGGGATAATAGGATACTTTCATAAGTTCATCCTATGCTTTAATTTTTTTGAAGAGGTTTTTAAGATCGGCAATCGCCTGCACTTTTTGGGGAGGCTTGGGGCTGAGTCGTCCTTTTTTAAACATCTGCAAACCCAGCTTAACATCCTCAAGGAGCGCCCCAGTTTTGAATTTGTTCAGACCTTCACCACTGCGCAGCATATACAACCCTAACAACATGGTTTCATTGAGACGCCCTCCCGAAAGCCGGACATCGTCTAAAAAGGCTTTATGGAACGCCAGAACGTTTTTCTGGGGCACCGACCGGCCGGACTTGACCGCCCGATTCTTGAGATAATCCATGACGCCGGCAATATCGATATCGTTGGGGCACCGGGTAGTGCAGGTCTCGCAAGCCGAACAGACCCAGATCGTATTGCTGCCCAAAACCAGATCTTCCTGCCCCAATCCTGTCAGGCGGATGATCTCATGGGGCAAATAGTCCATGGCAAAGGTAAGCGGACAGCCTGACGAACATTTCGCACATTGATAACAGTCGGTCACCGCAATATGGCGCTCTTTTTGAATTTCATCGCTAAAATCAAAATTTGGCGCTAATTCCTTGGTTATGGCTGCTTCCATGACCGCTCCTTGTTTTTTTTGTAAAGTATATCATATTCAGGAAATATTGTTGAGAGTAAATGGTAGAAATTGCCAGAGGTCAGTTATTGTGAATATATTCACTTCTCAACCGTATAATAAAAGAAGATTTTTTGTCAAGTTTTTAATCATATGGTCTAAATTTTACCTTTTACAGTCGTAAAACAGACTACTGGATTAGCTCAAATTTTAGCTTGAATTTTTTCCACGGCCTCCTCCAGGGTTTCCCGCAACTCAGGGTCGATGGCTTCCGCCAGAGCTGGTTCCAGAGGCTGTATCCAGGTTTCATCTCCCCATTCCCCGATGAGATAGACAATATCTCCTTGCACGGGCATTTCACTCCGGGGATATTCTTGCCAGAGCCAGGATAGGACAGAAGCGGTCAATAATGGCTTTTCCTCCCCCACCGTTTCCATAACCACCATGGCGCCCAGGCGGATATTGATCTCCGGGTGAATTAACAGCGGCAGGAAGTTGGGGAAGATCAACCCCTTTTCCAACATGAAGGCCCCCAGGAGACCCGCCTGACCCTCTTTGAGCATTCTCTCCATAACCGTGGCCGGCAGTTGAGCCGGGTCAGTCTTCTCCGCCAAGTCCAGGAGATCATCCAGTTGGAAGGCCCCGGTGAGGCGATAGACCCCGTTAACCATCACGGTGGGCACCGCTTTAATGTCATTTTCCCGGGAGAGTTCGATAAACAGGCTGGCATCGATTAATGTGATGCCAGCCCTGGGTGTCGTCACCGTCAAAGGAATCAATTGACGCACCATCTGGGGGCAAAAGGGACATTGGGGCGCAATGAAAATGGTCAGCTCCGGAGCCACCGGCAGTTTTTCCCAGCGGCTTTGCAGAGCAGGGGAAAGGGAGGGCGCCTGATTGTTACAGGCCAGAAAAATCTCTCCCAGGATTTCCAGTTTCTTACCTTCCGGGACAGCATGGAAGTGCCAACTTTCACCCAGGGCCAGGCCGGGAAGTTCTGAATCTGGGATGGATTCGGTCATAACCGGCACCTGGGGGGCAAGCTCTTTAAGGGATTCCAGGAATGGTGCAAATAAATCGCTTTCAGGGCGATGGTTCTTTAGAAACCGCAAGGGTAGGGGACGGGTTAATTTAACCTGCCAATTTTCCAAAAAGTGTCTATCGGATTCTGCTAATGCCATATAGGTCAACCTTTCTGAGGGAAAACTTTAGGTTATTGAGAGGCTGTACCTTGGGGAGCTATATTAAATTTTCTTCGTAGGGCGACAATCTTAATCTCGAAGTCTATAATAATACCAAAACTTTTTACCGAAACCGAAAACCGTATTAAGGTCGCCGTCCGCATATATCCAATTGGTGCGCGATAAAAATGAGTTCTCCAGCCTCTATCTGGGCCTGACGCCGGGCCAGCCAGTCCCCCAACTTCTGCTTATCTAGACCCGGGTGGGAAGCCACCGCCTGGTTTATAGTTTCCAGTATATAGTTTAAAAAATACGCTTCCTCGGCCGGGTATGAGCCTTTTGTCGTTGGCCATACCACCCAATCGGAGCTGCCCGCAGCCAAAATTTCCCCGGCGCTTTGGCAGAGTGCGCCTAACAGCCGGCGACCGGTCTGGCTGTGACCGCAGATTTCACCTTGCCGTTTATCCATGCATTGATGGTAAAGCTGAAAAACCTGGTCTTCAAATTGAGGATCCAAAGGAGGTTGCAAGATCGTCTCGCCGTCAAAATTAAGGGTGAAATAATACCACCCCTCCGGCGTCAACAGGGACAGGAGGCGGGGCAAAGCCGTCTCAAGATCCACCAGGTCTAAAAAGGCATGGGCCACCAGGAGGTCAGCGGCCGGCTTTATTGGCCTGAAGCTGGCAGAAGGTCAGAAAATCCATGGCCTTTAAGGTAATCAGCCAGTCCTGCCCGGGGCCCGTCAGCCGGATGGATGCTCCTTCTTCGGCAAAGCCCAGGTCTCGGTGGCGGGCGAAGTCATGCAGACCTGCCCTGGCCGCGGCGATGAGCTCCGGCGCCCGGTCAATGGCGGTATAGGCTGCAGTTGGGACCAGACCCCGGTCCCAGAGTCTTTCCACCATGGTCCCGATGCCGCAGCCGATCTCCACAATTTTGAGAGGGGCTGAACGATTTCTGGCCGCCAGGGCCTCCTCCAGCTTCTGATAAACCCCAGGGTTGAGACTGCGGTCATCCACGGTTTTCTTGGCCCTTAAATAGCGGCTGAAGCTGTCTGCTGCTAGATCAAGCACCTTTTAGTACCCATTGACTTTTTTCATCTTTTACTCAGTCATCAGTCCTCTAAGGATCATCCTGATTTCCGCGTCGGAAACTTCAGCAGAAACTCCCGGATGGCGGCACCGGTCTGTTCCCAGGTGGGGTGCCGGTCTATCCGTTCCCGGGCGGCCAGACTCATGGTCAGAAGTTTCTGCTCGTCCCGGAGAAGTTCCTGGAGGCCGTCGGTCAACGCCCCGATGCTTTTGGGAGGTATTAAAAATCCGTCCCGCCCCGAGGTAATGACTTCTCCAGCCGCGCCACCGGTGGAGGCCAGGGGGACCAGCCCGAAGGACATGCCTTCCAGATACACCAGCGCCAGTCCTTCCATATACGAAGGCACTGCCAGAATATGACTCTGACTGAGGCAGGCGATCAAATCTGCTCCCAGCAGGACTCCGGGCAGGCGAATCTTGTGGCTTAGTCCCAGTTCACTGATAAGTTTATAGATTTTTCGGGCATACTCCGGGTCGGTGGTCAGGCTGCCGGCAACGGTTAACTGCCAGTTTTCGTTCTTGAGCGGAGCCAGCGCCTGCAGAAGCACATCCAATCCTTTCCTGGGGATGACAGCCCCAAGAAACAAAATCTGCCGTGGACCTGGAGCTGTGACCCGGGCAGAGATCTGCTCCGGGGTTAAGCCGCCCAGACGGTCTCCGGCAGAATAGGCAATAGTATAAGGCTTGGCTGAACCCACCAGAGATTCCACCAACCGTTGGGTATGACGGCTGATGAAAATGAATCCGTCCACGGATTGCACATACCGACGCTCTACCAACCGGTAAAGCTGATTCTGCCAGGCCGGCCGCTCTTCGGTGGAGCGGAGCAGATGCACCAGACTGATGATGGGATAATCGATAAAGGGTTTTATCCGCCGATTCAGCCAGAACAAAGACGGGTGGGTCAACTCATCTTGAATGAGAGCGTCAAAACGCCTCTGGCGCAGTCGACGCCCCAGACCGGCCCAGACATTGTGCAGGAGCCCCATAGCATAAGGATGCCAAGGCAAGGCAATAATCTCAACCTCGTCGCCTTGCCGCCGCAAATATTCAACCACCAACTTATCAAAAATAAAACCGCCGGTAATGATGTCCAAATTACCATAAATGACCAACCCCAGACGCATCAGTACTCCTCACGGTAGGCGGTCCAGGCGATCTCGTTTTCCCAGATGGTCACCTGGAGGGCCGTTAGATTGGGGGCCGGCAACCGCTGCCGCAGTTGCCCACAGAACAGGCGGGCAAAATGCTCGATGCTGGGATTAAGCCCTTTAAACTCCGGCAAATCATTGAGAATCTGGTCCCGGTAATAATCCAGCAGTTCCTCCAGCCGGGCCTCCACCTCGACAATATCCACCAGATAACCATGTTGGTCCAATTCCTCGCCGTGCAGTTGCACCTCGATCTGGTAATGATGCGAGTGGCGCTCATTTTCCGAACCCCAGTCGCCTCCCACCAAATAATGCTGCGCTATCAGGCTCCGTTTTACCGCCAGGGTATACATAGACATCTCCGTATTTAAAGTTCTTCCTGTCTACCACAATAGGAATCCAGCCTAGGGTCCATCCAGGAACTCCTTAAAATCCCCTTTTTTAAAAGGGGGGTGGGGAGGATTTTCCAAGGCTCAAATTCTACTTGTAAATTTGCCGTTTGAGTTAGGCCTCACTCTGCCCCCTTCAATACGTCAAAAGCACCTGAATGGCGTTCTCGGGATTTTTATCCAGCATTTCGTAGGCGGAGGAGGCTTCGGAGAGCTTAAATGTGTGTGTTATTAATGGCGCTGCTTGAATTTCCTGCAACATGCGCCAGGCCAGTCCCAGCAGCCTTGGTTTGGGCCAGCGGCCGGTCAACTCCGGGGAAATAGTGCTCACCTGGCTGCTCAACAGGCGAATGCGGCTACGGTGAAAGACACCGCCAAGATGCAGTTCTGCCTTTTTCCGGCCGTACCAGGAACCGATTACCACCCGTCCGTGGTACCCGGTGACTGCAATGGCTTGATTCAGGGCGGCGGGATGACCGGAGACCTCATAGGTCAAATCTGCGCCGGCATAAAACCGGCCATCTTTAAACAAGGGCAATAGCTTTGAAGTGATATGGGAGGCAGACGGGTCCAGGCTGGCGTGGGCTCCGAGACTTAACGAGGTTAGGCGGCGACGGGGAAAGAGATCTAGAGTCACCAAACTTGCCAGAGGCATTTTCGCCAACAAGGCCGTCAGTAATAACCCAACTATCCCTTGTCCGAAAACTACTACCTGTTCTCCTAACAGTGGCGCACCGTCCAGCATGAAATTTGCTGCCGTCTCCATGTTGGGCAACATGGTGGCGACCTCGGGTGAAATTCCCTCCGGAAGAGGCATTAACTCCTCTGGGTTGGCGAGAAAGTGGCTCTCATGGGGATGGAAGGCAAAAACCAGCCGATCTGTCCACCCACTCGGAACCTGAGTGCCGGATTCCACCACTTGACCGACGGCGGCGTAGCCATATTTTAAAGGATATTGAAACGTGCCCGCCAAAGAAGGGATTGTGGCATCTATGGGCACTTCGGTGGGAAACAAATCTCGATAGATCAGCATCTCAGTTCCCGGGCTAATGGCGGAAACCAGGGTTTTTACCAATAGTTGCCCAGGACCGGGGTCAGGTAGAGGTTCTTCCCGTACTTCAATCTGGGCCGGACCCAGAAAATAGAGGGCTTGTCGGAGCATTTAGGTCATCCAATCCGGATCTCCACGCACTATTAAATCTTCGCCGATCCTTTGGTAATCAATATTGATGAGTCGAGGGAAAACTTTAGGCCGAGGCTGGTGGAGAAAGTCGAGGACGCGGACCCCTCCCACCAAAACCGGGGCGATAGTGACGATTACCTGATCCACTGCCTGAAATCCCAAAAAACTGGTAATAACCTGAGCCCCGCCTTCCACCATCAAGCTATTGATGCCCATTTCCCCCAGCATCTGCAAAAGTTCCTTTAACTCAATGCCCCCGTTGTCACTGGCGGGAAGACGATATATTTTGGCTCCCAGACTTTCCAGGGCCGCCTGGCGTTCCGGTTCAGCTTCGGTGCTGGTAATGATCCAGGGAAAATGTGTTTTTTGCTGCAATAATTTTGAAAAAAGAGGAAAACGCAGACGGCCATCTAGAACCACCGGCTGCGGATTCTTTCCGGGAACCAGTCTAACCGTAAGACTGGGATCGTCTGCCAACACCGTCCCGATCCCCACCAGAATGGCATCGTGGGCCGCCCGTAAGACATGGGTCATGGTCTGGGATTCCCGGCAGCTCAGGGCCAGAGGATGACCGGGCCGGGCCGCAATAGCCCCATCCAGGCTTTGGGCGTAGGTGAGGGTTACATACGGGCGACCCGTTCGCTGGCGATGTGAGGCACTCTTCCCCGGCAAAGTGGCCGCGTCTTTCATAAAACTCATGTTTCTCTCCAGAACGACAGCGATAGCTACCACACTCGAGGCTATATATGCAAGTTCACTGCGGGCCGAGTTATGGTATTTCTTTTTTTTCAAAGCATATTATGAAAAATTGGGCATAATCTTGTCAAGCTCTTGAGACCTGCCAAAAGGTTTGCTAAAATTGCCCAGACCAATCTCTGGTATCTTTTATCATATTGAAGTAAATGATAATATATAAAAAATTACCGGAAGAGGCTGCTGCTGCCGGTGAACTTGCCGAGCGAAAAATATTTCAGAACAAGACGCCGGAAGAATGAATTTTACGTGTTATTACTTTAAGAAGCATTAACTTTTAAATATATTTCCATTATCTCCTGATGTAGCCAAAACCGGGTCCAGAGTTCAGCCCCGATATAATGTGCGTCAGGATAGTTAGAGGTCTTATATTTTTATGAGGAAACCCACCTTTCCTTTTGGGGATCTTTCCGGAAAAAAAATAGCCCTGATCATTATTTCGGCAGTCATAGTGCTCCTGGTGGCACTCTGGCTCTGGAGTGGGTTTGATAACCACTCTGCTTCCTTCCGACTTGCCTCCGTAACTCGGGGTGACCTGGAAGTAACCGTCAGCGCCACCGGCACGGTGGAACCGGAAGAACTGGTGGACGTGGGGTCGCAGGTGGCCGGCAAAATCGTGGCTTTTGGGAAAGACAAAGACGGCAAGACCGTGGACTACGGCTCGGTCGTAGAGGCAGGGACAATTCTGGCCAAAATTGACGACGCCCTCTTTGCCGCCGAAGTGTCCCAGGCCCGGGCGCAATTGGCCCAGGCCCGGGCCAACGTTCAGCGGGCCGAGGCAGACCTGGGACAACTCAAGGCCAAACTCTTCCAGGCGGAAAGTGAATGGAGGCGGGCCAAACAACTGGGCCCCTCCGAGGCTTTGTCGCAAAGTGACTTTGATGCGGCCCAGTCTGCCTTTGACATTGCCCGGGCCAATCTGAATGTAGGCCAGGCAGCTCTGCGCCAGGCCAAAGAGGCCGTGTCCCAGTCTGAAGCTGTGTTGAAAAAGGCAAATCAGAATCTGGATTATTGCACCATTAGATCCCCGGTCAAAGGCGTCATCATTGACCGCCGGGTGAACATCGGCCAAACCGTAGTGGCCAGCCTCAATGCCCCCAGTCTTTTTCTTATTGCCAAGGATCTCAAAAAGTTGCAGATCTGGGTCGCAGTGAATGAAGCAGATATAGGCAATATCAAGCTGGTCAGCCGGTCTCTTTTACCGTGGATGCCTTTCCCCGGGACACCTTCGTGGGCGTGGTGGGCAAAGTCAGACTCAATGCCACCATGACCCAAAACGTGGTAACCTACACCGTGGAAGTCAACACCGACAACACCGACGGCAAACTGATGCCCTACCTGACGGCTAATGTAAAGTTTTTATTGGCCACGCGTCATGATGTTCTTCTGGTTCCCAACGCCGCCTTGCGCTGGCTTCCCCAGCCGGATCAGATAGCCCCCGCTTTTCGTGACAAGTATCCGGCCGCTGAAGGGGCCGCTGGCAGTGGCGCTGCGGCTAAAGGGCGGAAACCGGAATTGGGTCTTGGAACCTTGTGGATTCCCGACGATTCGTATGTCCAACCCCTTCAGGTTCAGGTAGGCGTGAGTGACGGGAGCTTGACGGAAGTCCAGGGTCCAGAAGTCAAGGAAGGACTCCAGGTAGTAGTTGCCGAGGAACAGAAGGAGGGTGCACCCTCAAGTTCTTCCAGTCCTTTTACTCCTAAACTTTTCCGGGACAAAAGACCCTCGCCGCGCCAATAGAGCTTAATCGAAAATAAGCCGGCTTTTTGGATAACCAGCTTCCGGCAATGCTTTCGAGGATAAAAACACCAGATCAGAATTTTTATGAAGCTTATAGAACTTCGAGACATTTATAAAACCTATCAGTTGGGTCAGATCGAAGTGCCGGTACTCAAGGGCGTCTCTCTTGATGTGTCCCAAGGAGAATTTGTGGCCCTCATGGGGGCGTCAGGTTCGGGTAAAACCACCCTCATGAACATCTTGGGGTGTTTAGACCAGCCTACTTCTGGCCATTACTGGTTTGAAGGGCAGGATGTGACTGTCTTATCATCTGACGGACGGGCCCAACTGCGCAATCAAAAGCTCGGCTTTGTCTTCCAGACCTTTAATCTGCTGCCCCGCACCAGCGCCCTGGAAAATGTCCTCATGCCCCTGTCGTATAATGGCGTTAACCTGTCAGACACCGAGGCGCTCCAGCGGTCTCGGGAACTGCTCAGCCGGGTGGGGCTTGGGGATCGTCTGGACCATGAACCCTCCCAGCTTTCCGGGGGGCAGCAACAGCGGGTGGCCATTGCCCGGGCCTTAGTCAATAATCCTTCTGTCCTCCTTGCCGATGAACCCACCGGCAATCTTGATTCTAAAACCAGTGAAGAGATGTTGGACCTATTCAGACAGCTCAATGACGAAGGC
This sequence comes from uncultured delta proteobacterium, assembly GCA_963705135.1. Classification (GTDB taxonomy): domain Bacteria; phylum Desulfobacterota; class Desulfobaccia; order Desulfobaccales; family Desulfobaccaceae; genus Desulfobacca. The sequence goes on from CAVPJB010000001.1 coordinate 23,780, forward strand.
GTGACTATCATCCTGGTCACCCACGACGAAGCCGTGGCCCATTGCGCCAAACGGATCGTCCGCATCAATGACGGGTTGGTGCAAGCCGATGAGGGTCCGGTGACTCCGGTGCTCAACGAGCCTGCCGACTCGAGGGACCCGAACCTGCCAAGCGTTTCCATTGGGCCCTGCCCCGCCTGCGTTGGCATGCTCCGCACCTCTCTGCACGGCCTGCGCCGCAATATCATGCGGGCCGCCCTTACTGCCCTGGGCATTATCATCGGCGTAGCTGCGGTTATTGCCATGATGGAAATCGGTCGGGGGTCTGCTTCTGCCATCAACCGAACCATCGCCAGCATGGGCGCCGACAACCTGCTCGTCCTGCCCGGCACCGCTGCCAGTGGAGGTGTCAGCTTCGGGGTCGGCACCGCCGTTACCCTCACCCCTCAAGATGTCGAGGCTATCCTGAAGGATTGCCCGGCCGTCAGGGCCGCGGCGCCCGTGGTCCGGGCCCGTATCCAGATCATTTACGGGAACCGCAACTGGGTCCCCATCTACATCTACGGGACTACCCCGGCGTTTCTGGACGTCCGCCAGTGGCCCCTGGCTGCCGGTGAGGTCTTCACGGATCAGGACGTGCGTAATGCCAGCAAGGTCTGTTTGCTGGGCCAGCGGTTGGTGCGGGAGCTTTTTCAGGGAGAAGACCCCCTGAAAAAGGAGATCCGGGTGAATAGCATTTCCTTCAAAGTCATCGGCATCCTCAGCTCCAAAGGGGCCAACATGATGGGAATCGATCAGGACGATATCCTCTTGGCGCCATGGACCACTATCAGGTACCGGGTCACCCGTTCTTCTGTGTCCAACGTCAATCAAAGCGCCCAGCAGACCACCACCTCAGGGACTTCCCAGCAGGTCAATACCCTTAATCAGCTCTATCCTACCACGAAAATTGATCTTTATCCCGTGCCTTCGGCTTCCCAGGCGGCCAACAATCCCCTGCCTGTCAGGTTTGCCAACGTGGACCAGATCATGGTGGCCGCCCGCTCTACCCAGGAGATCCCCCTGGCTATCCGACAAATCACCCAGCTCCTGCGCGAACGGCACCGCATCCGAGCCTGGTGAACCCGAGGACTTTCAAATCCGGAACATGACTGAGATGACCTCGGCCCTCTCCTCCACCGCCACGTTAATGACCAAGCTGCTCCTGGCCGTCGCCTTGATTTCTCTGGCAGTAGGTGGCGTCGGCATCATGAACATCATGCTGGTGTCGGTCACCGAAAGGACCCGAGAAATCGGCCTGCGCTTGGCAGTAGGGGCCTGGAGCCGGGACATCCTGCAACAATTCCTGACGGAAGCCGTCTTGTTATGCTTTTGCGGCGGGATTGTTGGTATCTTGTTGGGCCGGGGTATTTCCACCCTGATCAGGATTCTGTTCCAATGGCCCACGGAGTTGTCTCTGGGAGCCATCCTGGTGGCCTTTGCCGTTTCCGTGACGGTGGGTATTATCTTCGGCTACTACCCGGCCTGGAAGGCCTCCCGTTTGGACCCCATCAATGCTTTGCGCTACGAGTAAGTTGAACATCAGGCATTGCCGAATATTTTTATATTGTCTGGCAAAAAGCTTATCATTCGTTTCCCCTCGCCCCTCGAGGGGAGAGGGTCAGGGTGAGGGTTAGAATAAAACCTTAATTTTAACAACGACTGTAATTAACTGGAAAATAACAATCCTCGGTATTTTCTTTTTACCGGCCTTGCTTCTAATCTCAGTCATAGGCTGTGCCGTGGGCCCTGACTACCTGCCTCCCCGGACCGACCCCCCGCCAACCTGGAGCGGTCAGGAGGTTGTCACCCCGGACCAGGCCAGCAAAACCACCACCAATCCAGCCACCTTGGCGGGCTGGTGGCGCTCCTTCAAGGATCCCACCTTGAGTTCTCTGGTGGAAACGGCCATTGGGGCCAATCTTGATCTGCTCCAGGCCGAGGCCCGGATCCGCCAGGCCCGAGCCGCCCGGGGAGTGGCGGGCGCCGGATTGTGGCCCACGCTGGATGCCCAGGCCTTTCACCAACGGAGCAGCGGTTCCAGCGCCACCGTCGGCTCCGGGGGAACTCCCTCATTTACCTCCGCCGCGGCTATTCGGGATTTATTCCAGGTGGGTCTGGACGCTTCCTGGGAACTGGATATTTTTGGCGGCACCCGGCGCAACCTTGAAGCCGCCGGCGCCGATCTCCAGGCTGCCGTTGAAGACCGCCGGGATGTCCTGGTGACCCTGGTGGGCGAGGTCGGCAACAACTACCTCAGCCTCCGGGGCTTGCAACAACAGCTGGCCATTGCCCGGCAGAATCTGGAGGCCCAGAAAAAAACCGCCCGGATCACCCACAAGCGTTTCGAGGCCGGCTTTGTCAGCCGTCTGGACGTGGCCAACGCCGATGCCCAGGTGGATGGCACCGCCGCTCAAATACCGCTCCTGGAGTCCTCAGCCCGGGCTGCCATGTACAGCCTGGCGGTGTTGCTGGGCCAAAACCCCGGGGCCCTGGAAAAAACCCTGGCCCGGCCCCTGGCCATTCCCACCACCCCCCCTGAAATCCCCGTGGGGCTGCCCTCCGACCTGGTCCGCCGCCGCCCGGATATTCGCCGGGCCGAAGCGCAGTTGCATGCCGCCACCGCCCGCATCGGCGTCGCCACCGCCGATCTGTTCCCCAGATTTTTCCTGACCGGCAATGCCGGCTTTTCCGCCAGCGACATAACCCTATTGGGCAATGCCAATAGTAAATTCTGGTCCTTCAGCCCCAGCGTCACCTGGCCGGTCTTTGCCGGTGGCCGCATCCGCTGGAATATCGAACTCCAGGACGCCCTCCAGCAACAGGCTCTGCTTAATTACCAAAAAACCGTCCTCACCGCCCTGAAAGACGTCGAGACCGCCCTGGTGGCCTACGCCAAAGAACAGGAGCACCGGAAGTTTCTGGCCCAGGCCGTGGACAACAACCGTCGGGCCGTGGACCTGTCCATGCAGTTGTATCTGGCCGGCAAGACCGATTTTTTGACCGTCCTCATTGTCCAACGTTCTTTGTACGTCAATGAAGACGCCCTGGTCCAGAGCACCCGCAGTCTGGCCACCAATCTCATCGCCCTCTATAAGGCCCTGGGTGGCGGCTGGGAAAAAGAAACTTAATAGCGCTTAAACGAGGCATAAGGAATAAATACCATTTCAGGCTTCGACCCCGCCGCCCGCATTCTCTCTGTTACATTCATGGTTAGGCTCACGTCGGCAGCAGATCCTTAAACAGTTCCCTGGTGTCCAGCACCGACACCTGCCCAAAACGCTCCTTCACGGCATCATACATATGCTTCGTGCCGCCCGGGCCGTCGCCCCCTCTCCCCGTCCCAGAGACAGAGAAAACGCACCTTCTCCGGTCCCCAGGCCAGGGCCGTGTACAGCAGCCACAGGTTATTGCGTTCATATGGATTGGCCTGTGCCGGTAGGGGTCCCAATTCCTCGGGCATAATAAAAACTCTGGTGCGCGGGTTTTCTTTCACCCGAAAGTAGCGCTCCCGCCAACCCTCTCCAGCGAAAATGACTGATTCTTTCAGGAATTTTGGCTCTGCAAACGGTATCCTCAGCTCCAGGCGCAGACCCCGGGCCAGACAAGCCTCGGCAAACAGCAAGTCCCCGCCGCAGGCGCCCCCGCACAGTGCCAGGTCCTGCTCCCCGGCCTCCCACTCCGCCAGCTTCCCGGCAATAGCCTGGGCGGCCCGGACCTCTCCCGCTGGGGGAAATCTCGGCTCCGGCCTTCCTGGGGCATCGATCATGTGGCCGCTGAACAAAAACACCTGGCCCGGTTCCCAACGGTCTTCAGGCTTTTTCAGGTTCGCTAAGGCCTGCTTAAATATGTCCAGGGCTGCCGCTGTCTGTTCCGGCTGGAAGCCAAAATCTTTCAGGATAAGCAACTGTTGCCAGGAAGAATTCAGGGCAAACCAGTCTCCCCGGGCCATCCGCCCCAGGCTCTTCTTATCCTCTACCAGCTTTTCCGGGTCCGGCGCCCCGTCCTTGATGTGGTTGGACAGTTTGCGGTCCGTGTAGACGTCAAAGGGTATGTAGTCCCCCTGGCAGGCGATCTGAACAACGCCCCGGGCCCGCATTCCCAGCTCGTGCCAGTCGTTGGGATTGTCGATGGACAGGTCCGCCGCCATCAGGTCGGCGATGAGCAGCTCCCGGAACATGTCCGTCCGAATATTCCCCGCCCGCACTCCTTCACCCGCCCGGAAGACCTCAAAGCCCTCCGCCTCCAGCGCCGGCTTGATATACGCACCATACACCCGGTTGAAATCAATCCCTCCTTTGACCCCAAAGGGCATCACCACAAACACGTGCAGATCCAAGACCGATCCTCCCATCCGGCTATGAACTTCCCTAATCCCAGTTTCTTAGGCCGTTCTCTTGAACTATGAACAGTGATTATTATATCAGAGTATAATAAATCGGTTAGGCAATTTCGGACCAGGACGGGAAGGTATCATTCTAATCTTCGGTGAGACAAAGCTAGACAAGAGTCACTTGCTCGGTGGGTTAATTAGACAAAGCTAGGCCCGGGAGTATTCTCCGGGCCTAGCTTTAATCCAAGGTTGTGGAAATTATCAGGCCGCGGCCTGATTTTCCCACCTGCTCATCTTGGCCGCAACTTTGGCATTAAATTTCGCCGCGTCAATAACGAATCTTTCATGGCTGCCTTCGGAAATTGTGTCCAGGCCGTCATCCGCTACCAGGGAAAAGGTCAATTTCCGGCCTTCCACCCGGTCCAGCGAGCCTTTGACCGTCACTGTCAACCCTGGAGGGGTGGCGGCAGTGTGGTTCACCCTGATATCAATGCCCACCGTCTGTTCCCGGGGCCAGTCCAAATGGGGATTGATGGCCTGGATACAGGCCCACTCAAACAGCCCCACCATAAAGCCGGTGGCCAGCACCTGGGGCATGGCCTGAAATTCCGGGGATTCAGGGTACAGACAGGGCACTGTCTTGTTCTCCGGCACCAGAAAACTGAACTCAAATCTTAAACCGGCCTGCAGGGAATCTTTCATGGCATCCTCCCTCATCAATCAAATTTTTCTTTACTACCACTATAAGAAGAATTATAATATTAGTAAAATTAATAATATTAATAATTAAGATTAGATATAATAATATTAAAAAGGGTGTATTGGGGGAGGGCCAGATGGAATGGCAACAACTGCTGGGATTCTTTCAGGTCGCGCAATTAGGCAGCTTCACTAAGGCCGCCGAAGCCACCTTGCGCACTCAGTCGGCCTTAAGCCAGCAGGTCAAATCCTTGGAGGAAGAGTTCGCTTGCCAGCTTCTGGAAAGGATCGGCAAGCGCACCCTGAAACTCACCCCGGCCGGAGAGAAAGTGCTGGCCTTCGCGCAGCTCCTGTTCAGCAAATATGATGAGCTCCAGGAAGAGTTAGCCGAAATCAAAGGACTGCCCCGGGGCCGCCTGCAGATCGCCGCCCCCTTCACCACCCTGTTTCATCTGCTGCCCAATTTCCTCCAGGAATACCGCCGGCAATTTCCCCAGGTGCAGCTCACCATTCTCGACCGCCCCCAGGAGAGTGTCCTGCACCTGGTGAAAAGCGGCGCTGTGGACTTCGGTTTTACACTGGAGTCAATCGTGCCCGGCGATCTCCAGGCCCGGCCCTGGCAGCGGGTGCACACTGTCCTGATGGCGCCGCCGGATCACCCCTTAGCCGGTGCCGTCCGGGTCAGTCTTACCGAGATTGCCCGTTATCCCTTGATTCTGCCTCCGGCCGACCTGAGATATTCCGCTCGCCGAATCCTGGAAGAGCATTTTGTGAAACTTGGCTTAACCTACCGCGTCGCCATGGAGTCGGCCAACGTGGAACTGAGTTATCGCTATGTGGAGCTGGGGCTGGGCCTGGCGTTCGCCACTATAGCCGGGGATATCTCCCTCTGGCGCCACCGCAACCTGGTCTTCATCCCCCTGGACCCTTATTTTCCCCCCGATTATCTCGCCATCGTCATGAGGCCGGATAAGACCTTGACCCCATATAAAACCGCCTTCCTCAACCTCCTGTTAGAGGCGCCGGTGACTGAACCACCACTCAAAGAAGGATAACGAATCAATGCTCCTGGCTGGATGAATTGCCTCTGAAACGGGATGGATGCCGGATGACAAAATCGGGGGGCCAGAACCAAAAAGAAGATGAGGTGCAGTCCTAGATTTTCTTAAACTACTGAGATACTCATAAAAAACAGGGCGGGAAGCAATTCATCCTCCCGCCCTGACTAAAGCTGTTACTTCAGTCTCTTCTGACCTGATTCAGAAACAGGCTAATGAAAACGCCGAGATTGGGCCAAACTGTCTGGGGCAGGATCAGGTGCATCAAAATGCCAGCACTGGTGCATGTTATCGCTTAAGGCTTGGACCTGGGCTGCCATAGAAAAAAGTTCGTCCGACAGATGTGTTGTCATTCCCTCCCGATGCTCCTGCCGTATCTGTTCCAGAGATTGGGAGATCATTGACAAGGAATCCGTAAACCGGTCCACCAGGGAGCCAATTTCAGTAAAGGTGCGGGTCTTAAAAAACGTCTCGCCCATATCGTTCTGATCACAGGTATGTGCTCCCACCTCAAGTTCTAAAAGATTCCTGAGCCGACCGGTCAACTCCGTGGCACTGAGAGGCCAATGTAAATAATCATCTATGTCCATCTCATAGGCCTGCACCGGCAATTCCGGTTCAACCAGCCCGGTCAGCACCATCGTTTTCACCCCGGCGCCCTTTTCCTTGACGGCAGCCAGAACTTTGAGACCATCGAACTGTTGTCTGGAGGCTCCGGCGATGACCGCGGCGATATTATAGTTGAACAGTTCTTGCAGCGCCGTGTCGGCATCGGGCGCCAAGATCACCTGAAACCCCCGACTTTGCAACATGGCGCCAATTTTGGGGAAAAGGCCGGAGCCATCTTCAACCACAAGAATTTCAGGCTGTGCAGCTGTTGCTAACGCCTGGCACCTTATGGGGGTGTCATCGGCACTATCGATCCTGGTGAACTGGGACACTCTCGGGGAATTCATGCTCACATCCTCCGGATTGAGGTAGTCGACGCTGTTTCGTCTTTTCAATAGATAAACTCATAGCCTGTAGAGTGACTTAAAAACAACTGCACACCTTTTAAAGTTGGTTGGTAACAACAAGGCATGCCCAACAAACCAAAACCTGGAACTCAACATACATCAGTCGGAACGAAAAGCAGGGGCTTTTAGGGGTTAGAAAAACAGGACGAAATATAAGTCTCTCCCTTTCTAATCAATTCAATGGCGCCCAAGAGTTCTCGGTCTACTTCTTCTTTGAGGAGATAGCCTTCGGCCCCGATTAGGTGAGCCTGTTCAACATACGCCGGATTTTTGTGCATAGTCAAAAAGAGTATTTTGATTTTCTGGTAATGCTTTTTGATCATCCTGGCGGTTTCTAATCCACCCAAATTAGGCATGGAAATGTCTAAAATGACCATATCTGGCTGAACCACTTGAAGGAGTTCCAGCAGTTGGGCGCCGTCCTCCACTTCGCCGATAACTTCTAGATTTTGCCCACTTTGTAATTCTAAGCAGACTAATTTACGAAAACCCGAATGATCCTCGGCAATAATGATATGGAAAGGGTGCATATACCCCCGATAATTATAGCTAGTTCAATAAACTGATAGTATTTTTATTGTAGTATAGAGTTTTTGGCAGGATGAAAGCTACGGCCAGGAATCATCATTTCATTCTGAGTATCTATACTCAACATAATTTGGGGCGGGCGACAGGTTCGTTATCCTCGGCTGAGATCAGACGTATCCTTTGTGGAGGGCGTATTTGACCAGATCGGCAGTGCGTTTAATGTTGAGTTTGTGCATGATATTGGCCCGATGATTCTGAACCGTACGCAAACTGATGTAGAGCAGTTCGGCAATCTCTTTACTGGTTTTGCCATCCACTAAAAGTTTGACGATTTCTCTTTCCCGGTGGGTCAGAACTTCCTTGGGTAGGCCCCCCGGCTCCTGGCGGCGGCGGAGCAGATCAGGGACCAGGTCGCTAATATGAGGTGACAAATAGGTTTTACCAAGGCGAATCGTCTGCACGGCGTTCACCAGTTCCGGGTCGGCTTCCTGTTTCAGCAAGTAGCCGGAAGCGCCGGCGGTTAAAGCCTGGGAGAGGTAATCCCCTTCCTTATGCATGGTCAACATCAGGACATGGGTTCGTGGCTGCAGTTTTTTTATTTCTCGAATGGCCTCCAGCCCCCGCAAATTGGGCATGGAGATGTCCAGGACCACCAGGTCTGGCGTTGTGGTTTTGAGCAGCTCCAGCAATGCCAGACCATCTCCGGCTTCCCCAATAACTTCCACCCCCTTGATCTCTTCCAGTATCCGCCGGACGCCGCCGCGAAAAAGGGCATGATCATCCGCTAACACCACCCGGTAAGAGCTCATCGGTATCCTCTCCATAGGACTGCAGAATTTTTAACGGAAACCACCGTTCTTCCGGCCGAGGCGGTTTCATTTTGATGGGGACACATTTTTCACCATTGTTTCTTATTTTATTCTAAAATAAGTCTTCCAGGCAATGATCTTTAATTCCTTCAGAAGGTATAGTATGAAAAGCTACCGTAAAGAATTGTGGTTTCATGTACCCGCCCGCCGGGCCTTCATCAATATCACCCCCGAGGTTGACCGCTGTCTAAAAGAAAGCGGCATCAAAGAGGGTCTGGTACTCTGCAATGCCATGCACATTACCGCCAGTGTCTTTATCAACGACGATGAGCCGGGTTTGCACCACGATTACGAACTCTGGCTGGAAAGGCTGGCGCCGCACGCACCGGTCTCCCAATATCGCCACAACGTGGGGGAAGATAACGCCGACGCCCACCTGAAGCGCCAGATTATGGGGCGTGAGGTCATGGTGGCGGTGACCGGTGGCCGACTGGATTTCGGTCCCTGGGAGCAGATTTTTTACGGCGAATTTGATGGCGGGCGGAAGAAACGGGTGTTGGTAAAAATTATCGGGGAATAAAATGATGGTGAACCAACGCCCGACAACAGCCCACAAGAACATTTCTCGTTGGTGATTCATCCTGGTCTCATCTTCCTAAAGCCAAAAGAATGAAAGTAATGATAATCTTATAGTAATTGTCATAAATTATCTCATGATTTTCTTATTACATTTATTTAAAAAATTATTGATTTTTCAATAAATATATTTATAATAGTTACTACCCAATCGAATAGGCAACAGTGCTGCCATGGATGGCGATTCCTTGGAGATAGCCCTGTAGCACCAAAGAATCCCATTGCCCATTCCTCTCCGCCGGCGGGTGCTTCACTCGGTCATGTCAATGTTTGCCCCGGTTTCCGGCAATCCTCCAGGGATTTTTGATCAGAAACACCAAGACAGCAATCTTTGGCTGGGGGGTCTCTTCCCTGCTCCAAGGTGCAGTCTAACCCCAAACAGATTTCACGTCGTAAGGCTGGGATAGCAGCATCCTGAACCTCAACTGCTCCTTAACCTTTGAGCGCTGCCGGAAGCTGGGGAGGGTGTTATGGCCATCAGGTTTTTCTGTTATGTGATCCTTTCGCTAGTCATCTTTTCCGATATCCAGGTTTGGGCGGCGCCGCCGCTGGCAGGGAAGCTGGTATATCTTCAGGGACAGGTTGCCATCCGCCGGGGTGGCGCCGGGGAGTGGGCCGCCGCCCAAATAAATCAGCCCATCTACCAGGGGGACGAGGTCATGACCGGACCGGCTTCCCGGGCCGCCATCCTCAGTCTCGATGAATCCCAGATCAAGCTCAATGAAAATACCACCCTCTTTCTCCGCAGCGTCGTCCCGTCGCCCCGTCTGCGCTTAGCCGATACCATACCCAGCGCCCTGGAAAGCGTGCCCCGCAGCCTCTATCGATTGCTCAAGGGTGAACTCTGGCTGCGTAATAATAAAGAGGAGTTCCGTTTTGAGATGGAAACTCCCGCCGTCACCGCCACCATCCGCGGTACCGAATTTAACCTGCGGGTGCTCCCCGACGGGGCCACTACCGTCGCCTTGCTGGAGGGCCGGCTGTCGCTCTACAATCCTTATGGTGAACTCAACTTAAGCCCCGGCGAAGAGGGGGTCACTTATCCCGGCAAGGCTCCCTTTAAACGTCTTTTGGTGCAGCCTGCCGATGCGGTGCAGTGGTGCCTCTACTACCCCGGCATCATCAGTTACCGTGACCTGCCCCTCTCTAGCCCCGGGGAGGAATCTGGTCCCGCTGCCGGTTCCCTAACTGAAGCTCTGGAAGCCTATGATCAGGGGCGGTTGGCGGAGGCCCAGCAGGGGGCCGAATTAGCCCTCAAACAAAACCCGGAGCACGGTTTGGCCCTCACCCTGTTGGGTTGGATCAGCCTGCAGCGCCACTATCCCCAGGAAGCCCTGGCCTATTTCAAGCGCGTGCGCTCTCCGGATTGGCGGGGAGTTGTGGGTCAGGCCCTGGCCCAATATCGCCTAAGAGATGCCACCGGTGCCTATGAACTGGTACGCCAGGCTCGGCAGAAACTCCCGCCCTCTCCTTATCTTGCGGTTATGTCTGGTTATTTTAGTCTTATGGTAGGCAAAGTTGCCGAAGCCCAGAGGGAGCTGGAACTTGCGGCTTCCCAATCTTCCCCCGCCGCCGTGCTGGCAGGAGCTTTACTCGCCCAAATGTATGTCGCTCAAAACCGTAAGGATGCGGCCCTCACCCAAGCCTCCCAGGTTTTGGCCCAAGCTCCCGGCTCCCCTCTGGCCCACCTCACTATGGGGGTGGTGAAACTCTCCTTCTTTGACCAGGCCGCAGCCCAGTCGCAGCTCGAAAAAGCCCTGACCCTGGACCCCAATCTGGTGGAGGCGTATCTCTACCTGGGCCGCTTAATGTTGGGAGGCGAATACCTGGGTAAAGCCTGGGGTATCGTCAGCCGGGCCCTGAAACTGGCGCCCCACGAAGCCGACGTCCTGTCTCTGGCCGGCTTCGTCCGGTTGGCCTACCGGGACTACTCCGGCGCTTTTGCCTTTTTTAACCAGGCTGTGGCTGCTAACCCCCACTTTGGCGAACCTTATATTGGTCTGGCCATTTATTATTTCCGCTACCGGGAAAACGACCAGGCCCTCACCGCCATGCTCACCGCCACTCTCCTGGATCCCCGGATCTCTTCGTATCAGAGTGAGTTAGGCAAGGCCCTCTATCAGGTCCGGGCTTTTGATAAGTCGTTGGAGGTCTATGATTATGCCAAAAAGTTGGATCCCAAAGATCCTACACCTTACCTTTACAAAGGTATTGCCCTCTCCGATCTGAACCGGCCGGGGGAAGCCGTCCAGGAAATTAATAAGTCCATCGAGCTCAACGACAATGTGGCCATGTTCCGGTCCCGCAGTCTGCTGGATCAGGACCTGGCCGTGCGCAATACCAGTCTGGCCAAATCTTACCAGCAGTTGGGACTCACCGAATGGGCCTATAGCAAGGCGGTCACGGCCGTCAACTATAAACCCTTCGACAGTTCGGCCCACCTGTTCCTCCGGGACGTGATTGTCGCGGCTCGCAGCGGTTCTGAGGCCCCGTTCCTCACCGGCGGCCTGCTCTTTGCCACCCAGGGTGCTGAGGCGGCCCTCTACCGGGTCCTGTCACCCGCCAACCAGAACACTTACAGCAACCTCCAACTGGAAGGGACCGAGGCCCTGGGCCTCACCAATGATTACACCTCCATGTTCGAGATGCCCTACCTGCGCCTGGGCGTTGCGGGCGGTATCGGGGCCGGGGAGGGATCTAAGTCCATCCAGGACCAACAAGGCTTAATTTACGGCGGCGCGCCCGGATTGGCTGCCCTGGGATATGGCAGGTATCTCGATAACAGAGGGGCGAGTTGGCCATCGGATAGATCTCTCGATTCCTACAATGGCACACAGCGTGTTTACGATATTCAAGTTAATGCCAAGTGGGAGCCCACCGTCCAGGGAACCCTCAGCGGTTTCTTTGAATACCCCGAAAGCAAAGCTAATACCTTTCAAACAGTCAATCCCTTAGTGGGCGCAGTCAACCCCACGGTGGGCGCCATGAATGCCTCAATTGCCGATACCATTAATCGGCGCACTCAGTTATATGAACTGTCCTATTATTACCGCTTCAATCCCGAAGCAGCTTTCCTGGCTTACTATGCCCGGAGAGAATATCCCTCTCATTATCATCCAAAACCTGTCCATGAACATCGACGGCTTTTCCCTGCTCCGGTATTATAACTGGACCGTCGACCTGGCAAGCAATAACGTCCAGTTGCAGCAACACCTCCGCGCCTCCTTTCTGGGGCAGCACAGCCTCATCGGCGGCTTTGATTACTTCACCATTCCTGGGGTCAGTCAAAGACAAAGCCTGACGTATATTTCTCCACCCGTTGTTTTGGGGACGTGGCAGTTTGATTTCCAGTCGCCCCACCGGAACTATAGCTTCTACCTCTTGGATTATTGGCGTCCGGTTCAGAACCTGGTGCTGGAGCTGAACCTCTATAAAGATTTTTTCAAGGGGGTGAGTGCCGGCTACCAGGGAAATATCTACCGGTCCATGTGGAGCCCCAGCTTCGGGGCCAATTACCAGTTCGAGGTTAACGGGTCACAGCACGTCCTGCGTGGCGTTGTCGGTCGCCGCCTCAACACCCACTTCATTTCCCAACCTCTCTTGGTGCCCTCCGAGACAGCCGGCTTCCCCTGGACCATCGACTCTTTCTCAGGGGCCGAGATTCGCCAGGCCGGGGCTGCCTGGGAGGCCCAATGGAATACCTTGACCTTCACGGTCCTGCGCCTGAGCGCCCTGCGGGTCTCCACTCCCACCTTCTTCACGGACAATAGTTTTCTCGAATACCCCACTTGGCAGACGTGGAAACGCTACCAGGCTTCCTTTGTCCTGAACCGCATTCTTGCAACTTCTTTGGGCCTGTCTGCGGGGATCATGGGCAAGAGAGTCATCCCCGATCTCAGTTATGAATTCGGATGGCCCGATAGCCTTCGGTCCTTTTCCGAAATCAATGCTTTTGTGGGCCTCGCCTACCTGCATCCCCAAGGGTGGTTGGCCCGAATAAAACCGCTCCTGGTGCAGCAGTACGGGCAAATCCAGGGACACCAGGCCGATAACCCCTTTGTCATTGTGAACCTGACTCTGGGCCGGGAGTTCCCCAATAAACGCGGCTTCGCCCTGCTCGAATTCCAGAACCTGTTCAACCGCCGGCCTTTTTACTCTCTGGAGCCGTACCGGGATCTGGAGTTCGCCAATCAACGCAGGTTCTTGTTTAGACTTGGTTTCTATTTCTAAATTTTTAAGCTGACCCAGGTCCGGGTCTTTGGGAGTTATGCGGCCGTCAGGCCAATCATCATATCATGCCGTCCCAGGACGGCCACTTTTCGAAGGAGGGAATACCCATGCCGCGTTATGAGTTGATAGAAAAATGCCTGTTCGTTGATGCGTATTATCTCGATAATTTAGACATAAATAAACCTCTTAGGAATCCTCCCGCCATCTCGCCAATGCCAGGTGATCCAGCAGGCGCTGCCACAGCACAGGTTACCCCGGCATCGAGCTCACCTAAGGCACATGTCATGGACAAAAGATCTTCCCCTGCAAAATACCTAGCGCTCAACGATGTTGCCGGCTTCATTGCGCGCTTTATTGTCCAGGGAGTGGATACTGATCTCTATCTTCCCCAAATTATTGTTTCTGAATATGGAATTTCTCCTGACCAGGCTAAAAACGATATCAAAAATGTCCTTGACTGGTTGCTGCCCTATCTGAAATCCCGAACTAAGCAGCAGAACCCACGAACCAGCCCAAAATTTAGGGCAAGGACAACACTCAGGCGTCTATGAATTAAACTTTAAAGTGAATCCATTAGGCATGGGGGTATTCAAGGGCCCCATATGAGGATAATCGGCTTCGAGCCCACGAATCAGTGCAATCGGTCCTGCCGGCACTGCTTCCGCAACAAGGCGGACCCCCCCGGCTTCCTCTCCTTGGAGATCGCGGATTCGGTCCTTTCCCAGGCCGAGGCCCTGGGGTTCAAAATGGTCTGCCTTACCGGCGGCGAAGTGGCCCTCTACCCACACCTGGCAGACCTGCTGCACCTCATCGTCGGGCGGGGCTTTGATTTCACCCTGGTTACCAACGGCTGCCGGTTCCCGGACTATGTCCTGCCCCTCCTCCTGGAGCCCAAACTCAAGGAGCGGCTGGTATCCGTCTGCTTCAGTCTAGATGGGGCCACCGCCCGAACCCACGACGGCCTCCGGGGCCCGAAATCATTCCGGGAAGTGCTCGAGGGCATGACCCTGTGCCGGAATTACCACCTCCCCCTGTCGCTGAAAAGCGTCGTTACCACCGCCAACCGGGGCGAGCTCACCGAGCTCGCCCTCCTGGGCGCCAGGCTGGGTGCAGCCGAGCATGGCTTTCTCTATCCCTTTCCCACTCCCGCCTTCATCCGAGACGGGCTCCTGCCTTCTCCCGAGGAGACGCAGGCCACGATCCGCTGGATTCAGGATAATCTCGTGGGCATCACCCGGAATAAGATCACGCTGGAGGGGCACTCCATGGACGGTGTCATCCTCAACTGCGGCCACCTGGTGGACTACTTGAACGTGGACTACCAGGGTAACCTCATATTCTGCTGCACCCTCTCCCATATAACCCAGGGAGACGGCGTCCCCACTACCTTCGGTGGCGAACTGCTGGCCGACCTCAAGGAAGTGCCTTTAAAAGAAGCCATCGTCCGGCAGTTTCGCCAAGCTGCCGAGGTCGTGGAAGCCAAGTTGAACAGTGGCGGCAACCTTCATAGCATCTCCAAGACTCCCTGTCTCTGGTGTTTGCAGTATTTCGGCAAGCTCGACTGGCTGCAAGACTTTCCAGACTCTCCCTGGAGGGCCTGGTTAATGGCTGACCGTGTTTGCAATCCAAGCCAGGTTTAACCGGGTCAGATATCAATCTACCAACCTAATAGCCCCAGGAAACATATCGAGGCCCGGGTGCTCTTCTCAGTTTTGGCCGCTAGGTGTCTGCTCCCCTGGTCTGGAACAATTTGCCACCATATTGTAGTTTATTGATAAATCTAGTATAATAATGCACCCCAGAGAGATTTTTTCGTTAAATTCCAATTTCTTCCTGATCCAGGTGAAGTTTTACCCTGAGGTTAGGGGAATTTTATGGCATCATAATATTGAATTATGGTTCATTAATACCAGGTTCACTTTGAAATGCCGCCAACTGACTGTATAACACATTGATATTAAATATTATTTTAACCAAAAACTGAAAACTAAAAACCGAATAAGGTATAAGGCATCCTTGATTTCATAAAAAATCTTAATTATTTTAAGAATATGGAACCACTGGCGGGTGGTCAGGCCTGCCCAATAATTATTAATCAAGATTAACGGCGGCACTGATAGCGATTATGAAACGAAATTTTGAAATTAATTTGAGTTTTCTGTCATTAAATTCGATAAGTAATTAGGCGATGGTTGAGATCGCCATGTCCGTCGGCAAACCACTCTAAAATCTCCAGGGAAGTGTATGGCTTTATCACCCTGCCGAAAATGTCAACAGGGGATCAGCAATGAGGCTGCTTTCTGCCCCTACTGCGGGGCTCCCTGCCAACCTGCGCTGTCTCTAACCTCCCTGACGTTGGAGCAGGCCCGGACCCTGCCAGAGACCCCGCCGCCCCGGGTAAAATCGACAAAGTGGTTAAAAAGGCAAAGGCATGGCTTCCTGGGAATTACCTTCGTCCTGGTTCTTCTCACCGCTTTGGCGGCCTGGCAGGTCTATTGGCGAGGCCATGAGGCCGCGTTGCAAGTCCATGGCGCTCTCTCCCGTTTAGAGCACTCCCTTCTCTCCAAGTTTCTCCACGGCCATCAAGGCGCGGTGTTTGGCGTGGCCTTCAGCCCGGACGGCAAAACCCTGGCCTCGGGAAGCGGGGATAAGACCATCATCCTCTGGGACGTGGGCACCAGACAACCCCTCGGCACACCCTTGACTGCATCTGCAGTGGCCAGCGTGGCCTTCAGCCCGGACGGCAAAACCCTGGCTTCCGGGACCTGGGATAAGACCGTCATCCTCTGGGATGTGGGCACCAGACAACCCCTCGGACTCCCTTTGACCGGGCATACAGACGCAGGTACTTAGCGTGGCCTTCAGCCCGGACGGCAAAACCCTGGCCTCGGCCAGCGGCGACACCACCATCATCCTCTGGGACGTATCGACAGGGCAACCCCTCGGCTTACCTTTGACCGGACATCAAAGTTGGGTGGACAGTTTATCTTTCAGCCCGGACGGCAAAACCCTGGCCTCAGCCAGCGGCGATACTACCATCATCCTCTGGGACGTGACGTCAAGGCAGAGTCTCGGCTCACCTTTAACTGCACATAAAGGTCCAGTCTTGAGCGTGGCCTTCAGCCCGGACGGTAAAACTCTGGCTTCAGGGAGCGATGACAAGACCGTCATTCTCTGGGACGTGGAAAAAAGGCAACCCCGGTACACTATGAGAGAACATAACTCTGCGGTGTTGAGCGTGGCCTTTAGCCCGGACGGCAAAACCCTGGCCTCGGGTAATTTGGACGAGACCATCATCCTCTCGGATATGGCAACAGGCAAGACCCCGGCTACTTCTTTGACCAGGCACGATTCTGCGGTGTTGAGCCTGACCTTCAGCCCGGATGGCAAGACCTTAGCGTCGGCAAGTCAGGACAAGACTGTTCTCCTCTGGGATTTGCAGGAGAAATCCTGGCTAGCCCAGGCCATCCGTCTGGTGAACCGCTACTTGGGGGACCAGCCGTACCTCAAAACTAGCCCTGGCCCATCGGCGCCGGCAGACAAAACTGACATGGCAGTTAAATAAGGACTGGTAGACCGGAAGCAACCAGGAAAAGGTAAAGATATTTGACACAATTCTGGAGCTGATTTGAGTTTGCGGCCTATTTTCTCGATAAGAAGAATGGCGATGGCTCAGGCCGCCAGGGCTGCCGGAGCAGCTCAGAAAAATGTCGGGAGAATGTATGGCTCTGTTGCCCTGTCGGGAATGCCAGCGGGAAATCAGGACCCGAGGCCTCGTATTGCCCTCACTGTGGGGCTCCTCGGCCGGCGGAACAACACTGGCAGGGCGCCGGTTTCGAATGGCGGTCAACCCGAACATTTTATGGCTATCCCTTGATTCACGTGGCCTTCGGTAAAGACCCCCAGGGCAAATTGCGGGTAGCCAAGGGGGTCATCGCCATCGGCCAGTTTGCCTTTGGGATCATCACGGTGGCCCAATTCGGGGTGGGTCTGCTCTTCGGCTTCGGCCAGTTCATTTTCGGCCTCACTGTCCTGGCCCAGTTTGCCGGCGCCCTCCTGATAGGGGTCGGCCAGTTTGCCAGCGGTTATGTGGCCATCGGTCAGATCGTCCTGGCCAAGATCGGCCTGGCTCAAATAGGCCTGGCCGAGGCCCTGTGGAGCCCTTGGCGCCAGGACCCAGAAGCCGTGGAGTTTTTTCATCACCTCTGGGACAACCTGCGCTCCTGGCTAGACTGATAACCTTCCCGGAAGCCGCCTCCGTCCAACTATACCAGACCCCTGAAACCTGCTCTTAATTACTCCAGCGCAAATCTATATTTTTGCTCATCTAAGGGGACGTACCACTTGATAAAATTATAACTGATGCCCGCCGGGGCCGGTTTAATCCCGTGTATGCGACTGCTGACGGCCGGCAGGGAATCGGGCACAAACAAGAAGGTATAGGGCTGGTCCTGGGCCAGGATCTTCTGGAAACGGAAATAGTAGGCCTTTCTTTGGGCCTGGTCAAAGGTGTGGCGGCCCTTCTCCAGCATTTCGTCCACTTCAGGATTATTATAACGAATAAAATTCAACTCCCCGGGTTTAGTTTTGGAGGAATGCCAGATGTCATAGACGTCCGGATCCTGGCCGGTAGTCCAGCCCAAGAGCACCGCCTCAAAACGGCCCTTTTCGATAAATTCTTTTAAAAAAGCAGCCCATTCCACTGTCCGGATTTTCACCAGCACCCCCACCTCCCGGAGCCGGCGCTGGATAATTTCAGCAGTCCGGACCCGTACTTCGTTCCCCTGGTTGGTGAGAATGGTGAATTCAAAGGGCTGCCCTTCTTTTTCCTGCACCCCCTGGGCATTAAGCCGCCAGCCGGCCGCCGCCAGCAGGGCCTTGGCTTTTTCCGGATCGAAGGGGAAGGTGGGGACGTCGGGATTGTAAAACCAGGTGCCGGGTTTATAGGGTCCGGTGGCCGGGGTGCCCAACCCCAGGAGAACGCCGTCGATGATCTCCTGTTTGTTGATGGCCGAGGTCAGGGCCTGGCGCACCCGCACATCTTTGAACTTGGGGTCTTCCAGATTGTAACCCAGATAGGTGTAAGCAAAGGCTGTATAACGGAATTTATTAAACATCTTAGTGAACTTGGGATAGTCCGTCTGCCGCAGGTACTGTAAAGGAGTCAGACCCATGCGATCAATATTGCCCGCCTTCAACTCCAGGAAGATGGTGGCCTGGTCCGGCTTGACCATGGCGATATAGCCGTTGAGATAAGGTCGGCCTTCAAAATAATCGGGGTTATAGGTCAGCATGATGCGATCCTGGGTCTTCCAGGACTTGAACCTGTAAGGACCGGTGCCGATGGGATGCCGGGCCAGAGGAGAACGAGTGATGTCCTGGCCGGCCAAAAGGTGTTTGGGGAGAATGGCCAGCCCCCAACTGCCCAGGGCCGGGGCAAAAGGCTGGGGGTAAGTGACCCGGAAGGTATAATCATTTAATACTTCGGCCTTTTGCACCTGCTTGTAGTCGCCGGAGTAGGCCGTGGGCGTCTTGGGATCCACCATCAGCTGATAGGTGAACAATACGTCCTGGGCCGTAAAAGGCGCCCCATCGTGCCAGCGCACCCCCTGGCGCAAGTTGAAGGTAATAGTCAAACCGTCCGGTGAAATTTCCCAACTCTCGGCCAGGTCTCCCACCAACTGCAGGTCGCCGTTATATTTCACCAGGCCGTTGTAAACCAACGAGGCTATATCATGGGAGGCGGAGTCCGAGGCCAGGGGAGGGATCAAGGTGCTGGCGTCGCCTATGGTCCCGTCGATGAAAATATCGCCGTAGGCTGGGCCGGTGCCTTGCCCGGATAACGGCGGCTGATGGTCTCCGGTCGGCTGACAACCACTTAAAGACCAGGCGATTATTAACACAATCCCTAAGTACTAGCCGATAGGTATTACGAAGAATCATATGGAACTTTCGAGTATGTGTCCAGAAGATGATAGTGGCGCGCTGCCACCTGGTCAAAATGGTTCTATTTTTTAAAATTATGGGTTGTGAAATGCACTAAGTTGTTTGATGGTGCAAGCTTTTTCAGAAATTGATGTATCATAGAGCCGCCGGGAAGACAAGTTGGACTAGGGGAAAATGCAATGTAATTTTTTCTTGCCCAAACGTTAACTTTGGGATACATACAAGAGGTCGGGACGTGGCTCAGCCTGGTAGAGCACAGCGTTCGGGACGCTGGGGTCGCTGGTTCAAATCCAGTCGTCCCGACCAATTTACTCCTTCGCGCCCACGGAATTTTACGCCACGAAATTTCTACACCTTATCGCAGCTCTCTTTTTCAATCCATCTTTGCCGGGCACAATAGAGCGCCACGAACTATGGACAACAACTTACCAAACTCTTTATTAATACAAGAACCGGGCCTTAAAGTCATTCGCCTGAGCGGTTCGCCCTCGGCTATGGGGCTGGCCCACGGTCGTCTGCTGGCCAAGGAAATCAAGCAACTACGCCTGGAATTCCTGCGCTATCTGGGCCGGCTCTCTTTAGGCATCGGTGCCCTGCCGCTCTACCTGACCGCGTGCCTGTATGCTTGGCGACTGCGGGCGTTTATCCCCAGCCCGCTTTGGGAGGAGATCCAGGCCGTAGCCAGTGGCGCCGGGGTACATGTCAGCCTCATCCTGTTTATCAATGTCATGGATGACCTGATGAATAATGTCCCCCGCTGTTCCACCTTTGCCGCGCCTTTACGGAACAGCCGGCACCCCACTCTCCTTCTCGGGCGCAACCTGGACTATCCCTTGTTCGCCCAGGTAATGTGCCGCTTCAATACGGTCTATGTCCTTTTTCCCCAGACCGGGCAGCCCCTGGTTTCAGTGGCTTGGCCCGGTTATGTGGGTGTCTGTACTGGGATGAACGCCTCTCAGGTGGCTTTGGGGCAACTGACCGCCTCCACCTCGGACACCTCTCTGGCAGGGGTGCCGTCGGCTCTGCGCAACCGCTTGGCCTTACAGCATCATAATTCTCTCCTGGAAGTTGCCGCTCGCATTACCAGCCTGCCCGGGACCATCGGTAACAACCTGCTCCTGGCTACGCCCCAGGAATCCTTGCTGCTGGAAGTTTCCGCCCATCACCGGGAGGTCCGGGTGCCGGTCAACGGCATTCTGACCGCCACCAACCACTACCAGTCCCCCGGCATGCAAGCCTGGAAGGGAAAGGCCTTTCGGCGGCCCCCCTTATCCCCGCTGGGCCCGTATTGCTTTTCCCAGAAGTATAGCCTGGAGCGGAATCAGCGTCTGCAAACAATGCTAAGCGCCGGGACCGTGGACCTCGATGGGGCCAAGCAGATCCTCGCCGATCCCATTGTTGCCAATCCCTGCGACGTCAACAGCGTCGTCTTTAACCCCGCCGCCTTGGAACTCTATGTGGCTCAGAGCCTGAGCACCCCGGTTTCCCGGGGCCGTTTCCGCCACCTTGCCGGGATATTCGGCCCTCAGCCCCGGATAGATTAAAGTTAGGGAAAAGGGATCAGGGGCCAGGAAAAGAGGGGAGGGGGTGACCCAGGGCGAAGGCCCCCGCCTTGGCTCCGGGCAACTCTGCCCGCCCTTTCTGTCTCAAAACATGCACCACTAATCACTGACCACTTACCACTAATTCTTCACCTTCCCCACAAACATTCCCAGGGCCTCCAAATACTGTTCCAGACCCCGAAAAAATAGGTCATTATGATTGGCCCCCGGTATCATCAACAGGGTCTTGTCAGTGGCGGGGCAGGCATCATACAGGGCCTGGCCGTCGCTGTAGGGAATAATATGGTCAAACTCGGCATGAATGATGAGCAACGGTTTATGCCAGGTCTTGATCTTGGCCAGATGATTGAATCCCGACTCTTCCGTGAACCCTAAGGTCTCGGGATTAACGCCCAGAAGTTGCAGCAGTGGGCCGGCAAAAGCAAAGCCGCTCTCAATAATCAGACCGGCCACCTCTTCCGGATAGGTGGCCGCCAGCTCCAGCACCGAAGCGCTGCCCAGGGATCTCCCCATGAGCAGGAGTGGGCCTGTATAACCGTGCTCCGGCAGCCAGGTTGCCACAAACTGCAAAATCCCATGGCAATCCCGCATCATCCCGGTAATGGTGGGCTGGCCGGTGGAGCGGCCGTAACCCCGGTAATCCACCGGCAAGAAATTGATCCCCAGGCGGTTGTAGACCGGCCCCATTTCATCATAATCCGCCACGATCTCGCCGTTACCATGAAAAAACAAGATATTGGGATAGCTTTTATCCTGCAGGTGAAAACGGCCGCCAATGGCTACGCCTGCCTCCACCGGAATCAGGACATCTTGGCCAACGCTGCCGCCGCCCCCAAAAAGCGCGCTAAACTCCGGCCGGGGATGAAACAGCACCTGGAGTATCTCCGGCCGGTCGAACCTGCTAAAATCTATCTGAGAAAATGTCTTCTGAAAGTCAACCATCGCTCACATCCTGATCCTTCGGTAGGTTTAACGGCCACCTTCCCGCCAACCGTTAACTGCTCACCGCTCACCATAATCAATGCTGATGCCCCTCGCCGCTATGACCCCCTGCGGCTATATACACCACCGGCGCTTTTTGATTGTTCTCCAGAGTGTAGGTGACGTCGCCTTTGAGAGAGAAAGCTTCCCCCACTTTCAAATTCTGACTGCCCTCCGGCCCCACCAGAGTGGCCATGCCGGCCACCAGGCAGAAGATTTCTTCATGCCCCGGTCCGGGATTCAATACCCGCCCTTTTTGCCCCGGCTCGACGATACCATAAATCAGATAGCCCTGGGTCTCCAACTCCTCGGTGCCCAACACCGTTTCACCGCCTTCGGCTTTAGCCCTCATCAAACAATCGTACGTTTTTAGCATCCTTCATCTCCTTAATGTTTTTGGATCAATCCCGTAGCGGGCGCACATCACTGGATCGGGTCCCAGCCCGCTGCCGGCTCGAAACCGGCAGCCGCCCCGGCAATCATGTACATAGGCGCAGGAAGCGCACTCCAGTTCGCTGAGCTGCAGGTGCGGCAGCCGCAGCCAGCAGTTTTCCAAACCTTCCTCCAGCCAGCCCAGAGGCCTCTCGCCGTAAAGACCGCACTTGGCCACGGTGCCGTTGGGTAAGACTGCGGCTAAATGCCGGCCACAGGCAAAATCGCCGGTGGCGCCGTGATCCGACCCCCCAAAGCCCAGTTCTAAATACGGCGCCGCCTCGGTGAGGTCGAGACCCAAGTCTTGATTTTGAGCCAGCCGGCCGCTGATACAGGGGATATCCAGGTTCCACTCCCGCACCCCCAGTTCCCGCAGCCAGAGACTCATCTTTTCCAGTTCTGTCAGGTTGCCCCGGTGGATCATGGTGGCCACCGAGACGTCCAATCCCGCCGCTTGTAGGGCTTCCAGCCGCCCCACGGTTTTCGCCCAGGTGCCTTGCCCCCGGATCAATTCATGCCCTGTCTCCAGGCCGTCCAGACTGAGCTGCACTTCCTGCACCTTGAGCTGCCCGATCACCTTATCCGTCAATAGCAGACCGTTGCTCAAAAGCACCAGGCGCAGATCGAACTCCGGCAGGTGTTCGTTCAATTCCTCCCAACGGCTGTACATCAGCGGCTCCCCTCCCGAGAGGAGGACCCGCAGTCCCTGCATCTCCTGAAATTCCTGCAAGGTCTGCAACACCGCCGCCAACGGCAACTCCTCCTCACCCGCCTCCCCTAAGTAACAGTGCCGACAGCGCAGGTTGCAGCGCGCTGTCAGCATCAGTTCCAGGTAACGCAGGGAGGGAATGGGTGACCGGCGCCACGTCAGGGGCCGGGGAGAGGGCGTCGCGGCACAGGCCACTAAAGATTCTGCCAGCAAAAAATCTAAAAATTCCCGGTCGGCCAGGGCCGCTAATCCCGGGGTGGTGCCGTCGCACCGGGCCAGCCAGGCAAATCCTGCCTCATTGACTTCATACAACTCATCAGCCAGCCGGTCATAGAGATGCGGGGTCTCTAAAGAACGCAGCGACACATGCTCTGCCAGCCTGAGATAACCTGCCTGCAAAAACCGCTCCCAGACCGTGACCAGTTCCTCCCCGGAGATGACACCTTCCTCCAGGAGCCAAGCCAAAGCCCGCCAGCCGCCGCAAGGTGCCTCCGCCTCTTCCGGTTGCCCGGCAAAGTCGCAGCCGTGGCTCCGAAAGGCGCACCGGGAACAGACGGTCTCAGCTAATACCCCAAACTTAGTCCAATTAACTGAATTCTCTTTCCCGCAGGGGCCGGGTTCCCCAGACCCTTTACGGGACCAGAAGAGAGTTCCCGCTTCTTTTGTCACTTCTCCCCTGGCGGGGAGAGGGTCAGGGTGAGGGGTGCCTGAGAAATGACTTCCCAGCGCCGATGGTAACTTCGGCTCCCATGTACACCAGGCCGTCAACAGCTCATAAGCCAGACACTTTTCCGCTTCATCCTTCTCCGGCTTATAGTAGCCGCAGAACTTCTGGCAAATCGCCTCCCGCAGCATCAAACTCCTTTTTCTCGCTTCTGTCCCGGCTCAACCCACCGGCTCCCCGCGGTTTTTATCATTGGTAGCTGCAGGCTTCAGCCTGCGCTTGGGGACTGCTTTATTTATAACCCCATTATCGACCCTAACTCCCTTTTTGCCAATAAAAAAGGGACGCCGAAGCGTCCACCTCAATCACAGATAACAAGCTATATCTAAATTTTCCTTTGCTCTGTGTTGTATTCTAAGTGTAGCGAGTAATCTTATGTTTAAGACAAAAAATAGGTGTTCAAAGCGGAGGAGAGGCAGCACGTTCCCCAAACTTTAGAACTGCAAATTATATTTGGCTTGACATCTTGGGTATCGTCAGCCATTGTTTCTATTTAAGGCTTTTGCTGATTAGCCGCACGCTGACAAATAAGTTTTCAGGGGATGCCTCGGGAAGAGCTAGAATATATCTCTTGGTATTTGAATATATAAAAACTTTTTTGAAAACTAAATAACCGTTTTTCACCAGGAGGATTGGCTATGCGAAAGAAAGTATTGCTTTGTATCCTGATCGGCTTGTTCATCACCTGGGTATCACCCGCCTGGAGTGTTGATTACGGCACCATTACTTCCGGTGTCACCCTCAGCCATGGCATCGATGTCCTATCCAAGATGGATACCTATCATTTCACCGGGCAGGCCGGGGAACACGTCATCTTCAATGCCGTTACTACTGCTGGTAATCTGGATACTGTGATCTCTCTCTACGCCCCTTCCACCGTCAAGGAAGCCAACACCTATGATGTTTATGGGAACGGCGGCGACCGACTCGATTGGATCCTGAAAGAAACCGGCACTTACAACCTACTCATCGAAGATAATAACTATAAGGAGACCGGCGACTACGTGGTCTCATTCCTCCGCCTCCCCACCGGCCCCCTCACCTATCCTGATGATCTGGACGGCGGTACCATTGTCTCCGGACAGACGAAAACGGCAAAAATAAACCAGGCCTCAGACCTGGACGGCTATCAGTTCACCGGGAAGGCCGGGGAACACGTCATCTTCAATGCCGTTACTACTGGTGGTAATCTGGATACGGTTATCCGTCTCTACGCCCCTTCCGACGCCATGGAAACATATACTTACGATGTCTATGGCAATGGCGACGACCGGCTTGATTGGATCCTGAAAGAGGGGGGGCTGTACACCATTGTCGTCGAAGATAATAACTATAAAGAGACCGGCGACTACGTGGTCTCATTCCTCCGCCTCCCCGCCGGCTCCCTCACCTATCCTGATGATCTGGACGGCGGTACCATTGTCTCCGGACAGACGAAAACGGCAAAAATAAACCAGGCCTCAGACCTGGACGGCTATCAGTTCACCGGGAAGGCCGGGGAACACGTCATCTTCAATGCCGTTACTACTGGTGGTAATCTGGATACGGTTATCCGTCTCTACGCCCCTTCCGACGCCATGGAAACATATACTTACGATGTCTATGGCAATGGCGACGACCGGCTTGATTGGATCCTGAAAGAGGGGGGGCTGTACACCATTGTCGTCGAAGATAATAACTATAAAGAGACCGGCGACTACCTTTTCTCATTCCTCCGCCTCCCTGCCGGCCCCTGCACCTATTCCGGTGACCTGGACGGCGGGAGAATCGTCTCCGGACAGACGAAAACGGCAAAAATCAATGCCGCTTCTGATCTGGATGCCTTTCAATTTTATGGTACGGTCGGGGAGCGGGTTATTGCCAATGCCGTGTTGACCGGGCAATCTCTGGATACGGTGATCCGTCTCTACGCCCCTTCCGGCGCCATGGAAACATACACCTATGATGTCTATGGAAATGGCGGCGACCGGCTTGATTGGGCCCTTAAGGAAAAGGGGCTGTACACCATTGTCGTCGAAGATAATAACTATAAAGAGACCGGCGACTACAACCTCTCATTCCTGAAACTGCCGGGTGGGCCGCTGAATTACCCCAACGACCTCGATGGCGGAGTCGTCATCACCGGGCAGACGAAAAAGGCAAGGATCAATGCCGCTTCTGATCCGGATGCCTTTCAATTTTATGCTCCGGCCGGGGAGCGGGTCATTGTCAATGCCGTTACTAATGCTGGTAATCTGGATACGGTGATCTCTCTCTACGCCCCTTCCGGCGCCATGGAAACATACACCTATGATGTCTATGGAAATGGCGGCGACCGGCTGAGATTGGACCCTTAAGGAAGGGGGGCTGTACACCATTGTCGTCGAAGATAATAACTATAAAGAGACCGGTGACTATAATCTTTCTTTCGTCATGCTCTCCGGGCAGGTCTATTACCCCAAGGCCACCTTCATCTATTACTACAACAATAGCGCAGGCGATCGCTATAGCGGCACCGTCTATGGCCAACAGGAAAACGCCTTATATAAAGGCTATATCAAGACTACCCCGACGGTCAGCGGCAAGGACGAAAACGGACAAGCCGGCTACTATCGCATCACCAACTATACCCTCATCACGGACACTTCCCAACTCGGTCAGGTATTCGTCGACCTGTATTACGACGCCGAAACCCTGAAATATTTTGATCCGGTCGGTAAGGGCCAGGCGGTGGGGACCAACGGCCTGGGCAGCGAAACCGATTTCATGCAAAATCCCCAAGTTGATGGGCACCGTTTTGGTCTCTATGACAGCATCTTCTGGGAAGCCGATGTTACCACCTCAACCCCGGAAAACAAATTTTCCTTCAAATATACCTATGGTCCGTCGGGCACGGAATATTACACCGGCGTGGTCTATGCCGGGTCCGAAAAGAATTACTATGCCGGTCAAAAGTGGACCTGCACCACCCCCGATGAGAACAATGTGCTGGGGACCTATGAGATTCTGATCGCTTCCTACGATGCTGCCATCACCTCGGCCCAGTTCGGCCAGGTCTTCGTGGATCTCTACCATGATGCCGAAAGCAACGCCAATTATGATCCGGTAAACAAAGGCAAAGCGGTTGGATTAACCTATCTCGGTAGCGAACTCGATTACCTCATCAAAATCGATGTTCCCGATTTTAAATTCGGCCAAAGCTATTGGGAAGCGGACGTGGGCGACACCTATAATTTCCGATATACCTATGGCAACGGTGATTATTACGATGGTTCGATCTATGCCGGCCCCTCCTACGGGTATTATAAGGGCTGGAAGTCGACCAAACAAAATAAGACTGGCAAGACCGGAACGTATGAAATCACCGGCGTCAGCTATACCGGGGTGACTATCAGCCAGTACGGCCAGGTCTTGGTCAATACCTATTATGACGGCGATATGAGCAAAAAACCCTATCAGCCCCTGAACGCCACCGGTCCCTTGGGGACTGCCTATTTAGGCAGCGAAGCCGGGTATATCGTCAAGGCTGACATCCCCGACTATTATTTCGGCAAAGGCTATGACGAAGCAGACGTCGGCGATAAGTTCATCTTTATCTACACCTATGGCAACGAGGATTATTATACCGGCTATGTCTACGCCGACCCTGCCTACGGCTATTACCGGGGTTGGGAAAAGGCCACGGTGAACGAACTCCAGGAGACCGGCTGGTACGAGATTATCGGCAAAAGTTATACCGGGACCAGCGCCAGCTACGGCAAAGTCTATGTCAACCGCTATTATAACGGCGACCAGGATGAAAAGTTCTATACCCCGGTGAATGCTGCCACCCACCTGGGCAGCACTTATCTGGGCAGCGAACTCGGCTATATCCTCAAGACCAACGTGGCGGCCTTCAAATTCGGTCAGGGTAAGTATGAGGCCGATGTCGGCGACCGTTATAACTTCATCTATACCTATAACAACGGCGATTATTATTCCGGCATCGTCTATGCCGATCCCTCTTATGGCTACTATCCCGGCTGGAAAAAAACCCAGATCAACGAAACCGGGGAACTGGGTTGGTATCGCATCACTGGCATGAGCTATAAAGGGGTGACCAGTAGTCTCTACGGCAAGGTCCTGGTCAAGAATTATTTCGATGGCAGCGCTACCGGCAACTATTACGTCCCCCTGGCCGCCAGCGCCTACTTTGGCACCGCCTATCTGGGCAGTGAATACGGCTACATCATTGAACTCAATAATCCCGCCTATAAATTTGGCGGCGGCTACGACGAAACCAACGGTTCGTAAGATCCCCGGCATCTAAACCTCCCCAGGGGCGGCAGATCCGCCGCCCCTGGGGCTAATAATCAATTAAAAATTTTTAATGTTAAAAATCACAACGAAGCATGAAAACAAATCTAACTTAAATTACCCATCACCCATCACCTGTTTTCATATGAGTCATTTTGCCAATAAAAAAGGGACGCCGAAGCGTCCCGGTTGGTTTCTGGTTAAGGCAGCCTTAGCAGGCTTTTTTGCACTTGCACAGACCGCTGGCAGCTTTGGCTACTTTTTTGATCTTCATGATCGTCCCCCTTCATGGAGTTATTAAAACATTTTATAGGAACGGTTACTTCATGTAACCTATTATCCATAAAAGTAAGCCAAGCCCCCCCCGCTGTCAAGTTAATTTCAAAGAGGCAGAGAATCCAGACCAGTTTTATCCGCCAAAAAAGATTTGCCCCCTTTTAAAAAATCCCCCCGCTAACCCCTTTCGCCTTTCCCCCACTTTCCTGCCATCTGTCAGCTGTGTTTTTTCCACCGCGCTCAGTATTGTTCTTATTCTTTCACTCAGTCCTCATCGCTCAGGACCGTTTCTATGACATTTGTCCCACCTGTTCTGGTTAATTTGCACTCCTTCTGATATAGCTGATTCCAGACAACGTATTGTCTTGCTGAAAGCTGATCGCTGACCGCTGACAGCCCTTTTTACTCAGAACTCAGGTACTCAGAACTTGAAACGGAGTCTCTTATGAAATGCACCGTCTGTAATCACCCTCAGCGCTGCGCCATCGACCGGGCCCTCCTGGCCGGCGGCGTTACCTTTGAAGCCCTCAAGAAAAAATACGGCCCCAGCATGTCGGCCCTCTGGCGCCACAAAAAACACCTGCTGGAAAAAATGCGCCAGGCCGAAAAACGTTTCCTGGACAATCTGCGCCAGGGCTGCCTCCTTAAACTCAATAGCCACCTGGAGCGAACCGAGCGCACCGCCCAGGCCGCCGAAACCGAGGGCGACTCCCGGGTGGTCCTCCAGGCCGGCCGCGATGCCACCCGGATCCTTACTTACATCAATAAAATGGATATTCAACTGGATTCGGACACGGTCTACCGCCTCCTGACCTCGCCCCAGTGGGCCCGGCAAGGCGGACTCTTGCCCACCGATCCCCAGTTCCTGGCCGCTGCCAACCAATTCTTGGCCGACGACCTTTTCATCCCCTGCCCGGAGCCTCCCCCCGATGAGGATGACGATGATGAGATGATGATTGGGATGAAACTGACGACTCAGAGGAAACTTCAACCTCCGCGCTCGAAACTCGAAACTTGGCACTCGAGACTCATCCTCCG
Source organism: uncultured delta proteobacterium (assembly GCA_963705135.1). Classification (GTDB taxonomy): domain Bacteria; phylum Desulfobacterota; class Desulfobaccia; order Desulfobaccales; family Desulfobaccaceae; genus Desulfobacca. The sequence continues at coordinate 53,050 of CAVPJB010000001.1, forward strand.
GCCCCAGATCTGTTCCTGCAAGCCTTCCCCATGTTTTCCCCCTTGACACCCCCCGGCCTGGAAGAGGACTCGCCCCGGAAAACAGCAGAAAACAATCCGAAAAATAAGCGCGAAATAAGCCGAAATTACCGGAAAAAACACAGCATTCAGAACATAATCACTTTCAATATCAAGAAGTTATGCCTGACAAAAAACTTTCTGTAAAAACCTCCACATCATGGAGCACAGGCGCCTCGCCTGTGCCCGCAGCCAGCCGGTCGACTCCTGCCCCCTCCCGGCTCAAACTTCACCTCTCGAACCTCCAAACTCAAAACTCGAAACTCCACCCCAGAAGCGGGAAAAAAGTGGGAAATTACCGGGAAAAACACCCCTGCAGGAAGATATTAATAAGCAATATCATTTATATAGCCAATATATAAAAATGCCGGAAAAAATTCCGCCTCATGGCGCCCAGGCGCTAGTGACCCACGCATCCTGCCCGAGGGAAACTACCCGGACCCCGTCCCGACTCAAAACTCAACTCTCGAAACTCAAAACTCGCTTCTCCAAACTCAAAGCTACCCCATCGACGGCTCCGAGCCAATCTCCGGCCAAACGGTGTTCCATGCCCAATCCCCTCGCCGGACTGAACGCCTGGTTTCAGGGGCTTGCGACCAAATGGCGGCAGGTCTCCGAGCCCCCCGCCCCCTACCGGTACTGGAAAGATGATCGCATCAAAGCGCCCCGCTGGCGCAAAGGCTGCTACTAACCTTTCCCCTTACTGTTAACCTTAAACTTCGAACTTTGAACTTCGAACTCAAACTTTACCCCCGGGAAACTGACTACTACCCCTTCGGCACCCCCCGCAAGTTCCAGGGCTGCTCCGAACCGCTGGCCTCCGGAAACCGGAAGCCGATGTCTCAATCTTTCTCATACACATAATCCCCCACTTGACCCACCACGGGGTAATAATGAGGCATTTCATTGCTGAGGATGACTCCGGGGATGCCGTGGGGAAAGGCGGCGCAGGTCATGATCTTGGTTTCTATGGATTTTTGGTGGAAGTGTTTGCAGGAGATACACAGGGGAATGTTGAGCATAAAAACCTCGCCGGATCAAAAGGGTGGCCATCTTCCCGGGGACGCCGGGAAGATAGCGGGCTTATTATATCACCTTCCGTCTTGACTTTTGATTCTTTTTCATATTTATACTCTTACTTTATACCGATAATGGTTAAAAATGCAGCCTATAATAACTGCAACTTACAAATAATACAGAATAATATAACTGAAAACCGAAAATTGGAAACTGTCTCATCAATGCCTTCCATTCATGAGTACGATTATCACCTGCCTCCAGAGCTGATTGCCCAGGAGCCCTTGCCCGAGCGGGACCAGGCCCGGATGCTGGTGCTGGATCGGGCCGCCGGTTCAATCCAGCCCAGCAGTTTCGCCCGGTTGCCCGAGTGGTTCAGCGACCAGGACGTCCTGGTGGTGAACAATACCCTGGTTTTCCCTGCCCGCTTGCGGGGCCGTAAGGCCAGTGGGGGTAAGGTGGAAGCGCTGTTGCTGCAGCCCCCGGAGCCCAGAGAAAACGGCGGGCCTCCCTCGCAGGCGTACGCCAGGGCTCTGTGCCGATCCTCCAAACCACCGAAAGTCGGACAAAGGCTCTCATTTGGTTCAGAAATGAGCGCTGAGATTACTGCCGTTGCACCCTCCGGGGAAATAGCCCTGCTCCTGGAGAGCCACGGCCGGGACATTCGCCAGGTGTTAGCCGAGGCCGGAGACCTGCCTCTGCCGCCATACATCCGGCGACCGGCCGGGAAAGAAGACGTCCACCGCTACCAAACTGTCTTTGCCAGCCAACTCGGGGCGGTGGCCGCACCTACGGCAGGCCTGCATTTCACCGCCGGAGTGCTCCAGGAACTGGCGACCAAAGGGGTGAAAATCGTCAGTCTGACTTTGCATGTCGGCCCTGGGACCTTTCAGCCGGTGCGGGAAGAGGACTATTCCCGGCACCGTTTGGCGCCGGAGTATTTTTCCCTTTCTGAGGACAGTGCGGCGGCTATTAACCGGGCCCGGACCGCGGGGAAAAAAATCGTGGCCGTGGGCACTACCAGCGTCCGGGTGTTGGAAGCTCAGTACCAGGACGGGCAGGTGCGGCCGGGGGAAGGCTTCTGCGGACTGTTTATCCACCCCGGCTACCGGTTTCAGGTCGTCGACCGGCTCCTCACCAATTTCCATCTGCCCAAATCCACCCTGCTCTTATTGGTCAGCGCCTTTGCCGGTCGTGAATTCATTCTGACAGCCTACCAGAACGCCATTACGTCCGGATATCGTTTTTACAGCTACGGCGACTGCATGCTCATTCTTTAACCATGGAGCACAGGCGCCCTCGCCTGTGCCGGGATGTCCGTGAATATTAACTATCAGCTCTTAACCACCGACCCTAACTCCTCAGCCCGGCTGGGGAAACTCACCCTGGCCCGGGGCGTGGTGGAAACCCCGGTTTTTATGCCGGTGGGTACTCAGGCCACGGTCAAGACCATGACCCCGGAAGAGCTCCAGGGATTGGGCGCCCAAATCATCCTGGCGAACACCTATCACCTGTACCTGCGTCCCGGGGTTGAAATCGTCCAGGCCATGGGCGGTCTGCACCGCTTCATGAACTGGCCCGGCCCCATTTTGACCGATTCCGGCGGCTTCCAGATTTTCAGTCTGGCCAATTTGCGCACCTTGAACGAAGAAGGCGTCACCTTCCGGTCGCATCTGAACGGCGCGGCGCATTTTTTAACCCCGGAGAAGGTAATTGCTTTACAAGAGGGACTGGACACTGATATTCTTATCTGTCTAGATGAGTGCCCGGCCCACGGCGTCAGCGAAGAGTATGTGGTCCGGTCCGGGGCCTTAACCCTCCGATGGGCCCGGCGTTGCCAGCAGGCCCGCACCCGGGAGGACAAACCCTTATTCGCCGTGGTCCAGGGGGGCATGTGGCCCCAGCACCGCCGGGAACAAGCCCAGGCCATGGTGGCCGCGGGTTTCGACGGCTATGCCATCGGCGGCCTGAGTGTGGGCGAGGACAAAGAAACCCGGGAAGCTATGCTGGACGCCACCGTACCGGAACTGCCGGTCCACCAACCCCGGTATCTCATGGGAGTTGGGACGCCCGAAGACCTGGTGGCAGGGGTGGCCCGGGGCGTAGACATGTTCGACTGTGTGCTGCCCACCCGCAATGCCCGTAACGGCATGGCCCTGACCAGGTTCGGCCGGGTGGTCATCAAAAACGCCGAACATGCTGCCAGCTCCTTGCCATTAGATGCGGCCTGCGGTTGTTACACCTGCAGGCACTACAGCCGGGCCTATCTGCGGCATCTGTATGTGGCCCGGGAAATCCTGGCCTATCGGTTGCTGACGATACATAACCTTTACTATTACCTGGACCTGATGGCCGCCATCCGGCAGTCGCTGGCCCAGGGAACATTCTTGGAATTTCGACAGGCTTTTTACAGCCAAAGACAAAATGGAGGTGCATGCAGTGGTTGATTGTGCGTATGCCATGGCCGGGGCGTCCGGCGATGCCGCGGGCGGCGGCGGTCTTTTGACTATTCTCCCCCTGATTTTGATGTTCGGTATTTTCTATGTCCTGCTCATCCGGCCCCAGCAGAAAAAGGCCAAAGAACACCGGACCTTTTTAGAAAATCTCAAAAGAGGCGATAAAGTGGTAACCGCCGGCGGCCTGTATGGGGAAATCACCGGTATGACCGACCAGACCATAACCCTGGAAGTCGCCGATAAAATCAGAGTAAGAGTCGGTCGGGGTTATATTGCTGCCCTTGCCCCCAAAGAAAGCGCCAAAGCTGCTGGGAGCAACGGCTAGCCGGGACGAATTAGGTAGTTGACCGTATCCCACCAAAAAATACTGGCCAGCACGAGAACATCTGCGAATAATTTCTCCCTTATTTTCCCTTTCCCCTCCAGGGGAAAGGGTCAGGGTGAGGTTTGAATAAGCCATTACTTTCAGCTACGGCAACAAAAAAACTGAAAACCGAAAACTTCTTTTAGTAACTACAGGAATCGGACTTTGCAACAGCAGCCTCATTCCGGCGATTTGAAATCAGCCCTTGGCAACTGCGTGGCCACGCTGCGGACGCTCATTGTTGAGATGGCCACTATTTGCCCCGCTGGCACCCCTCAGGCCGAGAACTGGTACCGGATTTTGGAAAACCTGCAAAAACACCTGGATGAGAACCGCTGCCGGATGGCGGTGGTGGGGACGGTAAAGTCGGGCAAGAGCACCCTCATTAATTCCCTCTTGGGCCGCGACCTGCTCAAACGAGGGGCGGGCATTGTCACTGCCATGATCACCCGCATCGAACCCGGGGAACGGCCCGGGGCTGTGCTCCTCTTCAAGGAATGGGAGGAAGTCAACGGTGAACTCAACAGCGCTTTAAGTCTCTTCCCCAGTCCCGTCCTCTTAGAAAGAAGGGAGGGCTACGACATCCGTCAGCCGGAAGACCGCCGGGTACTGGTTGAAGCCCTGGCCCAGGTGGATCAGGCCCAACTCCTGCACCAGGATATGATGGATAAAAATTTTATCCTGGTTCATTCTTTCCTGGAAGGTTTCTCCCAGGTTCAAAAGATTCTGAAGGGTGGAGACCACCGCTTGGAGCTTGATGCCGATCAGCTGGCTAGGCACCAGCAGTTGGTGGCTCACGAAGCCGAAGCGGTCTATCTCAAGGATGTCCGCTTGACCCTGCCGTTTCCCTGGCCTGCCCAAGGTCTCGAGTTGGGAGACTGCCAGGGCAGCGATTCCCCCATCCCCCAGCACCTGGCCCAGGTGCAAAACTACTTGATTGGGGCTGATCTGGTCATCTACGTGATCAGCTCCCGGGTAGGCCTCCGCCAGGCGGATTACCGGTTTTTAACCGATCTGAAGCGAATGCGGCTGTGGGATAATTGTGTTTTTGTACTTAATCTGGACCTGAATGAACTGGAGAATCTGACCGAGGCCCAAGGTCTGGTGGAGCGCTGGCAGCGAGAATTGGCGGTCTTTCAGAAGGAGGCCCCGGTATTTACCTTTTCCGCCCTGGACCTGTTGCTCCACCGACTCAAGGCCCAGGGGCAGGCCCTGAGTCCCAAAGACTTAGGCAAACTCCTGACCTGGGAGGGCGATGTCGCTCTCACGGAATTCTCCCGCCGGGCAGCTGCCAGGTTTGAAGAGTATCTCCAACAGACTCTGGCCACCAGGCAGACCCGCCTGCTCCTTTCCAGCAGTTTGGGGCAGTTGCAAACCGTGTCCCAGGGGGTCAAGGAACGGATACTCCTCCAGTATAAATTCCTGGGCGAGGACATTACCGCTTTTCAAACTGCCAGAGATCGCCTGGACCGGCGGCGCCGGCCGCTGGAAAGCCTGCTGTACAGTCTGGGCCAGGCGCTGCAGGGTGCTGTGCATGAACTGAAACAACAGGTAAAGTCCAGCCTGGATAGATTTTTTGATGCCCGGCATGGCGAGGTCGGCCCCCTGATATCTCGGTTTATCGAGGATTATCAGGGTGATTTGGATAAATTAAAGATCGGTGATCAGCTCAGCGCTTTCATGCCCGGGCTGTATCAGGTCTATCAGGGTTTTCAGCAGCGGCTGCTCCTCTTTTTAACTGAAGAAGTCAATTTAAAGATTCTGGATTTTATCCGGGGTCAAGAAGAGTGGCTGCAGGTTGATTTGGCCAAGGTTTTGGAGCCGTTGCTGACCCCACTGCAGGAGGCCTTAAACCTTTATTATCAAGAGATTGAGAGTTTGGGAATAGCGGCGCCCGTGCCGGTCATTACCCCCGGGCCCTGGACCAAACCGGAAAATTTGCAACCCAGATTATTTTCCCTGGAACTTGGTCTCAATATGCGTCTCCGCAGCCAGGCCATGGTGCGCTTCGGCATGAATCTGGTGGTCGAGGCCTTGGGGCGGTTGAAAAAACTCTGGCACAAGCAAGCCGCGGCCCCACAACCGGAAAGGCTGCGGGCCTCTTTGGAGGACGCCCTGAAAACCATCAAATCACACACCCGGGAACAGATGGCCGACCACCTCCTGGATTACTGTGAAGGCTTGAAATTCCGTTACTTCTTTCCGCTTCTGGATTCCTTGGCCAAGGATCAGGAAAATGGTCTAAGGTCTGCCTTGGCAGCTCTTCTGGTTGATCTGGATGGGGTCCAGGAGGCCCTCTCCCAGCAGAGCCATCAGAAAGAGGCTTGGCGCCGCCAGGCAGCCGATTTGGCCTTGCGGGTAGAGCGGTTTGCCGCCGACTGCGCTGCCTTGACGGCTGCTGCTACACCAACCGCCGCCGATTGAGCATGGCCGACCCCTACAGCACCATACCCTGGATGGCCCTGCGATCTCTATCAGGCCTGGGCGTGGTTATTTTTCATCGCCTGCTTAAAAAGTTTTCGTCCCCGGAATCGATTTTTCAGGCCCCGTATGAACAGCTTGTCCAGGTGAAGGGGGTTAGTCCGGCCTTGGCTCAGGCCATCCGGGACTTCGACGATTGGCCCCGCTGGGATGCCGTCCTGGAGCGCTTGATCAGTTTGGGCGGGGAAATAATAACCTTCGCTGACCCCAGGTTCCCGGCGGCGCTGCGGCAGATACCCTATGCCCCGCCTTTCCTTTACGTCAAAGGGACCATTCTTCCTGGCGACGATGTGGCCATTGCCTTGGTCGGCACCCGCAAACCCAGCTACTACGGCCGGCGGGTCAGCTATGGCCTGGCCACCGACTTGTGCCGGCACCAGGTGACCATTATCAGTGGCCTGGCCCGGGGTATTGACACTGCGGCCCATCAAGCGGTTCTGGACTGTGGGGGCCGCACCCTGGCGGTTTTAGGCTGTGGTTTAGACATCGTCTATCCACCTGAAAATAAGGAGCTTTTCCGCCTTATCCCCCAACACGGGGCCCTGATCTCCGAATTCCCCCTGGGGGCGCCGCCCGAGGCCAGGCATTTTCCCATCCGCAACCGGATCATCAGCGGTTTGTCCCGAGGGGTGGTGGTGGTTGAGGCCGGCTCTCAGAGCGGCACCCACATCACGGCAAACTATGCCCTGGAGCAGGGGCGGGAGGTCTTCGCCGTGCCCGGTCCCATTGACTCACCGGGCAGTATTGGACCGCACCGCTGGATTCAACAAGGAGCCAAATTAGTCCGGGAGGCTTCAGATATTCTGGAGGAGCTTACGGTTCCCTTCTACACCTCGGCTGCTCCGGACTCTGAGGCCCCAACCGCGACACTCCGGTTGGAGGACCCGGTAATTGCTCACTTGAGCAGCGCCCCACTCCAGTTGGATGACCTGATTCGGGCCGCAGGTTTACCGGCGCCGGAAGTCATGAGCCGTTTGACCCTCCTGGAATTGCAGGGATTGGTCCGGGAGTTGCCGGGGAAATTTTTTGTCCTGGCCGGGTGAATAGGGTTGCCAATCGCCATGGATTGAATTAGTTTTAACTATCATATAACAACTAATCCTATAGACTAATACCAAATTATACTGGTTATCTGAGTAATTTCTTCTCGTAGGAGCACGACGTGCCGTGCCCATGGGAATTTCCGATCATTTAAGTATGCCTGTTGTTTTCAAAGGGGTGTAACGCGTCATGCCCAAATCTTTACTCATCGTCGAATCGCCCGCTAAGGCCAGAACTCTTCAGAAATATTTAGGCAAAGACTTTGACGTCCGGGCCTCGGTGGGGCATATCCGCGACCTGCCGAAAAAAGAGTTGGGAGTGGACGTCGACCACAATTTCACGCCCAAGTATGTCACTATCGAAGGGAAAAACAAAACCATTCAAGACCTGCGGCGGGCTGCGGCCAACATTCAGGATGTCTATTTGGGACCTGACCCCGACCGGGAGGGGGAGGCCATTGCCTGGCATATCGCCGAGGTGCTGAAAGCAGGCAAGCATCGATTCCACCGGGTATTATTTTATGAATTGACCCCCAAGGCCATCAAGGAAGCTCTAGCCAAACCGGTGGCACTGAACCGACCCCGTTATGAAGCCCAGCAGGCCCGGCGCATCCTGGACCGCCTGGTGGGTTACCAAATTTCGCCACTTTTGTGGGAAAAAGTGAAGCGGGGTTTGAGTGCCGGTCGGGTCCAATCAGTGGCCTTGCGTCTGATCTGCGACCGGGAGCGGGAAATTCTGGCCTTTGTCTCCCAGGAATACTGGTCCTTGACAGCCCATCTCAAGGCAGCACAGCCTCCGCCGTTCCAGGCCAAACTCATCAAACACAAGGGCAAGAAATTGGAATTGGCTAATGGTGAGCAGACCCAAAAGGTGGTGTCAGCCTTGGCCAAAGCCCAATACCAGGTGGCGCACGTTGAACAAAAAGAGCGCCAAAAGAAGCCCCTGCCCCCCTTTATCACCAGTACCATGCAACAGGAGGGTAGCCGCAAACTCCGGTTTGGGGCCCAGCGCACCATGCGCCTGGCCCAGCGTTTGTATGAAGGGATAGATTTGGGTGCCGAGGGTCCGGTGGGACTCATCACCTATATGCGTACGGATTCCACCCGGGTGGCCGGGGTGGCCATTGCCGCCGTCCGTGATTTCATTCAACAGGAATATGGTCCCGATTACCTCCCCGGCAAACCGCATGCCTATAAAAGCCGGAAAACCGCCCAGGAGGCCCACGAGGCCATCCGTCCTACGGACGTCTCCCGTACCCCGGCGGCAGTCGCGGCGTTTTTAGACAAAGATGAACTGCGCCTTTATGAATTGATCTGGAAGCGTTTTATCGCCAGCCAGATGGAGCCGGCCCGGTTGCTGGTCACCACTGCCGATATCGCCGCCCGTGACTATACCTTTCGGGCCACGGGTTCGGTGGTTAAATTCCCCGGCTTCACCATTCTCTATGAGGAGAGTCCGGACGCCAATGGGGAAGAGGATGACGTCAAACTCCCCCCCCTCAAGGTGGGAGAAATTCTGGAACTCTTGAACCTGGATCCCAAGCAGCATTTTACTCAGCCGCCGCCCCGCTACACCGAAGCCACCTTGATTAAAGAGCTGGAAAAATTGGGAATCGGCCGGCCCAGCACCTATGCCACCATTGTGACCGTCATCCAGGGGCGTCTGTATGTCATGAAAGTCAAAGCCGGTTTTAAGCCCACGGAATTAGGCATGATGATCAATGACCTGCTGGTAGCCAGTTTCCCGAATATCATGGCCGTGGGTTTTACGGCCAACCTCGAGGAGCGCCTGGATACCATCGCCGATGGGTCCGTGGTCTGGCAGGACGTGCTCCGGGACTTTTATGGCTCCTTTGTCCAGGAACTCCAGGAAGCCAAGGGGTCTATGCCAACCGTTAAAGGCAAAGGCCTGGCCACCGGACTCACTTGTCCCGAGTGTGGCGGCGAGTTGGTGATTAAATGGGGAAAAAATGGCGAATTTTTAGGATGTTCCGGCTATCCTGAGTGCCGTTACACCATAAATTTTAGCCGCAATGACCAGGGTGAGATTGTCCCTGAGGAAAAAACTGAAGCACCCGCCCTGGACCTGCCGGAGATCACCGAACCTTGCCCAAAATGCGGGCAGACCCTGGTGGCCAAACAGGGGCGCTTCGGAACGTTCTTAGCCTGTCCGGGTTACCCCAAATGCCGGTTTACCCGCAGTTTACAGGAGGAGTCGGAGCAGCCGGCCGGGGTCCCCTGTCCGGAGGAAGGCTGCGATGGTACTCTCCTGCCCCGGCGCTCCCGGAGGGGAGTTTTTTATGGCTGCAGTCACTATCCCAAGTGTAAATTTACTTTGAACTACCCGCCCGTGGCCCAATCCTGCCCCAAGTGCGGCTTCCCCTTACTGATTAACAAAGAGACTAAAAAGCTGGGGAAATTTTTAGCCTGCCCCCAAAAAACCTGCGATTACACTGAACCATTGCCTGATGAGCCGGAATCGGCCTGATATCCTAATTTGGGAAGTGATGCGAGCCGGGTATCGGGACTAGTGCCCGAGGTCGGCGACAGGGGAGGGGTCAGAATTATACCAACTTCGGTTTGTTCAGAACCAAACTTAATCTAGAAGTTTTAATAATACGAAATCTTTTAATCGAAAACCGGAAACCAGAAACCGAAAACCGTATTACTCGGTGTTGTTGCCGATTTTTGCCCCTGGATTGACCACCTTGAGGAGAGGTCTTTCTATTTTGTGGCGGACAATTTCGCCTTTAGCCAGGTAGATGACTTCTTCGGCAATATTGGTGGCATGGTCGGCGATGCGCTCCAATTCGCTGGAAATAGCCGGAAACTGGATGAGGCAATCAACCCGCTCCGGAAATTGGCGGATGCGTTCCTGAACTCTGGTCTGTGCCTGCCGGTTTATGACATCAACTTCATTGTCTTCTTCACAAACCCGCCGGGCGAGTTCCGGGTCCATGTGTACCAGAGAGTCCAAACTGCTTTTTACCATGGCCAGGACTTTTTCCGCCATTTTGGTGTAGTCGAAAGGAATGTCGATTTCAGAGCAGGCAGCCAGCGACATGGCCCGTTCGGCGATATTGACCGCCAGATCGCCGATGCGCTCCAGGTCATTATTGATGTTGAAGACGGCAATGATAAACCGCAGGTCTTTGGCCACCGGTTGATACAAAGCCAACGTTTTGAGACACTCTTCTTCGATCTCCACTTCCATGGTATCGATTTCTTCATCGGTATCAATTACTTTAGCGGCCAGGGCCGTGTCTCGCATTACTAAAGCCTTGATGGCGTCTCGCACATTTCCCTCGACGACGGCGCAAAAACCAAGGAGTTTCTTTTTTATCGACTCAATTTCGATTTCAAGGGTTCGGGCCATGTAATTTCCTAATCGAATGGCGCTATTACCAGGGAAAATTCCTTGGCGGCTTTGTGCATTAAAAGGAATAAGGGTATTTCACAATATAACAAAAGGTTGTGGTCTCTTTCAAGTAAAAATAACCTAATTAACCAAACCTTCCGGTAATATATTCCTCCGTCTGTTTGATGACCGGATTGGTAAAAATCTGCTTGGTGGTGCCGAATTCGATAATTTTCCCTTCAAAGAAGAAGGCCGTGTAGTCCGAGACGCGGGCCGCCTGCTGCATATTGTGAGTAACGATGGCGATGGTATAGGCGCTTTTTAATTCGTGGATCAATTCTTCAATTTTATTAGTGGCGATGGGATCAATGGCGGAGCAGGGCTCATCCATGAGCAACACCTCTGGTTCCACCACGATGGCCCGGGCAATGCAGAGTCGCTGCTGCTGCCCCCCGGAGAGGGCGGTTCCCGGTCTGTGCAGGACGTCCTTCACTTCCTCCCAGATGGCGGCCTTCCGTAAAGCGTCTTCAACCCGGTCCGTGGTCTCACTTTTATTCAGTTTATAGTGTAACTTCAACCCGAAAGCAATGTTCTCAAAAATGCTCATGGGGAAGGGCGTGGGTTTTTGAAAGATCATGCCCACCTGCCGGCGCAGTTCCAAAAGATCGATGCTCTGCGTCAAAATATTCTGTCCGTCCAGGAGCACCTCGCCGCTGGCTCGCTGGTCGCCGTACATTTCAAAAATGCGATTATACACTCGGATATGGGTTGACTTGCCACACCCGGAAGGGCCGATAATCGCGGTCACCCGGTTTGTGGCGATTTCCAGATGATTACCATAGAGAGCCTGGTTCTCACCATAAAAGAAATCCAGATTCCGGGTTGAAATCTTGGCCTCGGTCTGGGCAGCCTGTTTCCCGATTACTTCGGCAATTTCGGTGCTTTTTATGAGGGAAGCAGTATCGGTTTTTTCTTTGGGTTGGGTGGCGGTCATCGCTTTTTTTCTCCAAAAACAAAGCGGGCCAGCAGGTTTAAGGCCAGTACAGCTGCGGTAATTAACATGGAAGCACCCCAGGCCAGTCTCTGCCAGTCTTCGTAGGGAGACATGGCGTAATTGAAGATGGTGACGGTGAGGTTGGGTGTCGGCTGAAAAAGAGAGTTCATCATATAAGGGCTATTCAGGGCGGTAAATAACAACGGTGCGGTCTCGCCGCTGACCCGGGCCACACCCAGCAGAATGCCGGTGATGATGCCGGAGCGGGCGGCCCGGAAAACTATGGATAAGGTTACCCGCCAGCGCGGGGCGCCCATGGCCAGGGCTGATTCCCGCAGTGGATCAGGTACCATACGGAGCATGTCTTCAGTGGTCCGGGCCACGACCGGGAGCATGATGATGGCCAGGGCCACGGCCCCGGCGAATCCGGAGAAATGGCCTAGGGTCAAAACCAATATGCCATAGACGAAGATGCCGATGATGATGGAAGGCATACCGGTTAAGACATTAGCAGCAAAGCGACATAAGTCGGCCAGCCTGGAATGGTGACCGAACTCTCCCAGGCAGATGCCGGCCAAGAGCCCAATGGGCACGGCCATCAGGGTGGCCAGCACCGTCAGGAGCAGAGTGCCTAAAATCGCATTGGCCAAGCCGCCGCCGGGAACCATGGGCGGCGTAGGCAAATTAATAAAAAAGCCCAGATTCAGCGCCGGCAGGCCCTTGTAAGCCAGCATCAAGGTAATCCAGAGCAGGATAATAATGCCTGTTAAAGCAGCCACGGAAGCTGCTACACTGACCAGCAAGTTAACGATCCGGCGTCCGGTGGCCGGCCTGGGGATCATACCTTGATGCTCCAGCCCCGGTACATGCGCCGCAACATGGCTTGGGAGATTATCTGAACAATGAAGGTGAAGATAAACAGCACCAATCCCAGGGCGATCAGGGAACTGAGATAAATAGGCTCGGTGGCTTCGGCGAATTCATTGGCCAAACAGGAGGCGATACTGTTGCCGGGGGCAAAGAGAGAGGCGGAAATTTTATGGGTGTTGCCGATGACAAAGGTTACCGCCATGGTTTCACCCAAAGCCCGGCCCAGCCCCAAAAAGATGCCCCCTAATACCCCCACAATGCCATATGGTATGGTGATTTTATAGGTCACCTCCCAGGTGGTGGCGCCAACACCATAACCGGATTCTTTCAACACCGCCGGAACCAGGGCGAAGACGTCCCGGCAGATCGCCGTAATAAAGGGCAATACCATGAAGGCCAGGATAATCCCGGCGGTGAGCATGCCGATGCCCATGGGCGGGCCTTCAAAGAGAGGCAGAAAGCCAAAGTAATGCCCCAGAACCGGCTGCACGTAGGTTGCCATAAAGGGGGCGAAAATGAACAGGCCCCACATGCCGTAGATAATGCTGGGGATGGCCGCCAACAATTCAATCAAGGTGCTCACCACCTTGCTCAGACGCGGGGGGGCCAGCTCCACCAGAAACAGGGCGATGACGATACTCATGGGCACTGCCAGCACCATGGCGATGAGGGTGGACACTACCGTGCCATAAATACTGCTGCCCGCGCCAAAAATCTGGGTTACCGGGTTCCAGGTTTGGGTGATAAAGAAGCGCCAGCCGAATGTTTTCAGGGCCAGCCAGGAAAGACTGAGGAGTTCCCAAAAGATTCCGGCAATAACGATGGGCACAACCAGAGCCGCCACAATCGTTAGCCATTTAAACATCGCATCGGCGTTAACTGTGGAGCTGTTTTTCCCTGACGGAGTTGCGGCAGTCTCCCTGGCCTGAGTCATCGGACATTCCTTGGGTTCCTAAGTATGATCAAAAATGATATCACAATTTTCAGGTAGACACTACTATCAAACCGACGAGGGGCGGGATATCCCGCCCCTTCAGAATGATTGGACTAGTGCGAAAATTAGCTCAATCAGGGCCAGATTGGTTTCATGCCGGTTCTGTCGGCATACCCGACTTCTTTGCTCCAGTAATCCTGAATAAGGGCCACAACGCTGTCCGGCATGGGGACATAATGCAGTTCTTCGGCAATGCTGTCGCCGTGTTTAAAGCACCAGTCGAAATATTTGAGCATTTCTTTGGCTCTATCTCTGTCAAACTGCTGTTTTTGGACGAGAATAAAGGTGGCGCCGGCGATGGGCCAGGTATTTTCGCCCGCTTGATCGGTGAGCACCACGTAAAATCCGGGGGCGCTTTTCCAATCAGCGGAAGCGGCGGCAGCTTTGAAGCTCGCCATGTTCGGAGTGACCACCTTGCCGGCTTTGTTGATGAGGTTGGTGTACGGGATCTTGTTGATGGTGGCATAGGCATATTCTACATAGCCGATACCGCCTACAACCTGTTTGACGTTGTTGGCCACGCCTTCATTCCCCTTGGCGCCGACACCGGTAGGCCAGGAGACGGATTTGTTATTGCCGACTTTTTCTTGCCATTCCGGGGAAACTTTGCTCAGATAGTTGGTGAATATCCAGGTGGTGCCGGAGCCGTCGGCCCGGTGTACGATGGTGATGGCCTGGCTGGGCAGCTTGACCTTGGGGTTAAGCTTGGCAATGGCCGGATCGTTCCAGTCTTTGATCTTGCCCAGGAAGATATCTGCCAGCACGGCCGGGGACAAGGTGATCTGGCCGGCAGTAATCCCGGGAATATTGATGATGGGCACGACGCCGCCAATCAGAGTGGGGAACTGGGCCAGATCATCTTTTTTTAATTCGTCAGCTTTGAGGGGATCGTCGGAACCACCAAAATCCACGGTCTTAGCTTTTATCTGGGAGATGCCGCCGCCGGAGCCGATGGACTGATAATTAACTTTGACTTTGGTGAGCTCCTGGTATTTATGAGCCCATTTGGCATAGACCGGGTACGGAAAGGACGCCCCGGCGCCGTTGATGATCATCTCCGCCTGGGCGAGGCCGGCCAACATGAAGCAGGCCAGCAACACCATAAATCCGACAAGTTTTTTCATTCAGAAAATCCTCCTTTGAGTAGTATGTTGTTTTTAAGTTAGAAATATGTTAGCTTATTATTAATAATCTATGATTCAAGGAGCGTCACAGGAACTATTCTTGTTCCGGCTTAATTTGGTAAGATCTTTGGCAGGACTAATTATCTCAGGGGCCAACCTTCAAGTTTCTTATCTTCACAGCAATTCCTGAACTTTTGTGCTTAGCGTAACATCTTAGAGTTTTAATTTAATAATCTGTTGTTTTGTTGGTGCGAGCCAAGTGTTAGAAAATTGTAAAAAGTGGGAGGAGTTATGGCTGGACGGGAAGATGGAGCGTAAAAACGCTGCCCTGGCCTAAGGTGCTGTCCACAGTCACCCAGCCATCATGGGCCTGGGCAATGTGCTTGACGATGGCCAACCCTAAGCCGGTGCCGCCGACCTTACGGCTGCGACTGGGATCCACCCGGTAAAACCGTTCAAACAAGCGGGGGAGATGTTCCATGGCAATACCTCGGCCCTGGTCGCGCACCCGAATAAGGACTTTTTCACCGGCCGTCTCAGCCTCAACCTTCACTGTGGTCTCCGGGGGGCTGTATTTCACGGCATTGTCAATGAGGTTAACCACCGCCTCTTCCAGTAAAGGGGGGTTTATATAGGCTTGCAAGCCATCGGGGCAGTTTAGCATGATGTTAATGCGTTTTTCCGCCGCTCTGACTTCACTGATCTGAATAGCGGCCTGGAGCACGGCTTTGACGGGTTCCAAAGAGAGACTGACCTTACCTTCTTCTTCCTCCTGCTCGATGCGGGAGAGGGTGAGGAGATCTTCGATAATTTGATTCAAGCGGTCAGCCTGCCGGGCCATAATCTGGAGGAAAGACAAAGCATTTTCCGGTTCATGAATGGCCCCGGATTGCAGAGTTTCGATGAAGCCCTTGATAGAGGTGATGGGGGTGCGCAGTTCGTGCGAGACATTGGCCACAAAATCCCGCCTGACCCGCTCCAGACGACGCATGCGCGTAACGTCGTTCATGACCAGGAGAACGCCGATGGCTTTGCCCTGGGAGTCCAACAGTTTGGTGCCGTGCAGTTGAATAAAACGCTCACTTAACTTGTGAAGAACGATCTCACCCTCCGCCGGTGCTGCGGCAGCTCTGGTCTGCTGAAGAAAACGCTGGAGCTCTTTGTTCCGGATTATCTCCTGGATGCTCTGATTTTTCACCGTTGCCGGGTTAACCATGAGGAGGCGTCCGCCGGCCTTATTCAGGGTAATGAGCCGGTCGTTATTATCCACGGCCACCACTCCCTCCACCATACTGGAGAGAATTGCCTCCTGTTCCTGGCGTTGCTGCATAATAGTCCGAAAACGGTCATCCAGTTGCGCCGCCATATAATTCAGGGCCTCGGCCAGTTTGGCCAGTTCCTCAGATTCAGGCACCGGTACTTTACTGCTTAAATCGCCTCGGGCAAACCGCTCGGCCCCCCGGTTGATTTCCGCCAGAGGATGGCTCAATCGGCGCGGTAATGAATAGAATGACTGCGGCAGCCAGCAAGACAATGACCAGGCCGCCGGAAATAATTTTCAGATATATATCCCACAGAAGTTTGTCAACATACGTTACGGGCAGAGCAGTGCGGAGATCCCGATAATCCCATCTTGATCCTTGATCGGCAGGGCCAGATAAATCATGCGTTCATCTAAGGTGTAGCTGCGTCGGGTGGAGACGCCGGCTTCTCCTTTGAGGGCTTCTTGAAATTCCGGCCGGTCACCGTGATTGTCCATTTTTCCGGGATCATAAGCGGATCCCCCACCACTTTGCCGTCAGGCAAAAACACCGAAAACCGGATATCGGTTTGCTTGCCTAAGAATTTGGTTAACTTATCGATTTGGGAAAAATTTTTGTCGACCAGGAGCGGATGGAGTTGTGGCTCTGCCAGGCGGGTTTGTTTTAAGAGATTGGCGGTAAGCTGTTCCAGGTAAAGCTGCCGCCAGAACTTGGTCACATAGACGGTAGTGGCCAGCAGCGAAATGAAGGTAATGAATAGAAAAGGTGGGAAAAGTTGCCAGATTAATTTTTTGCGTCGCATGAGGTTATTCTTTAAAGCGGTAGCCTACCCCTCGCACCGTCTCGATATAATCGCCGCATACCCCCAGTTTTTTCCTTAACCCCACCACCTGGACATCCACGGACCGATCCGAAACCGGATAATCATCGCCGTGAACCCCATTGACGATTTGCGTGCGGGTAAAAACCCAGCCGGGACGCCGGGCCAGCATATGCAGGAGACGAAACTCAGTAACAGTTAAATCAGCCGGCTGGGCCTGGACCAGGACCTCATGCCGACCGGGGTGAATTACCAGATCATGGATGGTAAGGGGGGCACTCTCGGAAACGGTCTCTGCGGCCCGGCGCCGGAGCACCGCCCGCAGGCGGGCCACCAAGACCCTGGGACTGAATGGTTTGGTAATATAATCGGCGGCGCCCAACTCCAGGCCGCTGACAATATCAGCCTCCTCGCCTTTGGCGCTCAACATGATGATGGGGACGTGCTGGGTCTTGGGATCCTGCTTCAGCAGGCGGCAGACCTCCAAACCGTCGACCCCCGGCAGCATCAGATCCAGCAGAATAATATCCGGTTGGGCCGAACGGGCCGACCGCAGAGCTTCTTCCCCGGAAGCCACCGTGGTCACACGATAGCCGTCTTTAACCAGATTATAGCGGACCAATTCGAGGATGTCTTCCTCGTCGTCCACCACCAGAATATGTTCTTTGGCCATTAACTGCCTCCCTGAAAAAACAAATTATTAGAAGTTTTTCATAAAATTGTTAGAAAGGCATAATAGTTTTGTTAGCTTTGCGTGTAGAATGAGGTTAATGACCATGAAAACCAGGCAAAAAGGCTCTCAGGTCTCGCAAGGGTATTAAATGGAAGAATATTTCATTATAAAAATTTGTCAAGAATTTTGCCAGAGTTCCAGCCTGGTGACCTTGATCCGGGAAATATTAATTTTACATATTGAAACTGTTAGTATATTGTTAGATAAGGACTCATGGCCACCTTTTATGTCAGTGAGAGCTCCAAGAAAGAATAAAAATCTTGGCGATGGGGGAATAGGTTGCCTTGCAGCGCGAACACGTCAGCCGAAAATTTGAAAATGAACTCCAAAACTTGCGCAACAAAATTTTAAGTTTGGGAGAGATGGTGGCCAATGCCATTGCCCAGGCTTGCAGCAGTCTGGAATCCTGGGAAGAAGGGCCGGCGCTGGCGACGATTGAAGGAGATCACCAGGTTAATTCCCTGGAGGTTGACATTGATGAGTCGTGTCTGACCATGATAGCCCTGTATCAACCCGCGGCCACGGATCTCCGATTTATCACCACTGCCATGAAGGTCGTCACCA
>CAVPJB010000002.1:0-13737 GCA_963705135.1 uncultured delta proteobacterium
GAAAAACAGCTGCGCCTGCCAGATTGGGGTTTAACCGCCCAGGAAAAATTAAAAAACTCCAGAGTATTTATTGCCGGGGCCGGCGGCCTGGTAACCGCAGCCGCCTTCAATCTGGTGGCCGCAGGGGTTGGTCATCTGCGGGTGGTCGACGCTGAGCGGGGTTCCTTGCAGGATTTGGGCGATCAAATGCTCTACCGGGAGAGGGATCTTAATAAATCCAAGGTCTCGGTGCTTCGGCAGCGATTACAGGAGGCCAATCCTTTCTCGGAAATTGAATGCCTGGAAAGAAGCATCAGTGAACATAATGTGATGAAAATTACCCAGGAAGCCGATCTCCTGCTGGCCGACCTGAATGAGTCCCAGGCTGCCACGGCGCTCAATCGCGCCGCCATCAGGGGCCGACTACCATTATTACTGGCCTGGATCAAGGGAATGCAGGGCTTTATTACTACTTTGAAACCTGGTCCGGGATTATGTCTGGAATGTAGTGCCCTAAAGGAGCGTCTCAGCAGTTCCTTAGCCTGGCTGGCGCCGATGAGCAACGTGGTCGGCGGTCTCATGGCCCTGGAAGCCCTGCACATCCTGGGCGGGTCAGGTCCAATATTACTGGAGCGTCTCTTCGGTTACGATGGCGACCTGTGCCATTGCCTGGAGGAGAGGGTTAAAAAGCAGAAAGAGTGTTCAGTCTGTCTCACCTGAGGCAGCCCTAACCAGTTTCGCTTGTCCCCTGGGAAAGCACCGGCTGAAGCTCTCCGAGGCCGGTCGCGCCACTCCTTGGCCGCGCAACCATTTTGATAATTAGATGGCAAAAATCAAGGCAGGGCCATGACTGGCCCTGCCTTGATTTTTGTGCGCCCGGCAGGGCGCACCCACTTGGAGGTGCAAGTCCTCTACAGGCCCGACAGGGGGAACTGTTAGCCGGACGGCAAGGGTGTCCATCGTGAGGTGGAATCTGAAGGAAGCCGCAGGCAAAGCGCTGGCCTGACGAACAGAAATTGCATACGAGGCGTTCATGTCGGATAAGAAGGCAAATATCTTCAAAGTCCAAAACCTGTCCGGAAGGCATGGACGTAGATGCAGCAGGCATAAGCGTGAAGGTGGGTGCGCAATACCCGGGGAGATCTGTCGACCTGCCTTGTGCTACCGGCATCGAGAGGTGCTGGGAAGGGTCGGCAGAAGTCAGCCGAGGGCATAGTAGGTCCAGCGACCGGATCGAAGGCCCGAACCTGAAGTATGGGGTTGGAGCTTTGAATTTCGATGATCAGAGAGACGCAGAAGGCCGGGTTGAGATACCCGGCGCCGCCACGCCAGGTAGTGGCCGGAAGTCACGAGGGGGCGAGGATGGTGCATCAAGGATCACGGCAAGGAGAGGACACTCCCACCCGGAGAAGCCGTAGGGTAGGAAACAGTGGTTGCATTTGAGGCTGTTTACTAAGCTGCGCCGGCTTTAATGTATTTCAGGAACCGCCGTGTACGGAACCGTACGCACGGTGGTGTGGGAGGACGGGGGCCGCAAGGCCCCCTCCTACCCGATCAGAAAAAACTGCAGGAGCTTGCTAACTCCGACGGAATCTCCGCCAGCCCCCTAAAGCCAAAAGGCCGGAACCCAACATCAGCGCTGTGGGAGGTAATGGCGCAGGCGCCATGTTAGGGCCAAATATCCCTACAATATCATTATAAGTAATATCAGGATAGGCTAAGACACTGGAAGAGATTTCCCTACTTGGTCCCAAAGAGACGGCGGAAACAGTATAGAATCCGAAGGGTTCAAAGGTATAGTTCTCACTGCCAGTTTCTGCGGCAATGCGATAGGTTTGGCCCGCAACCAAGGTTACCGGTGCGGTTGAATGCCAGCGGAAGTGCCCGATAAGCGGATCTGCATTGGTTACCGTGGTTGAGGTCAGAAGAGTCGCGCTCAGGTCATAAATGCCCACATCATGACTTTCGGTCAGGCCATCCCCATAGTCGTCAAAGAATCCCAAGAATCCGACATTATAATTCGAGTTCATGGTAAATTCACCACCAAGGCTCCAGGCACCATTGGTATAGTTTTTTACCGTCGTGGTCCATTCCCAAGCGGGGATTAAAGCGGCGGCGGGGACCACGGACAGCGCTACGACTAACAACATACTCGCCAGTATCAATAATTTTGTTTTCTTCATAATCAGAACCCTCTCCCTTTGATACGCTGATCAAGGCTTATAATTTGTTAAAAATCTTCAGCAACATACTGCTTCTCTCTCAGTCGTCCTGATATTTAGTCACCATTCTTTGTTAATGTTAGCCGAGCCCCCCAATTCATGCAGGGTGCCATGGCAAAATAATAATACAAAACGTTTATGTATATATTGTGCAAAAATCGTGCTAGGTAAGTAACCATGAAACTATCTGAAATAGTTAGTAAAATATAGCCAAAAAAATAGCCATCAGATATCATGTTCAGTTTTCAGAACACAAAAATTCGATATAATAATAACCCATTGTTATTATTAATAAAAAATATGTTCACAATTCTAAACATCTACATTAAATTTTTAAACTAGCAACGGCCGACCAGCAAATATTTCATAACAGGTATCCTCTTCTTTTAACTTTGTCATAAAAGTGCTATGCTAGGCAGCGATCTACTGAGGGAAAAAAAGAACCTGGCAATAAATCCTTGCTCAGATAAGGGGTGCCCACTGCTATCCTAAGGAGAGAACTATGAACGACATCAAAAAAATGTACCGCACCGTCATGGACGATCATTTTCCGGATAAGATTTCCATTAAGTTCGGGGATGAAAAGCTGAAATACCACAAACGCACCTGGAAGCTACCTGATGATAAGAGCGGGGAACTTATTGAGAAAGGTCTGCGTTATGGGGAAAATCCGGGGCAGGAGGCCGCCCTGTATGAACTGGAAAAGGGCCACCTGGAGTTGGGGGGCTGCCGCTTTCTGGAGCCAGGCTACGGCATGGTGAGCGCCATTGATGAAGGGGCCATGCTTCAAGCCGGGAAACACCCGGGCAAGACCAACCTCACAGACATCGACAACTCCCTGAACATCATCAAATTTCTGCTCAAGAAGCCCTGTGTCGTCATTGTCAAACATAACAATCCCTGCGGTGTGGCGTATGGGGCCAGCCTGGCCCAGGCCTATGACCGGGCCAATATGGCCGACCGGATTGCGGCCTTCGGGGGCTGCGCGGTCTTTAACCGGACCATGGACAAGGCCACGGCAGAACTGGTGGTGCAGAATTATCTGGAGGTAATTGCCGCGCCGGATTATGAGGACGGCGTTGTGGACATTTTAAAGGTAAAAAAGGACCTGCGTATCATCCAGGTGCCCCGCTTTGACAAACTGGCAGAACTCTGCCAAAGACGGTTCGTGGAGTTTAAAAGCCTCAATGACGGCGGAATCATTCTGCAGCAGTCGCCCCTGAATGCCATTCAGGCGATTACGGATTTCAAGCCGGCCGTGGCCACGCACCAGGGGGTGGAGTATCGCACCCGGCCGGCCACCGAAGCAGAACTGGAAGACCTGCTCTTCGGCTGGCAGGTGGAGCAGGGGGTGACCTCTAATTCCGTTCTTTATGTCAAGGATGGCTGTACCGTGGGCATCGGCACCGGCGAACAGGACCGGGTGGGGGTGGCCGAAATTGCCATCTACAAGGCCTACATTAAATATGCGGACACCCTGTGTTTTAAAAAGCTGGGCAAGTCGTACAAAGACCTGGAGCTGGAAATTGAACAGGGGAAAGTCCGACAAAATATTAAAGGCAGAGATCGACGCCCAGACCGAAACCGACAAAGGCGGCCTCATCGGCGCAGCCATGATCTCCGACGCCTTCTTCCCCTTCCGGGACGGGGTTGACGTGGCCCTGCGCCAGGGTATCCAGGCCATCGCCCACGCCGGCGGCTCCATGCGGGACTACGAGTCGATCCAGGCCTGTAATGAAGCCAAGCCCCCGGCAACCATGGTGTTTACGGGACAACGGGCGTTTAAGCATTAAATTGGAGAGCTAAAAAACGGGGGCCCAGACGGGAAAGTCCGGGCCCCCCAATAATCCTTATTTTTAAACATAACCAATCAATAACGTTAGCCGCAGCCACCCTTGGTGGCAGTTTTTTGTTGCAGTTTGACTTTTTTCTCATAAACCGGCGGTTCAAACCACTTGGAGGAGGGGCCCCAGCTACCGCAGTCGCCTGGTCTGCCTGGGTAATTTCCGGGCATTTTAACCAGGGCTCGGCGCGGATAGAGTCGGGATGGGCCGCTCGGCTTTGGTCTCCAATGGCATAGCGGAAGTTATACTTCAACTGCTCCGTCGCACCGGACGATTTGGCCAGCAGACAAGGTTCGGGAGGAAACACTTCCAGCCATTTATTGATCCCGCCTTCAATGATATAAAGGTTTAAAACCCCGCTGGCCTTCAGCGCTTTCCAGGCCTGAGTGGAGGCTTCCTCACCATCGGAAACGAGAAAGAAGACCATGTTTCCCGGGGCCGACGCCAGCCGGTTCACCGTGGCCGAGTTGGCTATCTGGGCTGGATCGAGCTGCTGGGAGCCGGCAATATGAAAGATATTGAACTCTGCTTCGGGCCTGACATCCAGGATGCGTACGGCGATGGAGGCATTTTTCTTCAACTGCAGCACTTCGCCGGGATGAACATAGACCTCTCGATCTGTCAGATTTTTGGACCAGTTGCTCTGTAAGCAAGCCCATTTGGCCAGGGGCGTAGGTTGACCCAGCACCAGCAAAAGCCCGCAGACGGTTACCAGCAGGCCGGCGCCCGCCATTTTCAGGTTGTTGCGGGGCCGCCAGGAAATCTCCTGTTTCGGTTCGCCAAAATACGCCTCGGCAATCTCGGCAAAATAAAACATGACCAGGGCCATGAGGACCACCAAGAGGACCACAACGCCGGGGGAAAGTCCCAGCCAGTCATAGAGGGTCAGGCGACCATAGAAAGAAGAGTAAAAAAAGTCTTCAAAATAGCCGACGCTCTCTCCGAAGGCCCAGACGCCAAACAAGCCGCCCAAGACAAAAACGATCCCGTCAAGTTTAAGAGTGGAAGCAGCTACCACAGAAGTGCCCGGACAGAAGCCGCCAATAATGAAGCCCACGCCCATGATCAGGCCGCCGACGATTTGCGGGTAAAGATAGGTCGGGTTCACCCAGATCTTATCATAATTGAGCAGGCCCAGGCTGCTGGACAGGAAGATTAACACGCAGGCCACGACGATGCCGGTGAACATCACCTTTAATACGGTCATGTCTTTGAAGTAGAACTGGGCCGCGAGTTTGCGGGAATCGCCGAAACCGGCCATTTCCAGGATGGCGCCAAAGCCCATGCCGATGAGCAGGAAGACCAGGAAATAGAGCAACGTTCCCGGATGTAAAAAACTAGTCAAAGGACCCATGAGTTCCTCCGTTTGCTGAGCAGCAGGCCGAGTAGCCCGTTACTGTCGGTTTAATCAATTCCACAAGCGCCGCAGGAAATAGGCCATACCATAGGCCCCGCCGAAAACGGCAAACATGAAGGCCCAACTGCCGGCTGCGAGCACGGCCCCGCCGCTCAAGGCCTGTCCGGAGGTGCAACCCCGGGCTAGGCGGGCTCCGTACACCATGATGAATCCGCCAATAAAAGCCAGGAACAGGCGGGTGCCATTACTGATGTGCGGGCCCTTACGGGTTTCCAGCTTAAAACGGCCATTCAGCCAACCGGACAAGGCGCCGCCCAGAACTGCGCCCAGGAACAGGAAGACAGTGGAGTTGTTGAGGGCGTTGCGGCTGCCGCCGCCCATTTCGGCCATGTACCCGATCCGGTCCACGTGGGCCGGGGCAAAAAAGTCTAACACCGCCACCTGCACCCGGTTCAGTCCGGCCGAGGCCCCCAAGCCCCCGCCGGTGATGAAATAGCTTAGGAATAGCATGGTGCCCAGCAGGGCGCCGGCTAGATAAGGGTTCAGATAAGGACGAGCAGTACCGTTCATACTCTTTCTCCTTTGGGGATATCAGCGACTTCCACTTCTTCGTACCCATCGATCATGCCGCGGACATGGGCCAGGACCGTATGCCCGGTGGTGCTCAGATAGACATGCATCACCAGGAAACTGATAAACATCCAGGAGCCCAGGTTATGCAGGGGGGCAATGAGGCTCAAGCCGCCTAACGCCGTGGCGAAGGCAGGATATGTGCCCACCAGCCAGATCAGAGCTCCGGTGACAATTTGCAGCGGGAAAAGGACATTCAATAACGTGAAATAGGTGATCTGCTGCAAGGCATTGAGCTTGCGATCCGGGGACCGCCGGAAGGGCGCCGGCAGACCTTTAAAGATATCGCGTAAGTAATATTTGGTTTGACGGGTCAACTCTTCAGTCAAGCCTTGCCGCTCGGGCAAAAATTGCCGGATGGCAGTAGTGGCCAAGTGGTAGAACAAGGCCAGGAAGGCGTTGAGCATGAGCACCACTGCAAAGAAGTTGTGGATTGAGACCGCCCTGGTAGCCCCAAACAGATTGGTGCGACCGGGGAAGTGGATCTGCAGACCGGTAAGAATCAAGGCCATGACGCTCACCGCCATGATCCAATGCCAGAGGCGCTCATAAGCGGTAAAGATATATTCCCGGCGAGTGGGGGAAACATGCGGCGGATACCGGCGTCGGCTGATCAGACGCAAACCGCCATGCACGGTTACCCCTAAAACCACGCCGAGCAACAGAAGCACCCCCAGGCGGTCGGACCAGTTTTTGGCCGAGGAGCCAAAAAGATGGAGTCTATCCTGCACTTTGGGGCCGGCTTTCCAGACGAGGCCGCCCTTGGCGGTTGTTTCCAGGCTCCCGGCTATGACTTCGCCATCCTTCCAGTCCGGAACCTGGCCGCCTGGAGTCCAGGCAGCCAACACCACGTGGTCTTTCAGCCGGGAGTCGGGGCCGTGACAGGCTGCGCAATCTGACAGGGCCTGGCTGCGTCCGGTGACCCCGTGGCCGATAGGATGTAGCTTCACCTCAGACCGGATGGCAGGATGCTTGACCCCGGCCGCCAAAAGAAGTTGTTCCACGACTTGGCGCTTCGACTCGGTATCCAACTTGAGTTCAGAACGTTCCAGCCTGCCGTCGTGGTTCTGGTCCAGGGCGGCGATAAGTTCGGGCCGGTAAAGGCCGTTGTTCATGAGCGCCTGCTGCAGGACTTCCCGGGCAATGGGCTCCTGGCTTTCGCCTGAGGTCCAGTACCAGCGGCTCACCAGGTTAACCGGCGTCAGGCGGACTTGACTCCCGGATTTTCCAGATTCCTTTAACGGCAGCAGCGGCGGCACCGAGCCTTCGGTGTAAACGGTATTTAGATTGGCGGGTTCGCCCTCAACTCCCCGATAGGTCACCAGAGGACTCCCGGATTCATCCAGGAGGGTTGCATCGACCATTTGTTCGGCCGGGCCCATTTGCCGGGGAACATGACAGGACTGGCAGGCCACCATTTCGAAATGCCGGGCCGGGTAGGGGAGGAAGTCATGCCCTTTGAGAGGATCATGGCAGGTCTGGCAATCGGCGGTGACGCAGCCGATGATCAGGCTTCTGCAAATATTCACTCAACTTTTCCCGCCGTGGTTCACTCCGCAGTAAAGCCACCGGTTTGGTCTTGACTGCTCAGACGCTGGGGATCATTGGGCGCGTAATGGCAGTCGGTGCACTGCATAACTTTGCGGGCGTGCACATCCCAGGGGAAATGGAGATTTTGTCTGCCGGCAAGATTGAGCAGAGATTCCGAGACATCCTGGGCGGAAAAGATCGAACCTTCGGCTGCGGGTCAACTGGTGGTGTTCGGAGGTCTGACTGAGCCCGATGGATAAGCGGCGCGACGATAATCTCTGGGTATGGCCACCGGACCGTCCGGAGGAGTGGTCAAACCGTGGCAGGTGCCGCAATTGGCGGCTGCGGGTTTGGAGATCCGGAGCCACTGGCGTTTCAGCATCCCATCCGGCTCGAAAGCCTCGGCAGTCCAGGTTACTTTGCCGCACTCAAGTGGCTTTGTCGCACTCAAAATGACAGGAAAGGCAACTGATGTTTTTTTGTTGATGCGCCGGGATGGAATGTCCGGTAATAAAAGCCGTGTCATGGCATTGGCCGCAGGTCTTTTCCTGGTCCGGCTCTATCCCGGCCTGCCGGATTATTTTACCCTGGGCGATCCAACAGTTGGAAAGTCGGATGCAGGGGATTAGGCGGCGGCGCGGCAAGACTGAGGTCGGCGGCCCCGAGGACCAGAATTATGGTTAAGATCAGACAGACACGCGGTTCGACTTACCTGTATCATAACTGTCCTCCTTTTTTCATCGGATCCATCCCATACCCTAAAGCCTGCCAGTTAAGGCGGGAGTTGGCGCCGTGACAATCGTTACAGGTCAAAGCCTGGCCTTTGGGGACCACGCCATGCGCCAGTGGCCAATACATGCGGGTCTCCGTAAACCCGTATTTGCCGCTGAAAGGCAACCCGACAATGCGGGATCCCAGGGTCAGAGACTTATTCCAGTCAAATTCATGCCAATACCCTCCCTTGCCTGATAAGACGGCCGGCAAAATGTAATCGTTCACTTTATCATAGGGTTGCTTGGCTTTGTGGATTTTGAACGGCCAGATTTGGGCCGTGGGGTCATCCCTGGCTGCCCAGGGGGCGGTTGATATCGGTGGGACCGCTGGGATTGGTCTTGTCGCCCGCCAGGTAACGGTCTACCGTGAGATTGAACCAGTGATATTCGGGAATGACATTGTTGGCATAGATAAATTCGCCCTTAATCTTCAAGTAGTGGTGGGGGTCATCCGGGCCGGGAGCCATCTCCGGCTTTGCTCCAATCCCATTCCATTTTGGTGGGGACATTGCGGGCGAAGAACGGGAGATGGCAGGTGACGCAGGCCACCCGGGCCAGGTGTTGGTTCAAACGTTCATCCTTATGTGGCTGGCGATGACAGTCGGTACAACCGATGCCGTTGGCATGCTCGGTACTGACGGAAAAAGGCGTGTCCGGGGATTTGATGGTTCTCGGTGCGGTGGCAGTCGATACAGAGGAAGCCGGCCTTGCCCATGTGCACATCCACTTCCGGGGAGGGGTTGTCCAGGGAGGTATCCAGGTCGCCATGTTTCACGGCCTCGCCGCCACCCCCGAAGTTATGGCAGGTGCCGCAGTTTTCCCGTTTGGGATAGCCGACGCTCTTGGCAGCCACTAACAGGTCCACCTCTTTGGCGGGAAGGCCGGAGGGGCCTTTGACATAGGTATTGCTCCAGTCGTGGCAGACCAGGCAGTCGACATTGTCCTCCTTGGAAAAGTCGAAGTCAGCTGTATCCCAGCCATAGCCGGCATGGCACTTGGTGCAGGAGGCCCAGTTCCCCTGGAGGTTAAGACAAAAATTGTTGAGCAGATTGCGCTTGCCGATTCGTACGGGTTCCGGTCCGGCCCGGGATTTTTTCCTCGGGTCCGAACCACTGCCAGTGGGCCGTCTTCATGACTTCCGTGGCTGCCTGGGGATGACATTCCAGACAGGCCCGGGTGACCTCTTGAGGGACTATTGAATGGTTTGTTGAAATAGGCGGCATGATCCAGGTGGACCCGCGTTTTTTTGTTTAAATATCCGGCGCCGGGGCCTGCCGCCGGGCTCGGGCCCTTTTCTCATAGTGAGATACCCCCCCAGGGACACCAGCACCAGAATGAGTGCCAATACCCAGAGTTGTTTCAGAATTTTCATCCTTCCCATCCCGAATAGACGCACGTGGCGAAATTATTGTTGGCTCAACCTCTAAGGCTGAATCGTTCACTGCCTTCTTGGTCGGAGTTCCTTTTATCAAGGCATTGATCACCGCCTGGAAGGCTTCTTCCAATTCTTGGGAGTGTTTGCCCTGACAGATGTGATAACAGCTTCTGCTCGCACTCCAGCCAGAAGCCGATGCGCCGTCTGCCATTTTGTCCGTCCCGCTGGGGTCAACGCCAGGAGTTGCCGGCGCCGGTCTTGGTCCGAGGTTTTGCGGTCGAGCAAACCGGTGCGCACGAACGAATCGACGATGCGGCTGGCCCGGGAGGGGGAAAGACCCATGGCTTTGGCCACCTGGTGCACGGTCAACTCGCCGGTCTCCGGCATGGCCAACAAACAGGCAAACTGAGAGGCGGTCAGCGCCAGCTGGTGGCACATTTCCCCTTCTTGCCGCTGACAGCAGTCACGCATAGTGCGAACCAACCCGATCAATCGCGGGACGGCAGAGTTTTCCGGGGGCGCTCATCATTATAATATGCTCCTAACAATATATTGTTATTAGCATATATAAATCGTATTAGGCCACCATTGTCAAGTGGATTTTTGAAAAAATGTTAACCTTGGTAGAAAAATTGAGGTGAGGGCCGAGTTTATTAAGGTGAACTTGCCAGACTGCTAAAGCCATTCTTAAACAATTTTTTATGTAGTGGATACGTAGGCAGGGCATGGGATGGGAGGAAGTAGAGCAACACGATTATGATAGCTGCTTTCCGGACAGCCCCAGAAGCAGTTCCGCCTGGCGTCTGGCCGCGCCCTGATGGGTTTCCAGGGCTGCCCGGCCGCGCTGTCCCCGGCTCTGCATTTCCTCCGGGTGGTCCAGGCAGTATCGCCCGGCCTGGACCAGGCTGTGGACATCAGCTATTTCTATACCGGCCTAACCCCTGCCAAGAGCTGCCGGGCGGAGCGAAAATTATGAGGTGAGGGCCATACAGGGGCACCTTGCCCCAGGCGGCCGGCTCCAGGATATTCTGGCCGCCATGGGGGATCAGGCTGCCGCCCACAAAGATCAGGTCAGCTAAACTATACAGGGCAAACAGATCACCCACGGTATCAATGATTACCGCCGCTTCCCGGCGTAGTTCGGCGCCGGTTTTTATCGTGTGCCAGTATTGCCACGGCAGTCCCGCCTGACTCAGGAGGTGGCCCACGGCGGCGGCGCGTTCCGGATGGCGGGGGGCCAGCAGTAATTGCAGGGCAGGGCAGGGGCGGCGGAGCTCTTTGTAGGCGGCAATGACAATTTCTTCCTCCCCGGGATGGGTCGAGGCCGCTAAAAAAACCGGCTCCCCCGAGCAGTCGCAGCTTCTCACGGAAATTATCTGCCTGGGCTTTGGCCGCAGGATTGGGCCGCCGCTCAAATTTGGTGTTGCCGGTGCAGAAGACCTTCTCCGGGGCCGCTCCCAGATCCAAAAAACGTTGGGCGTCTTCCGGGGTGCTGGCGGCAATGAGATCGAAAACATTAATGATATAATTTATATAGCTATTAAGTTTAAGATAGCCTCTCAAGGATTTTTCTGACAGGCGGCCGTTCACCAAGGCCAGTTTAACCCCGCGATTTCTGGCCGCCAGCAAAAAATTCGGCCAGATTTCAGTTTCCAGGGCGACATACAGGGATGGTTGGATATGGTCCAAATAGCGGCGTACTGCCCAGGGCAGGTCCAAGGGATAATAAAACACGCAGTGTGGACGCGGCATAAAGCCGGCGGGCCACCGACTGGCCGGTTTCGGTGCCGGTGGACAGGAAGAGGGGTGTTTGGGGAGAAGATGTTCCAATTCCCGCACCAAGGCTCCACCCCGGCTATTTCCCCCACCGAGACCCCATGCAGCCAGATTCTTTGGCTGCCTGTAGCAGCAGTGATGGCGGGCAAACTTAGACCCCAGGCGGGGAAGGAAACTCTCGCCAAAGCCCCGGGATTTAAGGCGCCAGTAGAGCCAGGGCCATCCCACTAGACCGGCTAAAGTTGATACCCCTTGATAAACACGAAAACCGAGCGGCGTCTTGGAGACAGGCTCATGGAGGGAAGTTTCATTCATAGAAGGGAAAACCACAAATGGCCAGATTATCCGAAGAGATCACCGGATAGTGTATTAGAGCACCTGGTGGCTAAGGCTGCTTCGATGGTGGGATACTCAAAGGTGAATCCCGCGGCCAAAAGCTTTTCCGGCAAGACTCTCTGGCCCCCCAAAACCACCTGAGCGAATTCGCCCATTACCATCTTGACCATAAAGGCCGGGGCCGGCACGAGACTGGGCCGGTTTAACACCTTGCCCAGGGCTTTGGCCAACTCGGCATTGCGCACCGGCTGGGGAGCGGTAAAATTTACCGGTCCCTGCAGCGTCGGGTGCTCCAGGAGAAAAACAAAGGCCCGTAATTGATCGCTTTGGTCTATCCAGGAAAACCACTGCTGGCCGGAGCCCACCGGACCGCCAAGATAAGCCTTGAACACCGGCACCAAATTTTCCAGGATGCCGCCGCCACGGCCCAAAACAATACCAAACCGGGTAATTGCCACCCGCACCCCCAAATCCTGGGCTTTCAAGGCCTCAGCTTCCCATTCCTGAGCCAGTTGGCCCAGAAAGTCCTGCCCGGGCGGTGAGTTTTCGGTAAGCTCGGCATCGCCCCGGTCGCCGAAATAACCAATGGCCGAAGTGCTGAGCAAGAGTTGTGTCTGCCGGTTAGGCGCCGCGGCCAGGGCCTCCACGATATGCCTGGTGGTCAGAACGCGGCTGTTTCGGATGATTTTTTTATTCTCTTCGGTCCACCGCATGAAGACGGAAGCCCCGGCCAGATTAATGACCACGTCATGTTCCGCTAAAATCTCCATCCAGGGGCCGGGTTGCGTGGGATCACCCTGGACAAACGCCACGGCCGGGTCAGTTCCTGGCCGAGGACGGGCACTGCGGGTGAGGATGGTGATTTCATGGCCCCTCTGGGCCAGTTCTTGTGACAGATACGATCCCACAAAGCCGGTGCCACCAGTCATGAAGAATTTCATAGAAGAATTTCCATCCAGCCGGAATGGTGCAAATAATGCTGCAAGATTTTCAAAAGGTTTCAGATCGAAAAGAGCTTTGAGAAACTGCTCCTATCAATTGGTTGACATAATATATATTATCAGACTCAATGTCAGGAGGTGTCTTTCGGAAGGGTTTGTTCCGGCATTCAATTTATAAATTTGTTTTCGATGATTGACCTGACATCCTGATAATTTATTTCCACAATACGCCATTTGCCGCCTTCATGCTTTCGCCATACGAAAGTGATACGTTTTTCCACTTGGGGGTCGGTCAGCATCACCGTTGCCACACCGTCCTCCTGTTGAATCTCCGCCTTGCCGGTAGAGCCGAAAGGCCGGCTTTTTCTATGGTGTTCAGTTCTGAGAGATATTTTTCGACGCCCGCTTTAATTGCGGTTCCAGAGCCGCAATTACCTTGGGGGTAATAAAACGGGCAAATTTCTTCGTCAGGCTGCGCGCCAGGCGGGAGACGTCATCTTCTTCAGAGGTTCCTCCAAACCCTTTATTGAGTAACCAGGTATCCACGTCGCCAGCTGAGTTGGTCACCAACTGATCGGCAATCGATGGGATATCAATATATTGAAACAACGTTTGCGTGTCATTCGCTTGAATGGCCCGCACCATCTGCCAAAGAGCGAAACGGGGAGTTTCCCGCCAATAGGCATAATAATAGTAGAGACCTGTCCCCAGCCCGATGCGACATACCCAGCGCCAAAATATATTTGACGGGTATAGGTTCTCCTGGTATTTTCCGATGCTAATGCACTCATGACCTCTGCCCCTAATAATTTTCATAATTTGTGGTGTTAAATTATACCATAAATATTTTATTCTGCCAGCTATTGGCGGCCGACCTTGATTGTGTTAAAGATTCTAAGAAAATCCCTCTATCCTGATATTATTATAATTATCTGAATAATAATTTCAGTAAAATAGTTTCCCTACATTAAGTA
>CAVPJB010000003.1:0-30218 GCA_963705135.1 uncultured delta proteobacterium
AATTTTTTTGATAATACCAATAACATATTAAATCAGTACACAACTTAGGGACGCGCGTGAGTAACATTTCAGCGGATGTTCCAGGCCAATAAACGGTTAACTTATTTATTATACAATAATTAATGGCTTTTTTGGCGAAAATATGTAGCCACTAAATTATATCATTTATAATGATTATAATGCTTGCAAATAAAGGGTATTAATGTTATTAATGTAGCCATTATATATATAGACACTGCCAAATCCACCCAATCCGGCAGGACCTATCGGCGGCATTTGCTGCGAGAGTCATTCCGGGAAGGCGGCAAAGTCAAGCATCGCACTATCGCCAACCTCTCACATTGTTCCGAGGAGGAAATCGCGGCCATTAAGCTGGCCTTGCGGCACAAAGACAATCTGGCCCAATTGGGTAGTATCAAAGATGTAACCATGCAACAGGGCGCCCGCATCGGGGCGGTATTCTGTTTAAAAGTCGTGGCCGAGCGTCTTGGGCTCGCCAAAATATTAGGTAATCAGCGTGCTGGTAAGTTGGCCCTGTGGCAGCTCTTTGCCAGATTGATCGATCAAGGATCTCGTCTGAGCGCCGTCAGATTGGCCGAACGCCACGCTGCCTGTGACATCCTGGGTCTGGAAACCTTCAACGAAGACCATCTCTATCAAAATCTTGCCTGGCTGGCTGGGTATCAGGAGAAAATTGAACAACGTCTCTTCCGCAGGCGCTACGGCTCCGAACCACCGCAACTGTTTCTGTACGATGTCACCAGCTCTTACCTGGAGGGCGTCAACAACATCCTGGCCGCTTTCGGTACAACCGGGACGGCAAAAAGGGAAAACAGCAACTTGTCATCGGACTCCTCACCGGTCCCGAAGGCGACCCGGTGGCGGTGCGGGTATTTGCTGGCAACACCCAGGATCCTAAAACCGTGACTGAACAGATTCGACCCTGGTCCAGAGCTTTGGGGTTAGCAAGGTCACCCTGGTGGGCGACCGGGCATGTTGAAACTGCCGCAATTGCAAGCACTGGCAGAACATGAGTTTAATTATATTACGGCGATTACGAAATCCCAGATTCGTCAACTGCTCAAAACCGGCGCCTTCCAGATGCATCTTTTTGACCATGAATTGGCTGAAGTAGAATGCGATGCCGTTCGCTATATCTTGCGGCGCAATCCGCAGCGAGTAATGGAAATGGCCCAGGCCCGCCAGAAAAAGATGGAAGCCTTGACAGTCCGGCTGACCGCTCAGCATCGCTATCTGGAGGATCACCCGCGGGCCAATCCTGACATTGCGCAAAACAAATTAAATGATTATGCCAAATTACTTCAGATTGAGCGCTGGGCCAAAGTAACCCGACAGGAACGGAGCCTGACCCTGGAAATTGATCAAGAAGCTTGGGCTCACGAAGCCCAGCTCGATGGTTGTTACGTGATCAAGACCGATGTGCCGGGGAAAACCGCTACGGCTGATACCATTCATCAGCGCTACAAGGACCTGGCCAAAGTAGAGCGAGCCTTTCGCACCTTTAAAAGCGGACATCTGGAAATCCGCCCCACCTTGTACAGACCGAGGCCAGCACCCGAGGTCACGTGTTCGTGGTGATGTTGGCCTATCTCCTGGAACGGGAGTTAGACCGGTATTGGCGTCCTCTTTGACCTCCCGGTCAGTGAGGCCCTGGATGAATTGGGTTCGCTCCGGGGTGTAGAAATAACTATCGGCAATACTACTTGTCAACAGGTCCCCCAGCCCACGGGGCTCAGTCAAAAATTATTAACTGAGGCAGAAATAACCTTACCCGATGTCCTGCCCCTCAGGAAAGTTCATGTAGCCACCAGAAAAAAACTGTCAAAAGAATAATATCTAATTAAATATCAATATGTTACGGTACATTTATGATTTAATTTTTCTGGAACATCCGATATAAATCAGGCAAGGAGAAAAAAATGCGTAGCTTTAAATGGGGCTTGTCGATGCTCCTCATTATGTCGTTTCTGGCCTTTGGTTCCTCAAGCTGGGCCGACAAGAAGCCGAAGCACCAAAGGGACCAACAAGGTTGGGATGATCAGTGGGATAAACGCGATGGCGATCACCCGCCCGGATGGGACAAGGGGAAAAAGACCGGCTGGCAAGGTAATGATCTTCCTCCCGGCCAAGAGAAAAAAAATCACCTGAGCTATAAACGTAAACCTAAATTCGAAGATAAAAATGGCTGGCGGCATGACGACCACCGACCCACAATGACGCCGGTCCCTGTTCCGGTTCCGGTGCCCGCACCTCGATAACCTGGGAGAAATACAGCTACCGGCGGTCTTTGCAAGTTCAAACTGGATTAATCCCTCCGGGCAACAATTGAGCAGGGTCATGGACGGCCCTGTTTTTTATTGCCTGATGGCAATGACACATCACTTGCCACTACACGTAATAAAAAGATGATTGACTCGAACTAATTCGAATGCCATCATCTACCTGTTTTTTCTAAATAATTAGAAAAAGGAGGGAATGATGAGCTTCGAAACAGTTTCAGAGGAAAGCAGACCATTTCGCCAGACAGTTTCATCCCCAATTTCTCCTATAGATACAAAACCACATCAATTTGTACCTACGTGTCGGACTCCTGTAGATCAACTTCCAGGAGTCGAGGCATCTTCTGATCGATACCTATCTCAAAAATCTGCATGACCGGGGATTGTTCGGCTGGGTGCATGTGAAGGACTATCTGTCAGACCAGAAGCGACGCAACTGCCGGGCGAACACCTGAAATCCTCTTTTGGGACCCTGGCGCTCTTTTTATCTTTCCTGAAGGGGAGGGGTCATACCGGTATCGAGACGATCACCCGGGAAGACCTGAGCAGTTATATCGAGTATGAACAGGACCGGGGCATGAAGCCCAGGACCGTCTCTAGCCGGTTGCGGCATCTGTATGCCTTCTTGAGATTTCTGGAAGATCGGGAGTAGTGCATCCTGATCTCCTGAAAAAGAAGCTGCGAGTCAAGGTTCCCGAGGGCTTGCCCCGGGCCATGGATCCGGAAGATGTCCGGCACCTGCTGAGCCTCATCGGCAAGCCGCGCGATCGGGCCATGATCCTGGTATTGCTGCGGACCGGTATGCGCATCGGGGAGTTGTTGGCCACCCGGGTGAGTGAGGTTGACCTGAGAGACAAGCGTATCTTGATTATGGAAGCCCAGAAGACCCGGATCGGCCGGGTGGTCTACTTAAGCGAGGATGCCTGCCGGGCCTTAAGAGTCTGGCTTAAGATGAGAGACCCGGAGAAATCCTTGTTGTTTTATGGGCAGGGGCGACCAAGCTT
Organism: uncultured delta proteobacterium; assembly: GCA_963705135.1. Classification (GTDB taxonomy): domain Bacteria; phylum Desulfobacterota; class Desulfobaccia; order Desulfobaccales; family Desulfobaccaceae; genus Desulfobacca. The sequence goes on from CAVPJB010000003.1 coordinate 3,305, forward strand.
GAGCTACACGGCGGTACGAGTGATGTTCGCCAAAAATCTGCAGATGGCCGGTTTACGGTCCCGGGGGTATAGTCTGCACTGTCTGCGGCATACCTGTGCCAGCGAACTGTTAAATGCCGGGATGCGATTAGAGTGTCTGCAGCAGCTTTTAGGTCACAGTAGCATCGAGATGACCCGGCGATATGCCAGGCTGACGGACAACACCCGCCGGGAAGAATACTTCCAGGCCATGGCCATCATCGAAAAGGGAGAAATTTATGGCCATTACCACCGCCCTGATCAACTACCGCCGGTTCTTGAAGAGACGGAATTACTCCGGCCATACGCTTAAGCACTATATGAACACGCTGAAGCATTTTGTCCTGTGGCTGGATGTGCGGGTTGAAGCCGTAGATCATAAAAAGCTCCTGGCCTATATCGATCATCTCCTGGACCGGGGGCTGCAGCCGAAAACGATTAACTGCCATCTGGACAGCATCCGGGGATTTTATCATTACCTCATTGAGGAGGAGCAGGTGCAGATGGTGAACCCGGTAAAACGCGGCTATGCTCTGCGGCTGTCCCGGCCGCTGCCGCGGCATCTCCGAGATGAAGAAGTCGTGCAGCTCCTCGGGTTAATCGAGGACCGACGGGATCGAGCCATGTTTATGCTGATGCTGCGCTGTGGGTTGCGGGTCGAGGAAGTTGCCAGGTTGAAGCTGCCGGCAATAGACTGGCGCCGGCGCCAGCTCTTTATCTATAAGGGGAAGGGCGCCAAAGATCGGGTGGTCTATCTGAGCGATGACAGCTACGAAGCCCTCATGCAGTACCTCCGGATCAGGCCGACCAGCCGTGCTAAAGAAGTCTTTCTGGTGGGTAAAGGGAGATGTCAAGGCAAGGGTATCTCGGTGCGCGGCATCCAGAAACGCTTGGAGCATTATGCCCGGGAGGCAGGCCTGAAGGTGTCATGTCATCAACTGCGGCACACCATGGCCACGCAACTGCTCAATGCCGATGCGGCCTTGGTGACCATCCAGGACCTCCTGGGGCATACCCGGATAAAAACCACCCAGCGCTATTGCCGGGTCTCCAATACCAAAGTGCAGCGTGATTATCACCGGGCCATGGCGTTGGTGATGGAAAAAACCGCTGAGGAAGAGGTATGGAGAAGGGCTTATCCCCCAGAGCCGCTCCGGCAGAGGCGCCTGTTCCGACGGGCTAGTGAGGGCCCATTCTCGGCGCGCAAGCCTTCCGGGAAGAGTTTTCAGGGAGGTAAAATATGATAAACACTTAACAGAAAAAGGCTAAAAAGGAAAACAACCTGTAACTAACCACAATTATTAGAAGAAACAGGATTTATTACGTATAGCTTGCCATCTTCGAGAGTTATCGCCTAACTGGTAAAAATGCCATATATGATCTGGTGATTGCAACCTCTCGAATTTTTCAAAAGTTTCGGAGGATAGCAAATACGCAGTCGTTGCACACTATTATTGCGGAAGCAGTCCACGATTATTTTCCGAGATGCGCAAGGGCGTCACGTAGTGGGGCACTTGAGACCTTTATCAGCCCCCCAAACGGGATATCCAACTCCAGGATCAGAAAGAGTGCGCCTGCGACCGACAACGCGGAAATGAGCAGGACAGTAATTACCGTTGCGTTGCGGGGGGAGAACAGGCCAAAGCTGGCGAAGATGATGGTGAGCCAGAATACCAATATTGCGATGAAGGGACGGAATTGGACCTGCCCTATCTGCTCGATGAGGAGCCAGCGGGTTTCCGCAATTTCACTGCTGATCTGCAAGGCCCTGGACTGAAGCCAGCGCTGGGGGTCGTTTCGAGGGGACAGTTGGCGCAGTTGGTCCTGGATGACTTCGAAGTCAACCCTCACCGCATGGGCTTTAGCCGAGGCTATCCCGATCTTGTCTTCCGGCCATAGCCGCTCGATCGAGGAGGCGACGCTGCGACGCAGCAGGTCGCGGGCTTCCGCCGTCTCTGATCCATAATGGGCCATAACGCGGTCGAGCAGTATGACCCGTGAGCCTATCTGCCTGAGTTCGCTGCTCATCGTGTCAAAATTACCCTTTGCCGAGGCAATTAATAGGCCAAGGACAAGAGCAGCCATCGTTGCGATCATACCGGTCCCCAGTTTCACGACATCCTTTGACTCATCGCTCATATGATGTTCCGGAAGAAAATTCCGAAGGAATATACCGAGTAGCGTGCCGCCGAAAATGCAGGCAAAAGTGATCAAAGAAATTGTCAGTGAGCTCAGGCTTTACCTCTCTTTCTTGATCTAGATTATGCTGCAGCCTTGGCTGCCGCGGTCAAAAAATAATTTGGGAGATACTTTATATGGAGATGATCGACGAAACTTTCTGTTTTGAAACTATCCTCTCGTCGATTTCATGATAGCATGACTTTAAATCTAATAACAAATTTTTCTTATAAGAGCTTGCTAGTTACTTGCCACTTCCGGAAATTATCTTTGAAACAGGAAATATTCAAGATAAGATTTGAATATTCAAACCGGCATCCATGCCGGAAATTATCAGGAGGTGGACCATGAAAGTTTCCAACGCCGTCAATTTGTTTTTGGATTACCACAAACTGAACTCCCAAAAAAAATACGATCAGGGCGTATGAATTATTTTTAGCAAAATTCCTGGAAAATTTTTCTCAACGAGATTTGGCGTCAATCACCTCAGAAGAGATACTTTCCTTCCTCACTAAAATCAATGATGGATGCCGGCAGTTAACCAAGCATACCCGGTATGCCATCCTCAAAGCCCTCTTTAATTTCATCCGCAACAATCTGAATGCTCAGTTCCACAATCCCTGCGACACGCCTATGTTGAAAAAGCTCTTCCGCCCAGAGAAGCTGGCACAGTGGACGATCATAGATAAAGAGGCCATTGACGAGATTATCTTTCGGACCACTAAGGTGCGAATCGTCTTATCTTGGAACTCATGGCCAGGGGCGGTATGCGGGTTGGCGAAGTCTTAAACCTCACCGCCATGGATCTTGATGATCAAAAGCTGACGATTAAAAATCCTAAGAGCGGCAAACGGGCCGAGGTGGTCTTTATCCCCAAAAAAGTGGCAGATAGACTGAAAGATTACATCAGAACCAAAGGCATTGCAGGAGCGACAAAAAATATTTCCCATCTCCTATACTGCGGCCCGGGTTATGGTAAAAAAAGCCGGGGCTCTGATAGGCATTCACTTAAGGCCACATGACCTCAGGCGGCATGCGGCCACATATGCTTCCAGATCAGGGATTCCCGTGGAAATAGTCAGCAAGGTCATCCTGAGACACGCCAACCTTTCCACCACTCAAAGATATCTTGGCAAAGTTAGTGACACCGAGGCGGTAAGGTGGATTGAAAATTTATATGGCTAAGGAATGATGATATGGGCGAGCTCAAAAAGGGGCTCGCCCATCGGCAAAGGTGTAGATAACATATGGCTATTGCAACCACCTGATTTTCTAATAAGTTTCGAAGTTAGCAGTTATCCACACCCTGGTAAGCCGTCGGTCTTCTGCCCGAACAACTAACGTCTGCGGCAAGACCCCGATGATCTTCTCCGGGGTAAAACACCTCCTGCCCATCTCCCTGCCTCCCTTCGATCCACTGTTCTAACTCACCATGTGGATCGGTTTTCGGGGGGCAGGTCACTTGACCTGCATCCTGAAGTGATTACATTATCAATTAGTTTAAATTTGGAGGCAGTTACATGCAACAGGCTAAAATCGATCTAAAAAAGGCACAACAAGAGTCAATCGATCGCCCTCGATACCAGTATTCATGGTTAGCTCGATTCTTTTTCCGTATGATGGACGTAATTACCGGAAAGCAGGTTACTCTCGGCAAAGCCAAGCTCATTGAAACACTCGCCAGCATTCCTTATCGAGCCTGGGAAAACCGTCAGTATGCACGCATGACGCGGCACTATCGAAACCAAGAACTGGTTCGAAACGCCCACGACGTGGTGAAATGGAGCCGGGAAGCGCAGGATAACGAATACTGGCACTTGCTCGTCCTCAATGAAAAAATGAAAGAGGATGGCGTTAAAGATCCGTGGTATCTCTTCTGGCCTATTCCTTCTATGATGGTCCTTTCTTATGTTTTGCTCTCAAAAACACTGGCACTGTTCGTCCCACGCCGGGCGTGCCTTTTTAATGCAGAGTTCGAGGACCATGCCGAACATGTTTATGCACAGTTCGTGGCAGAGCACCCGGAATTGGAGGAGCAACCGGTAAACAATCCAATAGTGAATGAATACGAAGACTTTCAGAATTGGGCAGATGTGTTCAGGCGGATTGGGCTTGATGAGCGAAACCACATGAACAGTAGCTTTGTTTTTTCCGGCAGGCCCGAAAGCGTGGTAAAATACAATGGTATGCCGTAGACTCCCAAACGGCCCATTTCATTTTTGTCGTTTCTTTGGCTTCTCTCAGGTGCAGGTTGGATGACTGGGTGCACTAGAACTGGGATAACATTAATTGTAGCGAAGTGAATTCAAAGACACCTTGCCTCCTTTGCTCCCGCCTTTAGGTCTTCCCAATCAAACAGGTGTCCAGGTGATAGCTAATATAGATTTCATGGCCTTGCCCTTCCTATAATCGTAAGTAATTCAAAACCCCGAGCATCTTTAACTAATATGGGCAAAGTTAAGTTTCAAAGCTGCCCCCACTAGTCATTTTCTTTAAAAATCCAAGCCAATCTCCTCTTCTTGGTTACCCTCTTGGGTGGAACCGCAATAAAGAATTAGGGGGGGATTAGGAGGGTGCCCGATGAAAGCTAGCTTGCCAAGACCCTAATCTCCACTCAGTCCTAAAAGATTCCAGATAACTATTAGATAACCAAACATGGTAATATCCCTGGAGCTTGGGCTTAGCCCGAAAATATGGTTGCTGCTATTGGCATCGAGCCTCGGTAGATTATAGACCGGTCCTAAAGGGATTATTGCAATCGGCGGCGAGCGGTTTTATATTGTAAGAAATCCTTGACAGAGGTGGCAGATGGCTTCCCTGGCCCTGGTGGTGGCTGACATGATCAATGATTTCCTGGACCCGGCGGGGGCGCTCTGTATGTGGGGGAGGCGGGGCGGGCCATCATTCCTTTTGTGGCCGAGAAGATTCGGGAGATGCGGGGGCAGGGGGCGGTGATCATCTTTCTGGGCGACGCCCACGACCCGGTGGACCCGGAGTTTCGCCGGTTTCCACCTCATGGGGTGAAAGGGACCTGGGGGGCTGAAATCGTGGCTGAGCTTCAAGTGGCGGCCACCGACCACCGGGTGGAAAAGACTCATTTCAGCGGTCTGCTGCAGACCGGCCTGGAGGCTATTTTGCAGCGGGAACAGGTGGAAGAGGTACATCTGATGGGGGTCTGCACCTCCATCTGTATTATGGAAACGGCCCGGGATCTGGACCTGAAAGGGTACCGGGTGGTGGTATACCGGGCCGGGGTGGCGGACCTCAACCGGGAAGACCATGAATGGGGGTTGGAGAGGATGACCCGGCTGTTCGGGGTGAAGGTAATTTAGGAAGGGAGGGAAGGGGCAGGGGTAAAGGGTTTGAAAAAGGAAAAGGGGGTAGGGAAGTTGACGTCTAAATTTATTCTTTTCTGATCCCTGATCCCTCTTCTCTATCATTTCATTTCAATGGATCTGCATAGGTTGGAAATCTTCTGCAAGGTGGCGGAGTTAAAAAGCTTTACGCTGGCGGCGGAGGCACTGTTACTGTCGCAGCCCACGGTGAGCGAGCATATCCGGTCTCTGGAGGAGATGGCCGGGGACAAGCTGTTGGACCGGCTGGGGCGGGAGGTGCGGCTGACGCCGGCCGGGCAGATTCTGCACCGCTACGCGGTGAAGCTGCTGCACCTGCGGGAGGAGGCCCGGCAGGCCCTGGCCGATCACCGGGGAGTGCTGGCAGGAAGGCTGGTCATCGGGGCCAGCACCATCCCGGGGAGCTACCTGCTGCCCCGGATCATCGGGGCCTTCAAGGCTAAACACCCGACTATTCAGATTACCCTGAGGATTGCCAACACCGCGGCCATCGGGGAGATGGTGCTCAAGGGGGAGGCGGGCCTGGGGTTGGTGGGGTCGAAGTTACCGGAAAAACGTTTACATTTTGAAGAGGTCTACACCGACGAGTTGACCCTGACCGTGTCGCCGGAACATCCTTGGGCGGAGCAGGGGGAGGTGGAGCCCGAGGAACTCTACGGGCAGCCCTTCATTGTGCGGGAGCGGGGCTCCGGGACGCAAATGGCAGTGCAGGAGATTTTGGCGGCCCACGGCCTGGATTTTTCAGAGCTGACGGTGGCGGCCCAGATGCCCAACACCGAGGCGGTACGGCAAAGCATCAAGGCCAGGGTGGGCATCGGCATTCTTTCACGGCTGGCGGTGGCGGCGGAACTGGAGTACGGCGACCTGGTGGCGGTGGGGATCCGGGGGGTGGCATTGCGGCGGCCGATTTACCTGGTGCAGCGCCTGGGCCGGGACCTGCCGCTGGTGTACGCGGCTTTCGGGAAGTTTATCAGGAGCAGGAATAAAGGATAGGGAAAAGGCAAGAGGGAAGGGGGAAAAGGGTAGGGTATCATGAAAAAAGAAGAATATATTATTGACTGCCGGGGGTTGGCCTGTCCGGCGCCGGTGTTGAGGGCCAAGGAGACTATTGACCGGGGGCAGGTGGACTGCCTGGTGATGCTGGTGGACAACGAGGCGGCCCGGGAGAATGTCAGCCGGTTTTTGAGCCGGGCTGGATATGCGGTGCGGCTGGAGGAGTGGGAAGGCGCGGCGGCGGTGGTGGGGGAGCGGTCAGGGGCGGCCGCACCGGCCGAGCTCACCCCGGAGAAGCCGGCGGCACCGCTCAAGGCGCCGGCGGAGGATAAGATCATGGTGCTGGCGGGGACAGACCGGCTGGGCACCGGGGATGATTTTCTGGGGGAGCGGCTCATGGTAAATTTCCTGGGAACGCTCAAAGAAATGGGCCGGGAGCTGTGGACCCTGGTGCTGCTGAACGCCGGGGTGAAGCTGGCCTGCGCCGGTTCGGAGGTGCTGGAGACGCTGCGGGAATTGGAGGCGGCGGGAGTGCAGGTGCTGGTGTGCGGCACCTGTTTGAACCATTTCAAACTCCTGGAGCAGAAACAGGTGGGGGAGACCACGAACATGCTGGATATCGTCAGTCACATGCAACTGGCGGACAAGGTGGTGTCAGTGACGTGAGGGGGGACCTGAATGGGGTTGGCAGGATGTGGGACCTGCCCGCCGGATATGACTTTCACACCTATGAGCAGTGGTTTCGTGACTTTACCCGGGAATTTCGGCAGGACAACGAGTTCGACGCCGCCAATGTGCAGTTAAAGATAGACCACAGCCTCAGGGTGTTAGGCTTTGCCAGGCACATTACCCGGGATCTGGCCCCGGAGCCGGGGCTGGCGGAACTGGCGCACCTGGCGGCCCTGTTCCACGACGTCGGGCGCTTCCCCCAGTATGCCCGTTACCGGACCTTTCACGACAAGTTGTCCGTCAACCACGCCTCCGAGGGTGTCATGACCCTAAAACAGCACCAGGTGCTGGCGGCTTTGGAACCATCGGCTCAGCGACTCATCCTGGGGACCGTGGCCCTGCACAACCGGAGGTTTTTGCCGCCGAACCTGCGGCCGGCAGTCAGGTTTTTGACCCAGATCGTGCGGGACGCGGACAAACTGGATATCTTTGCCGTCATGCTGGCCCATTTTAATCCCGGCCAACCTCACAACAAGGTGGTCAGTCTGGAGCTCCAGCCCCACCCGGACAATTTTACGCCCGGGATTTTGGCGAAGGTCCAAAGCCGGCAGATGGTGAATTACCAGGACATGGTCTGGGTGAACGACTTCAAGTTGCTGCTGTGCAGTTGGGTGTACGACCTCAACTACGGGGTCAGCCGCACTATTGCCCGGGAAAGAGGCTATGTCGAGGAGCTATTGGGGTACCTGCCCCGGGCCCCGGAATTTTTGCGGCTGGGAGAGCAGTTGCGGCAGGATTTGCAAGCTGGGGGGCGGGATGAACCAGGCGGCGCCTCAGGGCGGAAGCCATAGCTGGAAGAAGCAAAGCAGGGATCACAAAGCGGTGGTAAAATTTGGCCCGGTAAAATCCCCTTGACAAGTCAGCCGGGCCTTGCTAAGTATGTCGTATGATCCGGATTGTCACCATTACCTTTTGGTGCTGGCGGTTTCCTGGAGGAACCCCGGCGCCCTAATCACATCTGAATCGTCCGCCGTGGGTTCCCTGTGGGAGCCTGCGGCTTTTTTCATGCATCACCTCCGGCCGTGGGAACCCATCACGGCCTTTTGTTTTCCGGCGGGCAGGAGGTACAGCAATGCTCATAGTTATGGAAAAAGGCGCCACCGAGGCGGAGATTGCCGGGGTGGTGGCCAAGATCGAGGCCCTGGGGTTCACGGCCCAGCCTATGCCCGGCGGCCAGCGGGTGGCCATCGGCATCCTGCGCAACCCCGGGCCGGTGGACCCGGCCCTGTTTGTGGACCTGCCGGGGGTGCAGGAGGCCATCCCCGTGTCCCGGCCGTACAAGCTGGTGAGCCGGGAGATGAAGCGGGAAGACACGGTGATCGAGCTGGCTCAGGGGGTCAAGATCGGGGGCGGCCATTTTGTGGTCATCGCCGGGCCCTGCGCGGTGGAGAGCGAGACCCAGGCATTGACCATCGCCCGGGCGGTGCAGGCCGCGGGGGCGCAGATCTTTCGGGGCGGCGCCTTCAAACCCCGGACCTCCCCTTACAGTTACCAGGGGCTGGAGGAGGAGGGGCTGAAAATTCTGGCCAAAGTCCGGGCTGAAACCGGCCTGCCGGTTATCACCGAGGCCATCGACCATGCCTCCCTGGATCTGGTGGAGGAGTATGCCGACCTCATTCAAATCGGGGCTCGGAACATGCAAAACTTCTCCCTGCTGCGCCGGGCCGGGCAGGCCCGGAAACCGGTGCTCCTGAAGCGGGGAATGTCCGCCACCCTGGACGAGTTTTTCATGGCGGCGGAATACATCATGTCTGAGGGCAACACCCAGTTAATCCTGTGCGAGCGGGGGGTGCGGGGCATCGGCAGCCACGCCCGGAACACCCTGGACCTGGCGGCCATCCCCTATGTGAAACGGGAAAGCCACCTGCCCATCATCGCCGACCCGAGCCACGCCGCGGGCCGGCGCCTGCTGGTGGCGCCCCTGGCCCGGGGCGCGGTGGCAGTGGGGGCCGACGGCCTCATGATCGAAGTGCACCACGACCCGGCCCACGCCCTCTCCGACGGCCCCCAATCCCTGTACCCGGATCAGTTCGCCGCCCTGATACAGGAACTCCAGACCCTGCGGCCCGGACAGTGGTCATGAGAGAAATCCCCATTCCTCTGCCCGGCCGGGACCACTCCTACCATATCGTCCTGGCCGCCGGGCTGAGGCAACGACTGGGAGAACAGCTGGCCCGGGTCCTTCCCGGGCGGCGGCTCTGGGTGGTGAGCGACACCCTGGTGGGCCGGCTGTACGGCCAGGAGATGGTGGACCGCCTCAACCGCCAGGGCTTGCAGGCTAGCCTGCTCACGGTGGCCCGGGGGGAGCGGAGCAAATCCTGGCCGGTGATCGCCCGCCTGACCCAGCAGTTGCTGGACCAGGGGGCCGACCGGGGCAGCGCCCTGGTGGCCCTGGGGGGCGGCGTGGTGGGGGACCTCACCGGCTTTCTGGCCGCGGTCTTCATGCGGGGCGTGCCGGTGGTTCAGGTGCCCACCACTCTGCTGGCCATGGTGGACGCAGCCATCGGCGGCAAGACGGCCATCAATATCCCGGCCGGGAAAAACCTGGTGGGGGCGTTTTACCAGCCCCGGCTGGTTCTTGTCGATCCGGAGTTTCTCCTGACTCTGCCGGCCCGGGAGCGGCGCAACGGGCTGGCCGAAGTGGTGAAGGCCGGGTTTATCCGGGACGCGAGTCTTCTGGAAGTGCTGGGGGGAGCAGGCCGCAGACTCTTTAGCGACCGGCAGCTGCCAGACCGGGAGTTGCTGGCCCAGATCATCGGCTGGGCTGCGGCCATCAAGGCGGAGGTCGTGGCCGCGGATGAACGGGAAGGGGATTTGCGGCGCATTTTGAACTTTGGCCACACCCTGGGGCATGCCCTGGAAAAGGCGTCGCATTTCAAGCTTAAGCATGGGGAGGCGGTGGCTGTGGGGATGGTGGCGGCCCTGGATTTTGCGGTGGAGTTGACGGGGCTGAGGGCAGCGGAGGCGAAAGCGGGAAAAGAACTGCTGGTGGCCCTGGGCCTGCCGGTGCGGCCACCGAAGCTGCCCCGGGACGAAATCCTCAGGGGGTTAAAGGTAGATAAGAAGAAAGAAGGAGAGCGGCTGGTGTTTGTTTTGCTTCGGCGGCTGGGGGAGGCGGTGGTGTCTCCGGAGGTGCCGCTGGGGATGATTGAGGAGTGGCTTGATGGGCACGCAAGGGTGGATGGAAAAAAATCCCCCCCAACCCCCCTTTAGAAAAGGGGGGAGTTGAGGCTCTTTTAGAAAAGGGGAGAGTTTTAGCACCGTCGTATGTCCTGTAATCTTGATGGACACTATAAGAATCAGGGGGTAGTTTTATCTCGTATGTTGCCATTTAATAAAAATCTGTAGAAATTTGCCAGAGAGTTGCGAAAAAATATGACCGAGGCGGAAAGTCTCTTATGGGCCAACATTAGGAAGAAGCAACTCTATGGCCATCAATTTTATCGCCAGAAAAACATCGGCAATTACATCGTTGATTTTTATTGCCCGGCTGCCAAACTCGTTATTGAACTTGATGGCGGCCAGCATTATTTAGCAGAAGGCATTGCCCAGGACCAAATCCGGGATGAATATTTGACTCAATTGGGATTAGTGGTGGTGAGATTTTCGGATCGGGAAGTACTGAAAAATATTGAAGGGGTTCTTGAGGTATTGCAAAGATACTCATAGCATCACAAATTTAGCAGTAAGGAGGCTCCCAAATATTCCCCCCTTTACTAAAGGGGGGTTAGGGGAGATTTCAAATAAATCCAGCAAGTTCAATACTTAATTTCCATGACTAAGACATATCATCTCAAACCCATCGGCTGGGTGAGGAAAGAGGGCGGCCGGATGATGGTGGAGGTGGAAGAGGCCTACCTCCCGGCCCTCCAGGGTTTGGAGCAGTATTCCCATGTCTGGGTCCTGTACTGGTTTCACGAGAATGACAACCCCCAGGACCGGGGTATCCTCCAGGTGCACCCCTGCCGGAACCCGGGCAATCCCCTGACCGGCGTCTTTGCGGCCCGGGCCCCAGTGCGGCCGAACCTCATCGGCTTGAGTGCGGCCAGATTGATAGGAGTGGAAGCTAACAAGGTTGTCCTGGAGGGTTTGGACGCCCGGGGGGGGACGCCGGTGCTGGATATTAAGCCGTATCTGCCGGTTAGCGATGCTATTATTGATGCCAGGGCACCGGAGCTTTTGCCACGGCTGGGTGAAGAGTAGGGGCAAGGGCTCAGGTGGGGCGAACAATTTTTCACAATATAAATCCCAAAATTCTTGACCGGGAAAGGAATCCGGTTCTATGAAGACGAGAACTTATTATACACTGATTACCACAAATAAAAGATACTCTAGCTGAATATATTCTTAGGGTCTTGACAAATGATAATTTAAAATTTATATAATAAAATAATATAAAATTAAGGGAGGTTGGTGTTATGAACGTAATCAGGTTCTTCATCATTCCCGCTTTGACGCTTTTCTTTCTCTTGCAAGCACCTTTGGTTTTTGCCTTTAGCCTTTGGTCTTCAGATGCTGAAATCGATTGTGAATTAAGAGGTGGTCACTCTCCTAGCATTATAAAAAATTTTAATAATAACATAGCCAAAGGCATAGCAGAAACGGGACAATTGCCACATACGGGCACCGCAAAGGTATTTAATAATGGAGCTTTTGAAACCTGGTCGTTTAGCTCAAGCGTCAACGCAAAAGTAAATAAATTTACTTTGAAATTAAAAGCAGACGTGGATGCTGGAGGATTTAATCTTGGATCGAGCTCTCTTCCAACGGGGAGTGTACTTGCTTCATTAAAGTACCAGGATACATTTTTTTTATTTAAAGAATTTGACTCATTAAACCCTCTAAATATCCCTGATGATACATTAGGAATTAATTTTTCTTGCCATGGCAATTCAGTTTTTAAGGTGGGAGGGGGAATAGCGAAGCCTTTTAACCCTACGTTAAGTTGTTTCTCGGAATTTATTTTCAAGAACCCTTTCGATGGGTGGCAGAGAAATATTGTTACGAAAGTTCTTGGTGTCAAAGAAGAAGTTTATGACGTTCTCTTCCCTAATTCTATTAAGTTTAATGCGAAGCCAGACCTTGAAAATTACAAAGAGATCATACAGACGGCAAAAGCGAGGTGGGGTTATTATTATTATGTCCCCATAGGGGTGGAGTTATGGGTTAATGCTGGGGGAGTTGCCGGAACCGTAAGCGTAGATCTGTCGAATACTATCGAGTTGGAATCCATCCTTTTCTCTGATGGTACTACGCCGGAGTCACACGGCTGGACCGTTGGCTTTATTTCAGGTCTGCCGTCTCCGAACGTACCCCAGCCAGCTCCATTGCCTTCTAGTTTTATTCTTATGGGCGTGGGCATAGCCGGTCTTATTTCTCCGGGAGTTTTGAGAAGAAGATCAAGATATTCCCGTTGAAATGAGTTCGCAAGCAAGGGCAGGCTGGGCACCACCCATTACATCATTATAACACCAAAATAAGTCCAGCCGGAAAAGTCGGCAAACGCCAAGCGGCTTGATTTTACCCTCGTGCCCAAGATGGTACTTGGGCACGCTTAATTTTGTCAATCTAAGCTATTTCTTTTCTGCCCATCAGAGTCCATTCTCATCAGCCAACCCACAATAATTATCACAATTTATCCTAGGCAAGGGGGCGGCGCAGGAATTTGACAAAAGTTCCATTTTATGGTACCTTTGGTTATGGTTTGGGATGTCAAAATCACCGGTAAGGCAGCCAGACAACTGAAAAAGCTTCCTATTGCTATCCAGAGTGTTGTCGCCGCCTTGATGCGGGATATCCAAGCTAAAGGTCCCATTTTGTCGCATTGGCCGCATTTTGGCAAGATAAGCGGGCGTGCAGATTGTTACCATTGCCACTTGAAAAGTGGCAGACCCACTTATGTGGCGATTTGGCAAGTCAGCGATAGAGGAGTTAACCTGGTGGAGATACTATATATCGGAACCCATGAGGGTGCAGCCTATGGAAGAATATGTTGAGATTTCTGTAAGGGTCCCGGCGCGAGCCGTTGCCAAGGTTCGGAACGTTTTGCAATCGGTGCTGGCACTGTTGGAACAACCAGGGGAGGAGGTCTCGGAATTTCAAGAGGATCAATTGTATACCTTTGAGGAGGTATTTCCTGATTTTCACCCCGGTCAGGCGATCCAGGGGCTGCGATATCGGGATGGCCTGAGCCAGGCCCAGCTTGCCGGAATGATTGGCGTCCATCGCTCTCATCTTTCCCAGATGGAAAACGGCAAGCGGCCCATCGGCAAGGAGATGGCCAAGCGCTTAGCCAAGGCATTCAAGGTAGGGTATAAAGTTTTTTTATAACTATTATGTCTCGTATCATTAAACAAAAACATTTTCACTGAAATATGGCGAAGGACCAGGAAAGTGCTGTGGTATAAGCATAAGCTCTGGCAGGAATTTGAAAGGGGGCAGGCGGTATTGGTGTATGGTGAGCCGCGCCTGACCCGGGATATTGATATAACCCTGGGGGAAGATTTCGGGATATGGTTTCAGCAGGTCTGGCAGGAAAGTGAGAGGAAACAGTGACTCAATGTGGGGATGTTATGAGGTTGGGTGTTTATCAGGCAGGAACGGGGATGGTCCTGCTTTTTTTGTTTTACTGTGGAGGAGTTAAGGCCTTCCAGGGAGATAAAAAATTGCCATAATGTTTGGGGCAGGGAGGATTTGAGAAAAGATTAAATAGAACATAGGTTAAAAATAGAGGACTCAAATTATAGCTTTGAGAAATATTTAAACTGAGATTATTCCCTTGCAAGGGAAAAAGAAAAATAGTACAAGTAAAGATGGCAAATAAAAGGATTTTTTGGTCTTTTGTTTGACTTACGGCAAAAAACCTGCTATTTTGGGCTCCGGCCTTGTGATATTCGTCATTAAAATCAGAAATTCGTGTAAAGATCATCTCATATGGAAGTAAGCGGTAAACCATCCCAGGCAAGGAATTACCTTACAGGAGAAGTGGTGCAACGGGTCCGGCGTGTCCCCAGGGGGGGTGGCTATGGTCTCAGCGGCGGAAACTGAGACCGGCTTGGCCAACCTTTGGCGGGCGGCGACCGGGAGCCGTCTGGACCGGTTTTCCTGCGAGTTTTAATAACTATCAGTAACAGGGACAAACACATGGCAAAAGAGGAAAAGAAAAAAAGTAAAGCAAGTGGCGGCAACGGCAACACCGGTGCGGTCATGGTAGTGGGCGCGGGCATTGCCGGCATCCAGGCCGCCCTGGATCTGGCCAAGGCCGGTCTGTATGTCCATTTAGTGGAGACCAAGCCGGCTATCGGCGGCATCATGGCCCAATTGGACAAGACCTTCCCTACCAATGACTGTTCGATGTGTATCATTTCGCCCAAGCTGGTGGAGTGCGGGCGGCATTTGAACATCGAAATCCACACCTTGACGGAGGTCAAGGAGATTTCCGGCGGACCGGGGAATTTTCAGGTGAAGCTGGAGAAGCAACCCCGGTATGTGGACATGTCCAAGTGCACCGGTTGTTCGGACTGCACCAAGGTGTGTCCGGTGGCCATGCCCAATGATTTTAACGCGGGTTTGGGGGATTGGACGGCCATTTACCGGCTGTATCCCCAGGCCATACCGTCGGCCTTCGGCATCAAGAAGCTGGACCGGGCCCCCTGCGTGCAGGCCTGTCCGGCGAATTTGAGCGCCCAGGGCTACGTGCAGCTTATTAAGGCGGGCAAATTCAAGGAATCGTTGGACATCATTATGAACCGGCTGCCCCTGCCCGGGGTCATCGGCCGGGTCTGCCCGCATCCCTGCGAGAGCGTCTGCCGTCGGGCCGAGGTGGAAGAGCCCATTTCCATCTGCTCGTTAAAACGGTTTGTGGCGGACCAGGTGGACTGGGCGAGCCTGCCGGTGCCGGAAGTGACCAAGAACGACCAGCCGGTGGCCATTGTGGGGGCCGGTCCTTCGGGTCTGGCCTGCGGCTATCACCTGGCCCTGATGGGTTATAAGCCGGTGATTTTCGAGGCCGCGGCCGAGGCCGGGGGCTGGCTGCGCTACGGCATCCCGGAATACCGGTTGCCCAGGCACGTGCTCAAAAGGGAAGTGGATTATATCCAGCGCTGCGGCGTGGAGATCCGCTATAACAGCCCCCTGGGCGGGGACCGGACCATCAACAACCTGCTCACTAAAGACGGCTTTAGGGCGGTGTTTTTAGGCGTCGGCTGCCAGGGCAGCCTGCGCATCCCGGTGCCCGGCTCCGATGCCGACGGGGTGTTGTGGGGCGTGGAATATCTGAAGGAATTTTCGGCCACCGGTAACTCCCCCACCCAGGGAAAGAAGGTGTTGGTGGTGGGCGGCGGCAACGTGGCCATGGACGTGGCCCAGACGGCCAAACGCAACGGCGCCACGGAAGTGAAGATCATCTGTCTGGAAAGCCGGGAAGAGATGCCGGCCTCGACCTGGGAAGTGGAAGAGGCGGAACTGGCGGGCTGTCTCATCGAGCACCGCTGGGGTGTCAAGCAGGTCGTGGTTGAAGGCGGCAAGGTGAAGGGCATTGAACTCAAGGCCGTGGCAAGAGTCTTCGACGAGCAAGGCCGGTTTGCCCCCACCTATTTTGAAGACCAGACCAGGATTGAAGATGCCGGCGTAGTGATCATGGCCATTGGCCAGAAGGCCGATTTGAGCTTTATCACCGAGGCGGACGGCGTCAAACTGAGCCCCCGGGGTCTCATCGAAGCTGATTCCCAGACGTTGCAGACCAGCCGGGAAGAGGTGTATGCCGGCGGGGACGTGGTGTCAGGGCCGTATATCGCCATTGCGGCGGTGGCGGCGGGCCGGGAGGCGGCCATCTCCATCGACCGCTATCTCCGGGGCCAGGATTTGAAGGAAGACCGGGACTTCCCCCAGCGATATGAGGAACACGGGGACTGGAACCCCATTGCCAAGAACACCCCCAAAGAGCCTCGAGCCCAGATGCCGCACCTGCCGGTGGCAGAGTGGACCAAGGGCTTTAACGAGATTGCCTTAGGTTTCACCCCGGAAGCAGCTCAGGCCGAGGCGGCCCGCTGCGTCAACTGCGGGGTCTGCTCCGAATGTATGCAGTGCGCCATCAACTGCCAGCCCAAGGCAGTGGACCACAGCCAGAAGCCGCAAAAGATGGATATCAACGTCGGCGCGGTGATCATGTCTGCGGGCGCCAAGACCTTTGACCCGAGCATCGCCGATACCTGGGGGTACGGCCGCATTCCCAACGTGGTCACCAGCCTGGAACTGGAGCGCATCTTAAGCGCCTCCGGCCCGTTTGAAGGCCACCTGGTGCGGCCGGCGGACCACAAAGAGCCCAAGAAAATGGCCTGGCTGCAGTGCGTCGGCTCCCGGGACGTGAAATATAATTCCTACTGCTCTTCAGTCTGCTGTATGTACGCTATCAAAGAAGCGGTGATCTCCATGGAACACAGCAAGGAACCACTGGAAGCCACCATCTTCTACATGGACATGCGGACCTACGGCAAGGACTTTGAACTATACTATAACCGGGCCCAGGAATTGGGCGTCCGCTTCATCCGCTGCCGGGTGCACAGTTTGGATCCGGTACCGGGCGGCGACGTCAAGGTCAACTATGTCACCGAAGAAGGGGAATTCCTTTCCGAAGACTTTGACATGGTGGCGTTGTCGGTGGGCTTCCAGGTAAGCGGCGAGGTCATTAAACTGGCGCACAAACTGGGCGTGGAAATGACCCAGCACCAGTTGGCCAAGACCGATCCTTTCACTCCGGTGCAGACCTCAAAACCGGGAGTCTATGTCTGCGGCACCTTCCAGGCGCCCAAAGACATTCCCCAGTCGGTTATGGAGGCCTCAGCGGCGGCGGGAGGTTGCTGCGCTGCCCTGGGTGACGCCCGCTGGACCTTGACCAAGACCAAGGAAGTGCCGCCGCAGATTGATCGGTCCCAGGAACAACCCCGCATCGGCGTCTTTGTCTGCAACTGCGGCATCAATATCGGCGGCTTGTTGAGTGTGCCGACGTTAAAAGAGTATGCCGCCAGTCTGCCCAACGTGGTGATGGTGGACGACAATCTGTTCACCTGTTCTCAGGACACTCAGGATAAGATGCTCCAGGTTATCAAGGAACAGAACCTCAACCGGGTGGTGGTGGCTGCCTGCACGCCGCTGACTCACGAGCCCTTGTTCCGGGAGACCATCATGGATGCCGGCCTGAACAAATATATGTTCGAGATGGCCAACATCCGGAACCAGGACACCTGGGTGCACATGAAGGAATACGACAGCGCCACGGACAAGGCCAAACACCTGCTGAAGATGGCGGTGGCCCGGGCCGCAATGCTGAAGCCGCTGGTGGAAAAACCGCTGAACATTATTACGCGGGCCCTGGTGGTGGGCGGTGGTATTGCCGGGATGAATGCGGCCCTGAACCTGGCCGACCAGGGATTTAAGACCTTCCTGCTGGAAAAAGAGACGGATCTGGGCGGGGTGGCCAAGAAGATCCACCACACCATCGAAGGTCTGGACGTGCCGGCTTATGTCGCTGGTCTGGTGAAGAAGGTGAAGGGCCACGACAAGATCGAGTTGCTCACCGGGGCTGAAGTCGTGGGTTTCGGTGGCTATAAAGGAAATTTCAACACCAAAGTGAAGGTTGGTGAGGAAGAAAAGGACATCGACCACGGCGTCGTGGTGGTGGCCACCGGCGGCCATGAGTACAAGCCGAAGGAATTCCTCTACGGTGAGGATGGCCGGGTGATGACCCAGTTGGAGTTGGGCGAGAAGATCCATGCCAGCAAGGCTGAAGTGGCCAAGTGGGATCAGGCCGTCTTTATCCAGTGCGTGGGCTCTCGAAATGAGGAGAATCCCAACTGCAGCCGGATCTGCTGCCAGGGGGCGGTGAAATATGCCTTGCAGTTGAAGGAAATGAACCCGAACATGGATGTGGTGATCCTGTACCGGGATATGCGGACTTATGGTGTGTTGGAAGACTACTACCGCAAGGCCCGGGACCTGGGCGTCATTTTTGCCCGCTTCGATCCGGAGCGGCTGCCTGAAGTTACCAAAGCCGGGAATGACATCAGTGTCACCTTCATTGACCACGTCTTGCAGATGCCGGTAAAAATCAACCCGGATGCCTTGATTCTGAGCGCCGGGGTGATGGCTAATGATGAGTTAGAGTTCGCCAGCATGCTGAAACTCCCCCGGAACGCCTTCGGCTACTTTATCGAAGCGCATGCCAAGCTGCGGCCGGTGGACTTCTCTTCGGAGGGCATCTTCCTGTGCGGTCTGGCCCATGCGCCGAAGCTGATCAGCGAGAGCATCGCCCAGGCCATGGCGGCGGCGGCCCGGGCCGGCGGGTTCCTATCAGACACCAAACAGACCATCAGCGGGGTGGTGTCGCATGTGGATCCAAGCCGCTGCGCGGCCTGTCTGGTGTGCGTGCGCAGCTGTCCTTACAATGTCCCGCAGATCAACGAGTCAAATGTCTCGGAGATCAACGAAGCCATCTGTCAGGGGTGCGGTATTTGTGCGTCGGAGTGTCCGGCGAACATCATTCAGTTGTCGCATTACGAGGATGATCAAATAGCTGCAAGCATTTTAGCGTTAGAATAAGGAGTGGAAGATGGAACAGTTTGAACCCAAAGATCATCGCCTTCTGCTGCAGTTACTGAGCGTATTCGGCTGCGGACCTGGCAGGTTCGATGAGATTGCAGTATCCTACAGACATCCACATCATTAAAGTGCCCTGCTCCGGCCGGGTGGATATGCTTCATCTGCTCATGGCCTTTGAGCAGGGGGCAGACGGGGTTTTCGTGGCGGGCTGCCTGGAAGGCGACTGCCACTATATGCACGGCAACCTCTTTGCCCGGAAACGGGTGGGGCGCGCCAAAGAGATCCTGGAGAAGACCGGCGTCGGCAAGGACCGGATGGAAATGTATAATCTCTCCGCCGGGCAGGGACCCAGATGGGCCGAAATTTGTCGGGAATTCGACGAACGGATCAAAAACTTAGGGCCAAGCCCCATCCGCTTAGCTCATGAAAAGAAAGCCGCTTAGGCTTTAGGAGGCAGCCTGATGATAAAGGCAACACCAAAACCATTGGAAGAGATTATTGACTTTGTCAAAGATTATAATAAGATCCTGGTCGCCGGCTGCGACGGTTGCGTTACCGTCTGCGAAGCGGGTGGCATGAAAGAAGCCAAGGTCCTGGGCTCGGCGCTGCGTCTGTATTACACTCAGGCGGGCAAGGACCATGAAGTGGTGGAAACAACTGTTACCAGGCAGTGCGACAAAGAGTATCTCGAGGAATTGAAGGACATGGTCGACAACGCGGACGCGGTGGTTTCTATCGCCTGCGGCTGCGGCATCCAGTATCTGACTGAGATGTATAATAAAAAAGTGGTTTTCCCGGGCGTCGACACCCATTTCATGGGCATCAATGCCGAACGGGGCATGTTTGAAGAGCGCTGCGCCGGCTGCGGCCAGTGCGTTCTGGGCACCACCGGGGGCATCTGCCCCATTGCCCGCTGTTCCAAACGGATGCTCAACGGACCCTGCGGCGGTTCCGAGGCCGGGAAATGCGAAATCAGCAAGGACACGCCCTGTGGCTGGCATCTTATCTATGAACGGCTGGAGACCCTGGGCCAACTGAAGCGGTTTGAAGATC
Organism: uncultured delta proteobacterium; assembly: GCA_963705135.1. Taxonomy (GTDB): domain Bacteria; phylum Desulfobacterota; class Desulfobaccia; order Desulfobaccales; family Desulfobaccaceae; genus Desulfobacca. The sequence goes on from CAVPJB010000003.1 coordinate 23,224, forward strand.
CGGTGGATCCCAAGAACTGGCGGACCAGCCGGGACGGCGGCCCCCGGGTCATCATCCGGGAAGATTTGCGGAAAGGGGAGCCTCAGCACGGGGGCGCCCACTAAACAGGAGGTACGGGCCGCCCGGCAAGCGGCGGCCCGGTGAAGATTGGAAGAGAGGATTTAGGGAATGAGCACAAAAACACCCAGCAAATTAGAAAAAATCATGGCTTCCGGCCAGTTAGGGGTTACCTCGGAAGTCGGCCCGCCCCGGGGCGCCGATGGGGCTGAGATCGATCATAAGGCGGCATTAATCAAGGATTTCGTAGACGCGGTCAACGTCACCGACAACCAGACTTCGGTGGTGCGGCTGTGCAGCCTGGCAGCCTGCATCAGGCTGAAACAGTTGGGCGTGGAGCCGGTGCTGCAGATGACCACCCGGGACCGGAACCGCATCGCCATGCAGAGCGATATTCTGGGGGCCGCGTCTTTCGGGATCAATAATATGCTGTGCCTGACCGGCGACCATCAGAGCTTCGGCGACCACCCCATGTCGGCCAACGTTTTTGACCTGGATTCGGTGCAACTGTTACAGACCGTCAGATTGATGCGGGATGAAGGCAAACTCCTGAGCGGCTTTGAAATGAAGGTGCGGCCCGCAGATGTTCGTCGGCGCGGCGGAAAACCCCTTTGCCGGTCCCAACGTGGAACTCCGGGCCATGCGGCTGGGGAAGAAAATCAATGCCGGGGCGGAGTTCATCCAGACCCAGTGCATCTACAACATTCCCAAGTTCAAGGAATGGATGAAGATCGCGGTGGACAAGGGCTATGCCGACAAAACCTATATTATGGCCGGCATTACGCCTTTCAAAAGCCTGGGTATGGCCCGGTATATGAAAACCAGGGTTCCGGGAATGGACGTGCCGGATGATCTCATCGATCGTATGAAGGGCGTGCCCAAGGAAAAACAGGCGGATGAAGGCATCAAGATGGCCATTGAAATGATCCAGGAACTGAAGGAACTGCCCGGCGTCAAAGGCTTCCATATCATGGCCATTGAATGGGAAGAAAAGGTGCCCGAACTGGTGAAGGGCGGCGGCCTCTATCCCCGGCCCCAGGTCTGAGTACGTGGCTTGACAGGCTATGAGGCAACGGTTACAATCACAAAAAGTGGTTAATAACAGCCCATGCCACCTTGGTATTGACAATAAAGATCACTAGTTGTATATTTATTATAGACAAAATTATGGATAAGTAATTTCTGGTGGAAACTCAACAAAGGGGTACAGAATGGCGGAAGAACCCTTAGTCATTAAGAAAAAAAAGGAAAAGTCCTTCAAGGACATTGTCATGGAGAAGCTCCCGGATGGGGGCAATCTCAATGCCTGTCTGACCTGCGGGACTTGTGCGGCGGGCTGCCCGGCCACGGGTATGCATGGCATGGATCCCCGGAAGATTGTGCGTATGGCAGCCTTAGGTATGGATGAGGAGTTGAAAAAAACCCCCTGGGCCTGGTTGTGCAGCATGTGCACCCGTTGTGTGCATGCCTGTCCCATGAATGTCAACATCCCGGGATTAGTTTTCAATATGCGAGCTTCCTGGCCTCGGGAAGAGCGGCCGAGAGGAATCTTGAGATCGTGCGACGCAGCCCTGAATACGGAAACCTGCAGTGCTATGGGGTTCCCGGTGCAAGACTTCGTGGACGTAGTCGAAGAGATGCTGGAAGGAGTTCGCACCCAACCTGGTTTTGAGGACCTCCAGGCGCCCATTGATAAAAAAGGGGCGTATTTCTTCTTAAACCAGAATTCCCGGGAACCGGGCACCGAACCCGAGGAGATGATCCCCTTGTGGAAGATTCTCCATATGGTGGGCGCTGATTGGACCTACGGCAGCAAAGGCTGGGCCGCGGAAAATTACTGTTTGTTCCTGGCCGATGATGAATCCTGGAAGGAGATTACCAAAAGGAGCGCCGATGCGGCGGAGGAATTGGGAGTTAAAGTCCTTCGTCAACACGGAGTGAGGCCACATCACGTTCGCAGTCCGGGTCGGACTGCAAAAATTCAAGATCCCCCACAGCTTTGCAGTAGAGAGCATCATTCCCTACTATGCCAAGTGGATCAAGGAAGGGAAATTAAAGGTCAGCTCCGAGTGGAACCAGAACTTGAAGGTCAAGTTCACCGTCCAGGATCCCTGTAATTTGGTGCGGAAGACCTTTGGCGATGCTTTGGCGGAAGATCTCCGCTTCGTGCTCAAGTCCTGTATCGGCGAAGAAAACTTCGTCGACATGAATCCCAACATGTCCAATAACTATTGCTGCGGCGGCGGCGGCGGGTTCCTGCAGAATCCGTATAAAGAAGAACGCATTCAGTATGGGCAGAAAGAAGTTGGATCAAATTATGGAGACGGCAGCAGATTATTGCATCACGCCATGCCACAACTGCCATTCCCAGATTCATGAGTTGGCCGAATTGGCACCTCATCATTGGCACACGCTTCACCTCTGGACTATCATCTGCCTGGCTGCCGGGGTGTTATGCCGCAATGAACGGACGTATCTGGGTGACGACCTGAAAGAAGTGAACATTCCCGAATGGGATGAGACCGAGTTCCTCTAAACAACATTTGTAACAGTTTATCAAACCAAAAAGGGCGGTGAGTTTCCAAACCGCCCTTTTTTTTCATAAAGGTTGACAGATTATCTTGCTTCCGGGGATTTCTCCTGGTTTTTGTTATCCGGAGCTGCCAGGCGATCCAGGTTCTCCTTCAATTCGGCCAAAGCTTTGGCAGGCATAAGGGCCGCCAAGGTCTTTTCCCCTTGAGAGAACGTGACCTTGACCTGGTCTTTCTCCAGGTTCAACTCTTCCAATTGGAATAACGGCTTGTCTTCGGGACCAAAGAGCTGCAGGATAAAGTTAGGTGCGGTATCTTTTTTGGCATCGGCGGCAGTCAGCAGCCGGGCATATTCCAATTCCCTGAGTTTCCAGAGCGCCAGGCCGAACTTGAGGGATGACTCCGGGCGGGCCGGGCCGTCCGGCGCCTGGAGGTTCCAGCCATCCTTTTCCCGGATTGCGGTTATCTGCTTGTCTGGAGCGCCCCAAACCACTTTATGGACGTCGGCCTCTTTCCCGGCCCATAGGCGCCGGTCTTCCAGGGCCGCAGAGGAGGTGGGAAGTTTTTCCACCAGGGATTTATCCACCAGGATGACGGGGGCCGTCCCCGATTTCTGGGCAAAGTAGCGTTCTTCCTGTTTGTTGCCCAGAAGCAGGGTTTCCTCCTGCTGGCCGCCCAGCAGAGTCAGGCGTAGAGTGGGGGAGGGGGCCAGGCCGTATTTCTTGAGATCATCGACTTTTTCGGCCACGAATTCCAGAGTCTGGGCGGTGGTAAGCTGACGCAGGAGAGCCTCTAGCTTGTCGGTCCGGAGTTTGGTCTGGGGCTGATCCCCTGAGGTCCAGGCCGAGGGTCCGGTTTTTTGAAAAGTCAGGCGGTCCTGATTTCTTATGAGTCTGATTTCCGTCACCTTTTCCGGGGCCAGAGTAAAGATAAGTTTACTCCGCAGGGCGGTGAGGGTCCGGTTCAAGGTTTCCTTGTCGGCGGTACTGATCAACAATACCCCGGAATCTTGATCTTTTTGGGCATAGATGCTCTTGTCGCCGGGAACGTTGAGGCCGAATCGGAGCTGGTGGCTCTGGCCGGCGGCCTGAAATTCCAGAGTGAACAGCGGCTTTTCCAGGCCAAAGTCTTTTAATTTATCGGCGGGTGGCTCATCCAGCCGGCGTTGCATTTTTAACTCCGCCAAAGCGTTGAGCAGAGAGTTCATGGTAAGCTCGTCCGCTTTGACGGCAATGGGTTTGGTAAGTCGCCACTCGTCCGGGGTCGCCGTTGGGGAGGCAGCAGTAGCCGGCTCCGGGGCCTTGTCAGTGGCAGGGACCCGTTGGAGCTGAATTTCACCTTTGTCGCTCTTAAGGGTTAGAACAGTAATGTCATCGGTCTTGACCTGAAAGAGTTTTTTAGCTGCCTGTTCCTGGGCCGTCTGCCGGGAGTGGCGAAATTCCGAATAATAATATCCGCCTGCCACCAGCAGCAGCGCCCCCAGGTAGAAGAGCAGTTTTTTGCCGCTCATCGCCTAGCCCTCCGTTTCAGATAGGCATTCGTCCCGGCAATGATAATAGCCAGCGGGATGAAAACCAGACAGACCAATAAAAGAGCCCAGCCCTGGTAGCCGGTGAGCAACAGAGGTTGAGATTTTTTCTCCTGACTGCGAAGGGTGATCTGGGCTTCCTCCGCGGCCAGGAAATTGATAGTGTTGAGAAAAAGATCTCCGTTGCTGGAAAGATTAAAATAGTTATTATCGGCAAAATTCGTATTGCCGAAGACGGCCAGGTAGGCAATTTTGTCTTTGTCTGCCTTTTCCCCTGATTTGCCGGAGTTATCTGGTGTCTTTTTGGCGTCACCTTCTTTGGAAGCCTGGGGTTCAGGGGCGCTAAGACGTTTCTCAGCCAGGGCCCCCAGGGTAAAAGGGCCTTTAAGGTCTCTTTGGGCGTCAAACTCGGCCTTGCCGTCCTTGAGCCATTCCTGACCGGACTTGGCCCAGCTTGTGTTCGTGGTAATGGCCAGGGGGGAGAGGTGCACCGATTTAGGCGGTTCCTTGGCCAGGAAGAGAGGCCGGGCCAGGGGGAAAATGGTGACCACATTGCTGAGATCCCGGGTAATGCGGTGGTTGCCGTATTGAATAACCAGGGGCATGGTGACGCTGGCGCCGAGGGCGCGGCTGACCTGGTTGTCATCCAGGATCATGCGGTCATCCAGGCCGATGCCGTAGGAAGCCAAAAATTCTTTCAAACCGGCGTCCTTGTGGGGCTCCAAAAGGAGCAATATCCTGCCCCCCTGGTTCAAATAATCTTGCAGCGCCTTAACTTCATTGGGAAATAACGGTTTCTCCGGTCCAGCCAGAATCACGGCGGTAGCATCGGCTGGCACTTGATTTTGGGTCAACAGATTCAGGTCCTGGACATCCAAACCTTCGTTGGTCAGGGCTTGGCGGGCCAGGGAGAAGCTGCCTTTGTCCGAATCTTTGGCCCCCCGCTCGCCGTGACCGGTGAGGAAGTAGATTTTCTTGCTTTGGGGGTGCAGCAGTTTGCGGATGGCATCGGTCAGGGCCTCTTCGGTGGGGCTGTTGGCCATCTGCCGCCGGCCCTGGTATTCCAGGAGGACATTGCCAGGCATGCGGTAACCCGCCTGTTGGGCTTCCAAAGGTTGACGCTCGGGATCGACGATGGTCAGGGCAATCAGGTTGTTTTGGTAGCGATAATTTTCCAGCACTTCTTTGCCCGACTGCCGTTCGGACTGCCCCTCCGGGAAGAATGCCTTGATTTTTAAGGGCTCTTTGATTTCCGCCAGGATATTTTTGGTAATTTTGCTAAGTGATTGGCTCTGGTCGGCGGTTACATCCCAACGCCAGGAATAGCGTTCCCCCAGGAAAGCCAGGAAGACCAGGATGGCCAGGACAATGAGGACAGAAGCGGCGGAGCCGGAACCGTAGAGAAATTTTTGCCGAGATTCGGGAGTTGGCTGCGAATTCATGGTTAGCCTCTCCATTGCCGGGATTCAAGCTGCCGCTTGGTTAAAAAGAGGAAGAAGAAGATGAAGCCTGTATAATACAAGATATCCCTGGAATCCAGGACACCTCGGGTGAAACCGTCAAAATGCCCCATCATTGAGATATATTTGAAAAAACCCTGGTAGGCCGAAGGCCCCAACTCTTCATACCAGCCGATGATCCAGAACAGCAACAGCAAGCCGAAGGCAATGACCGCAGCAACGATCTGATTTTCCGACAGAGAGGAACAGAATATGCCCAGGGCTAAAAAGGCCCCCCCCAAGAGCAGCAACCCCAAATAACCCACGGCAATGGCAGCCCAGTCCAGTGGCAGAATGGCCGCGAAGGCAAAGCTGTAGAGCACCGTCACGGCCAGCAGCAGGGCATACAGGGCCAGGGCGGCCAGAAATTTGCCGAGAATGACGCCCCAGTCGGTGAGGGGAAACGTCAGGAGCAACTCCATGGTCCCGGAGCGTTTTTCTTCGGCGAACAGGCGCATGGTAAATAACGGCACGATAAATAAAAAGATGACCGCCAGGTTGCCGAAAAAGGGACGGTATACCATCTGAGCCGGGGTGAGCATGTTGGCCAAATAGGGGTTTTGGCCGGCCTGGAAGCTCAGCACGGTGTAATAGGCAAGGTTGGAATAGAAAAAAAACCCCGCCAGCAAGAGAAAAAAGAAGCCGGTAAGATAAAAAATTGGAGTGGCGAAGTAAATCGTTAATTCCTTGCGCCACACAGCGAGACAGCCGGTCATGGTAAGATCCAGTTTCGAGTTTCGAGTTTTGAGTTTAGAGGTTGGGAATACGAAATTTTCACGACAAGTGTTCTTCTTCGGTCACCAGATTAATGAAGACATCTTCGAGGGTGAATTCCTGGGTCTTCAGCTCCAGGAGGTCCCAACCGCGCTGGACGATGCTGCGGGCCAGGTCAGGGCGAACCTCGGAATCCAGGTCAGCCTCAAGGGTGAAAGCCCCGTTTTCCTGGGCCCGGACGTTTTTGACGCCAGGAACAGCCTGGAGGGCGGCCTGCACTTCGGCCGCCGGTCCCTGGACCACTAGATGCAAACGGGCGTCCCGGTTCAACTGCTGGGTGAGGTTGGCCGGAGTGTCGCTGGCCACGATCTGACCACGGTTGATAATAATGACCCGCTGGCAGAGCTGACTAACCTCAGGCAGGATGTGACTGCTCAGGATGACCGTATGGTCTCCCGCCAACTGGCGGATGAGCTCCCTGATTTCGACAATTTGGGCTGGATCCAAACCGATGGTGGGTTCATCCAAAATAAGTAAAGGGGGACGGCCCAAAAGGGCCTGGGCCAGACCGACACGCTGCCGGAAGCCCTTGGAAAGCACGGCCACAAGGGTATTTCTCACTTCCTCCAGGGAGCAATCGTCGATCGCCCGGTCCACCTCCAGACG
>CAVPJB010000004.1:0-55055 GCA_963705135.1 uncultured delta proteobacterium
AGATCCATACCCCCATGCTCCGCCTGGACAAGGCCGGCATCGTCCGCCTGGGGCTGGAACTGCAAGCCCCCCTGGAACTTACCTGGTCCTGTTACCAGAATGAGGACCGGGCCTGCGGCCGCTGCTCCTCCTGCCGCCTGCGCCTGAAGGGCTTTGCCGAAGCGGGTGTTAAAGATCCCATTTCTTACGAAGATAATTAGGCTCGCCCCCTTTAGTAAACCACAATGTCGCCCGACCTCCTCATCTGCCTCATCGCCCTGTTTGCCGGCTTTACCCAGGGCCTGTCCGGCTTCGGTTCGGTGCTCGTAGCCCTGCCGCTGCTGGCTTTATTTTTGGATTTTAAAACCGCGGTGCCGTTAGTAAGCATCTGGGGCATGACGATCAATATCATCCTCTTGATCCAGCTACGGCCGCATCTGCGCCTACAAAGTATTCTGCCCCTGACCGCGGCGGCCTTGCCGGGCATCCCTCTGGGGGTGTATATCCTGAAGAATGTACCTGTCTGGGTTTTGGAAATGCTCCTGGGAAGTCTGTTGGTGGTTTTTTCCTTGTATTTTGTCTGGTCCGGGGGAAAAACTCGAAATCTAGCGCGTGGATGGGCCTATGTCGCCGGTTTCGGTTCCGGCTTTCTAGGTGGCAGCCTGGCAGCCAGCGGTCCGCCGGTAATTATCTACACCGCCTTGCAACCCTGGGCCAAAGATGAGATCAAGTCTACCCTTACCGGCTTTTTCTTCCTTTCCGGCCTGGTCATCCTCGCCGCCCAGGCCGCCAGCGGCCTGTTTACCAACCTGGTCCTCACCATGGGCCTGTTCTCCATCCCTTTTGTGCTTCTGGGGGTAATGGTGGGGACGTGGTTTTACCAGAGACTTGATACCACTCGCTACCGGCAGGTGATAGTCGGTTTGATCACGGTATTGGGGTTGCTTACCCTGGTTAAAGCGTTGGGGGGAGCTGACCTGGTCGGCAGATTTGTTTAGATTACGAGGATACTTTCTTTCTGCCCATATAGAAGTATTCAAACCCTAACTGAGCCAGCTTCTCAGGGTTGTAGAGGTTGCGGCCATCGAAGATGACGGGGGTCTGTAGACGGGATTTGAGGCGCTCGAAGTCAGGAGTGCGGAACATGGTCCAATCGGTATTGATAATCAGGGCCTCAGCGCCCTCAACTGCCTCATACATGTCCGCGGCATAGGTAATGGCCGGATGGGATTCGCCGAAGAATTTCTGGGCCGTGTTGGCAGCCTGGGGGTCATAGGCTTTGAGGCGGGCGCCCATTTTCAAGAGTGCCTCAATAACTGCCAGTGCTGGAGCTTCCCGGACGTCGTCGGTCCAGGGTTTGAAAGACAGCCCCCACACTCCTAACACCCGGCCTTCCAGTTTATTGCCAAAATAAGTACTAACCACGTCAATAAAAAGCCGGCGCTGGTCCTGGTTAACGGCTTCGGTGGCTTCCAGGAGTCGTGGGGTGTAGTTCACCGATTTGGCTGTCTGGATCAACTCCCGGATGCCCTGGGAAAAGCGTAAGCCGCCATAACCCAGCCCCGGGAAGAGAAACAGGTTGCCGATGCGGGAATCGGAGCCGAGACCCTGGCGGATCAGGTTGATATCGGCCCCCGTAGAGGCGCAGATGTTGGCCAGTTCGTTAATAAAGGAAATTTTGGTGGCCAGAAAGGCATTGGCAGCATGTTTGGTTAATTCCGCCGAAACCACGTCCATGACGATGATGGGGCGGTTGGTCCGGACAAAGGGGGCATAGAGTTCCTTCATTAATTCCGCCACCCTGACATTGTCGCAGCCGATGACGATACGGTCAGGCTTCATAAAATCGTCGATAGCTGTGCCTTGTTTGACAAATTCCGGGTCAGAGACGAGGTCAAATTCGTACTCCACGCCTCGAACTGCCAACTCCCCGGTGATGGCCTGACGTATCTGGGCGGCAGTACCCACGGGAACATTGGATTTGTTGACGATGACCTTGTAGCCGTTCAGGCTGCGGCCGATGTCCCGGGCCACCGCCAGATGGGCTGTCATATCGGCCGCCTCATCTTCTTCAGGCCCCTGACTCAAGGCGATAAAGATAATCAGGCTGTTTTGGACGGCTTTGGGCAGGTTATTGCTAAAAAACAGCCTTTTGCCCATGCAATTGCGGCGGATTAAATCTTCTAAGCCCGGTTCGTAGACCGGGAGACGATAGTGATCCAGATCATCAATTTTCTTTTCATCCGTATCAACACAGATGACTTCGTTGCCCATTTCGGCAAAGCAGGCTGCCGTTATCAGACCGATATAGCCTGCCCCGATGATGGTTAATTTCATAGCACCTCAAGTTTTTACGTGGGATCTTACCGAGTGGTCAGGCCGGGTGAACGGCTACAAGCGGGGCCCCTTGGGGACCCAATCAACTGACACCAATTGGAGTTCGCCGTTTTCCAGGACTTCCACCGTTTTTCCAAATAATTTGTTTTCTCCAGGTTCATAGAGATCAGGATTGATAGTGCCGCCGATGATGATGCATTCATCGATGACCGAGCCCCGGCGGACTTCATGCCGGTCTACCAACTTGCGCTCCCGCACCGGAATTTTTTCTCCTTGCTTCGTAAAAAAGGCATAACGCTTCCAAAGGACGGAATTGCTGATCTGAACATCCTTTTCTATGGTCCAGCCATCGCCGATAACAGCATACGGCCCGATTTTCGCACCACGCTCAATGATACATTCATGGCCTATAACCACCGGGGGAATAATGGTCACTTCGGCGAAGTTGATGACCACATTGTTGCCTAAATACCCCCAGGGCAGTTTTTGGTAGGGCAGGTCGAGGTGGATTTGGTCGTCTAAAACTGATTTATTTATGGACAGGTAATCACGCTTGCGGCCGACATCGAACCATAACCCATCATACCGCACCCCCCAGAGGGGATAATCCTTGGGTAGTTTGACATAATCAAGCTTTCCCAACATGGCGGGGAAAACGTGTTTACCGAAGTCATAGAATGGCTCCTGGATCGTCTTATCCGCAGCAGTTCGCCAGGGTCAAGCTGCTTCAACAGATCCATGTCGATGAGATACACCGAGGCGTTATTGAGGTTAGAAGGAGAGTTTGGGTCTTTCTCGAAGAAATTAACTATCGGGCCTGATTCCGAAATGAGACTGTCAAACCGTTCGGTGGGGCCCAATTGCACCGTGCCAAAATCCAGGCGCCGCTCCCAGGGTATGGGGGAGAGCAATATGGTCACAGCCGCACCCTGGCGCCGGTGAATTTCATACATCTGCTGCAAGAGTTCCGACCTAAAATTGGTGACGATATCACCGCTGGGCGCGACTATCGTTGATCCTCGAAAGGGCGCCAGACCAACCGGCTCTTCCGACGCGGCCACTGATTTTGCCGACGACCCCAAAGCCTGCTTGCAGATACCGCCCAGGGTGCCGCTGGGCTCTTTTTCTTCCACGTAGGTGATATCAGCCCCAAATAAGAGTCCGTCTTTGAAATATGATTTTATGGTGTCTTTCAGGACGCAGAGATTCATGGAGATGTTGGTGATGCCGGCCTCAACCGCCATCCTGACCCAGACTTCGGCCATGGGAACGACACCGCCCAGAGGAAACATGGGCTTAGGAAGATGATGCTGTGGGATCGGGTCCATGCGGCTTCCCAGACCCGCCGCTAAAATGGTGAGTTTTAACTGATCCTGCACCTTCTGCCGGTAAGCCCAGGTATTTTCTAAATAATTATGTAATTCAACAGGCATTGTTGACCTTTTCGAAGAAAATGAGCCAGGTGCGGAACCGTGGCGGCATTATGATCCCTGTTTCGTCAGCTTTTGATGGTTTATCGATAGAAAAGGAGGCGTTACATTTTTGATTACCCGGTTCAACTCCGTATCCAACGGTTTACCGATATAATAGTAACGTATCTCCTGCTGCGCCATGGCGCCCGGATCGAAGATGTTGCGGCCGTCGAAAACTACTGGGGTGGTCATTAAAGCTTTGATCCGGCTGGGATCAAACTGGCGGAAGATATCCCATTCCGTATTAATAACCAAAGCCTCTGTTCCAACCAAAGCCTCTTCGGGGGATGAAGCATAGCTGATGCGCTCCGGATAAGGATAGTCCCGGAAGAAGTGCTTTACTTCGTCCATGGCCACAGGGTCATAGACCTGCAACACCGCCCCCAGGTCCAATAAACGCTCCATAACCGTCAGGGCCGGGGCTTCTCTGATGTCATCGGTGTTGGGCTTGAAAGCCAATCCCCATAGGGCTAACTTTTTTCCGTCCAATTGATTCTCAAAGTACTGACAGATTGTATAAATAAAGCGGTGGCGTTGAGCCTGATTAACGATGTTGGTGGCCTCCAGCAGACTGAAGGTATACCCCATGCTCTTGCCAATGTAGATCAGGGCTTTAACGTCCTTAGGAAAACAAGAACCCCCGTATCCCAAACCAGGAAAGAGGAAACGGTCCCCGATCCTGGTATCTGAACCGATCCCCAGACGTACGTTGTTGACATCGGCGCCGGTTAATGTGCATAAATTAGCGATTTCATTCATGAAGGTTATCTTGGTAGCTAAAAAGGCATTGGCGGCATATTTAGTCATCTCCGCCGAAGGCACTTCCATGAAATACAGGGGATAGTTTTTATCGGTCCAATAACGATAGACTTCGGCCATTAAACCCTTGGCTTTTTCGCTCTCCACGCCCACGACAGTGCGGTCCGGTTCCATGAGATCGCCGATAGCCGAACCTTCCCGGAGAAATTCCGGGTTTGAGACGACGTCAAAGTCAAGGTCGAGGCCACGCTGGGCCAGTTCTTTAGTAATAATCTGGCGCACCCTGACCGCCGTACCCACAGGCACGGTGGATTTGTCCACCACGATTTTATATCCATCCATGATAAGGCCAATACTCCTGGCCACCTCATAGACATAATGCAAATCAGCCGAGCCGTCATCCCGACTGGGGGTACCCACACAAATAAAGATAATCTGGCTTTTGGAAACTGCTTCCTGGAGATCAGTGGTGAAAGAGAGCCGACCGGCCTCCACGTTTCGCTTGACAAAGTCGTCCAAACCGGGTTCATAAATGGGAATGATCCCCCGACGCAAGCCCTCGATTTTTTTGGGATCAACATCCATACAGATAACCTGGTGACCGGCCTCTGCAAAACAAGCGCCGGAAACCAAACCTACATAGCCAACTCCAATCATTGCCAGGTGCACGGGTTTGTTGCTCCTATCTCGTTAGGGAATTTATTTTCAAATGCTCCTTGATACCAGGATATGGCTGCAAATACTTTGCCATGGAACAGGGGTGACCGTATCCTGGACTGCGTCAATGATGCTAAAGTTCAATAAAGGTCAATCTATTCCAGTTGATTCTTTTTCGGCTAAAACGAAGATAACTTAAGTCATGACAAGTTGTCATAATATTGATTTATAATACATTTAATGATATTTTGTCAACACTATTGTCAAAAAATACCCTGCTCTTCCCCGGGTTTTTCAAAAGGCGAATTACCTCTGATGAAAAAGCTAGATTTTTATCAATATAATAAATGCTTGATAGACTGGAAGGACTGGCGTACTAGATTTCCCCGATCAGATCTCCTGCCTGCTCAATCACCCCACCCAGGTCACGCCTGGAAATTTTCAGTTCATAGGCGAAAATTTTCGTCTGTTGCCGGCGCAAGTGTTCCAGGGCATCAGTTAACTCGAGGGTGTGTGCTTTCCGGTGCTTCAACTGCTCCAGAGTCTGAAATATCTCCGGCGGCAGAAAATACCGGCCGACGATAGACCTGGATGTGGCCGTCTCGCTGATGGGGTGATGTGGCGCCGGTTTTTCCATAAGTTCTTCCACCAGGAAGATTCTGGGGTTTATCATATTTGAACCCAAGCGGACTACGCCTCCCTGGAGTAATCTTGATTTTGGCAACGGCTCCACGGCAATCAGGGGGGCATGGTTGAGTTGTTTGAAAGCCTCGCTCATGTGCTGTAATTCTCTTGGCATGTCAAGGGGGCGGCGCCGGTCCAGCATCTCATCCGGCAGCAAGACTAAAAAAGATTCCTGTCCCACCCAGGAGGCGGCTTCCAGAACGGCATCGCCCAATCCCAACGGCGCCGATTGGACGCGAAAGTCGACAGAGAAACGCGGCGCCACTGCTAAATCCAAGGCGGTTTGCAGAGGTCGGTAAAGCGCTTCCGCGGTTCCTGGAGCCAGAATCAGCATAAACTGGCTAACCCCGGCCGAAGCCGCTTCTCCCATCATCTGTAACAGGAGGCGCTGCATGATATGTGAGGCCAATACCCGGTGCTGACCCCCTGCCGCTGGAATAATGGCCCGGTGCACCGGGGCCGCTAAATAATCGGCCACCAGGTTCAACGTGGCAGCTACTATTTGGGCTGCCCGGTCTCGATGCTGGGCCTCAGACGTAGCAAGGTTCTGGAGCAGGCGGCGGATGCCGACTTCGTCCAAGCCGATGGCTTCCAGTTTTTCCCAGAGAGAGACTGCGTCTAAACCCGGCTCCGGTTGGCTCTCTCCCGGACCTTGGGCCATTGTCGCCGGCCGAATCTGGTCGCTGAGGCCCGCTAACAAGGGCATGGGCGCCAGATCGCAGGCCATGAACCAGGTATCGAGTTCCTGACCTTTAATCCCCAAAGCAGAGGCCAGCTTCAGCAGCGTTCCCCGCCGGGGACGGCGTTCGCCGCTCTCCAGACGGTTGATGTAACTGACGTCCAGCCCTACTTGCTGCGCCAAAGCCCGTTGGCTTATCCCAACAGTTTCCCGGGATTGCCGCATCAGGTGACCGAAATGAAACCCGGGTGTTTTGTTCATAATCTCGAAGTCTTTAATGAGACAAAATCTCTAAACCAGAAGCTGGAAACCAGAAACCGAAAACGGTATCAATCACCCATCGGTCGGTTACCGTCCCAGCATTTCAGGCAAAGGTTGGTTTTGGGCAGGCGGAGTGCTTCCACAAAGGCTTCCAGGCTGTTGTATTTCACCGAATCAGCGCCGATGTGATCTGCCACCCATTGTTCCAATTTCTGCAGTTCCGCCATCGAAGTAATGTCACCGAGATAAAGATATCTTCGGGCCATAAGTTCTTCATAGGTGCGGGTGGAGATGCCGAAGTCGCAGGGATACATGAGGGGCGGGCAGGCCACCCGGACGTGCACCGCTTTGGCCCCGGCCTGTTTTAAGTCATGTACCTTGTTAAGAATTTGCGTGCCCCGGACGATGGAGTCGTCGCACAGGATGATGCTTTTGCCTTTGACGGCGTGATGCAGCACCGAAAGCTTACGCTTAGCCATTTTTTCCCGGGCGATCTGGGTGGATTGGGTGTAGCTCCGGTCGGCATAACGATTATACAGAAATACTTCCTGGTAGTTGAGCCGGGAATGCATGTGATAACCGATGGCGTGACCGATGCCGGACATGGGGACCGGGGCGACCAGATCAGCGCTCAAACCGTCTTCCTCCAGATCCCGTTGGGACAGGCTGGCACCCAAATTGTAACGGGCCTCCAGCACGGCCAGAGCCGTCTATGATGGAATCGATGCTGGCGGTATAGGCCCATTCAAAAGCGCAGTGCGCCCGCCGGGGAGAGGGAAGCTGTCTGACTGTGGTAAAACCTCGATGGTCGAGCCGGACAATTTCTCCTGGCCGCACATCCCGCACTACCTCGAAATCAAGATTATGCAAAGCCCGGGATTCGGAGCAGACAATGTAGGTGCCCGGCCCCTGCCCCAGAATCAAAGGGCGGAAGCCGAAACGGTCCCGGGTGGCGAAAATCCCTTCCCGGGTGAGGACCACCAGGGAGTAAGCCCCTTTAATTTTATCAGCCAGGGTGGCGATGCCGGTCACCAGGTCTTTTTCCTCCAGGATGATTTTAGCTATGATCTCGACGTCATAGCCCCGCCAAAAGGCCTTCCCCCGGCTCATCATGTCATCCTTCAGGGCAGCCAGCATTCATGATGTTGCCGCTGAAGGCCACGGCAATCTCTCCCAGGCTGGACTGCCATTTCACCGGCTGGCGTTCTTTCAGGCTGACATGGCCGATACCCCAGTTTCCGGGCAGGCTGTCCAGATCTTGGTCGGAAAAGCTGCTCAAAACCTTGCCATGATGGGTGACCTGGTGGACCCCGTCGTCATAGGTGGCGATGCCGCAATATTGTTGGCCGCGATGCTGCAAAAAATCAATGCCCTGGAAAATTTCAAAAGCGCAAGGTTCCGGCGCATAGATGGCAAAAATTCCACAATTGTCTCGCACGGATTTCATCTAAAGCTATTCCTCCAACAGATTTTCCCAAGTTTGGCCGCACTGCCCCGGAGACCTGCTGTAGTCACTTATTTTATCTCCTTGTGATAGTCCTGCAAAGAACGGACCTGCCCCCGATCCTGGCGGCTGGCAGCGATCCCCCGGGCTGCGGCCAGGGCGCCGGCCAGGGTGGTGATATAGGGGATTTTATACTTAATGGCCGCTTTGCGGATATAGGAGTCGTCATGTTGGCTCAATTTGCCGCTGGGGGTGTTAATGACCAGATTGAATTTCCTTGCTTCTTGATGCCGTCCACGATATTGCGGCCGGCCCTCGTGCATCTTCAAAATCGGTTCGCGAGGCAATGCCGTTGGTCGGCCAGGAACTGTGTGCGTCCCCGCGGTGGCCTTGATCTTGAAAGCCAAGTTGGGCGAAATGCCGGGCTACTTCCAGGACGGCTGGCCGGTCCTTTTTCGACACGGTGATCAAACGCGCCCTCCTGGGGCAGCGTCTGCTGGGCCGCCTCCTGGGCTTTGTAAAAGGCCAGGCCGAAGGAGTCGGCCATTCCCAGGACTTCGCCGGTGGAGCGCATCTCCGGGCCCAGCAACGGGTCCACCTCGGGGAACATGTTAAAGGGGAAAACCGCTTCTTTAACCCCAAAATGAGGGATGTGCTTGGGCTTCAGGTTCAGGTCGGCCAGCTTTTTTCCCAACATAATCTGGGTGGCCAGGCGGGCCATGGGGATATTGCAGACCTTGGAAACCAGCGGCACGGTGCGGGAGGCCCGGGGATTGGCCTCCAGAGACATAAACCGTATCTTTGGCGATGGCATACTGGATATTCATCAAGCCCGACCACCTTCAGTTCCATGGCGATTCTGCGGGTATATTCGTAGATGGTGTCCAGATGCTTGGCCGGGATGCTGATAGGGGGAATGACGCAGGCCGAATCTCCGGAATGGATGCCCGCCAGTTCGATATGCTCCATGACGGCCGGCACAAAGGCGTCGGTGCCGTCGGCGATGGCGTCGGCCTCGGCTTCGATGGCGTTTTCCAGAAATCGGTCGATCAGAATGGGCCGCTTCCGGGCTCACATCCACGGCCGCGGCCACATAGTGCCTCAGCATCGTCCTCATCATGGATCACTTCCATGCCCCGGCCGCCCAGGACATAGGAAGGCCGGACCATCAGCGGATAACCGATCCGTTCGGCCACCTCCAGGGCCTCCTCCAGATTGGTGGCCATACCCGACTCCGGCTGCGGGATCCCCAACTTGTCCATCATCTGACGGAAACGGTCCCGGTCTTCCGCCAGATCGATGACGTCCGGGGAGGTGCCCAGAATTTTCACGCCCGCCTCGGCCAGTTCAGCGGCGATATTCAAGGGCGTCTGCCCGCCGAACTGGACGATCACACCCTCGGGCTTCTCCTTCTCATAGATGCTCAAGACGTCTTCCACCGTCAGAGGCTCGAAATAGAGCTTGTCCGAGGTGTCGTAATCGGTGGAAACGGTTTCCGGATTGCAGTTGACCATGATGGACTCAAAGCCCACATCCCGCAGGGCAAAGGCCGCATGCACGCAGCAGTAATCGAATTCAATGCCCTGGCCGATGCGGTTGGGCCCGCCGCCCAGGACCATGATCTTCGCCGGTTGCTGATCGGCACCTGATCCGGGGCGTTATAGGTGGAAAAATAATAGGCGGCGTTTTCCACGCCGCTGACCGGCACCGGCTCCCAGGCCTGCGGCAATCCCAGGCGACATGCGCTGCTCCCGGATTTCTTTCTCCGGCAGCTCCAGCAGTTTGGCCAGATAGCGGTCGGCAAAACCGTCTTTTTTGGCCTGGATCAGAGAGCGCTCCGGCAGTGTCCCTGCCCTTGTACTGCAGAATCTCTTCTTCCAGTTCCACCAGCTCCTTCATCTGCTGGATAAACCAGGGTTTGATATAGGTCATGCCGATAGAGCTCCTCGATGTCGGCGCCTTTGCGCAAGGCTTCATACATGATGAACTGGCGTTCGCTGGTGGGCTCGCTGAAGCAGATCCATCAGTTCCTCCAGGGGCTTCTTATGAAATCTTTGGCAAAACCCAGGCCGTAGCGGCCGATTTCCAGAGAGCGGATGGATTTCTGGAAGGCCTCCTTGTAGGTCTTGCCGATGCTCATGACTTCGCCCACGGCCCGCATCTGGGTGCCCAGCTTGTCCTCGGCACCGCGAAATTTTTCAAAGGCCCAGCGGGCGAATTTGACCACCACATAATCGCCCCAGGGGGTGTATTTCTCCAGGGTGCCCTCGCGCCAGTAAGGGATTTCATCCAGGGTCAGGCCGCCGGCCAGGAGGAGGAGACCAGGGCGATGGGAAAGCCGGTGGCCTTGGAGGCCAGGGCCGAGGACCGGGAGGTGCGGGGATTGATCTCGATGACCACCACCCGGCCGGTTTTGGGATCATGGGCAAACTGGATATTGGTGCCGCCGATGACCCGGATGGCTTCGACAATGTCATAGGAGTATTTCTGCAGCGCGTTTCTGCAGCTCCGGGTCGATGGTCAGCATGGGCGCGGTGCAGTAGGAATCGCCGGTATGCACCCCCATGGCATCCACATTTTCGATGAAGCAGACGGTGATCATCTGATTCTTGGCGTCCCGGACCACCTCCAGCTCCAGTTCTTCCCAGCCCAGGACCGATTCCTCCACCAGGATCTGCCCCACCAGGCTGGCCGAGATGCCCCGGCTGGCGATGGTGCGCAGTTCTTCCACGTTGTAGACCAGGCCGCCGCCCGTCCCGCCCATGGTATAGGCCGGGCGGATCACCACCGGATAGCCCAGTTCGGCGGCGATCGTTTCAGCCTCTTCCACGCTATAGGCAATGTCGCTTTTGGGCATGTCGATGCCCAGCCGGTTCATGGTCTCTTTGAAGGCCAGCCGGTCTTCTCCCCGCTCGATGGCATCCACGTCCACGCCGATCACCTTGACACCGTATTCCTCCAGGACACCGGTCCGGGCCAGCTCCGAAGACAGGTTAAGTCCGGATCTGGCCGCCCAGGTTGGGCAGCAGGGCATCCGGCCGTTCTTTTTCGATGATTTCGGTCATGGTCTGCAGATTCAGGGGTTCGATATAGGTGACATCCGCCATGCCCGGGATCGGTCATGATGGTGGCCGGGTTGGAGTTGACCAGGACGATCTGATAGCCCAGTTGTCGCAGGGCCTTGCAGGCCTGGGTGCCGGAATAGTCGAATTCGCAGGCCTGGCCGATGACGATCGGGTCCGGAACCGATAATCATGACCTTGTTGATATCGTCGCGTCGGGGCATTGCAAACTCCTTCCTCGAGTGGGGTGGTAGGGGCGATGAAAACTCAGCCAAAAATATTAGCTTCTGGGAATATAGAAGAGAGGGCAAAGGGTGTCAAGCACTCTTAAGGAACCCAAAAATAAAGTTTATTTCTTTCGGGTCGGCTTCCAACCGGAAAAACTTGATTTTGCTGCCTATCTTAGATATTATGAAAATATTATTTTCTGAACTCAGGGCTTTACAGCGCCAGGTGCAGCTTAGCTGCCGGAATAATGGTGCAGTGATTATTTTTCCTTTTTGGAATATCCATGTACCTGCGCTTGACCCCCCAGACCGCAGTCTGCTCCTCCTGGCATCCCTGCTGGTCCCGGCCGGGTCAAGGGCTCCTGCGACTGCGCCATACCAGAGCATTCCCCATCAGCCACCCCAGTACCAGACTCTGGTCTGGACCTGCTGGTTGGGGCCTGCCGGGAGCAGCAGCCCGCCTCCCTGCTCGATGTGGGTTGCGGTTCCGGTATTTTAACCCTGGTAGGGACTGCCCTGGGCATCACTCTGAACGTAGGTTGTGATATTTCAGCTTCAGCTTTACGCACTTCCCAGGACAACGCCCACCGCAACCGCCTGGCTCACCGTGTCTTCTGGGTACAAGGCTCTACCGAAGCCGTGCGGCCCACCTTCCATCTCATTGTGGCCAATCTGCCTTTCCCCGTCCAACTGGCCAAACAGGGAGAATTGGTGCGATTGGTCCACCGCCAGGGCGGCCTTATCCTTTCTGGTTTTCGAGATACCCAGGAAAAGGAAATCGCCGATTATTACCTTTCTCATGGGTGGGAGCTGCAGTGCCGGTTGACCAGGGACCGGTGGGAGCCGGAATTACCCGCCGAGCGGAGCTATACCTGGGTGGGGCTGTATTTCGTTTCTTCTGCCGGCTAATAATACCAAGGTGAGATTCAGGCGAGACAGACAAATGTGTAACATGCTAATATTAAATAATCTTTTTATCGAAACTGCAAACCGGAAACGAATAACTGTTGAAGTTGAATAATCTGGGAAACATGGTTGATGCGGGAAAGGGGAGATTTCCATGACTATTTTTAAAACCCCCCGGGCCGACCGGGATTTCGAGCACTATAAACTCATTTTAGATCTGTGGGCCCGGGAAAACCCCATCAAGAACAACAACCTGATCGCCTTTTTGGTGGTTCAGAGCCTTTTATTCATCGCCGTCAATCTTGGCAGCGGCTTCACTGCGGCCAGTTGGCCGCTGTATCTGGGGGGCGCCCTTCTGGCCTTGGTCTGGTTGTTGCCTCTGGGCCGGACCAGCCTGTTTCAGAAGATCTGGGGGCTCAAACTACAGGATTTTGCCAGCCTGCATCCCACCGACGACCGTTTCAGCCTCCATGACTGCGCTTTTCAAAGGTTGCAGGCGTCCTCCCTCCTGCGGTTTTGGGGCGGCCTGCCCTCCAGTCTCTATCTTTTGGGCGTGCCCCTTATTGTCGGCCTGTTTTGGCTGGTTCTACTATTTTACTTCGCCCTGACAGGTTAAAAGAGTAAATTGGCTAACCAAACATTTCCTATCAGGGTTGCTGCAAAAGCTCTTGCATGGTTAAATCCTGCCACTCAGCGGCAGGCCGCTCTGCCAGTTCTCCCACGATTCGGGTCAACCGATTTCCATCCCCCAGCAGGCGTCCTAAAGCCGCCCGGCGTCCATGGCGCAGGCAGGCCAGGGCTTCCTTAAGGCGGATCTGATCCAGGGGCCGGCTGGGTAAAAATCGGGGGAATTTTGGGCTTCATTTGAGGCCACCGGCATTACCAGGCCACATTGCTGTAACGCCTCGACACGCTTGCCGCCAGACTCTCCTGGCCATTGAATAACTCCGCCAGTTCTTTCAGGGACAGGGGGAGCCGCCGGTGTAAAACCGCTCCCCGATACTGAGCAGCGCCATCAGAGCCAGATATTCATCGTCCAACCCATGGCTCCATTCCCGGGCCCGAACTGACGCCGCAGGCTGGCCAGGTTCTGCTGAATATAGGTAACTTCTGCCCCGTAAAGCACAATCAGCCAACTCCAGAACATCCAAATCACTAAAAAGAGAATCTGATAGAGCGCGCCGTAGATGGCATTGTAATAGGGCGCCGAAGCTTGGAACCATTGGAAGAGCCATTGTGCCCCCTGCCAGATTGATCCGCCGATCAATCCTCCCAGTAATGCCGACATGAAATGGACTCTGGTGTTGGGCATCACCAAATAGACAAAGGTAAACCCCACCCAGACGATACCGAAGGAAATCAGCAGATGGTAGGCCGAAAAAAACGTCTCCGGCAAAAAATATCTAATGAATTTATTAAGTTGTGGTTGGCTTTGAAAGGTGGTGGTAAGAGAAATGGCCACTGCCATGCAGAATGGGAAACAAAAGAAAAATACTTAAATAATCACTGAGTTTGCGCCACCAGGGACGGGCCTGGGAAATTGTCCAGATATGATTAAAAGCCTGCTCCACATTGGTCATCAGGATCATCAAGGCCACCAGCAGCCAGATAACCCCAAAAACCCCCAGAGAAGCCACGTTCGTGGTCTCCACATAGGTTAAAATCTGGCGGGCGAAATCTTGTGAACCCCCGGCCAGTTGCGGCAGCAGATGCCCCGCCAAAAGCCGCTGCAGACCCAACCCCTTTAAAGATGGCGAACAAGAGGGCCAACATCGGAATAATCGCCAGAACGCTGGCATAAGCCAGAGCTGAGGTTCGCACCAGCGCTCCTTTGCTAAGGAGATCCTTCCAGGCGAGAATCAGGACTTGCAGGCCTTTATAGCACCAGGGTGCCAGTCGGCCCTGGGGATCAGGCTGCCAGATGGTTTCCCCGAAAAAACGCCGCCAGGCCTGTAAGGGGTTCACATAACCTTAATCCGTAAAAATATGAGCCACACTGTGGTCCACTAAAAGTACTGATCGATAATTCGGCCCAGATTTTTTTTGATAGCCTCCAAAGGCGGCAATTCGGGCGTTGTGACCAGGGCACAGGCTTTAATGTTTTTTTCCGCAGCAACATCCTGGCTGCCAGTGCCTCCCGGTCGGTGGCGCTCAGCCCGCTCTCCAGAGGAATTTCCTCCCCATCCATAGCTTCGATCTGGGAAGAGATAAGATTAAAATCATAATTGAGATTAAATTTCTCCACATCTTCATTATAAAGTTCGCAATGGGCCGACACCTGCAGTTGTTTCTTCCTCAGTTCCTGGGCGGTTTTTTGCAGATGGTCGTAAAGATCGTAGATCTGATTTTTCAGTCGTCCCCTGGAGGTCCAGCCATGCGGCTTAAACTTTTCCAACACCGCCTGCTTCTCTGCCGGGGAAACCTGTCGGCAATCCTGGTAAAAAGGGCGTTCAGCCACGCCCCAGAGCCGGACAACCGCGGCGATGGCAGCATCCGTCCCCAGAAGCTGATAAAATGCCGCAAAGACCGGCAGCGCCCGGTTTAATTCGGCTTCATAATCCTTTTCTTTTTGCCGCCAACAACTCCAGGTCTTCTTCCAAATATGTCCGTTCTGCGAAGTAATTATCAATGATTTCTTTTTTAATATGCATTTTCAGCATATTGAAAGTATGATCGAAGTCAACCATTTGTCCCCTCACCGGTCTGCTAGACCTGAAATTCACTCGGGCTTGCGAAGTGTTCTTAGCGAATTGTTTCGACCGAACCATTGTCTAAGCCTGACGCCGCTGCATCTTCCCAGCCGTTATCAAATATTTCTTCCGGCGAGGATTGTTCTTCACCCAAAACCATGGACTGCTCCGGAAGAACCTGATCCACGGGCACTTCAACTTCCCGGCCGTCCTGCATTTCCACGATTAAAGTCTGATTGATGACGTTTTGACGGATAATTTTTCCCTCACCTTCAGGCAAGGAGATTATTTTGCCAACTTTCGGCAAACCGGCCTTCAGATCCATATACGTCTGAAATTCATACGTTAGACAGCACATCAACCGCCCACAACAGCCGGAAATCTTGCTGGGATTCAAACTCAGATTTTGTTCCTTGGCCATGCGGACTGAGACCGGGGCAAAATCCTGCAAAAACGAAGAACAGCAGAAAGGCCGGCCACAGTTTCCTAACCCGCCGATCATTTTGGCCTGGTGGCGCACCCCGATCTGCCGCAACTCGATCCGGGTCCGAAACTGCTGGACTAAATCGCGCACAAGTTCCCGAAAATCCACGCTTTTGGCCGCAGTAAAGTAAAAAACCATCTTACTGCCGTCGAATAGGCTTTCCACCCGGACCAGATGCATGGGCAATTGCCGCTTTTGGATACATTCCTGACAGAATTTGAAGGCTTCTTCTTCCTTTTTCTCCAAAAGTTTGGCCTGTTCAATGTCATCCGTGGTGGCCAGCCGATATACCGGTTTCAAGGGATGTATCATAAGTTTGGGACTGCGGGGTTGTGGGGGGCTGACCACCGTCCCAAACGCCACTCCCTGTTCTGTCTCAACAATGACCCGATCGCCTTGGGAAAGGACAAAATGGCCGGAATCGAAGTTATACACTTTGCCATGGGGGCGGAAACGAACCCGCACAATTTTGCTCATAGCTTTATGGTTTTCTATATATTCCCTCTCCTCTAAGGTGAGAAGGTCAAGGTGAGGGTTGAATAGAAGTCACTTTTGGCAACGGCTATAAATGATCCTAAACCGGGGCGGTCGGTATGGCATTCCCGGCGCCACTGTAACGAGAAATATTCAGGGTTAATTCGATATTTAAATTGGCCCGCAATTGCCGCTGCAAGCTGCTCAAGGCCTCCAGACGTTCCAGGATCAGAGCGCTGGTCAATTGTTGTTGTTGCCTGACCAGGTCTGCCAGCCTGTCCTGGTTGACTAACTGCCCGGGTTTAGCCGACAGGTCAGGGCCAACAGGTCCCGATACCACAATCGCGCCAGGACAACAAATCGATCCAGGCCGGCTGTTTTTTTCCCTTTCTGTGTGGCCCATTGCAGCTGTTCCCCGGTGGACCCTTTTTGCAGCACCTCCAGCTCGTTCACTACCTGGTCCCGCTTGGCCATCAAATCCGGTAAGTCCTCCGCCAGGGCTCGTCCTAAGGAGCCATAATGAATGGCTGCCACCAAAGACGCCTGTGTCGGGACTCAGCCCTTTCCGACTCTGTAACTCTGGTATCAGAATGGACTGAGGGATAGCGCCGAAGGTCAGCCGGCGGCAGCGGGATACTATGGTTGGCAGCAGATCTCTGTCGCCGATCGCCGTCAGGATGAAAAGATTGCCCGCCGGAGGCTCTTCCAGGGTTTTTAAAAAGGCATTGGCGGCGGCCTCGTTCAAAGTCTCCGCCGGTTTCAGCAGCACCACCCGCCAATTGCCGGCCAAAGGATGAAATCCCACCTGACGCCGCAATTCCCGGATCTGCTCAATTTTGATCTGTGGTTGCACCGACTCGCCCACCGGGCTGATCTGCCAGAAATCAGGATGGTTGCCTGTTGCAAACAACCGGCAGGAACGACATTGGCCGCAGGCATCCTGATCCGGTTGCCGGTTCTCGCAGTTAAGGGCCTGGGCCAGGGCCAGGGCTGTGCTCCCTCTACCCACCCCTTCGTTCCCGATAAGAAAGCAGGGCGTGCGGCATCTGATCACTCTGAAGCGCCTGCCTCAGAAAGCCGACAACTCGTTCCTGCCCCAAAATATCTTTTAAAAACATCCTATTCTCAAAGTTCGATTAGTCAACTTATGGCCATTACGGTGAAACAGGAAAAGCCCAGCTTTTTCTCGAAAATAAAAACTCGAAGTTCGGAACTTACAACCGCAAACCGGAAACCCACCCAACCTATTCCCACTCGATGGTGCTGGGCGGGTTTGGAAGAAATATCATAAACTACCCGGTTGACGCCCTTTACTTCATTGATGAGGCGGTTGGCCAGACGAGCCAGAAAGTCATGGGGCAGTCTGGTCCAGTCAGCGGTCATGGCGTCGGTGGAATCAACCACCCTGAGGGCGATGACGTTTTCATAGGTTCGCTCATCACCCATGACACCCACTGTCTTGATGGGCAGCAGGACCGCAAAAGCCTGCCATACCTGGCGGTAAAAGCCGCCGGCTTTCATTTCTGTCCAGGACGATGGCGTCGGCTTCCCGAAGGATGGCCAGCCGCTCGGGGGTCACCTCTCCCAGGATGCGGATAGCCAGCCCCGGCCCCGGAAAGGGATGCCGCCAGATCATTTCGTCGGGCAGACCCAGCTCTTGTCCCACCTCCCGGACCTCGTCCTTAAATAACTCTCGGAGCGGTTCGATGAGTTCCAGGGGCATGACTTCCGGCAACCCGCCGACATTATGGTGGGTTTTAATGGTGGCTGAGGGCCCCTTAAAGGAAACGCTTTCAATCACGTCCGGATAAAGGGTCCCCTGGGCCAGATATTTGACCTGGCCCAATTTGTTCGCTTCCTCGGCAAACACCCGAATAAATTCCCGGCCGATACGCCGGCGTTTTTCTTCCGGGTCAACAATCCCGTCCAACAAATTAAAAAAGCTGGCGCTGGCATCCACATACACCAGATTCAGATGGTAGTGTTCCCGGAAGAGCTGCACCACTTTTTCGGCTTCTCCCTGCCGCAGGACGCCGTTGTTGACAAAGATGCAGGTGAGGTTGTCACCGATGGCCTGGTGCAGTAAGACGGCCGTGACGGAAGAGTCCACCCCGCCGGACAAAGCGCAAATAACCTTATCGTCGCCTACCTTCTCTTTCAGCGCCTGGGTCGTGGCATCCACAAAGGACCGCATCGTCCACAGAGGTTGCAACCCACAGATATTAAAAAGAAAGTTGGCTAAAATTTTGCTGCCGTGGGGGGTGTGCCTGACTTCCGGATGAAACTGCACCCCGTAAATCGCCCGGTTCCGGTTCCGAACCGCCCCGGCCGGCACAGGTATCGGAAGAGCCGATAACCTCCAATCCCGGGGCCAATTCATCCACATGGTCGCCATGGCTCATCCACACCAATTCTTCTGCCGCCAGGCCGGCAAAGAGGTCCTGGTGATCAGTGATGGTAAAGTGTTTGCGGCCATATTCCCGGGATGCGGCCGGTGAGACTTTGCCTCCCAGAATGTGGTTAATGAGTTGCAGGCCATAGCAGATACCCAGGACGGGGACTCCCAGTTCCAGCACCTCCCGGCCCACCAGGGGAGCATCGGCTTCATAGACACTGCGCGGCCCGCCGGAGAGCACAATCCCCCGGGGAGCAAAGTCCCGAATCTGCTCCAGGGGCATCAGGTAAGGATGAATTTCACAATAGACATGCAGTTCCCGGATCCGCCGGGCAATAAGCTGCGTATATTGTGAGCCAAAATCCAAGATAAGCACCTTTTCTCGATGCGGATCAATCACGTTGTCTTCGCCTTTGCTGACTTTATTGAATGTTCTCTTGCTACACTGCACTCAAATCCCGAAAATTTAACCGGCATCAGGCCAATAGTTTACTGGTCGGAAAACATCTTTGTAAATTTACTTATTTATTTTAAACCTCAAAACAGCAAACCGGAAAGGGAAATCAGCATTACAGTCCCAAGGGACTGATAAACTTTCTCTCCAGCTCCGCCGCCACAATCTTATCCGAAGCCCCTGCCAGCTCCTCCAACACGTCTATCCAACTCCGCCGCGGTCTGCCGCAGGCGCTCCAAGGCCGTCTGCCGGGCTTGCTCAACGACTCCCCAATCCCGGGTCTTTTGCAGTTCCCAAAAAGCCGGCTCCAACTCCGGAATCAGGTAGGGATAAAATCCCGGCCGCCAGGCCAGCAACAGGGCCAATTCCGGCAGGTCCCGCTGTTTCAAGGAGATGGGCCACCCGGCCCCAGTCATTCAGGTCCGCCAAGGCGTCCTTGACCGCCCGGACCCAGCGTTCAATCCTGGAATGAGGAAATCGCTCGATAAGATTGGGCAAGGCTTCCTGGAGGGCAGGTTCCCGGGCTTCTCCGATTTCATGGTGGATCATCGCTTCACCCTGGGACCGGAGCAGATGTTTTAAACATGGTCCTCGATAGGTCTCCGGTTGCCGCAGCAACTCGGCCAGATCAATGTCCCGGGCTGCCAGGGCGATCTTTAAGAAGATGTTGTTCTGTTTGGCGGGGTCGGATAGGTTATCCCAGAGATAAAAAGCCAGGGGCTCAGTCCGCAGGTAAATGACCGAGCCCTGGCGCAGGGCCGGGGCCGCGTCCAGATCCCGGGCCAGTTCCGGCCCTAAAATCAGGACAGTCAATTCCCGGTGTTTCCGGGTTTCCCACAGCTCCCCCAAAAAACACATGGGCGCCTGCCCGTAGGTAAAGCCGGCGCCATAGGCCAGTCCTTCGTGTTCCAAGAGGCGTTGAGTTCCGCCACCGCGAAAGGGTCAACCTGCCGTCCTTGCCAGTTTAGCTCTTGCAACCCGGATTCCTCCAGATCGGTCCAGGCCTCTTCCTGGGCCTCGATCCAGTCCAGAACTGCTTTGGGATCGCCTTCCTGCCAGGGCAATAAACCCTGTTCCCATTTATAAAGCTGGCGCAGCCTCAGGAGCATGCCGCACAGGGAATAATAACCCACCTGTCCGGCTGCCGCGATCCGGCAATTGGCTTGCACCTGCTGCACAAAACTCGTTCATATCGGAATATTTTCTCGTCTCAGTTTGGTAAAATTGACTTTAGAGCACATTAATAACTATAAAATTAACCATATTTTTGCTTGCTAGCAACCATTCGACTTCCTAGGATGCCGGCAGGTTGAAGAACTGGTTTCCAAGCTGTATTCGGGAAGCCGAAATTTGTGCCAAACCGGGCTTGGCTCCTATCTGAGAAGATGGAGATTAATGATGCGGGAATTATTTGAACCCCGCTCCGTCGTTCTGGTGGGTGTCTCCCGCCAGACCGGCGTCGGCGCTTATAACGGTTTGGAAATGCTCTTGCGCTATGGCTATCAGGGCACGGTTTACGTGGTCCATCCCCAAGCCGAGGAGATCCTGGGTCAAAAAGTATATCCCCGGGTCCAGGATCTGCCCGAAGTCCCGGAACTGGCGGTTATTGCCGTCGGCCGGGACCTGGTCCTGCCGGTGGCGGCAGGAATGTTTTGCCAAAGGCATCCGCTGGCTGGTAATCATTACCCAGGGATTTGCCGACGCCGATGAGCAGGGGAAAAAATTGCAGGCCAAACTGGTGGCCGCCGCCCGCCAATACCAGGCCCACATCGTTGGCCCCAACACCATGGGCGTGCTGAACGCCTTTAACTGTTTTTCCACCGCTTTTGTGGATCTCATCTGCCCGGCCGATCCGCCTCCGGTATCTCTGGTGGCCCAGAGCGGCGCTCCCCAGGTGGGGGCCGAGTCCTTTACCGGCCCTCTGGGAAAGGCCGTGGATCTCGGCAACGCCGCGGACGTGGGGTTCGTGGAGGTTCTGGAATATCTGGAGCAGGACCCCCAGACCCGGGTCATTGCCTTGCATATCGAAGGACTGACCGAGGGCCGCCGCTTTCTGGCCACGGCAGCCCGGGTAAACCGCAGCAAACCCCTGGTCATTCTCAAAACCGGGGTCAGCCAGGCCGGCGCCAAGGCCGCCCTCTCCCATACCGGTTCCCTGGTGGGTGCAAGACCAGGTCTTTACCGCGGCCTGCGCCAGGGCCGGTCTCACCAGGGTCCACAGCGCCCTGGATCTCCTGGACACTGTCCAGGCCTTTCGCAAGCTGCCGCCCATGCGAGGCCCCCGGGTGGGTATTGCCACTCCCAGCGGCGCCCTGGGCATCATCGCCCTGGACGCCCTCAGCCGGGAAGGGTTGGTTCCGGGCCCCCTGCCCGAGAGCATTCTGCAGGTGGTGGAACCCCAGGGCCCTTATTGGCACGCCCTGCACAATCCGGTGGATTTGTGGCCCATCGGCATGCTCACGGGCGACTTTCTCAAAATTGCCGGCCAAACTCTGGCCGGTTTTCTGGCCGACCCCAACATCGACGGCGTCTATGTGCATGCTGCCGGCCCTGGGCTCGCCGCTTGCACCAAAATATTATCGCCACTCCGGCCTTCTTTGCCGAACTGCACCTGGAGAAGTTTAACAAACCCCTGGTGGTGGCTATGTATGGCAATGCCCGGGAGACGGTCAGCTCGGGAACTGGCACCGGTGCCGGGTCATTGCCTGTTATTTCTCGGTGGAACAGGCCGCCCATGCCCTGGGGCAACTCTACCGTTATCAGCAGGCCGTTTCCCGCCCACTGGAGACCTGGCCCTCTCCGGAGCCGGCGGAAACCCCTGCAGCTCCGGCCAAATCCCTCATGCTGGGCCAGGAGGCCTTGGATTTTTTGGCGGCCCATGAAATTCCCGGCATTGCCGGCCGCCTGACGCACAACCTCAATCAGGCATTGGTTGCGGCCGCAGTCGTATGGGCTATCCGGTGGTGCTGAAGATTATTTCGCCTGACTATATTCATAAGTCAGATCAAGGCGGGGTGATCTTGAACCTCAGGGATGAAGCCGACACTGGTGGCCGGCTTTACCCGGTTGCAGCCTCTGCTGGCCGCCTCCCCAGGATGCTGCCAGCGGTATCCTGGTGCAAAAACAGCTTCAGGGTCGGGAACTCCTGCTGGGCCTCAAACAGGATGCCACCTTCGGGCCGGTCATCGTCTGCGGCTACGGCGGCACCCACACCGAACTTTGGCAGGATACGGCCCAAACGTTGGCGCCCCTCAGTCCGGAACAGGCCCACAACCTTGTTGGCCTCCCTGCGTTCCTTCCCCCTCCTCACCGGTTACCGGGGGGAACCGGCCGTGGACCTGGAAGCACTGGTCCGGGTAATGGTCAACCTCTCCAACCTGGCGGTGGCCCAACCGCATCTCCAGGAACTGGACATCAATCCCCTCATTGCCACCCCTGCAGGGTGCTGGGCGGTGGACGCCCGCCTGGTTTGGCGTTAAGATCAATGTTCTATAATAATGCCAAAAGTGCTCATGATTATAAATCACAAACGAAGCTTGAAAACAGCACCGGACCATCAACGATAAGCCCTTTTTTTAACCTCGTTCCCAAGTTATAATTGGGAACGCAATTATATGCCAAGCTGAGCTTGGCCACTTTTTCAGAGGTAACTATTGCTAATATGATAACGGTTACGCATAATTTCGTCCATTTTGTAAGGGTGGGTCTCAGACAACCCTTACGGTAGCCTATTCCAATCGGAAGGAACTTTTAGCGACCAAAGTTAATAATTGAAACGATACGAGGACTGCCCCATGCATTGCCGTTTTCACCCCGACCGGGAAGCCCGCATCCATTGCCAGAAAATGGATTATTATTATTGCCAGGAATGTCTGGACCAATGCCAGGCCTGCACCGACCCCTGCGTCTATTGTAAGTTCCGCCAGGGGTGCGTCATCTGGGAACTCTGCCGCAAGGAAGCCAAAAAACGCTGCCAGGAACAACGCCAGGCAGAATCTTGCCAATTTTTGACCATCATTTTTCTTTCCTTTCCTCCGCTTTTATCGCACAATAAAACAACGTGCCAAACGCCTGAGCTGCCCTGCAGCAGGCGGCTAGAGTGGAGATTCCTTTGACCGGTGCCGGGCTTGAGCTTTTAAAAACCAAACTTCGTGAGTGCCATGACCTTGCCGTCCTCACCGGCGCCGGCATTTCTGCGGAATCCGGGGTCCCCACTTTCCGGGGCCAGGATGGCCTCTGGCGCCAGTACCGGGCAGTGGACCTGGCCACGCCCCAGGCCTTTCAAAGAGACCCTCGGTTAGTCTGGGAATTCTACCAGTGGCGGCGGCAGCTTCTGCAGCCCTTGCGTCCCAACCCGGCGCACTTGGCCCTGGTCGCACTGGAGCGGCGTCTTCCCCGATTCACCCTCATCACCCAGAACATCGACGGCCTGCATGAGTTGGCCGGCAGCCTAAATATCATCGAATTGCACGGCAACATCTGGCACTTATGCTGCACCGGTTGCGGCCAGGTCAAAGAGGACCGCCGCCTGGATCTGCCGTCCCTTCCCACCTGCCAACATTGCGGTGCTCTTCTGCGGCCACAGGTGGTCTGGTTCGGGGAAATGCTTGATCCCGGAGACTTGGAGAACGCCTACACCGCCTTGCAAACCTGCCAGGTGATGATTGTCGTCGGTACCTCCGGCCTGGTCCAGCCGGCCGCCTCCATGGGGGCCATTGCCAAACAACACGGCGCCTTTGTAGCCGAAATCAACATGGAAACCACATCCCAGAGCGGCCTGTATGATCTTTCTCTCCAGGGGAAAGCTGGAGAACTGGTCCCCCAATTACTGGAATAAAAGGTGTAATCCACATGTCCACCATTATGTCTCTAATTTTTAGTCTTGTTTTCATCCTGGCCGGTCCGGAACTCCTTTGGGCAAAAGCAAAAGCTGACCCCAAGCCGACCCAGTCGGTGGCGACCCGGTCGGACAAGGAACTGGAAACCGCTATAGTGGACCTCCAGGAGAACACCAAGGACCTGCGCCGCAATATTACCAGCTGGCGGAAAATCCAATGGGATGCCGGATTAACCCCGGCTGAAAAAAAGAACTGGCGCAACAAGGCCAACACCTATCTTCAGGAATGCGAGGACTATAACGCCGTTCTGGAAAAAGTTGATGCCCAAAAAATTCCCCAAAACTGAAGTGAGTCGCCGCTTCCTGATGGAGAGACAGACCTTTCAGAGGGAACTACAATACTTGCGGGAGACTATGCAAAAACCTTAAAATAACTGTTCGTTTCCCTCAAAGTATCAATTAAGCCGGCATCGGTTTGAATTAAGCCAAGGTAATCTTGAACCCATAGAATTACAGCATCTTTCACCGAAAACCGAAAACTGGAAACCTAAAACCGCAATATGGAGGTAAACCATGAAAAAATCCATCGGCGCCAAAACCTTTCTGTATCCCATGCCGGTTTTCATCGTCGGCACCTATGACGACCAGAAAAAACCGAATATCGCCACGGTAGCTTGGGGCGGCATCTGCTGTTCCAAACCGCCCAGCCTCAACATCTGTCTCCGCCAGGCCACCTACACGTACGGCAACCTCATGGCTCGCAAGGCTTTTACCGTCAACATTCCATCTGAATCTTATGTCAAAGAGTCGGATTATGTGGGCGTTGCCTCCGGCCGGGACACCGATAAATTTGCCGTTGCCGGTTTAACACCGGTGGCCAGTCAACTGGTGGACGCGCCCTATATCCAGGAATTTCCCATGGTCCTGGAATGCAAAGTGAGCCACGTCCTGGAAATCGGCCTGCACACCCTGTTTGTGGGAGAAATCCTTGACATCAAAGTGGATGAAAACTGCCTCACAGAAAAAGGCCTTCCCGATATCACCAAGATAAAACCCTTCAGCTTTGCCATGGACAGCATGGCCTATTATGCCACCGGCCCCTATCTGGCCCCGGCCTTCTCCATCGGCAAAGAGTTGAAAAAATAACCTTAGCGGGGGGACGCAGATTCGAAACCGATTCGATTACAGTCTGGAGGCAATTCTATGGAAGTGAAATTCGAACGGGAATTTCAACGGGAAGAACTGGCGGATTATCTCGCTTCCCTGGCGGCCCAACTCCGCCAGGGAGAATTACAGGTTGCTGGGATTGTTCAAAAATTTCCGGCTCAGGCGGCCGTTGAAATTCTTTTCAAAGAAAAAAAGGGGCGGCTCACCGCCAAGCTGCATCTCAGTTTTTCCACCCTGGAACAGTATGCCCAACCTCAGCGGGAAGCCGTCCTCAATGGCGCCGAAAAGTTCAAAGTAGTTAAAAAACGGTTAGGGGCATCCTTTACCAACCTCAACAAAGCCACGGCCCAGGGAAAGTTGCCCGATGAACCGCTGCTGGCCGAATTTTTGGGTGACTATAATGCCTTCGCCCAGCAGACCGACCCGGAGTGGCAGGCCGAAATGGATATCTTTCTGGGTCATGTCAAGAACCTGGAGCAGTCCTATAAACTCGGGAACTTGGAAATGTTTCAGCACGAAATGGCCGATCTCAAGGCCAGCATGGTCAGATGTCATAAGGATTTTAAATAAAATTGCGATAGGGATACCCCCGCATGGTCAAGCCTTCCACAAGCCCTTTAGTCGATACAGAGCTGGCCGCCCGTTTTTCCCTGGGGGTGATCGATCTTTTTCAGGCAAAGCAATCCTTTGTCCAGATCCAGACTGCGGCTCGTAACGCCTTCCATTGGGCTGAGTACTGCCTCGACCTCATCGAAGCATCCAGCCCTTTGCCCCAGCCACCGGCCTGCCGGCCCAGCTGCGATTTTTGCTGCTATAATCAGGTGGAATTGACCGCGCCGGAGGCCCTCCTTCTGGGCAGCTTCCTGGCCGCCCGGTTTCCCCCGGAGACCCTCCAACTTCTGTTGGAGCGGGTAGAGAGATCATTAGTCCAGCGGGCCGGAAAAACCAAAGCCCAAATGGCTGCCATACGGGCCGAACTTCCCTGCCCACTGCTGACCGAAAGCAGGTGTCTGGCTTACGAGGTGCGTCCCCTCATGTGCCGGGCCATGCACTCCCTGGACGCTGACGACTGCCGGCAGGAATTCGCTCACCCCAACCTGAATCTCGTGAAATTCTACGGCTCACCGCCATCTCATCCATGTCTCCCTCAGCCAGGGCCTCATCGATGCCTGCCTGGCTTTGGGCTATCAAGCCGGGCCTTTGGACCTGCTCCGGGCCATACAGGAATACTTCTCCCAATCGGGTCTGGTTGACCGCTGGCTGGCCGGGGAAGAGGCTTTCCAGACGTTGCCCTTGATAAGATAGAGTATTCTCGGAATACCAATAAACGGATTTAATACCCTGAATTTTGACTTGAGAGAACTCACCCGATATAATAAAAGAAACAGCACCTAAACTTCTTTAAAGGTAATCCCATCCAGGCTCTCCCATATCCCCCAAAAAACCTCTCTCCCCCCCGTGGCCGTTCTCACCGGGCCCACCGGGGTGGGGAAGACCGCCCTGGCCATTTGCCTGGCCCAGGAGTTAGGGGCCCAGATTATCAATGCCGACTCTCTCCAGGTCTACCGGGAACTGGACATCGGCACCGCCAAGCCTAGCTGGGAGGAGCGAGCTTTGGTGCCCCATCACCTGGTGGACGTAATCTTCCCGGACCAGGATTTTGATGCCGCGGCCTATTGCCGCCAGGGCCGCCGGATTCTGGCGCAACTGCATTCCCGGCGGCTACCGCCACTCGTGGTGGGGGGACCGGCCTTTACATCAAGGCCTTGCTCTATGGCATCTTCGACGATGGCGTCCAGGACGAGGCCGGTCGCCGGCACCTCCAGGAAGAGTTGGCTGCTCGGGGATTACCCTGCTTATATGAGCGGCTCAACCGACTGGACCCCGAGACCGCCGTCCGCCTGCATCCCCATGATGCCTTTCGAATTTTACGAGCCTTGGAGGTCATTGCCGCCACCGGAAGGAAAATGTCGGACCAGCAACAAAAACACCGCTTCGCCGATTCTCCCTACCGCATTCTTAAGATCGGTCTGCTGCGGACCCGGGAGGAACTCCACAGCCGCATCGACGCCCGTGTGGAGGCCATGCTGGCCCAGGGACTGGTGGCCGAGGTCCAGGACCTCCGGCGGCGTTACTCGGCGAATCTCAAGCCATTGCAATCTCTGGGTTACCGGCATGTCTTGGCCTACATCAACGGGGAACTACCGTGGGCCGAGATGGTGGAGCAACTCAAGCGCGACACCCGCCGCTATGCCAAGCGCCAGTTGACCTGGTTACGGGCCGACCCCGAACTTCGTTGTCTGGAACCCTCCCAGACCGATATCGCCGGGGAGCTATTGGGCAATTTTTTTGCACCCTGGATCGGGCTTTAAGGTTGCTCTAATGATTTTCTTATGCGAGAGAATATGATAGAGATATATTAGATTATTACTAATGTGAAGTTGAGGAAACAAGCCTTTTGGATCAGGAATCCCCAGTCGTCAATTCTCATATCACCATACCCAACCTCATCACCATGGTGCGGATCCTGGCCACCCCACTGTTCATTATTTTTCTCCTGCAGAATTCTTACGGCCGGGCCATGGTTGTTTTTGTGTTAGCCAGTTTGAGCGATCTGGCCGATGGTTATATTGCCCGTAATTTTAAACAAAAATCACCGTTGGGGGCCATCCTGGACCCTCTGGCGGATAAGCTTCTGGTAACTGCCAGTTACCTGACCCTGGGATATTTCGAGAAGATACCTGCCTGGCTCACAGTCGTGGTCATCAGTCGGGACGTGGTAATACTGGGAGGTATCATTGCCTTAAAACTTTTTGGGGTGGATTTCCGCATCGACCCGGCCCGGATAAGTAAATGGGCCACCGCCTCTCAGATATTGACAGTCTTTTTAGCTATTTTGCGGGACCTGGTTCCTTTTCAGCCATGGGTGCTACTGGCCAGTTGCTGGTTGACCACTTATTTTACGGTTGCTTCCGGGCTCGTCTATATGATGCGGGGGATGCGGCTGTTAAATGCGTCGTCCAAATGACCGGCACGGTTAGGGGAAATGACTATGGGTGAAGTTATTGAATTGGAGCAGTTTCGGCGCAAACTGGCCGCCGATCAGGGCTTCCGGACCTGGCTGAGCCGTTTCCGGGAACAATTCGGCCTCGACACCCGCCTCTGTGACCTCAGCGATGGCACCCTCTTATTTCTGGCCACTCCGGGAGAAGAAAACCTTTATGTCATTTTCGACCTGGTCATGGGTGTCCGGGGTTTGGGCACGTCGGCCCGCTTTATCCTGGATGACCTGAACAGCCAGACAAAACAGCGCATCCTGGACCTGTCACTGCGGCTCCTGGATTATTTTCGTTTTGAAATCCTGCGGCGCCTGGGGTGGGTGGAAAATACTCCGGAAGCCGCACTGCCGCTCATCTACTTACTCGAGGCGGTGGAATCGGCTTCAGCCACTCAAGCCACCCCGGCTCCTGCCCTGGTGCCCAATTATCCTTCCTACCCCGACTATGAAAAACTCATTCCCAGCGAACGCCATGTCTTTATCCGGCGATTGATCCCGCCGGCTCTGGCTGAATTTCATCGGCAGACGGAAGAGTCTGAGCAATAATAATTTGCTGGAATGGGCCAGTTAGATAACCGACAGAAAAAGGGGAAGGGGAGAGGGAAAAGGGTAGGGGTGGTGAGCCTCTCTCCCCCCTCAACCTTCCTTATCCGACCCCTGTTCAGGTTTGCCCAACTGCCAGCACAAGGACCGCCGAGGCATTCAAAGCCGCACCCAGAAACAGCGCCTGGTCCGGTCCGAAGCAGGGAATAATGAGGAGGCTCATCCCCAGGGTTCCCAAGGTGGCCCCCAACAGGTCCACGGCATAGAGACGGCCGGCGCTTAAGGACAAGGCGGCGCCGTGTTGCTGACAAAGTTCACCTTGAGCCGCGAACACGGCGCCGCTCAGCAGGCCGGCGCTGATCAAGATAACGGCAAAGATCAACTGGCCCCAGCCGTCTTCCCGGAGATAGGGCAAGCCCAGGAGCCGCGGCAAAGCCAGACCCAGGGCAGACATGAGCAGGGCTAGACCGCCCTGGCTGGATACTGCCAACCTTCGGGCTGGCGCTCCCCGGGCTAACCAGACCCCGGCCAGGTAAGAACCGCCGGCCATACCCGCCATGAAGGCTGCCAACAACAGACTGAGCTGGCCGTAGAGATAACCCAGAGTCACCTGAAACAGGATCAGGACCACCATTTCCAGTCCCATGACCGTCAGTCCCATAACAAAGACGCTATAGAGATAAGGCGCCTGTTGTCCCAGGAAACCCACTCCCCGGCTCCAACCCCATAAGGATAGAGCAATCAGAACCAACGCGGCGTAAAGCCTACAGACTCCCAATTGCTTGAGCCAAAGCAATCCCCGGGGAAGCAGCCCGTTTTCCTCCATCCCGGTCAACAGCAGGCCGAAAAAAAGACCCTGAGGTCGCAAATCGGTATTTACTTCGGGCCCGGCCTGATCCAGTACCTGCCTGGCATAAGCCCGGCGGGCGCTAGACAGGTTGGCCCTCAGATAATATTCCCGGACATAGAACAGTTCCACTCCCCTAACTTGCCGCCGGGACAACAAAACTTCAGGGTCTGAGGTCAAGCTCCCGGGCTGAGGGGAGGCAAAAAACCGCCAGGTGAGTCCGGGCAGGACAATGACTTCAGGGAAGACTTGCCGCAGGGTGGCATCAGCTAGGGCTAAATAACGGGCTCGCAGTGGGCTGAGGCTCGTCTCCGAACCGGCCAGACCGAAGCTGAAAACACCCAGGGGGTTCAGGCGAGCTTTTACCTCCGCAAAGAATTCCCTGGTATAAAAACGGTTGAGCAGAGCATTCCTGGGCTCCGGCAGGGCCATGATGATGACGTCGTAGAGGTTTGAGCTTTGTCGGATAAACTGCCGGCCATCCTTATAAATAACTCGCAGCCGGCGATCCTGGTAGGCCTGCAAAGCCGTCGGGGGTAATATCTGCTGCGCCAGGGCAATGAGCTGCGGGTCAAGTTCCACATAATCCAATCTGGTAAGGGTAGGGGTCTTGAGTATTTCGGCGGCAAGACCGGCGACACCGCCGCCAAGCAGTAAGACCCGGTCCGGATGGGGATGCTGCAGCAGGGCGTAATGTACCTGTTCCTCCGCCGTCTGGGGATCGGGGGAACTGAAAAACCACAGGCCATTGGCGGCAAAACTGATCTGCTCGGCTTCCCGGGTAGCGGTCCATAAGCTGTACGGGGTTTCTGTCACCGCCAGGACCGCACGGTGTGGCCACTGCCAGCGGCGGCTGGCCTCAGGCAGCCAGGGGCTCCCGGCCAGGATGCCGCCGGCCGCCCAAATAAGAATCAAGATTGGCAGACGAGGTTTCTGAAGGCGGGTTAGGAGGGCCCAAACAAGGGGACAAAAACTACCAAGCCAAACCCCAGAGCCAGCCACAGACTATCCAATCGGCCCAGAAGCAGCACCTGCAACAGGACCCCGCCCAGACTCATGCCCAGGGCGTCAAGGCCGTAGGCCCGTCCCACCAGACCCATACCGTCCTGACTGCCCCGGAGCCAACTACAGGCCAGGGGAAAGAGGATACCCGAAATGAAGCAGAACGGCCCGCTCAGGGCGATATACCAGAGACCCAGGCTTGCAGGCGTCGGCGCCACTCCGGCGGGCCAACCCATCAGGGTCGGCAAAGCTCTTACTATGATCACCGTCAGAGGCAAACATGCCGCCAGCCAGACCAGAAGCTGGATAAGAACATGCAGAGCTATCCGGCGGTTTAACGCCAGACGCCCTCCCGCCAGGCTCCCCAGACCCGTCCAGACCAGCCAGGCCCATAAAGCCAATCCCAGGTATAATTCGTTCCCTTGGGCCAGCGTCAAGAATTCCCGGAGGATAATAACCTGCGCGGCCAGGGACAGGGCGCCGTAACAGATGATCAGGCCAGACCCCAGGGGCTTGGGGGCCGATTTGATAATTTGTTCAAGATTCAAAGTTCGAAGATCAAGGTTCAAAGTCAGGGATTCAAAGTGCAGGGTGAAGGTGACAATAATGTCTGCCCCGCAAATCCTTGCTCATATTTGGAGCACCATAAAATAAAAAGTATTGGCAATTGGGATAAGAGAATTTCCCGATGAATAAAAAAGCGCCGTTCTTTTCCCGGCGCACCCTGACAAGGTTCTATTCTCGCAAACTATCTATCCCCTGAGGCGGGCGGTTATTCAATCTGGTAACGTTTCAGCTTTTCCCGGAGGGTCTTGCGATCGATGCCCAACAGGCGAGCGGTGTCGGTGCGCCGGCCTTCGCACTGTTGTAAAATACGCAGGATATGGTCCTTTTCCATGTCTTTCAGGCTGATGGCCTCATTCCCGGTCTGCGGGCCGAATTCAACTCCAGAAAAGGCCAGGTCAGCCAGCTCCAGATAAGGGCCGATGCTGAACACTACCAGCCGCTCCACAGTGTTTTCTAATTCCCGGACATTTCCCGGCCAGTTATAATCCACCATGAGTTCCATGGCCTCCGGCGTAAAACCTTTGACCGTCTTTTTTAACCGTCGGTTGTACTTATCCAGGAAATAGGCAATTAAGGGCTCGATATCACTTTTTCGCTGCCGTAGCGGCGGGAGGTGGATGGAGACGACATTCAGCCGGTAAAAAAGGTCTTCCCGAAAGCTGCTGGAACGGATGGCCTGGGATAAGTCCCGGTTTGTGGCCGCGATGATCCTCACGTCTACGGTAATGACCCGGTGGCTGCCTACCCGGGAAATTTTCCGCTCTTGCACAGCTCGCAGGAGTTTGGCCTGCACCTCCAGGCTGATGTTGCTGATTTCATCAAAAAACAGTGTACCGCCCTGGGCCAGTTCAAATTTGCCGATCTTATTGGCATTGGCGCCGGTGAAAGAACCTTTAACGTGTCCGAAGAGTTCGCTTTCAAACAGAGTCTCCACCAGGGTACCGCAATCCACGGTGACAAAGGGTTGAGGCTGGCGGTGGCTCAGGGCGTGGATTTTCTGGGCGATCAAACCCTTGCCAGTCCCTGACTCCCCGGTGATCAGGACAGTGCTGTCGCTGCGGGCCACCCGTTGCACCATCTCCATGATCCGGGCCATGGCTTCGCTGGCAGAAATAATCTTGAGCCCGTCGCTTTTAGGTTTTGGGAGAGAGGCATTCTCTATTCCCGGAGATTTTCCCAGGGCTCGCTTCACCACCTGACGCAAATCGTCCGGGGTGAAAGGTTTGGGGAGAAAATCAAAGGCCCCCAACTTGATGGTTTCCACGGCCGCAGCGATGGTCCCATGTCCGGTAATGATAATCACTTGCACAGCCGGGTCCAGGGTCTTTGATTTGTTTAAGGACTTCAACCCCGTTCTGATCTGGCATCACCAGATCCAGCAAAATGAGGTCGTAGGAGCCCTTTTCCATCAGGCTCAGGCCACGATGACCGTCGCCGGCAAGCTCGACCTCATAACCAAGCCGGGACAGAATCTGATAGCAGGCGTCCCGCATGGCTTTATCATCATCGATGACCAGTGTTTTAATGGGGAAAGAACTCATAGAGATACAGAGCTAATACTCAACATCCTGTAATTACTTAAATTATTTTAGCAAACTATCGTCCCGGGGTCTATCCGGGGTAAGTGACTCCTGAATCAGGTGTTCAGCTTTGCCGACTCGTGAGTCTTGCAAGCATTGCACGAGGTCGATTCCACAATAGCCAGACCATTGGCGATACACTGTTTGGTCGCGGGTGAAAACTGCAACCGGTTAGCCAGGATTCTCAGGGTTTGGGGATATTTTTCCAAAAAGTCGTATTGACCACAGGCACATTTGAAGATCACGTTATTTAAGGCCTTCAGAGAACAGAGGCGGCAGAGCGTCACTACCCGGAACCTATATTCCACATGCCGGGCCTGCACATGATAATCCGACCCGCAGATATAACAGGTAACCAAGGGCACTCCGTCACTTTGTTAGATTCGCTGA
Organism: uncultured delta proteobacterium; assembly: GCA_963705135.1. Taxonomy (GTDB): domain Bacteria; phylum Desulfobacterota; class Desulfobaccia; order Desulfobaccales; family Desulfobaccaceae; genus Desulfobacca. Next base: position 32,956 of record CAVPJB010000004.1, read on the forward strand.
AAGATTATTGTAGTATAATTGTAGTATAATGGACCATGGTCGAAATTGCACTTTTTTTCTCATATGAGTTTTTGCATTAGAATGATCTTTGAGCATTTATGGCAGCTTCAAATCCCCCCAGCAAAATTCGCCTGGACCGCCTCCTGGTAGAGACGGGGACTGGCCCCGGCCCGGGAGCGGGCCCGGGCCTTTATTTTAGCTGGCCAGGTGCTGGTAAACGGGGAACCCGTTGCTAAAGTCGGCACTCTGATCCCGACTGAGGCCCTGGTGGCCTTGAAATCTCCAGATCAACCCTATGTCAGCCGGGGAGGGTTAAAGCTGGCGGCAGGCCTGGAGCATTTCCAGGTCGACGTCACCGGGTTGGTGGCCTTGGATGTGGGGGTATCTACCGGAGGCTTTACCGACTGCCTCCTGCAGCACGGCGCCGCCCGGGTTTACGGCGTTGACGTGGGCTATGGACAGCTTGCCTGGCGATTGCGCCAGGACCCTCGGGTTATCGTCCTGGAACGCACCAACATCCGGCATCTGCCCCGGGAAGCCATTCCGGAAGAGATCGATCTGGCCGTAGTGGACGTCTCTTTCATCTCCCTCAAGCTGGTTCTCCCTCGGGTTATCCTTTTCCTGCGGCCGGGCGGTGCCATTGTGGCCCTGGTCAAACCCCAATTTGAGGTGGGGAAGGGCCAGGTGGGCAAGGGGGGGGTAGTCCGGGATCAGCAACTCCAACTTCAGACGGTGGCAGAGATTCAAGCCTTTGCCCAAACTCTGGGTCTGGAAGCCTCAAGAGTCCTTCCTTCTCCCATTCTTGGCCCGAAGGGAAACCAGGAATATCTGTTGTATCTGCACTATTAGTTTTCTGTTTATGGAGTAGAACCCGGTGTCGGAAAAACCTTTATTTTATAACCTGACCGGCGAGGCTGCCTTCGAGGTCTTGGCCTCGAACCCTCAAGGATTGTCTCAGGAAGAAGCCCTATCTCGTCTGGAAGCCCACGGCTTTAACGAACTGGCCACAGGTAAGAGGATCTCGCCATTTTTTATTTTCCTGCGCCAGTTCGGGAATCTTCTCATGGTCATCCTGTTGATTGCCACCGCCATCTCTTTTCTGTTGGGTGAACATCTGGATGCCTGGGTTATTCTGGCCATTGTCCTGGCCTGCGCCATTCTCGGCTTCTTTCAGGAATACCGGGCCGAAAAAGCCGCGGCGGCTTTGCAGCGGATGGCGGCGCCGCTTGCCAACGTCCTGAGAGATAATGAGGAGATGGTGATCCCAGCCCGGGAAGTCGTCCCTGGAGACGTGCTGATCATGCACACGGGTGATAAAGTAGCTGCTGACGCCCGCCTGCTTGAGGTGGTTAACCTCATGGTGGATGAGGCCATCCTCACTGGGGAATCCACACCGGTGACCAAATCCAAGTCTCCTTCGCTGGCGCTGGACACCCCCATCGCCGACCAGAATGCTATGGTCTTTGGCGGCACTATAGTGAGTTATGGCCGTGGGTTGGCGGTGGTGACTGCCACCGGCATGGAGACGGAATTCGGCCGCATCGCCCAAATGTTGGGAGAGGTGCGGGCAGAAAAAACCCCTTTAGAAAAGCGGATATTCCTTATCGGTCGGGTCCTCAGCCTCATCTGCCTGGCTGTGGCTGCGGGGGCCGTTCTTTTAGGCCTTTATAAGGGGTACGGCTGGCTGCCCATGCTCATTTGGGGCATCAGCCTGGCCGTGGCCGCGGTGCCGGAATCTCTGCCCGCCGTGGTTACCGGGGCACTCTCCATCGGCACTACCCGCATGGCCAGACGCCAGGCCATCGTCAAACGTCTACCTGCGGTGGAAACTATGGGCTGCACCACCGTGATCTGTACTGATAAGACCGGCACCCTAACCAAAAATGAAATGACCGTGCGGAACCTGTATATGGATGAGCGCCTGGTGCACATCACCGGTTCGGGCTACGACCCCCGTGGCGACTTTCATAGTGCGGACCATGAACGTCTTTCCCTCACCAATCCCGTGCTCCACACTGCGGCCCGCATCTCCCTGTTGTGCAATGACGCCTCGCTGAAAGAAGACGGTGAAAAATGGTTGTTGCGGGGCGACCCGACGGAAGGGGCCCTGCTTACCCTGGGCCTCAAGGCCGGGCTTGATTATGGCCGCCTGCTCCAGGAATATCCCCGGGTGGCCGAAATTCCCTTCGACTCGGAACGCAAGCGCATGAGCACTCTGCACCAGGACAGGTCAGGTCTGCTCTTGTGTCTCAAAGGTGCGCCGGAGAGCCTGCTGCCCTTCTGCAGTCGGCGGTTAACAGCCCAGGGGGAAAAACCTTTCACCGAGAGCCACCGAAAGGCCATCCTGGTGGAAAACTCCCACCTGGCCGGATCGGCTTTGCGGGTGCTGGGTCTGGCCTACCGCCACCTGTCAGAACTGCCGGAATTGACCTCCGCATCTGAGGAAACCGACCTGGTCTGGGTGGCTTTAGTGGGGATGATGGATCCTCCCCGTCCCGAAGCCAGGGAGGCCGTGGCCCTCTGTCACCGGGCCGGCATTAATGTCATCATGGTGACCGGCGACCACCCGGAAACCGCGGCCGCTATAGGTCATGATCTGGGCTTGAGTAAAAAGACCGGCAATCCGCAAGTGGTACTCACCGGCCGGGAAATCAGTCAATTGAACGACCGGGAGCTGGCCGCGGTCTTGACCCATACCAATGTTTTTGCCCGGGTGGCCCCGGAACACAAGCTGCGCCTGGTGGAGGTTTTGAAAAGCAAAGGTGAGATCGTGGCCATGACCGGGGACGGCGTCAACGATGCCCCGGCCTTGAAGCGGGCCGACATCGGCGTGGCCATGGGTATCACCGGCACCGAAGTCACCAAAGAAACTGCGGACATGATTTTAGCCGACGACAATTTTGCCACTCTGGTGGCCGCGGTAGAGGAAGGCCGGGCCATTTTCGACAATATCAAAAAATACCTGGTTTTCTTGTTAAGTTGCAACTTTGCCGAAATTATTATCCTTACCGGGGCCTTTGCCCTGGGCCTGCCCATGCCCCTGATTGCCTTACAAATTCTCTGGGTCAACCTCACCACCGACGGGTTGCCGGCCCTGGCCTTAGGCGTCGACCCCAAAGCCCCGGACATTATGTCCCGGCCGCCCCGGCCACCCGACGAAGGCGTCTTCAACCGGGACTGTCGATACCCTTATGGCCGTCATCGCCGGCTATAAAACTCTTCTCATTATCCCGCTGTTTGCCTATTATTATCTCTACAATCCGTCCGGCGCAGCAAATCCTGATATCGTTTTAGAGTATGCCCAGACCATGGTGCTCGTCACCCTGGTACTGGCCGAACTGGTCAACGCCTTCAACTGCCGGGCCGTTACCCTGTCTCTGTTCACCGTTGGTTTTTTTGCCAACCGCTTCCTGATCGCCGCAGTGATCCTTTCCCTGGCCATGACCGTGGCGGTGGTGGAATACGATCCCCTGGCCAAACTTTTTCATACCGTGTCATTAAGCTGGCAGGATTGGCTGCTGGCCCTGGGCCTCAGCCTCAGCCTGATTCCCGTGGTGGAGTTGACCAAACTGCTGCTGCGACGGCGGAAGCAGTGATCAGTTAAAAGACCAGTTTTCCGTTTAACGGGTTAAAAGAGCTGTCAGCGATCAACGGTCAGTTAGAGTCGTGGCCCAAAGTATTATCTTATTCACTCCTCACCCTGCCCCTTTCCCCGGGGCCACCGTTGCCATCGGCAGTTGGTCGTAACGGGAGGCTTTGACCATTAGGTTTATTTCCTTGGTTGGTTATCTTTCAGAGATTGTTCATAAATATACTCTGAGAGCGGCATATCTGCCGGTATTTTGCCGCTGTTTTCCAACCCCTGAAATACGGTAGCGAATTTCGAGTTTCGGGTTTCGAGGGGGACTTGCCTGGCCTGGAAGGGAAGGTCCATGATCCCGGTAATTTTTTCATACAGCTTATCTTCTTGATTTTTCTGGTTATTGTCCTTCTTAAAAGGGGTTTTTCCCGGTAATTTCCCGCCTTTTTCCCGCTGCTTGGAAAGACAGTTTTCGGTTTTTGGTTGGGCAGCCGGCTGGGCCGGGACAAGGAGATTCTCTTTGACCAGGTCCAGGTCCTCCGGGGAAACGGGGGACGGGGGGACGGCTGCGATTTCCGGACAGGGAGAGGAGAGTGTCCCGGCCAGGGACTGGCGGCTTCTTGACATGATGGTGGGGTCATCGGGCAGGAGGCTGGCCTGGGTGGTCCACTGGGGAGAAGCCAGAATCTCGTAGACTACCTCCGGCCCCAATTGGAAATCCTGTTTCAGGATGATAGTAATGAGGCGGGTCCCTTGCCGGATGGCCTGGAGGACGACCTTGAAGTTGCCTTCGGCCTGGGCGGCCTGGGCGGTCTGCATAACCATTTCAAGGGCCTGACTGAGCCAAAAGAAGCAACTTTGGTAGAGATTATTCTGAAGCTGGTCTTTGGCCCGGTTGACGTTGGCCTGCAGGTGGGCCTTGTGGCGGTGCAGGGCGGAGGTGCTGAGGCCGTATTCCTGGCTGAGGGCAGCCCGAGTGGCGGACCCGGCGATGAGGGCCTGGTCGATGGCCTGGCGCTTGGGGTGCTGACAGATAGTGCAAGACATGGTGGTCTCCTTTGTGGTTAGGGGCCAGAGGCTAGAGGCCAGGGGCCAGGAGTTGGATTTTGGTTTCCGTTTAAAAGTTTGAAAAAGGCTGGCAGCGGTCAGCTATCAGCTAAAAACAGCAAAACTGTCATCTCTGAGCATCTTTTATCAAGAAAAAGTTGAAGAAGACAGAACAGATGAGACAGATGTCACAAAACAGGGAAGCAGGAAAAGAGAAAGGGCAGAGGAGAAAGGAAAAAAGGGGGGTGAGGCAGCCATGGCGGAGATGGTGGGGAAGGGTTGAGTCCGCATGGACCAACTCTTACCCGATATCGCCGTATTGATTTTACACCTTCTGTTTACCCAGAAAGATTCCCTTATCTACCTTGGTAAAAAAATCATGGTAATAGACCGGTTCAGTGATCTGACCAACATTTATAACATTACCTTTATTGTCCAAAGTCTTAGCTTGAAAGTTTATCCGGACCCGGGTGACATTGCCATGTTCACTGACATTGCCCGAACATTCGATGATAGAGTTCTTTTTCCAACTAGCGTTTTGACCACCCAGCAGGCTTAAAAAGATGGCTTCCGTTTTATTTTCCACATTGATTTCTTTGGTGGCAGATATCAGACCGAGATCGACATTGGCGTTTTTAACAATGAAACCATCATCTTGTAGAACATTGAGGAGTGACTTTCATTACCATCTTGACATCCTTGGTGTCATACTCCCGGGTCTGGTATTCTCGAATCTCCAGTTGCGTCTTGGGGACTTCGGTCACACCGGTGGCGCTGGCACAACCATAAACCAAGGTGCATGCCAGGGCCAAGATGAACAAACATCTTAACATGGCCTGAATCCTTTCTGGTTAGAATTTACTGGCATGATAGGCAAACGAACTCACTCGCTTCTTTTCATCGAATTTGATGACCACGGTCAAAGTCTTTTGGGTGCTGCTCGCCGCTCCGGCAGCTTTAGAATAACTTCCTCCCACTCCCCCTAAAATTAAGGCTGAGCCCGCCAAACCGCCGGCGCCAACACCGCCGCCGACCCCGCCACTGCCCCGAGAGTATGAAGCCTCTGTGGCGATCTTGTCATAAATCCAGGTTTCCTTGCCTGTACCATCGTTAGTAACAATATTGGGTGAACCCAGGGCCATGGCAACATCTGCCTGAGACATACCGGTGCGGATCTCCTTTTGGACAATACCAACGGTCATTTCCCTCTCTTGGGATGATGATAGTTCTTGTTGATGTTGGGCGGCAGTCATACACCCTGAGGCTATCACCAATATTATCAAGACGATTATGACTCTTCCAAACATACTGATCTCCTGGCTTTTCCGTTTGGTTATGGCATGGGCAGCGGCTATTTTTTAAGTAAAGTAGCTTTACAATGACAAGATGATATGCTTCTTCTCAGACTCTATGATTTTGAGACAAAAGTCAACCTCAAGGCAGTCCGACACCTCCGAATTAACGAAGCGGTAGTGAGGTCGTTAATCAAAAAAAACAGTAATGAGGACTGAGGGTTGAGGGAAAGAATTGCAAAAGCCTTACCTCCCTAGAGCAAGTTCAGGGTTTCAGAAAGAACCAGACAGGCCGAGGCATCAAAGTAATAATTTGTGAGACGGCGGGTGAGGTCGGTGGTGTCCGGGTTGATATCGATATAATAACCATATAAAAAACCATATAAAAATATGGCAATTAATAATTTTATTGGTAAACTAAAGACATGCTCAAGACGAGGTTCGACTGGGATCTTGCCAAAGATATGGAAGACCAGCAAAAGCATGGAGTTGCCTTTGTTGAAGCCCAATATGCTTTTGTTGACCCGCATCGTGTCATTGCCGCAGACTTAGACCATAGCCACGGGGAGGACCGTTATTACTGTTTTGGCAAAGTTGATGAGGGGATACTTACTGTCAGGTTTACTTATCGCGAGGACGTGATTCGCATCATTGGCGCCGGTTATTGGCGTAAAGGAAAGGCAGTGTATGAGCGGGAAAATCAAATACAGCGATGAGCCGTTGGGAGAACTCCGGGTGATTCCCGATTTTCTCCCTTCGCCACATGAGCTGGCGTTTCGGGAGGAGAAAGTCAAGATAACGATTACGCTCAACAAAAGAAGCGTTGACTTTTTCAAGTCGGAGGCTAGTAAGCATCATACCCAATACCAACGAATGATCCGGAAATTGATCGATGCCTATGTTGAAGCTCAGGAAAGGGCTTAAATTCAGCAATATGAGGACTGAGGACTGAGTAAAAGACCAGTGAAGTTGGCTTCGAAAAATAATTGTTATCTCGACTCCATCAGATCCAAAAAATTAATTCCCGGAGAGCAGGACTACGGCTTCACTTAGGACGCGGCTGGCGGAGTCGTCGAAGTAGTAGTCGGTGAGACGGCGGGTGAGTTCGGTGGTCTCCAGGTTGATTTCGAGGATCTTGGCGCCATGGTTTTTGGCGGTGTAGGGCAGGTAGTTAGCGGGCATGACCGCGGCGGAGGTGCCGATGACCAGCATGAGGTCGCAGGCTTCGGCCAGTTCGAAGGCGGCTTTATTGGCGGCCACGGGAATTTCTTCGCCGAAGAAGACAATGTCGGGTTTGATGAGCCCTTCGCAGGGGCAGTAGAGGGGCAGTTGACTGAAGTCCAGGGTTTTGGGGTCAAAGGCCCGGCTGCAGCGCAGGCAGACGAAACGCCGGGCATTGCCGTGAAATTCGATGACATTGCGGCTGCCGGCTTCCTGGTGGAGATTGTCCACGTTCTGGGTGATGATACCCCGAAGCCGCCCCATTTTTTCCAGAGCTGCCAGAGCATAGTGGGCCGGGTTGGGGCGGGCCTTGGCAATGATATCCTCCAATTCCCGGAGGAGCCTCCAGACCTTGGCGGGGTTGGTGATAAAGGCCTGGATGTGGGCATATTCCATGGGGTTGTAGCGGGTCCAGAGGCCGTGGGTGCCCCGGAAGCTGGGAATGCCGCTTTCCACGGAGATGCCGGCTCCAGTAAGGGCGACGGCGGCGTTAGAGTTTTTTAAAAGTTCGGCCAGTTCGGCGGGGGTGCTGGTTTTCATGGGGAAGGTCTCATAGTCATGGTTTGCAGACAATGACGCCTGTAGGAGAATTGATTAACCCATAGGATCTATTTGGTGATCAGGAGTATTTCTTGAAAATCCCCCCCCCAACCCCCTTTTAGAAAAGTGGGGAGTTAAGGGCTTGCCAATATCTCCTATGGGGGGCCATGTCTTCTATTGGGAATGAATTCTCCAATTCTCACTAAATGATCATAGGATATTAATTGCTATTTTAAGGTTCACCGAGGATGATCCTGGCGTCCAGGGTCAGGGTGCCTTGGCCCTGGGGGAAGACCCGGACGGGATTGAGGTCCACTTCCTGGATCTGGGGGCAGTGCATCATCAGGGCGGAGAGCAGGACCAGGCTCTGGGCCAGGGAGGTGACGTCCAGGGGCGGTTGGCCCCGGAGGCCCTTGAGGATCTTATAGATCTTGGTTTCGGCGATCAGTTCTTTAGCCGCCAACAGATCCAGGGGGACCAGGCGCATGGCCACGTCTTCCAGGACCTCCACCCAGATGCCGCCAGCACCGAAGATAACCATGGGACCGAAGGCCCGGTCTCGTTTGGCCCCGATAATGACTTCCAGACCCCCCTCGATATAGGGCATGACCAGGACCTGCCAGGCCTCCCCGGCGGGAAGGTTAGTTGCAGCCACCTGCTCCAGGGCCAGGAAACCATCCCGGACAGCAGACAGAGAGTTCAAGTTAAGCACAACACCGCCCAGGTCGGATTTGTGGAGGGCGCTGGGGGCGGACAGTTTCAGGCAGACCGGCAGCCCCAGGCTGGCGGCCGCCTGCTCGGCCCCGGAGGCGGAAGTGACCAACTGCCAAAGGGACACGGGAATTCCCAGGGTTTGGATAACTTCCAGGGCCACCGGCAGGGGCAGGGGGCCAGAAGTGGCGAGATGCGGGGCCAGCACCCGGTCTAGGGCCGGCAGCGAGGCAACTTCAGGGGGTATGCCAGGGGGGGGCAGCAGTTGGCAGGCGCAGTAACTCCGAGCCAGAGTCAAGGCCCGGATGGCTTCGCCGGGGAAGGAGAAAACCGGTACCCCCAACTCCTGTCGAAAGTACTGGCGTTCTTCCAGGTTGCCGATGACTGAGATGAGCAAGGGTTTTTCGTGCTGCCGGGCCAGGTCAATGAGGTTTTTGGCCATGGCTCGGGCCGTTTCCCTCTCCAGTTCATTGATGGGGCCGTAATTCAAGACGATGGCGTCGACATCGGGGTCATGGCAAAAGGCCGTGGCCACGTCTGAATAGAGGCTGAAATCAAAGATGTCGCCCAGATCCAAGGGGTTCATGGGTTTGATAACGCCGGCCCGGGAGCGGCTCTCTATGAGCTTGATGATTTCCGGGGACAGGGGCGGCAGTTGGAAACCGGCCTTCTGACAGGCGTCGGCCACCACCACGGCTTCGCCGCCGGAGCGGGACAGCACCACCAGCCGGTCGCCTTTCAGGGGCGGCTGCTGCAGGGCAATGGCGGCCTGCAGAAATTCATTGCGGCTGTGCACCCGCAAGATGCCGGACTGGCAGCAAGCGGCACTGACCACCTCGTCGTCCACCGCCAGGGAGGCGGTGTGGCTGCGGGCAATATCGGCGCTCAAGGTGCCGATATTGGCTTTATGCAGCAGGATGGGCTTTTTGGCCTGGCGGCCGAGCTCCATCAGGCGGCGGCCATCGGCCAGATCTTCCATGTAGAGGTAGATGAGTTTAGTACCGGGGTCCTCCAGGAGAAAGGCCAGGATGTCGTTTTCATTGATGTCCAGTTTGTTGCCGACACTGACGAATTTGTTCATCCCCAGACCAGATTGAGCCAGCCAGGCGATGACGTTGCTGCCCACGCCGCCGCTTTGACAGATGAGGGATACGCCCCCCAGCCGAGGTTTGCCCGGCAGGGTCATGAAAGGCAGGCACAGGCCGATTTCCATATTAATGATGCCCAAACCGTTGGGCCCCATCATCCGGATTTGATGTTCCCGGAGCTTTTGCCGCACCTGATCTTCCAATTTGCGGCCTTCCCGGCCCAATTCCGAGAAACCGCCGGACTCCACCACCACCTGTTTCACTCCCAGGCGGCCGCAGTCAGTGAGAATATCGGGCACTACACGGGCCGGAGCCAGGACGGCGACTAATTCCGGAGGTTGGGGCAGGTCCAGCAGAGAGGGAAAGATATCCAGGTTAAATACGCGGCCGCCCCTGGGACCCACCGGCCAGATCGTCCCCTGGAAGCCGAATTCCACTAAATTGTTGACAATATTGCGGCCTAAATTATCCGGGTCTTCGGAGACCCCCACCACGGCCACGGATTTGGGATAGAAGAATGGTTTCATGCTGATTTCGCCGTTTGGTTGAGTTGTTTTATTGTCTTGAGGGAGGGGGCTGGGCCCCGGGGGCCCTGCACCCTCCCTCAAACTCCCTCCCCCAACCCCGGCTGGGGATCAGGCCACAGGAAAGGTGGGCATTCGCCCACCTTTCCTGTGGCACAGCCGCCCTGCGGGGCTGGCATGGGTAAGGACTATAGGGCCTTGGATTTGTATTATACAGGAACCTTGGAAGAGGGGGTAGCCGGGTAATATATTTCCTTAGCCCTCCTTGATCAAAGCAGCGGCAAAAAAGCCATCCAGACAGTCTCGTTCCGGGAGGGTGCGGAAATAGCCCTGGGCATCGATAAATTGCTGTGCCTGGGGGGGAAGAGCGGCGGCCGGGGTCTGAAGGGAAAACTCTGGGTGGGAGGTGAGGAAATCCTGGACTACGGCCTCATTTTCCTCGGTTTCAGTGGTGCAGGTTATATACAGCATTAATCCCGTCGGCCGCAGATAGGGAGCGGCCTGATGGAGCATGGCCATTTGGAGGGCGGCATAGTGGGCGAAATCCCCAGGTTCCCGCCGCCAACGAAGCTCGGGGTGGCGGCGAAGCACCCCTAAACCAGAGCAGGGGGCGTCGACAAGGATGCGGTCAAATAGACGGTTAGGTTGTATGGGTAGAGAACCCGCGGCGTCAGCCAGGAGCAGATCAACCTCGGCCAAGCCCAGGTGTTGGAGATTCCGGCTGAGGGTCGCCAGGCGGGTCCGGCTGTTATCCAACGCCAGGAGGTGCCCCTGGCCGGTTAAGATCTGGGCCAGGTGGGTGGTTTTGCCGCCTCGGCCGGCACCGATTTCCAGGATCTGCTGTCCTGGTCGGGACTGAAGTAAAAGGGTGGCAATTTGGGCGCCCTCGTCCTGGAAGAGCCACAACCCCCTTTGATAGGAAGGCAGGCTGAAAGGTGGCTGGCCCAGGGAGCGGATGGTGAGACCGAGAGGGGAGTAGCGGCACGGTTCGGTTTTGACGCCTTCGGCCTGTAAAACATGGGTCAGAGCTTCCCGGCTGATCAGGATGGTATTGACCCTGATAGTCAGGGGAGGGTGCAGGTTGATGGCTTGAGCCCGGTTCCAGGCTTCTTCCCGGCCCAGGCGATCCAACCATCGGGCTGCCAGCCAGTCGGGAAGAGAGGTGGCTGCGGCCAAGGCCGTCACCGGTGCGGATTCCGGGTCTGGGAGGGGCAGGTCTTTAATTCCAGCGGCCAGGGTGCGGGAGACGGCGTTGACAAAGGCTGTTAAAGCCGGGGGCAGGCGCCGGGCTCTGGCCAGTTTGACGGATTCATTAACCGCGGCACGGGGCGGGATGCGATCCAGGAAAAGGAGCTGGTAGGCCGTCAAACGCAGGAGATCGAGTACCAGAGGGTGGAGTTGGTGGATGGGCCGGTTGGCGGCTTGCACGATGGCATAATCCAAACGGCCACGCCAGCGAAGTATGCCGGTGGCCAACTCCCGGAGCAGGGCCTGGTCTGGGCGGGAGAGATGGGTATTGCCGGCCAAAGTTTCGGCAATGAGGGTGTCCAGGAAAGGACCGCCGGAAGAGCCGGGAGCGTTCTGGCGCTGCCAGGTGGAGATGATATTTAAAGCCAGATACCGGACGTTAGCGCCGCTGGGAGTCCTGGGCTGGCTGTATTGTTGGGAGGTCAGGGGAGAGCCTCAAAACAGGGTAGGGGGCGGTGATCCAGGCCCCATTTAGGATAAAAACGCCTGCACTGCCTGGTCGATACGGTTCAGGTCGACCTCGGTGTCATAGCAGGGGCCATGGGGCCGATGGTTGAGGACGCCGAAAACGGGGAGGGGATAGCTGTCCTGGAGACCGCTCACCAGATCCCGTTCGCAGGCCACGGCGATAATAATGTGGGGGCGCCGTTCCACAATGATACGCCGGGCAATGGTGCCGCCGGTGGCCACCGCCAGGCCTACCTGATATTTGTCTGAGATCTCCACCAAACCTTTAATATGGCATTTGCCGCAGCGTTTGCAGTTTTCCACATTGCCGGTTATCCTGACGGCGCAGTCGTGAAACTGTAGGCAATGGGGCATCAACAGGAGGATTTTGTCGGGGCCGGTCTTGATCTTTTGGGCCAGCACCAGTTGATTATTGATTTCGATGAAAGACCGCTGCACCTGATCTTTGCTGACGCCGAACAACCGGCCCACCCCGATGAGCAGGGGAAAGACGATCTTGACGATGATGCCCCGCAATTTCTTGGAAATAAAGAGGTCGCGGCCTAAAATAATGGTCAGAGTCAGGAGGAAGACACCGCCCAGGATAATTATTACGAGAACACCGAAAATAAGGCCCAGAATAAAGGGCAGGCCGGGATGAATGTGGGTAAAGCCCACATAGGGAACATACCAGAGCAGGGCCAGCAAGGGGCCTAACAGCAGGCAGGTGGCTACCAGGAGGCCGATGAAAATCCGCTTCTGGGGGCGGAGGGAGTTGCCGCCGTTGAGGACCAGAGAAGGCGTGTCGGAGGGTGATGCTTTATCCATGCCTGACTACCCCAAGCGTGTATTGGTGAGCTTTTGGCCGCGGGCGAATTCCAGGGCCGGCAAACGTTTGCGGCTGGCCAATTGCAGCTCCTGCAGCCATAAGCTGCCGTCCCCGCAGGCTACTTGGGCGCCGTCAGCGGTTACCTGCAGGACGGTGCCGGGTGGGGGCAGATGCGGTAGGCGAGCCCCCAGTTTGGGTCGGAAGACTTTGAGAACTTTATCCTGGTAAAGTGCAAAGGCGCCGGGTTTTGGGTCCAGGCCGCGAATGAGGCGGTGCAGCTGCGCGGCCGGGCGGGAAAAATCCAGGCGTTGCATCTCTTTCGTCAGAGCCGGGGCAAAGGTAACTCCCTGGGCGGGTTGGGGCGTCCTGATGATTTGACCGTCTTTGACGGCATGCAGCACCTCTACCAAGAGGCGGGCGCCTCTATCGGCCAGGCGGGGACCCAGGGTGCCGGCGGTGTCTTCTGCCAGAATCGGTTCGGCCTCCTGCAAAAAGATGTCACCGGCGTCCATTTTCAAGACGAGCCACATAATGGAGACCCCCGTCATATCGTCGCCATTAATGATGGCCCAGTTGATGGGGGCGGCGCCCCGGTAGCTGGGCAGCATGGAGGCATGGACATTTAAGACGCCGAGGGTTGGAATATCCAGGAACTCCCGGGACAGCATCTGGCCGAAGGCCACCACCAGGATCAGATCCGGCTGCAACCGGCGCAACTCGTCCACAATATCGGCCTGGCCTTTGAGGTGGGGCTGTAATACCGGCAACCCCCGGGCGATGGCTTCGATTTTCACTGGCGAGAACGTCAGCCGCTGTCCGCGTCCCTGGGGACGGTCGGGTTGAGTAATAACGGCCGGCAACTCAAAGCCGCTATCCAGGATGGCCTTAAGGCTGGGCAAAGCAAAGGCAGGTGTGCCCATAAAGACTAAACGCAAAGGGCGGGTCATTTTTTCTGGTTTTTTTGGAGCTGCCGTTTGTAGAGACTGCGCTTCAAGCGGCTGATGCGGTCAATGAACAGGATGCCGTCCAAATGATCGATTTCATGCTGCAACACCACGGCCAACAGGTCTTTGGCTTCGATCTGTACCGGTTTGCCTTCCCGGTCCAGCCCCGCTACGGTGACGCAGGCCTTGCGTCGGACATCGCAAGAATAGTCAGTCACCGAAAGGCAGGCTTCCTGGTGTATCAATTCACCTTCGGAACCAACGATTTCCGGATTGATGATGACGCAGAGGTTGCGTCCCTCCTCTTTGGGGGTGACGTCAAAGACGATTATCCGGTGCAGGGCCCCCACCTGGTTGGCCGCTAAGCCGATGCCCGGGGCATCATACATGGTGTCGGCCATATCATCGATAAGGCGTTGGATATCCTTGTTAATCTCTTCAACCGGCCGGGCTTTTGCCTGGAGGACCGGCTCAGGATATTGTTGTATGTCTAAAACTGCCATGATCCTAATTTCCCTGATACTGTCCGACAATTTTATTGTGGAGGGATATCGACGTACGCAGAGGCTCTTGAAAAATAGCTGTTTTTTTCATCCTGAATGTAGTCCAGGATCTAAATCTAATTGAAAAGACTAGATTCTTCGCTGCGCTCATAATAACAATCAGGGGAAAAGGTAACTTTTACAAGAGTCTCCCAAAATATTTTATTATTATACGATACTCTTGGTTAAAATTCAAGCCAACTGTAGAGGAGAACTTTTGGGTTTGGCCGCAGTCGGGGGGCCGAAAAACAGCAGGGTTGGCGAGAGAAAGGTTGTTTAAAAAGTAATAAAGACAAAGGAGTGTCGGGAAATGGACACTCCTTTGATTTGCAATTCAGAATACGCTTCAGAAGCCCTCGAAGACCTTTATGCTACGATCAGGCGAGGTCGAAGCGATCAAGGTTCATTATCTTGTTCCACGCCGCGACAAAGTCGTGCAGGAACTTCTCCTGGGAGTCCTCACATCCGTAGACCTCCGCGACGGCCCGGAGCTGGGAGTTCGAACCGAAGATGAGGTCGACACGGGTGCCGGTCCACTTGATTTCGCCCGTGGCGCGATCACGACCCTCGAACACGTTTTCGTCTTCCGAGGTTTCCTTCCACGTCGTGCTCATGTCGAGCAGATTCACGAAGAAGTCATTGGTGAGCGTTTCTGGCCGCTTGGTGAAGACGCCGCGCTGCGACTGGCCGAAGTTGGCATTCAGGACGCGCATGCCGCCAACGAGAACCGTCATCTCAGGAGCGGTCAGTGTCAGCAGTTGCGCCCGATCAACCAGCAGTTCCTCTGCCGATACGGCGAATTTGGTTTTGAGGTAGTTACGGAACCCGTCGGCCGCCGGTTGGAGTACGGCAAATGACACCACGTCGGTTTGCTCCGGCGACGCATCCGTGCGTCCCGGCCTGAAGGGTACGGTCACATCGTGACCCGCGTTCTTCGCGGCCTGCTCGACCCCGGCGCAGCCGCCCAGAACGATCACGTCAGCCAGCGACACCTTCTTCCCGCCGGTCTGCGCGCGGTTGAACTCCTTTTGGATTCCCTCAAGGGTCTGCAGCACAGTCTTCAGTTGGGCCGGCTGGTTGACTTCCCAATCCTTTTGCGGCGCCAGACGAAGGCGGGCCCCGTTGGCACCGCCGCGTTTATCGGAGCCGCGGAACGTGGACGCCGCCGCCCAAGCCGTCGAGACCAGTTGGGAGACAGACAGACCCGAAGCGAGGATCTTGCCCTTGAGGGCGGCGATGTCCGGCGCGTCGATCAGCTTATGATCGACTGCGGGCACCGGGTCTTGCCAGATCAGTTCCTCCGCCGGGACCTCCGCACCGAGATAGCGTGAGCGGGGGCCCATGTCGCGGTGGGTCAGCTTGAACCACGCCCGGGCGAAGGCATCCGCTAATTCCTTGGGGTTCTGCTGGTAGCGCCGCGCGATGGGCTCGTAGATCGGGTCGAAGCGCAGGGAGAGGTCCGCCGTGGTCATCATCGGCCGGTGCTTCTTCGACGGGTCGTGCGCGTCAACCACCATGTCCTCTTGGGCCACGTCCTTGGCCAGCCACTGATGCGCTCCGGCCGGGCTCTTGACCAGCTCCCACTCGTATTTGAACAGCACGTTCAGATAGCCCATGTCCCATTTGGTCGGGTTCGGCTTCCAGGCGCCCTCGATGCCGCTGCTGATCGTATCACCGCCTTTGCCGCTGCCGAAGCTGCTCTTCCAGCCAAGGCCCTGCTCTTCGATGGGGGCGGCTTCGGGTTCAGGCCCCACATGGGACGCCGGGCCGGCGCCGTGGCATTTGCCGAAAGTGTGCCCGCCAGCGACGAGCGCCACGGTCTCTTCGTCGTTCATCGCCATGCGCCCGAAGGTAGTTCGAACGTCACGGCCGGAGGCGACCGGATCCGGGTTGCCGTTCGGGCCTTCCGGGTTCACGTAGATCAGGCCCATCTGCACGGCGGCGAGGGGATTCTCGAGATCCCGATCGCCGGAGTAGCGCTTGTCGCCAAGCCACTCGGCCTCAGAGCCCCAATAAATGTCCTCTTCCGGCTCCCAGACGTCCTCGCGCCCGCCGCCGAAGCCGAAGGTCGGTAACCCCATCGACTCGATGGCGCAGTTGCCGGCGAGGATCATGAGATCGGCCCAGGAGATCTTGCTGCCGTATTTCTGCTTGATCGGCCAGAGCAGCCGGCGCGCCTTGTCGAGGTTCACGTTGTCGGGCCAGCTGTTGAGGGGCGCCAAGCGTTGGGAGCCGGATCCCCGCGCCGCCGCGGCCGTCGCTGATGCGGTAGGTGCCGGCGCTGTGCCACGCCATCCGGATGAAGAGGCCCCCGTAGTGACCGTAATCCGCCGGCCACCAGTCCTGGGAGTCGGTCATCAGCGCATAGAGGTCCTTCTTCAGGGCCTTGAGGTCGAGTTTCTTGAATTCCTCGGCGTAGTTGAACTCCTTGCCCATCGGATTGCTCAGGTCAGAGTGCTGATGAAGAATCTTGAGGTTCACCTGGTTCGGCCACCAGTCCCGGGTCGACCTGCCTCTGCCGGCAGTGGGTTTGTTAGCTTCGCCCGTTACCGGGCACTTGCTATCTTTACTCATGAAGTTTCCTCCTTTCGTTGTCTGATCTTATGCACCGTGCTGCTATGGATATGGTGCTTCTGATCATTGAATTATTATATGATAATAACTAGATGCATATCCTGGAGTAGCACCGGACCGCGTTTCCCAGCGGTCATACTGTTTTGATCATCGGCCACCGGGTTACCAAAAGCTGTCATTAACTTCTTCTTGTCGTCAGATATTGGTTCCGCCTCCTTTTCGATATCGTAAATTAAATCCAATATATTCTGAGAGTCTGCCGGTTTAATAATCAGTAATCTTTATTAATAATCATTTTCCTTAACGAGACAAAAATTTTTTAGCGATATGACTCTTTAGGACTGGCACTCAGGACATATTCCAAAGAAATCAAGGCGGTGGTCCATGATTAGAAATCCTGTCCGTTCGGCGGCCACTTCAACTAATTTTTCCAAGCCCATCAGGTCCGGGTCGAGAATCTTTTTACATTTAAGGCAGATGACATGTGGGTGCGGGTATGGTTTATTCCCATCAAAGCGGCTACTTTCCGAGAAGCGAATTTCCAGGACCTCATGTACTTCCTTTAAAAGAGCAATGGTCTTGTAAATGGTAGCCAGACTGGTGGTGGGAAAGGTCTTCTTCACCTGTTCGTAGGTCCGTTCAACGCTGGGATGGTCTTTGCTGGCCGCAAGAATTTTAAGAACCGCCAGCCTTTGCGGCGTGATCCGAAAATTGTGGGCCTTCAGTTTGGCAACCATCTGTTGTAAACGAACTTTAGAATCGGCCATAAGATGATAATTTACCAGGGGGTTAAAAAATTCCTATCTTGTTTTGTAGAATTATTTTTTAGAAATAATAATTATTAATTAATATAGAATAACAATAGATCTGTCAAGGATTTTTGGGGGGGGGAGCACTAATTTATAATATATAATAAAATCAATGAGATAGATGCTTCAGAGAAAAGCTGCTCCATAGACAGGCAGAGCTTCCGTGCCTTGCCTATTCTAGAAGCAATTTAACGAGGTTTACCTGTTGAATTTCCGTCTCATTCCTATCAGTCCAACCAGACCGGAACCCAGAAGCAAAATGGAGGCTGGGTTCGGAACGGTGGCATTATTGCGGGCAACGTCGGCGATATCATATTGTTCTGAGGCCCCAAGGGCAAAAAGAGCCGCCAGCTGGGCTAAGGAGCCGGTGTTGGTTTTGAGGTTAAAACTGGCCGAGATTGGGGCTTTTTTCCTGCCGGCAAAATCGAATTCCCAATAAGTTATTTTGATGGTATCGTAGGCAAATGAGCCATCCACAGTCAGTCTGGAGGTGGTGTCACCATCGATCTCAAGATTAGTGATAAAGACATTGGTGAATTGCATCCGAAAATAGGTTTCAAGGTTGCCACCCATGGGGGTGGTAAAATCTACCAACGCTGATTTTATAAACTTCCCAGATACTGCGTTTTTGAAAAGGGCTGGAAAGCTCTTGTCCATTCCCTGGGTCCAGCTGAAATCGTCGAAAAATGGCTTGCCGATACCCCCCCCGGTTGCTGGCTTGGGTATGTTAACGCCCCAATGGGCAGCCGATATGTATGACCAGCCTGGATGTTTAATTTCTTGGCTTTCACCAGTGATGCCGGAAAAGAGAAGAAAGATTTGATCCGCACTGGCCGTGGTCGACATTAGTGGAGTAAATCCAAGCACCAACAGAATGATTGTGCCGAGAAATCTGGCAGAACAACTGCCTATCGATGAAATGACCATGAGAGCTTCTCCTTGTTGTTGTGATATATTTGTTGCCCAAATTTGTGTCTGCTCCATCCTTACTCTAACTCTCTTCCCCAGCGATGTGCCTTTAGAAAATATAATTATAAAAAAATTTAAATCAAGATTTTTCGGGACCAATTTCATCTTGAGCGAGGCGGGAATCTTCTTCTTTTATTTCCGGGGTTGGACATATCTATCTTACCTGACTGCCGATGTTCCTTGTGTAAACTCAGACTCAATGGTATAATAAAATTATCTTGAAGCATCTGCGTACAGAACAAATTTAGGGTAGAATGCTTTATCTGATCAAGAAACGGGAGACGACCCAGAGGCTGGAACTGACCTTGACCATGTACGTGGACGAGGTCAAATTGGTGTTGGATAAACAACGCTGTCTCAAGTGCGAGATCTGTTCCACCGTTTGTCCCCGGCAGGCTGTGAGCATTATTTCCGGTGAGTCGGACCTGGACATCGCCATCGACTCCCGGCTCTGCGTCATGTGCGAGGTCTGCTCGCACTTTTGTCCCACCGGCGCGGTGACCCTTCTCTTCAATGGCCAACCAAAAACCATCCTGGCCGACCACCGGGGGGTGGGGCTGTTTTATCCTCCCATCACCCTGGATGCCGCCAAGTGCCCGGAGCCCTGTCCGCCGCTGCCCGAAGGCGAAACCCATTGGTGCCGCACCGAGCGCCGCCTGGTCCCCAACACTCTGACCGACTGCCCGAAAAGTTGCCGGGTCTGCCTCACTGCCTGCCCCCGTCAGGTGGTCAAACTGGCCGCAGACGAAAGCCATGTCTTCCCTGAGGTCGACCTGTGTTTGCGCTGCACCCAGTGCCTCCAGGTCTGCCGCACCCAGGCCATCCAAATCAGTCCCAAGTTTATCGGCCGGGTGGTCATTCAGGATGGTCTCTGCCCGGCGACCTGCACCAGGTGTATCGATCTGTGTCCGGTCAAGGTCATCGTCCGGGATGGGGAGCGGGTGTATTTGAAAAGCGAAGTCTGTAGCCTCTGCGGCGTCTGCCGAAACATTTGTCCTGAAGGCGCCGTCACCATTGTCAGGGAAGAAGTGGTGGCCCATCTGGGGGATTTTTCCCACGCCTGGGAAGAGGCGCTGGCTAAGTTGACAGTGAGCCGTGAGCCGTGAGCAGTATGAGGGCAGATCCTTGTATGTTTCCACAGATGTGTTTGTGATCCCATGACTGAGAATTTGCGGCTCGGCCTCTATATCTGCCACTGCGGCCTCAACATTGCCGGCGTCCTACGGCCAGGCCATCTGGCGGCTTTAGCTGAAAACCTCCCGGATGTGACGGTCTGTCGGCATCAATTATACAGCTGTTCCGAAGCCGGTCAGAAAGAGATGCTGGAGGATATCGCGGCAAACCACCTGAACCGGGTGGTGATTGCCGCTTGTTCCCCCAAGATGCATGAATTGACCTTCCGGCGGTTGTTGGCCGGCGCCGGGCTCAACCCTTATTTTCTGGAGATCGTCAATATCCGGGAGCATTGCTCCTGGGTGCACGCCCAGGAACCCCAGGATGCGGAAGTCAAGGCCCTGGAACTCATCCGCATGGGGTTGGCCAAGGTGCGCCTGACCCGTCCTCTATTCGAACGCCAAGTGCCGGTGACCCGGCGGGCCTTGGTCATCGGCGGCGGTCCGGCCGGTTTGCGGTCCGCCCTGGACATCGCCGAGGCTGGCCATGAAGTGGTTTTGGTGGAAAAGGAGCCCATCCTGGGAGGGTGGGCCAACTTTCTACACCGCACTTTTCCCCGAGGTCAAAAGGCCTTTACCCTGATCAATCCCATTATGGCGGCGGCCAGCCTCCATCCACGGATCGCGGTGCTGGTGAAGAGCGAAGTGACCGGTGTAAGCGGCCATTTGGGAAGCTACCGGGTGGAAGTGACCCAGAAACCCCGGTTGGTGACCAAGGAGTGTAACCTGTGCGGTCAATGCCAGGCAGTCTGCCCGGTCCAGGTAAACGGCAGTCACCCCGCCATCTACCTGCCTTCGCCCCGGGCTTTCCCGGCCCGATATGTCATTGATCTGGAGCACTGCAACCGCTGTGGGGCGTGTGTCCAGGTCTGCCCTCAACAAGCCATTGAACTGGATGCCAGGTCGGTCTCCCGCAGCTTCACCGCCGGTAGTTTGGTGGTGGCCACCGGCTTTAACCCCTTTGATCCGGCTGGCAGCCGCTATGAAGCCTGGGCCGGACTGCCCCGGGTGTTGACCTCCCTGGAGCTGGAGGCGCAATTGGCCGCCGCCGGGTTGGGAACCGCAGCGAATGCGGACATCGCGCCTGGGTTGGAGCCCCAGGATATAGCTTTTATCTTGTGCGTGGGATCCCGGGAGGAGGACGGTAACCGCTATTGCTCCCGCATCTGCTGCGCCACCGCCCTGAAGCAGGCCCTGGAACTTAAAGACCGGTTTCCCCAGGCCCGGATCCGGGTGTATTACCGGGATATCCGCACGGTCCGCCGGGAATGGGAGGAGCTTTACACTCGAGCCCGGGAGGCCGGCATCCTGTTTCTCCGGGGACGGGTCCGGGACCTCACCCCGGTGGATGGGAGACTGCGGCTTGAAGCGGATAATGAGTTGTTCCGGGTTCCAAGTGAGGACCTGGTGGACCTGGTGGTGCTGGTGGTCGGGATGACGCCGGGAAACGGCCGGCCTCTCCAGAATACCCTGAAACTGCCAGTGGGGGAGGACGGCTTTTTCATGGAGGCCCATCCCAAGCTGCGGCCCCTGGAGACGGTTTTAGACGGCGTTTATCTGGCCGGGACCTGCCAGGGTCCTAAAGATATTGCCGCGGCCATGACTCAGGCCAGCGGCGCCGCGGCCAAAGTGATGGCCTTGTTTGCCCACGACACCGTTACTCTGGACGGCATCGTCTGTGAAATTGATCCGAAAAAATGCACCGGCTGCGAGCGCTGTTATCAGCAGTGCCCCTTCCAGGCAGTGGAACTAATTACGGCAGACGGTAAGACCACTGCCAGAGTCGTCAGCCAGGCCTGCAAAGGCTGCGGTGTCTGCGCTGGGGCCTGTCCAGCGGGGGCGGTGATCGCTCACGGGTTCACCGACGAGATGCTCCTGGCCCAAATCGAAGAAGCCCTGGCCGTGGCACCCCAGGAGAAAATCCTGGCCTTTGCCTGTAACTGGTGTTCCTATGCCGGGGCTGATTTTGCCGGGGTTTCCCGTTTGGAGTACCCTACCGTCGTCCGCTTGATCCGCACTATGTGCGCCGGGCGGGTGCACCCGAAACTGGTACAATACGCCATTGCCAAAGGTGCCGGTCTGGTGCTGGTCACCGGCTGTCATCCGCCGGGGGATTGCCACTACTTGAGCGGCAACCTCAGGGCCAAGGCCCGGATGGAGAAGTTAAAACTGAAACTGGCAGCCCAGGATATCAATCCGGAACGCTTGCAGCTTGCCTGGATTTCGGCCACCGAGGGTCGGGCTTTTCAACAGCTGATCCTCGAGATGACCCGGAAACTGGCTGAATTTAAACTTGGGGAGCTACAGCCGGCTTCTCCTAAGGTTGTGGAAGAGGCTGAGCACTCTAACCCATCTGGAACTTGAGAACCAAAAAAAGTTTTTTCAACTCGGAACTCAGAACTCGAAACTAACCTATGGCCGGAAAGAAGCTGCTCCTTTGCAATTGTCCTGATCTGAAGGTTGACCTGTCGTCTGTGGTGGCGGAGCTGGCGGCTCAACAGGTGGAGCCGTTGGTGCTGGAGCCGTGTTGCACCCCCACGGGATTGGCCAGGCTGCAGGAGAT
>CAVPJB010000005.1:0-58122 GCA_963705135.1 uncultured delta proteobacterium
GATTGAGCTTCATACAGGATACGATACACCTGTTCCACAATCGGCATTTCCACTCCCAGTTTTTGGGCCAAAAAATGCGTGGCGGCAGCAGTTTTGACCCCCTCAGCCACCATTTTCATGTTTGCCAGGATATCGGTTATATTTTTGCCGGATCCCAGTTGGACGCCAACCTGATAGTTGCGTGACTGGGTGCTGGTGCAGGTTAGAACCAAATCACCCAGACCTGATAAGCCGGCCAGGGTCATGGGGTTGGCCCCCAGTCTGGCTCCCAGGCGGATTATTTCGGCCAGCCCGCGAGTTATCAGCGCGGCCCGGGGGTTGGCGCCCAGACCCAACCCCTCCAGAATACCAGCGCCCAGGGCCATGATATTTTTCAAAGACCCTCCCAATTCCACCCCGGTAACGTCGAAGGTGGTATAGACGCGAAAAGTTGGGGAGGAGAAAAGCTGCTGGATGGCTTTGGCGGCATTGCGTTGACGACTGGCCACAGTTACCACCGTGGGTTGGGCTTGAGATACTTCACCGGCAAAGCTGGGGCCGGAAAGAATAGCGTACGGGCACTCAGGTCCCAATACTTCCCGGACCACCCCTTCCATAGTCAAAAGGGTGTCATTTTCAATCCCTTTCGTGGCGCTGACGAGAATAAGGGACGAAGGGGTTGCCGGTGGCAAAGAGCTTAATACCTGTCGGAAGACATGCGAAGGGACTGCCATGATGACAATGGAGGCTCCCCTGGCCGCCTCATTCACATCGCCATAAAAACTCAGGTTAGGGGATAACTTCACCCCAGGCAAGAACAAGGCATTTTCCCGCTTTTGATGGAGAATGGCGAGAAGTTCCGGTTCAAAGACCCATAGGCGTACTTCCGTACCCTGCCGTCCTAAGTGGTGCGCCAAAGCTGTTCCCCAACTACCGGCGCCGATAACGGCCACGATGTTTTTTTCAGGGGGAGATGGCGTTTTATTCTCCTTCATCGCCCTTTTCCGCTAGACGGGCAATGCTCACCACCCGCTCCTCGGTTTCGGTATCGATCAGTTTGACGCCCTGGGTGACTCTGCCGATGAGGGAGATGCCGGCCACAGGCAAACGGATAATTTTCCCTCGGTCGGTAATGAGCATGACTTCATCATCTTCCGTAACCTGCAGAATGCCCACTACCGGCCCATTGCGGTCGGAGACTCTCAAAGCCAGTAGACCAAGGCCGCCACGCCTCTGGAGGCGATATTCGGCATGGCGGGTGCGTTTGCCGTAGCCGTTGGCCGTGACGGTAAGAATGGCGCCTGCTTCGGTGGGAATCTCCATGCCCACGATGGCGTCGTCATCGGCCACGGCCATGCCTTTGACACCCCGGGCGCTACGCCCCATATCTCTGACATCCTCTTCCGAAAAACGGATGATCTTACCCAGACTGGTTCCTAAAAAAACTTCCCGGGAGCCGTCAGTGAGAGCAACGCTTACCAGTTCATCCTCTCCATCCAGAGTGCAGGCGATGATGCCGCCGGAGCGGGGGCGACTAAAGTTCATGAGTTCAGTCTTTTTGACAATCCCCCGTTTGGTGACCATGATGAGAAAATGCTCCGGGACAAACTCACGGATGGACAGGATGGTGGTCAATTTTTCCCGGGGCCCAAAATTGAGAAGGTTGACGATGGCCTTGCCCCGGGCATTAGGGCTGGCCAAAGGTACCTCGTGGACCTTTAGCCAGTAAACTCGGCCCAAGTTGCTGAAGATGAGAAAGTAACTGTGAGTGGAAGCAATATAGAGCTGGGAAACGAAATCATCTTCCTTGATGGACATTCCCGTCCGGCCTTTACCGCCCCGGCGCTGCGAGCGGTATAGCGACGAAGGATTGCGTTTGATGTAGCCCTGGTGAGAAACGGTCACCACCATTTCTTCATCAGGGATCAGATCTTCCAGGGTAAGGTCGGGGGCCTCGGGAATAATTTCGGTCCGCCGCCGGTCGCCGAAGCGGTCCCGCAGGTCAATGAGGTCTTCTTCAATAATTTTGTAGACCAGGGACTCACTGGCCAAAATTTCCTTAAAACGGGCGATGGCAGCCAGTAATTGCTCGTATTCATCGATAATTTTCTGGCGTTCCAACCCAGTCAATCTTTGCAGCCGCATTTCAAGAATGGCCTGGGCCTGGATCTCGGTTAACTCGAAGCGCTCCACCAACTGGCTGCGAGCCACGGCCGGGCTGGCGGCAGTCCGGATCAGGGAGATAACCTCATCCAAATGGTCCAAGGCGATTTTCAAGCCGGCCAGAATATGGGCCCGCTCCTCGGCTTTGCGCAGTTCATAGCGGGTGCGCCGGACAATGACTTCCTTGCGGTGTTTGATGAATTCCCGGAGCAGATCCTTGAGAGTCAGGAGCTCCGGACGGTTATTGACAATGGCCACCAGGTTGATGCCGTACGTTACCTGCAGATTCGTATGGGCAAAGAGCTGATTCAGAACCGTCTGCTCTATCTCGTCCTTCCGCAACTGGATAACCACCCGCATCCCTTCCCGGTTGGACTCATCCCGGATATCGGTGATACCCTCGATTTTCTTATCCTTCACCAGTTCCACGATGCGTTCAATGATCCGGGCCTTATTCACCTGATAAGGCAGTTCATCGATAATGATATATTCCCGCCCACTCCGGGTTTCGCTGGAAGTGCGGGCCCGGAGGCGAATCAGGCCTTTGCCGGTGCGGTAGGCCTCGGCAATGCCTTCGGCGCCATAAATAAACCCGGCAGTAGGAAAATCCGGTCCGGGCAGAATTGTCATCAGCTCTTCCAGACCGATGTCCGGGTTGTGGATCAGAGCGAGCAGGGCTTCGCACACCTCGGTGAGATTATGCGGGGGGATATTGGTGGCCATACCCACGGCGATGCCGGAGGAGCCATTAATCAGCAGGTTCGGCGTTCTGGCCGGCAGGACCATGGGTTCTTGTATCGAGCCGTCATAGTTGGGGACAAAATCCACCGTTTCTTTGTCCAGGTCCTGGAGCAGCTCGGCGGCCAAACGGGTCATACGGATTTCGGTATACCGCATGGCGGCCGGGGAATCACCGTCGATGGAGCCGAAGTTCCCCTGGCCGTCCACCAAGGGATAGCGCAGGGAAAAGTCCTGGGCCATGCGGACAATGGCGTCATACACCGCGGTATCACCGTGGGGGTGGTATTTACCGATGACGTCACCCACAATGCGGGCCGATTTTTTATAGGGCTTGTTGTAATCGTTGCCCATCTCGGACATGGCAAACAAAATCCGGCGGTGCACCGGCTTCAAACCATCCCGGACGTCCGGCAGAGCCCGGCCGATGATAACCGACAGGGCATATTCCAGATACGACTTGCGAATTTCGTCTTCGATATTAACGTGGACGATGCGGGTATCCATGGGGTCGAATAAGTTTCTCATTTTTTTATCATTTAAAAGTTAAGTAAAAATATTTCATTTTTTATTACCAAAATATTACGGCGCCATCTTCGTCACATAGACAAACTTCCCACCCTGCACCTTTAGAATCATTACCTCTTTGATGGGATTATTATCCGGTCCCATGGTAATGCTGCCCGACACGCCGGGAAAATCTTTTGTCTGGGCCAGGGCCTGCCGCAATTTCGGCCCCTCGGTAGTTTGGGCCTTTTCCAAAGCGTTCACCAGCATGAAATAGCAATCGCCGCCCAGGGCTGCGAAGGCCTCAACCTCCCGTTTGGTATCCGCCTCGTAGGCCTTGATAAATTCCTGGGCCAGGGGGGTGGTTACGGCTTCCCGGTGAAAATGGGCGGTAAAATACATGCCGTCCACCGCCGGGCCACCGATTTTAATGAGGTCAGTTACTTGGGCACCATCACCGGTAAGAATGGGCACATTAAGCCCAAGCTCCTGCATCTGCCGGGCCAGCAAGGCGTCTTCGGCGTAATAGTTCGGGGCATAGATTATATCCGGGGCTGCTGGTTTGATGGCTGAGATTTGGGCGGAAAAGTCTTGATCACCGGTCTGGATGTAGGTGGTGGCGACTATCTGGCCCCCCCTTTGTTTAAATTCCTGCATAAAAAAATAGGCCAGACCGACGCAATAATCCTGGGCTTGATCGATGATGACCGCCGCTTTCTGAGCCTTTAAATCTTCTTGGGCAAAACGGGCCGCTACCCGTCCCTGGAGGGTGTCCACAAAGCAGGCCCGGAAGGCGTATTGCCGATTCTGCGTCACCAGGGGATTGGTGGCCGTCGGCGTAATGTTCGGGATGGCAAACCGCTCGGCGATGGGGGCTCCGGCCAGGGTGTCGCCGCTGATGACCTCCCCGATGATTGCTGCGACTTTATCTTTTTCGATGAGACGGCTAACGGCATTGGCGGCCTCGATCTTGTCGCTCCGGGTATCCACCAGCACGAGGTTGACTTTTTTCCCTAAAGCTTGGGGCCTGAGCCGCTGGGCCATCTCGATGCCTTTCCAGGTAACCTGGCCCATGGCCGCGGCCGACCCGGTCATGGGGATATAACAGCCGAGGTTGATTTCCTGGGCGGTGGCCGGCAGGCAGGAAAAAAGGAGCGATATAAAACAAATAATCTTCAATACATTATTCATGAAGCTATAATCCTTAACACATTTGCATCAGAGCCATTTTTTAGTTTTAAAGTAAATAATCATGATCAAAGCTACCGTACTCATAAGTCCCAGGGCAAAGGGATAGCCGTAATACCACCCCAGTTCCGGCATGTTCCAGGGTGATAGTTCGGTTTTAAAATTCATGCCGTAAACGCCGGCTATAAAGGTCAAGGGCATAAAGATGGTGGCAATGACCGTGAGGACTTTCATAACTTCATTGAGCCGATTGTTGAGGCTGGACAGGTAGACATCGATGAGGCCACTGGCCATATCCCGGAAATTTTCCAGCAGGTCGATAACCTGGAAGGAATGGTCATAGCAATCCCGCAAGTAGATCCGGGTATGCTCGTGAATTAAGGTACTCTCCTGATCAAGCAGATTGTTGATGGACTCTCGGATGGGCCATAACAAACGCCGCCCGCGCAAAAGTTGGCGACGCAGTTTTTGCAATTCGTGGGTCAAGTTGCCATCCGGTTGAAGTAACAATCTGTCTTCCAGGTCCTCAAGACGTTCGCCAAAATTTTCCAGGAGAGGGAACCAGGAATCCACGACATAATCGATGATGGCATAGGTTAAGTAGTCGGCCCCCTGGTTGGTGAATATGTCCCGAACTATGGCGCAAGCGCTCCCTGATAATGCCAAGATGGTCGGTGTGGGTTTCCTGGATACTGAAAAGATAATCCGGCCCCAAAAACAGGCTGATCTGCTCGTCCTGGTAGTCTTCCAAGTTAGTGACCAGACGGCTGACAATGAAGAGATAATTGGGATAATCATCGACTTTGATGGGGGCCCGGCCTTCCACGACATCTTCCAACGCTAAAGGGTGTAAACCCAAACAGGCTCCCAGGTCCTGGAGCAGGGTCAGGTCCTTCAGACCCTCCAGATGCAGCCATTTAACTCCAGGACGATCTTTAAAATTTTGGCAGTCTGCTACAGTGGCGTCAGCTTTTTCTTCCAGGTTGTCACCGTCATACCAGATTATCCGCAAGCGAGAGGGAAACGTCAGCCGGCCGCTACGGTGCTCCAATATCCCGGGAGGGCTGCCGGGGGGTGGGAAGGTTTTAAAGGCCATGACCCTTTCTGTGTTTTTTGCCGAGCTAAAGCGCCCGACTTGCTGAGGAGAGTATCATCTTGTTTAATTATTTATCGTAGTATTATCGCTTGTATTTGGTTATTTAACAAGATTATAATTGCATTGATATTTAAGGTTGCCGGGAATTCCCCTGGCGACCAGATTTTCCCTGGGAGGTTGAGTTATAGCTAAAATGGGCATGACTTGCCGTGCCGCTAAGAAAAGAGACTATTTTCTGAAACAGGCATAACTTTGCCACATTAAGAAAGGGCGCAACCATGGTATTGAAGATTATTGATGTACTGATTCCCGAAGGGGCCAACCTCATTCTGGGCCATGCCCATTTTATTAAGACAGTGGAAGACTTGTATGAGATTTTAATCACGTCCAGTTTGGGGGTGGAATTCGGTTTGGCCTTTTGTGAGGCCTCGGGGGAATGTCTGATTCGGGTGGAAGGCAATAATAAAGAACTGACGGCCGCGGCAGTGGAAAATGCCCAAATGTTAGCTGCCGGACATACCTTTAACATTCTGCTGCGCCAAGGTTTTCCCATTCATATGCTCAATGCCATCAAGATGTGTCAGGAGGTATGCACCATCCATTGCGCTACCGCCAACCCGGTTCAGGTAATCGTGGCCGAGACGGAACTGGGTAGAGGCATTTTGGGAGTGATCGACGGTTTTCCACCAAAAGGCTTGGAACAAGAAGCCGGCCGGGCCTGGCGGTATGACATCCTCCGGAAGTTGAATTACAAACGCTGAACTGACGGTTATCAGTTTTCGGTTTCCAGTTTTCAGTTAATTAAAGAGAAATTAGCCGGAAATTGATTTTGTTTCACGAAAAAACGAAGATCAAATGAGCCGATGGTGATCATGACAAAACCGTTGGAGTCTGATCCATGACGGTAAGCGATACCCTGACGGCGGTCGTCCTGGCGGCTGGCTTGGGCACGCGGCTCAGACCTTTAAGCTATCAGGTTCCCAAACCGCTTTTTCCTATTTTAAACCGACCCCTTTTGGGGCTAATTTTGGACCAGCTGGAGGCCGCGGGTTTTAATCGGGTGGCCATTAATACCCATCACCGGGCGGATGACATTAATGCCTTTATAGAATCCCACAGTCCGCCGGATTTAGAAGTGTTTATCAGCTACGAGGCGGAAATCCTGGGGACAGGCGGAGGTTTGCGTAATCTAACGGAATTTGTCGGGGAGTCGCCTTTCCTGGTAATAAATGGCGATATCATTACTGATTTAGATTTTGCCGCAGCTTACCGGGGGCATCAGCAAGGCGCCTTGGCCACGATGATGCTGCATGATTACCCCAGGTTTAATAATGTCTGGTTGGACGGCTCAAGACACATTGCTTCCTTTGGTGCCGCCCCACATTTGGCGACTACAACTTCTCCTCTGGCTTTTACCGGTATCCAGGTGGTTTCTCCCCGAATTTTCGAACTGATCCCCCCCGGAGTTTCTGTTAACATTATTGATACCTATCGTCAGGCTATTGCCGGCGGCGAAACGGTGGCCGCGGCGGTACAACGCGGTTTTTATTGGCAGGACATCGGCACTCCCCAGGACTATCTAGAGATTCACCGCCGCCTGTTGGCTGGGGAACTGCAGATTCTAGCCGCCTTTTATCCGGATTTGGCCGATCCTTATACGGGACTCGGAGTAACCCTCTCTGCCAGGGTTCACTGCGATGGCGGCGTCTGTCTGGGATCGGGTGTACATGTTGGAACCGGCGCATATCTAAAAAATACCGTGGTTTGGGCCAACGCTGCCATTGACCCCGGGGTCCATTTAGAGGACTGTCTGGTGGGCCAGGGAGTCCGGGTGAGGAAGTCGGCGAGAGGGAGGTGTTTCCATCCATGATTATTCGGTGTTTCGGGGCTCGCGGCTCCATCCCGGTATCGGGTCAGAAATATGTCAGATATGGCGGTGATACCACCTGTTTTGAAATACGCACTGGCGATGATGATATTATCATTATTGACGCGGGCACAGGCATCAGGAGATTGGGTAACAAACTTGTGTCCGAAAATCGCTTTGCTTATACCTTCTTCATGACGCATTCCCATTGGGACCATATTTCGGGCTTCCCTTTCTTTAAGCCGATCTATGATCATAGAACCAAGATTAACATACTCGGTTGCACGGAAGCTCAGGGAGATATTAAAAAATTGCTCACCCGGGCCATGAGCACCCCTTTTTTTCCGGTGCCCTTTAGCGAATTGGCTGCCGATTTTACCTATGAAAATGATTGTGTCATGAGCTACCACATAGGCCCAGTGGAGGTTTTTCCGATTCACCTCAGCCATCCCAATGGGGGCCAGGGTTATAAATTCGTGGAAAATGATAAAATATTTGTCTTTTTAACCGACAATGAATTGGGCTACCATCACCGGGGTGGCTTAAACATGAATGAGTATGCGGAATTTGCCCGCAACGCCGATCTCCTCATCCACGATGCCGAGTATACCCCCGAGGAATATAAACTGACCCGAGGCTGGGGGCATTCCACGTATGTGCAGGCTTTAGACTTGGCTATACAGGCCCGGGTGTCTCGGTTCGGCCTTTTTCACCACAATCAGGACCGGGATGATAAAGCCATCGATCAGATTGTTGACCACTGCCGAGATATTATTGCTAGACAGAAAGTGTCGCTGGAGGTTTTTGCTTTGTCACAGGAGACGGAGATAGTTCTTTAGTATAATGGGATAATTGATATAATCTTTGAAACGCCAAGCGCTGAATTAACGGGGTAACCCATGTGATCGATACAGGAAAAGCTCCAGACCGACCCCCAGGACGACTTAGACAACCTGGTTGTCAAGGTCAGAGCCGTCACCTAAGGTTTTCGAGGAAAAGATGAAATATCATCCCGAAAAAACACCTGAACCGGATAAGTGGCTTGCCTTGGGAGAAGATGAGCGAGTCGCGCTTATTCAGGCTTATCACCGGCGTGTGCGGGATAAAAGCCCTAAGCCCCACGTACATGCCGTCATCCACCTCGTCGTGGAAAATCAGCTTGCCGAGGGTCTCGAAATAGTCAGAGAGACGCTGGCTAGGTTAAGGGCTGAAGGGTTAGATCGGCATGAGGCGATTCACGCCATTGGCTGGGTGCTAATCGAACACCTTTCGAATTTGATGCGGGCTCAGGAACCAGCCCCAAATGACCACGCGCACTATTTTCAGGCCCTGCAAACTCTGACTGTGAACAACTGGAAAAAAGGCACCAGTTGACCACCCTGAAACCTTGAGCAAAAAGAGAGGTATGCCATGGACCCGACCGACATAAAACTGTATGCTTTGAGCACCTGCATCCACTGCCGCAGTTGTAAGGAATTCCTCGCCCAGTGCGACTGCAGTTATGAATGCATCGACGTGGATAAACTGGAGCCGGCAGCACGAAAGGCTATGCTCGAGGAGGTCAAAAACCTTAATCCCCGGATATCCTTTCCAACCCTGGTTATCGGCGACAAAGTAATTGTCGGCTTTAAAAAAGAAGAAATTCAGGAAATTCTGGATTCCCGATGAACGCCACCGAACTTTACGAAATGCTGAAAAAAGCCCAGGAACCCAAGGGTTATTTTTTCAATACGGATAAGGACCACGTTTTGGCGTTGTTGGCCTCGCTCCTGGAAAATAGAAAACGACACGGCTATATGGGCTGCCCCTGCCGGCTGGTCTGCGGGGATCGGGACTGGGACCAGGACATTATCTGCCCCTGTGTGTATCGAGTCGAGGATGTCAAAGAGTTCGGGAGTTGCTATTGCAGTCTTTATGTCAGCCAGGCATGGAACGAGGGCAGAATCCCGCACGATTATGTTCCGGAACGCCGTCCCGTGGAAAAAATCCTGGGACCGGACAATTAAATATCTATCTCTAATTATCAAATATTTTTATTTATTTAATGAAATAAGTTAAGACCTTGTCTTAAATATTTGATCGATTTACAGGCATATCAGGCAGAGATTTAATAGGCGCACAAACACAAAACCTGCGGCTTTCAACCTCCGCAGGTTTCATGGTACCCAAATCTTCTTGAGTCACCCGCTCTAATCTTCCAAAATCAACTCGATGGCCTCCACTCCCCTGCCCCCGATCACTCCGGAAATGGTGCCGCATTGCGGGCATTCGGTGCAGGGCAGCGGGTCGTGGCCGTCCACGTCCTCCTTACAGGTGCCCTGATAGCCGCATTTGGGACAGGAGATGGAACCGGGGATGACGCTGAGCCTTAGCGAGGAGCCTGACAGGGCAGTTTCCCGGGCCAACACCTCAAAGGCCTGATGGAATGACTCGGGAGAATGAATATCGAGGGCACCGATTTGCAGCACGACTTCCTTAACCTGACGTCCCTGAAAATCCGTGCCTTCTTCCAAATTCTTGCAGATCGTCTCGATTACCCTCTGCATAAGCGAGTATTCGTGCATTTGGCCTGTCCCCTTTATAATTAAGTTCAATCCCTGCCATCCCCTGCTGGAATTTTTGAACCCTCCTTGGTCCAAAGTTTTAACAGGTTACATCTTGTTATCGGTCGATTCCAGGCAGTGACATGGAAAAATGAATGGTTATCTTACTTTTTTTCTTTCAAAGGCCTGTTGCATCTTATCCAACAATTCGTCCAGGGGGGTCGGTTTAATAACATAATCGAAAGCTCCCAACCTCATCCCCTGGATGCCGGACTCCACCGAGGCATGTCCGGTGAGCAGGATAACTTCAGTTTGGGGCTTCAGCTTTTTTATTTCCTGCAGGGTCTCAATGCCGTCCTTGCCCGGCATTTTTACATCTAGAACCACGATATCAAAGTCCTGATCCCGCATTAAGGCCAGGGCCTCGTCGCCGCCAGCCGCCCCGGTGACCGGCACGTTGCGGGTTTCTAATCGCTTCATCAAGGTGTTGCGGAAATCGTCTTCATCATCTACGAGAAGCACCCGAAATTTATCCATGAGAGAGGCACCTTATACAGTAGCATTAATCCAGCTTACAACGTAAGCTGCGTTAGGGTAATATTCCTCTAATAGTTTACTTCGTAATTAAGGCTTATAATGAATTAATAATACGCTCACAGGCGATATTGATAGCCGCTTCCATGGACGGTGACAACCCCGGTGAGACTTCCTCGGGGAGGTAATCAACTTGCGCCACCAGAATGCGGACATCCATGTTGGTATAATCCTGCAATTCCTTGAGGATATTAACGGTGGGAAACTGGTGTAGAGAAAAATCAGCCGTTTTTTTGGCGGGAATCTCCTCCACGGAAATTTCGAAGACCTCTCCCGGCTGCTTGCCCGGTTTGTCAACCGCATCCACAATGATAAGTTGACGCGGCCTTTTTTCACTCAAGGCCAGATTAAACAATATATCCCGGATGCCGGTGCCCACATCCATAATCCCGACTTCTGGAGGAAGCGGATATTGTTGAAGGTATTTGATAACTGCGGGTCCGAAGCCGTCGTCGCCGAACAGGATATTGCCGCAGCCGAAAATAAGCACCGACTTATCAAAAATATCTCGCATCATGTTAGAAATTCTCGCAAACTTCCTAATCCCGCAACCCGATCTTCCTGCCACTTGAGGTTAAATCTGGAGCCACAGAAGTTTGTACCCTCTCTGGCTCCAGTGCTTAAGTATTTAATTGGCCAACCGGTCTAACTCATTACCCTGAGCGTCGATAATGGTCACTTCCACAGCTACGCCGCCATCCAGGCGGTGCGTGGCGCAGCTCAGTCAGGGATCATAGGCGCGTATGGCCATTTCCACCTTGTTGAGAATTCCCTGATCGTATTTGCCTTCTTTGATGAACAACTTGGCTGCCTGGTTCACCGACAGGTTAATGGCGGCATTATTATGGGTGGTGCCGACGATGAGATTAATATTGGTGATCAACCCCTGGTCATCACAGGTATAATCGTGGATCAGGGTGCCCCGGGGGGCCTCCACGCAGCCTATGCCCCGGCCGGCTTTGGGTGTAATGGGCACCCGGATATCCGTGCTGGTAATTTCCGGATCTTCCAGGAGCATCACTGCGGTTTCCGCCGCCTGCACCAGTTCTATGAGGCGGGCGTAATGGTAGAGCAGGGTAAAATGGGCCGGCCGCCCGAACGCGGACCGGAACTCTTCGAATTCGGCCTGGGCCAGAGGAGTTTCCATCTTATCGGCCACATTGATGCGGGCCAGGCAGTTGGTGCGATAGACGCCCACCGGATTATCCAGGGACAGGTTGAGTTTGCCCCACTTCTTGGCATAGGGGAATTTCTGGTAGGTCCAGGGTTCCAGCCACTCCCCGATGTAATCCACATACTGGTCGTAGGCGAAATCGTCATAGGAGCCGTCGGGCTTCATCAGCCGCAGCTTGCCGTCGTAAAAATCCAAGGCTCCGTCGTCGGTTACGGTGCCCATGTACCCCACCTCAATGACGCCGATGGACTTGATGGCATCCAGGTACTTGGGGAAGACGTTTTCCTTGGCAAAGTTGATGGAGAACTTTGAGAACTCCAGCATTTCCCTGGTCTGGGGCAGCATCGCCTGGCGCTCGGCCTCAGTCATGGGTTTGCTCACCCCGCCCGGCACGGAGAAGGTGGGATGGATGGCCCGGCCGGCAAAGCCTTCCAGGATCTGGGCCCCGAGATGGCGCATGTGAACTACCTGCTTGGCAATCTCCGGGGCAGCCTGCACGATGCCCACGACGTTGCGCACCGAGTAGTCGGCGTCAGGGCCGATGACGAAGTCCGGCGCGGCCAGGAAATAAAAGTGGAGAATCTTATCGCTAACATAAGCGATGCTCTGCATGAGACGACGAAGTTTCACCGCCGCGGGGGGAGGCGTGACGCCGAAACAGGCATCGGCTGCTTTACTGGAGGCCAGGTGATGGGCCCAGGGACAGATGCCGCAGATGTGGCAGACTGTCCGGGGCATTTCCTCCACAGGCCGGCCTTCGCAGAATTTTTCAAAGCCGCGCAAGGTCTGGACATGCACCTTGGTATCGGCAACGTTACCCGCGTCATCCAGTGTGATGGCCACCTTGGCGTGGCCTTCGATCCGGGTTACCGGCTGAATATTGATAACCGTACCCATGTATCTCTCCTCCTTATCTGGCCGGTCGGGCCGGTAACGGAGTCAGAAAGCCGTGTGCGCCGATGTACCGGTTCATCATGGCTCGCCGGTCCACCAGGGATTTGGGGTCCAGACCCTACTGAGGTCAAGGCGCCCATCATGTCCACCATGGGGCGGGCTCCCTTTCGGATGGGGCCGAAACAGCCCCGGCAGGGAGTCCGGGCCTTAATGCACCGGGGTACATCGTTTTTACCCGCACAGCCCGCCAGAGTCACCGGCCCCATGCAGAGATAACCCTGCTCGTTGATGCAGCGCATCTTGTCCAGACCTTCTTCAGGGTTGAACTCGATGTTTTGCAGCCAGCGTTTGACCGGACCGCCGCCAGACTTCTGCTCCCGGATGACCGGGCAGGTGTCACACACACTGCGCTCCGGCAGGCTCCAGGCAGTCTTGCCCTCCAACAGGGCGGTGATGGCCTCAACAATCCAATCGGGGTGGGTCGGACAACCTGGAATGCTGATGTCTACTTTGACAACTTCATCTACCGCAGCACAGGTGGGGGTCCACTTCGGAACACTGGGGTCTTCCGGGTTGGGGGCCGGCTCGGTGGTAACGCAGTGGCGAAAAACCTTCTCAAAGATATCTTCGTTTTTCCACATGTTGGCCTGGGCGGGAACTCCACCAAAACAGGCGCAACTGCCCAAGGAGATGAGAAATTTGCTCTTGTTTCTTAACTCCAGCAATTCGTGTTTCTGTTCCTCGTTCCGCACGCCCCCCGTAACAATAGCCACCATCGGCTTCAGGGACCTGCATTTCTTTTTGGTCTCCCAGCTGCCCGAAGAATTTGTGGTCCACCAGTGCGGTCATGTGGACAAAATTGAGCTTGGGAAGCAGGTCCAGCAGGGCATCTCCAATATTGAGAATGGAGATTTCACAACCGGAACAGGCATTCAACCAGTCTTCGGATACTCTCACCGACATCGTATTTCCTCCTTATCAGGAAATGTTAACTTGCTGCGGTCCGGTATTGTTTTGGCTTTCCCCTCCTTATGTTAAAAATCGCTCTTTTTAAAATGGTTATCAAAATTTACTAAGATTCCTTTGTTGGCCACCAGATGTTTTGATTTAAGCAGCGTTTGCTTCTGCCCCCGCCAATCGCCTGGAAAATACCAGATGCACCTCCCCTTCGGTGACGGTCTCGACTTCGAAACCATCCTTTTTATAGGTTTCTGCAGCTTCCTGGGCCTGGTCGGGGCTGTCATATTTCAGGCCATCCCACATATATTTCTTGCCGTAAAACTTCCGGGATAATGGCAGGTCCATATTATTACGTCCTCTGGAACCAGAATTATTGGGGTTTAGGCTCTGGTACTGTATGGGCTGGGCCCCAAAGATTTGAGGGAATCAGTCATTTCCGTCATAACATCGGCGAAGCGCTGGGCTTCGGAGGAGGCGATCCACTCCAGCCGAAAACGCTCGGGCTCCAGGCCAAAGTCTTCCAACATCATATCAATGGCTTCCGCTCTACCCTGTGCTTTTTTATTACCTTCCAGGTAATGACATTCGCCCAGGTGTCAGCCACACACCAGCACCCCGTCGGCCCCCTTGGTAAGAGCGTTAATAACCAGATTGGGGTGTACCATACCGGAACACATCACCCGTATAATCCGGCCGTTAGGGGGGTACTGGATCCGGGAAACCCCGGCCAGATCAGCACCGGCATAGGAGCACCAGTTACACAGGAAGGCAATAATCAGGGGTTCGTATTCATCACTCATGGTTCAACCTCTCTGTCAAGATTTCCTTGCGCGTCTTTTCTGAATCTGCCCTTTTGGGCGGCTGGCCCATGCCTGAGGCGAACCGCTAGCAGCATTATATGACATTTTGTTACAGTTGTGAACATATTTTCATATGAAAGTTTGGTCTAAACATTTTCCCCTGAGCGACATTTAATCCTTCTATGATCTCGAAACTCGAAACTTGTTGTTATAAGAGCCCCAGGGCGGCATCCACCTGGGCATCTAGTTGATCTAAACTGAATCCGGCGATGTAGACGCCTTTCTTCGGGCAGGTGGCCATGCAGGAGCCACAGCCTTTGCAGAGAATCTCATTGACCTCGATGGTTTTTTTCAAGCCCCCGTCCTTCATATATTCCAGCAAGGTAATGGCCCTGAAAGGACAGGAATCGACACAAAAGGCGCAGCCGTCGCAGTTCGCGTCAATGGGATTGGAGATAGTGGACTCCAGTTCCAGATACTCCCGGGACAGAATGGTATTAGCCCGGGAGGCGGTGGCCAACCCTTCGGCGATGGACTCCTGGATAGGCTTGGGATAATGGCAGAGTCCTGCCAGATAAATACCTTCGGCGGAGGCATCCACCGGCTTGATCTTGGCATGGGCCTCGGTGAAGAAACCTTCGGCATTCAGTGGGATTTTGTATAATTCTGCCAAAGGGGCATTGCGATGTGGAATAATGGCAGTGGCCAAGGTTAACAGATCCACGTTAAAGGAGATGGGCCGCTGCAAAACATGGTCGGTAACCGTTAGGCGGATCTGGTCACCGTCAAAATTAGCCACGGGGGGATCGCCCAGCCGGTAGCGGATAAAAATGACGCCTTTACGCCTGGCTTCCTCATACAAAAGTTCCCGTTCTCCATAAGTCCTCATATCCCGGTAGAGAATATAGACGTCCATATCGGGATTCATTTCTTTCAGACGCAGGGCGTTTTCCACGGAATGGGAACAACAGACCCGGCTGCAGTAAGGCCTTTCCGGAATACGGGAGCCCACGCACTGGATAAAAGCCGCGGCCTCAGCTTCCCGAACCCGGGCGCTATTCCGGGCCAATTCCCGGTCCAGATCCAGGGACAGCAGGACATTGGGATGTTGCTTGTACAGGTACATCCCTTCCGGCCGGAAAGGTTCAGCACCGATGGCAACGACCACAATGCCGTGCTCAACCTCAACCCCATTGGACAAGGTGGTGGTAAAGTTCCCGGTGGTGCCGGCCACTGCCGTGACGATGGCCTCAAAGTGGACCAGGATTCTATCGTGGTTTTCAATTTTGGATATTAATTCGTAGACAAAGGGGCGGATCCGTTCCCGGCGCCAGGAGGTATGCAGCTTCAAGGCATTGCCACCCAGTCGGTCCGTCCGTTCCACCAGGTGCACATAGTAGCCCTGGTCCGCTAAGGCCAAGGCGCTGGTCATACCGGCTGTGCCGCCGCCCACGACCAGGGCTCGTCGGTTGACTCCCAGTTTGAGGTATTCCAGCGGTTCCATGAGGCGGGATTTGGCTACCGCCATATTGATCAGATCCCGGCATTTCTCCGTGGCCTGCGCCGGCACACCCTGGTGGACCCAGGTGCATTGGTTCCGGATATTGGCCATTTCAAAAAGATACTTATTTAAGCCGGCATTACGCAACATATCCTGGAAGATGGGCTGATGCGTCGAGGGGCTGCAGGCTGCTACCACCACTCGGTTTAAGTCATATTCGTGGATTTTCTCCACCATCTGCTTCTGGGCGTCTTCCGAACAGCTGAAAAGATTGTCCTGCACATAGGCTACGTTCGGGATGGTTTGGGCATAGTTCACCAAACCAGGCACATCCGCCACCCCGCCGATATTAATCCCGCAATTGCAGATGAACACCCCTACCCGAGGCTCCTCTCCCAGAACCCCCTTCTCGGTGGGATAGACCTTTTTCTTCAAGAGTGTTCCCCGGGCCGCGGCCAGGTCCCGGGTGGCCGCAGCGGCAGCAGAACTGCCCTCCATCACCGATTGTGGGATGTCCTTGGGGCTGGTAAAGGCGCCGCAGGCAAATAATCCCGGACGGGTAGTGCTCACCGGGGCAAAACAACTGGTTTCCACAAAATCGTTGGGGCTGAGCTCAACCCCTAATTTCTCAGCCAAGAGTTTGCTATCCGGGGCTATTTCCATGCCCACGGCCAGGACCACCATATCGAAGACTTCTTCCCGGGCCTCACCTTCCTCGGTAATGTATTGCACCCGTAAGTCCCCTGTCCTACCCTCCGGCAAGATGCTGTGCACCCGGGACCGGATCAGCCTGGCCCCCCGGCTTTCAATGCCGACCATATATTTTTCAAAATCTTTGCGGGTGGTACGCATATCCATATAAAAGACGGCCATATCCAGATCGGCGCCGATGTGTTCCTGGGCCACGATAGCCTGCTTCAAGCCCGTCATACAGCAGACGTTCGAGCAATAGGGGTGCTCCCCGGGTTTTTCGCTACGCGAACCGACACACAGCACCCAGGCGATTTTTTTGGGTTCTTGGCCGTCGGAACGCCGGGTGATGTGGCCATGGAAGGGTCCGCCGGGGCTCAACATCCGCTCAAATTCCATGGTGGTGACCACATTGGGATGTTTGCCATACAGGTAAGTGTCGATGCCGGCGGGATTGAAAGTCCGGTAGCCCGGGGATAGAATGACCGAACCGACCTGCAGGGTCATAGTTTCCGGCTGCTGCTCATGGTCCACCGCCCTGGCCTGACAGACCTCCACGCATTGCATACACTCGGAACAAACGCCGCAGTTGAGGCAGCGCGCCGCTTCCCCCTGCGCTTGATCTTCAGTGTAACCTTGCATTACCTCATCAAAACAGGTGCAGCAGACTTCGTGCTCCAGTTGCGGCATAGCTTCCCGGGATTTTTTCTCTTCGTCCAGGGGAATATCCGCCCACTGCTGCATAGCTTTGGCTTCTTCCCCCAGATCCCGACCCTGGGTCAGGTCGGCGCCTTGAAGGTAACGTTCGATGGACTCCGCCGCCTCCATTCCGCCGGCCACGGCACTGATGGCAATCCAGGGTCCGGTGTGAACATCGCCGGCGGCAAAGACCCCGGGTCTGGAGGTTGCATAGGTGACCGGGTCCACTTCTAGGGTGCCCCAGCGAGTAGTTGTTATATCGGCCCCTTCGATGCCATTCAAGTTGGCTTTTTGGCCGATGGCCGGCACCACCATATCCACTTCCAATCTATACTCGGACCCGGGTATGGGCACCGGCCGCCGCCGGCCGGAACTGTCGGGTTCGCCCAACTCCATGCGCTGACATTCTAATCCCGCCACTTTATTATCTTTGACGATAATCTGTTGGGGTGCAGCCAAATATTGAATGGGAATGCCTTCGCACTGCGCCTCTTCGATCTCTTCGGGATTGGCCGGCATCTCTTCCCGGGAACGGCGGTAGACGATGGTGACTTCAGCCCCCAACCGGCGGGCCGAACGGGCCACGTCAAAGGCCACATTGCCGCCCCCGATGACCGCCATCTTCTTGGCTGCTGGAGTTTTCTTGCCCGTGTTGAGATCCCGCAAGAAGTCGACTCCCTGCACGACACCTTTGACGTCCTCGCCGGGAATGCCCAAAGCTGCCCCCACATGACAGCCGACTCCTAAAAATATGGCCTGATATCCCTGGTTCGTGAGATCATCCAGGGAGAAATCCCGGCCCAGAGCGGTATTGGTCTTCAACTCAACCCCTAACCGTAGGATGTTGTTGATCTCCTTATCCAACACTTCCTTGGGCAGACGGTAATCCGGGATGCCCACCCGGAGCATGCCGCCGGGTTGGGATAGAGCTTCGAAGATCGTGGGCCGGTAGCCCCTGAGAGCCAGACTGTAGGCGCAGGCCAGGCCGGCCGGGCCGGAGCCGATAATGGCAATTTTCTCCGGTCGCGCCTCCCTCAGAGGCATCGGCAGCTTTTCCAGATCCACCTGGTCCGCGGCAAAGCGCTTTAAATTACATATGGCCACCGGATCATCCAGGTCTCGGCGCCGGCATTTGTCTTCACAAGGATGGGGACAGACCCGCCCCAACACGCCGGGCAAGGGCAGGCGTTCCATGATGAGTTGCACCGCCTCAGTATACTTGCCCATCTTGATGAGCTGGACATAGCCCTGGACATTAATGCCAGCCGGGCAGGTCAGGGTGCAGGGCGCCCGGTCCAGTTTGTCAATGGTAAACCCGGAAGGAATTGCCTGGGGATAGAGCCGATAGATGGCCTTCCGTTCTGCCAGGCCAAAATTAAAAGAGTCAGACAGAGACACCGGACAAATTTTGGCACAGTCGCCGCACCCGGTGCATTTGGTCAAATCAACAAAACGTGGTATTTTTCGCAGCGTCACCGAGAGGTTCCCTGGTTCGCCGCTGACATCGGTTAGTTCCGTCTGACAGAGAAGCTCGATATTGATGTGCCGGCCGACCTCGACCAGTTTGGGGGAGATAATTCACATGGCGCAGTCATTGGTGGGAAAGGTCTTGTCAATCTGGGCCATTTTCCCGCCAATGGCTGAGTTTTTTTCCACTAGATATACATAATAGCCCGAGTTGGCGGCATCAAGCGCAGCTTGAATACCGGCAATACCACCACCGACCACCATTACTGATCCCTTTATCTCCCGGGACATACGACTCTCCTTGGTTAACGTTCGATTTTCGTTTTCTTTAGACAAAATTTTATCCATATATAATATTGCCATATCTATGCCAACCGTAGATAGTTAATTAATTATTGATATCGTCATGTTGGCTTGTGCAATAGTGATCATGTGGGGAATTTCACCCCAACGAGGAGAGATTTCCCCCCGATGGACAGTATCTCAGCACGTTTTTTTGCTAAAAATGACGGAGTCTTGACGGGACTAATCAGCAGGCTTACATTGTTAATAAGTCCAAAATGTTGGACACGGGCAGAGAGGAAACAGGCACTAATTTATGCCAGAAGTTACTGCCAGGAAGAAACTGCGGGTATCAGGGGTAGTGCAGGGAGTAGGCTTCCGCCCTTTTGTCTACCGCTTAGCCATAAAGCATCACCTCAGTGGACATGTTCTTAATACTTCCAGCAATGTGGAACTGGAAATCGAAGGGCCTCCCGCGGCCCTGGACGCCTTTCTTCAGGATCTTGTCTCTGAAACGCCGGTCTTAGCCTGTCTCCGGGAAGTGGTGGCGGAAGACGCCATTCCCCTGGGGGAGAAAATATTTTCTATACTGGAGAGCCTGGACTGCGGTCAAACTGCGGCGGTCATTCCCGCCGACGTAGCCCTGTGCCCGGACTGTGCCGCCGAGATCAATACTCCCCAGGACCGCCGCTACCTTTACCCCTTTACCAATTGCACCAACTGCGGCCCCCGGTTTACCATCATCAAGAACCTGCCCTACGACCGGGCCCAAACCACCATGGCCGGCTTCACCATGTGTGAGGACTGCCGGGAGGAATACCAGAATCCTTTGGATCGGCGTTTTCATGCCGAACCCATCGCCTGCCCGGGCTGCGGTCCGAACCTCTGGCTGGAATATGAAGGGCAGCGATGGGAAGACAATGCCCTGACCAAAGCCGGGGAACTGCTCTGGGCTGGCAATATTCTTGCGGTCAAGGGACTGGGCGGCTTCCATCTGGCCTGCGACGCCCGGCAGGATGCCGCCGTGGAGTTGCTGCGCCGCAGGAAGGGACGGCAAGACAAGCCGTTTGCGGTCATGGTCCGGGACCTGGGGGTGGCCGAGGAGATCTGCGAATTAACCGAAGCAGATAAAAATCTGCTGGCTTCCCCTTCCAATCCCATTGTTTTAGTCCGCCGACGTACTGCTTCCGGCTTGGCGAACGGCCTGGCCCCCGGCAACACCTATCTCGGTCTCATGCTCCCATATACGCCACTGCACCTGTTACTCCTGCAGCACTCGCCTTCGGTGCTGGTGATGACCAGTGGCAACCGCAGTGAAGAACCTCTGGCCTTTGCCAATGGCGAGGCCCGCCGGACCTTGGGCGATCTGGCGGATGCGTTTTTGCTGCATAACCGGGATATCCAGGTTCCCTGCGACGATTCCGTGGTCCGTCCGGTTCCGGGTAATGGACCCATCAGGCTTCGCCGGGCGCGCGGCTACGTCCCCGAAGCCATTGCCCTGCCCCTGACCTGCCCGGAGGATATTTTGGGGGTGGGAGCCCAGGATAAAAATACCTTCTGCCTGGCCTGGGACCGGTCGGCGCTGCTCAGCCAGCATATCGGCGATCTCGATGCCATCGAAACTCTGGATTATTATCGTCTGGCTATCGAACATTTCAAGGAACTCAGCCAACGCACCCCCAAAGTGGTGGCCCATGACTTGCACCCGGCCTATATGAGCACACACTATGCCCGAGAGTTAGCCGATGTCCGCTTGATCGGCGTCCAGCACCACCACGCTCACATTGCCGCCTGTCTAGCGGAAAACGGCCGCCTGGAGCGCTGCCTGGGTTTGGCCTTTGACGGCACCGGCTATGGGCCCGACGGCTCTATCTGGGGAGGAGAAATTCTGGTGGCGGACCTGCCCGGCTACCGCCGCGTCGGTCACTTGGCCCCGATATTACTTCCGGGTGGAGAAGCCGCGGTGCGACATCCCGGCAAAATGGCCCTGTCGTATCTGTATGCGGCCTATGGTGAGGCAGCCGAGTTCAAGGCGGATCAGCTAGGCCTGTCGTTTTCCGGCCTGGAAGGTCAAATCCTGCGGCGGCAGTTGACCACCGGTTGGAACTCTCCCAGCACTACCAGCGCCGGGCGACTCTTCGACGCGGTGGCCGCCGCCCTCAATATCTGCCGTAAGCGGACCTATGAGGGTCAGCCGGCCTTAGAGCTGGAGATGGCGGCGACGGAGCAGGAAGTTGGCTTTTACCCCCTGGAATTGTTGCACCACAAGGGTCATCTTGTTATCGACAGCATTTCCCTGTTTCGTCTGGCGGTGGATGATTATGTGCAGGGGACGCCTCCTAAGCTAGTGGCGGCGCGTTTTCACGAGTCCATGGTTCGGACCTGTGAGGCGGCCTGCGTGCATCTGCGGGAAAAGTTAGGATTGAATCTGGTGGCGCTGTCTGGCGGGGTCTGGCAAAACGGCCGCCTTTTGGCCAGATTGATTGATAGGTTGACCCAGGCAGGTTTTGAAATATTGTATCACCAGCAGGCGCCGCCCAATGACGGTGGTATTTCCCTGGGGCAGGTGGCGGTGGCTGCTGCGGTATTGGGTCGGGAGTAGTTTCCCGATAACCACAGCACGTTCTATTTTTATCTATATAAATCAGCCCCGCCCCGGATATAATTTGATTGGTTATTTTTTAGCTGAAAGCTGACTGCTGAGTGCTGAAAGCCAATAACTGATCTTTGCCCAATCCTTACAAAAGGTCCAAGTCATGTGTCTAGCCATACCAATGAAAATAATAGATATTGATGGAACCATTGCCACCACCGAGGTTGACGGCGTCACCCGGCAGGCGCGCCTGGATTTACTGCCCGAGGCGGGGTTGGGCGACTATGTCCTGGTCCACGCCGGTCTGGCCATCTCCCGGGTCGACCCGGAAGACGCGGCCGAAACTTTAGATTTGCTTCGGAAACTGGCCGATGAAATTCAGTGAGGAGTTTCGGGACAAACACCTGGTGCAAGATCTGGCTCGGCATCTGCTGGGCCTGGCATCGGGTCCGGCCACCATCATGGAGGTGTGTGGCACCCACACCATGTCGGTGGCCCGCTTCGGCTTAAAAATGCTCCTCCCCCCCGAGGTCCGGTTGGTTTCAGGACCGGGCTGCCCGGTCTGCGTCACCTCCCAGCAGGACCTGGATGGCTTTCTGGCCTTGGGGGAGCAGTCCGAAGTGATCCTTGCCTCCTTTGGCGATATGGTCCGGGTCCCCGGCAGCCGGACGTCGTTGGATCGCCAACGGGCCACCGGCGCCGATGTTCGGATTGTGTATTCTCCCTTTGATGCGGTGACGATCGCCCAAAAAGAACCTGACAAACAGATCGTATTCTTCGGCGTCGGCTTCGAGACCACCATGCCGGCAACGGCCCTGGCCATCCTGACGGCAGCGGCGGCTAACCTGGAAAATTTTTCGGTATTCTGCGTCCACAAAACCATGCCGGCAGCTCTGCGCGCCCTGCTCTCCAGCGGCGCCTTAAAGATCTCC
Source organism: uncultured delta proteobacterium (assembly GCA_963705135.1). Classification (GTDB taxonomy): domain Bacteria; phylum Desulfobacterota; class Desulfobaccia; order Desulfobaccales; family Desulfobaccaceae; genus Desulfobacca. Next base: position 22,668 of record CAVPJB010000005.1, read on the forward strand.
GGCCTCCTGCTTCCCGGCCATGTCAGCGCTATCGTCGGCGCAGCCTCGTACGATTTCATTCCCCATGAGTTCGACCTGCCCTGTGCGGTCACCGGTTTTGAACCACTGGACATCCTGCTGGGCGTCGAAGCTATTTTAACCCAGCTTCAGACCGGACGATATTCACGTAGCCAATGCCTATACCCGGGCCGTTTCTGCCCCTGCCAATCCCAAAGCCCAACAGGTATTAGCGGAGGTTTTTCTTCCCAGCGACGCTGAATGGCGAGGCCTGGGACTGATCCCTGGCAGTGGGGTCAGCATCCAATCCCATCTATCCCGCTTTGACGCCAGGACCAGATTCGCCCCGGCCCTGGCCACCGTTCCCCCACCCAAGGCCACCCCCTGCCGCTGCGGCGAGGTCTTGCGCGGCATTTTGCCGCCACCGGACTGCCCTTTATTCGGCACCGCCTGCACCCCGTCCCAGCCCCTGGGCCCCTGTATGGTCTCCAGCGAAGGCGCCTGCGCGGCGGCTTACCGGTTTGGTTAATACCGGATTGAGATAACATTGGGGGTTAAGCGAAGCTTGAAGCATATTGGGTTCCCAAGTAAAACTCGCGAACCAGTCTTCTAAACCTGAGGGGATAAATTTTCAGGCGCGATGCTGTAGATCAAATCGAATTGGCCTGGAACCGACTACCTCACGGGAGAGTTTCTGAACTAGCTGTAATTCCTTGGGCGTGTGAATGACACCCGAGACAACGATCGTTCCAGCTTCCAGGAAAACCTTCAAGGTTGGCGCCAGCACATGAGGATCAGTGGCCACTCGGGCTTTGAGGCGATGTACCAGGGCCAGATCAGCCAATTGGGCCCTGGCCTCGGGAGTAGCCAGGCTCTCCTTTTCAGCCAGCGCCTCGATCAGCAGCTCCACCACCTGGTCATAGGTCAGGCTGCCGGTATTGAGGACACAATCATAGCTGCCTTCCTCATCCCAGGCCTTCTCATAATTGGCTTGCAGGTAGCAGGCCCGATCCCGGTCCACCCGAGCCATGAGTTCCTCGGCCGCCTCCCGGTCCAGGCTTTCCTGGACCATAATCCGCTCCAGCCGGACCTCAACCGAGGCCACCAGGCGTACCTTTAGACAGAAAGGCACGTCCTGGAGCAATAGGAAAGCGCCCCGGCCGATAATTACAACGTTATCCGTTGCAGCGTAGTCTATAATCAGGGATTCCAGCAGAGTAATATATCCGTGATACTGCCAGTCGTGGCGCTCCCAGAAGGTGGGGCAGACTTCGTCCAATTCCCGGGCCGCCTGGCCCCAGCGTTTCCCCACCCGGTCCAGATCCAGAAAAAGTCGCTCTTTATCAATGTATTGGTAGCCAAACCGATCTGCCACCCGGCGGCCGATCTCCCGGCCGCCGCTGCCATATTCCCGGGAAATTGTCAGAATCGCCATATTTATTCCTCCTCAGACGGCGGCACAGGTACAGTGTCCCCTGAGGACATCTCGGTCTGCTCGGCGCGACGAAAGGTCCACCACAGCCAGAGTTTACCCACCACAATCACCCCCACCGCCAACAGCGCTTCCATGGTATACCGGAACCAGGTCGAGGGGGCCAGCCAGCTTATCACAAAGGGATCGGTAAAGATCATCTCCCCTGCCACCCGGCCCAACACCGCGGCCCCAATATAAATAATAATGGGATAACGGTCCATGAGCATAGCCAGCAGGTTGCTGGTGAAGACCACGAAGGGAATGGACAGGGCCAGACCAAAGAACAGGAGAAATGGGTTGCCGTGAGAAGCGCCGGCCACCGCCAGGACGTTGTCCGTACTCATGGTAATGTCCGCCACCACGATGAGCCACATGGCCTGCAACAGCGTCTTGGCCTCCCTGTCGGCCTGTTCCGGCGCCCCTTCGATGAAGAGCTTCACCGCGATCCAGGCAATGAGCACCCCGCCCGCCAGTTTGATGAATTGAATCCCCAGGATTTGGGCCACAAAAAAGGTTAGGACCACCCGCAGCAGCACCGCCGCCCCGGAACCTAGAATTATGCCCCATTGCCGCTGTTTCCGGGGTAGGGACCGCACTGCCATGGCGATGACAACGGCATTGTCGCCAGCCAAAATGATATCGATGATGACAATGTTCAGGATGCCGGCGAAAAACTTCCAGTCCAGCTTATCCAGGCCCCAGGCCGCCAAGTCCATACTCACACTCCAGAATGTTTAAAAAAAATAAGTGTTCAGTTTCAGGTTGAGCCCCTCACCCAGGACTTCCACCCTCAAGGAAGGGGGCCCCTTATTCAGGAGCCCCAAGTTATACAGGTTCGGTTGGTAATCCAACAAACGTCCGGTTTAATCATTATAAGATACTAAATAATTTAACCGGAAACCGGAAACTGAATTATCAACTTGCAGCAACGATATAATAAACCCCTAAAATACCGGGGCCGGGAACAGGATCCCGCCGAAGAGCAGGTAGGCCAGAATCAGGGTCCAGACAACGTTAAATGCCTGAGCTACCAGGAAGGCCAAAGCCGGGCGGCCGCCTCCCAACTTGGCGATGTCTATGAATCTGGTTTCCAGACCGATACTGGTAAAGGCCAGGGCAAACCACCAGACCTCCAGGTTTTGCAGGGGCCGGCCGATAGCCTTGATGGTATCCTCGCTCAGAAGAAATGAGAAGAGAATCGAAGAGGCCAGAAACCCCAGGACAAATTTGGGGAAGCGGTACCAGATTTCCCACAGGCTGGCCTCTTCCCCTTCCTTGACTCCCTTCATGGTCCAGACCACGGAAAGGATGAAGGCCGCCAGGCCGATGAGCACATTCTGGGACATCTTGACAGTGACCCCCACCTTCATGGCCAGATCGCTGATGAGCGCCCCGGCGGCCACCACCGAACCCGAGGTGTCAAGGGTGCCGCCCAGCCAGGCTCCGGCTACCGCGTCAGGTATTCCAAAGGCCTTGCTGATGATGGGCATGAGCACCATCATGGGTACGGCGCAGATCAGGACGATGGAGGTGACATAGGACAACTTCTTCGGGTCGCCTTTCACGGCGCCGGCCGTGGCAATGGCCGCAGAAACGCCGCAAATGGACACGGCGCTGGAGAGCATGGCGGAAAACTCATCGTCAATGCCCAGCTTTTTACACAGCCACCAACAGCTATACCAAACAACGCTCACCACCGCCAGGGCCTGAACCATGCCGTAAAAACCGGCTTTCATGATCACCCCAAAGAGGACCCGGGCTCCGAGTATGACCAAACCGATTTTAATGTAAAATTCCGTCTTGACGGCCGGCATCATCCAGTTGGGCACTCCAATTAGATTGCTCACCGCCAGCCCGATAAACAGGCAGAAAAGCACATATTCCAGGCCGTACTCATGTATGGTAAAGTTGCCCGCCAGAAACAGGGCCAGCCAGGAGATGAGAAAGACAAAGGGGAAGCCGGTGATGAAATAGCCGACGGGCTGGCCCATCAGACCCATGCCGATGATGCCGATGACCAGATAGGCCAAGGCGATATAAATGGCAAGCAGGATATTATCCCCAGTCAGGATCTTATCCAGGAGATTCCCGGCCTGTCCCGAGATATCCTTGCCCACCTCCCCGGCAGTTGCCTTTAAGCCCTTATCTTTGCTCTGCTTGGCCGCCTCCTCCAACTTTTTGGCAGCAGCCCCGGCCGTCTTTCTATCCTGGGCTTCTATGGCCGCTTTCAGCGCCAGTGCCTGTTCTTGAATGGCCGCTTCTCCTTTGGCTTCGGCCTGTTTCATAAGCCGATCAACCAAAGGAACGATGCCGGTGGCGTGGGACTGAAATTCAGCCGCTGTGGTCCATCTGAACTTGGGCGCCTTAAAGCTCTGGCCGGTAAAAGAAAAATAAATTATAGCTAAGGCAATCATGCCCAGACCGATCCAGACGCCCAACCAGTCCTCCGACTTATAGAGGGCTTGCCATTGGTTTGTGGTAAGTTCTTTTTTCTCCCGGTCCTCCCACTGGCGCTTCAAAGCCTCCAGTTCCTCTTCCTTGGCCAGGAGATCGCTAATCCTGGCCTCGATCTGGCCGGCACCAGCCTGGGTGGGCAGTCCCAGGATCTTTTTAATGCTTTCCATTTCATAGAATTTCATGTGGTCCGCCTCCTTCCATAACCCAATTCGATGTGACCGGGAGGTCTGTCCCGGCTTCTTCAGCTACTTCAGAAACAGGCACATATATCTAGACGCACAGTAAAATCACCTTCGGCGGAACACACCGCAACTCGTACAATATTTTCCGGGCATTCATTTTTCCGCCTCAGTGAGGACCTTCCGGCCTAATGGATGGCAAGATCGCTCCAGGCGCCGGCATCAGCCCACTTTTTTATGAAACAAGCAATTTCTACCTGTTCGGCCGCCGAGACCGCCTCCGGGGATTCTGATTCTAACTCCGGCGCCGCCACCAGGAGACTTTAGCCGGTGCTATTTTCTCCCGACCCGCCCCCTCGCCCTTCAAGCCCCCCAGTTCCTCCTCCTTGGCCAAAAGTTCAGAGAGCCTAGCCTCGATTTGTTTGACGCTGGCCTGGGAGGGCAGACCCAGGATCTTTTTTATGCTTTCCATTTCATAAAATTTCATGTAATCCTCCTCTTTCCCATAACCCAAATTCGATGTGGCCGGGAGGGCTGTCCCGGCTTCTCACAGCCAATAAATTTCTGGGACCAACTTAGGCAATACTTTTTAAAACAGGGCAGCTGTGTCTCACCTCCTTTACCCGGGGATGCCGGGGTATGAAGATTAGCCCCTTCCCGATCCAGTTTGGTTAAAATAGCCAGTCTATTATGTAAAATACCACAAAAATCGAACAGCTACCAAGACATTAGAACCTTTGCCAATTTTTTTCAACTTTTTTTTAACCATCAAGCCAGTTATTTTTCAACTCCAGGGAATATTATATTGTCAAACGTATTGCTAAAATAATCCTGGCAGAAATGATTAATAACCTTGTAACTTCAGGCAACTGCAACAAGGGCTGGCCAGGTTACCCAGCTGCCAGGACCGACGGAAATAGCGATAATTTGGCTGCTGCCAGATCTTTCGAAAAGTGAGATCATGCAGGTTGCCAAAAAATAATGATTGGATCTGATGCGGCGTGCCTTTGACATAATAGTCGCCAGCAGCGGTAGGCACATTCGTATAAACGCAGGGAGAGACATTGCCTTCGGTGGAAATCACTGCGGCCTGTAAAACGTTTTCCGGGCACTCTGGTCTCCGGCCAAAAAAGAATACGCTGGGATAATGGATGGCAAGGCCACACCGTGCCCCAACCGCAGCCAACTTCTCCAGGCGCCTGGTGACTTCGGCTCCTTCTGGCTCAGATACTGCCGCCAGGGATTCTTTTTCCAACTCCGGGGCAGTTACTAAATCCAGAGGTACTGATAACCACCTGGTTGATTTCCAGACCTCGGAGCACCAAGGGCAACCTTTCCAAATCTGCGAGTCCGGAGCGTAGCAGCATGTAGGCGATGTGAACCTGGGGATTAACTTTTCCCAGCCGGCGTTTGCATTCCTGGAGGGAGCGGATGGCTTCCAGGACCTGCTGGAAACTGGTGCCCTGCCGCCAGGAATCATGGGTATCGCCGACGCCGGCAAGCGAGAAGGCCAACACATCAATACCCGACTCCACGATCCGGGCAATGGTAGCCTCGGTCAGGAGCGTGGCATTGGTAGTAGTCCCAACCTGACACCCCGCCTGCTTGGCCAGAGTGACAAAGGTGAAAAAATCAGGGTTCAGGAAGGGCTCCCCCCATCCCTGGAGGTAAATCAGGTTGGTTTTCTTCAGCTCAGGCAGCAGACGGTGAAAGGTGGCCAGGGAAAGATGTCGGCTGAGCCAATCCCGGCGGTAAACCGTGTGAGGGCAGTAGGCGCAGGAGGCATTGCAATGGGACGTGACTGCCACCTGGAGCCAATCAAATTTCTTGTGAAATAAACCTGACAGCAAAGGCCCCAGCAAAGTTATTTCCTAAATTATTCTGTTAGGCAGGAATGCCGAGATCAGCAACACGGTGGGGATGGGTGTAGATATTCAGGCGGTCTCCCCGGGCGAAGCCTATGAGGGTTATGCCCTGGAATTCCGCCAACCGGACCGCCAAAGAGGTGGGCGCCGATACGGAGGACATGATGGGAATGCCAGCTCTGGCCGCTTTGAAGACCATCTCAAAGCTGGCCCGACCGCTGAGCAAAGCGATTTTGTCACCCGTGGGCAGGTTTTTCATGAGAGCTTGGCCGATGACCTTGTCAAAGGCATTGTGCCGGCCCACATCTTCGGCCCCTAACACCACGTTGCCCTGGCCGGCTGCGGCCAGGAAAATGGCGTGGGTTGCCCCAGTCTGTCGGAAGATGTCCTGCCGCCCCGGCAGACTGGCCATTAACGTCAATATCTCGACCACCCTCACCTGCACCTGTTGGACCGGATGTTTACGGAATTGGCTAGCGGTTAAACTGTCCCCGGCCTCGACGGCGCCGGTCAGAACCGCCTCTGCCACCACGGCGCTGAGATCCTGCCTGGCATCAAAGGGTTTGGCCAGCCGGACCTGTACTTGGGCAAACATCCGGTCAGCACTTTGATCCCCGGGCGCCAGGTGCATTTCCACTACGTCAGCTGTTTGCTCGATGACGCCGCTGGTCAACAAAAACCCCAGACTCAGTTCTGTTTCCAATCCGGGAAGATATAAAAGTTGGTAGGCTTTGAGGCCATTAATGGAGAGGGTCAATAAGGATTCTTGGGCCAGCAGGTCTGGCGATTGCCGGACTTGCCCGCCCTGGACTTTCCAGGCACTACTATTCCAGGTGGATATAACCTTTCCGCCCAATATACTCATTCCCCAGACCAATCAAGATATCGAAATGGAGTTTCCCCGGTGCAGAAAACCACCAATCACTAACCACTTAGAACTACATTTCCCCCCAACGAAGTTTAGTGCGCAGGATTTCGAAGTAGCTCTTGTAGGGTGATTTAATGAGGCGAACCACTCCCGGCCCTTTTTTGATTTCCACAATATCCTGGGGTTGTAGAGCGCAACCCACCTGACCGTCAAAGGTCAGATAGACGTCCCGGCTGCGGTCGTCGAGGACCACGGAAATCGTAAAGGTGTCCGGCAGGATCAAGGGCCGGTTGCTCAGCGTGAAGGGGCAGATGGGAATTAAAGTGATGGTCTGTAATGTCGGGAAGACGATAGGCCCCCCGGCACCCAGAGTATAGGCGGTGGAGCCGGTGGGTGTGGAAACGATGAGCCCATCAGCCCGGTAGGTGGTCAAGTATTCATTGTCAATATACGTTTTTAATTCAACAATGCGGGCCATCGCCCCTTTGTTGATCACCACGTCATTCAGGACGCTCTGCTGACAAAAAATCTCCCCCTGCCGGATGACCGTGCCGGTCAACTGCATCCGCTCTTCCACCTGGAACTCATAGTGCAGCACTTTTTCCAGGATGGGATAGAGCTTTTCCAGACCGATGGCGGTGATAAAACCCAGCCCGCCGACGTTTACCCCCAGAATGGGCATGCCCTGCTGCCCATAGTGCCGGGCGGCGCTTAGCAGGGTGCCGTCCCCGCCAAAGACGATAATAACCTCTGTTTCAGCCGGTAGAGGGGGAAAATTCGGCTCCGGCTCATTGATCAGCAGGCTGGCTTGAATATTGCGTGCCGCCAACCAGCTCTGCAGGGCCTCCCCCGCCTGGATGGCGCTGGAGTTTTTTTTGGAAATAATGGCGATGAGTTTGATTATGGACACCAGATCAAATCCAAAGTCACAAGATTATGAATTGCTCGTTGACAGATATCACAATTTCTTGTAATTATCAACTTTTGAATTTAAATTTCAAAGGAGAAGTAACGAGTGTTAACCGCGCGCATCAAACAAATCAAACCCTCCCCGACGCTGGCCATTGACACCAAAGCTAAGTCAATGATAGCCCAGGGAATTGATATCGTTAACTTCGGCATCGGCGAACCCGATTTCGATACTCCCGATAACATCAAAGAGGCGGCCATCAAAGCAATCCGGGACGACTTCACCCGGTATACGCCGGTGGGCGGCATCCCTGAATTGAAAGAAGCCATCGTGCAGAAATTCAAGCGGGATAATAACCTGGACTACAAACATGAAGAGATCATCGTCGCCTGCGGCGGCAAGCACGCCCTCTACAACCTCTTTCAGGTGCTGTTCGAACGCGGCAATGAAGTCATCGTGCCCACCCCGTACTGGGTCTCTTACCCGCCCATGCTGCAATTGGCTGATGCCACCCCGGTGATCGTTCCGACTCCCGAGGCTAACGGCTTTAAACTCACTCCCGAGATCTTGAAGGCCAATCTGACCCCGCGCACCAAGGGCCTGATCCTCAACAGCCCCTCCAACCCCACCGGATCGGTGTACTCCAGGCAGGAACTGGAAGCGCTGGCAGAAGTTATTCTGGCGAACCAACTCCTGGTGGTCTCTGACGATATCTACGAGAAGATCCTCTTCGACGGCCTAAAATTTTCCAACTTGGCGCAGTTGGACCCCGAATTAAAAAAGTTGACCTTCATCCTCAACGGCGTTTCCAAGACCTACGCCATGACCGGTTGGCGGATAGGTTATCTGGCCGGAGACGCGTCAGTCATAAAAGCAATGACCAACCTTCAGAGCCAAAGTACCTCCAACCCTACGTCGATTGCTCAAAAAGCCGCCGCGGAAGCCATCAGCGGCCCCCAGGACACCGTGGACATGATGGTCAAAGAATTTGCCTGGCGGCGGGATGACATCCTGGCCCGGCTGGCCAAGATCCCCGGCACCAAATGCGTCAAGCCGGGCGGGGCCTTCTACGTCTTCCCTAATTTCTCGGAATATTACCAGAAGATCAAACCGGATTCAGCGGGAAGCTTCTCCGACCCTCTAGCTACCTTTTTCCTGGAAGAGGCCCACGTGGCCTTGGTGGCAGGTACCGGCTTCGGTGAGGACAACTGCATCCGGTTTTCGTACGCCACCTCCCGGGAACGGATTGCCACCGGTTTGGATCGTATTCAAACCGCTTTACAGAAATTGAGTTAATCGGACAGGACAGGATTTACCAGCGCGGCGGCCATCTTCATGGCCGCCGCGCTGCTCCCGTGGTTGATGAGTTACTAGCGCATGCTGCGTTTGGAGGCTTTCAACGGGTTGATCTTCACGGTCTGACCGCCTTTGGTGGCGTTCTTGACGTGAGTGGCTAAGTTACAGGTGCCCATCCGCCATTTCGTCTCCGGATTCGGCACGGCAGCGCAGAATTTGCCACTTTCCACCGCCAAAATGCGATCACAACCTTCACATTTGTCGATGACTTCGTGGCACTGACCGCCGTTGAAGGAGCAGCCTTTTTTAGTCATAAAATTGCAAGGATTACCAACCTTAATAGTTACACAGTCCATGGGTATCAGTCCCCTTTCCCCTGAATGGCAATAATTTAAATCAAATATTATATTTTATAACACTATAAATTAAATTGTCAAGATATGAAATGGCATTTATAGTAATTATTTGACAATGCCCACTTAAAAAAAGAATAGCGACGTCGACTGATCCGGTGGTTGCGGCATCGACCGCATTTCTTCCTTCATCTGCAAGGCGTCTTCAATGAGCAGCACCATTTTCAGGTATTTATAGCCGAATCGCAGGAGTTCCACATCGCTGTTTTGCAACACCTCCGCCACGTTTTGGGGTATTTCAAAAATCTCTAAAAAAGGTGTCTCAAAAACGAAGCGCCGGAATTTGTCGATATCGTAGACCACCATGTGAAAGAGTGCCGGGGCCCGGGCATCGTCTGCGGGGGGATTGAGGGTGCCCCGTTTCAGGATAATTTCCAGCCACTCTTGATTCAGGGCGTCATATGGCTCCATTCCCTGGTCGGCTTTCCACTGGGCCAGGCTCCATTCCTGCTCTTCGGCCAACCCCCGGCAAAAATCCAGGCGTTTGCAGAAATACGTCTCCTCTACATCATTTCCCATCAGACCGCTGCCCTGGGTGATGGGAAAGAGGCGGCAGGCTCCGGGCCTGTCTTCATATACGGTACAGCCGGTGTCAGCCTCCAAAAAGGGACAGCTACCGCCCTCCACCCGGTCGATATCGAGCAGGACCAGAGGCAGATATGATTTATCTTCCACCACCTTGGTAGTATACCGTTCTAAAAACTCGGTGGAAGTTATGCCCAATCGCCGCCGCAACCGCATGATATCATAGGGCTTAAGGATTACTGTGGGTTTTTCGCAGCATTGATTAAAACAGGCCAGCCCGGAGTGACACTTAAATTGAAATCGGCTGTCAAGGCATAATTTTGCCGATTCTTCCTGGTCTTTATATAAATCAACCATAGGTTTCTTTCTCATTGAGCATGTTCTTGCTCCCTCTATAACATATTTAAACCATTTTATTTATTTTACGTTAAGCCGTTCTTGAACCCGAATTTGGAGCCCAGGGGCAGATGCCGATGAGAGGCGATTGAGTAATTCCTGCTTCCCAAAGAGGATTTGTTGCAGTATTTATATACAATAATTATCAAACCCAAGGAGAGCAATCGGCGGCGGCAAATATTTCCGTAATTTGACGTCGCCCTGCCAGAAGCGATTATGCCGCGCATTCTTCTCAGTCATGGGGCCGGAGGCCGGGAAATGCTCAACCTGATCGAACAGGTCTTCCGGCGTCATTACCGCCCGCTCGAGGTCAGCCAGGATGATAGCGCCATCCTGGACTTAGGGTTTCTGAACCTGGCCTTCACCACGGATGCTTTCGTCGTCTCTCCCCTCTTCTTTCCCGGTGGCGATATTGGCCGGCTGGCGGTAGCGGGAACGGTGAACGATCTGTTGACCGCCGCGGCCAAACCGCTAGCCCTGGCGGCTTCTTTTATCCTAGAAGAAGGCTTTCCCATCGCCAGCTTAGAGCTCATCACCGATTCCATGCAGCAGACGGCCGCCGAAGCCGGGGTGAGCATTGTTACCGGCGACACCAAGGTTGTCCCCCGGGGTTCCGCCGATCAGGTGTTTATCACGACGACGGGGCTGGGTGTGGTCCTGCGGCCCGGCGTTTCCGGGGCGTCGGCCCGACCGGGAGATGCTATTATCCTCACCGGTTCGGTGGGCGATCATGGTACCGCCGTCATGTTGGCCCGGGAAAACTTATTGACCGGTGTAGCTATTGTCAGCGACGCCGCGCCGCTCACGGATATTGTTTTGAATCTGTTGGAAGCCGGGGTCGAGGTGCACGCCTTGCGTGACCCCACCCGGGGCGGATTGGCTGCCACCCTCAATGAAATTGCCGGGCAGTCCCAGACCGCCATGGAAATCCAGGAAACCCAGGTGCCCATCCAGCCGGCGGTGGCCGCCGCCTGCGAAGCTCTGGGTCTTGACCCCTTCACCGTGGCCAACGAAGGCAAGATGGTCGTAGTGGTGGCCGCCGGGGAGGCAGAGCGGGCCTTGAAATTAATCCGCACCAGCCGCTACGGTCAGGAGGCGCAGATTATCGGCGAGGTGAGAGAAGGTCCTGCGGGGCGGGTTCAGGTGCGAACGGTTTTGGGCACCGCCCGTCTCCTGGAAATGCCCTCCGGGGAACTGCTGCCCAGAATTTGTTGACGGCTAAATATGGTCAGGGAAAAGTAGGCGGGCGCGTTATGACCCACCTAATGCATTTGACATATTTATCTGTTTATAATATGCCCTGATGTATGAGAATAACAATCAGACTTAATCAAGATCTCTTGCAAAGAGCCCCAAAAAGCGCTGCCGAAGAAGGCCGGACCTCGACCTCGCTCATTGAAGAGGGGTTGACGGTTATTCTATCCGCTCCCAAGGCCAGCAGAGGGAAGTGGATTGAGTTACTGGTGTCCAAAACTTCTGGCGGCGTTCTACCCGGGGTTGATCTCAACCATGCCAATGACCTGGAAGAGGTAATGAACGCTCTTTAAACCATCTGGTACGATTTCAGTTTGACCCTAATCCTAAAGGCGGGATGCGCCTCGCTTTCCCGCCTTTCGCAACTGCCTCTTACACCGCCCCGGCCTTCACCTTCTCCTCCAACAACTGCCCCAGCATATTTAGGTGCACCTTTTCTTCCTGGGCCACCTGGAGCAGGAAGTCTTTCGTGGTAGCCACTGCGGCTTTTTCGGCAAAACGGCCGTATAGGTCCAGGGCCTGGGTTTCCAGCATCATGGCAATATCCAACGCGCCCAGTAAGGTTTGCATGTGGGGCTCGTTTTTCCGGATAAAATCTGCCATGTTATAGCCGCCTTCCATGATGTCGGTCTTCACCGCGGCCTCGAGGGCCGCAACATCCTGACCCGGCTCCATCTGCCGGTAAAAGTCCACAAATTTCTGCTTGTGGAGATCCGATACTTCCACCATCTTGGTGAACAACTGCTTCACGTCACTATCCAGGGCCTGAGCCAGCAGGGTCTGATAAAACTGCTTCAGGCTTTCTTCCATGCCGATGGCCAGGGCAGCGATTTCTGCCGGGGTCTCATCGCCCCGCACCAGGTCCAGGTTTAATTCTTCGGGCCCGGTGGCTTTGTGACCCTGCCAGGCCTTGATGCCGCCTTTCAGGTTATAGACTTCCTTAAAACCATAACCATTCAGCATTTGCGCAGCTACCCGGCTGCGGCCGCCGATGGCTCAATAGGCGATAACCGGCTTATCCTTATCAATTTCCGCCAGGGAATCCCCCAGTTGTCCCAGGGGAATAAGTTTGGCCCCGGGCAGGTGTTCTTGTTCATATTCCGAGGGCTGGCGCACATCCAAAAGGGTATAGCTGCCCTCCGGATGCTCAGCCATGAATTTTTTGGCCTGCTCGGAGTCGATACCGTCCACCAAGCTAAATAACTTTTTCAATTCGATCATCGCGCTTTCATCCTTCTTTTACGCTTCTTCAAGTTCTCCGGAAATCTGGAACTTCCGCATAAACCGCCGGTCAATGTAGTCTTTGAGCCAAAATGCCAGCTTTCCGTCAAAAATTAGCTGTTTTTTCCAGAAGATGGCCCGGCCGTCCCCCATATTAAAGATCAGCAGATAGGCGCCGCCCGGTTTGAAACGCCGCATGATCCTGCCCTCCAGGGCCGCCATGCAAGTTATGAAACAAGATAGGATTTTCCCGGACCGCATAGACGCCCACTTTGTCCAGGGGCTGGGGCTGAAAATAAATGCAATCGCCGCCGCCGAAAATTTCCGGATGGGCCACCGACTGCAGGAATTCATTGACCAGCAGGCCGCCGTCCGGGCCGGTGGGGAGACCGGAATTCTGAAACAGGGCTGAGGGCCGCACTCCTAAGGCCAAAAAGAGCATATCGAAAGGAAGCATCCTCCCGTCCTTAAGAAGGGCTACGTTGGTTTGCACCTCTTTAAGGTGCGTCCCTTCGATGACCTCCACCCCCCGGACCGTCAGCGATTTGAGTGCCAACGTCCTGACTTTATCCGGAAAATCTCCCATCAGCCGCCGGCCGGCCACCAGGGTGAACCTGGCCTCGCCGCCTAGATTAGAAGCCAGACGCCATAAGTTGGCAGTAATCTCCAATCCCGCCGGGCCGCCTCCAGCAATAACGATATGGTGGGTCTTTTTCTTGAGCCGGTCTTTGATGTGTTGTTGGGCCTGAAGCAGTTGTTCTATGGGTTTAACGGTAAATAACCTGGCGTCCTTGGCTATCGGGAGGTCGGCAGTAGGAATGCCGCTCCCGGTGTTGAAGGAGACCACATCATAGGGCACTTCCAATCCCGAGGTAAGGACCAAACGCTTTTCCTCCGGCTTGATTTTTGCCACTGTCCCCTTCTGGAAGCGCCCCCCGCTGGCCTGGACCATCTTTTGGATATTGAACCGGATTTCCTGGGGCCGATAGGTGCCCCCCAACATCCCCGGCCCCATACCGGAATAATAGTGATGCGAGGCCGGGCCGATAAGGGTGACTCTATGCCCCCGGCTGATGAACTCTTGGAGATTTTTCAGGCAGGTCAGGTGGGCATGCCCACCGCCCACTAAAACCAGGTGTTTAGCCATAATTAGACTTTTACCGATCCTTCCAGGGCCTTGTTACCCTTGTCGGTAGTGAGAAATTTTTCTCCGGCCGGCATCGACAGGCCCACTGCCGTGAGCTCCCGGGTGGCGCTGCGGATGCGAAACAGCGGCAGCTTTACTTCCCGGGCCAGGTCCTCACAAGCGGCGGCTGTGCGACAGGTCAGGAGAATTAACTCGGCGCTTCGGCTAATGGTGCCATCCGCATTAATACATGCCATGACACCACCTCCTTACAGATTTTTTTTACAGAAGTACCAGTCGGTACACTCAAAGCCTGCCTGCAGGCGCTCTTCCAAAGCTTCCTGGGTCCGGGGCGGCGGCACGATCACTTTATCGCCCGGCTGCCGGCAAAATCCTCTAAGCGGACAGTTCCCATAGTGGTTTCCGCTTCAAAAGAAGGCGCCGGTTCACCTAAACGGGGCAAACGCGGTTGCACCGCAACATTCTCTTCCATCATGATCCTCCTCTGCAATCAAAATTAAGGTTTTTGCTGACATTACTGCGGTAATATATCATAGGTTCACTATAATTACCGGTTACTATCCTGGCAACAGTTTTGATTAAATTTATTTGTTTATAACTTTAATCTGTTTAAAATATTAAGCTTGCTCGTTAATATTGAAAAGAAAATAGTATAATGGAATTATACTGCAGTTAACCCAGGGCGGCGATCAGCCACCGGATAACACCAGAACTGGGAGAAAGTCTTCTTTAAAGGCGGATGGCAGGCGTGGGTTCAGGCCGGATATCCCATTGACAAAAAAAAGGAATATACTCTTAGGGGGCGTTACCTCCAGATTCTGGCCGGCTATCACCCCCTCTGATTGTGAGAAGCCTCTGAATGCTTATTTCAGACGGGGATCGATATTTCCCGGACCGCCGCACTCCGGGGTATAGCAGGCCACGTCGTGAAATTCACATTCTTCTTTGCATTGCGGGCAGGTCTTCGGGGGAATTGTTGCAGTCAGGGTATAGCCGCATTTGCTGCATTTCCAAAATCCTTGGGGCGGTGCTGCCGTGCTCATGGGTCAAATCTCCTTTAACCTAGATTAGTTAATTAATTCTTCTGGCGATTTAGCGAAAAAATTACCATTATCTATGAGATTCCATTATTTCCTATATATACTAGTCAGCCTTGGGAACAAATCAAGTCGGCGGCGGAAAAATAAACTAAGTTCGTGAACCCTGATCTGTTAATTCTTTTTACCCGCTATCCGGAACCGGGGAAGGTCAAAACCAGGTTGATACCCGTTCTCGGGGCAGTCGGCGCAGCCAACCTGCACCAGCGCCTGACTGCACATATCATGCATTTGGCCAAGACCTTCGCCGGCGCCACCAACACGGATTTCATCGTCTGTTTTGACGGCTTCCACGTCCATCAGATGCAGCAGCTGTTTGGGGAAGAATTCTGCTACCAGCCTCAATCAAAGGGAGATCTTGGCCAACGCATGTCGCGTACCTTTGCCGCCTCCCTAAGACAGGGCAGACGCCGGGTGGTGCTCATCGGGTCCGATTGTCCCGAAATATCCGGACAGGTTTTAGGCTCGGCATTTTCTCTCTTAACTGATCACGATCTGGTGCTGGGACCAGCAAGAGATGGCGGCTACTATCTCATCGGCCTCAGAACCCCGTACCCCCAATTGTTTCAGGACATGCCCTGGGGGACGGCTGCGGTTTTGGCGAAAACTCAAACTAAGGCGGCGCGATTGGGCTTAAGAACGGCTCTCCTAAAACCTCTGACGGATATCGACCGGCCCGAAGACCTCGCCGTCTGGGACCAAATCACCCATCAGGCCTGATATGACCATCCCTTTACTGATCTCCGTCATTATCCCGGCCCTCAACGAAGCCGAGCATATTAAGAAGACCCTGTTCAGCGTGCAAACAGACCCGGAGGTGGAGATTGTCGTGGTTGACGGCGGCAGTCGCGATGACACCGCCAATCTGGCTGCCGCTGAGAGTGTAACTGTCCTTACCGCACCCGCAGGCCGGGCTTGGCAGATGAATCTCGGTGCGGCCGCTGCCTCCGGTGAGATACTGTTCTTTCTGCACGCCGACACCCAGGCGCCGCCGGATTACGCCCATCTCATCCGCCGGGCCTTGCAGTCCCCCGGCGTCTGCGCCGGGGCTTTCAGCCTGGACATTGTCGGCAACCTCCCTGGTCTTAGCGCCATCACCCGTATCGCCAACCTGCGGTCCCGGTGGCTGCAACTGCCCTATGGCGACCAGGGCTTATTCGTGCCAGCCAACCTCTTCTTCCATCTGGGGGGCTTTCCGGAACAAGCTATTATGGAAGATTTCGCCTTTGTCCGAAAGGTGCAGCCCCACGGCCGCATCATCACGCTCCCCCAAACCGTGCTCACCTCCGGCCGCCGCTGGCAGCACCAGGGACTCTGGCGCACAACATATATCAATCAAGTTATGATTTACGGTTATTATTTAGGTGTGTCTCCCACCACCCTGGCAAGAATCTATCGCCGTAATTTCCGGACTGCCTTAAATCAGCACACCTGTAGATTCTAAAGAGGTTTGTTTATGTCTTTTCAAATAGATCTGTGGACCAGGTTTGAATCCGACGGTCTGCCGGTTTACCTCAGGGGTGACCGGCCTGATTGGTTTGTGCCCAATTCCCGGGCAGATGCCATACTCCAGGAATTGAGTCGACACCCTGACAACCGGCTTGATATTCCCGCCCGCCTGTTTCTGGAGCGTCTACCGGACTGCCCGCCCCAACCATATGCCGGCCGGGCCTCCTATCTGAACACCGACTATTTGCGGGAATGCTGGTTTCACCTCACCAACCGCTGTAACCAGAGCTGCCGCCACTGCCTGTTTGCCTCTTCACCCACAGAAAAAACTGAACTGGCCGGGTCAAGAGTGCTGTCTTTAGCTGCCGAGGCCGCGGCTCTCGGATGCCGCGTGTTTGCCCTGACCGGCGGCGAACCGTTCGTCCACCCGGAATTTTCTCAGATCGTCAATCACCTGCTCGATTACGACAATTCCCACGTGGTAGTCTTGACCAACGGGCTGCTCCTTGACCACTATGCCGCCGAGATGGTCCGGTGGCCTCCGGAGCGCTTCCATCTGCAGATCAGCCTCGACGGTAATCCGGCCCACCATGATCGGATCAGGGGTAAAGGAGCTTTTGCGGCCCTGACGTCTCAGTTAGAGTGGCTGCACCGCCAGAATCGAACCTTTACCCTTTCCATGTGCGTCACGGCCGACAATGTTGCCGACATGCCCACCATGGTGGAACTGGCCCACCTTTACGGTGGCTCCAACGTCCATTATCTCTGGTATTTTGTGCGAGGCCGGGGGGAGGCCGGTCGGTTCGCCCCACCGGCAACCATTTTCCCGAATTTAGTACGGGCCTGGCAACGGGCCGTTCAGTTAGGTGTCACCATCGACAACCTGGAAACCCTGCGCAGCCAGGTGTTCTCCCCCAGCGGCACCATACACGACGGTCCCGGCAGTGGTTGGGATTCTCTGGCCGTCGCCCCGGACGGCAGGATCTACCCCTCCCCCGCCCTGGTGGGCCTGCCCGCCCTGGCCACTGAATTGACTGAATCCTTGGCCAGGGCCTGGCGGGAAAGTCCGGTCCTGCAAAAAATCCGCCAGGTATCCGCCGCTTCCTGGGACTCGCCCTTTCGTTTCCTTCTGGGAGGCGGTGACCTGGACCATAGCTATACCCACGGGGGCAAATTTTTGGGCTCCGACCCTTACCAACCCCTCTATGAACAGCTGGCCCTCTGGCTGATTTCCCAGGAAGTGCAGCCCTCTCCTGCCTCCGAAAAACCGGGGCTGCGGCTGAAAATGGGGGAAGTGCTGGAAACCTGCGGCGCCGAGAGCGGCGTGGCCTTGACCCATCACAACTGTCTTCTGGCCGCGGCCCAACCCGGCAGCATCGATACAATCAAGGCTTTTTATCAGGACGCCGCCGTTACTGAAAAAGCCGATATTCTCAATCCCCTGGCGTATCCGGCAGAGTTCATCGCCCACATACCTCCGCCGATACGGTTTCGAGGCTACGGGTGCGGTAGTCCGGTACTGGAGGCCAATCTGCAGCCAGGGGAGCGCGTCCTGGATGTGGGCTGCGGCCGGGGAATAGAATGCTTCATCGCCGCCCCCCTGGTCGGACCAACCGGAATGGTCTATGGCGTAGACATGCTGGCGGCCATGCTGTCCCAGGCCCAGGCGGGAGCCACCGGTGTGGCTGCGAACCTGGGCTATTGTAACCTGGAATTCAAACCTGGCTATCTGGAAGCCCTGCCCCTAAATTCAGGGACCATCGACGTGGTGCTTTCCAACTGTGTCATCAACCTCTCGGCCCACAAACGCCGCACCTTTGCTGAAATCTACCGGGTTTTGCGTCCCGGCGGCCGGCTCATCATTGCCGATGTGGTGTGCGACACCGACCCGCCTGCTGCCTTGAAAAATAACGACGTCCTGCGGGGGGAATGCCTTGCCGGGGCCATGACCAATAAAGACCTCTTCGGGCTGCTCCAGGAGTCGGGCTTTACCGCCGTCTATGCCCGCAAACGCTTTCCTTACCGTGAGGTGCAGGGCCATCAATTCTTTTCCTTGACCTACAGTGCTATTAAACCCGAGATCGTCAGGCCGGTCCAGGTCATGTACCGGGGTCCCCTCCCCGGATTGGTTACCGAACAGGGTGACCTGCTGCCGGCCGGGGTGAGCCGCTGCCTCAATCTGGCCAGCCTGCCCCCGGACACCGGTGAACTTTTTGTCTTGAACGACCAGGGGGCGGTGATTAACCAGAATTGGGAAGCCCCGGCCTGCTGTCCCGGCGCCCAGGGTTGCTGCAGCCCTGCCCTCGAAGTCGATATCCCCTCCCCTGCCCTTTCCTGCTGTGCCCCGCCCGCCAGTGCCGAAGTTACTTCCCTACCCGATGGGAAGATTGCCGGGGCTCTGGAAAAAATAAGTCTTTCAACCAAAAACCGAAAACTGATAACTGAAAACTATACCAGCGGCTGCAGGCTCTGCGGTGCCCCGCTGCTCTACCTGCCCGAGGAAACTCCGGCCCGCTGTGTCTATTGCCATACCGAACATCCAGCCGGCGCCCTCTGCCAGCAGGGGCATTTTGTCTGCGACGCCTGCCATAGCCGGGACGCCTTAGCGGTTATCGAGCACCTCTTGCTGACCACCCGGGAAACGGATATGGTGGCCCTGCTGCAGGAAATCCGCCGTCATCCCACCATGCCCCTGCACGGCCCGGAACATCATGCCCTGGTCCCCGGCATTATCCTTACCACCTACCGCAATCTGGGAGGCCCCGTAACTCCGGAGATGATCAAGACCGCCCTGCGTCGGGGGATGGATGTGGCCGGCGGCGCCTGCGCCTTTCTGGGCCTCTGCGGCGCCTCGGCCGGGGTCGGCGCCGCCTTTAGCCTGCTCCTCGGCGCTAGTCCGGTGACCCCCCGGGAGCGCCGGCTCGTGAAACAGATCACCCTCCAGGCCTTGCAAGCCTCCGCCCTCACTATCGGGGCCCGCTGCTGCCAACAGGAATGTTGGCTGGCCCTGCGTCAGGCCGCCCAGGTTTCTGGTCACTATCTCCCCATAACCCTGCCGGCGGAGTCTCCCCTTCCCTGCCGGCAATGGCAACAGAACCAGGAATGCCTGGGAGCCGCATGCCCCCTGTGGCCTGAGGGGAGCACCTGAGATTACTTTTCAATACCACCAAACCACCGGCCATCCCCCAAAACCACCGAGGTTTCCCGCTGCCGGTCGGTGATGTTCCAGTAGGTGCTCAGCAGCCGGTCTTTTTCCGCCGTCGTTACCAGACTGAAGCCATGTTTTTGATAAAATCTGACGGCCCACCAGGCCGCGGCCCAGGTGCCCACCAGGATGGGCCGGTCAATTCCGGATTGTAAATATTCCAACAGACGGCTGCCAATCCCCTGCTGCTGGCAGGCCCGGAGCACATAGGCGTGTCGGATCAGGATGACCTCTCCCCGGTCCTGACGTCCCATCACCCCCAGGCAGTGCCCGGCTTCGTCCCAGCCCCAGAACCCCACTCCGGCATCCAGTTCACCCCTGAGTTCCTCCATAGTCATGTACGGGTCATGCCAGCAATCTTCGGGAATCACTCCCTGATAAACCTGAGCTCCGTCGTTAATAATGTCGAAAAGTTGCCGCAAGTGATCCGCTGTTACTGGTCTTATCATGTCGCTATCAGTCTGTTCGGCCGCCACGGACTGTCCTTTCCTTGCATATTGATAAATTTTTGTTAAAATATAATATTGAAATTTTGAATGCAATATGATCGGGAAGGCTTCCTTGTCCCATGTTAAAGAAAACCTTCATTCATCTCCCTAAGGTGGGGCCGGCCACCGAACTGCAGTTCTGGCGGCAGGGTCTGCACACCTGGGAAGATTTTTTAGCTGCCCGCGCCGTCCCGGGCCTGAGCCGGATGCGGCTGGCAGCCTTGCAGCGTGACCTGGAAAAATCTCTCGGACACCTGGATCATCCAGCCTATTTTGGCGACCGGTTGCCTGCCAATGAACGGTGGCGTCTCTTTGAGCAGTACCGGCCTAAAACCGCCTACCTGGATATAGAAACCACCGGCGCCAACTGGCCGAACCTGTCTGTCACCGTCATCGGCCTTTACGACGGCCGGACTTTCCATCAGTTTGTCCTGGGAGAAAACCTCCGGGATTTCCTCGATATTATCGAGAACTTCCAGATTTTAGTCACCTACAACGGCTCTCAATTCGATCTGCCGGTGCTGCAAGCCTTTTTTGATGGCAGACCTTTCCGGCACACTCACATCGATCTGCGCTTTGTCCTGGCCCGCCTGGGTTTCAAAGGCGGCCTGAAAAAAATTGAACCTCAGTTCGGCCTGGCCCGTCCGCCGGACCTGGCCGGGCTTGACGGTTACGACGCCGTGCTGCTGTGGGAGCGCTCCCGACGGGGAAACCGTGCCGCCCGAGACCTGCTCCTGCGCTATAATCAGGAAGATGTCATCAATCTCGAATCCCTCATGGAACAGGCTTATCACCTTGCCTGCCAAAGAGCCTTATCGCTTCTGAAACCGGGAAAACCTCTTTCCCCTCTGTCGAGAAATAAGGTATAATAATAAAGTTATCTGTGGTTCTTTGGACCAGTCAGGGCGTAACGGTCAGAGAATTTTTAAAAATTGCTCCGTTACTTAAAAATCCCTGACCGTGGCGGTAAGGAGATTTTGATGCGTTATTCCCAGATGCTGCTTCCCACTCTGAAAGAAGTTCCTTCGGAAGCGGAAACCATCTCCCACCAGTTGCTTTTGCGCGCCGGCATGATCCGCAAGCTGGCTTCCGGTATCTATAATTATCTCCCCTTGGGACTCCGGGTTTTGCGTAAGGTAGAAGCCATCGTCCGGGAAGAAATGAACCGGGCCGGCGCCCAGGAAGTGCTGTTGCCCTCGGTTCAACCGGCGGAACTGTGGCAGGAATCGGGTCGCTGGCAAATTTACGGCAAAGAGTTACTGCGCTTCAAAGACCGGCACGACCGGGACTACTGTTTCGGACCTACCCATGAAGAGGTTATTACCGATCTGGTGCGTCGGGAGGTACACTCCTACCGCCAGTTGCCCCTGAATCTCTATCAGATCCAGACCAAATTCCGGGACGAAATCCGGCCCCGGTTCGGCCTGATCCGGGGGCGGGAATTTATCATGAAAGACGGCTACAGCTTCGATGTGGACGAAGCCGGCGCTGATCAGACTTACCAGGCCATGTATGACGCCTACGCCCGCATCTTTGCCCGCTGCGGACTGCGCTTTAAAACTGTGGAGGCCGACTCCGGCCCCATCGGCGGCAGCTTCTCCCACGAATTCATGGTACTGGCCGAAACCGGGGAAGACGTCGTGGTCTCCTGCACTGCCTGCGCCTACGCCGCCAATCTCGAGAAGGCCGAAGTCCCGGCGCCGCCAACCGCTGCCGCCGCGCTGCCTGGCCCCCTGGCCAAAGTACACACGCCGGCAATGCGCACCGTCGGAGAGGTGGCCGATTTCCTCAATATTACGCCAGATCAAGTCCTTAAGACTCTGATTTACGAAACCGATGCGGGTGTGGTGGCAGTGGTGCTCCGGGGCGACCACGACGTGAATGAAGTCAAACTGAAAAACCATCTGCAGGTAAACGATCTCTCCCTGGCCACGGAAGCAACGGTGCTCCGGGAAACCGCTGCCGCCGTCGGCTTTGCCGGCCCCCTGGGCCTTAAACTCCCCCTGTATGCCGATAACAGTCTTCGGTCAGCCGCCAACCTGGTGGCCGGCGCCAACGAGGATCATTATCACTATATCAACGTGAATCTCGGACGGGATCTGGTCATCAAAGAATTTGCCGACCTGCGGCAGGTAACCGTCTCCGACCCCTGCCCCCGGTGCGGCGCCCCCCTCGAATTCCTCCGGGGTATTGAAGTGGGCCACGTCTTTAAGCTCGGTTATAAATACTCCCAGGCCTTAAATGCCACCTACCTGGACGCCCGGGGGCAGGAGCAGCCGATGTACATGGGCTGTTACGGCATCGGCGTCAGCCGCATCGTCGCTGCCGCCATCGAACAAAATAATGATCCGGACGGCATTATCTTTCCAATGCCCCTGACGCCGTTCCAGGTGCTGTTAGTACCCATCGCGGTCAACGATGCCAACACCATGGCTGTGGCCCAGCGGCTGTACGAACAACTTACTGCCGCCGGTCTCGAAGTCCTGTTTGACGACCGTGATGAACGCCCCGGCATTAAATTTAAAGATGCCGATCTGCTCGGCATCCCTTTCCGGGTGGTCCTGGGCCCTAAAACGTTGGCCCGGGATGCCGCGGAAGTCCGCCCCCGCCGGACCCGGGAAATGCTCTTGATTCCCCTCAATGAAGTGCCGGGATATCTCCAAAGCCACATCCAGGCGGAGATGCTCTCTTAATCAAAGGCAGCTATGGCAGTCAGAATTATCCGTATTAACGATATTGTTGACGAAGTTCTCACCCACCACCCTGAGGCTGACGTTTCCCTTATTCAAAAAGCCTATATTTTTTCGGCCCGATCTCATGAGGGCCAGACGCGCCTCAGCGGTGAACCGTATCTTTCCCACCCCCTCGAAGTTGCTTACCTCATGGCCCAGATGGGCTTAGACCCGGTTTCCGTGGTCTGTGGCCTCCTGCACGATACCGTGGAGGACACCAACACCAGCCTCGATGACCTGGACGAGCTTTTCGGCGAGGAAGTGGCCGACATTATTAACGGGGTCACCAAAATCAGCCAGATCTCCTTCGATAAAAAGATCGACCAGCAGGCAGAATACATCCGCAAGATGATCCTGGCCATGGCCCATGATATCCGGGTTATCCTGGTGAAACTGGCCGACCGGTTGCACAACATGCGCACCCTGGGCTATATGAAACCGGAAAGTCAGAAACGGGTGGCCCGGGAAACCCTGGAAATCTTTGCCCCCCTGGCCGGCCGCCTGGGCATGGGCCGCCTTAAAACCGAGTTGGAAGATCTGGCCTTCTTTTATTTTGAACCGGAAATTTATCAGCAGATTCAGGACGGCCTGGCCCGTAAGCGCGGCGAACGGGAACAGTATATTAAGGAAATCACGGAAATTATCAATACGAAACTCGCTGAGCACAACCTGACCGGCGAAGTCAAAGGCCGATCCAAACATCTCTATGGCATCTACCGGAAAATGCAGGCTCAACAGATCAGTCTCGACCAGGTGTATGACCTTATCGCCTTCCGGATTGTTCTCAAAACCCTGCCCGAATGTTATGAAACCTTAGGCTTGATCCACTCCCTGTGGCGACCGCTGCCCGGGCGTTTTAAAGATTACATCGGCATGCCCAAGGCCAACCATTATCAATCCCTGCATACCACGGTCATTGGGCCCTACGGGGAGCGCATGGAAATCCAGATCCGTACCCAGGAAATGGACAAAATTGCCGAAAAAGGCATCGCCGCCCACTGGGCCTACAAAGAGCGTCGCCAGGTTCAGGATGACGACAACCTGCGCTTTTCCTGGCTGCGGCAGATCATCGAGTGGCAGAAAGACCTGACCAACCCGGAAGATTTCCTCAACACCGTCCGGATGGAGCTCTATCCCGAAGACGTTTTTGTCTTTACCCCCAAGGGGGAAATTAAAGAATTACCCCGGGGCTCTACCCCGGTGGATTTTGCCTATGCCATCCACAGCGAAGTCGGCAACCGGTGCACCGGCGCCCGGGTCAACAGCCGTATGGTCCCCCTCAAACATGAACTGCAACACGGTGATATCGTGGAGATCATCACCTCCCCCACCCATACCCCCAGCCGGGATTGGCTGCAGTTCGTCCGCACCCCCAGGGCCCGGGGCCGCATCAAAAATTGGCTTAAAACCATAGAACGGGAAAGCAGTATTGCTCTGGGCAAGGAAATTTTGGAACGGGAGTTCCGCCGGGCGGGACTAAATCTGGGGAAACTGCTAAAATCAGAGGGGGAATTGCAGAAAACGGCCAAAGAGATGTCCTATGTCCGCATTGATGATCTGCTGGCCGGCGTGGGCTTCGGTAAGGTCTCTGCTAACCAGGTGATCACCCGGCTGCTCCCCAAAGAGGAACCGGCCCCGGCCGGAACCGAACTGCCCCCCAAGACTGCAGCCAAGGCCACTGCCGCGGACCGGGGCGGCATCAGCGTCAAAGGCCTGGACGACATCCTCATCAATCTGGCCCACTGCTGCAACCCCATCCCCGGCGATAACATTATGGGTTACATCACCCGGGGCAAAGGCGTGACCATCCACCGGACCGAGTGCCCCGTGCTGGCCCGCACCGAGACCATGCGCCACCTGCCCGCAGCCTGGGACGGGGTAACCGGCGGGCGGCATCCGGTCCGCATTCAGGTAATTGCCGCAGATAAACCGGGACTTCTGGCCGATATCAGCAACGCCCTGAAACAGGCCGAGGCCAACGTCCTGAAAGCCAGCATTGAAACAACGGTGGATCAGAAGGGCCTGTCCTGGTTCACCATCGAAGTGACCAACACGGCCCACCTGGCTAAAGTGGTGAGCGCCATCAAGCGGGTCAAAAACGTCATCGGCGTCAACCGGGTGATGAGCTGACTCCTCCCAGAAAGTCCATTATCTCAACCCCTCAAAGACTAATCGTTACCCACAAGGTAGGCAGGTTAAGAGAGAACTATCCCCGGGAAATCAAAGTGTAGGGTGGGCACTGCCCACCAAAACTAGTGCCCCGGCAACATCAGGCCGGTTTGATTACCTTGCCGGAACGCAAACAACGAGTGCACACCTGGATATATTTCACCTGACCATTTTGCACCGCCCGCACCCGCTGAAGGTTGGGCAGCCAACGCCGTTTGGATTTGTTGTTGGCATGAGAGACATTGTTGCCGACCTGCGGCCCCTTGCCGCATACATCACAGAATCGAGCCATGAAAACAGCCTCCTTAAATTCCTCAAAAAATAAATTTATGAAAATTTATCGATTAATGCAAGAAAAATCTGTCCCTTCCAACCGGACGCAGCTTTTTCTGCCATTGTTAATCCCCATCTAAACCCCTTCATCTCTAAGCCTTTAAAACTGAAAACTAACCACCGACCACTAACCACTCCATTACACCTGCCATTCCGGCGGCACCGGGCACTCCCCCACATAATCTTCGGCGCAGCAATGATCCTGCTTGTACATAATATAGGTCAGGACCACCGCCCCCAAAAACATCCACTCGGGTCCAAAGAGCCATAAGGTGACCACGGCCGCCAGGTAATAGGCCCGCATGCCTAACGTGTAGTGCAGATTCCCCAGGTTGAGAATGTTGGCCACGTAGGCCGTATTCAGCATGGTATCGCACTCCAGGGGTACGTTGATCATAAAATTGATGTGGTTGAAATAACGGATGGCCAGAGTGAAGCTGAAAAAGGCGAAGAAAAAATGCACCACCAGCAGCATGACTTTCACCAGAAACAGGGTCTTCATTTTGGAAAACATCAGGGTAAAATCGAAGGGCAGTTCGGTAATGTGCTCCGGCCGGAACAGCAGGCTGAGCAGACCCAGGCCGATCAAGATGGCCGTGGAGGCCAGAAAGCTTGAGGCCATGATCCAGTTGCGCAGGGTCTGCACCGCCAGGATGTCCCGCCTCTCCTTCATAATGGACTCCACCCACATGCGGCGCAGGTGTTTGGTAATGCCCAAATAGGTTCTCAGCGGCGCCTGCTTCACCTGTTGCAGCCAATACAGGTGATAGGCCGTTAATAAAAGGAACGTTGCCGCAGTAAAAATGACTTCCCACCAGTGCACCTGTGCCATAATTTTCCCCCGCGCCTTGCCGCCCGGACCGGCTTTTTTTAAAAATCTCTTAAATTAATAATCGTCAGCAGATTCGATTATCTTATAAAATGACCAAATCTATTCCGGTAATTCTCGCCATCAACGGTTTCTTGATGTTATTATTAAACAGGAACATTCGAACCCTTTCAAGCTTGAATAAAAAGGATTATAGGATGACATCGCGGCAACGACCCAGTAGGACTTATCGAGTTTTTGCTGCTATCCTGGCGGCAATCTGGCTGAGTGCCGGTTTGTTGGCGATCACCTTGGTTGGCATCTATCAAGGCAAATTGATCGCTCTGCCAATAGGTATACTGGCTATCTGGTATGGGCTGATCTGGGCCCGGTCAGCTTGGGAGGGACGTAAGCTCCGTTGCCCGGATGGCCTTTTGCCATGGCAACGCTCTTAACCTAGATGGGTATGGGCCTGATCTTTCACATCGTGGTGGAGGCTTTACAAAACTACAAAATTATTGGCGGGATGTGAACAGTATCTTTTGTAGTGCAAATGGAGCGTCGGTGCCCTCGCCTGTGCCAGGATGGGCCATCCCAGCCTAACACAATAAAAAAATGGTTCCCAAGCCAAGCCTGGGAACCATTGCAATCTCACCATCACTTCTATCTCAAGCTGACCGCTGCCAGCTTTTGCTTTTTTCCTTTTATCTAACCACTAACCCCTGGCCCCTGATCAATGCTTAAAGGCCCGCTGCCCCGTAAACACCATAGTCGCCGGTGGCTGGGCTTCATTGCAGGCCTGGATGGACTCATAGTCCCGCATGGACCCGCCCGCGTGCGCAATGGCCTGAATCCCCTGGCGCAGGGCCACATCCACCCCGTCCCGGAAGGGGAAAAAGGCGTCGGAGATCATGGCCGCGCCCACAAGGCCGCCCTTGTCGGTCCTGGTCTGGGCGTCGATCTCTTCCTTTAATTTTTTATCTGCCTTGCCCTGTTCAATCTCCAATTCCAAATCCTTATAGGCCTTGCCCAGCTTTTTGAAGCACAGAGCGTCGGCGTACTTGGTGTAGGCCTTATAGATGGCGATCTCGGCCACCCCCACCCGGTCCTGTTCCCCGGTGCCGATGCCCACGGTGCAGCCATCCTTGACATAGAGGACCGAGTTGGAGGTCACCCCCTGCTCCACCTGCCAGCCGAAGAGTAGATCTTCCAGTTCCGCCGCCGTGGCCGCCCGGGTGCGGTACTCCACCCCCTGGTGGCTGGCCGAGGCCGGCTTGAAGTCAGTCACCTCCAGAATAGCATTCAGCGGCGACTGCTGCACCACCAGGCCGCCGTCGTTCAGGCTCTTGAATTCCACGAACCGCCGTTTGCACAGCTCCGTTAGCTTGTCGAAGCGGGGCACCTGGACGATGCGCAGGTCCTTTTTCACCTTCAGGATATCCACCACCCCGGCTTCGTAATCGGGCGCCGCAATCACCTCCAGGTAATTGCTCACCACCAGCTCCGCCGTGGCCTTGTCCAGGGGCCGGTTGAAGACCGCGCAGCCCCCGAACGCGGCGATCCGGTCCGCCATATCGGCCCGGTGATAGGCCTGGGCCAGGCTGTCGCCGTAGGCCACGCCGCAGGGGTTGTTGTGCTTGACGATGACGACGCACGGTTTTTTCCCCAGAAATTTGATGATGTTCAGGGAGTTGTCAATGTCCGTCAGGTTGGTCTTGCCCGGGTGTTTTCCCGCCTGGAGCATGGCCGCCTCGTCGATGGCGCTCACCATGCCGTAGCCCGCCTCCAGAAAGCGGCACTCCCCCAGCTCCAGGTGGCCCTTCACCAACTCGTACAGGGCCGCCTCCTGCCCCGGATTCTCCCCGTAGCGCAGGCCCTTTTCGATGAGCTCCCCGGTCTTGTCGTCCGGCAGCTTCCAGGTGCGCTTGCGGTATTTCAACTTCTGGTCATCGAATTCAATGGTGATCTTTTCCGGAAAATGGTCGTCCATGACGGTGCGGTACATTTTTTTAATGTCGTTCATCTGGTGGTCTCCCTGTTCCTTAAGCTCCGAAGCTAGTATCGTTTGCCGAGAGTTGTGTCATGTATCCTCCTCCCCTTGTGGCTGGGCCTTACCTAAAAGCATAAAACCTAATAATTACTTTTCGTTATCCCCTCTCCCCGTGAGGGGCGAGGGTCAGGGTAAGGGGTGCATGAGACAGTACTTTCGGCAAAATCTATCCGTTCGGACAAAATTCTATCTGAAAAAAAATCCCTTGACAAATATCCGACGGAATTTCAGAAGATTTTTTTCGCGCGCCACATATCCTCTTTACTCCGCGTTGCCCAGTCTTCTCACTCAGTCCTCAGCACTCAGTCCTGTCTTTCTACTGGAGAGCAGGTTTCGTTATCGCGGAGCTATCTGGAATTTTAGAGCTCGTTAATTTAATACGTTAGTAGCAGGCTATCTGGATCGTCAGGCCTTCTGCCGGGAAACCCTGCCATGATGATTTTACTTTAATATTCTTTAATTTATGAAATAATAAGGTGTAAGCGAATGGGGTTTGGAGGTTGAGCGATTGTGCCGACGGTAAAGGGAATCCCTGGCCCATACCGGTTTTTCTTTTTTAGCTTTGACTGCAATGAACCGAAACACGTCCATGTCCAAAGGGAAAATCTTGTTTGCAAGTTTTGGCTGGATCCTTTGGATTTGAGTAAAAATTATGGCTTCTCCCCGAAAGAATTGGGAGAAATTCGTCGTTTCATCCAATTGCACAAGAGCAAAATCGTGGAGGCATGGCATGAGCATTGCGGTTAAGGCAATCGAACCGAGACTTTTAAGTGTGCAGGTTTCAGAAGATGAAATCACCGCCTTTCTGTTTGACGGTAGAACTATTAGTGTACCTATTGCCTGGTCCTGGAGACTTTCTGAAGCTACACCGGAACAGCGCTTGAATTTCGAAATTATCGGAGATGGCCTTGGCATACGTTGGCCTGACATTGATGAAGATATTAGCGTGGAGGGAATGCTCTACGGATCGCCCGCACCCCGCCCAGGGGAATAATAATCGTTTACCAGATGATATCGCCACTTATAGACCTGCCTATTTCACTGAGCGAAACTATAGCCAATTTTCCCCTCCGCCTTCTGCCTTCTTGTGACAAATCTCCCCTTGCCTTGGCTGAAAAGTCCTCAATGCTTGCCTTTTCCACTAACCTTCATTTAATTTTTAGCTGACCTGATCCGACATATTTAGTAAGCAGAAAGGAATCCTGCGAACCTTTTGCCTGCTACCTCGAAAAATTCCTTTATTTTTTAGAATCCTGGCCCAAAGAGAGCCTCTATGTTTCTCATCCGAGTCTGGTTCATAATCGCTGGGGTGCTCCTGCTGGGTCAACCTCCCGCGCTGGCTGCGCTATACCACAGGGGATGCCAAAATGGAGTTGTCTACTACTACTTCTCTAGCCGGGATCCCGCCCCGCCAGGCCAGGAAAGTACTCCCATCCTGCTGGAAGTTGCCCGCATCCAAGAGCCGTCACCGCACCCTCATCTGCCCTCTGCGTCGTTTCAACGGCCGCGCTGCCTGGTGAAAATGCTGACGATGTTAGGTTTCTATTTCCCCCCGGTTTTGCCCCCCTCTGCTGCCGGTCCCCAGAGGCTGGTGTGTCATAATATCCCGGAGCCTCAGTTCGTTGTCCCGGATCTATGGTCGAAAGTCCCTAAATATTTTCAGGAACCGTCTGGAAACCGAAATTACCCCGTTTCCCCTGAGACGGCTTTGAATCTGCCTCAATATACCTGCAAACCGCGCCTTTGGGGTAAGGTCCGATCAGTCCTGGTAGATTCAAACGCCTTGCGTTACACACTCTACTGCTTCCCGGTAGCGAGACCTTTTACCTTCAGGGATACTTGGGGCGATCCGCGCCCTTGGGGCAGAATTCATCGGGCGGTTGATATCTCTGCCCAGGAGGGGACGGAGGTTTATGCCATAACCGCAGGCGTCGTCCAGACCTTGGCAACTTCTCCGAGCGGTGGCATAATGCTGATGCTGCAGGGTCAAGACGGCCTCGGCTACGGTTATATGCACTTGCAGGGATACGCCGACGGCATCGTGGCGGGTACGGTGGTGCGAGCCGGAGATCTGATCGGCTATGTCGGCCATACCGGCACCCAGAATTCTGCTGACCACCTTCACTTACAGGTGTACCCAGACCATCGCTTCTGCAATGATTCCCTCATCAACCCCTATTATTTCCTGGTCCAGCTGTGCCACGGCATCGGCGTCACCGACCTGAACCAGCCTCGCCTGGCCCGCGTCGAGAGGTCCCCCAGGTCGGAAGATCTCCTCAAGTCGAGAGCTTCCCCGAGTCCAGGGATTTTCCCTAGTCGAGAGATTTCCCCGAGTAGTGCACTCAGGGTCAAAAATCAAATGGATTCAGACCTGCCAGCCTACCTGGTCCAAAAAGTTAGGAGCGCGGACCATCAACCTAACCCTCAAGGAATCCGCCAGCTTCGTCCGCAAAAATGGTGAGTCCGATCGGCCTCGTTTTCTGCACAATCAGAATCATAGACCACGCTCCCTTCCCTTACTGTTTTTTACCCTGCAACTTGAATTTGGCCGGTTCAAAATCTGCTCTGATCCTACACTAACCCAAATTTCCAAAACTCTCCATAGTTTCCTCTGTGGCAAGTGACTTAGAATTTTTATATCCAGAAAAATGAACTGCCCACAGGCCCTTCGCTTTTTCCCCGGGTTTACCTTATCATTACCGGGCGGTGCTGGCTTGGGGTTCTTAAGGTCCACAGCACTGAAAGACCTGGGTTCTGAGGATTAGGTATGTCCAAAATTCTGTGAAAATTTGCTTTTTCAGGGGAATTTATGGTAGCATGCCCTCAACCGTGGACCGGCACGCGTTCGCAGTCCGGTTGACGGGCTTTGAGGTAATCGAGTAGGTTATTATCGCGATCCGTATAAGATGCCTTGACAATGGTGCAATTAGGGGCAATGCATTGATATTTTAAGAATTATTATCATCGGAAGAGGCGATACAATGGTGCCTTATGCAAACAGGAAAACGAATCTCCGCATCTTATGAGGATCAATCTAATTATTGTGCGGCGAAAAGGCACTGAGTGTGATCCCCCCTTACTCACAGGAGATAATTATGCGTACTAGTAGCGCTTACCGCTCAACCTTGATCGCACTCATCGCCGCAGTCGTCTTGTCTGCCGGTCCGGCCCCGGTAGCGGCCTGCACCCGGGTGCTGTACATGGCTCAGGACGGCACGGTCATCACCGGACGGTCCATGGACTGGGGCGAGGACTTAAAGTCCAACCTGTGGGTCCTGCCCCAGGGCATGAAGCGCGACGGGATGGGAGGGAAGAACAGCATCTCGTGGGAGTCGAAGTATGGCAGCCTGATCGTCTCGGGCTACGACATCGGCACCTCCGACGGAATGAACGAGAAGGGGCTGGTCGTCAACATGCTTGCCCTCGTCGAGTCGGATTACGGCAAGCCGCCTGAAGGCACCAAAGTGATTTCGCTGAGCACCTGGGCGCAGTATGTTCTGGACAACCACGCCACCGTCGCCGAAGCCGTCGCCGACCTCCGGAAGGAGAACTTCCGCGTGCAAACCTTGGTGCTCCCCACCGGCCGGCCCGCGAACATGCACCTGGCCATGTCGGACTCCACCGGCGACTCGGCCGTCTTCGAGTACGTTAATGGCAAGCTCGTCATTCACCACGGCAAGGAGTACAAGGTGTTGACCAACTCCCCCACCTACGATAAGCAGTTGGCCATTATGGAATACTGGAAGGAGGCCGGCGGGCTAACAAAGTTCCTCCCCGGGTACCTTCCCACGCTGCCCAGATCGACGTTCAGCTCACCCGCCGTCACGATCTGGTCCCGAACCTGGTGGAAGTGGCCAAGACCTACCTCAAGCACGAGCGCGAGACCCTGGAGGCGGTCACAGCGGCCCGAAGCGCCGCGGTGAGCGAGCTGCGCACGGCCGCCCGCGACCCGGGAGCAGCCACGGCCATGCGCCAGCTCGGGGCGGCCGAACAGGGTCTGACCAGGGGGCTCTGGATCGGCTCCTGGCCCTGAGCGTCGCTCAACGGCACGTGTACCGCCATCTGGTCGCCGTCAAAGTCGGCGTTAAAGGCAGAGCAGACCAGCGGATGCAGTTGAATGGCGTTGCCCTCGATTAGCACAACCTCGAAGGCCTGAATGCCCAGCCGATGCAAGGTCGGCAGACGGTTCAACAAGACTGGCCGGTCCCGAATGATGTCGTCCAGCACATCCCAGACCGCCGGATCGATGTGATCGACCATGCGCTTAGCGCTCTTGATGTTATGGGCGTGGTTGTGCTCGACCAGCCGGCGCATCACAAAGGGCTTGAACAGCTCTAACGCCATCTTCTTGGGCAGGCCGCACTGGCTCAGCTTGAGCGTAGGACCAATCACGATCACGGAGCGGCCGGAATAGTCGACGCGTTTGCCCAGCAGGTTGCGGCGGAAGCGCCCCTGCTTGCCCTTGAGCATGTCCGACAGCGACTTCAGCTTGCGCTTGCCGCTCCGGCTCACGCCGCGGCCGCGGCGACCGTTGTCGATCAGGCTGTCCACGGCCTCCTGCAGCATGCGCTTCTCGTTGCGCACGATTACGTCGGGTGCGCCTAGCTCCAACAGCCGGCGCAAGCGGTTGTTGCGGTTGATGACGCGGCGATACAGATCGTTCAGGTCCGAGGTGGCAAAACGGCCGCCGTCGAGCTGAACCATCGGGCGCAGGTCGGGCGGGATCACCGGCAATACGGTCAGGATCATCCACTCGGGCCGGTTGCCCGACTTACGGAACGACTCGCACACGCGCAGTTGCTTTGCAGCTTTCTTGCGTCGTTGTTTGGAGCGCGTTGTCTTGATCTCGTGGCGCATCTCCTTAGCCATTTTGTCCAGGTCAAGGCCCGATACGATCTTGCGAACGGCCTCGGCGCCCATGTCAGCTTCGAAGACATTGCCCCAACGATCCGATAGCTCGCGATAGCGGTTCTCCGAAAGGAGCTGGCGCTCGCGGATCGACTTGAGCTCAAGCAGCTCGTCTTCCATCTGGGCGCGCAGTTTCTCGGCCTGGGCCTCTCGCTGCTCCTGGATGGCCATGATCTCCTGCTCAGCGGCCAGGCGTTCGTGGTCCTTCTTGGCGCCCAGCAGGTCGGTGAGCCGGCCGCGCTCTTCTTGAAGCAACGCGTCGATCTCGCTCAACTGCTCTTGGGCGGCCTCGCTCAGCCGCTCAAGGTCGTGCGCTGAACCACGGCGCCCTTGGCAATAAGCGGTATGAGGGCCCATGAAGCTGGATGGCTTCTTCGGTTGGCTTGCCCATCCGGTTATCCAGCCGCTTGGTCAGTCTCCATCTCGGTGAGGACGGCGGTCGACTGCTGCTCCAGGCGCTTGGACATATCCTCCACGCCGGCCTCAAGCTGCTGGTCCAGGGCGCGGAGGGCCTTGTTTCGACGCTCCTCGATCTCGATGCCCTTGGCGTCGAGTTCTTGGTCCAGCTTGCTGAGCTTGCCCGTCAAATCGCGCTCATGGCGCTGCAGCGTGCGATTGCGTGCGTCTTCGTCGACTTCGGTGATAATGTACTGGGCGAAGTAGAGCACGCGCTCCAGGTTGCGCGGCGAGATGTCCAGCAGCAGGCCGAGCCGGCTGGGTACGCCCTTGACATACCAGATATGGCTGACCGGGCTGGCTAGCTCGATGTGTCCCATGCGCTCGCGACGGACACGGCTAGGCGCCACCTCGACGCCGCACTTGTCGCAGACGATGCCTTTGTAGCGCACTCGTTTGTACTTGCCGCAGTAGCACTCCCAATCCTTGGTGGGACCAAAAATACGTTCGCAAAAAAGCCCGTCGCGTTCAGGCCGCAGGGTCCGGTAGTTGATTGTTTCCGGCTTCAGCACTTCGCCATAGCTCCACTCCCGAATTTGTTCGGGAGAGGCTAGGGAGATACGGATGGCATCAAAATCGTTTACTTCCACGGGTCACCTCGTCAATTGTCAATTGTGAATGGTGAATTGTCAATTGTGAATGCCTCCGGACATTGACAATTGACAATTCACACTTGACCATTCACAATTATCTACCCGCCAGCGGGCCAGGGACGCTCAGGCTGAAGCCGAGCTTGGGCAATTGGTCGTCGCTATCATCCTTGCCGAACTGGATGACTTCTTCCTTTTCGTTGACTACCTCGACGGCCAAGCCGAGAGACTGCAATTCCTTCACCAGCACGCGGAAGGATTCCGGCACGCCAGGCGAGGAGATTGGCTCTCCCTTAACGATGGCTTCGTAGGTCTTCACACGGCCGGTCACGTCATCCGACTTGACCGTGAGCATTTCCTGCAAGGTATAGGCTGCGCCGTACGCCTCCAATGCCCACACCTCCATCTCGCCGAAGCGCTGGCCGCCGAACTGGGCCTTGCCGCCGAGCGGCTGCTGCGTCACGAGTGAGTAAGGGCCTGTGGATCGAGCATGTACCTTGTCCTCGACCAAGTGGGCCAGCTTGAGCATGTTCATCACACCTACTGTCACGGGCCGGTCGTAGGGTGTACCGGTCAAGCCGTCGATCAGAATCATTTTGCCCGTGGTTGGCAAGGCCAAGTCTTTCGCGATCGCCATACGGACGGCCTCGTGCTCCACTTGCTCGTTGGACATCGCCGAGATGCGGTCCATGGCCTCGTATACGGCCTTGCGATCCTCAGGGCTCTCATCGATCTCTTGGAATGCCGCTCATCTGTCAGAGTCGTCGCTATCGTCGGCCTCGTACACGGCCAGGCGCATCTCGTCGCGCACAGTTTGCTTGAGCCACTCGCGTAGACAGGCTCTGCGAGCGTTTTCGTTGATGCGCATGCGCTCTGAAAGCGGGATCTCTTGAGGGTTGCCGGCCAGGATGTTATCCGGATCGTAGTTCTGGGGCTCTCGCGCAGCCATTCGCGCAGCATGGAATGCCACGCATAGCCTTCCTCTCGGTACACACGCTCGGCATCGTAGCCCGAGCGCCCAGCCACTCGATCAGATAGAGCGAACGCAGTTCATCGTCATGGGCGAGCTGCTCCTGATCCATGCCCTGAGCCAAGGCCCACGTCCAGGCGCGTTTGCTGGCCTTTTCCCACGCCCGGCCCATCAGCCAGGCACGGGCCAACTCGGCCT
>CAVPJB010000006.1:0-35642 GCA_963705135.1 uncultured delta proteobacterium
CAGCCACTCCCCTTCTTTCATTCCGAAGGTTTCGGCAAAGGGCTCCGTCACCAGGACCTGTCCGGCCGATCTCGCCCGGGCCACGGTTTCCTGGGAGTTTCCGGCCCTAAACCACAGACCGCCATGGCGCGCCAGGACATCGAAACTGCCGCCGATGACCAGGATATACCGGTCTCGATATGGCAGGCGGACGCACCGATAATGATACAGGTCAGCAATCCGGGGATCCTGCTGCAACTGCTGGAGCACCTCCGGCGGTAGATATTGATCGTAGCTGGAGGTGGAAAATACCGCGGGACCGAAAAAGATGTCACCGCTGATAGATTTGTTCACCCAGTTGTCCACAGTCTGCCGGAATGAGCCGATCATGGCCACCACCGCGATTACCAATCCCAAAGCCGTGGACAGGGCGGCAATGCTCACGGCGCTCCGACTCAGGGAACCGGAGAGGTAGCGGCAACCCATATCTCCGGCAAAGCCGAAATACCGCCGAAAAATCGGCGACAACTGCCGGCCCAGCCACCAGGCCGCCAGGGGCGTGAACAGGGCAAAACCCAGGAGGATGAGAAAAGCCGACAGAAAAGCCGGCCATGGAATACCGTGGCCCACCTTTATGAAGGCGCCAACGCCGGCCAGCCCCAGAACCACCAGACCGAGATAAAAACTGGACGCGGCCCACCCCTCCAGTTTCTCTTCCAGCTCCTCTTTATACCAGACCGCCCGGACCTTGGTCCGGGAGGCCTCCCGGGCCGGGACCCAGGAGGCCAGCAGAGTGGCAACTACGGCCAGCCCCCAGGCCTGAAAAAATACCCGCCCTTCCAGCCAGATCTGCCCGGCCGGCACCGGTTGGTACAGGGAGGTCAGGTTCTGGGCCACCATACCCAGGGCCGCTTGCGCCAGGGCCGCCCCCAGCCCCAATCCTAAAAGCCCCCCCAGGGCGCCGCTCAAGGCCCCTTCGATGAGAAAGAGCAGCATTACCTGGCCTCTGGTCATCCCCAGGGTCCTGAGCAGTCCGATCTCCCGGCGCCGACGCACCACCGACAGGGTCACCGACTGGTAGATGAGAAACATCCCCACAAACAAGGCAATGGCGCTAAGCACCGACAGGTTGAGTCGATAGGCGGCCACCAGTCCGGCCATATAATCCGCCTGGGCTCCCGGGGTGGTGATCTCCACTCCCGGCGGCAGGGCCTGCCGCAGCTGCTCGGCCGCGGCTTGAAGATCACCATGGACGATGAGGTCCACATAATCCAGTCGGCCCGCCCGATCCAGCAGTTCCTGGGCCTGCCCTATATCCATAAGCAGGATGGCCCCTTCCAGGGGATAGAGGTTGCCGGGAGTGCGAAAAATTCCGGCCACGTGCAATTGCCGCACCCGGGCGCCCATTGCCGCGGTAACAGTGTCGCCGGGCTTCAGGTGTAAACGGGCCGCCAGGGGGGCGCTGAGCATCACCCAACCCGGTTGGGTCAGAAACTTGAGAAAGGATTCCTGATCCAATCCCGACCCGGAGACAAATCGATAATCCCGTAAGGGACCTTCGGAAAAAGGATCGATACCCAGGAGCAGGGCCGGCTGGGATTCCGGCCCTTTGATGTCCACCATGGTCTCCACCACAGGGGCGGCAAATTGTACCGCCGGGAGCCGCCTTACTTGGGGGAACAGACCCTCGTCCAGGGCTACCCCGGGGCTCTGCAGCCGCAGTTGGGCCTGGCCGGCCACTGCCGCCACCCCGGCCTGAAAACTTTTTAAGGCGCTGCTCGAGGCCAGGGCGATACTGAGATACACCGCCGTTCCCAGGGCAATACTGAGAATCCCCAGGAGACCCCGACCGGGATGCTCGGTCAAATGCCGGAACGGCAGGCGCAGCAACCACAGGTTCATAGGCTGAGCCGCCCGTCCTGCATTTTAATGGTCCGGTCGGCGAACTGGGCCGCCTCCAGGGCATGGGTCACTATGACCACTGTCAGCCTTTCTTGGCGCTGCAGATCGGCAAACAACTGCAACACCTGGGTGGCATGGGTGGAATCCAGGTTGCCGGTGGGTTCGTCTGCCAGTAATAGGGCCGGTTGGTTGATCAGGGCCCGGGCAATGGCCGCCCGCTGCATCTCGCCCCCGGAAACCTGGTGGGGTTTGTGGTCCCGGCGATGGTTGAGATTGACCCGCTCCAGCCAGTCCCCGGCCAGCCGCAGGGCCTTATGGGACGGCGTCCCCCGCAGGATCTGGGGCAGAGCCACATTTTCGACAATGGTCAACAGGGGCATCAGGTTGAAACTCTGAAAGACAATGCCCACCTGATCCCGGCGGTACTCGGTCAGTTGGTCTTCCTGGAAGCGGCTCAGATCCCGCCCCCGGAACAAAATACTCCCCGCGGAGACGCCTTCCAACCCGCCGATGATATGCAGCAGGGTGCTTTTGCCGCAGCCGCTCTTGCCCGTCACCGCCACAAATTCGCCGTCGGCAATATCCAGGTTGACATCCTGGAGGGCCTTGACCTGCTCCGCCCCCTGCCGATAGGTTCTGGTCACCCCCCGCAAGACGATGAGTGGTTGGGGCTTTGCTTGGGGCTGGTTTGAAACCTTTGTATTTGTTATAGTCGCTAACAAGATCCTCTGCTCACAGATTGTTTTTTAATACTATAATAAGTAAACTCCTTCTTGGCCAGACAACCTCTACCTGAAAATTAAATCTTAGAACCTCGCCGCCAGGGAATTTTTTACCCAGCAGCTAAGGCATTTTTGATAAAATGAAACCTGAAAAAAGTTTTGGAATCAAGGATTGATCCCTTTACTTTTATTAAAGAGGAATTGGCATGATTACAGATACCGAAATAAAGCTTAAGGGATTTCGCGTTCTTTTCGAATCTTTGGGCGCGGTGGAGGCAGAGAGATTCATTGCACTCATCATGCGGGAACCGTTTGATTACACAAAATGGCAAAGATCTCTCCTGCTCGACAAAACCGTGGCAGAAATTAGCAGTTCTGCCATGCGGCTCCGCCAAGAAGCCAATGATGTTGAGCAAACATAAAGAACATTCCATGGATAAATCTGCCGTCTTCGCCCGCCTGCAGCAACGCATCGCCGGGTACCGGCAAGACATGATCTCCATGCAAAGGGAACTCGTCCGTCGGGTGGCCGTCGGCCCGGACAATCATGGCCCGGGCGAAGCCGAAAAAGCCGACTTCCTCACTGGCGAACTCCGCAAATTAGGCCTCATCGTTACCGACTACCCGGCTCCGGATGACCGGGTGGCCGGGGGACGGCGCCCCAACCTGGTGGCCCTGCTGCCGGGTCGCAGACCGAAAAAAGTCTGGGTCTTGAGTCACCTGGACGTGGTGCCGGTGGGCGAATTGAACCTCTGGAACACCGATCCCTTCACCCTCCATGTGGAAGGGGATCTCCTTTTCGGACGGGGCGTGGAAGACGACCACCATGGCATCGTCACATCCTTCTTTGCCGTCCAGGCTCTTATCGAGGCAGGCATTACCCCTCATCGAACCATCGCGTTGGCCCTGGTCTCCGACGAGGAAACCGGCAGTCAGAAAGGGCTGGGCTACCTGCTGGCGCACCACCGGGAGTTGTTCTCCCCCCAGGATCTTATCATCGTGCCCGACGCCGGCAACCCCGAGGGCACCCTCATCGAAATCGCTGAAAAAAGCATGTTGTGGCTGCGCCTGGAAATCCAGGGCAAGCAATGCCACGCCAGCAAACCCGGGCTGGGCGTTAACACCCTCACGGCCTGCGCCCATTTTATCGTGGCTCTGGAGGCCCTGGCCCAGGAATTTAACGTCGTCGACCCATTCTTCGACCCGCCCCACAGCACCTTCGAGGCTACCAAAAAAGAGGCCAACGTCCAAAATATCAATACCATCCCCGGGTTGGATGTCTTTTACCTGGATTGCCGGGTACTGCCCGCATATGACTTGGGGCTGATCACCGCCAAAGTCAAAGACATCGCCGGAGAAATCGAACGCCGTTTTGGCGTGACCATCGCCCTCCAAACGGTCCAGGAGGTCCAAAGCCCACCCGCCACGCCTCCTGACGCCCCCGTGGTCCGGGCGTTGACCCAGGCCGTTCAGGCGGTATATCAGCGCCAGGCGCAGCCCCGGGGCATCGGCGGCGGCACCGTGGCGGCTTTCTTCCGCCGTCTGGGTCTGCCCGCCGCGGTCTGGATGAGCGATGCCTTCACCGCCCACCAGCCTAACGAACACGTCAATGTGAATCACCTCATCGGCGACAGCCAAGTGTTCGCCCATGTTTTCCTAAACACCGAATAACCGGCTGGTATATCCCCACACCACTAATCTTTGTCTTGAACACACTTGGCCCATAGAGGGGTATCGGTGATAAATTCCCAATTTTCCGAATCAATAATCCCATAGGTCCCGTCAAAAGGGTCTTCTCCCAACATTTCGGCCCATTCCTCAACGGCCTCGTCAGGTTCCACCGAACCCGCCCAGCTTCTTATGGAGAATTCCTTCACGAAACCAACGTGCCGCAGCATCTCTCGGGGGTTGTCGTCTAACATGAGATAAGACTGCACACCATTATGCCTCCGAACGATCACCGCACAAGCCATAGTTGCTGTCACTCCTGATTTTTTTTAGAAAATAGTGAGACTCAAAGACTCAGGCTGGTATATTGTATCATCTGCAGGGCAGGAAAAAATATGCTTTGTTCTTTTCTTCCGATCAGATTTCTTGTAAAAAGGGTAAAATCATTTTATTAGTCGAACTACCTCAGTCTTCCGACCCGGTGATAGGGGCGGTTTCAACCCCCGAGGTTTGCCCATGGTTAGCTGCAGCCGTCTTGTGCCTTTCATAATTTTCATCCTGCTACATTTGACTGCCTGCGGTACGGTTAGACCTGTCCCCGCAGACTTCGATTACGGGGCCTACACACCCGTTGATTTTGAACTGCTGCTGGCTCCCCAATCCTCCCGCCTGCAAGCCGGGCAACTAATACGCTGCCAGGCCTTTTTCTGGGAATTTCTCACCTATGACCCGGCGCCAAGATACTATTATTTCAATCAATTGCGCTATCCCGGCAGTTGGGGCGACCTGGAATGGTTTGCCTTGTACAAGGATTCTGATCTGAAGGGCTATTTCGACCGGGGCGTCATGTCCTATGTTCAACGCCTGGAGTTTAAACCCAAACGTCTTGAGCCGCTCATCCTTTATGGTGAACTCGTACCCTTGGGTGGATCTCAGCTCTACCTCCAGGTACACCGCCTGGAGCGTATCGTCATCGACTAACAGCCCATTATTGAAGATAAGGAGAATCCTGCCGCGAGGCAGACATACTCAACGAATTTCGCCGGGTCCGGGATCTTGGCCGAAAACCAACACCGCCACCACGGGCGGCAGGACCAGGAAGCCCCCGAGAATCGTGGTCTTGGCGAATTCTAACACATCTCGCATGAGTGGGCTTATGAGAAAGATTTTTCCCTAAAAGGCTGTCTTCGTCTTAGGGGCACGATGCATCGTGCCCCTAAGAGTTACTCAATCAACGGGCCTGCAAACGCATGCGGACCTGACCGGCGGCATCCCGCAGTTCCAAGGAATTTCCGGAAATTCGTGCTGCGGT
The DNA here is from genome assembly GCA_963705135.1 of uncultured delta proteobacterium. GTDB lineage: Bacteria > Desulfobacterota > Desulfobaccia > Desulfobaccales > Desulfobaccaceae > Desulfobacca. Next base: position 5,584 of record CAVPJB010000006.1, read on the forward strand.
GGTGGCGTTTAGGGCCCGGAGGAATGACTGCTCCAGGGCGTTTACCGGCGGCGGGCAGGCCATTTTGGTGGTGACCATTTGCTGGAAGCGGAAGCCGTCGGCCCCCTGTTCGAATGACCCCGCCAAGCGGTTGCAGCCGGTGGAGCCCTGCACCCGGTTGCCCTCAGCACTGAGCACGAAGTGGGGTTCCCGTTGTTCGGGCTGGGGGGTGACCGGGTTGCCGTCAATTTCCACGGCTCGCCAATAGGTCCCCACCAGCCCACAGTCCGGTTTAGCCTTGGCGGGAGCTGCCAAAGCCAGGATCAGGGCAACCAGTGTCCCGACTAAGCGAAGAGTCGACCATTTCATAGAGTTATTTATCCTCCTTATCCAAAATTCTGGACCAGTCCCTGAAAGAATCCACTAGCGGCGCAAATGCCAGGCGGGGAGCGGACGTTCCTGACCTTGTGCCAGTTTCGGCACCTAAGGCTGCTATCATCCTGAAGGGAGGCTGCTAAAGTGCAATCGCCTGCCGCCCCTCAGGATGACCTTAAATCATACGGTGCTGAGCTGCTTTCGGAAGCCTCAGGAGCTCCGCATCGCCATGTGCTGTTCCGGCACCGGGAAGCCGGCTTCGCCGAAGGTATCCCGGATGACCCGGTTGGTGTCAAAGTAGACTTGCCAGTAATTATCGTTATTAACGTAGGGACGCACCGCCAGGACCGGGCCGGCCAGGTTGAACTCCAGGATTTCCACGTCCGGGGCCGGATCGGTGAGGACATTGGGGATCTTAGCCAGGCGTTCCTTGAGGAGTTTGATGGCCTGGACGTGGTCCGCACTGTGGTCCAGTTGGGCCTTGAGGTCGACACGGCGGTAGGGATTAGCAGTAAAGTTTTGGATATTACTTGAAAATATCTTGTTGTTGCCGACAAACGTGCGGATGTTATCCGGCGTATCAATGGTGGTAGTAAACATGCCGATTTCATGCACCGTGCCCACCACATCGCCGGCACTGACGAAATCACCCACTTTAAAGGGCTTTAAAAAGACCATAAAGGCCCCGGCCGCCAGATTCGACAGCATACCGCCCCACATGGTGCCGATGGCCAAACCGACGCCGGCCAGCAAGCCGGCAATGGTGGTGGTTTCGACGCCGAAGTAGCTGAAGATGGCTACGATCAGGATGACCTTCAACAAAATGCTGACGGCTGAAGTGATGTATTTTATCAACGTCACATCCACTTCTTTGGCAGTCATGGCCCCGGTCATCATCTTTCTGACCAAACGAATCAGCCAGGAACCGACGATCCAGACGATGACAGCTCCCAGCACCTTGAGAGCGATGGTCACCCCTTGAGACATCAGGTCTGCTAACAAAGTATTATCCATGTTACCTCCCTTTTTTTAAAAAAATTCAGAATTTTTATTATTTTCCAAAAGTAATTATTCTTCCCTTGCAGTCAATAGAATTCCTCAATTTTGCTAAAAATCGATATTTCTATTAGTTTCTCGATCCCTATGCCTGCTTTATCTCGTCAAGAATAAATCTTATGGAGTTTTGGGAAGCTGAAAAACAAAGTAATGCGTAGTTTCAAAAACAACGGTGAAAGGCAGGCATACCGGCGGGTTTTTTTTGATCACGAGATAATCAGCCCCCAAGGATCGGGCCGCCGCCACCAACTGCTCCGGACTGGCCGGCAGGCCTTGCAGGTAATGATAGCGGTGGTAGAGTTCCACCATCTTCTTAGGGTCATAATAATTACCCAAATCTTTGTTGGAGTGAGTGATGCTCCGCCGGGACAGGTAACGGAACAAGGGGGAACCATGAAAAAACAAGGCCTCCTTGGGAGTGTTTTCTCTAGCCCAGGCTGCCAGCTCTATCTGGTCCTGCTCCTCGGCCGTCACCCACAGCCCGTGGCCCAGTTGTTCGGCATAGGCCCCGGCCAGGCTGGGCAGCCCCTGCCGGTAGGTCAGATAGCCGCCGGTCAGCAGAGCCAGGGCAAGAAGCACACTACCTAGTGGTTTCCAGCCTCGTCCCAACCTTCGCCAGGCCTCATAGCCTGTTATCGTGGCCCCGGCCCAACCCAGCCACCAGGGCTGGTTGGCGCACAGAGCCAGGAGACTATACCCTCCCTGGACCACTTCTTGTGACCGGCCCATTCTCCGGCTGCACCAGTCCACGAACAATACTGCCGCCCGCACCCCCATGAGATAGGAAAAGGGGTGAATGAGCCGGGCAACCCGGCGGTGCTCTGCCACCCAGGCATTCAAGGCCATGGTGTCCCAACGCCACCAGAGCCAGGTGAGGCCGAAGGTGGAGAGCAGGTACAGCCCGACGGTAAGCACGCCCCAACCCCAGAGCCACCAATCCAGCTTTTCCAGGCGCCGCTGGCGGAAGCAATAGATAATATACCAGGCCAGGGAGAGATAAAGCCAGGTCAGACCGGCCCCTTTGCCGGCAATCCGCCAGCCTAGATAGAGCACCGTCAAGCCGCCCCCCAACCAGAGATGGAGGAGAGCCTGGGGCTTTTGGGACTTGGGACGCAGGAGATAATGTAAACCCAAAGAGCTAAAGACAACGACAAACAACGTTACATGCCGGAGAAAAGGTTCCTGCCAGCTCAAAGACGGTCCCAGGAGTTTGTGAAACTCCTGCATGACCTGGCGAAATTCGGCAAAACTCACTCCCGCCAGGGCTGCCGCCGCCTGTTGCTTCATTTGGGTGCCGGGGAGAAAAGCCAGAGCCCCGAAGGTCAGCCCCATGGCAGCCGCGGCCAGCCAACCGCGTCGGCTCAGGCCGTAGTTCAAAAGAAATAATCCCAGAAACAGTTCGGCCAGATGCAGGGCCGGCAGGGGATGGATGAGGGCCGTGAGCCCGGTTGCCGCCCCCAGTATAATGCCCCGCAGATAATCGGGCCGCTGGAGCCAGGCAAACATCATGAGGAATAAATAGGGCGAGATAGCCACAATGGGCGTGCGACCCAGGAATCCTTCCGGCGTCCCCAAACCCCAGATTTCCCCGGGTGGCGAAACCCGGTACGGAATGGTAATAAATGCAAAAAACAGGGCCGCCCATACCGATCCAGTCAACCGCCAGGAAAGCCAGGACCAGCCATAGGCATAGAGGAACACCCCCACCCCCACCAGCACAATCAACCCATTTTCAAAGGAACCGGTGAATTTCCGGGCGAAGCGCAACATACCCCGGAACACTGGCTGATAAGTGTGGTAAAACGAATTGTCCTGGAAGAGATAATCCCGGTTATACAAAGTGGGATCGGCCTCTTGGTTGTCCATGCTGCCTAAATTGATCTGATCGTCTTTGAGAGGGGGGTGCCGGTAAGAGCTATAAAGGGAAAAGCCCAGGGCCAGGAGCAGGGCGGTCAGGAGAAAAATACCTTGTATCTTTAAGGGTATGGGAGTTGTTGGTTCATTCACGGGCGCATCGGGACCAATTGCCAGAAGTATTTTTCTCTATCTTCCTCCCTCCCCACGAGTGGGAGTTTAACCATAGGTATTTTTATCATCTTTTACTCAGGCCTCAGTCCTTAATCCTCAGCACTCAACTACCTGAAGGGCCGCTCTAAGATGTAGGATAAAAAATGCCGTTCAGCAAACGCACCACGGCCAGATCAGGAAAGTAATCAATGATGTTCAGTCCGGCATAGGCCTGGTCTAGATGGAAGATATACTGCAGATCCAGGCCCAGGGCCTGGCTGAGGATCACCCGGTTGATGCCGGCATGGGCCACCACCAGGAAGGCCTGGCCGGCATGGTGCTGGAGCAGTTCCGCCAACTTGGGCGTCACCCGGGTCTGCAGGTCTGCCAGACTCTCGCCCCCCGGGACGCGGAAATTGGCCAGATCGTCAAAGCGCTGCTGCAATTCGTCGGGGTAGCGTTCCATGATCTGTTGAAAACTCAGGCCCTCCCAAACGCCGAAGTTGAGTTCCCGAAACTCCGGTACCGTCTCTAACGGCAGCCCCCGCCCCTGATTAATGATTTCCGCTCCGCGCCGGGTGCGGGTCAGGTCCGAGGAGTAAATTCCGTCCAGCTTTACATCCCTTAGATGTGCTGCCAGGGCCTTGCACTGGTTAACCCCGGTATCACTCAAATCAACGTCATTGTGGCCGTTGTAAATGTCGGTGTGGCCGTCCGCTACCTGGCCATGCCGGACCAGATACAATCGAGTGGCGTTGAGCAGTCCCTGGGCAGCCAAAGCGCGGAGCCGCATCAGTCTTGCCTCAGGTCGACGTTATTGGGCACAATCACCACGCCCCCTTCGCTGATGGGGAAGCGTCTAGAGTCCGCTTCCCGGTCATAGCCGATGGTAAATCCCGGCGGCACCTTAACCCCTTCCTCGATAATGGCCCGGCGTATCCTGGCCCGAGCGCCGATGTGGACATCGTCAAAGATAATTGCATCCGTTACTTCGGCATAGTAATCCACCCGGACATTCGAGGACAGGATGCAGCGCTGCACCGTCGCCCCGCTGATGATGCAGCCGTTGGTAATAAGAGTATCTTCCACCTCCGCGGACCGGATATGACCCGGGTCTCCCCCAAAAATAGTCTTGGCCGGCGGGCACTGGCGCATGTAGGTACGGATAGGCCACTTGGGATCATAGAGATTAAATACCGGGTCAATAGCCACCAGGTCCATGTTGGCCTCAAAGTAGGCATCAATGCGGCCGATGTCCCGCCAATAATGGACTTCCTTTTTATTTTCATCCCGAAAACTGTAGGAGTAGACCCGCATGGCCCGCTGCACCATGGAAGGAATGATATTTTTGCCGAAGTCGTGGTCGCTGTCGCCCTGCCGGGTGTCTCGAATAACCTCCTGCACCAGCACATCCGTATTAAAGATATAGATGCCCATGTTGGCCAGGGAAAATTCCGGATTCCCCGGGATGCCGGGGGGATCTTTGGGCTTCTCTAAAAAATTGATGATTTTCAGGTCTTCATCCACGTGCAAGATGCCGAAGCCCGTGGACTCAAGCCGGGGAAACTCCACGCAGGCCGCGGTCATATCCGCCTTTTTTTCTATGTGGTAATGCAACATCTCCATATAGTCCATCTTATAGACATGGTCCCCGGAGAGGATCAGAACATAATCCGGCCTTTCGTTCTGTAAGATGCTGATGTTCTGATAAATGGAGTCGGCGGTGCCCCGGTACCACCGGTTCACCGTCACCTGCTGGGGCGGGATGCTATAGATATATTCGCCCATCTCCGGATTCACCACTTCCCAGGCCATGCGCAGGTGATGGTCCAGGGAAAAGCTGCCGTACTGGGTGAGAACATAGATCTGCCGGATGCCGGAGTTAATGCAGTTGGACAGGGTAAAATCGATAATCTTGTAGATGCCGCCGAAGGTCACCGCCGGCTTGGCTTTATCCCGGGTCAGGGGAAAGAGTCGCTCTCCCCGCCCCCCGGCCATGATCAATGTGGTCAGCTTGTGTGGTTTTTCCATGGTCACCAAAATCCCTTTATTAAGTGTCAGCGTTCACCTGACCGCAGCCAGCCAAAAAGTTGGAGTATACAGTCGAAAGCTATTAACTCAAAACTCGGAACTTATTTAAGCAGTTCCTGAATTTTTTCCTTTAATTCGGTCAGATCAAAAGATTTGATGACGTAAGCATTGGCCGCCCAGGCCATAAAATCCTGCTGATACTGGGAATAGGCGGTATTGAGAATTACCGGCAGATTCTCTTTTAGTCCCAGAATGCGGGGCAGCGCCTCTACTCCGGTCATTCCCGGCATCCGGATATCCAGGATTACTAAATCAAGGTCTTCTTTCTCAATAACTTTCAGGGCTTCCGGGGCACTGGCAGCCATGATTACCTCGTAACCCGCTTCCGTCAACTCTTCCTTGAGATAATTGCGGATGGGATCCTCATCATCTACCACCAATATTCTTTTCATGCCGTATCTCCCTGGGAAGTTTAAATATTTGCCAAAAGTTCCTTCCTTTATTTTCCCCTCTCACCTCGAGCTGAGAGGGTCAGGGTGAAGGGTGCATAGGACCTTACTTTGGGCAATTACTATTACTTCATTATATGACCTGCATCGCAACGTTACAAGGTAAAGGAGCCTTAGAAAAGATGAGCTTTCGGCTAGCTGCCGATGGGCGGCTGCCAGTAATCCCCAAAATAGAGCGGCAGTTCCAAAGCGCAGATCGGTCCCACCCGGATTTTCCAATCCGTCGCGGCGGTGAGGGGCTGCTCCAGCGTCGCGGCCAGCCCCGGGATAATCAGGGTGCGATGCTGGACCTTATCGACTAGTTGCTCCTCTTGTAAGGCAACCGTCACTTTAGCCGGGGTAAATCTTTCGTAAATCATGGCCATGTCCAGGGTGTCCCCGAGGGTATCCACCAGCAGGAGATAGAATGGGCTGACGGTAGTGGCCAACACCGCACTCAGCACCGTCAGGGTAATCTCGCTGTTGCCACTCACCAATACCGGCGCCTGAGGCCCCGGGGCATTGATCTCATGTAAACCGGGCCGGGTGGGTTGGGGCAAAGCCATGGCTTCCACCGGCGGCACCAAGTCCACCCCCTGCAAGGCTAACTGCAGGGCATACCGCTTGCTGGAAGATAAGCCGGGGCAATCTTTGAGCTGCAGGCTTTGGTTTTGCAAGCGAGCTAAAAAATCTTCACAACTGTCGGCCCCGGCAGCCCGGCACTCCTCCGGGGCGAGATAGGGCAGCCACTGTAGCCGCAGCAGATAAAGATCAGCCGGAGGCATGATGGAATCTCCTTGTTGCAAGAAACGGCTTTCAGCGATCAGCTTTCAGCCAAGAAAAAGCAAGCCTCTAAGAGAAAACCTCGACGTTTGTTTTAGATAACGTATCTTCTAATGAATGTAATTATCAGGTTAAAGACTGAAAGCTGTAAACTGACGGTCACATTAACCTTATCAGAAACAAGCGGCGGCGGCAAACCGGGTCAGGTGGTTTTTCCTGGGAAATGAGAAGAAAATGCGGGACCGAGTTTGCTCTCGGTCTGCCTTCCTCCTTTATTATCTATGGGCATCCACTTAAGCCTTAAGTACACGCTAGCCATACGTACACATTTTGGGTTCACAGTCAATGCAAGGGGGCCACAACCTCATCCCTCATCTAAAAAATTTGTCGTATCTGCGACATCACCTCTGGAATTCCCAGCTCATTTCAATTATCATTTTATCGAACTTGCGTATGGATAACATTGAGCTGGCCGAAGGGTTCTTTGCCGGCCAGGGTGCCGGCCTGCGTATTGCTATCATGGGCGCCGATTAATGTAAGGAGGCAGGAGTTGATAAGCCTGAAGATTCACCGTCTCAGAGACGGCAACTGGAATCTGATTAACATGACGGCATGGCTTGTTTTCTCAGTCCTATTGCTGAGCTGGTGGCCGGTCGGAGCCGGTGCCAGCGTCGAACCCGATGTCGGCGTCCCGAATATCATTGTGCCGTCCCAAGTCGAGTCCTATCTTGAGACGGCCGGACGTGAGATGACCCAGGTCGAAGCCGCCGCCGCCCTGGCCACCGTGGCCGAAGGGCTGGTGCTGCACCCGGATGATCCCAGGTTATTGGAGCGCCAGGCCGACATCCTGGCGTCCCAGCCAGACCTGCGGGAGCGGGCCGTGGATCTCTATGGGCAGCTGCTGACCGCGGCCCCCGGTGACCTGGCCCTGAAAGCCAAGCTGGCCAATACCTGGCTGGCTCTGCGCCAACCCTTTAAGGCCGAAGCCTTGTTTCAGGAGATCCTGGCCCTCGATCCTTACAACTACCAGGCCAACCTGGGCCTGGGCCGCATCTATCTGGCCACGGTCTTCTATACCATGGCGGCCCGGCATTTTGACCGGGCCCGGGCCAGCCGGCCGGAAAGCCGGGAAGCTCAGGAGGGTTGGCGGCAGGCCAGCTCCCTGATAACACCCCAATTACAGACCATGGCCAACGTTTTTGAAGACGCCGAGGGGTTTCGGCGTGTTTCTTTATGGAACGGCTTTTGGCACAACCTGCACCCGCGGGTGCGTCTTGGCAGCGGCTACGCCTACCTGAACTATCATAGCGGTTTCGCTCCCTTCCGCCGGAATAGTGAGGGCCAGAACCTGCATCGCCATGTGGTGCCCGTGGTTTTCCAGATTCGCCCGGCCACCCGGGTTTACCTGGAGGCGGGAGGCGCCTTTAATGACTATGGCCGCTGGGGACAGTCAGGCACGGCTCGAGCCTCCGGATACTGGCAGGCAGCCCGCGGTACCGGGCTTTCCTTGGCCTATAGCTATTACGATATCATCGAGTTCTTCGGCCCCTTCCGGGGACCCTGGGGACTGTTTTTTGATGATTTTGCCGGGTATGGCAGGTACCGCTATGGCATCGTCAACCCCATCGGCCTCTGGTCCCAGAGTTTCTTCGGAGCCAGTGCCTCCAATACCCTGGCCGTAACCCGTAAGGTCCGGAGCCACGACATCATACCCTGGATGTACCAGGCCTTGGGGGAGAGGCTGATTTTATCTGGCCTGGGCGATGTGAGCTTTTACTCAGACGGAAATTTCCGACAGATTTGGAGCCCAACGCTACAGTATCGAATACTTCAGGACCCGCTCCTCAAATTTAAGTACTCCTTTTACTACGGCGATTATCTCTACCCCGCCAATGAACTGGCACCGCCCGGGGCGCTGCCAGCTTATTTCGCCTTCCAACACTTGAAATATCATGCCTGGGGGGTTGTCCTGGAAAAAAACTGGGGATCCCGGGTCGAAATTGGCCCTGGAAAGCAACCTAAATTATAATCAACTTTCAAACGCCCCCGGATTCAACTCTTTGGTTGAATTTGATTACCTGCTCACCTACCACCTATCGACGCGGGTCGTGGGTTTTTACTCCAATTCACTGACCCAGGGTTCGGCTTCCTACCAGGTGCGCAGCGCCCTGGCGACGATTTCGTACCGGTTTTAATGAGGATAATTCCATGAAATTAATACGATATCTTCTTTTGATGGCCCTCTTCCTTAGTCTTTGGAGTTCTCCGGTTCTTGCCTGGGACCCGAGCGAGCTGCCTCCCGGCTTCACGGTGGAAAAACCGGGCTATCCGGTGGAATTGGAGGGCACCACGTTCTTTCGGGTCCGAGTCAATGCCAAACAGTTTACCGCCCAGGAGCGAGCTCAAAAATTCACCAAAGAAATCTTAAACCTGGCCAAAGACCCCACATTTAATCCGAATACCATCAATGTTAAGGATTTCGGTTTGAGCTCGGATATTATGGCCGGTGATAAGGTCATTGTGCCGGTCTGGGCCTTTGACGCCAAGGTGGAAGGACAACCGGTGGAGGAACTGGCCCGTGATTATGCCGAGAAAATACGGCAGGGAATCGCTGCGTATCAAAAGGTGCACAGCCTGACCAACCTCATTAACGGCATCGTCAAAACGGTGGTGGCCTTTCTGGTGCTGGTGGCGCTCATCATGTTTGCCAACCGGGGGGTGCGCCATCTCAACCAGTTCATCCTGGCCACTCCAAGGATACGCTCCGTCAAATTCGGTGAGCTCGAATTCTTTACGGCCGACCGCATCAAGGCCATGATCATCAGCGTCGTCAAGGGATTGCGCTTTTTCCTCATCCTATTTCTTCTCTACACCTACCTGAATCTGGGTTTGAGTTTCTTTCCTGCCACCCAACAATTTGCCTTGAAGTTCTACCACAATTTGTTAAACGCCTTCAGCATCATCGGCGAGGCCATCTGGGATCAAACTCCTTCCCTGGCATTTCTGGCCGTGCTTTATTTTATTGCCCGGTACACTCTCAAGACGCTGCACTTATTCTTCAATCAGGTCATTACCGGCAAAGTAAACGTCGCCGGCCTGGACGCCGAAGTCGCCCCTATAACCTATCGGATTTTCAAGATTCTCATTATTCTTTTCTTTCTGGTGGTGGCCTATCCCTATATACCGGGCTCCGAATCGCCGGCCTTCAAAGGCATCTCCATTTTCGTGGGCGTGCTCTTCTCCCTGGGCTCATCCTCGGCCATTGCCAACCTTATCGCCGGAGTCAGCCTGACCTACCAGCGCTCTTTCCGGGTGGGGGATGTCATCAAGGTCGGAGATTCCACCGGCGTGGTGCTGGAACGCAATCTCAATGTCACCCGCATCAATACTCCGAAGAATCAAGTCATCACCATCCCCAACAACTCCATGTTGGGTAGCCACGTCATTAATCTCAGCCAGCAGGTCCGGGAGGGTGATGGTCTCATCCTGCATACCACCGTCACCATCGGCTACGACGCCCCCTGGGAAACGGTCCACGCCCTGCTCATCGAGGCGGCGAGAGCCACCAAGCATATCCTGCCGCTCCCGTCTCCTTTTGTACTGCAGACCGGGCTCAACGACTTTTACGTCAGCTATGAACTGAACGCCTATACCGATGCCCCGGAGATTATGCCTAGCATCTACAGCGAACTGCACCAGAATATCCAGGACCAGTTCAACGAGGGCGGCGTAGAAATCATGTCGCCCCATTACACCAACCTCCGGGACGGCAACCAGACCACCATCCCGGCCACCTACCTGCCGCCGGATTATGTGGCGCCGGGTCTGCGGCTCACCAATGTGATGGAACCCGGGAAAAAGAAAGAATCATACATTAAGAAACCAGTTGCCAGTGGTTAGTTGTCGGTTAAAAGGCCTTTCTTGGTGGTTCTGTGGTATTAGGCGAAACCGCTTCCAGAAAACCCGCCAGGGATTCCGGGAGTTTCCGGCCGGCGCCGATGGCATTGAGTAGATCGAAATCGAGTTGGCCGGCGGCCAAGCTGGACTTGGCGAAATATTCGGTTCCCAAGTACAACTTGGAAACCAGGTATAAAGTTGATATTTGGAAATTTCCCAACGAAGAGCTCTTTTCGATCGAGAGATCGTATATGCGATTACTGGGATTTTTTTGGAGTTTCGAATGCGGCAAGCTAACCTGGCATTTTTTCCGCAGAAACATGAATTGCTTATAATTCTTCCCCTCTTCCCTTTAACCAAGAGGATGGTATGTTCAGACACATCGAAAAGATACATTTAAGTAGAAATTTGTTTTATCCTGGCTCTCGCCCGATGATTTTGCCTTCTAGAAAAACGTAAAACCATACCTAATGATTACACAGTTGCTTTTTCCCAAGGAGAGTCATCATGAATATTCCTCTTGATCTTGCCCACTTTGATAAAATTGTCTCCCAGTTCCGGGAATATTTCTTTCTTGAGATAATCTCCTGGGCCATGCTGATTCAACTGGCCGTCGTTGGCTGCGTCTTCCTGGTGGCCTATCGTATTACTTTGGCCATGTACTCCTGGTGTCAGCGCCAACAGGAAAAATGCCTGGCCGAGCAAAAAAAGTGCGAAGACCTGGCCATAATTATCACCTTCACAAAGATTATCAGGCCGTTCCTCGCTTTTGTTTTCTTGGCCATTGCCTGGCGCCTGGCCGGGCAATTTAACTGGCCCCGGGATGGCCTGTATACCGCCGGCATTATCTTCCTGGCCATTACCTTGGTGCGTTTTTTCACCGGTCAGATGCAAAACCGCTTCTGGGCCAAAATTCTCATGACGTGGTTCTGGTTCTTGGCCGTCCTCTTTATTTTCCATATCATTGACCGCTTTCTCAATTTTCTGCAAAGTATTGCGTTTAACCTCGGCGAGGTGCAACTGTCGCTCTTGACCATCTCCCGGGCCTTGGTCTTAGCGTTGACCCTCTATTGGCTTTCCAGAAAATTGTTGATTATTTGGCATTTCTGGCTGACCACGAAGTCAGATCTGACCCCTGCCGTGCAGATCTTATTGTATAAGCTCGGCGGCATTTTTCTCTATGCCGCTTCTATTGTCGCCATCTTGCACTTCATGGGCCTCGATCTCACCGTCTTCGCTCTCTTTGGCGCGACCTTGGGCCTGGGGATAGGTTTGGGCCTGCAGAAAGTGGTGTCTAACCTGGTCAGCGGTTTCATTATCCTGGCGGATAAATCCATCAAACCCGGCGACGTGATTCAACTGGGGAATAAGTATGGCTCCATTAACTTCCTGGGAACCCGCTATACCTCCGTTGTTACCCGGGAAGGCAAGGAGCACCTCATCCCCAATGAAAAATTGATTAGCGACGAGGTGATCAACTGGTCTTATTCTCATAATCTCGTCCGGTTAAATCTGCCGGCGAGCGTCCCCTACGAGACGGATCTGGAGCAAGCCCGACACCTGATGCTGGCCGCTGCGACCCGTGTCAAGCGGGTTCTCCGGGACCCCAGCCCTTCTTGTCTTGTAATGGGCTTTGGAGATAATGCCATTAACCTGGAACTGCGGGTCTGGATCAACGACCCCCAGAATGGCGTCAGCTCCGTCAAGAGCGACCTGTATAGGGACATCTGGAAGGAATTTCGGCAGCACCACATTGGATTCCCTATCCCCAAAGAGACGTCAAGCTGAAGTCTGTTCCTGGTCTCAGGATTTGAACCGGGCCGGAGGAAGGATAGCGCCCTAGTTATCAGCTAACGAGCTAGCATGGAGAAAAACTTGCATCAGATCCCGTGGTGAAATGATCATAAAACAACCTTCGGTTGACACGAAAGAACGTGCCACCGGGAACAAAGGCGAGAATGTATTGCGGCATGGTCTAACCCAATTGCCGTAGGCGGGATGCGTTCTGCTTTCCCGTCCTACGACAAAAAATGAAGGCATGGGAAAAAGCATCTAACAACTCAACATTACCTAGAGAAAACAGGTTATGTTGCGTATAGCTGCTATAGGGCGGTCCCACCTGAGCGGGGAACCACGAAGAGGAGACTGGTTTGGATTCTAAAGTACACCGGGGTACCTTGCTTAATTGATTTTGCACCTAATAGATAGCCGCGGGGTGACGGCGATGCACTGCGCCTTGCTGGCGGAGCTGGGGGCGTCTGGTCGAAAAGGCGGCGGTACATTGGCCTATAGTCTAACCGGCATTGGAACAAAATTTGACTTTCCTGCGGAATTTGTCTAAAAAACTGAGACACCAGCTGTTCATGTTCTACTGCGCGGAGCCTTGCTGTTTGTCGTGTATTCTTGGGGGGCTTTCTACTTGTGGGCGAGCAAATCCAAATTTCAATTAAAAGGAGAAAAGTATGCCGCGACCACCTAAAACACTTTGTCTATGGATCATGACAGGCCTGGTTCTGCTGTTGATTGCGGTCCCGGCCCTGGCCCAGCAGCTCACCAAACCCAAAGGGGTGTCGCCAAGCGACCGTCAGGCAGGCTCATGGAGCCCGCAGACCACCGGCACACCAGGCTCGCCCAACGCCACCACCACCATCAGCGGGAAACAGGTACCGCCGCCCGATCCGAAATTCGGCGGGGTGATCAAGGAGAGGGCTTCGGACTCGAAGGCCTGGTGGCCGCCACGCGTCGTGCCGCCGAAGGGCGCGCCCAACGTGCTCCTCATCATGACGGACGACGACGGCTTCGGCTCGCCGGGCACCTTCGGCGGCGTCATCCCCACCCCGGCCCTGGACCGCATCGCCAAGGCCGGCCTGCGCTTCACCAATTTTCACTCCACATCCCTGTGCTCGCCGACGCGGGCGGCGATTATCACCGGCCGCAACCATCATTCGGTGGGTTTCGGGGTGGTAGGTGAAATAGCGACGGGGTTCCCGGGTTACGACTCGATCATCCCCATCGACAAGGGCACCATCGGCACCATCCTGAGGGGCAACGGCTACGCGACCTCGTGGTTCGGCAAGGACCACAACACGCCGTTCTTCCAGAACAGCCAGGCCGGGCCGTTCAATCAATGGCCCAACGGCATGGGCTTCGAGTACTTCTACGGCTTTGTCGGCGGCGACGCCAGCCAGTGGCAGCCCAACCTGTTCCGCAATACGACGGCCATCTATCCGTTCCTAAACAATCCCGGCTGGAACCTGACCACGGCCATGGCCGATGAGGCCGTCCAGTATATGAAGGAGCTCAAGGCGCTGGCGCCCGAAAAGCCGTTCTTTATCTATTACGTACCGGGCGGCGTACACGCGCCGCATCATCCGACGCCGGAATGGATCGACAAGATCAGCGCCATGCATCTCTTCGACGATGGCTGGGAAAAATTGCGCGAGACCATTTTCGCCAACCAGAAGAAGCTCGGCATCATGCCCGAGAACGCCCAACTGACCCCGTGGCCGGACGGACAGGAAGCTTACGGCGGCGCCAAGCTGCCCAAATGGGACTCGCTCAGCTGGGAGCAAAAGAAGCTCTTCATCAAGCAAGTGGAGGTCTATGCGGCGTACCAGGCCTACACCGATCATGAGATCGGCCGAGTCATCCAGGCCGTCGAAGACCTGGGCGAGCTCGACAACACCCTGATCATCTACATCAGCGGCGACAACGGCGGCAGCGCCGAAGGCATGCTCAACGGCACGCCGAACGAATTTACCACCTTCAATGGCGTCGAAGTGCCGGTCAAGGACCAGTTTCTCTGGTACGAGTTCTGGGGATCGGACCGGACCTACCCGCACTTTGCCGCGCCCTGGGCCTGGGCCATGGACACGCCCTTCAAGTGGATGAAGCAGGTGGCGTCGCATTTCGGCGGCACGGCCCAGGGCCTGACCATGTCCTGGCCCGCCCGCATCAAGGACGTGGGCGGCATCCGTAGGCAGTTCCACCACGTCATCGACATCGTGCCCACCATCCTCGAAGCGACCGGTATCCCGGCGCCCGACACCATCGACGGCATCAAGCAGCTCCCCATCGAAGGCACGAGCATGGTGTATACCTGGGACAAGGCCAACGCCCCTGGCCGACACCGGACGCAATACTTCGAGATGCTCGGCAATCGCGCCATCTATCACGACGGCTGGGTGGCGTGCACGACCCCGGTGACGCTCCCCTGGGAGCTGAGCACCAAGCCGCCGCCGGATGTGATCACCGGGTACAAGTGGGAGCTCTACAACGTCAGGGAGGATCCCACGGAGAACAACGACCTGGCCGCCAAGATGCCGGAGAAGCTCAGGCAGCTGCAGAACCTCTTCTATCTGGAGGCGAAGAAGTACGACGTGCTGCCACTCGATAATACGACGCTCAAGCGTTGGAACACGCCGCGCCCGAGTCTGACGGCAGGAAGAACGGTCTTCACGTATTCGGGTGGATTGACGGGCGTGCCGGGCAGCACGGCGCCAAATATCCTGAACAAGTCCTACACCATCACGGCCGAGGTGACGATTCCCGAAGACGGCGCCGAAGGCATGATCGTCACCCAGGGCGGGCGCTTCGGCGGCTATGGGCTGTTCATGAGCAAAGGCGTCTTGGGATTCGAGCGGGGCCGGGTGGTGTTCCTCTACAACCTGCTGGACCTCAAGCGGACGATCTGGGAAGGGCCTGAGTTGGGCGCCGGCAAGCACACCATCGTCTTCGATTTCATGTCCGAAGGTCCAGGCTTAGGCAAGGGCGGGACGGGTGTGCTCTCCGTGGACGGTCAGGAAGTGGCCAGGAATTCCATGGAACACGCCACCCCCATCACCTTCCCGGAGGACGAAACCTTCGACATCGGCCAGGACACGCGCACCGGCGTCGCGATGCTGGAGTATCGCTACGATGTGCCGTTCAAGTTCACCGGCAAGATCAACAAGCTGACCTTCAAGCTCGAACCCTTCAAGCCGGAGCAGAGCGTTAAGGCGGGGGGCGGCTGATCGCCACGGGCCGGGGTCGCGCCATCGGCGGCAGGAGAGGCCAAGCATGCGGAAAAACGCTAGCGGCGTTCAGGCTGCAACGATTAGGGAATGATCAGTTCCAGGGCGTTGCGGCCATGGGGAACAGACTGGATGGGAATTCGCTGGTCCAGCGTTGCCAGTTTGCCTTTTCTATGAACGGCCAGACCCAGCAGGTAGACGTCGGTGATCTGCGCATGGGTGATGATCGCCTCGGCTGCGATGATTTGTAGAAGGCTGATATTATCGGTCCAGAAGTGATGGCCCGGGGCCTCACAAAGCTGACGGAGGATGTCAAGAACAACCGTCGCTTCCCCTGGCCGGTTGGGGTAGCTCGGGTGGCTGGCAATGCGGACAAAGCCATTTTCGGTGAGAGGACAGGTGGCCCAGGCCTGCTGACCCTTCTCCACGAACCAGCGATGCGCCACCTGATTATGAATATGCATGGGATCAGTCAGAGCCAGAAGCAGATTGACATCCAGAAGGTAGGAGGTCATGATGATTCGTCTCGAAGACGGTTGACCAGATCCAGGGTCACCACACCGGCATCTGGCTGGACCGGGAATTGTGGCAGGCCATGTTTGCTGGCTACAGATGTCCTCTGGGTCAAGGCCTGGCGGGCCAGATCCGAGAGTATACGGCCGAGCGTGCGGCCCTGTTGCCGGGCTATTTCCTTGGCCGCCAGGAGGACATCTTCTTCAAGATCGACTGTCGTGCGCATGGTTAACTCCAGAAGGTGCGAACATTAACGTCCCGTTTTCAATTGATGATAAAACATCAAGCACTTGATGTCAAGGCGAGATGTCTTCTATAACTTATTCATTTAACCATTTTATCTAAGGAGAATGACATGGAATCATCGCAACCCCTAAACCGACGCCAGGCCTGGACCTGGGCCGTGGTGGGGGGCATTTTGGCCGCGGCCACAGTCATCGGCGCCGGTCTGGCCCTGGCCCAACAGACCGCTAAACCGAAAACGGCGACGCCACAGGCAACCGAGGTATCGCCTGGTCCCACCGGCTACCCCATCATCACCGGCAGCCCCGGCTCGCCAGCGGCACGGGAGTTCCCCAACTCCCGGGTGCTGCCGACCCCGACGCCGCCCTTTGCCGGCACCATCATGCCGAACCTGGTTGACAGCAAACCGGGCTGGCCGCCAAACATCTCCCCACCGGCCGGCGCGCCCAACGTGCTGCTGATCCTGATCGATGATGCCGGCTTCGGCTCGAACTCGGCCTTCGGCGGCGTCGTGCCCACGCCGACGGTGGACAAACTCGCCAAGCAGGGCCTGCGCTTCACCCAGATGCACAACACGGCGCTGTGTTCGCCCACCCGGGCGGCGCTGCTCACCGGGCGCAACCACCATGCCGTCGCCTTTGGAGATGTTGCCGAAGGCGCCATCGGCTACCCGGGCTATGACACGGTCACGGGTCCAGAATCCGCGCACGCGGCCATGACGCTGAAGGAGAACGGCTACTTCACTGCCTGGTTCGGCAAGAACCACAACGTGCCGATCTGGGAGGCCTCTCCCGCCGGGCCGTTCACCCACTGGCCTATCGGTCAAGGCTACGACTATTTCTACGGCTTTGTGGGCGGAGACACCAGCCAGTGGCAGCCGGGCAACCTGTTCCGCAACATGACGCCGATCCATCCCTACAACGGTAAGCCGGGCTGGAACCTGATCACCGCCATGGCCGACGACGCCATCGAGTATATCAACCGCCAGACGGCCACCGACCCGAAGCGGCCGTGGTTCATCCACTACGCGCCGGGCGCCACCCATGCGCCGCACCATCCCACCAAGGAGTGGGTGGACAAGATCAGCGCCATGAAGCTGTTCGACGACGGCTGGGAAAAGGTTCGGGAGCGCATCTTCGAGAACCAGAAAAAACTCGGTGTCATTCCCGCCAACGCCAAACTGCCGGCCTGGCCGGACATCCTGCCCAAGTGGGACACGCTGACCGCCGACCAGAAGAAGCTCTACCTCCGCCAGATTGATGTCTGGGCCGCCTACATGGCCTACTCGGACCACGAGATCGGCCGCATCATCGAGACCATCGAGCAAGCTCGGCCAGTTTGACAACACCCTGATCATCTTCGTCTGCGGCGACAACGGCATGAGCGGCGAGGGCTCGATGAACGGCACGCCTAACGAGGTCGCCTACTTCAACGGCTTCGCCTTCACCGTCGAGCAGATGCTGCCCTTGATCCCGGTCTGGGGCACCGACCAGACCTACAACCACTTCGCGGTGCCGTGGGCCTTCGCCATGGACACGCCCTACCGCTGGATCAAACAGATCGCCTCGCACCTGGGCGGCACGCGCACCGGCATGGTGGTGACCTGGCCCAAGCGCATCAAAGATGCGGGGGGTATCCGAAATCAGTTCCACCACGTGGTGGACGTGGCGCCGACCATCCTGGAGGCCATCGGCATTCCGCAGCCCACCATGGTGAACGGTATTGCGCAGCGGCCCTACGACGGCGTCAGCATGATGTACACCTGGGACAAGGCCAATGCCAACGCCCCCTCGACGCGCCAGACCCAGTACTTCGAGATCTTTGGCAACCGTGCCATCTATCACGACGGTTGGATGGCCAACACGACGCCGGCGGTGACCCCGTGGGAAGGCGTCAAAGGCAAACCGCCGGTGGACGTGATGAACGGCTTCAAATGGGAGCTCTACAACCTGAAGGAGGACCCGACGCAGACGAACGACCTGGCGGCCAAGGAACCCGAGCGGCTGCGGATGATGCAGGAGCTCTGGATCATTGAGGCCACCCGCAATAACGTCTTCCCGCTCAACGACTCGCAGCTACCCGTGCTGACCGCCGAGCGCCCGGGCCCGGCGGCGGGACGCACCCAGTTCGTCTACACCGCGCCCATGACCTCCACCCAGTTCGCCGTGGCGCCTTCGATTATCAACCGCTCCTACCGTATCACGGCCGAGATCGAGGTGCCGCAGGGCGGGGCGAACGGCATGCTGGTGACCCAAGGCGGTCGGTTCTCGGGTTACGGCCTGTATCTCAAGGACGGCAAACCCACCTTCACCATGAACCTGCTCGACCTGGAGCGGCCGAAGTGGCAGGCCTCCGAGGCGCTGGCGCCCGGCAAGCACACCATCGTCTTCGACTGGAAGATGGAACCAAAGGGCCCGCCCCTCGGGCGCGGCGGCACCGGCACCCTCACGGTGGATGGCAAGCAGGTGGCGCAGAAGTCGCTGCCCAGAACCCAGCCGCTCATTTGGGCCTGGGACGAGACCTTCGACATCGGCCTGGACACCGGCACCCCCGTAGACGACAAGGATTACCAGGTACCTTTTGCCTTCACCGGCAAATTGGGCAAGGTTACCGTCGACCTCGGGGAGTTGACGGCGACGCCGGAGGCCATCAAAATGATGATGGAAGAGCTGGCGAAGCAGCGGGATCGCTAATAATCGCCTGTGGAGCTTCCCGGCTCGGCGGCAGGCCGGGCCGGGGGAACCTTAAAGGGTAGCCCTCTTCGGCGGGCTGCCCCTTGATCTCCTTCAACCTTCGGTCAAATTGCCGTTGTCTGGCTCTTTGCAGCAGGCCCAGAGACGTCGTCAAGGTTTCCTTTTTAATTATGGTTAACATGTTACGTATGGTCTACAATTCTTTTGGACAGCGATATGGAACTTCCCTTCGGGTATCGAGTATATAAGAATATCTCTGCTTACCTGGGATACCGGGCCCGATATGACCAGTTTTACACCGGTGAGCTGGCTTTGTCAGCCCGGGTGCACGGCCCCCTAGTGGGGGCGGTGTTTGCTTTTTAAAAACCACGGGGCACGTCCCCCAGGACAATAGCCATGATCTCTTCAACCAAACTCGGAAGTCTCCAGCCCTTCCTGGCCGTTCTCATCATCCTCACTTTTTTTCTCGGATTCAGCCTGCTGCTCTTTTTGATCACCCGCCGTTTCACTGACCAGCAGATGCGGCGGCGCCATAACGACATCGTCGGCTATATCTTTACCACCATTGGAGCGATTTACGGGGTTTTTCTGGCTTTCCTCACGGTCATTGTCTGGCAGAATTACAACGATGCCGCCACGAACGCTGCCAGAGAAGCCACTGCTGCCTTGGCCGTATATCGGGACCTCGGTCTGTACCCGGAACAGGAGCAGGCCAGGGAGGTTGTACCCGAGCTTTTAGCCTATCTTAAGGTCGTAGTTAATGAGGAGTTCCCGGCCATGGCCGAAAATAAAAAAAGCCTGGTAAACACAGAAGCGATGACTCGACTTTGGGCTAAATTCCATGCACTAACCCCGCGCACCATTAAGGAGCAGGTCCTCTTTCAGGAGATTTTGAAAAATCTCAATGTCATAGCCCAATTGCGATTTGAACGGCTGGTCCTGGCCTTTAACCCTAAACTCTCCAGCCTCATGCGTAACATCCTCATAATTGGGGCCGTGATTACGATCGCCTGTGCCATTTGCTTGGGAGCCGAAAATTTCTGGTGGCATATTTTTTTAACTTCATTGTTGATCACGTTACTAGCCACCATTTTGTTTGCTCTCATGGAATTGGCCAATCCTTTTACCAGTGGAATTGGCATAAAACCTGATGCTTATGTGGAGGTCACTCAAACTAATTGAAACCAAATGAGTTTTTCTCTACCGGCCTTCATCCCTGGCCGCCCTTACTATTGGGCGGGCCCGGAGGCCCGCCCCACCGTTTATTTGATCCTCCTAGACTTCATTTGATCCCACCAGGCTTAATCAAGTCCTCTATCAATCGAGTTTAACCTCCACCTGGCCGATCTTGCCGGTGAAGGGGAACGGGGCCCGGTCAGAGTAGTCCAGGGACACGGGCGAACCCAGATCCACGCCCACGTCAAAGGTTTCGCTGGCGGTGAAGGCAGCCGGGACGGTGCGCTTCACCGTGGTCCGGGCCACCTCTTGGCCGTCCACCTTGAGCACCACCTCCGCGGGAGAGAGAGGCTTTTTCTCGGTGAGCGTGGTGGTCACGTCGATTTTATGCTTGCCGGGGGCCAGTTTCTCTTTGGTCCGGGCCTGGTAGCGCTCGATGAGCATCATATTGTATTCGTAAACGAGATGGCCCTTATCCATGAAGAGGGTGAGGCCGCCGGAACCGCCCCCCAGGGCATAGAGGACGCCCGAGGCGTTTTCACCGAGTTCGGCGTCGATGCTCACGTGGTTGCTCTCCCGGCCCAAACCCGGCGCCGTAAACTCCGGCATGCGTGTGGTGGTAGCATCGAAGCGCCAACTGGTGTAGGGGCTCTTGATCCGGTCTTCGGGGTGGAGACGGAGCCAGATGCCGGCGCCGATGGGAAAGACCTGGTTCTTTTTGGCTTCGGCTAAGAACAATTCCTTCATCTGGGCCAGACGCTCGGGTTCCTTGGTGGCCAGGTCCTCGGCCTGGGAGTAGTCGGTGGAGAGATTATAGAGTTCCCAGACGTCCTTATTGGCGTCCCAGGTGGCCAGCCCGGGGCTCGTGGTCAGCCACGGGGTCAAGGGCCCGAAGGTGCAGGCATACCAGCCGTCGTGATAGAGGCCCCGGCTGCCGTTGTTATCAAAATATTGGGTTTTCTTGCGACCGGGGGCCTTGGCGTCGGCAAAGGTGTAGGCCAGGCTGACGCCGTCCATGGGGTCCTGCTTAAAGCCATCCACCATTTGGGGCGGTTTGATCCCGAGAATCTCATAGAGTGTGGGGGCGAGGTCGTTGACATGGTGGAACTGCGGCCGGGGAGTCTGGTCCGGCTTGATGCCCTTGGGCCAGGAGATGACCATGGGGTTGCGGGTGCCGCCGAAGTGGGAGGCAATAAGCTTGGTGTACTTCAAGGGAGTATTGCCCGCCCAGGCCCAGCCGGCGTGGTACATGTTGTCGGTCTTGGCGGTGCCCAGGGCATCAAGGCCGCCCAGGGATTTTAACGCTTCCAACTGCTGCTGGATGGTGTTGGGAATCTGGTTCTGGGCCAGCAGTTCGCTGATGCTGCCCATCTGGCCCTCGGCGCTGGCCCCGTTGTCGCCCCAGATGTAGAAGATGATGGTATTGTCCCGGAGTCCCAGGCGGTCGAGTTCGTCAACCAGCTTGCCCACCTGGACGTCCACGTGCTCCGTAAAGCCGGCGTAGACTTCCATCAAGCGGCGCTGGAAGGGCTTTTCCGCCTCGGGGATGCTGTCCCAGGCGGCCATGGAGTCGGGCCGGGGGGTAAGCTTGGTGTTGGCCGGGATCCAGCCCAGTTCCAGCTGGCGCTTGAAGATGCGGGGGCGCATGGCGTCCCAGCCCTCGTCGAACTTGCCCTTGTACTTGTCGGCCCATTCCTTAAAAATGTGGTGCGGACCGTGGGAAGCGCCCGGGGCCCAGTACATCAGGAAGGGTTGGTCCGGCGAAAAAGACCGGTGGCGGCGCAGCCAGGTGACTGCTTTGTCAGCCAGATCTTCGCTCAGGTGGTAGCGTTGGCCGTGGGGAGGCTCCACCGGATTGGTATTTTCGTAGAGCCTGGGCTCGTATTGGGAAGTTTCCCCGGCAATAAAGCCATAGAAATAGTCGAAGCCGTGGCCGGTGGGCCAGCGGTCGAAGGGACCCATGGCTGTGGTCTGGTTGGCAGGGGTGTTATGCCATTTGCCGAAGGCGGACGTCTTGTAGCCGTAGTAGTGCAGGACCTCGGCGATGGTGGCGGAAGTCTTGGGGATGGTGCCGGTGTAGCCGTCCCAGTCCACGGCGCGTTCGGCGATGGTGCCGGAGCCCACCCGCTGGTGGTTGCGCCCGGTCAAAAGGGCGGCCCGGGTGGGCGAGCAGATGGCGGTGGTGTGGAAGGCGTTGTAGCTGATGCCTTCGTTACGCAACCGGGAGAGGGTCGGAGTGTTGATCTCACCGCCAAAGGCCCCGGGCTGGCCGAAGCCCACGTCATCCAGCAGGACGATGAGGACGTTGGGTGCGCCCGGGGGCAGGTGGTTGGGTTCCAGGCGCCGCTGGTGTTTGGATTCCTGCAGGGTCGGCCCAGCGATACTGGCCGACGGCACCGGCGGGAAGGGCAGGATGGAGCCGTCGGCCGGGGCGGCCGCCTTTTCGGCCGCCTGGACCGGAACAAAGGCGCCGGCGATGAGGCAGAAGGCCAAGGTGAGAATAAGGAGACGAAGTTTTGGCATGGTTTTCTCCTCGGTAATGGAGCCAAACAGCTTTAGGCGTTGTATCTGGTTCCCAAGTTGCACTTGGGAACCAGAAGCTCTTTATTTGGGCGGGCACGGAGGCCCGCCCCACCGTTTATGAGATTTTTCTTTGGTGGGGTGGGCCTCCGTGCCCGCCCTCTATTAATCCATCATTTTCCAACCCAACCAGCGGTAGTTCAGTAATTCAGGCCATTTTTTAATCGGATTATTGAAGATATACTCGGCTTTCTCAAGAAATTCAGCTTCATCTCGCATGATCCGGTCAAAATATTCATCCTGCCAGACGGCTCCCCTCCTACCGTCTTCTCTTTGCATCTTGTTCGCAGTAAAGGACTTCCAGGACTGAATAATCTGTTGCAAATGTTCTCCGGTAAATGGTTCCACCAGCACATGCACATGATCATCCATGACCACATAGGCCAGCAGATTATAACGGCTCCCGTCAAAAAAGCTTAAAACCGACACCAATAAATCCCGCTCAGCCGGACTAAGCTCGGGCTGTTTGGGATGCACTCGCCAGGTGACAAAATATACCGCCTGATCCATCCGCCAATGAGGCAGTCTGCGGCGGTAAGTGGTCAGTTTTTCATCGGATGAGGCACTCATCTAGAACTTATTTTGGGTCGGGCACGGAGGCCCGCCCCACCCTTTTATATAATTTTTCTTTGGTGGGGCGGGCCTCCGTGCCCGCCCTCTTTTAAGCCATCATTGTCCAACCGTCATTCCTTGGGCAGCACCGGCTTTTCGTGCGGCAGGCCGGCGTCGTCCACGTCAAAGTCCGGGTCCAGAACGGTCTTGCCCTGGGCCCCGAGAAACTGCACCTGGGACTCAAGCCACAGGCTCCGCTTCTGCTCTTTGGCATACTTGAGCAGGCGGGCCTCCAGATCCTTGACAATCTCCGGGTGCTGGTCGGCGACGTTGTCCTTTTCGCCGGGGTCCTTGGACAGATCATACAATTCGGTTTTGCCCGGCAGGGTGGCCCATTTGAACAGCTTCCAGTTGCCCTGGCGGATGGCGCCGCGCACAGCCTCGACATTGATCAACACGTCATCATGGACCGAGGGCTGCTGCCCGGTCAGGACCGGCCACATGTCTTTGCCGTCAAAGGGATGGCTGTCACTGCCCTTGCCCCCGGCCAGGGCCAGCAGCGTCGGCATGACGTCCACCATGTGCAGGGGTTCGTTCACCACGCCTGGTTTGAGTTTGCCGGGCCAGTTGGCAAAGGCGACAACCCGGACCCCGCCTTCGTAGAGGCTGCCCTTGCCGGCCCGGAAGGGGGCGTTGGAGGCCGGGGGTTTGTGTTGGAGATCCACCCCGCCGCTGGCCGCCCGCTCCTCGGGAGAACGGGCCCCGGTGGCGAACAGAGCGCTGGTGGAGCCGCCGTTATCGGTGGCAAAAAAGATGAGGGTGTTGTCCAGCATCTTTTTCTTTTCCAGGGCCGCGACAATCCGGCCCACCTGGATATCCATGGCGGTGATCATGGCGGCGTAGGTCCGCCGCTTTTCGTCTTTGATGGTGTCCTTGTAGAGATCGGTGTACTTGGCCGGGGCCTGGTACGGGGAATGGGGCGCCAGGCTGGCCAGATAAAGGAACAGAGGTTTTTTACCATCGTAGTTCTCGATCAGCTTGACCGCGTCATCCCCGATGAGGTCGGTGTAGTAGCCGTCTTCCTTAAGAAAGGTGCCGTTGCGCTGCCAGTCAATAACGCCGCCCCGGTCTTTAGTGAAATAGTCCACTTCACCCACGAGGTTGCCGTAGACGTAATCAAAACCCCGGTTCTGAGGCCAGTACTTCTTGTCCGCGTGGCCCAGGTGCCATTTGCCGATGAGGGCGGTGTAATAGCCGGCCTCCTTCAGGGCCTGGGGCAGGGTGCGTTCATCCGTGGCCAGGCCGTAGGTGTGGCTGGGGAAGATGACCAGGGTCTGGAGGCCGTAGCGCATAGGGTAGCGGCCGGTCATCAGGGCCGCCCGGGACGGGGTGCAGACCATCATGCCGTAGAACGACTCCAGGCGCACGCCGCCCGTGGCCAGTTTATCAATATGCGGCGATTTGATGTCGCTGCCGCGATAGCCCAGGTCGGCGTTGCCCAGGTCGTCGAACATGATGAAGATGATGTTGGGCTGGTCCGCGGCCAGGCCGGGGGAGCAAAGTCCAAGGGTGAAGACGGCCGCAAGGCCGATAACAAACCTAACGGAAAAAAATCTCAGGCGGCGTGACATAGTGATCTCCTCCTTGTTGGAATACGTTCAAGCAAAGCACCTAATTATGCTCAAATCATGTGATAATGCTACTTAACCTCGATCAGGACCTTCTGCAGCGCGCCGGTGTAGGGAAACGGCGCCTGGTACTCGTGGCTCACCGGGGTGCCGGTGTTGCGGCCGATTAACAGGCCATAACCGGTGACAGTGCTGTATTGCCCGGCGACCCGGATATTTTTCAACTCCCCGACTTTCTTGCCGTCAACGGCAAGGGTAACGTCGCCGGTGAAGTAATCGGGCTTGAGAAACTTGCCCGTGGGCGTAAAATGGACGCTCAACTGGTGCTTCCCTGGGGTGACGGCGTCAGCCGATGACACCAGATACTCCTGTATCTTCAGAAAGTTGTGGGCGTAGTGCAGTTTGCCGCCCTTCAGGAAAAGGGTCCAGCCGCCGAACTCGCCGCCGCTGCAGGCGAGCACACCCTCGGCCACGCCCTCAGGCAGGTCCACCAGCGCGGTGATGGTGTGCTCCCGGCCCAGAAGTTGCGGCGCGGCCAGGGGGTGCAGGATCGAGGTGCCGGGATATAACACATATTGCGGTTTTGCCAAGGCCGCCACCGGACGTGTGGGGTCGGCTACCCGCTCATAACGGCGGTCGTCCAGGGGCAGGACGTTGTATTTCTTGGCCTCGACCTCCCACAGGGCAATCAGCTCCTTGAGTTTTTCAGGCTGTTGGGCGGCCAGGTCGTTGGCCTGGGTGAAGTCCCTATCAGTGTTGTACAATTCCCATTTATCCTCATCCCAGGAGGTGTCTTTCTTGTGCCAGGTCACCGCGGTCCAGCCCTTGGCCCAGATGGCCCGGCTGCCCAGCATCTCGTAGTACTGCACGTCCTTGCGGGTGGGGGCCTTGCCGTCTGTGAGGCTATAGGCCATACTGACGCCCTGCAGCGGCATCTGCTCCACCCCATTAACCGACTTGGGCATGGGCAGGCCCACAACTTCCAAGATCATGGGCACGACGTCCACCAGGTGGTGGTATTGGGAGCGGATGGCACCTTGGTCTTTGAGGCGAGCCGGCCATGAGACGATAAACGGGTCGGTGTTGCCGCCGGCGTGGGTGTCCTGCTTCCAGCGCTTCAGCGGGGCGTTTCCGGCCATGGCCCAGCCCATGGGGTAATGGGGGTCGGTCTCGGGGCCGCCGAGTTTATCCAGGACCTTGACCATTTCCTCCACGGTATCCGGCATGTAGTTGCGGTAGCGGTCGGTATTGGCGGTGCCGTTCTGCAAGCCTTCCTGGGAGGCGCCGTTGTCCGAAACCACGATGATCAGGGTATTGTCCCGGATACCCATCTCATCGAGGGCCGCAAATAGTCTGCCCAGATGGTGGTCGGCGTGGTCCAGGAAACCGGCAAAGACCTCCTGTAAACGGCAATACACCTGGCGCTGGGTCTGGTTGAGATTGGCCCAGGGCTCGATGCCGGGATTGGCTGGCGGCAGGACCGCATCCTTGGGGATAAGGCCCATCTGCTTCTGCCGTTCGAAGGTCTCCTGCCGCACCTTGTCCCAGCCCTGGTCGAATTTCCCTTTGTACTTGGCAATATATTCTTTCGGCGCATGCAGCGGGGCGTGGCAGGCCCCCAAAGCCAGGTAGGTGAAGAAGGGCCGTCCGGTGTTGGACTGCTGCTGATCCCGGATATCGGCAATGGTCCGGTCCACCAGGTCTACGGTCAGGTGGTAACCGGGCCGGGTGGGGGTGTCGATGAAATGATTGTCCTGCACCAGAAGTGGGGCCCACTGATCGGTCTCACCGCCGATAAAGCCGTAATACTTCTCAAACCCCATACCCAGGGGCCAGCGGTCAAAAGGTCCCGCCGCGGTGTAGGCGGTATAAGGCGCCAGGTGCCACTTGCCCAGCGCCATGGTGTTATAGCCGTTCTGCTTCAGGATCTCGGCAATGGTGGTGGCACTCTTGGGAATGTTGCCGAAGTTCCCGGGAAAACCCGTGGCCGCCTCGGTAATGGCCGCCAGACCGATGGCATGGTGATTGCGCCCGGTGAGCAGAGCACCCCGGGAAGGGGAGCAGAGCGCCGTGGTGTGAAAATTATTGTAGCGCAAACCCTGGCCCGCCAGCTTGTCCAGGTTGGGGGTGTCGATGGGGCCCCCATAACATCCCAGCTGGCCGTAGCCCACGTCATCCAGGACCACGAGCAGAATGTTCGGTGCTCCCTGGGGCGCGGTTAAGGGCAGCGCCGGTTTCCAGTCCGGCGTCGAGTCCTTGTAGGTCTTGCCGATTTTCCCTTCAAATTTCGGGGTGGGCGGCGGCAGGATTTCCCGGTCCTGGGCCTGGACGGGAACCGCCAGGGCCAGGGCGCCTACAAGACTTAGGAACAGGGTGAGTAATTTCATCGTTCTGCCTCAATTATACCGTAGTTATTTCACTTCCACCGTAACCTGCTTAATCGTGCCCGTGAACGGGAATGGCGCCTTTTTCTCGTAGTCCCGGGAAACGGTGGAGCCCAGGTCCATGCCGATGTCCAGGGTTTCGGTGGCGGAGAAGCGGCCGGGGACGACATTAGCGATTTCGCCTTCGCCCGCTGGTTTGCCGTTAATGAACAGGCGGGCCGGCCCGCCGGTGCTCTCCACGAACTGCTTAAAGGGCTTCTGGGTGTATTCCATGGCCACCTCGACCTCGCCCGTGGGTAACGGCTGGTTCGAGGTTACCCGGTACCGGTCCTTGCCGAAGAAATTGTATTCATAGACCAGTTTGTTATCCTTGACATACAAGGTGTAGCCCGCCGAACTGCCCCCGGTGGCAATGATGACGCCCTCGGTCTTCTGATCGGGAATGACAAGCTGGGCGGTGAGGCGATGCGAGCGCTGGTAGATGGGCGGGGCGCTGCCTTCGGGAATACGAGCGGTCCCGGCTTTGTAGGTGAAACTGTTCCGCCCGGCAATGACCGAGGGACGGGCGGGATTGACGGCCCGCTCTACAAAGCGGTCGTCCAGGGGATAGACCTGGAATTTCTTGGCCTCCTGGTCAAACACGGTCTGGAGTTCCTTGAGTTTGGCCGGCTCTTTTTCGGCCAGGTCCACGGCTTGAGAGAAGTCTTTGTCGATATTGTACAACTCCCACTTGTCCTTGGCGAAATCGATGGAACCGGTCACTTGCCAGGGTACGCCATGGAAGGCGCTGGCCACCCAGCCGTTATGGTAGATGGCCCGGTGGCCGCCGGTCTCAAAGTATTGCGTTGTCCGGGTCCCAGGGGTATCTGCTTTGGCGAAGGAATACATCATGCTGACCCCGGCCAGGGGTATCTGCTTGGTGCCGTTGACTTCCGTGGGCATGTTAATCCCCACTGCCTCGTAGATTGTCGGCGCGATGTCGATGGCGTGGTGAAACTGGGGGCGCAAGCCGCCCTTGTCTTGGATGCCTTTGGGCCAGGTAATGATCAACGGGTTACGGGTGCCGCCAAAATGCGAGGGCACGCGCTTCATCCATTGGAAGGGCGACGATCCCGCCCAGGCCCAGCCCACGGGATAGTGGTTTTCATGGAGCGGACCGCCAATCTCGGCCAGCAGCGGCAACTGGTGCTCCACCGTGTCTGGGATGCCGTTTTGAGTCATCATATTATTGACTGTGCCGGTGAGGCTGCCCTCAGCGCTGGGGCCATTATCACCCACCACGTAAATAATCAGGGTGTTCGCCGCGTCCGGCAGGGCAGCAAGAGCACCCAGCAAACGGCCGATGTGGTAATCGGTATGGGCCAGGAACCCGGCAAAAACCTCCTGGTGCCGGGCATAGAGTTTTTTGGCGTCCGGCGACAACGTATCCCAGGCCGGGATTTCCTGGGGCCGGGGCGTCAGCTTAGTATCCGCCGGCACCACCCCCAATTTCTTCTCCCGGGCCAGGGTTTCCTCGCGGACCTTGTCCCAGCCCTGGTCAAACTGACCTTTGAACTTGTCGATCCACTCCTTCGGGACATGTAATGGCGCATGGGCCGCACCAGTGGCAAAGTAGATGAAGAAGGGTTTGTCGGGCGCGATGGACTTCTGCCGGTTGATCCAGGCAATGGCATCGTCGGTGAGATCCTCGGTCAGGTGATAACCCTGCTCCGGCCGTTTCGGGGGCTCCACCGGGGTGGTGTTGCGGAAAAGCTGCGGCTCCCATTGGCTGGTCTCGCCGCCCTGGAACCCGTACCAGGTACTCAAAGCCGAGGCCGGTGGGCCAGTGCTCAAAGGGGCCGAGGGGTGACGTTTCCCAGTCAGGCGTGTTGTGCCATTTCCCCCAGGCCGCGGTGCTGTAGCCGTTCTGCTTCAACACTTCGGCGACGCTGGCGCATTCCCGGGGCCACAAACTGTTGTACCCTGGAAAACCGGTGGACAGTTCGGTGATCGTCCCGGTGGCGACCTGATGGTGATTGCGGCCGGTCAGGAGCGCTGCCCGGGTCGGCGAGCAGATGGCCGTGGTGTGAAACCGGTTGTAGCGCAAGACCCTGGGAGGCCAGCTTATCCAGATGCGGCGTCGGCACCGGTCCGCCAAAGGTGCCGGTTTGACCGAAGCCCACATCATCCAGCAGGATGACGACAATGTTGGGTGCTCCGGCCGGCGGCTTCACGGGCTGAGGATAGTCCTGCTGGGAATCCTTGTAGGTTGTGCCGATCTTGCCTTTGAAGGGCGGGGCCGGCTTGGGAAGCACGTTGGCGGTTTCTGCTCCGGCCAGAGGAATCGTAGTGCCGGCCAGCAGCACTGTCAAAACCAACGCCAAGGCCATTTTTCCACCTCGTCTCAACCTCAGATCCATGTTGCGACTCCTTTGCTGATGGGTTTTACAAATTATTCTTGGAAGTAATTATTTATAAGCCGGAGGCTCTTGCAAAAGTCATCTTTTCCTTTGCTTGTCATTCTGAGCGTAGCGAAGAACCTTATGTTTCTATTAGATTAAGATCCTTCACTTCGTTCAGGATGACAAAAACAGCTATTTTGCAAGAGGCTCACTGGTTTGCCCAAATTGTTTTTGGGCACGCATCTTGGTGCAAAGCTCTGCTCTGCCTCACTTCCCTCCAG
>CAVPJB010000007.1:0-15389 GCA_963705135.1 uncultured delta proteobacterium
GTTTGCCTTCCGTGTAACCCCGAATTGAACCAACCCTACTCGCCCGCCTATCTCAATTTGGGGAATAAAATAGAGACTTAAGAGATTTTTTTCCCGACTCTTTCAAACAAATCTGTACGAGTTAAGAGATTCCGGCAGCAAGGCAATGGTTAGAAACTTACTGACGTTTTTCATAACTACCCATAACTTATTTAAATTGCTAATCGCATTTCGAACGCCAGTTTTATAGCCTCGATTACTAGGTTCGCTTGCAGCCGCGGCGCTGAAGGCACAAACGATAAAATGGTTACTTTCAACCACTTGACATTTAATAGAAATAAAATTAATAATATTAAAAATTATATAAATAAATTAGATTATTGTAAGATTTTTTCCTCTAAACTTAAGGGATAATATAATAACTAATGAAGTTTTCTAAAAAACCTCTATCCCAAGATGGGTCTAAGACCTTAAGGCAGCTCACCATTGAAATAAGGAACGGAAATTTGTTAGACCCAACGGTAGTGACCGGCGCCCGGTTAATTTTTTCTCTGAGGGATTGCCAAGAGAAGAAAAGCCGGGAGGGAATAAATCAAAGCAATCTTCGAAAATCTCTTTCCTGATAAGGGGTTGCCAGTAATAACGTTTGCGGTTTCCAGTTTTCGGTTTTGGGTTAAAAATGCAGCAAATTTAAAACTTTATAAATTATATTTGTTGCCGGACAAACCGAACTTGGTATAAGGCCGGCTATGCTAGTGGCGTTCATTCAGGGCGAGGCTCGGTGAACCAGATCATTGTCGGAAGGATCATTATACGGTAAGGGAGATCAAAATGTCCTATTATCTGGAAGCATACCTGGTGGAAGATTTTAACCAACCCTTAGGGACCGCGAACTTCTCCCACTATGACGCGACCGCCAGATCCTGAAGCCGAGTACAGCAACCTTGCCGATGCAGAAATTGAGGCACTGCTGCGAAGAGTTTTAGGCCGCATGTCCCCTGAGGAAGTGGAAGGATTTTGGGATACTCTCAAAGGGGTGGCCAAACAGGTCGCTCCCACCATCCTGCCAATGGCCGGAGGAGCTGTGGGAACCCTCTTCGGCGGACCGGTGGGTACGGCCCTCGGCAGTAAGCTGGGGCAAATGGGGGCTCAATTCATAAGCGGTCCACAGAAACAACCGGCCCCTCCCGGGCCTGCCCCGATCCTGCCGGTTCCGCAGGCGCCGGTTGCGGCTCCTGTCCCTCCCGGGGGCACCTCGGCGGCGGCCCAGCTCATGGCCTTGCTTAAAAATCCTGATCTGCTGAAAAGCCTGCTGGGTCAGGTTTTAGGCGGGGCGGGGGAGTCAACAGTGTTGGTGGGGCCAAGAGCGACGCCCATTCCTTTTGGGGCGATGATGAATGCCCTGGAGTCCCTGGCCGCGCAGGCCGCCATCGAGGCTGCCGAAGCCATTGAAGATGAAGATGACACCGAAGCCGTGCGTCATTGCCCTCGTACTTGCAGCCGACGTAAAATGAGCGCCAGGGCCAGGCAGCAATGCCGTCGACTTTGCCCTGTGCGTCGTATCAGGCGTGTACCCCCCGGACGCCCAGTGGTTAATCCTGCCCAGCGGCCCATGGAAGAACCCGGAGAAAGGCCACCGGGTTATGGGGAAGAACCCTATGGAGGTGAACCCCTGGGAGAAGATCCTTATGGGGAGGAACCCTATGGAGATGAAGAAAGCTTCGAAGCCATGAGCTATCTCCAGGATGAGTCGGGGAATTTTATTGTTGATCCAGCCAATCCGGACGAACGGGCGCAGCTGGTTCTAGAACTTTTAAGAGAAGGTAGTGAAGCTTATGTAACGGAGGGTTATGATCCGGTGGCGGAGTGGCTTATCGAGGCGGAGCTGTTGTGAGGACTGAGTAAATTAAGACCGGAGACCGGGGACGGGAGACCGGGGGATATGAATAGGTGGCGAAGCGGGAGCTTGGGAACGAGAAGATAGACTGGTCGGTAAGGCATAACCCCGAGTAAGAGGGGAAAATCGAGGACGAAATGGACGAGCAGAAGTTGCAGATGCCGAATTCGTGGACGGAGATGCTGGACAACCTGGGGATAGACGATCCCCGGCTGCGCCTCTTCGCCGAGATGATGGGGAAACAAAGCACCACATCGTCGGCGGAAGCATCTTTAGAGGCAAAGCTGGCGAGAAAAAAACAAGCCCTGGCCCGGATTGAAAGGCTCAGCCAGGAAAATCAGGAATTGCGGGAGGAAAACCAGTGGTTGCGGGAGCGGTTGGAGTTTTTGGCCGCATCTTTGGGGGCCTGTCCGGACTGCTGGGGCGAAGATCAATCGTGCTCCATTTGTCAGGGAAGGGGAGCGCCCGGCAGTTTTATCCCGGACCGGGATGCTTTTGCGGCTTATGTACTTCCGGCGGCAAGAACCATCCAGCGCTATACCCATAGAAATAAGGGGTCCAAACCCGATATTGGCAAAGATTCACCAGATAGTCAGAAGAAAAACCCGGTCAATGAATGACCGAAAAACTCTTAACCAAACCAGCAAGGAGGACTGACCATGCCGTACGTAAGGGATGAAGAGGCGACGTTTGATACGGGCGATGAAGAGTTGTTCGAAGGCCTGTTAGACGATGAGGAAAGATGGGACGAACCGGAGTGGGTGACGGAAGCAGCCGCACCCCGCTACCGCAGAGGAGCGGTACGGTTACCCTTGCAACGGAAGCCATTCCGGCCGATAGGAGGAGCCACCGGAGCCAGCATTCAAACCCCGGCCGGCAGGGCCCAGGTGCAGTTCCCCAAGCCGGTGGCCACCCAGGAAGCGGTGAATGCCCTGGCCCGGGAGCTTAAAGGTGAGATCGCCAGCCTGGCTGCGTCCATTAAAAAGGTCAATCAAACCCTGGATAGCAATACTGCCATCGTGGACAAAAAGGTTAATGCGGTGAGCGCCACTTTGAAAAAATCCCAGGAATCGAGTCAGATGATGATGATTTTGCCCTTGTTGCTCTCACAAGCCCCCACTCTGACTAAGTTATCACTTCAAGCCGCGGGCGCTCCGGCAGGAACTAAACCGGTTGATTTTGATGTTAAAGGTCAGGAAGTAAAAAAAGACAGCACGGCTTTGCTCTTGCCTATGATGATGATGATGGGCGGGGGTATGGGGGGCGGAGGTGACTCTTCCAACATGATGAGCATGATGTTCATGGTTTTGGCGTTGAGCGGCGGCCTGGGGAAATAAATACCAGCAGGGGAGCTCTACCATAACCGCATATACCTGAGATTATCCGGAGGAGGACCACTATGAACGGTCTTTTTAATATGAATTTTATGATGACATTTTTACTGGCTAAGGACCTGCCTGAAACCAGGGATAAGCTTCTGATGGCAATGACTGCGGGTCAATCAGCCAATCTTATGGCCCCCGTCCTGCTCAAGGTGGGTGCCATTGATTCGATAACGAACCTGACGCAAGAAAACAAAAATCTAAAAACCGAGATTTCAGCCCAGGAGGAGGCCTCGGCGACCTGCAAGGCAGCTTTGGCGAAATGCCAGGCAGACTTGGCGACCTGTCAGGCAGCTTTGGCGACCTGCCAGGATGGTTCGGAATTGAAGCGCTGCCAGGATGAATTGAATGCCTGCAAGGCAAAGTTGACTGAGTGCGATAAAATTTTGCCTAAATGTGCTGACATTAAAGGAATTATGGGCCGGGTTAAAGACCTTAAGACATTTGAGAAATTAAAAGCAGAAGATGAAACGTTAAAAACTATTTTAGCCTTGGCCCTCGAGATAAGTTAGGCCAGGCAGCACATGGACCCGTCTCTCCGAGAGCTGCTGGAGGGGGTTGAGACTGAGGAGCTGGAAGTAGTCCTCAAGCTCAAGCACCCCCTGGTGGTCCCACCCCATGTGAAGCTGGTGGCCAGATTCGGCCAGGTGGTGACGGGCAGGATTGAAAGGCGGTGGATACGCGAGGTCTGGGGGCATCCGGAGGTTGAAAGTTGCAAGGCGCCCCGGCTGCTCCAAACCGAACCGGAGATCATTGACCTGGAGGCGGCCGGTGATGTGGTCTGGCGCGACACTGATGTGCGGCGTCCGGCCGGACTCGAGGTTACCGGACGAGGCGTAGTCATTGGCCTGGTGGACGTGGGGTGTGACTTTGCCCACCCCCATTTCCGCCAGCCCGATGGCTCGACCCGGCTTTTGGCTCTCTGGGATCAGTCCAAGGCGGCCCCTCCCCTGACCCCCGCTCCTTACGGCTATGGCGCGGTGTATACCCGGGATGCTATCAACCGGGCCTTGACCCACTCCCAACCCTATAAAATCCTGGGTTATCACCCGGCTAAGGCAGACCCTCAAGGAATAGGCGCCCACGGCACGCTGGTGATGGATATTGCCGGGGGCAACGGTCAGACCCCGGGGAGCCCTCAGGGGATGGCGCCCGAGGCGGACCTCATCTTCGTGCACGCCGCCACCGGGGTTATGGGTGGCCTGGCCAACCTGGGAGATTCGGTAAGAATTCTGGAGGCCCTGGATTTCATTGCCAGGACCGCCAACGGCAGGCCCTGGGTGGTCAATATCAGTATGGGCCGCCGGGGGGGCTCGCACGACGGCTTATCCCTGGTGGAGCAGGGCATGGATGCCCTCCTGACACGGACACCCGGGTCTGCCCTGGTACTGAGCACGGGAAATTATTTCTCTTCTCAAGCGCATGCCTCGGGCCAGTTGCGGCCGGCGCAGCAACGGACCCTTATCTGGCGGACGGATAAGGCGGATATCACTCCCAACGAGCTGGAGATCTGGTATTCCGGGAAAGATGCCATGGTCCTGGAAGTCAGGGCGCCCGGAGCGGGTCCTTTATTCCGGGCCGCCCTGGCCGAGGATTGCCCGGTCCTGATTGGCGGCAGGAACGTGGGGCATATCTATCACCGGGCCCGGGACCCCAACAATGGCGACAACCAGATCAATATTTTCCTCAGACCTGTGGCACCGGCCGGGGACTGGCAGGTTACTCTGGTCGGGGAGGATATTGTCGACGGGATATTCCATGCCTGGGTGGAACGGGATGCTCCCTGCCCCCGATGTGACTCCCGGTTTGAACCCCAAGATACCGATCCTTACTGCACTACGGGGACGCTGTGCAATGGCTTCCGCACCATCGCGGTGGGGGCCTACGATGGCCACTCTGCGGACCGGGAGATCGCGGCTTTCAGCAGTTGCGGCCCCCTCCGGGACTTCCGCCAGAAACCCGATTTAGTCGCTCCCGGCGTCAAGGTTTTAGGAGCCCGCTCAGCCCCATGGGGAGAAGAGCGGCCGGAGATGCCTGGCTGACCCGGATGTCGGGGACCAGTTTTGCGGCGCCCCACGTGACCGGGACCATAGCCCTGATGTTCGAAGCCGCGGGCAGGCCTCTGACTATTCAACAGACCCGCCGGTTGCTGCTGGGCAGCACCCAGAGCATGCCGGAAAGCAGCAATGAATTCGCACGCCTCGGCAGCGGCTACCTGGATATCGATCTGGCTGTTGCCGCGGCGCGCCGGTTTAAGGTAGAGGGCCTGGCTCGAGTCGCAGGAACCAAGATTATATCAGAGGACCGGAGTGTCGCCCGGACCAACTTATTACCCCGGGCCGGGCTCGTGATGGAGTCGACTATGACCAGAGAAGATGAGGATCGCCCCGAAGAAGAGGTGAGCGAGTGGTCCCCCTCGGCAGAGGAACCCATTGAACTCGGCATAAAACATTTGGGGTTGCAGAAAATTTATACAGAATCAGGGATTGAAGGTGAGGCAGCATTCCCGGAGACCGAGGTAGAGGTTGAGGAGCCAATAGGAGAAGAACCGGAGGAGATATATCAGGGCGAATTAGAAGTTGCAGAAGCGGAAGAGAGATATCCGGACATGATAGAGGTTGAGGAGCCAGAAATCGAAGAATCGGAGGAAATATCCCAGGGCGAAATAGAGGAGGAGGAACCGGAAGAGATGTATGATGAGGAAGAAGTGGGGATAGTTGAAGAGGAGATGGATCTGGGAGAGCGCCTGCTGGCGGAAGCGGATCGTATCATAGCCTCTGGGGGCAGGCCAGCCAAACCTGCCGATTTCCTCAGCCGGGTCTTGTCTGAGGCCGGAGTCAAAGTCTTTAGTGATCCCCTGGGAGCGGTCCGATTTCCGGCCCCGGAGGTCATCTGGAAGTACTGGAAACAACCGGCATCACAACAGTGGGATTATATCGAACGCTTTCTGGAGATGATGGCCGGACCGGGGGAAGTCCTGGGAGGGCCGATTAAGGCCGGGGATATCCTGGTGCGGGTGGCGCCGGGAGAGCCGGGCCTGGGTCATCTGGCCCTAATCGCCGACCCGCAGGTGTGGCGGCGAGAGGAACTGGCCGGGGCAGGTTTGACCCCGGAAGGGTCCCGGCCAGGGCGCTATGTCCAGGTGGTGGAGGGCGGCCCCAGACCGCATAGCCGGTGGGAAGGGTTTGCCCGGCGGCTTTTAGATGAGAGAGGGCGACTGTCAGGAAACCAACTTGTCCTGCGTTTCCGGTCCGGCCGGGAGAGCAGCGAGTGGCTCGTTGAAGCTGCCGGGGGTAAACCCTGTGTGGTTCCTGTGAAGGGAACAGATACTTCGGCGCTCCGCCTTTATCCGGCCGGTAAGCATGACTATAATGTACCAACCACATTAACAGTTAATCTACCTATAATAGGACAGATTACAATTCCTACCGGTAAATTGCGAGGTATCGCCTACTATCCAGCAGAAACTGCAGGTGCTGACAAATCCTTCAATAAAAAACTGGCCAAGCAAGGTCCCGTGCCCATCGTCTTCATGGCGCATGGCAATCACCCCACCTTGCATGATCCTGCAGATCGTTCAAAGGAAGATGACTGCTCGAATCCACCAGGCTGGAAAGAGATTCTCAATTATAAGGGATACGAGTACTTCCAGGAGATCCTGGCCTGTATGGGCATTATTTCCGTTTCCGTCGATTGTAATGAGACCAATTGCAAGGGCTTTAGCGCGACGAACATGTGGGACCGGGCCTGGATTATTTATAATACCATCAAGCATTTTATGGCGCTGAATACCGGCGGCGATCCCATTTTCGGCAATCATATTGACTTTTCCAGAACCGGGCTGATGGGACATTCCCGGGGAGGCGAAGCAGTAATTATAGTGCCGGAGATCTTCAAGTTGCCTTTTATGGCTTTGAGTGGCGTAAGTTTTAAGGGAGTCATATCCCTGGCCCCCACGGATGCGGGTGCTTCCACTGGCAGACCCAGCGGTTATGCCTTCATGACTATCCTGCCGGCTGGAGATGGAGATGTGGTTACTAATGATGGGGCCAAATTCTATGATCAGGCCGGGCCCGACCCATTCAAATGTCAGCTTTATATTCACCATGCCAACCATAACTTTTTCAATACCGAGTGGGTGAATGATGAAAGTTTAGGCCCGCCGGTGATGTCTAAAGACGAGCATAAAAAGATTTTGAGAGTTTTAGGCAGCGCCTTCTATCGGGCCGTGCTCCTGGGCCATGATACCCAGAAATATCTTTCCGGTGAGATGATCGTCTCTGGCGTAAAAAATAGCAATATTCAGATATCATTTGAGCGCCCTGGCCAGATTACCGTGGATGATCACGAAAACCATAATATCCTGTTAAATACTCTCAACCAACCTGCTAATCCGTCAGGCGGCTTAACTGCGGACGAGTTCAATTTCGCCCAGTCGGCGGGATCCTTTAACAGCTCCTTCTTCGGCAAAACAGTGGGGATGGTGGCCCAACCACCTCATGCCTCAGACACCGGCCAGTTCCGCCAGCAGCTTGCCGGTTCGATGGACTTAACGAAGAGGGAGATCTGGTTACGGACCGCAGAAGTCTATAACGGGACAAGTGTGCTCACGGGGTCCACGGGATTTAAGCTCGGGGTGGAAGACACGGCCGGCAATGTGGTCTGGGTGGATGCCGACCAGGTGGGAGGATTGCCCCTTCCCTATGACCGGCGGGTTGATGACTTAGCAGTAATTGGTGTGGATCTTACCAAGACCATGTTAAAGACTCTGCGCTTCACGGCCAAGTGTTTTACCGGGCAGAAGAAAAAATTAGATATGACCAAAATTCAGGCCATCCTGTTAAAGCTGGACCGCAAGGACGACCGTCCCCTGGCCTTTGACCAGCTCCAGATAGTGACCGTTTAGGGGGGAGGAAGGTTGCCATGAGAGGATCATCGGATGGAGAGTCCAGACGGCCTGATCTCTGGCACCTGCCGGAGGTGGTAAGTGTGGAGGCTTCCAGGGTGCGGTATCCTGAGCCCCGACTCTATTACGTGGCCACCCGGCCGGTTCTAGCCAGGGAAGCAGTGGAGATCCTGGTGCGGACGGGCGGTCCTTTGCCGGTGCGGGCCTGGTCCCCGGCTATTTTTGTAGGGGAAGTTGCCGTAGTGGACTATGAACTGGTGCAGCCTAAGGTCTATCGCTTTTTCGCCTATGATATACATGCCTTGCAGGCAGGGGCGCCCATTTCCCTGGGCTGGCCGCAGTTGCCGCAGGGCAAGAAAAAGACACGGTTTGTGTATCGGTTGGGGGGGCCGGAACACCTGCTCGCTAGTCTGGAGACCATGGCGGAGGTGGTTGAAGCCGTGGGCGGAAAAGCCTGCGTGGTTCCCCTCAAAGGAGAAGATCCTGCCTCACTCCGCAATTTTCCGGCGGGCAAGTTTGATTTTGACGTACCAACCACGCTTACGGTGAAAGGACAGCTGCCTACCGGGCAACACCCTGATATCCCAGTAGAAAAATTGCGTGGCATCGTCTATTACCCGGCGGAAAGCGCGGGTTCCGGTAAGCCTTTTCATAAGGAACTGGCCAAGAAAGGACCCGTTCCCATTGTCTTTATGGCGCATGGCGAACATCCGGTCGTTCATGATCCTGCCAATCGTTCCAAGGAAGGATGCACAGACCCGGGAGGTTGGAAAGAGATTCCTAACTATAGGGGTTACGAATATTTCCAACAAGCCCTGGCGCAAATGGGCATAATTTCGGTTTCCATAGATTTTAATAAGGCCAATTGTTTGGGCTCAGACTTTTTAAATGACTTCCCCAACCGGAAAAACATTATTCAAAAAACCATAGAACATTTTATCTCGTTGAATACCGGCGGTGACCCCATCTTCGGCAATCACATCGACTTTTCCAGAACCGGACTGTTAGGGCATGGCAGGGGGGCAGGGGAGCCGATGATCTTGATGGGAGGGAAAAATCTCCCTCCGGATTTGAAGGGAAAAGTGAATGTCAAGGGTATCATCGCCGTGGCGCCCACGGCTGAGTTGGCTCATTTACTAGCACTAAGCGGCTTTGCCTTTATGACCATCCTGCCGGCTGGAGATGGGATCGTGATTCACAATGACGGGGCCAGGTATTATGATCGCGCCGTGCCCGATCCCTTCAAATGCCAACTCTATATCCACCATGCCAACCATAACTTCTTTAATACCGAATGGGTAAATGATGATAAGCATGGACTAGCGGTGATGTCGAAAGACGAACATAAAAAGATCCTGCTGGTCTTCGGCAGCGCCTTCTATCGGGCTGTACTCCTGGGCGAGGACACTCAGAAAAAATTTCTTGCCGGCGAAACGATCTTCTCCGGAATAAAAAATGAACATATTCATATTTCTTTTGAACGCATGGGCCAGCTTACGGTGGATGATTATGAACATGATGACATTAAGGTAAATACCCTTGGTCAAGCGGTCACATTGTCAGGATCAGTAAAAGCGAGAATATTTCCATTCAACTGGAAGGACTCGAACGCCTACAATATATCGTTCTTCGGCAACACGAAGGGGATGGTGGTTTGGCCTGCTGTAACCCGTGGCACCGGCCAGATCCGTGAGCAACTTACCAAAGCAGAGGATTTAACGAATAAAGAGGTCTGGATACGGGCGGCGGAAGTCTATAAAGGTTGTATACCAGCGGGTGCCACCGGATTTCAGCTTGGGTTGGAAGACA
Source organism: uncultured delta proteobacterium (assembly GCA_963705135.1). GTDB lineage: Bacteria > Desulfobacterota > Desulfobaccia > Desulfobaccales > Desulfobaccaceae > Desulfobacca. The sequence continues at coordinate 9,974 of CAVPJB010000007.1, forward strand.
CGGGCGGCAAGGTGGTGTGGGTAGATTCCGATCAGGTGGGGGGGCTGCCCCGGCCTTATGACCGGCGTTGTGATGATGCTGAGGCATTTTGGATGAATTGGGACCGTACTAAAACCATGCCAAAGACCCTGCGCTTTCCGGCCAGATGTTTTACCGGACAGAAAGAAAAATTGGATCTAACAAAAATTCAGGCCATTCTGCTGAAGCTGGACCGGAAGGACGGCCGTCCGCTGGCCTTTGATCAGCTTCAGATAGTGACCGTTTGAGGGGAGGAGGCTTACCATGAAAGCACCATCGGGTAGAGAGCAAGACGGCCTGATCTCTGGCACCTGCCGGAAGTCTTGAGTGTGGAAGCTTCCAGGGTGCGGTATCCTGAGCCCCGCCTTTATTACGTGGCCACCCGGCCGGTTTTAGCCAGGGAAGCAGTGGAAATCCTGGTGCGGACGGATGGACCTTTGCCGGTGCGGGCCTGGTCTCCGGCTATTTTTGTCGGGGAAGTGCCCGTGGTGGCATATGAGATCGGGCAGCCCAATAGCTACCGCTTTTTCGCCTATGATATGGCTGCCTTGCGGGAAGGGGCCCCTATTTCTCTGGGCTGGCCCCAGTTTCCGGCACGCAAGGTGAAGACGCAGTTTGTCTTTCGGCTGGGAGGAACGGAGTTAGTGGCTTAGAGAGGGGGAAGCTTAAGACGGCAGACTTTTGATTTACGATTACACTACTGTGTACAGGAAGAGTTAGAGAGTTAAACCAGAAGTCTTTACGGGAAAGATTCAAACAGACATGAATCTCGGCCAACTATTGGTTGAAGTGGCGGATCAGATTATCGCTTCGGGAGGCTCCCAAGCCAAGCCCGCCGATTTTCTTAGCCGTGTTTTGTCCGAGGCCGGAGTTAAGGCCTTTGTGATCCCCTGCGGCCGGGAGCGGTCCGCTTTCCGGCCCCGGAGGTCATCTGGAAGGCGTGGAAAAAACCGGCATCACAACAGTGGGATTATATCGAACGCTTTCTGGAAGTGATCGCCGGACCGGGGGAAGTCCTGGAGGGCCGCTCCAGACCGGGGATATCCTGGTGCGGGTGGCGCCGGGAGAGCCGGGCCTGGGCCACCTGGCCCTGATCGCCGCCCCGGAATTGTGGCAACGGGAAGAACTGGTTACGGTGGGGTTGACCCCGGAAGGACGCCGGCCGGGGAGATATGTGCAGGTGGTGGAGGGCGGCCCCAGGCCGCATAGTCGGTGGGAAGGGTTTGCCAGGCGGCTCACGGACACTGAAGGGCGGGCGCCCAATACTAAAATGATCCTGCGCCTCATCCCTAACATGGCCCCGGAGCTGACAGAACAGGTCACTACTCCCCCCATAACCACTGGTGAGTTCGGCATGGCGCTAAACAAGTATGGGGAAATGCCAAATAATGTTATTGATTTGTTAAAGCTTTCCCCAACATTTGTAAAAATGGCGACTAACCTCGATGGTCTTTACGTCGACATATGGGACTCTGCAAGGGCACATCACCGTAATGATGTTGTTGCTAATTTCTCTGCCGGAATGGTGACCCAAGGGACTTTTACGGGACGGCGGGTGCTCAATATAGATAGGAGTTTTACTACCAGCTCTTGGTTTCAACCATATTCAATGGGCCGCGGCTATTACGATGCCATCTATATTGAGAACATAGGTGTGGCAGAGATCGGAAAGTGGATAGAAGTTATCGCCCACGAAACTGCTCATGCCTTTCGCTTTGCCAATGGTCAGCTTACGAGACCGATAGTCACCTGTCCCCAATCCAAGACCGTTAAGGCTGACGCGATTCGATCAATGATCAACGACGAAATTCTTGCCCGTAAGATTGAGGCCCAAGTCCTGAAAGAAATCCAGGCTGCTCCTGGTGGGACGACGGTAAGAAGTTATCAACCCACTACTGGCTCCACGGTTCAAAAGGTGGTGGAGCGCGATTCCTTTACCACTGACTGGGAAGGGACTTACCTGGAACATTTTGTGCTGGATACGCTTTTATCGGAAGCAATAGTGTGTGATAAGCTTGACGAAAACTCCGTCGAAGAAAAGATCCGGAATGTGAACCGCATCCCCTTAGAGAAGCGGAAACTCGATGATTACCTCATCGATCAGAACTATTTCGATCCCGATTCGGGTAAACTGAGCACCTTTGTGACGAAATATGCCCGACTCCGTTTCATCCGGCGTATCATCGACGCCCGCTGGAAACAATTTAAAAAGCAACATTCGCCGGGTGATAAGGACATTGCCAAGGCCAAAGAAAAGGTCCTCAAAGAACATTCTTCAGCCTTCTTCCAAGGCGTAATTGCCTATACCCCGTGACCATTTGTAGGAGATGAACCGACAATGTCACGTTCACTCTATGCCATGTTGCACCGTCGCTTCGGACCGACGCTCCCCGAGTCCGAACGCTGCGCCCGGATGGAAGCAAAGCTCAACCTGGACCGGGCCCAGTGGCAGGCGGCGGCGCTCCCGGCTGACTGTAAGTCCAAGTTAAGCGACACCACGGTGGCCATTATCGGCGGCGGTTTTGCCGGCCTGGCCGCGGGCTTGGGCGCTCTGTCCGGAAAGGGTCATGGTCACTGTCTTCGAAGCCCATGACGAGCTGGGCGGCAGGGTTCGCACCGACAAAGTATTTACCAAAGACCGCCTTATTGAAGCGGGGGCCGAGTTGATCGGGGCGAATCACCCGAGGTGGATCGAACTGGCACGCCATTTCGGCCTGGGGCTGAATCTGGTGACGCAGGAAGAAGATTACGAACGGGCCGGCCTCGAGGTGAAGATCTGGATAGATAAGCTGCTCAGCCGGGATGAAGCGAAGAAGCTGTATGAACGGATGGAGAAGGAAGTCCTGAAGCCCATGAGCCAGGACGCGGCGCTGATCAACGACCCGGCTCGCCCGTGGCTGCAGCCAGGCCTGGCGAAGCTGGATACGATGTCCGTGGCCGACAAGCTCACCGCCCTCAAAATTAAGAAGACCGACCTACTCTGGAAAGCGATGGAGATGTATCTGGGCCACAACAACGTGGTGGCATCCCTCACGGACCAAAACTACCTGGCACTGCTTTGCCTGGTCAAAGGCGGTATGCTACCCCCTGACCCCGATCTCATGGGTTATTGGCAGGCGACGGAGGTCTATCGTTGTGCCGATGGCTGTCAAACGCTGGCTGCCAGGATGGCCGCGGAGCTGGTGGCCAAGGCCAAGTGCACAATCCGGCGCAACACCGCGGTAACGAATATTGACCTTGCCAAACGGGTCACCCTGAAATGGCAGAACGTCGGCACCGGCAAGCAGGACCAGGGGCAGTTCGACTTTGTCATCCTGGCGGTCCCCCCGAGTGTTTGGGGAGACCTGAAGATTACTCCGTTCGACCCCAAAAAAACGATCGGCCTGATCTGACGGGACTGGGGGGTGAAGTTTCTGAGCAACTTGAGCGACCGCTTCTGGATCAAACAAGGGGTAGCGCCACTGAGCTGGTCAACGATGATCGGCGAGACCTGGGAGGGAACGGATAACCAGACCAGGTTGGGCGAGCAGGGAATTGAACTCAGTGTCTTTGCCGGCGGCCAAATTCCTACCGTGAACGAGTTTAAAAAGGGCCTCGAGAAACTCTTTCCAGGCTACTCAACCAACCTCAAGGGCACTAAGCTGGTGGACTGGCCCAATGAGCCCTATATCAAGACCGGTTACGCCTCCCCAAAACCGGGACAGGTCTTCACGATCGGCAAGGAGCTCAACCAACCCTTCCAGGGACGGCTGTTCTTTGCCGGTGAGCACACGGCCATGGACTTTTTCGGGTATATGGAAGGCTCGCTGCGCTCCGGGGGGTGGGCGGCCAAGGCCCTGATGGCTAAAGTCTGCGGACGGCCGGAAGAATTCGTGGCCGCACGCAGCCGTACGACGGTGCCGGCCCGCCTGGGGGGGCCGCCGGTAGCGTCCCTGGATGTGGAAGATGCGCCCAGTTGTTATGAGATCCTGAGAGTACCACCGGCAACCTGCCCGCCATCGGCTTTGAATTTGATTTAAGCTATGGGGCTTCCACCACCTGTCCACCCCTGAAAATGGACCGGAGTGACGCGACCTGGAGAGGCTCGGTTTATTCTCTGGAAGGTAAAAAAATTACCACCCACCGCAAGGGTCCTGATGGGTTCCGGCTGGAGGGGGACGGCAACCGCATTGAGATTGCCACCAAGCCCTTTGAATTGAACGCCACCGGGCGGACCGAGATGAAAAAAATCATGAAGGCTGTCCTGACCCTGGTGAAGGATTTCCGGGCTCAATGTCAAAAGGCGACGCCGGATGACCAGGGTTATCCGACGGCAGTGGGCAAACCCCGGCACTTCGATCCCGGCTCCCTGGAGGCCGGGGTTAAATGCATCTTTCCTTTGGCGTTAAGTGGGAAAGACTCTTATTATCGGGAGACGTGCAGGTGGCCGCCTCTCCTCAGGCGACTTTCGAATTGCCCCTGGCCAAGATCGACCAGCTCGTCAGCATCATCAAAGACAGTGAGAAATTCGAGGTAGCCAGCGGCCTGTCTGGACCGTCGGGTTGGCGGCAGGGCGTGCGCAGTGTGGCGCTCTACGAGGCCCAAAAGGAGGTCAACAAAAGTCGGGATAATCTTATAAAGACCAAATTTGCGTTACCGGACAAGACCATAGTCACGAACGTTAACTTTTCTGCCACCTGCAGGGGCTGTTAATCTTAATGGTAAGTTACCTCAAGACGGGGCTGGTGACGTATGGCAGTGCCGATTACGAAGCCTTTGCCAAGGCTTACCTGGCCCTCAATGTCAAGACTCCCTTCCGCCTCCTCTATGATGACCTTCCCGACGAGGAGAAGAAGGTGTTCCAGGGATTTATGACAATTGCCGGACCAACCTATGGAAGCTGGCCAAGCCGACGGCCACGGCGTCGGATAAAGATAATCTGCTTTTCCCTAAGGACCTGGTGGAACTCATCAGAAAAAATGGTTTGATCACACCCCGACCTGGAATGAGTTGGTGGAATTGACCATGACGAATACCCCTTTAAAACGGACCAAATCAGGCCCCGGGGAGTATAAGGAACCTGTGGGCTGCGAGGTCCTCTTCGCGCCCCTGTCACGCATTCTGCCTTACGAATCGGACAGCCGCCGGGTAATAGTGGAAATGCGGCGCCTGGGCTTTAACTGGGTGTTTTCGCACAGCTTTAAAAGTGACACAACCGGGACCGAATTTCCGGGCTGGAGCGAGATGACCGAGATGCTGTTTGACCTGGCTGTGAAGTTGAATAAGTGATCAGGGTGGGCAACAGGAAATTTGTAAGGGAAAAGAGGGAACAGTAAGAGAAGTATAACTATCTGAAATCATTGGTGCCGGAGGCGAGACTCGAACTCGCACAGGCATAAAGCCCGGGGGATTTTGAGTC
>CAVPJB010000008.1:0-25634 GCA_963705135.1 uncultured delta proteobacterium
GGCCCTTTACCGACTACGAATCCGTGTGTCGGGAGTTCGAATCTCTCTGGGCGCGCCAGGAATATCAAGGGGTTAGGTCGGTTGGCTTAGCCCTTTTTTGCTTCAAGAAATACCGTCTGTTTCTATTTTGCCAATTTCGCACAATCTTGAGACAAAAAATAGCCCACCGCAAAGTAAGACACCCAGGTTGAATCCAGGATGCAGTTGATGTGATGGACAGGATTTTTCTATCGGTTATCGATGATGTCAAGAGCTGACCTGATCAGTTTTTCTTTCCCTCCAGCCAGTTTATTAGCATCGCTCTAGAAACATCGGCGTCATGCAAGATTTTATTGGTTATGCCTCTTCCCAAATCTTCCCCCGAGTGAACAGGCACCGTGGCTGTGCGGCCGTCTGGATGGCGAAAAAAACCATGGCTGCCATGCTGGCGGATTTTATGGAAACCCAGGTGTTCCAGATATTGAATCATCCGGCGTGCATTGATTACCGGCAGGCGGGTCATGCTTCTATCTCTATCTGTTGCACCCCCGCGAAGTTTAATATAAGCGGCTCTTCTTCCTTGAGGCAAAGTTCGATAACTTCCTTAACCCGTGGAATAAGCTCTTCCAGGGTGCGGGCCTGGGTATAACAGCTCTTGAGAGCGGGGACAGTGGCAACTAGATAGCCATCTTCATCCTGCTCAATAAGTACGTTAAAACGGTATTTTTTCATAAAGCTCTCCAGAGAAAAATCTTCCTCCTATTATTGCCTCTTACATCTCTATAAGATCAGATCCATCAGCTGCCAGACATGATATCAGGAACACGACATTTTAACCACCTCCTGTGTGAGACTTTGCCTCCAAGATCTGCCAAACGGTGAAAAAGCTACCAACGTATGGGAAAGATAGAATTAGTAATTTCAATGTGTTGTGAAACCTTGAGGAGTTTTTGAAGCCCCGGAGTCATGACTACGAATCCGTGTGTCGGGAGTTCGAATCTCTCTGGGCGCGCCAGGAATATCAAAGGGGTTAGGTCGGGTGGCCAACCCCTCTTTTTTGTCTTGGTACCCAATTATTCTTCTCCCAAAGCTTCCAGGTCGGCCAGATCCCTTTTCCTTCCCAGGGCGCGTTTATTGGTGATGAGCTGCTGGCGGCCGATAAAATATACGGTCACATCTCCATATTTGCCAGGCACTTTTCCTTGGGAGGCCTCCTGCCAGGTAACTGCAGTGAGGGAGGTGATAAGATCAAGGCGAACCGGTGGGACCCCGAGCTGGACAACCCTTTCCGGATGGATAAAATCTTCTTGAGATAAACCGAGGGAACCAAAGCCGAAAGCGGCAAAGCGGCTATAATTCTCCGGGCATTTTCCAGGTCGGGTTTGACGAAAATATCGAGGGCGGCCGGGAACCGGGGGGCTCCATAATAGGCCAGGGCATACCCGCTGACGATGGTATAGTCAACGCCATAGGCGTTGAATAACGCAAGCAACTCTCTGAAGTCGGGCTGAACTTCCATAATATTGGTGGCGCAGATAATCGACGACCGCAACCCTCTCCTCCGGCGGTCGGGAAAGCCAGTAGGCCAGGTCCTCCTGGATTAAAGTCTGTTGGGAGAGATCCCGTCTGGTTATGGTCTTGTGAATTGACATGGTTTATTGCTTTAAAAAATAGATAAGTTTGAAATTACCAGTAATGTCAGAATAGATCAACTAAATTAGCAAGCGGCTCCTCTCGTCGGTCACAGGCTACCATGAATGTGCTGCAGGCCCTCAGTGCGGCAGTGGAGCTTTCCTTCTTTTTTTCTTGAGCTCAGGGGATCACCCTGCATTGCCGCTATCATTGCTTCAGGGTTCTTTAAAAAGAAATTAAGCCCCTTGTCCGATTCCTGGCAACTCTTATAGGTCAGGTTATAACGGGTGGTCGGCTTCATAAGAGAAGTGCGGACGTTTCTCATCTCCTGGCCAAGGAATCAGAAGGCGGCGCTGCCCAGGGCGTCGATGATGGCCCGCATGAAAGGCCGGGAGGTCCTCGGGTTTCCGCGAGGTGATGATAGTGCCGTCGATGCAGACCTCTTGATCCACGAACTCGGCCCCGGCGTGCACCAGATCGTCCTTGATGGCAAAAAAGGCCGTTACCTTCTTATCTTTGAGGATTTGGGCCGAGGCCAGCATCCACCCGCCGTGGCAGATGGCGGCGACGATCTTCCCCTGCTCGTACGCTTCCCGTACCAGGGTGATCATTTCCGGATAACGCCGCATGTGATCCGGGGCGTAGCCGCCGGGGATGATGACGGCATCGAAATCCGCGGCCTTGACCTCGGCGGCGTTTTTATCCACGGTCACCGGGTAGCCGAATTTGCCGGTGTAGGTCTGATCGCTGCCGGAGCCCACAATGGTGACGGCGGCGCCGGCTTCCTGGAGGCGAAAGTAAGGATACCAGAGTTCCTGATCCTGGTAGAGCGTCTCGGCCAGTATGGCCACGCGTTTGCCGGTGAGATGTAACATTCGTTGCTCCTATCGAGTCAAGGCGACAACTCCAGTTTTACCGCAACTTCATTGAGTTTTTTGTCCAAAGTCCAGAGGGGAACCTTGGTTAACAGAGATGAAGCAAGTAAATGCATATCAATGTACCCGAGACCTTTTCCCATGAGGCTAAAATTTTCGATAAACCTTAGCACTTCTTCAGGTCCTGAGGGGATGGCCTGGGGAAGCGCCTGGAGATGGGTGAGGATTTCATACCTGTTCCGGAGGTTGCCGCAGGCCAGTTCGCCGATGATGAAGGGATGGCAGACGACCCGGCCTTCATTGAGCAGCACCTCCAGCCCGATGTCTCCTTGGCGCAAATGAGCCACCCAAACCGAGGTGTCCACCAAAACCATATCAGTTCCCATCCGGTCGGCGTCGGGGGAGCATGGCCAAATCCTTTTCGGTTCCCCCCAAAGCAGCCAATCTTTTGGCGCTTTCCCGGGCTATCAGGGCTTCCAGGCCAAGCCTGACCAGGGCGGTTTTTTCCTTAATCCCGGTCAACTCCGCCGCCTTGGCCAGCAATGTATCTTCAATGTTCAAGGTTGTTCTCATGATGTCCTCGGATAAGACACAATATTATATGTATTCATATGTATTGATAATAGATCTGTCAAGGGGTATTGTCATCCTGAAGCCGAAAGAGGCAATGAAAGAGAAAGTGGCGGCATGGCTCTCTTGTCCGGCCTTTGAAAAACTTCCATCCCATGGCCTGATAGAGGAACACCCATTTTTCGGAGGAGAATAATTGGTGCCTAGGGCCGGACTCGAACCGGCACGGGGATAAACCCCGAGGGATTTTAAGTCCCTTGCGTCTACCAATTCCGCCACCCAGGCAGGGAGGTGGGACTAAAGCAGCCCAGAAATACGGGTATTGCCCTGGAGGGGGTTCGCCCCTCCTATGAGCTAAAAACGCACTATTTTAAAATATCAACCAGGAATTAGCAAGTGGTTGTTGCTGAATGAAGCCGAATTCTTTTCGAGTGCCGGTAACTGAAGCAGCGGCGCAGGAAAATCGTTTGCAGCAGTAGGCATTTTTTTTGTCATATGTTAAGATTAATCATCATGTTGCCTTAGCGGGGCTGTGAGGGGTAGCAAGAATATCGTTCAAGGAGATACTTGGCATGGAACCCAGAATCGACCTTTTGACCCTGCAGATGAATCTGCCCTTTTATAACCTGAAAGAGAAGCTGGGCCGCAAGGTGGAGATCGACTGGCGGTCGGAATGGGAACGTTTCGACGCCAAAAAACTGTTCGATTTCGATCCGGCGGAAATTCCGGCAGAGCACCTGGAGTCCATCCGAAAACGCCAGGACGTCCTGATGGATGGCAATCAGGCAGCCATTTCCATCCTGACCCGGGTAGTGGACGGTTTGTGCGGCTATCCCATTACCCCTTCCACTCCCATTGCCGAAACCTTTGCCAAGGCCTCGGCCATGGGCAAAAAGAATATTTTCGGCAATGAATTGATGTATTTCCAGCCCAGCGACGAGCTCTCTGCTATTGTTTCCGTGGAGGCCATGGCCTGCCAGGGCGGCCGTTACGCCGACAATACCTCGTCCCAGGGGCTGCTGTTGAAGACAAAAAACCTGTTTTCGGTGGCCGGCAAGCGCCTGCCAGTGGTGATGACGGTGATGGCCCGGGAAGTGAATAAAGGTTCCTTGAGCATCCACTGCGGCCACACCGATTTCTATGCGGTGCGCAACGCCGGTTGGGCCCAGTTGGTGACGGGGGACAACCAGGAACTGCACGACCTGCTGCCCGTGGCCTATAAGGTGTCGGAAATGCGGCAGGTGATGCTGCCCTGCATGGTCATCGGCGACGGTTTCATCAAGAGCCACGCCATCGAGAATATTAAAGAATTGTCGGACGATTTTCTGCGCTTCTTTGTGGGGGCGCCCAACCGGTTCTACCAGCCGAACTTTTCCTACCCGACCCTGACCGGCACCTTCACTGACACCGACTTGACCATGGAAGGGCAGATCAGCCAGGATTTTGCCTACCACTTTATGCGCAAGGCCTACATTGCCGCCTTTAACACCGTTAACAAGATTTTGGGGACCAACTACAAAGTGGTGGAATGCTACCGGACCGAAGACGCGGACATGGTGGTCGTCGCTGCTGGGGTCGGCGGCCGGCGTGGTGAAAGACGTGGTGGATTATTACCGGGATGCCCGGGGCTACAAAATCGGCGTGGTGCGGCCGGTGTTGTTTAATCCGCCCTGCTACGAAGAGCTGGCCTATGGGGTGCGCAACGCCCGGGTCATTACGGTTCTGGAGCGATCGGGCACCACGCACAACCAGTTGCTTCTGGCCGACCTCCAGGCCGCCTTGCAGATCTCCCTGCGGGCGGGCCGGGAAGGCAAGGCTGAACATCAGATCTATGGGCGGACCACCATGCCCACGCTGCTCCACGGCGTCTATGGCCTGGGCAGCAAGGACTTCAACAAATACGACGCCGCGGCAGTGGTGGAAAATATGGCCGCCTGCTTTGAAAAGAAGCGGGGCGGTTTTCTGCGGGATTTCTCGGTGGGGATCGAAGGGCCGTACACCTTGAAACCGGCGCCGCTGCCGGGTTATCCCGGAGCGGGAGTTGGGCATGACCTTTATCGGCATCGGCGCCGAAGGGGTGAAGACGGCCCTGGAGTCGGCGGCCCTGATCTATGCGGAAGAGAGCGAGGGGCACACCAATTTTATCCAGACCGGGGCCCGCTACGGCGCCGCCCGGAAGGGTTCGCCGGTCTTCATGAATCTGCGCATCAGCCCTCTGCCCATCCGCAACAGCTCGGAACTGACGGAGCGGGACGTGCTTGGCCTTTTTCAACGAAAAGTTTCTGGAAGGCCAGATTCTTCGGGAATACGTGGGGTCGCTGAAGGAAAACGGCCTGCTGGTGGTCAACAGCCTGCGGGACCCGGAAGAGATCATGGCTTCCTTCCCGCCCCAGGTGCAGACGTTAATCAAATACCGGAAGATCAGGATGAAGGTCATCGACGCCACCTGGGTGGCCCTGAAGCAGATGAACAAGAATCTTCCCGGCGCCCCTATCCTGGGCCTGATCAACAAAGAGATGGGCATTCTGCCGGAGAAGGACTTCGAGCAGCGCTTCAAACGGATTTTGGGCCGCAAAATGGGGAAAAAAGGCACCGCCGTCATCGACACCAATATCTCGCTGCTCAAATACGGGGCCGAGAAGGCCGGCGGGGCAAGGGGTCGGAAGGGGCGAACGGCCTGGCGGCCATCGAGGCCCATGGGGCCGGCTACAAACCGCCGCTGCCGGAGGATTTCGGTCAGAGCGCCCGGGACCTCGGGGCTGCCGGTGCAATTAAAGGAAAAGGATGAACTGGGGGCCATCAAACCGGTGAACCTGATTCCCAATTATCAGGAGATTTTCTATCTGGAGATGGTGCATCCGCTCATGGAAGGGCGCAAGGTGGGCTGGGACCATTTCCTGCCCATTGTCCCGGCGGCCACCACCCGATACCGGGACATGAGCTTCATCAGCACCCAACTGCCGGTCTGGGACGCCTCCAAATGCACCGCCTGCGGCACCTGCACGGCGTCCTGCCCGGATTCGGCCCTGTTCTGCACGGTGACGGAACGGCCCATTCCTCCGGAATATGAGGGGTTCTTCAAGATGTTTAAGAAGCCGCCCAAAGGGGTTCCCTGGGACAGTTTCGCCATGAATATCGACGCCGTGCCCAGCGCCTGCAAGGGCTGCGGGGTGTGTGCGGCGGTCTGTCCCACGGACGCTTTGCGCATGGTGGACAAGCTGAAGCTGACGGACCGGGATTTTCTGCCGGGGCCATGCAAGGATTTTGACAACACCTATGGCCTGGCCCCGCACGTGAACCAGATGACCCCGATGCACCAGGCGCTGTTTGTCTTATCCAAAATGTATCCGGGCAAACATACCTTGTGTCCGGGCTGCAGCGAACCGACCATCAATTTGCTGACCTTCTTTGCCGCGGAATCGCTGCGGAATAATCCCCAGGGCATCGCCACCTTCTACCAGGGGATCAAAATTCTGTCGGATAAGACCCAGCGGGCCATCGAGCACATGCTGGACTACGGCTTCAACATCTACACCATCAACTCCACCGGCTGCAACCAGGTGTCGGAGTTGGGGAATCCTTTCAACACCAGGCTTTACCAGGCCGGCCATTACGGTTTCGGCACGGCCTCGGCCGCGGCTCTCGGGTCCAAGTTCAGTCTGGATCAGGCCTATGAGAACCGCTATAACAACGTTCTCACCAAGGTCATCGTCTTTGCCGGCGACGGGGCGATTTATGACATCGGCAACGGACCGTTCAATCACGCCCTGGGCGAGAACTTCGACATCACCTGGATCATCTATAACAATGAAGGCTACATGAATACCGGCATGCAAAAATCCGGGGCCACCCGGTTCGGCAGCGACCGCTCCACCTCACCCATCGGCACCAAGTTCGCGGGCAAGACCACACTGCACCGCCGGCTGATCAGCCAGGCCATGGCCATCTCCCATGTCTATGCCGCCAAGTTGACCATCGACAACCCCATGTATGCCATGAAGATCCTCAAAGAGGCCATCGCCTATAATGGTCCGTCCATGGTGGAATTCTTCTCCTTCTGCCCCCAGGGCCACCAGAGCCATGACTGGGCCGGGCCGCTGGTCTCCCGGATGATGGTGGAATCCCGGAAATGGCAGGTGGCGGTGCGGCGGCCTTTCCAGAAGATCGATATTTCCGGCAATCCGGAACCGGAACACATCTATCCCCTGGAAGGCAAATCCTTCAAGAAGAACATCAAGCGGGAAGCGGCCACCTTCTATGACGTGGTGAGCATGCTGGGGCAGTATAACCAGCACATCCGGACCCAGGAAAGCGGCGACATTCCGGAAATCATCCGCATCAACGAAACGGTGAGCCTCTTCCGATGGCTGCGGAACCAATACATGGCCGGCTACCGGGACACCATGCCCTCCGAAGAGGAAGTGGCACGCATCGTGGCCGAGCGGTATCAGCTTTAAAGATGCCTAGCCAGGTAGGGGCGATGCGCGAACCGCCCCACCATCATGTATAATTCGACTCCCGGTTCCCAGATGATCTCTCTGGGAACCGGAGTTTTTTTGGGCAAAATTAGAAAAATGTCTTGTCAACCCGGAGGGTTTGTGGTAACAAAAGATAACAAAGGCATATCGTTACATAATTTCCCATTACTTTGATATAATTAGCAGTTTATTATTCTGGGAAAGGTCAAGATTAAGTTCCGTCAGTCAGGGGACTCGGGCTAGCAGGGAGATGATCTGACCGGCATTTGTTGATGCAACAAAAGCTCGAAGGAGTAATGCTTGGGGAGACGTATGAGAAGAATCTGGTTGTTGCTGGCAATGGTGGGTTGTTAATGGTTATGGGGGGATGCGCCAAAAAAAAGGTGGTGAAAAAGATGCCGCCAGTAATGGAGGAGGTAGAGGAGGAAATCGATCCGAAGTTTGCCGCCGACCGGGAAGTGGTCAGAGAGGTATTGGCCCAAGAAAGCAATTGGGCTGGCGACAACCCCACGGTTTTGGTGGTGCGCAAGCAGAGCCGGAAGATGTCCGTTTTTAAAGGGACCACGCCGTTGAAAATCGTATCCGGTGGTGTTGGGACACAACCCCCGGAATGACAAGCTGGAGCAGGGGGACAAGTGCACGCCGGAAGGGGTCTACCGGGTGGTGTACAAATATCCTCATGCCAAATGGAGTAAATTCATCCTGTTGAATTATCCCACCAGGAAGAACTGGCTAAAATTTGCCGAGGCCAAAAAACGCGGCAAGATACCCCTTGATGCCCAGATCGGCGGGGATATCGGCATTCACGGCACTGAAGATGACTTATAGAAACATCCGGGGAGAAAACTGGACGATGGGATGCATTGCTTTGAAAAACAAGGACATCAATGAACTCTATCGCCTGGTGCAAACCGGGTCTATCGTGGTGATCCAGCGGAAGTAGAGCGGCCACACCCGGTTCCAGGGCAGAGAGGACCTGCGACGATGATAAAAGTGGAGGATTTTCGGGCGGGCCGGGAGGGTTTACCGTTTTCCTGTGTGGACGAAATCCCGGATTGTTGTTTCCACTGCAGCTTTCTGGTCTACCAGGAGGCGGCCTGCGCCCTGCCGTATTATTTTTGCGGCTATAACCTGCCGGACCGGATAAATCAGGACCGAGCCGCAATGTTTGAAGTGATGGTAACATTCAGTTAAGGGTCAAGATTGCAGACGGTTCTTCACCCAGGCAATGAGGCGGGCGAAGGTCTCAGCCCAGGCTCGGGTGTGATCCTGGCGGGTGAAGATGTGGGCCAGTTCGTGGCACAAGGTGGTAAGACGTTGTCCGGGGGGGTATAAGAGGATGGTCCTTTGATCGTGGTAGGCTTCGGCCAGCAGGCATTTGTCCTTCTGCCAATACAGGCGCCAGTTAGAACGGGCCTCGGGGTTTTCCAGCAGGGGTACGGGCTCCTGGCCAAAGGCGGCGCAGATGGCCGCGGCCCAGTCCCTCAGTTCGGCAAATTCCCGGTTGGCCGTCAATTCCGGGGGATACTGGCGGCAGGCCAGGCACCAGACCTGGCCGTCGCACACCAGGTCGCCGTGATCGGCCAGGTCAAGCTGACGGCCGCAGTCGGGGCAAGGGAAGGACCGTGTCCGGTTTGAGGTTTGCGGTTTTCGCTTAAAGCCATGTTCAAAAAGAATTTTTTGCTGCCCGGACCCTGCCCCTCTCCCGCAGGTGGGAGAGGGGATCAGGAGGTTGGGCTGGACACCGATTAAAGAGTCGGTGTAAAAGAGGCTGAGTTACATGGCAGCCATGATTTTGTCAAATTCCGCGGCGGTGATCGCCGGGGAGGTGGCAAAGGAGATGCCGGTCATTTTGTTCAAGGCCACGGATGCCTGCATGGCCTGTTCCACTCCAGGCAGGGAGACGATGAAAATTAAATCCTGGCCTCCCAGGGTGGCATACATGCCCTTAACTTCGCCGCCGAATTTTTTAATGGCATCGACGATCTGTTGGGTCCGGCCAGCGCTCATGCCTTTCAAAGCTTCCGCCGAATACTTGCCGAACATGATAAAAGTCGCCATGGATTTTCTCCTTGTTAGCTAATGTAAATGATAGGTACGTCTGATTTTTCAGTGTTTTACAAAAAATTCCAAAAACTGAAAACTGAAAACTAAATCACTGGCCCAACCGGGATTCCGGGGCTTTCCAGTCGATATTCTTGAAAAAGGCTTCGATATAGTCACCTCTCTTCAAGCCGTAATCAGGAATAAAGGCGTGCTCGAAGACGTCCATGATGAGCAGGGGGCGGCCGCCGGCCAGGTGTCCCACATCATGTTCATTGATCCAGGTATTGATTAACCGTCCGGTGGCCGGGTCCTCGTAAAGCACCACCCAGCCGATGCCCCGCATGGCGCCGGTGGCTTTGAAATCATTGGCCCAGCTCTCAAAACTGCCGAACTGCTCGGTCAAACGTTTGGCGATTTTACTGTCCGGGGCGATCTTGCCGTCTCCCCCCAGGTTGCCGAAATAC
This sequence comes from uncultured delta proteobacterium, assembly GCA_963705135.1. Taxonomy (GTDB): domain Bacteria; phylum Desulfobacterota; class Desulfobaccia; order Desulfobaccales; family Desulfobaccaceae; genus Desulfobacca. The sequence goes on from CAVPJB010000008.1 coordinate 10,045, forward strand.
AGTTCATGCAGGCGCATGCCGTTGTATTCCCAGCCCAGCCGCCGCTTCATTTCCGCATAGGCAGGGGTATTGGCTGCGATATTGCTTAAGTTTTCCAGCAGGGCGTTGGTATTTTTGACGTAACCCTGGTAGAGGGTGAAATGCAGCTCCAGGGCCTGGTCGCTGAAACCTGGCATACCTTTCAGGCGGCTGAAATCTTTAGAGCTATAGGCGGTAGGGGCGGCGCCCGCAACGGTCACTGTGGCGGCCAAAACCAGAGTCAGTAACATCATCAGGGTGCATTTCATGGTAAGGGGCATGGTTACTCTCCTTTCTGACTATGCAGTTCCGACCCAGTACCTGCTAAAATCAGACGTTAAACTGGCGTCGGCAACGGAAGTGAAGGTTAAAAGAACATTGTGTTAAAATACCCGGATTTTGCCAATCTTCGCTGACTCGGCAGCAAAGCTATGATATCATGTCTTAAAGAAAAGGGTAAGAGAAAAGCCGAGGCAACCCCATTACCAGCACCGATCGGCCAAGAGGCATGGCTTAGCCGGGAGCTCAGACTTTTCGGTCCAAGTTGCCGGCGGGTGGGGGGAGGATTAAGATTTATTGCAATTGCCTCTCCCAATACCTTGACAAAAAAAGAGGTGAAGTTTATATATTATGGATTATTGCGTCGGGCCGTTAACTCAGTCGGTAGAGTATCTGCCTTTTAAGCAGAGAGTCGTTGGTTCGAGTCCAACACGGCCCACCAAGAGAGATACGTCCCCATCGTCTAGCCTGGTCCAGGACACCGGCCTTTCACGCCGGCGACCGGGGTTCAAATCCCCGTGGGGACGCCATAAGAATAGTAAGGGGTTAGGTCAATTTGCCTAACCCCTCTTGTATTAGTTCCCTGCATTTCCTGATCCATTCAGCCGTTTTTCTTTCCCCTGCCAGTTTTTTGTATTGTAAGATTACATAAATAGTTATATTTAGATTAAACTGTCCGCTATCATTGGGAATTATTGCCCTATGGTAAGAAGTGCATATGAAGGCCATCTGGAAGGGGTTTGTCAAGCCTAGTCTGGTGACCATCCCGGTGAAGATGTACCGGGCCATTGCTCCCAAGGCAGTGCCGCAGCCGCATTCGCCGGGAGAGAATCTGCCCGGTCTGCCAGAAAACCCCTGGGGGCTGAGGATGTCATCCGGACCTTGTCAATACGGCAAGGACCGTTATATTCCCGTGACCAAGGACCGGCAGTGTGAAAACCCTCTATAACCGACGGGAGATCTCCCGGCTCTGCGGCATTTCCGAACAGCAGGTGCGTTACTGGCAAAAGCTGGGCCTGATCGTGCCCGTTGCAACCGGGCCGGGAGAAGTCCGTTATGATTTCCGGGGACTGGCGGCCTTCCGGGCCGTGAAAAAACTGCGGGATCAGGGCATCTCCCTCCATGTCATCAGGCAATGTCTGAAAAAATTAAACGCCATCCTGCCCCAGGTGGAGCAACCCCTTTGTCAGATGCGCCTGGAGTGCCGGGGGCGTCAGGTGGTGATACTGAAGGATAAGGTCAAACAGACGCCCGAGGGGCAAATCTGGTTGGATTTTAGCGACACCGCCGCCGCCCAGCCATTACCGGTAAGTAACAGCGATCAGCTTTTCTTTCAGGCCTTGGAGCTGCAAGAAGACGGTGAGTGGGGCAGGGCCGCCCTGAAATACGAAAGCCTGTTAGAGGTCCAGGGAGAAGTAGCGGATATTTTAGTAAATTTAGGCACCTGCTATTTTCACCAAAAAGAGTCTGGCAGGGCCGAGGAGTTATTCCGCCGGGCTCTGAAACAAGAGCCTGACCATGTGGAAGCCAATTATAACTTAGCCAATCTGCTGGCAGCCCGGGGCGAGTTGGAGACGGCCGTGGGATTTTACAGCACCTCGCTGGCGGCAGACCCGGAATTTACCGCCGGCGACGTTTAACCTGGCCCGGGTCCTGGACAAGCTGGGTCGTAAACAGGCAGCTGCAGCCTGCTGGCGGGCCTATCTGGAACTGGAGCCCAACAGCATCTTCGCCGCCGAGATCCGGCGGCGGCTGCAAGAATGGCAGGATGAGCCTTAAAACCGGTCTGGACCATGGTATCCTTGCTTTTTACCAAAGAGCCGCTCTGCTGCCGTAACGGGCAGCCATCCTATCGTTAGATCTGCGAGTCCCTGAGTTCCCGGTCGGGACCACCTTAACGGCAATATTTCCTTGAAAAATAATTGCATGGCCTGCCAGGACCGTGTTGCCGCTTTGGGGTCATAGGCCACGCCCTTGCTTTTATCGCTGCCGGCCGCGGGATTGGCAAAACTGTGGACCGCGCCGCCATACAGGTTCATCTGCCAGTCTGCTCCCCCTTGACGCATGGCCCGTTGAAAGGCAGCAATTTCCTCCGCCTTGATATGAGGGTCCTCGGCTCCATGCAGGATGAGGAAACTCGCTCGGCGGTTTTGCCAATCTTCCGATTTGGGGATGGTGAGACCGCCATGAAAACTTACCACTCCAAGCACCGGGGCGCCGCTATAGGCCAACTCCAAAACGGTGGTCCCGCCAAAACAGAAACCGATGGCCGCCAGACGCTGGGGATCAACCAGCTTGTGGGAGGCCAGGAACTTCAGCGCCGCCCGGGCCCGCTCCCGCATCAACGGCGTGCTTCTGACATGGCCCGCCAGGGGCCGGGCCTCTTCCGGGTCCTGGGTAACCTTGCCCTCGCCGTACATATCCGCGGCAAAGGCGACATAACCCATCTGAGCCAGCTTTTCGGCCCGCAGCCTGGCAAAGTCGTTCAGGCCCCAAAATTCATGCACCACCAACACTCCGGGCCTCTTCCCGCCAATGGCATCTAAAGTCATAGGCCAGATAGCCTTTCAGAGTAGTGCCATTCTGGCTATAGGGAACCTCCTGCGTGACCAACTTGGCATATACCGGGCTCCCGAAAAGGCAGCTTAAGAGGATTACCAGCAAAAGATGCATACTTTACTCCTTTCTTTTTATTCAAAGTGAATATGCTCTAGTCTATCTTATAAGATAATACCTCTGTCCTGAAAAATCAGGCTGGCAGCGGTTTCTATTCTTTTTTTGGGACTGGCCAAGTGTCTTGATAATGATTATGGTTTCTCAAATTAGCTTGAATTATTGTACCAATAAAAAAGGAGCTCGATCGTGAAGACTGCTATTGTCTGTGTGTTCACAGTATTGATACTTCTGGCTCCCGCCGTGGGGGCTGCTTCCACCTGGAATATCAACCCGGATCATTCCAGTATTCAGTTTCAGGTGCGCTACATGAAGGTGGTCAATGTTAAAGGGGCCTTCGACAAATTTCAGGGGACCGTTAAGTTCGACGATAAGAACCCAGCCAAGTCATCAGTAAACGTTTCCATTGATTCGACCTCCATCAATACCGGCGTCGAAAAACGGGATGAGCACTTGAGGACTGACGATTTCTTCGATTGCGCCAAGCATCCCACCATTACCTTTGTTTCTAAAAAAATAACCCAGGTGGGCAAAGGTAAGATTAAGGTAGTCGGCGATCTTACCCTGCTCGGGGTGACCAGGGAAGTGGTTCTGGACGTGGAAGGTCCCACCCCTGAAATTAAGGATCCCTGGGGCAATATCCGACGCGGGGCTTCGGCCAGGACGAAAATAGACCGGCAGGACTACGGACTGACCTGGAACAAGGTCCTGGATACCGGTGGCATCATGATCGATAACGAGGTCAATGTTATCATGGAAGTAGAGCTGGTGAAAGCACCAGATGAAACAGCCTAATAAAATGGACCAGTTAAGAAGGGAGCGTTATCATGAAGATTGCTTTTATCCGAGTTGTGTTGGCCATCGTGCTGCTGCTGGCGCCCGCCGCGGCGTCTGCCTCTACCTGGAATATCGACCCGGAACATTCCAACATTCAATTCAAAGTAAGCCACCTCGGGCTGGTGGATGTTAAAGGGACATTTAACAAATACCAGGGAACCGTCAACTTAGACGAAAAGAACCTTGCCAAATCGTCGGTAAACCTCACCATCGATACCGCGTCCATCGCTACCGGGGTCGAGAAGCGGGATGAGCACCTCAGGAGTCCGGATTTCTTCGATGTCGCCAAATACCCCAGCATTACTTTTGTCTCGAAAAAGGTGACCGCCCCGGGTAAAGGCAAGCTCAAGGTGACCGGCGACCTCACCATTTACGGGGTAACGAAGGAAGTGGTGCTGGACGTGACCGGTCCAACCAAAGAACTGAAAGATCCCTGGGGAAACATACGGCGCGGGGTCTCGGCGACAACGACCATTAACCGCACCGACTTCGGGCTGACCTATAACAAAATCCTGGACAACGGTATTTTGGTGATCGGCAACAAGGTGACCATCAGCCTGGAGGTAGAACTTATCAAGGCCAAAGAAAGTTGAGCTGGAAAAAGTAAAATGTTAGGTTAGAAATGTGTCACTCTCATGAATTTCGTTTTTGCCTCTGGAGATACTATGATACATTGAAATAACCTATTGCAGGAAGGAGGTGAAACAGAATGCAGGCCGACAAACTGAAACGCATCCTGGCCGGATTAACGGTTGCCGGACTCTTGTCCTCGGGTGGTGTAGTTTATGCTCAGGGACCCGGTTGAGGTTCCGCCGGCTGAGGCGGCTCAAAAAGTGCCGTGAGCACTACTACTCCCAAGAAGAAGGCCCCTGCCAAGCCCAAAAAAACTACTTCCGAGAAAAAGAAAGAAACTACGGAAGAAAAAAAGACGGCCCCTGAAACTTCAACAACTAAATAGTAATCTGCACTGATGGGCTTCCTGGGCGCGGCCAGGCCAGCGTCCAGGGAGTCCCTGAGAATTATGGCTCCCCGAATCCAGCTGGCAAGAATTTTCCCGGTTTCCCGGGAGATGTTAGGCCCCGCAACGTGGCGCCGGGCCTTGGCCGTCCGCCCGTCTGGTCAGTCACCGGAAAAATTTCCGGATACCCTGGAGTCCCTGGTTTCCACATGGAATCTTCGGCCCTATATCCCTGATTTGGCCCGTTTGGAATGGACCTGCCGTCAGGTGGAGGCAGCCGAGGTTCCTTCGCTCCCTCAGACAGACCCAGGAGTCTTGAACCCAACCCTGGAATTGGTTCCTTGCCGTTGGCGTAACCTGCTGCAACTCTTTTCCGGTGAGAGCCGCGGCGAAGCCATCATCGCCGGGGAAGAACTGGTGGCCATCTGGCAGGACACGAGTGGCCGGGTCCGCCTGGAACCTGCCACCCCCGGAGATCTGGCAGCCCTGAAGCTGACACTGGCTGGAGATTCACCCGAGGTCGCCGCAACCCAGACCGGCGTTTCCCGGGCCCTAATCGACAGCGGCACTCCGGCAAGCGATCCGCCGGGGCCTCATTCTGGCGCCGCCCTCGGCCATCCGTCGGCATCCGGCTCGATTTGCCCCCGGTATGAAAGTGCCGGAGCAGTTCAACGCCGCCCAGGTGTTCAGCCTGCAGTGGCATCTGACCCAGGCCTGCGACCTTCACTGCCGCCACTGCTATGACCGCACCGCCCGGACCATCCCCTCCCTGACCCAGGGATTGGAGGTTTTGCGACAGCTTCAGGATTTTTGTCAGAAACGGCGGGTTGCCGGGCAGGTCTCCTTCACCGGCGGCAATCCTTTCCTGCACCCCAATTTCTTTGAGTTTTACCGGGCCGCGGCTGATCTCGGCTTTGGGACGGTAGTGCTGGGAAACCCGGTGGCCGACGAAAAGCTGGAACAGTTGTTGGCCATCACCCCGCCGCTCTATTATCAGGTGAGTCTCGAAGGGCTCGAAGAGCACAACGACGAAATCCGGGGCCAGGGCAATTTCCAACGGGTCCTGAGTTTCCTGAATACCTTGCGGCGGCTGCAAATTCCCGCCATGGTGATGCTGACTCTCACCCGGGCCAATCTCCGCCAGGTTCTGCCCCTAACGGAGGTGCTGCGCCCCCTGGCCGATGGTTTTAACTTTAACCGCCTGGCCTTGTTCGGGGAAGGAGCGCAGCTGGAGCTGCCCGAGGTGGAGGACTATCGTGCTTTTCTGGCTGAGTATGTCGCAGCCGCTTCCCGCAACCCCGTTCTGAGCCTGAAAGACAACCTCTTCAACATCCTTCTGGAACAAGAAGGTCTGGAACCTTTCGGGGGCTGCACCGGTTATGGCTGCGGCGCGGCTTTCAACTTCCTGGCGTTATTGTCCGACGGCGAAGTGCATGCCTGTCGGAAGATGCCATCCTTGCTGGGCAATCTCAAGGAGGCCGGCCTGGAGGAGATTTACGAATCCACTGCGGCCCAACGTTACCGTCGCGGCTGGGCCGCCTGTCGTCATTGCTCTCTCCATCCGGTATGTGGCGGCTGTCTCGCCGTCACCGCCAGCCTTGGTCACGATCCCTTTAGCGACCGTGATCCCTTCTGCTTTAGACAATTCTCCTGAAGCAAACCATCTGAAATTTTGCAGACCTGTTAAATTGGGGGGAGACAGGGGAACCCTGCCCGGCGAATTCTTAATTCGCCCGGCAGGGTAGGTTGGTGGCAACGTCATTTAAGCAAGAGGTATCCGGATTTTCTGGCCGGGGTAAATCAGATCCGGGTTTTTGATGACTTCCCGGTTGGCTTCAAAGATACGGGGATACTCCGACCCCTTGCCATAGAATTTTTGGGCAATGGCGGACAGGGTGTCACCGGACTTGATGACGTAGTACTCTACCTTGCCCGAGGCCGCTGGGGCGGTTAGTTTGTCGGCTTGCACCTCCTTGACCCCCTGGAGGTTGCCCACCATCAAAATTGCCTTTTCTTTGGCGTCGGCGCTGGCGGCCTCACCGCTTATGGTGGCGATGCCGTCCTTAACCGTGACTTGGAAATCGTTTACGCCGGGATTATCGCTTTCGAAATAACCCTTGATCTTATCCGACGCCTCTGCTTCGCTGCCGAAGATTTTCTTGCCGATGTTGGCCACAAAATCAAACAATCCCATATCCTTATCCTCCTAAGTTAAAGTTATTTTAATCATCTGTGAGAGGTATCATCTTCAGCTTTAAATAATTTTGCCTTAACCGAAACTGAAAACTGAAAACTGTCTTAAATCAAACCCATGGTCTTTTCCAGATTGGACACAGCCTGCGTGGGTAGACCAAGACCGGCGGACAGATTTTGCATGTAGGTCTGCTCGGCCGGCGTGTCCACCTTAATGGCCAGCAATGAGGCGGCATAGAGTTCCGCCCCCAGTTGGGGATTTCCCTTGGCCGCGGCCACGATGGCTTCCGTTTCCATGGGCTTGGTCATCTCCGACATGACGAAGTCACGGGCGGATGTATCCGCTCCGGCTTCTTCGAGTCTGCCGATGATGCGCTGGACTTCGCCCTGGTCGATCTGGCCGTCGGCCTTGGCGGCATTGATCATGGCTTTCAGCATCAGTTGCGCCTGATTCTCTAGTTTTGCCTGCTCTGCCGGAGTCTCCGGCTCCCTGAGCGTCAACGGCACTTCCTGGGATTCTTGCTGGGTCCCTTTCAGCGCCTGGTAAGCCAGGGCTCCGAGCACGGCCAGAACCCCGCCGCCAACCGCGCCCTTCATAGAACTGGAGCCGCCGCCGAGGATCGCCCCGGCCAGGGCCCCCAGGGCCGCCAGGGCGATATTCTTGTTGCTTCCTAAGGCCTTTTGGGCTTCCTCCAGAGTCCCGGAAAGCGTCTGGCCGATTCCTTCACCCCCTTGACCTCCGAACAAACCACCCAGGACATCCCCAATTTTGCCGGCGCCGCCCAGGACATCGCCAATTTGCCGGACCGAGTATATCGCCAAGTTTGCCGGACCCGAGGATATCACCCAGTTTCCCGCCGCCGCCCAGGATATCCCCAATTTTGCTCGTATCGAGACCGAGAGATTGTAAGATGTTGGTCAAATCGCTGCCGGACGCCGGCCCGCCGGCGCCAAGAGCCTCTTTCAGACGGTCCTTGGGTGTGTCGGAAAGGCCGGTATTTATTAAACTGCCCAGAAGATCGGTGAAACTTGTATTCGCCATACTTTCTGCTCCTTGTTTATGATGGATTTAAGCGGCTCAATAGGTGAGCCTTGGTTCCAATTGCTTGGCTGCCTCGACCCAGGACTGCACCGCCTTGAGGCTGGGCAGGGCCCGGACCAGCGGCCGGCCGCCTGCGGCATTGACTTCCTCCAGTTTGGCATGCAGGTTTTCCGGCACCCGGTGCCGCAGCTCCTTGACGGTATCCACCCCAGCCTTTTCCAACAGCTCGGAATATTCCGGTCCGATGCCCTTGACCCGGAAGAGATCGGCCATATTGACCCATTTCAGGATCAACTTGCCGTCGATGCCGGTGGCTTCGGCCAGCTCTTTTCTACCCTTGGGAGTTGTGCCTTTTTCCAAAAGGTCCGCCACGGTTTTGACACCCACTGCCTGAAGTTTCGGTCCGTACACTGCCCCGATGCCCTCGATTTCCTCAATCTTGTAGTCGGCCATCTCAGATTCCTTTCTTCTTATTCGCTGTTCTACCGTAAAGTCAACAACATTAGGGCTAATGGGATAACATAAATTTTCATAAGCACGCTAAAAACTGTCATCTGTATAAAAATCACCGCCGCCGCCGCCAAAACCGCCGCCCATATCGCCGGATCCGCCAAAATCTCCGCCCCTGCCTTCCCAGCCTCCGGTGGGTCCGCTACTGTGCTGCTGGCGGCCTATTTCACCCCAGACCGTGTCCGGATTCGCCAGGCCGTCCAACATCCGGCCCAACAACACGGCCAGGCCAAAGTCACCAGGAAAGCGGGAATTATAGGAATCGTAGCCGCTTTGGCGATAACGGCGCCGCACCTCTTCCAACTCACCCATATTTCTCTGCTGCTGTTGCAGGATGGTATTGAGGGACTGGATTTCCTCGGCTAGCTGTTCCTGCCGTTGACTGAGTTGGTGTATCTTGGCGACGATGACGTCATCTTCCGGTCGGGGAGTGTTCCGGGCCTTCTGATAAAGACTGGCCAGCGGCTCTTTTGCCAAAGCCGCTGATTGCAGATCAATTATCTGTTTCGATAAAGGATCCGTGCCCGCGTTGAATTGCGGCCTCCTCATCCAAAAGCTTCTGGTGGCGGGTTTCCTCTGCCTCAATGTCGGCATCAAGTTGTCTTGAGCTGTTTTTCGGCTTCCTGCACCTTGGCCTGCAATGCCAGAACGCCATCAGCTTCGGCCGCTTGCCGCTCCATGGTCTGCAGCGCCTGCACCTCCAATTGCGCCGTCTGCTGGACTTTTGGTGGCATGCTCCCGCAGCCGGCGGGGCAGTTCCAGCAGCATGTAATAGTTTGACCGATTGCGCTGAAAATCGATGATTTTCGCCACCCAGTTATCCAGTTGCCGGGTAAACCAGCCGCCCCGGTAATCCGGCGTCAGGAAGCGCCTGTTCCACAGGTACATAAACAGGCGGTCGGCCTCATACGGTTTGCCCTTTTCCAGTCGATCCTTCTCGGCCCGGGAGGCCTTTTCCTCGGCCTGCTTGGCTACTGCCACGGCGTGTTGGGTCCGTTCCTGCTGCTGGCGGTAGGCTTCCGTCTCACTGATCCTTTTATGGGTCTGCTCTAACTGGCGCTGCCTGGCCTCACCGGCCTCGTCCCGTTGCCGTTCCAGCTCTTTTCTTTGCCCTTCGAGCTGCCGTTGGCGGGAGAGGCTGGCCTCAATCTGCTCTTTCAGGTTGAGCCGGGTCCGCTTGAGATTTTGCACCAGAATGAAAAGTGCCTGATCGGTCTCGTTCAAATGGGAAATCACCTGACCGGCCTGGAGATCGTCCAGCCGCAGCCTGGCTAACTCCCGGTAACCGTTGCTCATCTCCAGACGTATGGCGTCGAGTTGCCGGTGCAGATCCTCCAGACGCCGGCCGGTCTCCTCCTGCTGCGTTTGGGCCTGATATATATGTTGGTTGATTAAATTGAGATTATCTCTTCCGGTAACCATAGAGTCACTCTCTTACCACGGGGATAGCCCCGCCCGTGGTCGGCATCAGGTATTGGGGGGTCAGATAGCCCCGTTCTTTGACACCGAACCGGTTGTTCTGGATAATGCCGTCATCGAGTTTGTCCCGGCGGATTTTATCATAAAGGGATTCATCGACCCGCAGGCCCCATTGCTGGACAGTGTAGGTTTTGCCGTTTTCCTCACTGGTGACGGGCACCGTCAGCCGTTTCCCTTGGGGGTGACGGCTTCGACGATGACATAATAATTGTGCACCCCCGGCCGGTTCGGCAAAGACCGCCTGATGCCGCTGGGCGTGTCCGGTCTGGAGACGATCCGTAGTTCGTACTCCTGCACCAACTGGTCATACAACTGCTGCAGCGCGGCTGACTCCTGGCGGGCTCCTGCCATGTCGCCCTGGTTCAAGGCTGCCAGGGCATCATTATAAAGCTTGTCCGTCTGGGTGCGGGCTGCTTCCTCCCGGCTTTCGGCCAACAGGCTCTGACGCTGGCTGGCCAGCTTTTCTCTGTAGCCCGGCAAGTTCACCCAGATCGTTTATGGCAGCTTCGGCCTTGTCCAGATGCGCCATCACGCCACTTAAGAGCGTCACCCGTTGTTCCAGCCGGCGTTTGATAACCTCGCCGTCCCGGGCAGGTCTGTCGGCTGTCAGGTTCGGCTGCATCGGCAGTTTTTCCAAGGCCTGTAGCCTGGTCTCGGCTCCGGCCAACTGCTGCCCGGCCTCCGCCAGAAGACGTTTGGCAGCAACTTCGGAAGCCGACGAGGATTTTTCGGCCCGGCCCAAGGCCTGCTTCAGATTGGCCAGCCGCTGTTTGGCCACGCTGAGCTGATCCTGCTGCTGGCTGATGGTGGTATTGAAATTTTTGGCCGTTTTTTGCCGTTGGCGCACTTCCGGCGCCACAAAGGCAAACTGGTAGAGAAAAAAATCCCCACCAGTGAGGCGGCCAGCATCGCCGCCCATTTGGCCAGACGGTTCCGCCTGACATAGAGGTTGGCCAACCACACCGGCCCTCGGGGCGGTGGCGGCTTGATACGCGAACCGGTTTTCCTGCAGCGCTGCCACGCCCGGCGGCAATGACCTCGTCGGTGACCTCCAGCCCCTGGGCGGCGTACATGCGCTTGACTTTTTCAATCAGGGCCTGGTCCCGCTCGTCGGAGGCGAGTTCCCGCTCCACCAACTGCTGCTCGTGGCGCAGGGTGTCCACCACATCCATGGCCAGCATTACTTCATCGAGTTCGATTTTCTCCGGCTTCTCTGGTTCAACCATGGGTCAGCGTTTCTCCGGATTCTGATCAACTCCACCATCCGGCGTTTACCGGTTTCCACCGCCTGCCGGATCTCTTCTTCGTTCCGGGCGCTCAACTGCCGCAGTTCGGCAATCAGCGTCCGGGACTTTTCCTGAAAATTGATCACGGCATCCAACAGTTTTTTGACGCTCTCCGCCTTTAAGCGTGGGACCATAGCCGGCCTTGAGCGCCTCTTCCTGAACCTTGCCCCCCACCTCGGCCAGGGTTTCCATACTCTTGTTCACGCCCTCTTTCATGGCTTCCAACGTCCGGGTGGTTTCATGCAGCCCCTGCAGGCTGGTAAAGGAGGCATTCAGGGCGGTGAAGACCGTCTCGTTGGTCCCGAAAAAGGTCACTGCCTGGGAATAGACCCGCTCTTTGGCCGCATGTGACTGCAGCAGGCGGGCCATGATCACTTCCGTGGTGTTGTAGCTGATGGACAGGTTTTCCGCCAGATCCTTGGCCACCTGATAGCGCTTGTCCTCATCCTGGAGTTCCCGCAGCCGCTCATCCCGGGCCAATTCCAGTTTGGCGATTGCCTCCGCATCGGTGTTGGTATTCGTTTCCAGGGTCTTGGCGGCTTCCTCCAGCCGGGCTTTGGCCTCCTGCACCTTGACTTCAGCCTTTTTCAGCACCTGCAGGGCCATCACCTGTGCTTCTTTTAAGGCTCCCCGGAAATCCTGGTACGACTCCAGAATGGTCTGCTCCCGTTCCAACTGATCCCGGCTGTCATGGGTGACCTCTGATAGGTGTCCTTGATCTTCTCGAAACGGCTCGGGATGTCTCCCCGGGTGACCTTCATCCAGAAATTGCTCAGACGCTCCCTGGTGTCGATCTTGCCGTCTTCCAGTTGATTGACCATCTTATAGGCATCATCCCGGATACTGTTAAAGGCGTTGACAATCTGCTCATAGCGCTCGCCCACCTTCATGGCCGTAATCTGTTCCCGCACCACCTCATTGAACACAGTGGTACTGTTCAAAGTGCGTGCAATGGCTACAGCTTTTTCTTCGTCCAGATCGCTGATCTTTTTGATCATGGCGACAATCTGAGATTCGCTCGGCTTTTCGGGCATCAGACCCAGATCACGCAAGTTTGGTCAAAGCCTTGTCAAGATAATTGCAGGGGCGTCGCCACCAGATCCGTCGTGCTCATGGTCCCGCTCCTTTTTCAATAATTTAATGTTCCCTCATTATTTTTTTGGTCGTTGCCGGAAGTATTTTGGTTAACGATTAACAGACGGTCATCATGACCAAGAGAGAGTAAGACATGAGGGATCTCCCCTTGATCCCTGAAAAATTTTGGACTGGCAAGAGAAAAGGGCTTGGTAAAAAGAGGGGAGGCATTTCAGTCTGGAAATCCTCTCATAAAAGAAATTACTTCTCGGAGTATCGAATGAGGACTGCTTTGGCGATTTGAATGGCTAGGCTTATCCTTAGTAATGGTTCAAATCTCCCGGCCACGGGCGGGTTAGGGCTGAATCTAAGGATATTACTACGATACTGATTTAAATCACTTGTATTATCTTTTTAAGAACTAAATTTGCGTAGTCAAGAGGGCATAATACATTTTGACCCATTTTTTCTCCTTAATTGGCTTCTTGGGGCAAGAGTCCAGTGGATAATTGTAGTGGTTAGTTTGCAGTTTTGATGAAAACCTGCGGTCAATTGCCACCGTCGGGAGTATTTTGCATCAGTTACAACCTGAATGATTAAGAGATGCGGTGATGAGGGCGTGGTGTAACTGTCAGGCCTACGATAAATTATATCTGGAAGGATTAATGAAATTATGGAGTACTGCCGATTTATATCATGACATTCATATTTAATTAAACATATTGATATCAATGTTAGCCGTGTCAGGTAAAGAGGGTTAATTAATGGGCAAGCGGAATTTATGCACTTCATTCAGCTGCCGCCCGCCGTCACCCTGTCTCCCTTCCTGTTATCGCTGGTCATGGCCGTGGGTGATTGGCGCACCCGGCGCATTCCTAATTATCTTACTTTTGGCGGAGCCCTGGCGGGTATAGTTTTCCAGACGGCCGTATTCGGCTGGCCCGGTTTGGCCCAGGCCCTTCTGGGTTTGTTCCTGGGATTGGGCCTGCTGCTGCTGCCGTATATCCTGGGCGGCATGGGAGCCGGGGATGTCAAGGCCCTGGCGGCTCTCGGGGCCTGGTTGGGGCCCAAAGGCTGTTTTTCGGTGTTCTGTTACATGGGTCTGGCCGGCGGCCTCATGAGTCTGGGAGTGCTGCTCTGGAAGGGACTCTCTGGAGTTATCTCCGCCGGGGCTGGGTCTTGCTCCAGAATCTGGTTCTGTGCCGGGGCCAGAAGATTGTCTGGGAAACCTTGACCCCGGGATGAAAACCTGACTCCGGGCCTGCCCTATGGTGTGGCCATAGCCCTGGGGATGGCTGGCTATATCTGGTTCGGGGCAATCTTTTCTAAAGGAATTGAGGCTGGCTGTGCCTGTTGTCATGGAGAGGCCAGATCATGGCAACAGGAAAGTTTCAGAGGGGGTAAACTACCGATGTTGATGGCCTCTAGAAATGGACTGCGCTGAAGGAAAAAGCCGGCTGACCGGCATCGATGTATTTGTCTGGATCATTCTGGTAATTGTCCTCATCTCCTTGCTGGTAATGTCTCATACCGGTTTTGGCCGCTCCGGATTTATTGGAACGGGTTCAGGATGAAGATCTGGAGCAGGTGATCAAATTACGGGTGGGCCGCTCCAAAGTCCTCAGAACCCCGTTTCCCATCCAGCGGGTCTCGGTGGCTGATCCCGAAATTGCCGATATCGTCTGATCTCCAATCGGGAAATCTATATCAACGGCAATTCTGCCGGGGTCACCAATGTCAGCCTCTGGGGCAAACAGCGTTTCTCCAGCGCCAAGGTGACGGTGGAACCGGACATCAGCATCCTGAAGGAGAAACTATTTAAAATCCTGCCCAAGGAAAAAATTGCCGTGGAGGCCGCCGGGGACACGGTGGTGTTATCCGGGGAGGTTTCCGGGCCTACGGTCCAGGAAACCGCCCTGGCCCTGGCCACCCCCTATGCCGGGGGCAAAAAGGAAAAGGTGGTGAACCTGCTCCATGTCGGCGGCGTCCAGCAGGTCATGGTGGCGGTCCGGGTGGCGGAGATCAACCGCTCCGTGGGCAAAGAGATCGGCATCAACTTTGCCTATCTCCACCGAACGGCAGAAACTTTCGGCGCCACCCTGCTGAATAAATTGACCATCTTGACTAATGTGAACCGCAATATGGACCAGGTTACCCTCCCGGGATTCTGAGTAATACCCTGGGTGAGTACAAGTTCATCTCATCTTCCCAAGCCATCAGCGCCGGCATCAACGCCCTGTTTGGCGGCGTCTCCGGCGGCGTTATTCTGGGCCGCCTTTTTTGACCTCTTGAAACAGCAGGGCTTGGGAAGGATTCTGGCCGAGCCCAATCTGGTCACCACCAGCGGCCAGGAGGCCAGTTTTCTGGCTGGCGGCGAATTCCCCATCCCGGTCCCTTCCGGCCTGGGCACCGTCTCCATCGAGTATAAGAAATTCGGCGTCGGCCTCGGTCTTTACCCCCACGGTCCTGGACAACGATAAAATCTCCCTGCGGATCAATCCGGAAGTCTCCGAACTGGATTTTACCAGCCAGACCACCGTCGTGGTCCAGGGTTTTATCGTCCCGGCCCTGCGGGTCCGCCGGACCAGCACCCAGGTGGAGATGAAAGACGGCCAGACCCTGGCCATCGCCGGACTGCTTTCGGACCAGCACCGCACCGTCGTCAATAAATACCCGCTGATCGGGGATCTGCCGGTTTTAGGGACCCTGTTCCGCTCCAAAAATTTTCAAAAAAGTGAAACGGAACTGGTCATCCTGGTCACCCCGCATCTGGTGAAAAATCAGCCCCCCGGACCGCATCGACTGCCCACCGATAAATATGTGGAGCCCACCGATACGGAGTTCTATCTGTGACGGATAGAAAGGAAGGACGCGGGGTCCCCCGGCGGTCACCATCAGTTTCGCCTAAAGGAGAAATGACCCTCCCGGAATTCGGACATCGGACGGAATAATTTCATAAAATCTTAACCATGGAGCACAGGCGCCCTCGCCTGTGCAGCTTTTCATGCTTCGTTCCTTGTGATTTTGAAACATGAAAACTTTTGGTACTTGCATATGTATAAAACGTTACCTTTATAGTAATCCCAGTGAGGATTAAAGATGATTCAGGAAAAAAGCCCTTCGAATTTTAAGGAAGTTGCTGCGCTTGGTAAGGGCACGTTAATGTTTCTCATCGTCATCCTGCTGGGTACTGACGGGTGTGCCTCCGAATCTGCCCTGGAGAGGGATTACGGCAAATCCT
>CAVPJB010000009.1:0-67708 GCA_963705135.1 uncultured delta proteobacterium
CTCATGTCCGCTCGATCACGTAGCCCACGCCCCGGATCGTGCGGATGGCGCCGGCTCCGAGCTTCTTGCGCAGGTTGTGGACGTGCACCTCGACCGCGTTGCTCTCCACTTCGTCACCCCAGCCGTACAGGCGTTCCTCCAGCTGCGGCTTGGAGAGCGCCGTGCCCGGCCGTTCCAGCAATGCGGCCAGCAGCGCGAACTCCCGGTTGGAAAGGTCGACCGGCGCCCCGTCGCGGGTCACCGTGCGCGCGGCCGGGTCGAGCGCAAGATCGCCGTTGCGCAGCACATTGTCACCGCGTGCCACATCGCGACGCAGCAGCGCCCGCATCCGTGCCGCGAGCTCGTCCAGGCTGAACGGCTTGACCAGGTAGTCATCGGCGCCGGCATCGAGACCCGCCACGCGGTCGGAGACGGCATCGCGGGCCGTCAGGATCAGCACCCGCACCCGGTTGCCCGCGCGGCGCAACTCCTTGAGCAGTTCGAGTCCGTTCTTGCGCGGGAGGCCGAGGTCGAGCAGGACCAGCGCGTAGGCGCCGTCCGCGGTATCGAGCGCCAGGCGTCCGGCCTGCCCATCCTTGACCCAGTCGACGGCATAGCCGTCCTGCTGCAAGGCGGCGACCAGCGTCTTGCCGATCATGGGGTCGTCTTCGACCAGGAGGATGCGCATCGGGAAACCGGTGGCCGGCGCGAACCGGGACATTCTAGCCGGGTGGCCCTCCGGCATCGATCGCAGTGGCCCTTCGGATCGATTCGACTGCGGCGGGCGCCGTTGCGGCGAGCGCTCAATACCGCGCGTTCCCCGGCGTTCGCGGGAAGGGAATGACGTCGCGCACGTTGGCAAGGCCGGTGACGTACGCGACGGTGCGCTCGAAGCCGAGGCCGAAGCCCGCGTGCGGCACCGTGCCGTAGCGGCGCAGGTCGCGATACCAGCCGTAGTGCTCGCCGTCCATTCCGGCCTCCGCCATCCGGGCATCGAGGACGCCCAGCCGTTCCTCGCGCTGGCTGCCGCCGATGATCTCCCCGATTCCCGGCGCCAGCACATCCATCGCCGCGACGGTGCGATCGTCATCGTTCAGCCGCATGTAGAACGCCTTGATCTCCTTCGGGTAGTTCATCAGCACCACCGGCTTGCCCGCGTGTTTCTCGGAAACGTAGCGCTCGTGCTCGGACTGCAGGTCGACGCCCCACTGGACCGGGAATTCGAACTTCTGCTTCGCGCGCTCGAGCACGCGTATGGCCTCGGTGTAGTCCATCCGCACGAACTCCGAGTCGACGATGCCCTGCAGCTTGGCGATGACGCCCTTCTCGATGCGCTCCTCGAAGAAGGCCATGTCGTCGGCGCGCTCGTCCAGCACCGTCCTGAAGATGTGCTTCAGCAGCGCCTCGGCCAGCGTCGCGTTGTCGGCCAGATCGGCGAAGGCGATCTCCGGCTCGATCATCCAGAATTCGGCGAGGTGCCGGCTGGTGTTCGAATTCTCCGCGCGGAACGTCGGCCCGAACGTGTAGACCCGGGACAGCGCCAGGCAGTACGCCTCGACATTCAACTGCCCGGACACCGTGAGGAACGTCTCGCGCCCGAAGAAATCCTGCGTGTAGTCGACCTTGCCCCGCCGGTCCGCGCGGCAGGTTCGCGAGATCCAGCGTCGAGACGCGGAACATCTCGCCGGCCCCTTCCGCGTCCGACGTCGTGATGATCGGCGTGTTCACCCAGACGAAGCCGTGCTCGTGGAAGAAACGGTGAATCGAATGCGCGATCGTGTGGCGCACGCGCGTCACCGCGCCGATGACGTTCGTCCGCGGCCGCAGATGGGCGACTTCGCGCAGGAACTCGAGCGTGTGCGGCTTCGGCTGGATGGGGTACGTGTCCGGGTCCTCGACCCAGCCGACGACCTTGATCGAACCGGCCTGCATCTCGAAGGGCTGCCCTTTCGCCGGCGAAGGCACGATCGTTCCGACGGCCTCCACGGCGCAGCCGGCGGTGAGATGCAGCACCTCGTCCGCGTAGTTGGGCAGCGTATTGGCCGCGACGACCTGCACCGGATGGAAACACGAGCCGTCGGAAACATGCACGAAGGAAATGCCGGCTTTCGAATCGCGCCGCGTGCGCACCCAGCCCCTGAGCGTGACCGGCGAGTCCTTCGGCGCCCGCCCCGCGAGAATGTCCGCACAAGCCAGAAAGGTCATCGCAAGCCCCTGCTCAATGGATGGTTGCCAAGCGCCGAATCGCCGGCCGACCGGCGCGGCGGGTGCGCGCGCTATGATACCGGAGGATGTGCCCGCATCGCGCACCGGTGACGCGCGCCGCGAAAGCGTGGACAGGCGCACGGCCAGGACCGCCGCGGCTGCGCCTAGGGCGCCGGCGGATCGACGTAGCCCGGGATCTGCGCGAGATCGACCGCGTCGATCTGTTGCGGGTCCATCCATTTCGCCGCGTAGTCGAGATACACCCTCTCCCACATGAACACATCGAACAGATCGGGATCGATGTGCCCGTTCAGCTTGAAGCGGCCGAGGATCGCCAGCGACTCGGACAGCGTCTTGCCCTTCTTGTACGGGCGGTCCGCGGCCGTGAGCGCCTCGAAGATGTCGGCGATGCCCATGCAGCGCGCCTGCACCGACATCTGCGCGCGCGTGAGCCCCCGCGGATAGCCCTTGCCGTCCATGCGCTCGTGGTGGCCTCCCGCATACTCCGGGACGTTCTGCAGGTGCCGCGGCCAGGGCAGCGCCTCGAGCATCCGGATCGTCACGTCGATGTGGTGATTGATGACGCGCCGCTCGGCGCGGGTCAGCGTGCCGGCGGGTATCGTCAGGTTCTCGACTTCGTCCACGGTCAGGAAATCCGCCTCGGCGCCATCGCCGTCGCGCCAGCGGTACTTTGCCGAAATCTGCCGGACCCGCTGCTGGTCCTCCGCGCGCATGCGCTCCGTGCCGATGTTGCACTGGTGCAGAAACGCGCGGTCGGCATCGATCTCGGCAAGGCGCGTCCGGCATTCGCGCTCGATATCCGGCAGCGCCCCCCGGTTTCCATCCTCCAGCGCCTGCAGCCTGGCCGTCTGCCGCTCGAGCAGGACGTCCCGCCGGATGACCTCGAAGCGGGTATCGAGCAGATGGATGCGGTCGTAGAGGGTATGCAGCTTCGTCGCCTTGTCGACCACGTGCACCGGGGTGGTGACCTTGCCGCAATCGTGAAGCAGGCCGGCGATCCGCAGTTCGTGGCGATCGCGTTCCGACATCGTGAAGCTCTTGAGAGGGCCGACCCGGCTTTCGCCTGGGCCAATAGCGATCATCTCCCGGGACCAGAGTTAGAGGTTTGGGCAGGTTATGGGTTTTTATCAGATTACCTAATTCAACTAGCATATCCGCAGCCATTATGGCTAGCTCCCGGGCGATTTCAGGCAGCTTACAGTTTATGCCAAAACGTCTTTGGCGCACCAGGAGATAATCTCCTTTATCTGAAAGCTTCGGTCATACGGTGAACAGTTACCCCTAATTCCTTTTCGCCTGAGGCTATAGCCCATTGAATGGCATGCCTGCCCCGGTACTTAGGAAGCAGAGAAGGGTGGGCATTAAAGACACGGTCAGGGAATGAATTAAGGGTTCCTCTTTCTATTACCTTACCATATCCGGAACAAAAAAGGGTATCTCCGTAATTTGGACAGTTTGCTGCAGTTAAAAAAGGTATCGTCTTAAGTTCCGGTCTGTCAGCGGTATGGTCATCCCAGACCACCCCTGCCAGAGAATCGCCATGAAAATGCAGCAATTTTTCTAAAGCTACCTCCCCGGCCAGGCCACCTGCAAAGAGGATTATTTTCACGATCCCGCACCGTTCGGACTGTATAAAAAATCATACCAAACTTGAAAACATAGCAAATTCCAGAGTTGGGCAGAATGATCGACTGTATTCGCATAATGTTCGGCCATCACTTTGGCCACTGTTTCAGGACGAAAAAATCCATGCCGGCTCAAGCGCTCGGGAGACAGGGAAGAGACCACCCAAGGTTTAAGCGAATTCCGCATCCAAGAATAAATCGGCTGTACAAACCCTTCTTTGGGCCGGTGCAGCAGGTCCTCTGGCACCAATCCCTGCATAGCCAATTTGTGCACGTATTTATTGATTCCCTGAAAAATCTTAAGATTTCCCGGTAGACGGTTGGCAAATTCGATGAGGCGGTAATCGAGATAAGGGGAGCGGACCTCGATGGAATGTGCCATTGATAGCCGGTCCATGAAGGGCAGAACCTGATTGGGCAATAGCTCATGTTGGTCCACCTCCAACACCGCATTCAGAGGGTCTTGAGCACTCCCTCGCCTAATCAACTTTTCATAGAAGCTATTCGTATTGCTGGATTTGGCCGCAGCAAGGAATTCAGCACTGAGAAGCTGATGTTTCTTTGATTCATTGAACACTGCCAGACGCATACGCCAGTCGGCTTGCCGGACTGCTGCCACCTGTTGCAAAAAAGCAAACTGATCGAGGGTGTCGAATGGGACCAACAAGTTTCGTTCCTGGTCGGTGAGGGCAGATAGGTCGTTTTTTCCCTGATGCTGAAAACGTAAAAGATAATGGATGGGCCAGGCCAGTCGATGGGCCAGATAGCTGCCGAACAATTCATCGGCACCGTCGCCGGAAAGCGCCACTTTGACGTGTTGATGAATCAAGGTACTTAAAAAGAAAGTTGATACTGTGCCGGAGAAAGGTTCGTCAAAAGCCTGGAGTACTTCTGGGAGGCGATCGGCAAATTCCGCTGGCTTCAGTATATATTCATAATGCTCCGTCTGCAGCCGTTGCGACATCAGGCGAGAATAGTAGCTGTCGTATGATTTGCCATAAAACTGGCCTTCGGCCTCATCGGCATATCCGAGATCGAAGGTGATCACCGGCTGGGACTGATGCCGGCACATTAAAGTCACCACTGAACTGGAATCCACCCCGCCGGACAAATAAGCTCCATAGGGCACGTCACATTGCATACGCAGGCGGATCGCGTCGTCCAATAGAGTCAGAAGCTGGTTGGCGGCCTCGGCAGGAGTAATGTCATATAAAGGATTGCCAAAGTCCAATTGCCAGTAAGGAAGAATCTCCACTTCGCCTGCCTGCCAAACAAGGCAGTGACCGGGAAGTAGTTGCTTTATGTGCTGATACACCGTCGCCGGAGCGCTTAGGTTTTTCAGGCTGAAATAGTGGTAGAGGGCAGAGAAATCCATCTCGCGGGAAATTTCCGGGTGGGAAAGCACTGCCTTGATTTCAGAGGCAAAAATCAGGTTGCCGTTCACCAGGGCCCAATAAAGAGGTTTTTTACCGATGCGGTCGCGATAGAGCAGAAGCCGCTGACGCCGGGCGTCCCACAAGGCGATGGCGAACATGCCGTTGACCCCCGCCAGGTGCGGCCACAGCTCCCCGTATTCTTCATACAAATGGACGATGTTTTCGGTATCGCTGTGGTGAGTGCGAAATTGATGGCCACGGCGAAGCAGGTCCTGGCGTAAATCTTTATGATTATAAATTTCGCCGTTGAAGACAACCCAGATGCTTTGATCTTCATTAGAGAGAGGTTGATCGCCGGTTTCCAGGTCAACGATGGCTAAGCGGCGCATAGCCAGGTGGACAAAGTCATCCTCATAATAGCCCTCACCGTCGGGGCCGCGATGGATCATGGTGCGGTTCATGCGCTCCAAAAGGGAACGGTCACCGGCACCGGTAAAGCCGCAGATGCCACACATGAAGATAGTAAGATCGAATTAGTCAAAGTTGAAGTATTTTAAGATAGTTCTCAATTTATCTCAACCCGGAGATATTGTAAAGTACATTATGGAATCAAGGAAACCTGAAAAACTTGTAAGAGGATATGGTTGGCGAGGACTAACGGCGCAATCCTGCCTTGACACTAGTCACTTGGTTGAATATTATTAAATATTAATATCTTTCTATCGGGCTGATTAAATGTTATTCACATTTCGGATAATATCCTTTCAATGGTGACAAAGATTACGGGCTTGAACCAAACCATCATACTACCAATTGAAAAAAATTCCGCCTCTCAAATAGATTCCAGAAGATCAAGAATCTGGTTTGTGGGTAAGCTGCTCATTGCCCTCCTGCTGGTAGCCTACCTCTTGTATACGGATAAAATTTCTTTGGCGGTGTTGCGCGGTTTCATTGGCTGGAAGGGCATCCTGGGAGGATTAGGAGCAGTTCTTGTCCTCATAGCATCACAGGTCTTAACTGCACTGAGAGTCTATTCCCTTTTTCAGGCGAACAGCTTAGACCTAAGCTTTTCGTGGTGTTTAAAGACAAATTTTATAGGTCTGTTTGCCAATAATTATCTGCCCACGGCCATGGGAGGAGACGCGGTACGAGGCTATCTCTTTGCTCGAGGACGGAGCGGACAGGTAGCCCAAATTATCGCCACCATGGCCTATGACCGCATGTTGGGCATGTTGGCACTGGCATTGTTGGCTTTTACGGCGTTGGGGTTGGCCCGGATTTGGATCCCCCAGCTTACCTGGACGCCGGCGTTGAAGTGGGGTTTCACTCTCCTGGGGGCAGGGTTAGGTAGCACCTTCGGGGCGTTGTTGATCACTCGCAGCGACAAAGCCCATAGATTTATTCTTAAATACTGCGCCAAATTACCTTTCGGAGAAGCCGCGGCCCGGTTTTTTACGGCCTTTAGCTATTTGAGTCGACGTGGGCGGATATTTTTGCTCTTGTTGGCATTGTCTTTCCTGCCTCACCTGTGCGGCGCCCTGGCTTTATATTTCACCGGTCAAGCGCTGGGGCTATATACCGGTTTGGGGTTAACCATACTGCTGGCGCCCTTGATCTTTCTGTCAGGAGTGCTACCGGTGTCACCGGGTAATCTTGGCTGGACGGAATATGTGGGTTCATGGCTATGGTCATCCCAGGGTCTATCCTGGGGTGGCAGCCTCTGGCTGGCTTATCGCGTCGTGACAGTGGTGGCTAGTTTGATTGGTCTAATCTTTTATCTGCAAAGCAAAGTAAGGAAGCCGGTCATTGAAAGTTGAATTTTTCCGACATCAATTAGGAGAAAAAAACCTGCAACGTTTTGCCCGGGTTATGGAGTCCATCTTTCTAACCACCGGGCAGGAAGTAGCCCTCTTTGAGCAGAAATTCGCCGACTATCTCGGCCAAAAATACGCCCTGGGGCTCATGAGCGCTACCGCCGGGTTGCATATTTCCCTGCTGGCCCTGGGAATTGGTCCTGGAGATGAAGTCATCACCACCCCCATGACCTTTGTGGCTACGGCCCTGGCCATCATGCATACCGGGGCCAAACCGGTGTTTGTGGATGTAGAAGCTGAAACCGGCAATATTGATGCAGAGCTGGTAGCCTCGGCAATCAACGAGAAAACCAAGGCCATCATGCCCGTCCACCTTTACGGACAGATGGTGGATATGCGCCGCTTGAAAGAACTGGCCGAAGCGCATAACCTTATCATCATAGAAGACGCAGCCCATTGCCTGGAAGGCAAACGGGACGGGGTGCGGGTGGGCGAACTTGGGGATGCCGCCTGTTTCAGCTTTTATGCCACTAAGAGCATCACCTGCGGGGAAGGCGGGGCGGTTACCACCAACCAGGAATTTTTACTGGAACCTCTGAAAAAACTTCGCCTGCACGGGATGTCCACCCACGCCGACGACCGTTACACTAAGCTTTATCGGCATTACGATGTGGACGTGGAAGGTTGGAAATATAACATGTCCAATCTGCAGGCGGCCTTGCTCATTGACCAAGTTGACGACATCGAATTCCGACGTCAGGAACGGGAACGCCTCGCTTTGTATTACCGGGACTGCTTCTCCAAACTCCCGGGTCTTGATCTGCCGGCGCTGCTGCCGGGTGTCAAACAGGGATTTCATCTTTTTACTATTTGGGTTGACCCCCAACACCGTGATGAAATTCTCTGGGAATTGCAGCAGGAGGGTGTGGGAGTGGCGGTAAATTACCGGGCCTGCAATCTGTATTCACTCTTTCGGGAACGCTATGGCTGCAAAGAGGGGGATTTGCCCAGGCCGAAAGTATCGGCAACCGGACCCTCAGTTTGCCACTCTATGCTGGCCTCCGGGATGCCGAAATTGAGTATGTTGCTGAGTTAGTTCAAAAAATTGTTCGTAAATTCTGTTAACCGGATACGTGAGGCAAATTTCATCAGCAATTATTGCTGCTCTTGCCCGCTGAAATATCAATTTTTTTCTTGGCCTAAATTCAATGGTTTCTAAACAGCCAGAAGCAATAATTGGATCTCTTGGCGTCGTTTTTGTGACGTTGGAGTTGTCACCATATTTTAAGATTACCGGCGTCGGTGACTTGCTCCGCAATATCATTAGCGAACTGCGCCGGCGGCAGATAAAGGTGGCAGTCATCGGGCCGGATTTTGACTCTGACTACCCTGGGTTGAATTTCAAGAAGTCCCGATCTCTTTTTCATCGCTGCGCGGAGAAAACACCGCCTTCCATTTCCGGCAGGCGGAAGATAATGTCGGGACAGAATTTTTCCTCTTAAAAGATTCAAACCTCCAGCATTATTTGGCGGGCTTGCCGTCAGAACCTGACCCCTTGGAAACCGGCAGGTTATTTCTGGAATTCTGTTATGGCTCATATTTACTGCTGGAAGCACTAATCCGGGGAAAAAAGATTTTTGCCGGTGATGATAAATTAGTGGTGCATGCCTTTCACTGGCAGGCAGGACCGTTGTTGGCCCTCCTGAACCAGGCACCCTGGCGTAAACGGGTCCGCACTATCCTCACCGTGGACATACTAGACAAACAGGGGCGGTTTGAGCCGGAGATTCTCAAGGTTCACGAAATCTATCAAAAGCTCAAGGCGACAGATGCCGGAGAAATTAATTTTTTGCGCCTGGGGCTGGAGGCAGCCGATATGCTGCACACGGTCAGCCCTAATTTTGCCCAGGAGATTCAGCAGATTCCCAATGGCAGGGGGCTGGAAGACACTCTCCAGGCCCGATATCAAGCTAAACAACTCATCGGCATTTTGAACGGCCTGGATCCTCAACTAACGGATTGGCAATGTATCCCGATTTTGCAAAAACATGGGTTATGCATCACACCATCAGCCAGTCAGGTGTGGGAGCACAAACGGCGGGCCAAGATGCTCTTTCAGCAGGTGGCCGGATTGCCACAAGATCCGGAGGCCTTCCTCATCAGTATGGGTCACCGTTTTGCCCGGCAGAAGAATTTTGACATGGGAATCGATGCCATCCCCGAACTAATGGCGAAAAAGCCCCGGCCCCAGCTCTACCTGCGGGCCTGGCCAGAACCGGAGCGTGACACACCTGATTGGGAATTGTGGTGGCAGCTCATCCAGTTATCCAAGCGCTATCGCTTTCACGTGGCCTTTCTCTCTCCTTTTGATCGCGATCAATCCTTGCAGGAGGAGGGAATTTTCATAGACCGCTTTTTATACTACGCCGCGTCAGATCTTTTCTTAATGCCTTCTTTGTGGGAACCCTGCGGTCTTTGCCAATTAGAGGCCATGCGTTTTGGGGCTCTACCGGTGGTTACCGCGGTGGGGGGCTTAGTGGACACCGTTGCACCTTTTAATGGGAATGATCAGGGGTGGGGCTTTTTACTGGAAGACCCTTTTGATTCCCGAGGGTTGGTGCAAGCGTTGACTCAGGCTATGAAACTTTATATGGAGCAACCCGAAGTTTGGCGAGGCATGGTGCATCGAGCCATGAATTTTGACTCGAGCATCGCCAAAACTGTTGATAGCTATCTAACCAGGCTGTATCTATGCTGAATCAGGCGTTGAGACCCTTTTTCCAATACGCCCTGGGATCCGAAGTGAAAATATTCCCAAAAGCCCGTATCGTCATAAAGCAGCTTTTCCCCGAGCATCACTAATCACATGCAGCCAACGCCTTGTTTCCGGCATCTTTGCATCGGCTCTTGCCGCATCCAAGAGCCTTTTTAACGCTTGAATAACTTTTGTTTATATCCATAAAAAGTCACCATATGAAAAAATCCTGGGGGAAAATGCTTTTCCTTGCCATTCTGCTGTTGGCTGGTTTGCTGCTAGCCGGGGAAAAGCTCTTGGTGCCACAGAATAATACAAGCTATTCCGGCCTCAAAAGGTATATCCGCCTCAAAGAAAATCCCCCGCAATCATATAAATCCTTTATTCCGGCCGGAGAAGAACCGGCCGATAATCTAGAAATAAAGAGATACACCATCAAGATTGATGCCGAAGGGTATGTGTCACCCTCAAAAGTTCACGATATCCCGGAGAATATCATCGTATTTTTGGGAGGTTCCACCACGGCCTGCTATTGTGTGGACGAGGAAAAACGCTTCCCGTATCTGGCCGGCCGTCTGCTCGAATCACAGACCGGCCGCAGAGTCAATTCGTATAATTCCGGCGTCGGCGGCAATGATTCGCTCCATTCTATTGATATTTTGGTGAATAAGATTACGCCGCTTAAACCCGACCTGGCCGTCATGATGCATAATATCAATGACCTCACCGTGCTCCTGTTTGAAAACAGTTACTGGAGCAAAAATCCATCCCGCTCACCCATTGTAGAGGTTAAAAATACTATTCATCTGAAAGAGGTGATTCCCTCGCTGATTCCCAATACCTATAACGCCGCCAAGAAAATTGAACAAACCTTTCGTTTCTGGCGGGATCGACTGCTCGGTCGGCAGACAGCTTCAGATAAAGAAAAAGTCAAAGACGAATTTCAGCATATCCGGGGAAAACACATTACTATTGCCCAAGATGACCTGCTGCGAGAATTCGACCTTAACTTGCAGACTTTCGTCAATATCTGCCTGGCCGGACAGATAACGCCAGTATTAATGACCCAGGCCAATCGCTTGAAGGACTCACCTGATCCCTTCATTGAGGAAACCGTGGCCAAAATTGAGAGTCAGCACGGCATCCGTTACCTTGACTATAAGAATATTTATGATCTCTTCAATGAGCAGATCCGTCAGGTGGCGGCCCGCAACCAGATCCCCCTCATTGATTTGGCCAAAAGTATCCCCCGGAAAAACAGTTCATGTACGATGTCGTGCATCTCACCGATATCGGGTCAGAATCTGCCGCCGCTCTCATTGCCGCCGAACTGAATTACCTGCTCAGCCAATCGCCCCGGAGACCAGGGCCGGCGCCCGCAGTCAATTAGGATGAGATTCTTTACCAGCAAAACTCTATGAACAGACCTGACTCACATAAAGAATCAGCCCCGCCAGCGCCATCAGCCCCATCCGGCCAGGCGGAAAATTGGTTCGCCCGTCATCCGAAAAAGACCCTCGCCATCACTCTGCTTGTCTGTCTCGGGGTTATCATCGTCATTACCGAATCTATCCTGGCCTATAAGAATCGAGCTGCTGGATATGTTGCCGGTATTACAAGGCATATCCGCCTGGGAGAGTATGCTCCCTCATCAACCCGCTCCTTCCAGCCTCCGGGAAACGCTCGTCGCAGTATTTCCCTCCAAACAGATGCCGATGGCTTCATCAAACCGGCCAAGATTCATGAACAGCCTGATATCGTCCTGGCTTTTTTAGGTGGCAGCATGGCGGCATGCCGCTATCTGTCAGAGACAGAGCGCCTGCCGTTTTTAACCGGCCATCTCCTGGAAAAAAGCCTGGGCCTGAAAATTAATACCTACAACAGCGCCAAACAGGGCAACAACACCCTGGATGCCATCAATATCCTGTTGAATAAACTAGCTCCCTTGAAACCCAGCGCGGCAATTCTTCTTCCCGGTTGCGAGGACCTGGAGAGGCTGTGGCAGTATGGCACCTATTGGCCTCCAAACCCACCGGCCTCGCCGCTGGTGGAAATTAAGCCCTCTGCTCTGAAAGATCTGGCCGGACTTCTAGCCTATCCGGTAAGGGTATTCCTGCCAAACTTCTATGCCGCTTTAACGGCCTGGCATCAGCCGGAATTACCGCCCCCGGGTCATCCGCTGCAGCTGTTGTCGAGGAAAAGCCCGATAAAAGTTGAACAAATTACCCCTCAGATAAAACGTGCCCTGGAAATTTTTATCTCAGCCTGCCAGGCCCGCCAGATCAGGCCCATTTTGGTAACGCTGCCCTTGCCCGGTTCTGCACCCGGCCTGGAAAATACCGGGGTGCTTAACCCGGAGATAAGAGAATTATTTATTCATTTCAATCAAATAATCCGTGAGGTGGGAAAGAAAAACCAGGTTCAGGTCATAGACCCGGCTCAACCTGCGCTGCCGGCAGAATATTTTTATGATGCCTGCAATTTGAATGCGAAAGGCTCAGCACATGTCTCTGAGCTCCTGGCCGTTGCCCTGAAATCACAGCTGGCCCCCAAGACTTTCAACTGATATTCTAACAAAAAGGCATCTCCTTCACCTGATTCACCCATGGCCACCGTCGCACACATTGCACCAGAACTTTTTCCCGTTCCCCCATTCGCGGCGGTGCGGCGGAGCTTTTTATCGAACAGGTGTCGCAGCGCCTGCAGAACTGGCGGCCGGTGGTCATTTGTCGAGCCGACCCTGAACTTCCTGGACGCCAACAACAGGGTCAGGTGGAATATATCCGCATACCTTTATCCGGTTTGCGGTTTCGACTTTATAAAAGATACCCGCAGTTATTTCCCTTTTATGACCGCCAGGTGGTTAAAATAATTAGGATAGTGAAGCCGGACCTGATTCAGGTTCACAATCGACCTCTACTGGCCTTATATCTGCAAAAGCATCTTGGCGGCCACATCCCGATTATTTTGCATCTCCATAATCTGTATAATTCTCTGGGCAAGAGAGAGCGGCCGGCTTTGGGGACGCCCATTCCGGTGACCGGGTGTGTGGCCTGCAGCCGTTTTGTGCTTGACCGGGAGCGCACACGTTTGGGTTTGGGTGCCCAGGGCTATTGGGTGGTGTATAATGGCGTTGATCCGGAAAGGTTTACCTGTCGCTGGCAGCAACCCTCGTTAGGACAGCTTGTCCGGCAAAAATACCAGCTTGCCGAAGCACCCACCGTTCTCTTTGTGGGCAAATTACGAGAGAGCAAAGGCGTCGGTGTCTTGCTGAACGCCATGGAGTATGTGTGGCAGCATCTGCCGGACGCCGTGCTTATTCTGGCTGGAGGGACGGAATTTGGTAGAGGAAGGACTCAGAGAACAACGCCGTTCTTCCGCCAAATGGAGCAGCAGCTCCAAAAAGCCCGGGGGCGGGTTCTGCTGACAGGTTTTATCCCCCCATCTCAGGTTGCGGAGATTTATCAGGCGGGGGATATCTTTGTAGGCCCTTCGCAAATAGAAGAGGGTCTTGGCATAGTCTTTTTAGAGGCCTCAGCCAGCGGTCTGCCCATTATCGCCACCCGCAAAGGCGGTATTCCTGAAATCGTCCACCCGGGAATAAATGGCATATTGTTGGAGAGGCATGATGACGCCCAAGAATTGGGAGATACAATCATCCAATTGTTGCAAGATAAGTCCCTGCAAGAGTCCCTGGGAAGACAGGGATGCCGCTGGGTCCGGGAAAATTTCACCTGGGAAAACATTGCCCGGCGCCAGGCCCAAGTCTATGAAGAAGTATTAACTCAGGCGGTTAGACCAAACCACGGTGACCGGAATTGTGTGGCATAAGCTTTTATTAAAACTGACCCAGCATTTTATCCGTCGGCAGATGAGGCAACGACCCCGACGCCCTTTAAGCGAACTCAAGGTTGAGAATGTCAAACGGGTATTATTGATAAATTCCACCGCCTTGGGCGATCTACTCTTTTCCACGCCTGCAATCCGCAGCCTGAAAGAGCGCTTCCCAGCCTGGGAGCTGGATATCTTGGTGCAACCTGGATTGACGGCGTTAATACAGCATAATCCACATCTGGCGCATTGCTGGAGCTTTCCCGGCCGGAACTGGCGGTTGCTGCAAATGGCCCGGGATTTACGGGCCAGACATTATGATCTGGTGATTATCTTGCACGGCAACGACCCGGAGGTCTCGCTGTTGGCCTGGCTCGCCGACAGCCCTTACCTTATCGGTTCCGAGAAAAGTCCTTTGAGCTTCTCCTATTCCCACCAGGTTGCCTCGGGCGGGCCGTTTGAACACGCCATTGAAAGACGCTTGAATTTCGTCCGGCCCTTAGGGGTTGAGGTTCAAGATAAAAGGATGGAAATTCTCCTGCCGCTGGCAGTAAAAAAAGAAGCTGCACGTATCTTGGCGGAGCATTTCGGTGGCACCTCGCCCATATTGGCAGCCTTACATCCAGGTGGCTCGGAACCTTATAAGCACTGGCCTCTGGAGTATTTCGTCACCCTGGGGAAATTTCTCCATCAAACCTATCAGGCTCACTTGCTGATGATCAGCAGTAAAAGCGAACAAAGTCTAGCCGAGACCCTGGCCGACCGGATTGCGGCACCGGCATTGGTGACCGGAGGGCGTTATAATCTCTTGACTGTGGCGGCGCTGCTTAGTCAATGCCACCTATTGGTGGGCAACGACAGCGGCCCCGTCCATTTAGGGCTGGCCCTGCAGACTCCCAGCATCGGTCTTTTGGGAGCGGATGATCCCCGCCGCATCGGCCCCTACCAGGTGGATTGGGGCGCCTGCCTTTTCAATGAGGAGGCCTGCCACCGTAATCCATGTATTACCAAACGATGCCCCCGGGCACTTTGCCTGGAGGCTATTCTACCGGAAGAGGTGATCCGGCTTATCCGTGATTGGTGGGAACCGAAATTCCTGCCAACCCTAAAAAGAGGCTCAGCCCATGGCGGAAAATCTGCTTAAATCCACGGCCCGGCAATGGTTCCGCTGGTATCTTAATCGCTTCCCTCTCCGGGACGGCAAAGCCCGATTATATCAAGCCTTCCACCAGGCTTTAATGCCCCCTGACCGCTACATGGTGACTGAGATTGATCCGGGCTTTCGACTCAGATGTGATCTGCAGGACCCGGAACAGCAGAAAATCTATTTCTATGGGCATTATCATGAACGCTATGAGGCCCGTCTGATCCGGGGGGCACTCAGCCCTGGGGAAAATTTTTGGGATATCGGCGCCAATATCGGCTATTTTACGCTTTTGGCTGCCGCTGCCCTTAATAACACCGGCGAGATAGTGGCGTTCGAACCGGGGAAAGTGGCTTACGAGAGGTTGCAGGAAAATATCTCCCTGAATAATTTCACCAATGTTACTGCGGTAAACCTGGCCGCCTCCAACCGTGGCGGTGAAGCCAAACTGTACCTGGCAACAGAAATCGCCGACACCGGTGCCAACCTTTATCAAGGGGGGAATGAGCGGACGCAGTTTGAGATCATCCATACCATTCCTCTCGATATCTTTTTTGCTCAGAAAAAATTACCGGCGCCACATTTTATTAAAATTGATGTCGAAGGGGCTGAGTTGGTAGTGCTCCAGGGGGCGACCGAGATCTTAACGAAGTCTTCGCCTCTGCTCTTGATAGAAATGGAAGAAAAAAATCTCACAGCTGCAGGAACTGATAAGACAGCCATTAAAAACTGGCTGGGCAAGATAGGCTACCAGGGGGCTTTCCTGCATAAAGGGAGATGGTTTGTAACTGATGATATGGATAAAACCAGAGGTCGAAATATATTTTGGTTCAATCCGGCCCAATCCCGGCATCAACAAAAAATCCAGCACCTTAACCTAAGAGAGATTTGATATGCTATTATGTTAGTGGAAGAAATCATTTTTGCCGATATCTTTTTATTGATATATGTATTTCGTTACATGTGGTCGCCCAAGTGAGTCGAATCTATGGATGATGCCCACCGCCAGCTATTACGCCAACTGCCTTCCGTGGATGAGCTGCTCGTTTATTTTCAAGATCATTCGCTTACGGAAAAAATACCACGCACTGTTTTAGTTAAGGCCATTCGCCGGACTCTGGAAGATGTCCGCCGGCATCTAATAGACCTTGCCGCGGACAAGTTGCCGGACAGTCTGGATCGAAGCTGGTTAATGGCCGAGATCCAACAGCAGGTTACGGCAGAGCCAGAGATCTCGTCTAATCCGGGTGATAAATGCCACCGGCGTCATCATTCATACCAACCTGGGGCGGTCGCCATTGGCTGAAGCGGCCATGGAGCAGATTTTTCAAGTGTCAGCCCATTATTCCAATCTGGAATATAACTCTGGCGGCAGGAAAGCGTGGGTCCCGCCATGACCATCTGGAGTATCTGCTTACCGGGAATTAACCGGGGCAGAGGCCGCCTTGGTGGTAAATAATAACGCCGGGGCGGTATTTTTAACTCTCAATACCATGGCCCAGGGGCGTGAAGTCATCGTTTCCCGGGGCCAATTGGTAGAAATAGGCGGATCCTTTCGGATGCCGGATGTCATGCGGGCCAGCGGGGCGATTTTGAGGGAAGTCGGCGCCACCAATAAAACTCATCTGTTTGATTATGAAAATGCCATCTCTGCCGAAACCGCCATGCTCCTTAAAGTCCACACCAGCAACTACCGAATCATGGGATTTACCAAGGAAGTTCCCTTGGCTGAGATGGTTGAACTGGGAAAAAAATATGCCTTGCCGGTGGTGGAAGATTTAGGGAGCGGCTGTTTTCTTGATCTGAGCCGTTATGGTATTGAAAAAGAACCGACGGTGACCGAGGCTTTACAGACCGGTGCCGATTTGATCCTCTTTAGCGGCGATAAATTGCTGGGCGGCCCCCAGGCCGGATTGGTCATCGGCGACAAAGTTTGGATAGATAAATTAAAAACCAATCCTTTGACCCGGGCCCTGAGACCGGACAAGCTTACTTTGGCCGGTCTTGGAGGCGACCTTGCGCCTCTATCGCGATGAAAAGGAGGCCATTCAAGCCATTCCGACTTTGAGAATGATCACCCAACCGCTGACTTTAGTTAAACGCCGGGCTCAGAGTTTGATCAGGAGATTGCGCCGCGGCATTCCTCCTGCCAATAAAGTTACCATTGTCCCGACAGTGGCCCGAGTCGGCGGCGGCTCCCTCCCCCAAACAGAGCTTCCCAGTTGCGCTATTAGTCGTAACCAGCCCAAATGGCCCCCCCATAAACTTGATGAAGCTTTACGGGCGGCCAATCCGCCGGTAATGGCGCGGTTAGAACATCAACGACTGCTCTTGGATGTCCGAACCATCCTGCCGGAAGATGAATCTGGCTTAATTTCTGTTTTGACGGGAATACTGAAAGGTCAAAGAAAATAATAAGAAGGCAATCTTTGGGCGAGGGCAATTCATCTGCCGATAAAAAAAGGGAGGTCTTTTGACCTCCCCGAACTTTCCCATACCTGCTACCACCCCACCAAGGTGATATTTATCCAAAGACGAGTAACTATAACTCAGGGGAAAATTCCCGATAACACGCTGACCTCTTCCCTCACAAACCCGTCATTTAGAAAATCCTGCATCGTTCAAGCAAATCTCTAACTTAAAGAAAATGCTTTGAACATCAGCCATTTGCTGAGCAGATTAAATTCCCCTTAGCCACAAGTAATACTATTTAATTGTGTCTTTAAGAGATTTTCCAGGTTTGAATTTTACTACTTTGGTGGCTTCAATTTTAATGGGTTCTCCAGTTTGTGGATTTCGACCCTCCCGTTCTTTTCGATCTGTTACCGTAAAGGTGCCAAAACCAGCCAATGAAACGCGGCCTTGATTTTGTAAGATGTCAGTCATGGTTTTAATAAAGGCATTTAGAGTTTTTTCCACATCAGCCTTTTTTACCTGTCCTTCCGCCGCAATTTGAGAAATTAATTCTCCTTTGGTCATAACCGTTCTCCCTTCATTAAGAATTTAAAATTATTACTCTAATCTTCATGTATTCTTTTAATCTTTCAACCTTACGATTAATTTTGGCCTACTCCCCCCTCCCTGAATGCCACCAAAATTTATCGCCTTGGTAGAGCCAAGTAGTAGTTATTGAAATTATAGACGCCTAAAGTCCTAATTGTGTTTATCCATAGCATAGATAATATGATCTTGACAATAAAAAATTACATTTTTATTTAGTTTTTAGGGATTTTTTTGCTTGAAGGGTGAATTTTTATTGAAACGTTGCCTCGAATGTAATGGCCATGATTTAGTAAAAAGATCCAGAAAATTTGTATAATCTAATTTATATTATAATTAATTAATATATGCAATAGAGTTAATAAAATTTACTAGTCAGTCTTAGCGAAATACCTTTTGCAAAATACTAACCCCTAGCAAGCCGAAAATAATATTAGCCAGCCAGGCCGCCAAAACGATCGGCATTTTGCCAACTTGTCCCAATGATAAAAAAAAACTAACATAAGCCAATAGATAAATACCAGCGCAATTCCCAGGGCAATTCCTAATGGAATGTTGATTTTCTCCTGCCAGAAGAATAATACTGCCTCCTATGAGCGTGACAATTAAAGGTGTTAAAGACATGGCAATTCGACTATGCAGTTCCACCCAATAAGGTCTGGAATCATACCCATCCCGCTCCAATCGCAGAATATATCGATACAGGTCATTAGCGTTCATTTCGGTAACTTTCCGCTCCAAATTGCTAAAATCTTCCGGACGTTCAGTCATGATAAAGGTTCGCTTGATCAAAGTTTTCTCCAATAATATGACCGCCGGGAATAAAAGTTTGGGCCATACCATCTTCAAAAAGCCAATCTTTTCCTGTCCATTGCGCCCTTTTGGCCCCAATAAATTGGATGAGATGGAATTGTTGATTGAAAATATATATTTTTACGTTTTCCATGGTTTTAGTGTCTTTGCGAAACTCGGAAATATTAAATATTGCCCGGTCTCCTTTATACCAGAGATATTTTAATTCAATCAATTCTCGAGTGGGCTTTTTGTCTACTTTGGTTTCCCAGATAATATTAACCCGTTGAGTCAGCCATGGATTCAGATAAAGATTTAATGCCAGCAGAAACAGTGACAACAACAGGGAAATCAACAGAATCGGCCGCAACATTCTGACCACGTTTAAGCCGGCGCATTTAATGGCAATGGTCTCATTGTGGCGGGAAAGAAGGCCAAAAGTTATAATAACGGCCAGGATGACGGCAGCCGGCAAAACTTGACTGGCGGCCACAGGCATCTTGGCGGCGAAATATTCTAATAATCGTGCCAAAGTTTATTTGCGCCCTGAAGAAGTCGGTCAATTTTTTCAAAAAAATCAATAATAAGATAAATACTGACAAAGGCCGCCAGGGTGAGAAAAAAATTGCGGCAGAATTCCTTGGCAATATAACCGAAAAGAAGACGCTGGTTGAAAAAATCCAGATGATTAGATCGTCTTGATCGTAGTCATGCCTGCGTTGAATTTCTATTGTTTATAAAGAGTGTTATGAAACTTGGATTGCATCTTTCCATTGCCGGCGGCTTGCCCAAGTCTCTGGACCGGGCCCGGGCCCTGGGTTGTCAGGCCCTGCAGATCTTCCTGCAAAATCCCCGAGGCTGGCGTTGGCGGCAGGTGCCAGGGCCAGAAATTGAGGATTTTCTCGAAAAACGTCAACTCCATGGGATTGATCTGGTGATTGCCCATCTTTCGTACCTCCCCAACCTGGCTGCCGCCGATAAGCAGCTCTATCATCGTTCCTGGGAGCGTTTGCGCCAGGAATTGACTTTGGGAAAATCTCTGGGGCTGGACTATTTGGTCTGCCATCCAGGCCATGCCGCTTGGGGACGAAGCCAGCTTCGGCACGGGTGGCCTCCGGTCTTAACCGGATCGTCACCGAACTGCCGCCTCCCCCCCTGATCTTGTTAGAAAATACCTCCGGCCAAAAAAACGAACTGGGTCAATGCCATCATTCGACCTGCACCACATTATGTCCCTCAGCCAGGTTCCCGTGGGACTTTGTTTAGACACGGCCCATGCTTTTGCCGCCGGTTATAACCTGCGACTCGCAAGCCGGCAGGAAAATGCTCCTGCAAGAAATTACCGCCGGCCCTGGTCTGACAAGCGTTAAAGGTCATTCATCTCAATGACTCCCTATTCCCCTGCGGCTCTCACCGGGACCGCCACTGGCACCTGGGCCAGGGCACTATCGGTCTTCCGGGGTTGGGAAAATTCTTGCAAAGCTGCTCCCCTGGGTGGAGGGAGTAATCCTGGAAACTCCCAAAAAACATCCGGATGATGACGCTCGCAATCTTGCCGCGGCCAGAAAATTAATGATGAACTATTAGGAGAACTCCAACATCGACACTCCCAGCGTCTGGATCCAGGCGACGACAGACATTCAGTCCCGTAATTTCCAAAAGCAAGGCTTCGGCTACCAGATAAATCTCGGTTTCCTGCCGCAGGCACCCCATTAGGGTGTCTTCACCCTTGCCCAGAGTGCCATGGACATGCAGGCGGGGAGATTCTCCCTCCCAGAAAAGATTGCCCACACCTATAACTTCCCAGGCCTGGGAAAATTCCTGCCACACCGGTACCGGCGGCAATTGCGGTTTTTCCGGACCAGTAACCAGCTTCCCTTGTTTTAAGGCTCCTAAAAATTGCAGCCAGGCCGCCCTGATATTATGCTTGACGGCAAATTGGGTAATTTCTTGAAGAAGATCATCGCCATGCGCAAATTTTAATAAAAAAAGACGCCCCAACCGGGCTTCCTGGAATTGCATTTGCTCCGCTCCTGGATTTGCTGGCATTTCACGTCTTTATTTATAAATTGAATATTATTGAATTTACTTATTTTTAAAAAAAGTGCAACTGCAGAGGAGGGTTTTTAGTCATGCCGCAACATTGGACGGAAATTTTTTTTCCCGCGTCTGGCAGGTCACTATTCCTAATATATCATCTTCATTACTATTTCCTGGTAAAGCATTCTCCCATGCAGACAGCTGTCGGCATTACCAGGTATTTGCGCACCTTTTGGGTGGAAACGGTCATGGAACAGAAACGGGACATCCTGGCAGTGCAAACCTTGCGAAATTGGGTGATGGCTTCAAGTTTTCTGGCCTCAACGGCGATTTTAATCAGTCTTGGCATGCTTAGCTATATTTTCCAACATAAAAGTATTTCTGAACTCCCTTTAGTTTACGATCGCATCGTGACAGTCATAGAAAATATTGATATTTTAAAAATTCTTGTTCTCTTTATGATCTTTTGCCTTTGCCTTTTTTAATTTTACCCTTTCCATCCGCTATTATAATCATGTAAATTTCATGATTAATGTGCCTTTGGATCGGGATGAGATGGTAACCGTGGGGTATGTCACCACAACCCTGAATTTGGGCATGATCCATTATACACTGGGCATGCGGGCCTATTATCTGTCAGGGCCATTTTTTCTGTGGCTTTTCGGTCCGTCTGGATGTTTTTGGGAAGCATTCTAGTCTTGATTGTTTTATATAAAATAGATCGAACCGCGTAACCAAAATAATTAAGGCATTCAGCGATCATTAGTCAGCTTAAAAAATAAAATAGTAGGCTAGCAGAGACGATGCCGCAATTTGGCGGTAGTTAGCGTGAGCCTGAAGTATGCTCAGAGCACCCGGCGAGGAACTTTACTCTTACAACTGATTAATTCTATATGCTATTTTTTAACAGATTCATGTGGCTATCAGGCTTCAGGGCATTAGTGCGTTTATATCTCAGTCATTTCCCCTTAAGGGACGGCAAAGGTCGCATCTATGAGGCCTTCAATGAGATGCTGCTGCCGTCCGAGCGTTTTGTAACTATACCGATAAAATATGGATTTCGCCTAAAATTGGACCTTTTAGAACCGGCTCAAAGGAAAATTTATTTTTTCGGTGATTATGATGAACGCCATGAAATTACCCTGCTCCGCCAAGATTCTGCTGCCCAGGTGATATTTTTTGGGACGTGGGCGCCAATATCGGCTTCTACACCCTGACTGCATCTCCTTTAGTGGGACCGGAGGGCCGGGTAGTGGCCTTTGAACCGGCTTCCCATGCCTGGCAGTCCTTGATCGTCAACTTGAGATTAAATCAAAGCGATAATGTGCGCCCGTCCAGATCGCCTTGTCGGATAATCAGGCCAGGCAGTGTTATACCGCCGGGCCGATTTTGCCGATGGCGGGGCCAGTCTTATCGTCCCGGGCCGATTACCACGGCGGCTCAGAAGTGGTGACTACTATGCCGTTGGATCAGTATCTCTGGCCGAGTCGGGGGCGCCGTCTCCCACCTTTATGAAAATTGATGTGGAAGGGCTTGAGGGCAAAGTCTTAACCGGCGCTCAACAGATTTTGCAAGGCAAGCATCCCCCCTTGATTCTCATTGAAATGAATGATCCGGAAAAGATTGGCAAAATCTTGCAACAAGCCGGTTACCAGGGAGCATATCTGCACCGCCGACGCTGGCATCCGGCCCATAGTCTGGCAGAGATCAAATCAAGAAATATGCTGTGGTTTCGGGCCAACTGCCGCCAGCATCAGGAACGACTGGCCTGGGCCGGCCTCTGTGCTTGAAGCAAGGACATCAAGGGTTCCTCTATGGTGAAGTTGTCGTCCGAATGTTGACTTAAAAGTTGAAAACCGTTCCCAGGGTCGATTATACTTCAAAGAAATGAGAATTCATCACGCCTTTCCGGCGTCATGGCACAAAAACTCCGCCAAGTTCAAGAAATCAGTCATCTAAAAGAGCCCATGGCCATAGAATATTCTATTATCATCCCCTGCTTCAATGAAGGAGAGGTGATTCAAGAAGTCTTAACAGCATTAAAGGCATTTCTCCATCAAAATTTAGAAGATACCTATGAGATCATTGTTGTCGATGACTGCTCTACAGATGACACCCCGGAAAAACTAAAGCGACTGGAGGGCATCCGGGTTTTTCGCCACCCCATTAACCGGGGTTATGGAGCCTCTATCAAAACCGGCATCCGGCTGGCCCGGGGGGCCTTTGTAGCCACTTTTGACGGTGACGGCCAACATAATCCGGCAGATTTGCTGCATCTCTGCCAAAAGATCCATACGGAGCAATGGGCCCTGATTGTTGGAGCTCGGGCTAAAGTGCTGCACAGCAAGCTTTGGCGCATGCCGGGCAAGTGGTTGTTAGGCTGGCTGGCAAATTTCCTCAGCCGTACCAAGATTCCAGACTTAAATTCCGGCCTGCGGGTCTTCCAGAAGGAAATTATTAGCCGCTATTTGCATCTGTGCGCCGACCGGTTCTCCTTTTCCACCACCAGCACCCTGATTCTATTGAATCGCGGCTACTCCATCGCTTACCTGCCCATCGAGGTCAAAGATCGCCAGGGGAAAAGCACTGTCAGTCTAATGACTGGGTATGAAACTATTTTATTAATTCTTCGCATCGTTTGTCTTTTCGATCCCTTGCGGGTTTTTATTCCAGCCAGCGTCATGCTTGTAGTAGTGGGGATTATACATGCCATCCCCTATTTTGTCCTCAAACGCGGTCTGACTACTGGTTCCGTCCTGATTATTCTGGCAGGAATTTTAGTCTTTTTCTTCGGTCTCCTGGCCGACCAAATCTCAGCTCTCCGAAAAGAAAAATACGAATAAATGAAGCCAAACAGGCGCAAACTATGTGCGGCATCTGCGGAATAGTAAAAGCCGGCACACCGGTAGCGACGGCCGAGATCCTCGCCATGCGGGAGGTTTTGGCCCATCGGGGACCAAACCACGCCGGTCTCTGGATCCGAGACCGGGTCGGTTTGGGTCACCGCCGTTTAAGCATCATCGATCTTTCGGATGCGGCCAGCCAGCCACTGCTAAATGAAACCGAGGAGATCGCCCTGGTCTTTAATGGTGAAATTTATAATTTCCAGGATCTCGGTGCCGTCTTGGAAAAAAAGGGGCACCACTTCCGTTCCCAGTCTGACACCGAAGTAATCATTCATGCTTACGAAGAGTACGGGTTAGAATGCCTGCAGTATTTAAGAGGCATGTTCGCCTTCGCCCTCTGGGACCAGCCTCGCCGGCGGCTATTCGCCGCTCGGGACCGTCTGGGCAAGAAACCTTTTTTTTATTGCCTCCATCAGGGCGACTTTTTTTTCGGCTCCGAGATCAAGGCCATCTTGGCCGCCTCCCATCTGTCCCGGGAAGTTGACTGGGAGGCCCTTGGGCTGTTTCTCTCTTTAAATTACACACCCGCACCTTATACCCTGTTCCACGGCATCCGCCAACTCGAACCGGCCCAATATCTGCTCTGGGAAAATGACCGCCTGATCATCAAAGAGTATTGGGATCTGGCCTATCCCCCTGAAGTTGAGGCACTGCCGCCCGCTGCGGTGTTGTCAGATTTTACCAGGGAACTGGAGGAGGCCATCCGCTTGCGGCTTATTGCCGATGTCCCGGTGGGTGCCTTTTTGAGTGGCGGCCTGGACTCCACCGCCGTAGTGGCTCTCGCAGCCTCGTTATATCCCGGCCGGCTCAAAACCTTTGCCATCGGCTTTGGGGAAAAAAGTTACGACGAGCGCCCCTATGCCCGCCTGGTGGCGGAGCAGCACCGCACCGAGCATCATGAACTATTCGTCACGCCTCAAGTGGAAGCCATCCTGCCAGAGCTGGTGTGGCATAGCGAAGAGCCCACTGCCGATTCTTCCATGATCCCGGTGTATTACCTGGCTAAATTTGCGGCCCAAGAAGTCAAGGTGGTCCTCACCGGAGATGGCGCCGATGAAATTCTGGCCGGCTATCCAACCTACCAGGCCCACTATCTCCTGCGTTGGCTGCAATCCTGCCCCACCGGCCTAAAAAAGGCGATGCAGCTTCTGGCCGCAAAGTTACCGGTATCACACCGCAAGGTCAGTTGGGATTTCAAATTGAAGCGCCTGACTGCAGCTTTGTTCTGGGACTTAGATTATGCCCATTATTCCTGGCGGCGCATCTGGGAACCCGCCCAACTGAAACACTTAATCCCTTGCCGCCCCCTCCCTGAAGCCTACAAGCTCTACTACCATTGGTTGCATCATGGTCCCCGGAGCTCGGCCCTGAACCGGATGCTTTACGCCGACACCCGCTTTTATCTGCCCAACGACATGTTGGTAAAAGTGGACCGCATGACCATGGCCCACGGTCTCGAAGCCCGCACTCCTTTCCTGGATCATTGTCTGGTGGAACTGGCGGCCCGCTTGCCGGATAGTTGGAAATTGCAAGGGCTGTTCTGGAAGAAGTATCTCCTCCGGCTTCTCCTGAAGGGGAAAGCCCCGGCCGCCATACGCTGGCAGACCAAGCGGGGCTTCAACGTTCCCGTGGGCCTGTGGCTCAAGGGAGAACTCCGGGACTTTGTCGGTGACCAACTCCGGATGCTACGGCACCTGGGTTGCTTTGACATGAACTTTCTGGAGGAGGTCTGGCGCCAACATCAACGAGATGAAAAAGATTTCAGCCACCACCTTTGGGGTCTGCTGATCCTGTCACTTTGGTGGCAAACCTTTTTCACTCCAAATCAGCGATTACCACATACCTCATTTTCATGATCTGTGGCTTGATAAAAGCTTCATAACCTTCAGCTTCTCAGAGGCGGTGGTTATTTACAAACCCATTGCAATCCTGCCACCAGCAGGTTTGGCCTGGGGAGTGGTAAGTTTTGCCAATAAATGGTAATCGCCTTCGGGGGCAGCCGGAATTGAGATTTTACATAGGCCATTAGCTTCGACGGCACTAGGTTCGAGTATATATTTTGCTCCTGGCATCCTCACGGGATCCTTCTTTTTATAACCAGCTGCGGCAATAAGGGAAATAGCAATTAGGGAGAAAAAATGGATTCGGAACAACCGGTCAAAAATGCATCCAGCGGCGGCAATTGGTTCGCCCATAATCCCAAGAAAACCCTGTTTGTCTTTTTCTTATTAACAATTTGTCTGTTAATTTTTGCCACTGAAAAAATACTGGAATATAAATCGAAAAACCGCACTTCAGGCATCAAACGCTCTATCAGACTCAGAGAATATGAACCCTTGCTGGTGAAATATCAGTATCATTATGATCCCAGCCGCAAAACCTATGACAGTTTTATCGAGAAAGAATATTGGCTTCGAGTTGATCGGGACGGTTTTATTATGCCTTCCAAGATTCATGAAAAGCCCGATCTAAAACTGGTATTTTTGGGTGCCTCAACCACGGAATGCACCTGGGTCGACGAAGAAAATAAATTCCCCTACGTCGTCGGCAGACTCGCAGAAAAAGATCTTGGCATCAAAGTGAATTCCTATAATGCCAGTAAACCCGCAAATACAACGATTCATTCTCTAAATATTTTGCTTAACAAATTAATACCCATGCAACCGCAATTTGTCGTCATGATGCATAATGTGAATGATTTAGTTACTCTCATGTTTGAAAAAACCTATTGGAATAAAAATCCGTATAGATCTACTATTGTGGAGGAAAAACCATCGGTTGCAGGCAAACTAAAAGATATCAGAGAC
This sequence comes from uncultured delta proteobacterium, assembly GCA_963705135.1. Lineage (GTDB taxonomy): Bacteria > Desulfobacterota > Desulfobaccia > Desulfobaccales > Desulfobaccaceae > Desulfobacca. The sequence goes on from CAVPJB010000009.1 coordinate 26,296, forward strand.
TTGCTGATACCTCATTTTTATTACAGCATAAAAGCGGTCATTACGAAGGTAAAAGGAACCCCGGAAACCGACGAATTTCAACAAGCCCGGGGGGATAAATTAGTTATTGATAAAGCTTATCTGCTTAGAGAATTTCGACTAAATTTAGAAACTTTTATTACCATGTGCCAAATTAGAAATATCACCCCGGTCTTAATGACCCAAATGAACCGCCTTCAGGAAAATCCCGATGATTCAACCATGAAAAGCAATAGAGAAATTGCCGGGGCTCAATATGTAACTTCCAAAGAATTTAAAGAAATGTATGCTTTATTTAATCAGGAGATCAGAAATGTTGGCGCCGAATACAAAATACCCGTAGTTGACTTAGCCAAGCTTGTGCCATCAAATAAAGAATACCTGTTCGATGCGGTCCATTTAACCGACAAGGGTTCACTGCTGGCAGCCGATATAATCTATCAGAAGTTAAAACCATTAATGACTAGGGCACAAACTAATTAATTAAGTGTGCCGCCAAAAATATTTATCTAAATTAATTAAATAGGTTAAACCGTAAAACTGCGAATAATCGTGGCTGGATTGCCCGCCACAATAGTAGACTGCGGTACATCCTTGGTTACTACTGAACCGGCGCCCACTACGGAGTTTTTGCCTATTGTAACTCCCGGCAAGACAATGGAATTTATGCCAATAAATACCCCATCTTCAATAACAACCTCTTTACAGATAATGTCTCCCAGGGCGCGGCGTTGCGCCTCACTCGGGTTGAAGTGCGTCAAGATTGAGACATTTCTGGTCAGCCAGACATCCTCTCCGATGGTGATCAGCTCCGGGAAGACATTATCCAACATAACATTGAAGGTAATATATAACTTTCTGATATTCTTTATTTTAACTCCTCGTATCTTATGCAGCCAGGCAATGAAAACCGGCGGATAAAACATCAGTGATGCCAGATTGCCGATGAAACCCTTAAAACCGTGGGACAAACTTCTGATCTGATTGGGACCGTGTCTTTGGTGCATCACACCTGTCTCCTCACATACGTGCTTAAGAGATACCAACCTCCCTTAGCCAACCTATAGATATCAGGGAAACTGTTGACTGTTCTCATGAGTTGCAGCCAATGGCGGGGTTGCAGATAATAGCTTCGGTTCCAGTGCGCCGCCTTTTGAATGATCGCCTCGGCGGTAAATTGTTTGTTAAGACTTATCCCGCTTTTATTGTTAGTCATTATAAATCTTTCCCAGTCCTCCACATTTTTGGGAATAATCGCCGGGTCCAGAAATTCATTGAAAATTTTGGTTCCTGGGTACGGCGTCAGGGGAAAAAAGATGGCTATCGTGGGATTAATTCTCTGGGCTGCCGCGTAGGTCATTGCTAAGGTTTTGTCAGTATCAAACGGAAATCCGACGATAAAAATACATTGCGTCCGCAACCCCGCCTGGGTGCAGGCCCGCACTGCCTCCTGGGCTTTGGCCAGGTTGATTTTTTTGCCGATCTTTTCCAGAATTTCCGGAGATCCGGACTCAATACCAAAATTGATCATTTTGCAGCCGGCTGCCTTCATCTTTTTGGCCAGAGGCAAATCAATACTGTCCACCCTGGAAAGGCAATACCAGGAAGGATGGTTTGGCATTGCCGCCAGCGCCTCGCAGAGTGATTCAATTCTGTCCCTTTTGAGCGTCAGGGTGTCATCTTCAAATACCAGGTGATCAACTTGATAGTTCTCCACCAGTTCTTTAATTTCTGACATAATATCGTCCACTGACCGGTAGCGGTACCGTACCCCCATGGTCAGCCAACTGGAACAAAAAATACATTTATAGGGACAACCGCGAACTGGTAATCAACGTGGCGCTTTTTTTGCCGAAATCGATGTAACTATGCACCTTATATCGAGTCATATCAACCAGATCCCTGGCCGGAAAAGGTATGGTATTAATATCACTGATGAGGGCACTGGGATTATTTTTCTGTATCACCTGATTTTGATCTCTCCAAATAAGGCCATCGATCGCGGCCAAATCAGGATGGGCTGATTCTAATGCCCGCAACAGGTTTAAGAGGGTATTTTCTCCTTCACCAAAGATGACAAAATCTGTATTCGGCGACTGAACTAAAACTTCTTCCTGCACTGCTGAAACATGATGCCCACCCATAACAATGGGTAGATCCTGGAATTTGGCTTTGATGACATTGCTTAGTGAGACAGCTTTTGGATACGAGGGGGTCATAACGCTGATGCCCACCAAACCTGGTTGGAATTCCTCAATCGTGCGTAGCAATTCTGCTGAAAAATCGCTTTGTGGTGACGGTTGCAAGATTTTTACTTCATAATCATATTCACGAATAAATGCCGCCAGATAGCCTATACCTAAAGGGAAATAACTGCCCACCAGTTCTTGGGCCTCATTCCCGTAGGTGTAGGGAGCTTCTAATAATAAGACTTTATTAATCGACATCAGCAAGTCCTTATCAATACTCAATATATACGTATGGGGGACGATTTTAATCGGAAGGGGAATTGGCTATACTTTGAAAAATTAAGGTTTGAAAAATTCATCTGGCCATTAATGGTGCTTATTTGACTATCTCATAATCTGGTGGAGACAACAATGCCGGCAGTTATCAGGAGTAGGCCGTATATTTTATTAGTAGTAATCGGCTCTTGAAAAAGAATATTACTGAGAATGGCTACCAGGATAAATGATAGACTCATAAAGGGATAGGCATAACTCAACTCAAGCCGAGTCATGACTGCCATCCATGACAAAGCCGCAATAAAGGCCGCGCCCAGGGCCGATATAATCCATGGATTCCATAATTGCCCGATAACTTTATAGACAAAATCCGGGGCGGCATTATCGATTTTAGCCATTTGCCATTTAATGATCAGCTGAATATAAACCGCCAAAAAAATTGTAGTAAAAATAAGCAGATGGGCTTTAAAAAGTTTCAAAAAGATTGTCCTCCCCCGGACTATCAGAAAAATACTTACCCTTTGCTCAAAGCCTTCTGATAGGCGTGCGATTAGAAGGGGTTCACTAGTGATGGCGCCAAACCTGTTAAAAATGCATTCAACCTAGCTAACCATTTTTATACCATGGATTGTGCATCCATGGTATGAATATCTTTGTGGGGAATATCACCATACGAAGCCACTTGCTTTCACACTGCAAAAACCATCTAAGACCCACCAACCACATGACGGCACCAACAAAGTGTCTAGATGGAACTATCGGGAGATAGAGGCACTCCATGCAGCCCATTGAATTTATAACTCAATATGATGCTTGTCCTCTCTGCCACAGTCCAGCCATTAACCAAGAATTCTTCCTGGAATATAAAGCCACCAAGATTTTCTATTTTAGCTGCCAGAACTGCGGCCTCGTCTTCCAAAATCCCCGCTTGGACGAAAAAAGCATCCACGCTATCTATCAAAGTCAGGAATATTGGGGAGAGGGTGGTTCCTCAGATAATTCCGCCTACTCAAACTATTTCCAGGCTGACCATCTCCGGGTCCGCCAGAGTCTTTCCCGGCTGCAGAAAATTATGGCCGTCACCGGATTACGAAGCGGAAAATTGCTCGATGTTGGCTGTGCCACCGGCTTTTTTGGCTTCTCAGCGCAGAAACTTGGTTTTGAGGTTATCGGCATAGAACCCAGCGAACAAATGTCTCGCTTCGGGCGGGAACAATATGGCTTGAAGATTCACTGTTGTATGTTGGAGACTTGCGCCTTGGCAGAGACGGATTTTGATATTGTGACCTTGTGGGGAACAGATTCCCATTTTTTACACCCCTGGGAAGGGTTTAAAAAACTCACTGGTTTTTTAAAGCCAGGGGGCTTTATCGCCATGAATTATCAGAATTTCCACCATTGGATCCGTTGGTTCTTTCCAAAATTGAAAAAAAGTCCCAATGCTCTTTTCAACCTTTCCGATCAATCCTTTGATTTTATTATAAATAAATTAGATTTAACCCTTCTCTACCGCGGTTTGGAATGGCAGTTGGTGCCCTTGGATCATTTCTTCCGTTTGACTAAAATTCCCTGCCCTGACTTCTTCAGCCGGGGGTCGATACTATTGCCCGCCATCTCATTTCCCCTGGTCATAGCCAGAAAAAATTAATATCTTTTCAGGCTCTTGAAAAACTCCTATTTGCGGGGAGGGGCAAAGGGAAAAATAAAGGACGGAACTTTTGGCAACCAGAATAACGTATCATACACCTTCGGGGGAGAACCACGGTTGAATGATCTTCGCACCAGACACCTTTATTGGGGGGGAGGGATTATCCTGTTCGCCCTGGCCATAAGGTTCCTGTGGCTTTATTTACTCCAACATCAGATCGGCTACGATTCCGTCCGCTACCTCTGGATCAGTGAGCATGTCAGCCGGGGAGACTATCTGCTCCTGCCGCAATTGTTTACCATGCCTTTGATGCCTTTACTCATCGGCCTAATTGCCCAATTAACCGGAAACAACCTCTGGACCGGTCGAATAATCAGTATCCTGGGGAACACCCTGGCCGTGGGCCTAGCGATGCTCTTGGTCCGGCGCCTGTTTCCGAGACAGCCGGTACCGGCCTGGCTGACCGGGCTCGGCCTGGCAGTAAATCATATCTGGTGCCGCCTGGGGACGTTCATCATTGCCGATAATCTCTTTTATCCTCTGCTGCTGCTCCTTCTCCTCCTTTTCGCCATGCAGTTGGAATCCCTCTCCTTAAGACGCAGTCTGGCCCTGGGTTTAGTCTGGGCTTTCCTTTTCTTTGCCCGGGATATCGGACTCTATTGCGGTCTGGTGGTCTTTTTATGGTTATTAGGCCTAAAAATCTGGCAAACTCCTACGATTAGACAGAAATGTGCCACGGCCTTCCGGGTATCCGCAGCACTGCCGGTTTTAGCAGTCTGCCTGGGACTGTGGATGACTTGGTACTATCAGGCTTTTGGCATCATCTCCTGGGGTGAGGGACATCGGATTTATGGCAACTTTTCCCAAAACGTCGAGGTTACTTCTGACTTTCGCCGCTATCAAGACGGCGGCTGCGGCTGGAGCAAACTGCGACCCTACGAGTTCATGGAGTACACCCGGTTTCCCAAACCGGGCGACTCCCGCTATCCCCCGGCCCCCAGTTTCGGCATGATCCTTAATCCGAACAAAATCCTCAATAATATCTGGTCAAACCTCGGTTTTGGGCTCAGAGAGTTTCAGCGCGTGTCGTTAATTGGTTTTTTTACTATCTTTGTGGTGATACCCCTGGGCCTGATAGGCCGACGGCTGGTTTTGGACCAATCAGTGATTGTAGTTTTTTTGGCCAGTTGCGCCATATTAGGCCTGCATCTGCTGGGTCCAGCCTGGGATGCCCGTTCCTTTGCCTGGTTTTTCCCCTGGCTTTATCTAGGTCTGGCCGCTGCTGTGGTTTGGCTCTGGCATCGGGTGCCTCAGCAGCCCTTTTTTTCGAGATTTAAGCCCGTTTTCACAGCCATTATTATTATTGTTTTTTTATTTACTCTCTTATATCCCCAATATTTCAAGGAAGTGCCGCAGCTCTGGCGGTTGCGGCATGAGCCCCATGGCCATCAACTGGCCGCCGACTTTATTCTGCAGCATTTCGGCCCCGGGGCAGTGATTGGAGCTTTTGGTTTGGAAGTTGCCTATCGGGCCAAGGGATATTGGATCGGCCAGCCCTCGGGAACTCCAGCCGATCAGATGGAATGGCTGTATTTGGGCAAAGCCGACTATCTGCTCATCGACGATTCCGTCCAAACTGTCATCGGCCCGAATATTTTTTTCGAACAGCCGGCCAGTATCAAGGAGCTATTCCCAGAATTAGAACTGGCAGCAGAATATGTCAACCTGGCGAATAAGACCTACGGGACTAAAGTGCGAATCTTTCGTTTCCGACCGGACCCGGAAAAATTCAATAATTTTAAAAATAAATATCCCTGGGCGGGAACCCATCCTAAGGATGTGGATCGAATTTCCTGTTTCCCTCAGCCGATGAAACAATAACCGCTGAATCAGCACGCCATGCATAAAAAAAACTCTCCTCATCAAACTAAGAAATCGAAAGTTAACGTCTTGGCCGTAATCAACCCGGAACGTACCGCCGGCGCGGATATGATGCTGCTTGACGCAGTCCGCCGATTAAACCCGGAGCGCTATCAGGTTGTACTCGGTTTGCTTACTGTAAATCCTGATTCGCAAGACCTGATACCCCCCAAGGTCTCCGTCGTTGAGTTTCGGATGCGCCAGCTCAACGGTATCGTCTGGCTGCGTTTCTTCTTCACCCTCTGTTGGTATTTGGTTAAATACCATATTGACATTCTCCATGTTAATAGTTATGTCCCCGGAAATTATGCCCGTCTGGCAGCCTGGCTGATGCGGGTGCCGGTCATAATTGACCATTGGCATGGCTTTACCCGGTTTAATGGCAAACGCCGGTTTATCTGCCGTTTTTTAAACCGTTTCACTGACATAAGTTTAGCAGTATCCCAGGGGGTGCGGCAGCATCTGCTCCAGCAGCTCCAGATGCCGCCGGAAAGAGTTAGGGTCTTACATAATGGCGTCGACCTGGAACGCTACCGGCATCACCGGGACCGCAACGACATACGTGCCGCTTTAGGAATCCCTGCCGATGCACCGGTGGTGGGGCTAGTGGCCCGGTTGGATCATTGGGCCAAGGGTCATGGGGAACTCTTCCAGGCCTTGGCTCAGGTTCACAGCCGTCATCCGGTACGTTGTCTGGTAATCGGCGGCGGGCGCCGGCAACCGGAAATGGAGGACATGGTCCGAGACCTGTCCCTTGGTCAGTGGGTGAATTTTCTGGGTTACCGGGATGATATCCCGGATCTCCTGGCGGCCTTGGATATTTTCGTCCTGCCAAGCCACAGTGAGGGCATCTCCCGGTCCCTGTTGGAAGCCATGGCCATGGGTTTGCCGGTGGTGGTCAGCGAGGCTGGGGGCTCCCCGGAGGTCGTCCAGCATGAAGTGAACGGCTTGTTAGTACCGGTGAAGGACAGCTCGGCGTTAGCCGGCGCCTTATTACGGCTTTTGGAAAATCCCGGGTGGGCCAAACAATTGGGCCTGGCCGCTTCCCGGCGTGTGGCTGACCATTTTTCCCTGGCCCGTTTGGGACAGGAACTCAATGAGATGTATGATGAGCTGGTCCGACAGAAAGACCTGTTGGCCTAAAGGTTAAACCAAACCCGGTCGCGACCAGTATTGCTTTCCATTGAAGTTTTTCATAAAGCTTTCTAATGACGTTGAAAGTTTCGCATTATGTATGGTAGTATTTTTCGAAAAATTATTAATTAGAATTTTTCCCCTCAATAAATCAATTTATCCAAGGGGCTCGTTCTTTTGGCCCTGTTACCGAAAGCTGAATGCAGTATGCTCCACGTCAGGAAAACGTCTTGAAATTGCTCCTTGCCATCTGGGGACCGGTCCTGTGGTTTTTGCTGGTCTGGCCGGTTTGGGCCGAGGAAATCCAACTTTTCAAGCATGAAACCTTTGAGGGGGGTCCCTGGGTCCTCAAAGCCGATACTCTTATTTACCATGCCGTCAGCCAAACCTATGAAGCCATTGGCAGAGTCGAAATCCGGCAGGAGGAACGCCGCCTGACGGCAGATTACATCAAAGTGCACGGCCCCACTAAGATCGCTCAGGTCCAGGGAAATGTGGTCATGGTTCTCGGGGATGATATCTTAACGGGGAAATCCGGCCAGTTTAATCTTGTTACCCGCAGTGGTGAAATGACGGAAGCCAGACTATTTATGCGGCGCAACCACTTTCATATCAACAGCGCCTTAATTCGCAAAACCGGTGATAACACCTTCTATGCCGAAAAAAGCGTGATCACTACCTGCGATGCCGATCGACCGGCATGGAGTTTTTACAGCCGAGAATTAAATGTGACGTTAGATGGCTATGCCACCGGGAAAGCTGCAACTCTGCGACTGGGCCAAGTACCAGTGGCCTTTGTCCCGACTGCGGTCCTGCCGGTCAAGACAACCAGGCAGTCGGGTTTCCTGATGCCTATTTACAGCCAACATCAAGCTGCTGGCACTGTAGTGGAACTGCCGTTTTATTGGGCCATCAATAATCACATGGACGCCACCTTATATCAGGTGATACAGACCCAGGGCTATCTCCAGGGCGGGGAATACCGCTATGCCTGGGACAAGGAATCAGGCGGCACCGCTCGCTTTTCTTACATCGGTGACCACAACCTTGCTGCGCCGACGCCGCACCGTTATTGGGGCGCCGCCATGCTGAACCAGAACCTCCCACACGGCTGGTTCGCCAAAGGCGTCCTGGACATACCCAGCGATAGTCAATATCTCTATGATTATAATTACGGTTATTTAGGACTGGACCGGCTGGGCCGTTCTTTGGGAGACGATTATGGCCGCAACCTGGAGCAGTATGAAGTCAAAACCAGGGTTTCCAGCCTGATCATGCAACGCAGTTTTTCTCAGGGGAGCCTCAATTTCTTCGGGAGCTATTATCGTCCGCTTTCGCCGGCGATTCCTCGGTACTATTAATAAAGCCCCTTCCTTCCAAGCAGCCACCCTGATGTTACCCTTAGGGCCTTTGCCGTTGAGTTTAATTCTCGACAGCGCCTATACGCACTATTATCAAGATGCCGGTTTAAGCGGTCAGAGGCTGGATGTTCACCCCAGATTCTCTCTGGCCACCCGACTGCTTGACACCCTTGACATCGATGCCACCACCGGCTGGCGTGGCACCGGCTACCGGGTCGATAGTTACGCCAGCCGGGAGGATCTAAACAAATACGAAGGTCGATCCCTCTATGACGTCAAAACCAGCGTCAGCTCTCCTATATTTCGGGACTGGGGTCGGATGGCGGGTTCTCATAATTTCGTGCGCCATATCTTCACCCCCAAAGTTTCGTATTATAATATTGCCAACTTCGACGTTAACCGTATCCCTAAATTCGATCCTTTCGATTATGGTTGGCAAACCGCAGTCACTAAAAATTATCCTATTTTTGATGGCCTCGAACCGATCGGCGGGATTAATGCTGCCACCTATTCTTTGACCAATCATTTTATCCGGAGTTCACCAGCGGCTTCCGGCCTCCCCCGCATTAACGATGTTTTCTGGAGCCGTCTGACCCAAAGTGTATTTTTTAACTCGACCAGTTATGGTCTGGACGGTCTCCCCCAACCTCACCGTCGCATGTCCGATATTTTTCTGGAAACCTTGGCCTTCCCCCTGGATAATATCGGCCTGGGGCTGAATGGCGGTCTGTCTCCTTATAAAGAAGGTTTCAGCCAGGTGGACGTCAAACTTCTCCTGCGAGATACGGCTAACCGGCACTTTCTGAATTTTGATTACATTTATTTTAAGAACTACGCCAATCAGATTAATTCCGAAATCTTTTTTGATCTTTTCCGCTCCTTTAAGATAGGTGTCAACAATCAACATACCTTTGTCAGCGGCAAACAATTGGAAAACAAATATCGACTCATTTTCCAGCGTCAATGCTGGGGGGTAGCTTTGACGTTCGCCGACCGCATTTTAGATAAATACGTCAGCTTCTCCATCATTATCCCTGGATTGATAGAAAAACAACCGACCCCCCAGACGCAACAACCAAAATCATAACAGCAACTTTGATTTCTATGGTTTCTTTCTATGACGGATCTAACTCACATTGACCTGAACGACCTTACCCCCCTCAAAGTGCTGGTAGCCGGCGATTTTATGCTGGACGAGTACATCTGGGGTCGAGTTGAGCGGATTTCACCGGAAGCGCCGGTGATGGTGGTTAACGTGGAACGGGAAACCCGGGTTCTGGGCGGCGCTGGTAACGTGGTGAATAATTTGGTCGGCTTGGGCGCCCAGGTGGCCGTATTGGGATTGGTGGGCCAGGATAATCCGGGAGAGGCTATCGAAGCCGAACTCAAAAGGTTGGAAGTCGACCCCACCGGCTTGTTTGCCGATACCCAGCGGCAAACCACCCTCAAGACCAGGGTTCTGGGCGGCAATCAACAGATCGTCCGTATCGACCGGGAGAACCGGCAACCCGCTGCTGCCTGGTTTCCCCAGAAGGCCGAACAACATGTCAAGTCACTTCTTCAGGACCTGGATGCCATAATTCTCTCGGACTACGGCAAGGGTGTTTTGTCCGAACCATTGCTGACTGCCATCATCTCCTGGGGCAGAGAGCGTCAACTGCCCGTGGTGGTGGACCCCAAGGGACAGGATTATTCTCGTTATCGCCAGGCCACCATCATTACCCCTAACCGAAAAGAGGCCGAACTGGCGGTGGGCTACCCCCTACACCACCGGGAGGACCTTCTCAAGGCCGGTCAGGAACTTTGCCGGAACTGCGACACGGATGCCATTTTGATTACCCTGGGGGCCGAGGGCATGATCCTTTTTCGGCGCGATCTACCTCCCCAGGAAATTCCCGCCCAGGCCCGGGAGGTCTTCGATGTTTCCGGAGCTGGCGACACCGTGGTGGCAGTCATGGCCCTGGGGCTGGCCCACTGGCGCCATCCCCTCCTGGCGGCAAAGCTGGCCAACCTGGCGGCCGGCATCGTGGTTGGCAAGATCGGCACTGCCCCCATCCTGCGCACGGAACTGGCAGCGGCACTGCAGGGCCAATCCGCGCTCCGCTCAGAAAAAATTATCACTCTGCCGGAATTGCGGCTCTTGGCCCCCCGTCTTCAGGCTCAAGGCAAACGGCTGGTCTTCACCAACGGCTGCTTTGATCTCCTGCATTGGGGACACATTAAGTTCCTGGAGGAATCCCACCGTCTGGGGGATATTTTGATCGTCGCCCTGGATACCGACGACTCCGTCCGTCGGGTTAAAGGTCAGTGCCGGCCGGTGATCCATGAAGGCCAACGTTTGCGCATGCTGGCCGCTCTCGAGGCAGTGGACTACGTTACTGTGTTTTCTTCGGGACAGCTTCCCGAGATCCTGGCAGCCCTGAAACCCGATGTGCTCACCAAGGGCAGCAACTATCCCGCCACCGAGGTCAGTGGGCGGGAGGTGGTGTACAGCTATGGCGGCCAGGTCGTAATAATCCCCATAACCGACGCTGTCTCCATCAGCGGCCTCATACGTCAGATCTGTTCCGATAACGGATAGTACCGGTAAAGGCCATCACTCTGGAACGTTGCCAAATGGCTCCATTATGAGATTCAATATCTCCAATTATCAATAAGATGAGGTAAAAGACAACCTATGACAAACACAACTTCTTCCCCTGATCAAAAAATTACCTTTGATGCTGTCGGCAAGCTTAAGGTCCCAGATAACCCCATTATTCTTTTTATCGAAGGAGACGGAACCGGCCCAGATATCTGGCGGGCCACTGTCCGGGTACTAGAACGCCGCCGTGGCCAAGGCCTACACCGGCAGGCGACAGATCATCTGGCGGGAAATCCTGGCCGGGGAAAAGGGTTACCAATCCACCGGCAGCCACTTGCCGGAAGAAACCCTGACCGCCATCAAAGAATATCTGGTGGCCTTAAAAGGTCCCTTGACCACTCCCGTGGGCGGCGGCTTTCGTTCCATCAATGTCACGCTGCGCCAGGTGCTGGACCTTTACGCCTGCATCCGCCCGGTACGTTACTACGCTGGCACCCCCAGCCCCTTGAAAGAACCGGAAAAAACCAACATGGTGGTCTTCCGGGAGAACACCGAAGACGTGTACGCAGGTATCGAATGGTCTGCTCAGAGCCCGGAAGCCCGCAAGGTGGTAGATTTTCTCAATGCCCAGATGGGCTGCAAGATTTCACCAGAGGCTGGCATCGGCATCAAACCCATGACTGCGGCGGGTTCCCAACGCCTTGTGCGCAAAGCCATTCTCTTTGCCTTGGAGACTTCCCGGCCCAGCGTCACTCTGATGCACAAGGGCAATATCATGAAATACACCGAAGGCGCCTTTAAAACCTGGGGTTATGAATTGGCGGCGGCGGAATTTAAAGACCAGGTCATCACCGAGGACCAGGTGTGGCAGGAATTTGAGGGACGCGCTCCGTCTGGGAAAGTGGTCATCAAGGATCGCATCGCGGATTCTATCTTTCAGCAGGTGCTGCTGCGTCCCGAAGAATATAGCGTCATCGCCACCCCCAACCTGAACGGCGATTACCTCTCCGACGCCCTGGCAGCCCAGGTGGGCGGCCTGGGCATGGCCCCTGGCGCCAATATCGGCGACCGTTATGCGGTCTTCGAAGCCACCCACGGCAGCGCCCCCAAATACGCTAATTTGGACAAAATCAACCCCAGCTCACTTATCCTCTCCGGAACCATGATGCTGGAATACCTGGGTTGGAAAGAAGCAGCCAACCTCATCCACGAGGGCCTGGCCCGGACCATCCAGGCTAAGACCGTCACCTACGACCTGGCCCGCCAGCTCGCCGGGGCCAAAGAACTCTCCTGCTCCGGCTTCGCTTCGGCCTTGATTGACAACCTGGGGTAAGAGATAATATTCAAAAGAATAAACTGAAGGGCGGCCGCTGCGTTGCCCTTTTTTACTCTTTTTTACCGTTATGATTTTTTTGTATAATGCCTTATTAATCATTTAAATCAATGCAAACCGAAAACCGAAAACTGGAAAACCAAAATGGCCTTTACTGATTTTTTCGCCAAAAAGAAGACCTGTGATTTTGTCGTCAACACTGATGGCAAGGTAACCAGAAAGTACAATTATTTCAGGGAATTTCTGGAATACAACCGGGATGCCCTGGCCCAAATGGCGGAATTGGAGCAACTCTATTATGGCAGCCGCATCAATATCCTGGCGGTGCGCAAAAAATGCGACGAGCTGCTGGCATCCCTCCGTAAACTCGTGGACTCCTTAGACGGCCTGGGGGGAGGCCGTTATCGCGAGTTACAAAGTGCCTGCGATCGGGTCGAGCAGGACCTGGGCCTTTTGTTTCACTCCGGACCTGTCTGCCTCATCGGCGATCTGGTTCTGCCTCTGGAAGCTCTGCGGCCGGAAACTATGCAGGAGGCCGGCGGCAAGGCTACCAACCTGGCCACCATTGCCAGATTCGTGAAGCTGCCCGTCCCTCCAGGCTTCGCCATCACCTCTTATGCCTTTGAACGGTTCCTGGAAGAAAACAAGCTGGCCGTTCCCATCGAAATGATCCTGACCTCCCTCAATCCCGATGATCTAAACGACCTGGAGGCTCAGTGCGCCATAATCCAAAAAAGCATTCAGAACGCCCCGGTGCCCGGTTTTTTGGCGGCCAAAATTCTCCAGGCCTATGAAAATCTTGAGGCCAAGACCCAAAAAAACGTCCGGATCGCCATGCGCAGCAGCGCCGTGGGAGAGGACACCGAGGCCTCGTTTGCCGGTCAGCACCGCACTGTTTTAAATGTGACCCGAGAAAACATCCTGGAGGCCTATAAAGCGGTACTCGCCAGTAAGTATTCTTCCCGAGCCATCCTCTATCGCCTCAACTTCGGTCTCGATGATCGCGAGACGCCCATGTGCGTGGCGGGGATCGCCATGATCGATTCCCTGGCCAGTGGTGTCATGTATTCCGTGGAGCCCACCAGCCCTGATTCAGGCCAGCTAAAAATAAGCTCTATATGGGGTCTGGGGGAACAACTGGTGAGCGGTGAGGCCTCGCCGGATGAATTTTATGTGGATAAAAAGAGCGGTGCCATCACCCACCGAATCATCGGCAGCAAAAAAGAGAAACTTATTAATCTACCCGGTGGCGGTACGGAATTGGTAGAAGTGCCGGAGGAAGAATGCACCCAATCTTCTCTCGACGATGACCAGATTCAAACCCTGGCCAGATACGGCATGAAATTGGAAGACTACTTTCAAACCCCCCAGGATGTGGAATGGGCTGTAGACCGGCAGGGGAAGCTATTTATCCTGCAAAGCCGGCTCCTAGGTTTGGTGCAGACCAGGACGGAAAATCCCTCTATGGTTTTTGACCCCCAGGCGTATCCCCTGCTCCTGTCCCAGGGCAAAACCGCCTCGCCGGGGATTGCCGTGGGAACCATCTGTCTCGCAGCTAACCGGACCGCAGCCTCCCTGCCGGAGAATGCCATACTGGTGGCCCGGACTGCCTCCCCCGATTATGCTGCTATTATAAACCGTCTTAAAGGTTTAATCACTGATATCGGCAGCGTCACCAGCCACCTGGCCTCAGTAGCCCGGGAGTTTGGCGTCCCCACCATTGTGGATGCCGTTACTGCCACCACCGTGTTACAAGAAGGCCAGGAAGTCACGCTGGTGGCGGACCATGTCTCGGTTTACCGTGGAATAATCCCGGAACTGGCCTCGCACGCCCGGCCGCAAAACAAACCGATGTTTAGCAGCCCGGTACACCAGCGCCTCAGGGTAATTTTGGATCGCATTTCTCCTCTTAATTTAACCGACCCCAAGGCCCCTGATTTTTCGCCCTTCGGTTGCCAGACGGTCCACGACGTCATCCGCTTTGCCCATGAGAAAGCCATGCAGGAGATGTTTGGCCTCTCCCAAATCGGCAAAGATGGCGTTAATGCCGTCAAACTGACCGCCAACATCCCCCTGATTCTCTATCTCGTCGACTTAGGCGGCGGCTTAAGGACCGGGCTCACCACCTGCGATGTCGTTACTCCGGACGATCTCGAATCCATTCCCATGAAAGCCCTCTGGCGCGGCTTTTCCCACCCTGGCATTACCTGGAAGGGCGCTATTAGCTTTGACGTCAAAAACTTTATGTCCCTGATGGCCCAGGGCGCCATGAGCGAAGCGGGCGAAACGCCCGGGGGCGACAGTTATGCCATACTGTCCCATGATTATCTTAACTTAAGCGCCAAATTCGGCTATCATTTTGCCAATCTGGATACCTTCGACAGTGACGACCCCGATCATAATTATATCCATCTGCAATTTGCCGGGGGGGTGGGCAGTTACGTCGGCCGCTCCCTGCGCCTGACGTTCCTGGGCGAAGTCTTGTTTCAACTCGGGTTCAAGATCAAGGTCACCGGCGACCTGTTGGAGGCCACGTTGTCGGGTCTAGACCACCAGTCCATGGACCATACCCTGGATCAAGTGGGCCGCCTGCTGGCCTCCAGTCGCCTCCTGGATATGGCCATAGCCGGCGAGGCGGATATCCAGCCCATGGTCACGGCATTCTTTCACGGCGACTATGATTTTTTACATCAGTCCGAAAGCCGCCGCCTGCCAGGTTTTTACACCCACACCGGGGATTGGCGGTGCCTGGCCGAAGACGGTCAAACACTCTTAGTAGAGGATGGCTCCCACTACCTGAGCAGCTTCTCCTCCGGGCTGGCCGGCATGATAACCACCATGATCGGCGAAACGTATTTTGAAATATTGGATAATATTGGCGCTTATTTTTACTTCCCCCTGGCCATCGCCAAGGAAAGCTATGTGAAAGAGGCGGTGTTAGGAGTGCGGGTCAAACCCGTCTCCGGCAGTATCGATCAAGCCGGGGGACTGGCCTTTGGCATCCGGAACGTCGGGAACTACTTCGTGTTTCGAGTAAATACTCTGGAAGACAATGTCATCCTTTTCGAGTTTCTTAATAATAAACGCCTCAAACGGGCGACCTTCCCGGTGAAGCTGGTTGCGGGCCGCTGGTATCATCTCAAGGTGGAAATTTCTGAGAACCGTTGCCGGTGTTTCCTGGACGAGGCACCGGTCATTGACTATAGCGCCGAACGCCCCCTGGATGGCTATGTCGGTCTCTGGACTAAGTCTGATGCCGTAACCCATTTTGTCGACCTAGTCATCGACTCCCAAGGCCGTCGACGGTTGGTGGAATTTTAAGATTATGGCAATAAGCGGCAGGGCTAACAGAGAAACAATAATGATACCTCCGAACTGGTACATTTAATTCCCTCTCCAAACGCTTGCAGGGGGAGAGGTGTGGTCTTAAATCTTCACCAGTTCATAGGTCCTGGTTCCCAGTCCGAGTTTTTCCGCGTAGTCCAACTGAATCTCCCAATCTATCTGTGGGTAGACGTCCCGGAACTTGTCGCTCCCCGGGGTCATATCCTTCAGGCAGGAGCCCGGATGGCCGGGGCTCAGGTTTACCAGATCCGCGGAGGCCTGGTCCAGGGCTACGATGTCCCGGGAGGCCAGGACGCCAAGGTCCCCCACAATGGGCATGTCGTTGTGGCCGTAGCAGTCGCAGGCCGGGGACACCTGGGTGACGAAGTTGACGAATACCGCCCGGTCCTGCTTGCCTTTCAAGACACCGTGGGTGTATTCTACCATTTTTTTCATAAAAACCGGAATGGACTCATTCCACTGGATTTCGATGTTGCCGTAAGGGCAGACCAGGATGCACTCGGCACAGCCCACGCACTTGGCCGGATCGATGACCGCCTTTTCGGCCTCCAGGTTAATGGCCTCCTGGGCGCAATGTGTAACGCAGTCCCCACAGCCGGTGCATTTCTTCTGGTTGACCTTAGGCGCGATATTTGAGTGCTGGGCCAATTTGCCACGCCGAGAGGCGCAGCCCATGCCCACGTTTTTGATGGCCCCGCCAAACCCCGATAATTCATGCAGCTTAAAATGGGCCATGCTCACCAGGGCTTCAGCCTCCACGACCGCTTCACCCAGGAATACCGACTTGAAGAGTTCCTGGCCGATCTCCACCTCCACTTCCGCCGTGCCCCTGAGGCCATCGGCGATCACCAGGGGGGCGTTGACCACGGCATACGCGAAGCCGTTCTGAATGGCGGTGGTCAGGTGGTCTACGGCGTCGGCTCGGGTGCCCACATAGACCGTGTTGGCGTCGGTGACAAAGGGCCGGCCACCGTATTCCCAGAGCTTGTCTACCACTTGGCGCACATAGATGGGCCGGATAAACGAGGTGTTTCCCTTCTCGCCAAAGTGCAGTTTTATAGCGACGAGCGGCCGTTTCTTCTTGCGCTGGACAATACCTTTAAGGTCCACGGTTTCCAGCAGGCGGCCGAACTTCTTGAAATTAGTATCCTTGGTTGTGACCCGAAAATCAAAATAATAAACCTGGCTGGCCATCAAAGCCCTCCTTGTTTGCAGATATTTTAAAGGTTGGAGATGCGACACTGAGCATTAGGAAGAGGCAACGCCTACTCAACTAACTTTCTAGAAAACTATAGTCCTTGAACCCTGGACTTACAACACCCCACAGGCCTTGGTTCTCTATCAACTGCTCCTTTATCCCTGGCCTCTGGTCCCTGATCCCCTTTCCCTAACTACCGACCATTGATCTCTGGACCTAAAAAATTATCATAGGCTATAAATAATCTTTCCCCCTACGATGGTCATCACCGCCCTGCCGGTTAACTGCCGGCCGTGAAAGGGAGAGTTGCGGCTCTTGGATTTGCATTGCTGAATGTTCACTGTCCAGGGTCTTCTCAGATCCATTACCGTTATATCAGCCATCGCGCCCACCTGCAAGGACCCGCCCGGTACCCCCAGGATACGGGCCGGATTGGTGCTTAGGTTGGCAATTAGTTGCGCTAAGGTAAGGAATCCTTCCTGCACCAGCTCCAGGCTCAGGCCCAAAGCCGTTTCCAGGCCGATGATGCCGTTGGCCGCCTGGTCGAATTCCACCTCTTTTTCCAGGGTGCTGTGGGGCGCGTGGTCCGTGGCGATGCAGTCCAGGGTGCGGTCAGCCAACCCGGCCTTGATGGCCGCCACATCTGCCGCCGTGCGTAGCGGAGGACTCATTTTGGCATTCGTGTTAAAACCCAGCACTGCTTCGTCGGTTAGGCTGAAATAATGGGGCGTGGTCTCGGCGGTGACCCTGACCCCCTGGGATTTGGCCCGGCGGATGATCTCAACCGATCCGGCAGTGCTCACATGGGCAATGTGCAGCCGGGCTTCAGTAAGACGGGCCAGTTCTATATCCCGGAATACCGCCACCTCTTCGGCTGCCGCGGGGATGCCCTTCAGACCCAACTGTAAAGATACCAACCCTTCGTGCATGACGCCATCACCGGTGAGGGCCAGGTCCTCGGAGTGGCTTATGACCAGCATGTCAAAGGTGTGGGCGTATTCCAGGGCCCGGCGCATGAGCTGGGAATTTGCCACCGGCTTGCCGTCATCAGACAAGGCCGCCGCCCCAGCCTCTTTAAGCTCCCCGTATTCCGCCAGAATTTCTCCCTGGGAGCCCTGAGAAAGCGCCGCCACGGGATAGACCCGCACGCCCTTACTCTGGGCCGCTTTCTCCAGAATATAACGGGTGACTGTAGCCGAATCGTTCACCGGCATGGTGTTGGGCATGCAGGCCACCGCGGTGAAACCTCCCGCCGCGGCCGCCTGAGAGCCGGTGGCTATGGTCTCCTTGTATTCCTGCCCGGGTTCCCTGAGATGAGTGTGCAAATCAATGAGGCCAGGGCAGACCAACAGGCCGGTAACATCAACTGCCTGGTGAGCCTCAGCTATCACCGTCCCGGGTGCCGCCACAACGACAATACACCCGTCTTCGATGAGCAGATCTCGCCGCTCCTCCAGGCCTTGCGTCGGGTCTAGCACCAGCCCGCCTTTAAGCAGCAGCCCCACTTTGCTCACCTCCGCTTAACAGATAAAGGACGGCCATTCGCACCGCCACTCCGTTGGTGACCTGCTGGAGTATGACTGATTGCAGTCCGTCGGCCACCTCCGGCGAGATCTCCACCCCCCGGTTTATAGGACCTGGATGCATGACCAGGGCGTTCGGTTGGGCCAGGGCCAGCTGCTCCTGGTTTAGCCCGAAGAACCGGGAGTATTCCCGCAGCGTTGAAAAAAACATCTGCCCCTGCCGCTCCAATTGCAGCCGCAGCATCATCACCACGTCCGCCCCTTCCACCGCCTCGGCCAGGGAATAGGTGACTTCCACCCCTAAATCCTTCAGGTAGGGCGGCAACATCGTTTGCGGTCCGGCCACCACCACCCGGGACCCCATGGTGCGAAAACCGTGGATGTTGGAACGGGCCACCCGGGAGTGGGCGATGTCCCCGATAATGGCCACCCTGAGCCCATCCAGCCGCCCTTTGGCCTCCCACACGGTGAGCAGATCCAGCAATCCCTGAGTGGGATGCTCATGCAGGCCGTCCCCGGCGTTGACCACACTGCTCTGTAAACGGCTGGCCAACAGGTGCGGCGCGCCGCTGCAGGCATGCCGGATAATGATGATGTCCGGCCGCATGGCCTCCAGGTTTTTTGCCGTGTCGATGAGAGTCTCCCCTTTCACCGCACTGCTGGCCGCTATCGCCAAATTCACTGTATCGGCACTCAGCCGCTTGGCCGCAATCTCAAATGAGGTGCGCGTCCGGGTGCTGGGTTCGTAAAACAGCGTAATGACCGTTTTACCCCGCAAAGTGGGCACTTTCTTGATACTCCGGGTGGAGATCTCTTTAAACGACGCCGCTGTGTCTAAAATATTCTGGATTTCCTCCCGGCTGAGTTCCGCCAACCCCAGAAGGTCCTTGCGTCGAAACGACATGGCTTTTGCTCCGGTGGGCTGCACCCCTCTCCCCCTCCAAACCAAAAAAAAACCCCCTTTGCGTTCAAAGGAGGCTTTAAGAATTAATTATCCTGATCATTCGCCAGATCATCTTTATAGGCACCATCGTGTTCTTTTTTAACGCGGTTAATACATACCACTATTGCAGATTTTATTCAAGGACTTTTCTTGGCCGTCCCCCCGGCTGGCGGAAACGATATGATGGCAGATCTGTCTTATGTTTTATTTTTCTATTGTTGTTATATATAGTTATGAATTATCCAAATTTTTTCTCCCCTCTATTGACATCCAGAATGCCTGACATTAATTTACAAACTAGTATAATATAAAATCATGGGAGGTTACCCCGTATGGATATCATGGAATGGAAACCCTTTCGGGAAGTTTCTAAACTTCGTAATGAAATGGATCGCCTCTGGGATGATTACTTCGGCAGCGGCCGCCGAGCCCTGCAACCCATGGAAGGTACTTGGATCCCATCGGTTGATGTTTCTGAAACCTCCGATAAAATCGTTGTCAAAGCTGAGATTCCCGGCATCGACAGCAAAGCTATCGACATCTCCCTCTCCGGCGATGTTCTCACCATCAAGGGAGAGAAGAAAACCGAACACGAGGAAAAAGAGGAAAACTATCACCTCGTCGAGCGCAGCTATGGCTCCTTTACCCGGAGCCTGCGCTTGCCGGTAGGGGTTGAAGCCGACAAGATCGAGGCTTCTTACAAACAGGGCGTCTTAACCATCACCTGCCCCAAAAAGGAAGAAGTAAAGGCCAAAGCCATTGAAATTAAAGCCGACTAGCTTAACCAGCTTAAGCTGCCGCAAGCCGGGGGAAACCCGGCTTTTTTTGTGTCTTTTTTTATCCAAAAGCTGACAGCCTGCAGCTAAAAGCTAATAAACTTGCCTCCCGGCCCCGCCCCTGATATTTTCACCCAGGACAAAATTTCATGCTACACCCCAAAGATATCATCCTTCTCCTGGTTGTCTTTTTTAGCATGGCCGCTGGTCTGCTCTGGCCGGAACCGGCCGGCCGACTTTCCCCCTACCTGAACTGGCTCCTCATGCTCCTGCTGTATCTGGCCTTTCTCAAGGTGATGCCCCAAGCCATCCACGGCGAACTGCACCGGCATCCCCGAGAGCTGCTTCTCTTATTGGCTCTGAAACTCTTCCTTCTGCCCGTCCTCATCTATCCCCTGGCAGTCCGGTTCATTCCTGAGTACGCCCTTGGTCTGCTGCTGCTGGCCGGAGTTTCCACCGGGGTCTCCGCCCCCTTTTTTGCCGCCCTGGTGGGCGCCCATATACCCCTGGTGCTGCTCATGACCGTTGCCACCTCCATTGTGCTCCCCGTGACGCTGCCCGTCATGGTGAAGCTGCTGGCGGGGCAGGACTTGGTCGTGGATCCCATCCGCCTCGGGGGCTTGATCGGGGCCATCATCTTGATCCCTCTGATAGCAGCCAACCTTACCCAGCGCTTTCTGCCGGGGCTGACCCAATGGCTGGGCTGGCGCTCGTATTACCCCTCGCTACTGCTCATCGCCGTTATTAACCTGGGGGCCTTCGGTAACTTCGCCCCCTTTCTGAAGGCCCATCAGTCCCAGATCTTCCTGGCCCTGGGGCTGAGTACGGCCCTGGCCCTGATCCTGGCCGGCCTTGGCGCGGTCGCCTTCTGGCGCCGTCCACCGCCGGTACAGACTGCCGCTGCCGCATCGTTAGGCTGGATCAATAACATCCTGGTTCTCGTCCTGGGCAATGACCTCGGCGACCCCCAGGTCTCCCTGCTGGCCGCCCTCTACCTGATCCCCTTCCACCTCCTGATCCTCCCCTTGGGCCACCTGTCCCGACGGGGCAAGGGGTAAGACGAGTTTCCCAATATAATAAAATGATTCTGGCCCAATCCCTTTTTACTGCTGATTTCAGATGGAAAAAATTGTAAGGATTTATAATCTTAATTTAAAAACTTGCTCAGGATTGAGGGAATGATGTAACATGGCAAGATAAGATTAACCGAGAGAATAAAATGTATTTCTAACTTATAGGGCCATTTTTAAGCGCCCGATAAAGGATTTTATGGGAGCCTGCCTGACCGAAAAGAAGCGTGGAGTCAGATGAAAGAGTTTTTGGGGATTTTTTTTGTCATTCTGGTGCTCAGTCTCTTACTTAACGGATTGCTCTTTCTGTTGCGCCGACGCTGCGGTACTCCAGAAACCGACGTGGATCAATTTCACCCTTCCATCTTTGAATTTTTCACTACCCTTTATGCCTTTTTCCTGGGTTTTGCCCTCGTCACCCTGTGGTCGGCCTTCCTGAATGCCGAAAGAAACGTCGCCAAAGAAGCAGATACCCTGCTCAGCGCCTATCGCAGTTCCCTGGATTTGCCCGACTCCGGGGACTTTCGCCAGGCTCTCCGGGGCTATGTTACCTTGGTATTGGAAGATGAATGGGACCGGATGCAGGTAGGGACCATGAGCCCGGCAGCCAGTCGGCAATTTGACCAGATGTGGGAGCAACTCCGGTTGTCAAAACCCAAAAATGGCAGCGGTATGGATCTGTATCTGCATGTCACTACCCTCCTGGAAGAAGCCAGCTCCCAAAGGCTGTCCCGGGGGCTTTTTCTGAGCGGCAATCTTTACCCTCCCATCTGGGTGATCATCACGTTCGGGTTTGGTACCATTCTCTTCGGCTTATACTTCCTCCATGTGCGGCAAACTATGGTCCGCCTCATCTTCAATTTTATGGTGCTCTTCCTGCTCCTTTCCTGTATCTACTTCATTT
The DNA here is from genome assembly GCA_963705135.1 of uncultured delta proteobacterium. Taxonomy (GTDB): domain Bacteria; phylum Desulfobacterota; class Desulfobaccia; order Desulfobaccales; family Desulfobaccaceae; genus Desulfobacca. The sequence continues at coordinate 48,518 of CAVPJB010000009.1, forward strand.
ACGATATCAACACCCCTTTTTCCGGCTATGTTAATGTCAAATCCGACGCCTTTCAACTTGTCCAGGCCAAAATGCAGGCGTTGCCCTGATTTGGTTCAGTATGAGTGAGAATAGCCATGACCAGCCTCTATCCCAATCTGGCAACCCATAATCTCTTACTCGCCTGTTTCCGGATCTCTAAGTGTTTTCCCGGATTAAGTCAGCTAATAGGCCTTGCAACCCACCACCTTATCTACGCCCTTGGCCTTTCTCCTTCCTGCAGAATCGATACGTTAGAGGCTGATAGCATTCCATGTCTGCCGAGCAACCGCTAAACCGGGGAGGGCTCATTGCCTTTGAGGGTCTGGACGGCGTCGGCAAGACCACCCAGACACGGCTTTTGGCCCAGAACCTTATCCAACTGGGTCTGCCGGTGATCCTTACCCGGGAACCCACTGACGGCCATTTTGGGCAGCAGATCCGACGGATTATTGTCCACGGCCGGCAAGGTCTCACGCCGGCGGCGGAGTTGGACCTGTTCATCGCCGACCGCCGGGAGCATGTGCAGGAGGTCATCCAGCCGGCCCTGGCTGACGGCAAGATTGTCATTACCGATAGATACTATTTTTCCTCCATGGCTTATCAGGGTGCGCTGGGGCTTGATCCCCTGGAAATACAGCAACGCCATTCGGCCTTTGCCCCCCAACCTGATCTGGTCATCGTCCTGGAACTGCCCCTGACTGAACTTGCCCGCCGGTTGCAGCACCGGGGCACGCCACCGAGCCACAGCTTTGAAAAAATTGCATATCTTGTCCAGGTAGCTAAGGTTTTTGAAACTCTGGAGGCTCCCTTCATTCACCGGGTTGATGGTCTCGGCTCCGAACCGGAAGTCCAGGCCAGGATTCTGGCCTTGGTGGGCCGGGTCTTTAACCTGACGGAGCACAAGGCATGAGCTCTCAGCCAAACTCACCTAAAGGGAGCCTAACCATGACCCTCCCGATGGCCCCCAGCCCCGTTTTCATTAAACAAACCAGCCATGTGCTCTCTATTTCTTTAAACCGTCCCCAGGTCATCAACAGCCTCAATCTGGAAATGATCCGACTGCTCCAGGCGGCTCTGGAAATAGCCCGAAAAGAACCCGAAATCCACTTTCTGCTGCTTCGGGGAGAAGGCGAGCGCGGTTTTTGCGCCGGTGGTGATCTCAAAACCCTGGCACAGGCAGTGCAGACCGGGGAAGCCTGGCGGGCCGACCAATTCTTCCAGGAAGAATATGCCCTCGACCTGGCCATTCATGAATTTCCCAAACCGCTAGTGGTGTTGGCCGACGGTGTCACCATGGGGGGCGGCCTGGGATTGGCTGCCGGGGCGGACCTGGTCATCGTCACGGAGCGCACCAGAATCGCCCTGCCGGAAACCCGTATCGGCTTCTTTCCCGATGTGGGCGCCACCGGCTGGCTCTTTACCAAATGCCCTCCGGGCTACCCGGAATTTCTGGCCATGACCGGCTATGAAATTCAGGGCGCGGAATGCCTGCGCCTGGGTTTGGCCACCGATTTCACCATGTCATCCCAAATGCCCCTGATACAGGACGCTCTGGAGTCCTTTTCGCTGCCGCTCCCCAACGACAGAAAGGCTGCAACCGCCTTACTTCGCGCCGAATTATCGCTTTTCCTGGAGAAATTCACTGCGGTAACCTGTGATCTCGATCAATGGGTGGCGCAACATTTCCAGGGCAAGAGGACTATGCCGGAAATTATCGGCTCATTATCCACCTGCAGCCTGGAAAGTATGGTCTGCCGGGAAGTATTCCAGCACCTGGCCGAACGCTCTCCCACGGCCCTGGCCTTGACCCTCATGCTCCTGCGGCATAATGAGGGTAAACCCCTGGTACAGGTTTTTGCCGCCGAAGTCCAGGCTGCTGCCTTTATTATCCGGCATCCTGACTATATGGAGGGCATCCGGGCCCGGCTGCTCGAAAAAGATGATCAGCCGCAATGGTCGCCGGCTACCATCGAAGCCCTGGAACCACTGCCCTTAGAATTTTATTAAACATTCTTCAGAGTAGCTTATTCTCGTAGAGACACGGCCTGCCGTGTCCCTTCTACCTGACTGGCAAACATTTTTAACCAACAAGTGAAACCGTGGAGGTAATATGGCTTACCAGACCATAATCCTGGAAATTGACGGCCCGCTGGCAATATTGACCTTTAATCGTCCCGATAAATTAAATGCCTTAAGCGCCGAATTGATGCAGGAATTCTCCCAGGCCCTGGAGGAAATTCAGACCAACCCAGCAATTAGGGTGTTAATCCTCACCGGCCAGGGCAGGGCCTTTATCGCCGGCGCCGATGTGCGCCAGTTCCTCAGTTTCGACAGCCGCAGTGCCTACGAATTCATCCGGATGGGGCAAGAAACCCTGGGAAAACTGGAGGCTTTAAAAATCCCGGTGATCGCCGCGGTGAACGGCTTCGCCCTGGGCGGGGGCTGTGAAGTGGCTCTGGCCTGCGACATTATTTATGCCTCGGAACAAGCCAAATTTGGTCAACCCGAGATTAATCTGGGCCTCATGCCCGGTTTGGGAGGCACCCAGCGCCTGGCCCGACTGGTGGGCAAGGGGTTGGCCAAGGAATTATGCCTCACCGGCCGGGCCGTGGAGGCCCACGAAGCCAAGGCCATGGGTCTGGCGGCCCAAGTCTTCCCACCGGAAACACTGCTGCCGGAATGCCGTCAGATCGCCCTGGCCCTGGCGGCCAAAAGCCGCTTTGCCCTGAGCCAGATTAAGCGGGCGATCAACCTGGGCTATGATCTGGATCTCCCCAGCGCCCTCGAGTTGGAGGCCCAGGCCTTTGCCCTGTGTTTTTCCTCCACTGACCCGCAAGAGGGAGTTAATGCTTTTTTGGAAAAGCGGCCTCCCCAATTTAAGCCCTAGCCAGACTCATTTACCTTCCCGACAGGTAATTGAAGGCATAGGCTTCCCAACCGGTGGTTAAGAACACTCCGTTAGGGAGAATTTTGATAAAATTTCGCTACTCCCATACGTTGCCGAATACTGGTTGCCAATAATTATTGCCGAATACAAAATATTCCTTTCCCTATTTGACAATCTTGTCATGATTTTTTTGCCTAATTACAATTATGTAGCATTAATATTTTTAACATTATGAAATTACTACACTATTTTTTGGCATTCTCTTTGCTTTAATAAAACCGTAACGAAATAATAATGTTAAAAAGGATCTCCGAACATCCCAAGTAGCTTTTTTAAGCCATAAAGGCTTTTATCTGAATGCAGAAAAATGAAAAGGGGGAAATTTGCAATGAATATCAGATGGAGAAAACGGGCCGGCCTGCTTTCGGCCGTTGGGGTCATTTTACTGCTACTTGTCATGGGTCTGCAGCAAGTAGCGGCCCAAGACAAGAGTGAGTATCCCGGCGAGAGCCCCGCGGCACCCGTACCGGGGGCGGCGGCAGCCGAAGACAAGCCCACTGCCAGTCTCGGCGTCGACATTTTAAGTCAGTACATCTGGCGCGGTTTTGCCCTCAGCCGGCAAAGCGCGGTCTTACAGCCCTCCTTAACCGTGGGTTACAAAGGCTTTTCCGTGAATGTCTGGGGCAATTTTGATACCAGTGAGAACGCCCCGGCTTTCCTTACCCCAAGAACCGGAGCCAAGTGGAATGAAACCGATTTCACCTTCGGTTATAGCCGCGAAATTTATAAAAGCGATTTTATTAAAGCCCTGACTCTCAATCTCGGTGGCATCTATTATGCCTTTGATAGCGCCCTATATCCCAATGGAGGAGATGCTTTTGAATTATACTACGGCCTGGCAGCCGACTTCAATCTGTTTAAATTAGCCGTCATGGGCAACAGCGAGGTTATGCATTATCCCGGCACCTGGCTGACCGTAGGTATTTCCCGGGTTTTTGAACTGCCGTATTACAAATCGACCCTTGAACTGGGCAACAACTACATCTTCCTTTTCTCTCGTGACAACGGCTTTTATCCGAACACACCCTTTTCCAATCCTGCCAGCACCAAAGCCTTTTCCGGTCCCCTGGCCGGGCAGTTGTATGCCACCCTCACCATTCCGATCAACAGTACGTGTCTTTGGCCCCTAAGGTCGGCTTCTGGTATGGTCTGGGCGGGAATTCCACCCAGTTGCTGAAGTTCGGTTCCTGGGATGCCCAACAGAACCATGTTTATGGTGGTGTCAACGTGAATTTCGCCTTCTAATTGTTTGCCCACCTGACTGGATTGTAGGGGCACCTTCGCCCCTACAATCCTTTGTTCGTCCGGCCATTCTCTCGGCTTAATTTTGAGCGCTTGCATGGTTACTTTCCCGGAGGCGGCGTGGCAATCCGGTCCAAATTCCCCTCCAGATCGGTGAGAATGAGCCTGCCGGAGGGCAGGCGGAAGGCCCGCACGTCTCCTTCACTTTCCCGATACATGGCAGGGACATCTACCTCCACCAGGTTGGCTTTCACGGTAAAAACTCCAAAACTACCCGTACCCAGCTCCCGGATAGAAGTCATATCGCCAATCTCAAAGGTAACTCCTTCATCCACCAGCGTCTGAGTTACTTCATCGCGCGCGGCTTTGGGAATATAGAGTACCATTTATTTACCCTCCTTGAGAAACCCTTGTTATTACATCATCATGTAAACATTAATAATGATTTTGTCAATTGCGGCATCTCCTCAAAAACAACTCTTGGCGGTAATAAAATTAACTTCCTCGCCAGCACAGTCTTTTGCTGCCAGTTTTCCCTTTAATTTTCCGGAGTTATGGTGGAGTTCCGGGAACCTGCCTGCTTATTTATTAATACAAGCAATATCAATATGTTGGCACATGTTTAAAACTTGACAAAAAACCATTGATCATTTAACATTTCTACGGTATCTGGCGCTGGCAGGAACGGCGTTCTAAAGGAGCCGTGCATGAAAATATTAGGAATTTGGGGCAGTCCCCGGGTTGGCGGCAACACCGAGGTATTGTTGGATGCCCTGCTGAAAGGCGCCCAAGAAGGCGGGGGCGAGGTTGAAAAAGTTGAGCTGCGCAAGCTGAAAATCTCCCCTTGTTTAGAAATATATAAGTGCCTCGAAACCGGCGAATGTCCCATCAAAGATGACATGCGGGACCTTTACCCCAAGCTGCTGGCCGCCGATGCAGTAGTCCTGGCCTCCCCCATTTTTTTCTACGGCGTCACCGCTCAAGCCAAGGCCCTGATTGACCGCACCCAGGCCTTTTGGGCCCGGCGGTATGTCTTAAAAAACGATTTTCCCGGAGAACACCGGCAGGGGGTGTTGCTATCCACGGCCGCCACCAAGGGCAAACATGTCTTTGTGGGGGCAAGACTTGCTACGTATTATTTTTTTGATGCCATCAATGTCCGCTATGCCGCAGAAATCCTGGTCCGGGAAGTGGACGAGAAAGGCGCCATCTTACACAAGCCCGAAGTGCTGGCGGAAGCGGCAGAATTGGGACGCCGTTTGGGACGAGGGGAACAGGTAGGCAACATTAAAGTATTTCCTCTGGTTTAATTGATTGGCTTTAGCTGAAACAGGCATATCACGGACGACCTGAGGGCAATTTAGCCCCAACTCATTACTGGCAGCCGCAGCTGATAGGCGGCCCCTGATAACTACGCCAAAGGAGAATGGCATGGAATCGCCTTTTAAAGTGGGAATGACTCACGAATTGCGCCAGAAAACCGGGTCGGAGCACTCTGCCCGGAAATTTTTCCCCGACCTGCCGGACGCCTTCGCCACTCCTTTTCTGGTTGGATTAATGGAGGGAGTAAGCGCCGATTTTATGGCCAAACATTTGTCGCCCGGGGAACAGTCAGTGGGCATCGGCATGAATCTAAAGCATACCGCCGCCACACCGTTAGGCATGGAGGTCCGGGTGGTAACCGAGCTTACCGGCATCGAAGGTAAAAAATTGACCTTTAAACTGGAGGCCTTTGACGAAAAGGAAAAAATCGGCGAAGCCACCCACGAACGTTTTATCATCAACGCTGACAAGTTCATGAAAAAACTGGCGGCCAAGGCTGCCGGCTGATCATTATGCCCGCAGCTTTTCTGTATGATCTGGTCACCCTGGGCCAGTTTGAAAATGGCTGGGGTTGGGAAGGGCAACTGCGGGCTTATATCCGCAAAAAGTATCGGGCTGATTTAGACCGTTTACCTGGGCTCGAGCCCCATCGGTTGGCCGCCTGCCTGGGTGCCGAGTTGGTCCCGGAACAGCCTTACGATACCATCCAGTGGGGTCTGCGGCTCAAGCCGTTCCGCCCTCTGGAGCTTTATTTCTTTTATAATCTAGATCCCGAATTCGGCAGCGATCTGCGCGTTTTTTATGCCCGCAAAAGCCTTGCCGTCCCTACGGAAGATGCTTACGTTTTTGCTTGGGACTACATTGCCTTGTTAGCCCGTTACGGCAAAGGCGCCTACCCCCTGACCTCGTTGGCTCCCAGCCAGCAATGGCTGTCCCTGGCGGAGGTTGAGTCCCGCCACGGTGGCGCCATGCAACGGTTTACTCTTCAGGGCCGGGAAGAGGTTTTGCGCCTGATCTCCCCTGAAGTGGCGTCCACAGCCATGTTACGCTTGGACTCTGGTAGCTGTGAAACAAGCGCGGTCGGCTGGACCATAATCTGGAAGGTGCTCCCCGACTTGGAGCTGCGGGCGGCATGCCATAAAAATGCCTTCGAAGTCGCTTACGAAGCTTACGGAGTCGCCAAATACGCTCCAGATTTTCTCATAAGTTTTGCCTGGCTCTATCTGAACGCCTTGTTGCGGGAAGCCAGGCAGGTTAACCCGGCTTTGCCGAAATTATCGTCTTATTTTTAGGAGGATTGAGTCAAAATGAAATGCTTGCACTGCGAATCCGGTAAAATTTCCATCTGCTCCACCTGACGGGGCCTCAAAATACGCTGCCAGGCGTGCGGCTACCAATATTCCTATGATGAAATGCGGCAGATCCTGGAGCAAGCCGGGGGACAGGGGCCCATCTCCGACCCGGCTGGCACTGCTGCCAGTTGTGACTTAAAACACTAATCCAGGCCACGCTGGGACCCGAGGAAACAATCTTGGCACCGGCGCTTGCTTTTTGGCTAAAAAATTTATATACTTGAATACCTTGCAAAATGGTTTTTTTTGTCATCCTGAACCTGGTGAAGGATCTTAACCTGAGAGAAATTAAAGATTCTTCGCTTCGCTCAGAATAACAATCGGAGAAAAATGTGACTTTTGCAAGAACCTAACCTGAATGTACGGTTGCCTCAGGAGGATTTTCATGGCCCGGGTTACAATTGAAGATTGCTTGGAAAAAGTGGACAATCGCTTTGCGCTGGTCCACCTGGGGGCCAAAAGGGTCCGACAGCTTAACAAGGGCGCCCCGGTTTTATTGGATGAGCGGGTAAAAAATAAAGAAATCGTGGTAGCTTTAAGGGAAATCGCGGCTGGTAAGATAGGCGCGCTCAAACCCAGACAATCACTGCCGGAGAAACCAGCCCTTAGCCTGCCGGAGATAGAAACAACTTAGGTTCCCAAACCACTTCCGCTTCCGAGGCTCCACCGAGCCAACCATACACTTTCAAACGAACTGACTGCGCCTGGGGAAGACCGGAAGCCGGCCACAGCCGCTCTTCCACCAGGCGCCTCATTTTTTGCTGTGAGGCCTCGATCTCGCCTGAAGTATCCCTTAACGCGGTCAGCAACTCACCCAAAGTCTTCTGGAATTCCACACCAAGCTGCAAGATTTGCATATCGTGGGCGGTCAAACCAGGCTTGGGTCGCCAGTCCGGCAGAGTAAAACTGGCCTGCCAAAGTTTTCCACCTTCTTCTCCAACCGCTTGCCAAAGATGACGGGGCGAACTTTCCCCGGCCGCAGGCTCCAAAACCAAAGCAGCCCAGGGTGCAACCAAATGCGGGGCCAAGACCTCACGCCAAAACCGGTAACTTACCCGGGCCAAATCCACATCCGGTAAGCCACCGGCTAAGAGGGATTAAAAGAGTCTTCCAAGGAAGCCAATTCTTTTTCTTCACCCAAATCCTCAGACAGGACCTCCGCCAGGGCCTGTTGCTGGTTGGCAAGACGTCGCAGACCGGCTGCTTCCTCAGACAACATCTGCTCCAGCTGGTACGCCAAACTCCACAGCAATTCCCGGTCGACCTGCTTGGGCAGAACCGGCTCCAGGTGGCCGCGCATGGCTGCCTTCAGATCCATCTCGTCCGGATTCTCTTGGGAAGCCAAAAAATTCAGATAGGCCTGCCATTGGCTGAGTTCCCCGGGATGAAAATTCCGACCTAGGGCTTTCAAATCATTGTGCCGGGGCGGTGACAGCTCCGTCTGGAAGCTTGTCTGGGCCGGCTTGTTCTCCAGGTGGCCAAAATGCAGGTCCGGGAAGTAAAAAGATAACGCCTCGTATTGTGCCTGCCACTGAACCACGAGGGGAAAAGCAAAAAATTGCCAGGGCGGCGGGGCAAAAACTAGTGCAGTCATGATTTTCCTTTCAAAATAAATGACTTAGAGTCAAGGCCCATTGGGTTAAAAGCTATCCTCGGGAAAATCCGGGAAATCTGGTCAGCGCTGATTGCAATTATAAGGTAAACGTACCTATGTTATATGAAATAAAACCATGACCTGCAATTTTAAAGGAGTAGTTTTTATGTGCCTGAGTATTCGCCGAACCTGTGTTTGTGGCAAAGAAGAAGCCCAGTTTATGCATCGGGATAATATCCTGCCGGAAGCTATCCTCATAAATTTGTATTGCCCTGATTGTCGTAGCCAGGTCGCCTGGGATGCCGACTCCATGACCGAAGACGGCGGCTGGATTTTGGAGTATGACATGGACGGAGCCAAATTCCTTTTCTGGAACAAGGGCATGGTCAATGAAGTGACCCCCGATTTCCTCTTTGACGAAGGTTATTGCAGCTGGAACGGCATGACTCCCCAGGATTTGGCGGATCGCACCCGCTTGCATGCCGCCCTAACACCGCTGCTGAGTCAGGACCGTCTGGCCTATATCAATAAATTAAAAGAAACCATGATCAATCACGTGAATGATTTGAAGGCCGCAGGTTGGCGGAAAGCGCAAAACGTTTGAGAAATAGAGTCCCTGCTAACAGTATCGTCTGGTTCCCCCCTCCCCCTGACCCTCTCTCCTGGAAGGGCGCGGGGAACCTAATGGACAGAACTTTTGGCAATTTGCATAATTCTTTTTTGGGTTGGCTCCGATGGTAACCCTGCCGGATATCCAAGCTGCCCGGGAACGGCTGTCGGGTCTGATCATTCAAACGCCTCTGGTGTACTCCCAGACCTTGAGCCGGATGTATGGCGCCGAGGTTTTTCTCAAGTTGGAGAACCTTCAGACCACCGGATCTTTCAAACTCCGGGGTTCCCTCAACAAACTGAAACTCTTGCCGGTGGCCGGGCCGTCAGCCGGGGTGGTGGCGGCCTCCGCCGGCAATCACGCCCAGGGCGTGGCCTATGCGGCTTCCCTGGCGGGACTCCCGGCCACCATAGTAATGCCGCAGTGGGCCTCCCTGTCCAAACAACTGGCCACCGAAGGCTATGGCGGCCGGGTGGTGCGGCAGGGTCAGACTTTAGCCGAGGCCCTGGGTCACGCCCAGGAGTTGGCTCAAACCGGGCTTAGCTTTATCCATCCCTTTGACGATCCCCAGATCATCGCCGGGCAGGGAACCCTGGGCCTGGAAATCCTGGCCGATTTGCCGGAAGTGGACTCCGTCCTGGTGCCGGTGGGCGGCGGCGGCCTGGCCGCCGGGGTGGCCCTGGCCATCAAGGCCACCAGGCCCCAGGTGCAGATTTTTGGCGTGCAGAGCCGCCTGGTGCCATCAGCTCAGGCTGCCTTTGAGGCCGGCCGGCCGGTGGCCGTTCCCGGCGCCCCCACCCTGGCGGACGGCATCAACGTCACCTGCCTGGGCCAGTATACCTTTCCCCTGCTGCACCAATACCTGGACGGTCTGGCTTTAGTGAGTGAAGCCGAGATTGCCGACGCGGTCTTGCTGCTGCTGGAAAAAAAGAAAATCCTGAGCGAGGGCGCCGGCGCCGTCCCGGCCGCGGCCCTCTTGCATGCCTTGACCGGCCGCGATCTCGGACGGCGGGTGGTGCTGGTCATCAGCGGCGGTAATATGGATATTCCCCTCCTGGAACGGGTGGTGCAGCGCGGCCTGTTAAATTCTCAGCGTCTGTTGACCCTCACAGTGGTCCTGCCGGACAGTCCAGGCTCCCTGGGCCAACTGGCCGGCCTGTTGGGCCAGGCCGGGGCGAATATCCTGCATCTGACCCACGACCGGCTGAGTCTGGACCTGCCTTTACGGCAGACCCGGGTAAAAATGGATTTGGAAACCTTGGGGGCCCCACACTGTGACAAAATTATTGAGACCTTGCAACAGGCCGGCTACCGGGTGGAGAAGCAGGGCTGAGCAGCATGAATCGCTCCCATAACGTTCTCGTACCCAAGCTCCCGCTTGGGTACGCCTTTCCCGCGAAGCTCCTGCTTCGCCACCTATTGGTATACCTAGCTTACAGCATGAGTCGCATTAGTGTCATCCTTCCCTTAATTTTCATCTGCCTGGTTTCGTGGGGGCAGGCCTCCGCTGAATTCCGTCTGGCCCGGCCGGGGTGGGAATTCGCCTTTCCCCGGGACCACGCGGCGCACCCGGAGTTTAAAACCGAATGGTGGTATTACACCGGCCACCTTAACTCGGAGCAGGGGGCGCCCTTCAGCTACCAACTGACTTTTTTCCGGGTAGGAGTGCGGCGCCCGATCCCCAGGCCCGCTCGGCCTGGGCGCTGCACACCCTCTATTTCGCTCACCTGGCCCTGACGGACATCCAGGGACGGAAATTCACCTTTCATGAGAAGGGGGGCGCGGCGCCCTAAGAATGTCGGGGGCCGCCACCGACCGCTACCGGGTCTGGATTGACGACTGGCAGGTGGAGCTTGCCGGGGAAGCGCACCACCTGCAGGCCGCAGTCGGGGACCTGGCTCTGGACCTGCAGCTGACCCCGGAGAAGATACCGGTCATTCATGGGAAAGACGGCGTCAGCCAGAAGGCCGCGGGGGAGGGCTACGCCAGCCATTATTATTCCCTCACCCGACTGGCCAGCCGGGGACGGCTGACCTATCAGGGCCGCACCTTCCAGGTGCAGGGAATGAGCTGGATGGACCACGAATTTTCCAGCAGCCAGTTGGCCCCCTATCAGATGGGTTGGGACTGGTTTTCTTTGCAGTTGGACGACGGCCATGACCTGATGCTCTACGTCCTGCGGCATCAGGACGGCTCCCCGGACCCGTTCTCCTCCGGCACCCTGGTGGACCCCCAGGGGCAGGGCCGCCACCTGAGTCTGGCCGACTTCACGATCCACCCGCTGGCCACCTGGAAATCCCCCCCATCGGGGGCGGTCTATCCCTCCGCCTGGAAGATCAGCCTCCAGGGCTATGAACTGGAGGTGCAGCCCACCCTCCCGAACCAGGAACTGGTTACCTCCCAGAGTACCCGGATTACCTACTGGGAAGGCAGCGTCCGGGTGTCCGGCAGTCGCCACGGCCAACCGGTGCACGGCCGGGGCTACGTGGAACTGACGGGCTACGCCGGGGCCCTCGGGGGAAAGTTTTAGGTTGCTCTAGGCAGATAGGATATTGTATTGATCCCCAAAAAAAAGACGAGAATTCCCACCGCAAACCGGCCCTGATACAGTGCGGCGGGTAATTTCCCCGCCCCACTTCGACCTAGCAGTTCGCCTCGAGAGTCAAGTCCTTTGCCGGTTCCTCGGCACTGGCCGCCGCTAACCAGCTTCCGGGGCCGGGAATAAGTGCGGCCGCTCCCGGAGCGCCTGCTCGGCCTTGGCATAGGCCAGCGGGTCATCCACATCAAGCCAGAACAGCCCTCCCACTAAGACGGCCTTGACTTTTCCCTGGGGCACCAAGTAGTAGAAGGCGCCATTCAAGCTGCTGTCGCCCTGTGAGATGGTATGCTCGAGGACCGGGAAAATGCCCGGCGAACAGTACATCACGGCGCTATCATAGCCGTTGAATCGCGGCAGCTCGTAGCCGAACTCTATTATTTTCCCATCTTCCTGCCAGACCACGGCCACATCATGGACATCAACCCAGGGATTGTTCAGGTTCTCATCCACCGCCAGGGAAATCTCTCCTGCTGCCACCCCTTCGGCCTCCATGGCCCGGGCGATTTCCGGCTCAAAGAGATTATCCGCCATCAGCAAAAGAAAAGGCTCCTGGAGGTATGGTTGGGCCAACAGGGTTGAGGTGCCGTTATCGCTATTGGCATAATCAGGATTAGGGATGAAGGTCACGGGAACTTTGCTGCCATCGGCCAACCCTGACACGTAACGCTTCACCTGGTCAGCTTCGTGCCCCACCACCACGTAAAAGTCATCGGCCCCGCCTTCCCGGGCGGCATGAAACACATGGCCTATTAACGGCCGCCCTAAAAGAGGCACCAGAGGTTTGCTCAGACCTTTCTCCTGGAGCCGCTTGCCCTGTCCGGCCGCCACAATCAAGCATTTCATTGCCTCTCCTGACTTCCTAAGGTTTAAGTTGTCTCTAGCCCAACGGGTCGTTGGGCTCAGCGGCGTCTGCCCGGCCACACCACCGCGCCGGCAGCAAGTTAAGATTTATGCTAAAGCTTAATGGTTTTTGCCATTGTAAACACCCCCAGGCCGGCAGTCAACCCAAAGGTCGGCCACAAGGAGCGCCGCACTTTCTTCAGCATCCCCTCCGACAACACAATGTTTTATGCCTCTTCGTGGCCGGCGGGTGGGCAGGCTTCCGCGGCTTTTTTGATGTCCTGCAATAATTGTCGGGAAAGCTGATGCAGTCTTTGGGGAACAAACAACAGGCGGCTGAGAAAAAACAAGGGTCCGCCTAATTGTTCGGTGCTCGTCAAAATAACCTTGTCGCCCTGTTCCTGAAATGCGAAGCGGTGGACGCCGTGGACCCCTAAGCTTTTTCCTTCCCAGACGACTTCCCGGCCGCAATCACACCTGGTTATTCTCAGTTGAATTTTGATGGGCAGATAATACGGTCGCAGCTTAAAGGAAAAACAGGTTCCCGCCGCCATTTCCTCCCCCTCAAGTAAACAGCAATCCTGGCAGACGGAATTCCACCGGTCCCAATCGGCGAGGATGGAGAAGACCCTCCAAACCTGGCTCAGAGGGGCATAAATCTCAATTTTTTCCCGGATGACTCATCTGTCCCTGGTTCTATGCCGAGGCTTCGAACTTGGCCATCATGGCCTGCATCATCTTTTGGGTGACGGCCTGACGGTCATGGCCGTGGCGCAGGCGCTCCCCCAGCAGTTTGCCGGCATCCGCCGCGGCCTGCATAACGTCGGGCTGCTTGCTGACGTCCGGGATTATTTCCGGCGTAATCTTAACGCCTTCCCCCATTAACATCCGGGGTATCCCCACCGCGCAGGTTTCCCCGTACCCGCAGCTAAAACAGGAGGCCGCTCCCTGACCGGCAACCTTGGCCACGGTTTCAATAAAGTTATAGGCCAGGAATTTCTCGATGTCGTCGGCCGGAGCCTGGCCCTTCGAGCCGCCGACTCCCACCGCCACCGCCAGTTTTCCCCATAAGAGGTTGCCGGCCTGATGCCGGAATTGAAACCAGCGCTCCAGCAGGGCGTGGGTCAGGGCATTCAAGCCGGTATAATAATTGGGGGCGCCGATGACAAATGCCTCCGCCTCCACAATCTTTTCCCGCAGAGGCGTGAGATCGTCAATCACCTTGCAGATATTGTCCGGAACGCAGCCCAGACAGGCGATACAGCCGGCAATGGTTTTGCCCCGCAGAGAAATATATTCATAGTCACAGCCGCTGGCCTCCAAAACAGTCTGCACCAGCTTGGCCGTACCCGAAGCCTTTTCTTTCGCGGGCTGCCGCAGATTCCTAATATTTTCATCGGCTTTCTCCCACCGATTGACTTATTATCCGTGTTGGGTGGGCACCGCCCACCATTTAAATACCTAAATTTTTTACAAAATAGCTGTTTCTGTCCACCTGACGAATTAAATGTAGGTGGCACTGCCCACCATAATTTCATGGTTTCGAGTGTGCCCAGGCACCTGCATGACTCGTTCCTAAGCTCCCGTTTGGGAACGCCATTTCCTGCGAAGCTCCGGCTTCGCCACCTGGTATACTTTTCAAAGCCCATTTTTCGACCTGCCGCTGATTTTTTTTAACCGTGGCAATTCTGCCAATTGATATAATAGGACAAAAATTGCGGCAAACTCTTTTCTAGGATAAGCAGATTATTATTGTTGTCAAGCCGCGATAACCATTGAGGCACGCATGTACCAGACGTTAACGGAACACCTGCGGTTGCAGGCGGCAGCGGTGCCGGCGCAGCCGGCCATGATCAACGTCGTCGGCAACACGGTCCAAAAACTTACCTATGGCCAGTTTTATGAGCAGGCGAGGCGGGTGGCCGGCTGGCTCCGGCAGCAAGGGATCGGGAAACCTGACCGGGGGCTGATAATCATGGAGAACCGGCCGGAATGGCCCATCAGCTATTTCGGTCTGCTGCTGGCCGGGGGGACGGCCGTGCCCGTGGATCTTCAATCCCGGTCGGAGCACCTCGCTTACGTTTTGGAGCAGACCCAGGCCAACGTAGTCTTTGCCTCGGCCAAGGCGCCGCTGTCTGAGATTGCCAAAGCGCCATCGGTCAAACACCTGGTGATGGTGGGCGAACCTCCCGCCTGCCTGGACCGGGCGGTTGATTTCGAGGAACTCCTCACGTCGCCGGCGGCAACCTCTCTGCCGGAAATTCAGTTGGATGATCTGGCCTCCATCATCTATACCTCGGGTACCACCGGGCCGCCCAAAGGCGTCATGCTAACCCAGAAAAATTTTGCCGCCAACTACTGGGGCATTGCCGGCCTGGAGGCCATCACTCCCGCAGACAATTTTCTGGCCATTCTGCCCTTGTTTCATGCCTTTCCTTTTACCGCCACCCTCATCCTGCCGCTTTTTTCCGGAGCGACCGTGACCTTCATCGACACCTTGAAGGCGGAGCCGGTGCTGCGCTGCCTCAAAGAACAGCGGGTGACCATCCTGCCGGTCACGCCCCAGGTGCTGCAGCACTTTTACCGGGGCATCGCCAAAAAGCTGGAGGATCTGCCCCTCGGTCTGGGAAGAATCCTGAATTGGGCTTTGAACCTTGCCCAGCAGTGGCGGCGGCAAGGCGGTCCAGATGTGACGGGCCTGCTCACCAGAAAATTCCGGCAGGCCCTGGGCGAACAATTCCGCTTCTTTGTCAGCGGCGGGGCCAAGCTGCCCGAAGAGGTGGCGGCGAATTTCGCCAAACTGGGCTTTCTGGTGCTGGAAGGCTACGGCCTCACCGAAACTGCGCCGGTGGTCAGTATGAACCCACCGCAGGCCCCCCGCTTTGGCGCGGTCGGCAAACCCCTGGCCGGGGTGGAAGTGAAGATCCACCGGCCCAACGAAGAGGGCGTCGGGGAAATTTTCATCCACGGGGACAACGTCATGGCCGGCTACTTCGACAACGACGCCGCTACCCGGGCGGTCATCCAGGACGGCTGGTTCACCAGCGGCGATCTGGGCCGCCTGGATGTGGACGGCTATCTTTTTGTCCAGGGCCGGGTAAAAGACATTATCGTTCTGAGTTCCGGCAAAAAAGTTTCCGCCGAAGAAGTGGGTAAGCATTACCTGCAGGCCCCGGCCATCAAAGAGATCTTTGTCCTGCCGGACGGGCGGGACGAGAAACTGGTGGCCGTGGTATTTCCGGATTTTGACTATTTCCGCCGCACCGGCGAGACCGATGTCTCCAACCGGGTGAAATGGTATCTGGACTACTATTCCCAGCAGCTGGAGCCCTATAAGCGGGTCCGGGACTTTGTGCTCACCAACCAGGAGTTGCCCAAAACCAGGTTGGGTAAAATCCGGCTGCAGGAAGCCGCCAAGATCTACCAGGCCCGGGCCGGGAAACAATACGAAGCCCAAAAATCGGCCCTCAACGAAAATCTCTCGAGCACCGCAGTGGAAGTGGTCCACCTGCTCCTGGATAAAACCGGGGAGCGGCTCATTGCCCTGGATGATCATCTCGAACTGGACCTCGGACTGGACTCCCTTGCTCTTGTGGAGCTGGCCGCGGCCTTGGAAGAGCGTTTTCAGATAGCTATCAAAGAAGATGGTTTTGCCGGTCTGTTCACCGTGGGCGAACTGATCCGCTTTGTGGAAAGCCAGGAGCCCCAGAGCCAGGAAACCGCTCTGCTCAGGCAGCGTTCCTGGGCAGAAATTCTCCAGCAGGAGCCGCTCCCGGAACTGCTCCAGCGCCTCGAACTGGGCAACCCCTGGAGGGCCCGCCTCTTTACCCTCGGGTGTTCCTGGGTCTTTGGCTTCCTGGCCAGGGTGTTCTTTCGGTTGCACGCCCAGGGACAAGAACACCTGACCCCGCATGCTTCCCTCATCTGCCCCAACCACACCAGTTTTATGGATGCTTTCCTGATATTTCTAGCGACGCCACACCACCGGCGACAGAATTTATTCTTCATGGGCACCACTTTTTACTTTGACCTGCCGGTGATCCGCCATCTGGTCAAGGCCCTGCGGGTCATTCCGGTGGATTCGGCCCGGCACCTGGTGGAGGCCATGCAGGCCTCGGCCTACGTGCTCCGGCACGGCAAAACCCTGTGCGTTTTCCCGGAGGGCTCCCGCTCAGTCACCGGCGAGCTGCGGGAGATCAAAAAGGGCGTGGTTATCCTGGCCAAAGAACTGCACGTCCCCATCATGCCGGCCTATATCCAGGGAGCCCATGCCGCCTGGGGCCCGAACCGGACCTTTCCCAAACCGCACCCCGTGAAGATCATCTTCGGCCCGGAAAAATCCTGTGCCGAACTAACCGCCGCCGGCCGCCGCCTCAAACCCGACGCCGGCGACGACGAGGCCGCAGCCCTGGGTCTGAAGAAGGCGATCGAAGGGCTGCTACCGGGGTGATAGGGTAATGAAGTTATACCAAGTTCGGTTTGTCCTGCAACAAACATAAGTTATAATATTTTATATTTGCTGCATTTTAGCGGTCAATTTTGCGTTTGACTGCTCCCCACGGGTATGCTCACCTCAACAAAGTGTTCCTGACGGTCGTCAACCAGGGAAAAGGTGTTATCGTGCTGGTCGATGCCATCACATGTCACCCGCGTCTCGCCATTCCCGGCCGGCGGGCGCTGGACGGCGATGTGGTAGACCGTCTCCCGATACCGGTAGTGTATCGTGAAGCCCGGCCAATCCAACGGGAGACACGGTGTGAACCGCAGCTTGTCCACCTCAAGCCTCAGTCCCAGGAGTGATTCCACGATAAGCCGGTACATCCAGCCGGCCGACCCCGTGTACCAACTCCAGCCACCGCGGCCAGTATGAGGCGGTACCGCATAAACGTCAGCCGTAACGACGTAAGGTTCTACTTTGTAGATGGCAATTTCCTCCGGAGATCTGGCATGGTTCACCGGGTTGATCATTGCCAGGAGTTCCCAGGCGCGCGCCCTGTCGCCCAGGGCCGCGAAGGCCATCGCCGCCCAGATCGCCGCGTGCGTGTATTGCCCGCCGTTCTCTCTCACCCCGGGGACATACCCTTTGATGTAGCCGGGATTCAAATCCGACTTGTCAAACGGCGGCTCCAGGAGCTGGATGAGCGCCTGCTCCCGGCGAACCAGGCGCTGATCCACTGCTTCCAGGGCCTGGTGCGCCCGCGCCGCCTCTCCTGCACCGGATAGAACGGACCAGCTCTGCGAAATCGAATCGATCCGGCACTCGGGGTTGCCCGCCGACCCCAGCGGTGAACCGTCGTCGAAGTAGGCCCGGCGATACCACTCGCCGTCCCAGCCATGCTCCTCGATATTGCGGCGCAGCCCGGCCGCCTCCCTGGCGCAACGCTCGGCGAAGGACAAATCACCATGCCTGCGGGCCACCTCGGTGAACTGCGTGAGCACTTCATAAAGGAAAAAGCCCAACCAGACGCTTTCCCCTTTGCCGTGTTCACCCACCAGATTCATGCCGTCATTCCAGTCGCCGGAGCCCATGAACGGCAAGCCGTGCTCACCAAATCTGAGGCCCCTAAGGATGGCTCGCACACAGTGGTCATACAAACTGACTGCTTCTTCAGACCGATTGGGCAGATCGTAATACGAGTCCTCCTCCACTTTTACCGGGCGGCCCTCGACGAAGTGGCTAGGCTCATCCAACACGCCGGTATCCCCGGTTTTCAGGACGTAGCGGCACGTCGCCAAAGGCAGCCAGAGGTAATCATCGGAGCAATGGGTACGTACGCCCCGGCCCAGTGGGGGGTGCCACCAATGCTGGACATCTCCTTCCGGGAACTGGCGGGAGGCGCACAGGAGCAGGTGCTCGCGCACCAGGTGCGGCTCGGCGTAGATCAACGCCATCACGTCCTGCAACTGATCGCGGAAACCGAAGGCGCCCCCCGACTGGTAGTAGCCGCTCCGCGCCCAAAGGCGGCACGCCAGAGTCTGGTATAAAAGCCAGCCGTTCGTGAGCACGTTGAGGGACTGGTCGGGTGTTTCCACTTGCACGGCGCCGAGAGTATGATTCCAATACTGCCACACCGCATCGAGAGCGCCACGCGCATCCGTTGAGCCTCGAAAGCGCTGCACGAGGTCCCTAACGTCATCGACGTCTCGCCCTACGCCGAGTATGAAAACGATCTCACGCTCCTGCCCGTCGGCCAACTCGAAAGGAACCTGCAGCGCCGCACAGGGGTCCAAACCTGCTCCCACCCTGCCAGACAGCCGCAACCGGGACATCGCCGCAGGACTGCGCCGCGTGCCGTTGCGTCCCAGGAATTCGGTCCGGTCGCCGGTTAAGGTCCGGGGCGTCGCGTCCACCTTGAAGAAGGCAACTCGATCGCTGAACTCCGTGTTATAGGGGTTACACGCCAAGAGCGCGTCGCTATTCGGGTCAACTTCAGTGAAAACGTGCATGCTGGCTTTCGACCGCTGATCGCCCATCACCCATTCTAGGTAGCCCGTAGCGGAGAGCCGGCGCTCCCGGCCTGACACGTTCCGCACTTTGAGCACCGTGAACTTGATCGGTGCCTCCAGGGCCACGTAAACCCACACCTCTGAGCTGATGCCGTCCTCAGTGTGCTCGAAAACGCTGTAGCCGAATCCGTGGCGGCTGACGTAGGCCTCTCGCCA
>CAVPJB010000010.1:0-16047 GCA_963705135.1 uncultured delta proteobacterium
GCCTTGATCCCCTTAAAAAAATGAGTTTAACCGCTTCTGCCCAGAAACGCCCCGTTGCCGTTACCATGTTTTTTCTAGGCCTGGTGCTATTGGGGTTTCTCTCCTGGCAGCGTCTTCCTCTGGAATTAATCCCGAACATCAATTACCCCCAACTCACCATTGTGACCAGTGTTGAAAACGTAGCGCCTTTGGAAATAGAGTCCCTGGTAACCAAAAAAGTGGAAGCGGCCCTGGGAACAGTGGGCCGATTACGCCGCCTCAGGTCATATTCCCGGGAAGGCGTTTCCCTGGTGGTTCTGGATTTCAACTGGGGGACCAACATGAATTATGTTTCTCTGGACATCCGGGAAAAACTTGACCAGATCCAGGACCTCCTGCCCAAGGAAGCCAAAACTCCTATGATTATACGCTTCAATCCCGAGAGCTTGCCGGTTATCACCCTGGCTTTAAAGGGCGAGCAGGTGACTTTTGCGGAACTCCAGGATGTGCTGGCGGAGAAAATCAAACGGGATTTGGAGAGGGTAACCGGTGTGGCTTCGGCCCGGCTCAGCGGGTCCCGGGAGCGGGAAATTCAGGTGGTGGCGCACCAAGGGCGGCTTATAGCACATAAGATCTCGATTTCCGCCTTGCTGGAAGGTTTAAAGCAGGCCAATCTTAATTTCCCCGGGGGCAAAGTAACCCGACGCCAACAAGAATTCCGGCTGCGGACCGTGGGTGAATTTAAAGAACCATTGGACATCAACCAGGTAGGGCTGTTACAGGCCCAAGGTAAAGCCCCGGTTTTCATTCGGGATGTGGCGGACGTGAAGGATACCTTCAAGGAAGAACAGACCATAGCCCGTCTCAATGGCCAGCCCAGTCTACTGCTGGCAATATACAAGATGGCCGACGCCAATACCGTAGACGTGGTTAAACAAGTCAAGAACCGGGTCTTTGAGTTGAATCAGGAATATCAGGGTCGGCTCCAACTCATTGTCGTGCAGGATCAAGGCCGCTACATTCAACAGGCCATTAATCAACTCCAGGAAGCTGCAGTGCTGGGGGGGATTTTGGCTTTCGGAGTGCTGCTCGTATTTCTCGGTGATTGGCGCAGTGCTTCCACCGTGGTCACCGCCATACCCATCTCCATCCTGGCCACCTTTGCGCTTATGTATCTGGCCGGGGTCAGTCTTAACATGATGTCCCTGGGAGGGTTGGCCCTGGGTGTGGGTATGTTGGTGGACAACGGTGTTGTGGTTCTGGAAAATATCCGCCGCCACCAGGAGTCCGGCACTTTACCTCCTGCTCCTGCCATAGTCAAGGGCACCGACGAAGTGAAGTTGGCCATTACCGCCTCCACCCTGGCTCATATCATCGTATTCCTCCCGGTTATTTTTGTGGCCGGCTTTGCCGGGCAACTCATGTCCCAACTGGCCCTTACCATTTCATTCTCCTTGCTGGCTTCCCTGGCGGTTTCTCTGTTCTTCAATCCCATGTTGATCTCGTTAGAAAAATCAGGTAGTTATAGATCGTCAATATCTTCTTCAGGGATAGCTTCGTGGGCGCCATGGCTGAAAAACCGGTTGGATGTTTTCTATTCCCAGTTATTATCAAAAGCGCTGCAGCACCCACGCCGGGTTTTCGCGGTGACTTTTTTAGTCCTGGCCCTGGGATCAATGCTTTTTTTCACTCTGGAGAAGGAACTGCTGCCGACTTTGGATCAGAGGGAATTCTTCCTACGGGTTAACACGCCGGCGAACTATTCCTATACTGCCACCGTCCAGAGGCTGAAAGAAATTGAAGCCATTTTACTGGCTTACCCAGGAATAGAAACGGTTATCACCCAACTGGGGTACAACCCCAAAGAAGAATATGAAAAAGTGCTGCAGGAAAAGGAGCCTCGAGTCGGGCAGATCTCGGTGACCTTAAAACCTAAAAGTGAATTCTCCCAAAACGCTTCAGCCTTCATCCAGGACC
Organism: uncultured delta proteobacterium; assembly: GCA_963705135.1. Lineage (GTDB taxonomy): Bacteria > Desulfobacterota > Desulfobaccia > Desulfobaccales > Desulfobaccaceae > Desulfobacca. The sequence goes on from CAVPJB010000010.1 coordinate 1,957, forward strand.
TGCGCCCGGCGCTGGCCGGTTTTCAGGATACCAAAATCGAGTTTATCCTGCCCCAGGCCGTGAGCCAGTGGTGGGGTCAAAAAGCCGAATTGCCGGAATTATTGGCCATCCAGGGCCCGGATATATCAGTATTGGAGAAACTGGCCCTGGAAATTCGGGATAAAATCAGCCATATCCCTGGATTGCAAGATGTGGAAGTGGACTTGAAAAAGTATGGTGAGGAAACCAGGGTGGTCCTGGACCGGGAACGGGCGGCGGCCTTCGGACTGACTATCAAAGAGATCGGCGAAAACTTGAAGATTGCTATCCAGGGAGAAGTTGCCACCCAGTACCGCAAACCGGAGCGGGATGTTGATATCCGGGTGAAGATGTGGCCACCGAATTACCAGACGCGACCCGACTTTAATGCTCTGTTCATCCATTCCCGGGAACTCCAAGCCGATATTCCGCTGCAGTCGGTAGCCCGCCTGGAAACCGGACCGGGATTGCGGGAAATTTACCGCAGCGATCAGGTGCGGGTAGTTCCCATCCGGGGCAACGCCGTGGGCCGGCGTCTCAGCGCCTGTCAAGAAGATATTAGCAAGGTGCTGTCTTCAATGACCCTGCCCGAGGAATATCAGCTGGTCCATGCCGGCGAGGTAACGGAAATCTCCCAATCCTTCAGCTCTCTGATTTATGCCCTGGCCCTGTCAATAATTTTGGTTTACATGCTCCTGGCCGGGCAGTTTGAATCTTTATTCCACCCCCTGATTATCCTGGCGGCCATTCCTTTTGCGCTCATGGGGGTGAGTTTAATTCTGGCTTTTTCGGGTGCAAGCCTCAATTTAGGCGTGTATCTGGGCGCCATTATGCTGGGGGGCATAGTGGTCAACAACTCTATTTTACTTGTGGATTATACCAATACCTTGCGCCGTCAGGGCTATGCCTTGGAGGACGCGGTAATTCACGGCAGCCGCACCCGGCTGCGGCCGGTGGTTATGACCACCCTCACAACTATTTTGGGGCTGGCACCCATGGTACTCATGAGAGGTGAAGGAGCTGAGCTTCGGTCACCTTTAGCCCTGACGGTTATCGGCGGGTTGACGATTTCTACTCTGCTGACGCTCATAGTGGTGCCGTTGTTGTATCTCAAGGGAGAACAACTGCTAACCTCATGGCGGCGCCGGTAACTATCCTAAGTCTGGGAGCTTAATAGATGAGTTGGCTCCACCAAACCATAAAACGGCCCATCGCCGTTGCTATGATTTTTCTTAGTATGATTCTCCTCGGGTTCATCTCCCTGGTCCAATTACCCGTCGACCTCTTGCCCGAAACCTCATATCCCATCCTAAGCGTCACCACTCATTTGGGGGGGTACAGCCCTCTGGAGATTGAACAGACGCTGACGAAGCCCATTGAAACCGCTCTGGCATCCCTCAATAATGTGGTCCGGCTTAAGTCCGTTTCCCAAGAAGGGAAATCGGATATCCAGATGGAGTTTAAGCTTGGGACCGACATGGATTTTGTCATTCAGGAGGTCAGGGAACGGTTAGACTATCTGACTCCCAATTTTCCCGAGGACACCCTCAAACCTCAGATCGTTAAATATGACCCCAATGCCTCACCGGTCCTGGCAATAAGCCTGTTTGGCACCTTTGATGAGGTGGCCTTGCGGGAAGCCGCAGAAAACTTACTGCAGAAGAATTTATCCCGTGTCCCCGGGGTGGCAAACATCGAGGTTATGGGGGGCCGTCGCCTGGAAATTCTTATTGAACCGGATCTGGAGCAGTTGCGGGCCTCGGGTTTATCTATCTCACAATTAACGAACTTATTGAAACAGAACAATCTGGAACTTTCCCTGGGGTCGCTCAGCCAGGGTCAGATCAGCCTGCCGCTGCGCTCCACCGGGGAATTCCGGACCTTGGATGACATTAGGAAACTTGGGGTCAGGCGGACTCCATCGGGGTCAATAATTCATTTGGAGCAGTTGGCCCGGGTCAGGTTTGCCAGCCAACCGGATACGGCCATCAGCCGTTACCAGGGAGAACCCCGGGTAATGCTTAATGTGTATCGGGAGTACGGCTCCCATATTGCCAATGTGACTGCGGCTTTGCGTCAGGAACTGGAGCGGTTACAGAAAAGCCTGCCCTTTGGTTTTAAGACTGAAATCATCTATGACCAGGGTTCTTATATCCTGGACGCTATTAAACGACTGCGCCTGGCCGGTATTATTGGGGCCTTGCTGGCCATGGTGGTGGTTTTTCTCTTTTTGCGTCACCTGGCCAGCACACTAGCCATCGTGCTGGCCATCCCCATTTCAGTCATCGCCACTTTTGGGTTTATGTTTCTCACCGGCATCAGTCTCAATCTGGTTTCTTTGGCCGGTTTAACCCTGGGGATCGGCATGTTGGTGGACAACGCCATCGTGGTCATAGAAAACATCTACCGCTACCGCCAGAACAGATGGGAGGCCGGAGCGGCTGCCGACCGGGGAACGAGGGAAGTATTGCCGGCGTTAGCGGCCGCCACCCTCATTCATCTAGCTGTCTTTTTTCCCATATTTTTTATGCAAAAAAGGATCCGGCTGTTATATCAGGATCTTTTTTATACCGTATCTTTTTCCTTGCTCATCTCCCTGGCAGTAGCCGTAGTGCTGGTACCGGTGATGGCGGCTCGTTTTCCAAGGCCTTCATTGGGTGCGGCCTGGCTGACAAGGCTGAAGCTCTGGCACCGCCGGCAGCTCCTCAAGGTGTTGCGACATTCGCTGTTGTGGACGGTTTTCGCGTTGGTTCTGCTGGTCATCAGTTTGCTCTTCCTGCCGTTTTTAGGATTTGAAACGAGCACCAAATTAGACCGGGGAGAATTCAATCTGATTCTCCAGACTCATCCTGGTACGGTGCAAGCGGTCACCGACAAATTGACCAAACGGGCGGAACAGATGGTGTTGCACCGGGCTGAAGTCAAAGACGTTTCGGCTCGCATACATGAGAATTATGCCAGTCTGCGAGTCCGGCTGATCCCCGAAACCCAGAGGTCCTTGAACACCCGCCAGGTGGTTGAAACCATCCGGCCGCAGCTCGAAGCCCTACCCTTTTCCCTGGTTAGTTTTAGCGTTGAGGGAGCAGGAAAAAGTGAAAGGCAGGTGTCTTTGGAGGTGCTGGGACCGAACCAGGACACCCTCATCATGCTGGCCCTGGAACTGCGCCGCCGGCTGAATGCTATTCCGTATTTGCGGGATGTGGTCATTCACCTGCGCAATCCGGTCCCGGAGATAGAGGTAGCCGTATCGCACCTTCAGGCTGCCTACCTGGGGCTGAACGCGGCAGAGATCGCTCATGGCATTCGAGCCGCCATCACCGGCCCTTTGGCTAATAGCTTTCGAGAGCAGGACAAGGAACTGAATATCCGCACCCGTTTGCCGGACTCGGAAAAGGACAGTTTCCAGATACTCTCGGAACTAACCGTCCCCAAATGGAATCAGGCCCGCTCCCGGGAAGTCCAAATCCCTATCTGGCCCGCCATTAAGACCCGCACCCAACTGGGCGCCACGGAAATTCACCGCCTGGATCGCAGTCAAGCTATTGAGCTTACGGCCGAAATCCAGGGAAAGGATTTATATCGCACGGCCCAGTTATTACAGCCGATTTTGGATAGTATTTCCCGGCCGCCGGGATATGATATCCGCTTTGGCCAGAACATTAAAGAATTAAAGGAAAACCGCCGGGAAATTATTTCAGCTTTGCTCTTGGCCCTGTTGCTTGTGTATATGATTATGGCGGCTTTGTTTGAGTCTTTCCGGGCCCCGTTGGTGATCTTGTCCTCCGTACCCTTTGCGGCCGTCGGGGTGGTCACGGTCTTGCTGGTGGCGGGGTATTCCATAAGCCTGGCCGTTTATGTGGGGATACTGGTGCTGCTGGGGATTGTCCTCAACAACGCCATCGTCTTGGTGGACCATATTAACCAACTTCGGGGGCAAGGTATAAGTCTGTTACGGGCGGTTATCAAAGGGACACAAGATCGGCTCAGACCCATTTTAATCACCTCAGCGACCGCAATTCTAGGCCTTTTGCCCATGGGTTTGGAACGGCAGGAGGGATCGCAACTCTGGAGCCCTCTGGCCTGGACGGTTATTGGCGGGTTGGCCAGCGCCACCCTGTTAACGCTCTTTATTGTGCCGGCGCACTATCTTTTGATTATGCGTTCCCGGGGGCGACGTGAGCGCGCTCGCCTTATGCCTGATGAAAAGGTGAACCAGCAGGTTTGAATGTAAGCGTTCCGCGGTCAGCTTGCAGCCGACGGCATCAAGATCAAATACAAATTAGCCTTTGCCAAAAGGTATGTCTTTTTACCCCTGACCCTGACCCTTTCACCTTAAGGGAAGAGGGAAAAATAAAGGCAAAAACTTTTCGCAATTGGTATAGTGTCCATATACACAAGGAGGAGTACAGATCTATGAAGCAGCCACGCCACTTTTTTCCTGGTTTATTATTCTCTATCTTGCTGGCGGTATGCCTGACGGCATTTCTGGGGTGTCCATCTACGAGCACGACCCCGGGGACCAAAGAGACAGCCAAAAGTAAAGCCTCTGTACCCCCACAAGCCCTGGAACATCTGGGCCAAGGGCAGAAATTCCTGCAGGATCAAAAACTTGATGAAGCCCTCAAAGAGTTTCAGGAGAGCGTCCGCCTGGCTCCGGATTCGGCTCTGGCCCATTTTTGGCTGGGCCGGGTTTATTTTTATCACAAAGACAAGGAGCAGGCCGAAAAAGCCTTTAAAAAAGTCCTGGAACTGGAACCGGACAATTACCACGCCATGGCCTGGTTAGGGAAGATGTATTCTTTTGAGAAGGATAAACTTGAGCAGGCCCAATCTTATCTCCAAAAGGCCCTGGAGGGGTCTCCGGAAAACCTGGAGGTGCATTTTGATCTGGGGCGCATCTATGCTATGCAGGGCGAGAGGGCCAAGGCCTTGCGGGAGTTTGGCTTTCTGTTCAATAAAGAAAGGGATTTCTTTGTCTACCACTTTGAGTTAGGCCGGATTTTAGAAGCCTGGGGGGAAAAAGATAAGGCCATTGATCAATATAAGCGGGCCCAAGTCTTGAATCCCAATTTCCCTGCGGCCGCTGAGGCCATCAAGCGGCTGGAAGGCGGCGCGGCCGGCAGCGGCGCCAGTCCGGCCCCACCGGCCAAAACTCCAGCTCCGAAGAGGTAAGTTTTAGGTGGACCAAGCCTTTTTCTGGGGATTATAGACAGGGTAAAGGTGCAGCCGTTATCTTTTTAAACGGGAACAAGCAATCCTTCATGCTTGTTCCCAAGTTGTACTTGGGAACATACTCGTTCTAAAACTGTGCCTTGAAACCTATTCAGGGTAGGCGCCATGCCTGGAACCACTTAGAGAGAGACGGACTGGACTTATTCTACCCCCCACGTTGACCCTCTACCCTCAAGGGTATAGGGTATCATGTTATAATACCAGGAACAATATAGCATGAATGATCTACCTTGTACGGGAGAGGAAATATTGGACTTTTTACGAGACCCGCATAATTTATAGAACTTGTTGACACCTTAATAAATAGTTATAATACTAACGTGCCAGATAAAGCACAATTCCCCTTCACCTGCAACCGTTATTTAGACGTAAACAGAGAAAACCGGTACCATGGAAGCTCCCTGGCGAGAGGTCGTCGAGAAGACCCACTTGGGGGTCTGGATTATCGATCCCCAGGACCGTACTCTGTATATCAATGAGCGGCTGGCGGCTCTTTTGGGCCTTGCCCCGGCAGAGATGCTGGGCCGCACGCTGCCGGAATTTATCGATCCGCAGCAAAGTCTGCGTCTGTTGGCCTGCCTGAAGCAAAACCAGCCAGTGCTTACCGATTTTTGTTTCCGTCGCCGGGACGGCAAGCATCTCTACCTGCTCTTTGCGGCGAACCCTTTGTATACAAATGCCGGTCCCTCCCAGGGCACCCTCATAATGGTGGCGGACATCACCGAACGCAAACTTGTGGAGGAACTGCTCTGGCGCCAGGCTCACATCGTGGATCAGATTCACGATGCCGTCATTTCGGTGGATCTGGAAGGATTTATAACCAGCTGGAATCAAAGCGCCGAACGTTTATTCGGGCATCCTGCGGTGGAAATCCTGGGAAAACCCCTTTCCCTGCTCTACCCGCAGGATCAGCCGGAAATTCTCACCGATCAGGTTATGACCCGCCTGAACGAAAAGGGTCTCGACGATATGGAGTTGCGACTGCGCCGCCAATCAGGCAATCTTTTCTACGCCCACCTTTCCCTGTCTCCTCTCAAAGACCGGGAAGGGCGGCTTATCGGCGTCATCGCCGCGGCCCGGGATATCACCGAGCGCAAAATTCTGGAGCACGAACTTATCCGCACCAGTAAACTGGAGTCTGTCAGCGTGCTGGCCGGGGGCATTGCCCATGACTTCAACAACCTGCTTACCGCCATTCTGGGCAATATCGCCATGGCCTCCCTGAACGCCGACACCAAACCGTTTGTGCAGGAACGCCTGGCTGAAGCTGAAAAGGCCTGCCTCCGGGCGCAAAATCTCACCCGGCAGCTCCTCACCTTTTCCAAGGGGGAAAAGCCCCAAAAAAAACTGGCCTCCATTAGCGACCTGTTGAAAACTTCCGCCAGCCTGGTGTTGCGCAGTTCCAACGTCCGCCGCCAGGCTGACATTCCGCCTGATCTCTGGTGGGTCGAGGTGGACGAAGAACAAATTCATCAGGTAATCAATCATCTTCTGATCAATGCCGATCAGGCCATGCCCCGCGGCGGCGCCATCCATATCCTGGCCGAAAACGTCAAAATTACCGATAATTCTCAAATACCCCTGAAGCCGGGACTGTTCGTTAAGGTTTCCATCCGGGACCAGGGCGTCGGCATACCGCCGGAGCACCTGGATAAAGTTTTCGATCCCTTTTTCACCACCAAGCGACGGGGCAACGGGCTGGGCCTCTCCACCGTCTATACCATTGTCAAAAATCATGAAGGCCACATTACCGTGGATTCAACCTCAGACGGCGGCGCCACTTTTATCATCTATCTTCCTGCCAGCCGGAAAAAAGGACCGATTACCAAGGGAAAAAGGGTAAAATTAAGTTTCGGCCGGGGCAAGATCCTGCTCATGGACGATGAAGAAATGATTTTAGAAGTTTCCAGTGCCATGTTAAAAAGATTAGGCTATGAGGTAACCGTGGCCCAGGACGGGGCCGAAGCCATAGATCACTACCGGCAGGCAACATCGGCAGGGGACCCCTTCGATGCCGTCATCCTGGATCTCACCGTTCCGGGCGGTCTAGGGGCGAAAGAAACTATTGGGGAACTAAAGCAAATCAATCCTCAAGCCAGGGTTATTGTCTCCAGCGGCTTTTCCGACGACCCTCTCATGAACGATTTCGACCAGTATGGTTTTAGAGGTGTTATGCCCAAACCCTATAACCTTACCCAACTCAGCGACATGATGCGCAAAATCTTAAAAGAACCCTGATCAACGCCGTTGCTGCCATTTGCTCCTGTTTGAGCACCGTTTGCGGCCCAGGCGGTAAAATAGGTTCTCTTTCCATTATTTTCCTGCCGGGATAGGCTTTATACTCACCCCTCCATCGGAAGCTATTGGTTCCGTTTAGACTCCCTGTTTCTTTCCCTGGCCACCCCAAAAAAATTTAAAATTTTTTCAAGGTTTTTTGAAATAAGCCGATACTATTAATAATCATGGGGATTCAATTCACCTGTCTGGATTCCCAGCCGACGCCCGGTCACCAGCAGTGACCCGGCAGGAAGGATATTATATGGAAAACCGGACCATAGTCATTGAACTCACTCCCCCTCGCCGGCAACTCAAAGTCCTCATAAAAGCCCTCCTGCATCTGCGCCAGGTCCCAGAACTGAGAAATGAAAAACTCCAACCCCTGACCACCGCGGTCCGCGCCAACACGTACCGCATCGACTGCCGAAAATTGGCCGACTGCCTAATTTCCAGCCTGGTGTTAGGTTGCTTTTGAGATAGAATGCCTCAGAACCTGATAGCATAGGGTGAGGGGCCCGGAAATTTTTCAGGTTCAAGTTTAAATTTCAAATTTGTTAGAGTTGAGGCAGGGGCGCCATAGTCCCTGCCTCCTGCTGCAATTTCTTCCGCCAAAGTCAGTGAGAATATTTTTTCCTCAGTTAGAGCTCTTCTCGAAAAAATCCTTGCCATAATATTGGGGGTGTTTATAAATCGCCCTCATCATCCCGAAACTAATTGAGAACTAAAACAGTTTTCGGTTTCTGGTTAAAGATTTTATTTTGGAAGTGGATCAAAGTTTAAGTTACTACATTTCAAAACGAAGTTGGTATGATATATCATCAGGAAATTTATTCTTTTCATTCCGACGTCTTTGAAGAATAATATGAGATGGGCAGCGCCCACCTTTCTTTTCCAGATAGCGAAGTACAACCGGTGAACCAGAAAATCTTGAGGTCATGCCATGCAAATCAGTTTTTTCGGTGCAGCCCAGACAGTTACCGGGTCTCAACACCTGATCACGGTGAACGGGCGGAAAGTTCTTTTGGACTGTGGTTTCTATCAGGGCAAACGGGATGAGACCTGGAACCGAAACAGGCACTTTCCCTTTCCTGCCGCCGACATCGATGCGTTGGTTCTGTCACATGCCCATATCGATCATTCCGGCAATATTCCTAATCTGGTAAAACAAGGTTTTCGGGGTAAAATCGTCTGCACTACGGCTACGGTTGATCTCTGCGGCGCCATGCTTCCCGACAGCGGCCATATTCAAGAGGAAGACGTGGCGTATGTCAACCGCCAGCGGCGCAAGCGGGGCGAACCCCCTTTCAAGCCCATTTACACCCAAGAGGATGCCACCGCATCGCTGAAGTATTTTGAAGGGATAACGTATGAACAACCCTACTCGATATTGCCGGGCATCACGGTAACTCTCTATGATGCCGGGCACCTGCTGGGTGCGGCCATTGTGGCTTTGGATTTTCAGGATGGCAACCCTAAGACCAAGCAGCGTTTGGTCTTTACGGGCGACCTGGGCCGGCCGCAGCCGATTTTGCGTGACCCCACACCCCTGGAGGCGGCTGACATCCTTATCATCGAGAGCACATACGGCAGTCGGACCCACCCACCTCTGGAGGATTCGGCGAAAGTTTTGAACCAGGTCATTCAACGCACCTGCGGGCGCGGAGGTAAAGTCATCATTCCAGCCTTTGCCGTGGAGCGGACGCAACTCCTGGTATACTTGTTGAACCAACTCTATCACCAGGGAGACCTGCCGGATGTGCCCATCTATGTGGACAGTCCACTGGCAGTTAATGTCACTGACATTTTTCGCCGTCACCCGGACTATTTCGACAAAGAAACCCATGACTTTCTGCGCCAGGACCCGGACGGTGATGTTTTTGGCTTCCGGCGGTTGCAGTACATCCGGGACGTGGAGCAGTCCAAGAAACTTCACACCCGAGGGGAGCCCTGTGTCATCATCAGCGCCTCGGGCATGGCTGAAGCCGGGCGGATCCAGCACCATTTAAAAAACAATATTGAAAATCCCAAGAATACGATTCTCATTGTCGGCTGGCAGGCGCCACATACTTTGGGCCGCCGGTTGGTGGAGCAGGCGACAGAGGTCAAAATCTTCGGTATGAAATATTATCGGGAAGCTGAAGTGGTGACGCTCAACGGTTTCAGCGGTCATGCCGATCAACCGGGACTCTTGAACTGGGCCAGGGCTTTGCAGCCGCGTCCGGCACACACCTTTATCGTGCACGGCGAGCCAGCCGCAGGTCAGGAACTCGCCCGGCGGCTGCGCCTGGATCTGGGCTTCAAAAACGTCATGACGCCTGATTTGAACCAAACTGTCGAGATCACCTAATCCTGGGAGCTCCCCAGGGATCTCCTGGAATAGTTCGGATAATTCCCGCTTGACAGGAGCCTGACAGGTAATTAAAATAATTCGTGAAATATATCACATAGACTATCCTGAATGGAGACACACATGGGCTTTTGGCAATGGTTAGCGGCTATTTCGCAAAGCGCCGGGGGACCGGGTCAGCCTTTTACCGCCCAGTGGCAATATGTGGCGGCAGCTTTGGTGGCGCCGGCCCTCATTGGGTTAGTATGGGCCGGAATCATCATCCTGGCGGAAAAGATTTTCGGCATCAGACTCAGTGGCGGCAGCATTTAGGGAAGTGGCCATTGGTCAGAAGCTAAAAGGGTTTTGGGGGCGGCATTCTCCTGGCACCGCATCTAAATCATAGCGAGATACAACCATGAGTTTTGCGTTACCGATATCAAGTTATTGGCAAAAAGCCTTGCATCCGGAACTGGCGAAGCTGGCCGAACCTCTCCAGGGCTGGTTTTATACCATTCAGACCAACGGCGACCTGGCAGTCAGCCTGGCGGTGCTGATAGCAGTTGGAGTGGTCGTGGGCCTGTTAACCGGATTTTATGGGGTAGGCGGCGGGTTCCTAATGACGCCCTGGCTGAACCTGCTTTTCAATGTGCCTTATAACGTGGCGGTGGGGACGGACCTGACCCAAATGGCCGGAACGGCGACCATGGCTAACGTGCGCCAGGGAGGGGCCGGCTATGTGGACTACAAGCTGGGACTGCTCATGTTCAGCGGCAGCATCTTCGGGGTGGAGATCGGCGCCCGGATAGTGGAACTGCTTAAATCGGCTGGGGATTTTATGGTAGGCGACTTAAAGGTCAGCCTGCTGCAAACGGTCATGACCGTGGTGTACGGCCTGCTTATGGGATGGATTGCCACATTGGTTTACAAAGAGGCCAAAGCGGCGCTACAGGTGCAACCTATAGGAGCGGCCCCGGTAGCCATGGCGCCTCCGGTGGCCAACCGGCTGCGCACGGTCAATCTCCAGCCTTTGATCTCCCTGCCGGTTTCAGGAGTAGAAGCCATTTCATTGTGGGTAGTACTGGGGGTAGGATTCTTTAGCGGCCTGCTCACCGGCCTGCTTGGGGTTAGCGGCAGTTTTATCAGGATGCCGGCCCTGATTTATGTCTTGGGAGTGCCCACGGTGGTTTCCATCGGCACGAATCTCTTTGAACTTCTGCTTACCTCTTTATACGGCACGTTGACCCATAGTTTGAAAGGCAACGTGGAACTGGCCCTGGTGATTATCCTCCTGATCGCCGGAACCATCGGCAGCCAGTTGGGCGCTGCCCTTCAGCGAAAACTTGCCCAACCCCGCCTGCAACTGGCCTTTGCCGGACTGATGTTTCTGACCATAGGGCTGATGCTGCTGAAATTGTTCAGGTAAGGCCGTTAAGGGAAGAAAATCAGATGGGGTTATTTATGCACCAGGGCGGCTATGGTGGCTTTGAGCCGGTGGGGGTCTTCGGCTTTTTCTAAAAAGGCCACGGCATTGGCAATGACATACTCTTGCGGGTTCTCGGGTTGAAAAGAGTGAATGACGACCCGCAGGGTGGGGTACAGGCGTTGGAGCTGCTCCAGCAAGTTAACTTCCGCCACATAGGGAATTTCCAGATCCAGGATAAGCAGATCCGGAATTTCTCCTTGGGCCAGCAACCCCAGGATTTCCTGGGCATCCCGGGCCACCACCACCAGGTAACCTTCCGTTTCTAATTCTCGCCTCAATAACTCCCGGACATGCCGGTTGCGGTCGGCAAGCAGAATGCGAACTGTTTTCACCGGCATAGACCATCCCTCTCTTTGATCATACGGTTTTTTTTGCAATGATGATACCATTATGACCAAATGTCCGATGAAAAGTAACTATCTGTAATTATATAAAAATAAGTCGATTACAATAAGAGCGGTAGGTTGAGTCAAGGGCGTACCTGCCGAATTTTTTTACAAATTGTAAAGGGAGGAACCGGATGAAATTCAAGGCCTAACGTACAGGGTCAAAAATCCGAAACCCAATAGTGGGAGACAGCCCACCGTCTCCCACTCATTCACAAGCCAGTATCAGTCGTCGTCAGTTTTTACGGAAGTTTCGACCCGTAGGCGGTATTTATCTATTTTCGCCTGCAGGGTGGGGCGGGAAAGGCCCAGGAGTTTGGCGGCCCGGGTGCGATTGCCGCTGGTGAGATCCAGGGCTTCGCTGACCAGCACGCTGGCAAAACGGTCTATATACGAATCAAAGGCGTTTTCCTCTGAGGCGGTCAACAGACCCTGGCGGACCCACTGGTGGAGGCATTCCATGGCATCTTTATCGGACATGGTTCTGGTGGCGCCCCCGCCGATGACCTGGGAAACTTCTTCCGGACGGATGAGGTAACCCCGGCTGAAAATGAGGGCCTTTTGGATAGTATTGGCCAATTCCCGGATATTTCCTGGCCAATGGTAATGCGCGAGGATATTTTTGGCTTCCGGGGTCATGCCGGGATTGGTAACACCCATCTCTTGGGCAAATCGTGCCAAAAAATAATTGGCCAGGGCCGGAATATCGCCGGTGCGTTCCTGTAGTGGGGGCAGCCAGATCGTCACAACCTTAAGTCGATAATATAGATCTTCGCGAAACCGACCTTCGGCCAGGGCCGCTTCCAGGTCGCGATTTGTGGCGGCGATAATGCGGACATCCACGGGGATGGGATCGCGGCCGCCCAACCGTTCGATGCTCTTTTCCTGCAACAGACGTAATATCTTTGCCTGGATACTAAAAGGCATGTCGCCGATTTCATCCAGAAAGACAGTACCCCCATGAGCCTGTTCGATTTTCCCCACCCGGCGATTGATGGCGCCGGTGAAAGCCCCCTTTTCGAAACCAAAAAGTTCGCTCTCCAGCAACGTTTCCGGGATGGCGACACAATTGATTACCAGGAAGGGTTTGTTGGCCCGGAGGCTGTGTTGATAAAGGGCCCGGGCCACCAGTTCTTTGCCGGTGCCGGATTCACCCCTCAGGAGCACGGTGGCGTCAGTGGGGGCCACCCGGCCGATGGCTTTGTAAACCTCCTGCATGGGGCGACTGCGGCCGATAATAGCCTCCCCCATGGCAGTTTCCGGGGACCGGTTTACCTCCACCTTGGAGCGCATAATTCTGCCGGCCTCCAGAGCCTGAGTGATGATGGCCAGGATGTCGGGGATCTCGAAGGGTTTCAGGATATAGTCATAGGCGCCGAGTTTCGTGGCCTCAATGGCGGTTTCGGTGGTGCCGAAAGCGGTCATGATGATGACCGGCAGTTTCGGCTCAATGGCATGCATGGCCGTGAAAGCTTCCAGACCGCTCATGCCGGGCATGCGAATATCCATGACCACCAGTTCTGGGGGATTTTGGCGAACCAGGGCTATAGCCGCTTCGCCATTGGGGGCAGTTACGACAATGTGCCCTTCATCCAGTAGCAGTTTTTCAAAACTCTGCCGCAATTGGGGGTCATCATCAACTATCAGTATGGTTCCCATGTTTGATCTTTCTCAGAGGCAGGGTGAGGGTGAAGGTGACGCCCTGCCCGGCCGGCGACTTTACGTCGATGCTGCCGCCGTGCTCCTCAATGATGCGGGCGGCGATGCTCAGACCCAACCCCGTGCCTTCCTCTTTGCTGGAAAAAAAGGGTTGGAAAATTTTATCGTGCATGGATTCAGGGATGCCGGGGCCGGTATCCTGAATCCGAATCCGGACGACCCGGCCGAGGCCGGCCATGAAATCTTCTGTTTCCGTAACCACAATAGAGCCTCCTTTGGCCATGGCTTCGCAGGCATTGACCATAAGGTTGACCAGGACTTCCTTTAATTGATCTGGGTCAGCCCAGATTTCCGGCAGGGACTGCTTGCGGTTTACCGTCACCGAGACATTGAAGGACTCCAAGCGGGGGCGCAGCAGGGTTATGGCCAGATCCACGACTTGAGAGGGGCTGACCGGCTGAATGGTAAGTTTGGGGGGCCGGGAGTATTCCAAGAAATTTCGCACAATGGCGTCGATATGACGAATTTCCTCGGAGATAACATCAAGGTCTTCCTGCTGCGGCGGCGGCAGCTTCAGGTGCCGGCGCATGGAGTAAAGCCGCATTTTGACCGAGGTCAAGGGGTTGCGGATGCTGTGAGCCACGCCGGCGGCCAGTTTTCCCGCCATGGCCAGCTTTTCTGATTGCACCAATGACACCTGGCTGCGT
>CAVPJB010000011.1:0-284959 GCA_963705135.1 uncultured delta proteobacterium
CTAATCCTGAACATGTCAAGGTTAAGGTGACCAAGGAAGACGAAAAGGCAGTTTTTAGCATTGAAGATGACGGCCACGGTTTTTCCATGGACGAAGTGCTGGACAGTGAAACCGGGACAACAGGAATGGGTCTAGCGGTGATGGCCCAGCGAGTGAGACTGGTGGGAGGCATTTTTGACCTCTGGAGCCAGGAAAACCAGGGTGCCCGGATAATTTTCATCATCCCCTTCACCCCTGACGGAGAAAAAAATGAGTCCGTACACCATTGTCTTAGCTGATGATCACATGCTGTTTCGGCAAGGGGTCAAGAGAATCATCGAGGAGAATCCGGACTTCAAGGTCATCGGCGAGGCCGGCGACGGCCTGGCACTGCTGGAACTCCTCAAAACCACCAGCCCGGATCTCGTCATCCTGGATATTTCCATGCCTCTGCTCCGGGGTCTGGAAGCCGCCCGGGAACTCAAGAGCACCTATCCCAAGATCAAGATTCTGCTGCTCACCATGCATAGGAAAAAAGATTTCCTGCGACAGGGGATCGAAGCCGGGGCGGATGGCTTCATGCTGAAAGAAGACGCGGATTACGGACTTATCCAGGCCATCCAGACAGTCAGACAGGGGGAAAAGTACTTCTCCCCCCTGCTGGTGGGCAAACTGGCCGAACTGGCCGAGAAGAATGCTAAACCTGATCCCTTGACCAACCGGGAACGTCAGATTGTTAAACTTCTGGCCGAAGGGAAGACCTCCCAGGAGGTGGCCGATCTCTTGTTTATTAGCGTCTTTACCGTCCGCCGGCATCGGGACAATATCATGCGCAAGCTCAAAATGGAGCGGTTGGCCGATCTGGTCCGGTACGCCATCGATCGAGAACTCATTCAATCTAACCCCTGATTTCCTTTTAGTATGATCCTTATGACATACAGTCAGGCCAATCATTTTGAAGAGTAATTATCTTTGGTAATCTTTTAAAATATTTGTTAATTTCATCCCACCCATATAGTCAACTTTAACCATCCCCGAATAGTCGCCCAAGTCTATAGATTTATATTTCTGGTTAAGTAAAATAAGCACCAATGCAATATTACTGGCTGTCTCATGGAGGAGCAGCTTAGACAAATCATTCCTTTGAGGATGATTTAGACCAAATGCTAAAAGTTTTTCCCTTGATGTTGCCTTTTCCCCTCGAGGGGGGGCAGAGTGAGGGGTGAAAGGACCTTACTTTTAGCAACCGGAATAGGCATCGATTCTGCCAGTGAAAAATATGAACGTGTAAGGAGAAAGATCATGCTGCCGGATGAAATCCTCCTAATCAATGACGGCTCCTTTCTATTGCGGATGATGGCCAGGCGTCTGGAAGAAAGAGGGTATCCAACCTGGGTAACCGATTTACCCGAGCGGGCTTTGGAAATTTTGAGCAACCATGGTTTTGACCTGGTAGTTATGAAGCTCTCTGAAGAGGATGCTGACCGGCTGGCAATTTTGCCGATGATAAAGGAATTGTCTCCAGAAACGAAACTCGTTATTGTCAGTGATGCCGAATTTCTTCCTATTGAGGTTTTCGAAGCGGACTTCGATGACTACATCAGCGTGCCCTGCTCCCCTACCAAACTCTGGCGTCGGTTGGCCATGTTTTTGGAGGAGCCCCCGGCAAACCACCAGGGGGAACTTTTCCTGCATCCGGCTAATTATCGCATCGTCCACAAACTCGTGGCGAATTTGCAGGAGATTCACCAAAACTTAAGGACCGAAGAAGCCGGGTTAAGAGTTTTGCAAGAAAAGGTGGCCCACCAGCACTCGGCGGAATTAGCGGCCAACCTGGAAGATGCCCACCAACAAAACTCACAGTCAATTTTTCTCGTGGAAAAACTCTTAACCAACTTTACCAGGCATGATTTTTTCCAGGACCAGGTTGATTGTTACGACATCTAAGATAGTTCAGCCTTGAGGTTACCTCTCGTCCAGAGGCTGTAACCTGAAAAAAGAAGTAAGGAGGACGGGAAACAATGTATCATTATAAGGAAATGGCTGAATTTGCAGCAACTTTAGACATGAAAATGGCCGTCGTGCAGGTGCAGCGGGGGGAGTCCAATAATGAGGCCTGGAACCGGCACCTGAAAGACCATCCGTATGATGCCAACGCCATGATTAAAGTGTTTAATCAGCCGGCAAGCAGCAACGCCATAATGAGTTCGTGAATACGAAATGGTGCAGGTCTGAAAACCTGAGCTTAGAGATGACAGTTATGACGGGAATATCCATTGAAAAAGTGCCGGGCGGTTACCGGGTAGACGGCTTGGTCCTGCTGCGAGGAAATTGCGGCTGTGGCGGACTGACCGGCCCGGGTGGCGCCGGGATAGGCGACTGCTGTCAGACCTATTCCGTGGTGAAAAAAGATGGCAACGTTATTACCTTCTTTGCCAAAGGTACCACCCCGAATACCACGAATAACTTTAAATCGGGCTACCGGGTTAAAAAGGGACCAATTGAGGTCGACGTGATGGTTTACGACAGCCGCAATCCCAAGAACTTCACCTTTGGCGGCCATTATCCACCGCCGTTGTCAGAATGGCAGGTAAAAGGCTGGCAGGTGGTGCAGCAGACAGAGGCACCTTGGCAAGATACCGGGATGGCGCTGCCCGAATGGTGCCAGAGTACGGAGGCAGGTGACCGGCCGGCCCCGATATTTTTGTCACCGACAGTAGAATAAAAACAAGGGAGAACGCAAATTTCCTCAGCCAGATCCAGGGATGGTTTATGACGGCAGGTTCGGCTTTGAAGAGAGCTGCAACGGTTAAAAAAAAATTCTTGACATTTCCCGCCGACACTGGCTGAGGGATCAGTTTGTCACCAGTTGAAAATAAAAACATTTCTCAGGAAGTCTGAGTAAGCTTGGGACGATCGCTGGATCTTCCTGAAAAAACCCCTGTTCTTGAAGACCTCATGTCAGGCTCCGGAAGGGGACCGTGACCATGGTCTATGACACCCAGGAGCAAGAAAGAAATAACGTTATCGTTCTTAAAAATTTTCTGGAGGAGTGACGCGTTTGAGTGCAGAAGACTGAAGGACTGAGTAGAAGATCTTGTAGGGGCAGGTCTAAGATCAGCCCCCATGATAAGAATTTTATTGAAAACAAGTCATAAACCTTTTCAAAGCTGCATACCCTGATTATTCATTCCTGCCGCCGCCCGCTCGATTATTCTCGCAGGAGCTCTTGAGTTGACCCAAAGAGTCAGGGGAGAAATTGCTTTGCCAAAGAATAAATATACTAAATTGTAATAAAAAATACATTAATAATCAAAATATTAATTGTTAAAAGTTATTTCCTTTTTCCCCTCGCTTAGCTTGCGGGGAGAGTATTAGGGTGAGGGGGTTTTAAAGACTAGACCTCCATGATTGCACCCTGCCATGAGGAGGACGATATGTCTAGCCCAGCCATACCCGGAGACACCTTCGGCACGACGGAAGTGACCAAATCGCCGGTCACCGTGGCAGAGTTCGATCTGTTCAAACAGACCGTTCTCTTATCCGCCGAGGATCTGAACTATCTCCGGTTGGCCGGAACGGTGCTGGAGGATCAGACCGAGGCCGTCCTGGATGTCTGGCATATCTTCGTCGGCTCCCAGCCGCATCGCGCCTACTATTTAAGCAGTCCTGACGGCCAACTCGACTCTGCCTATCCGGCTGCCGTCCGTCACCATTTCGGTCAATGGAACTTGCATACCTGTAAGGCCTGCTATGACCAGGTCTGGTTCGATTATCAACAAGAAATCGCCCTGCGCCACATTCCCACCGAGAAGAACCAAACCGATAAGGTTTCCTCCGCCCCCGACCACATACCGCTGCGTTATCTGATCGAGTTCATTTATCCGATCACCGCAACAGTCAAGCTATTCTTGTCCAAAAAAGGACAAAGCGCCGGCGAAGTTGATACGATGTTCCAGGCCTGGTTCAATGCAGTTGTTGGGCCGGTTTCCCTGTGGCGCCCCCCGTATGCCCAAGCCGGCGTTTTTTAGCCAGCCGGAGAATCGAAGAGGGAAGACAGGCAACGTCCCCTAATTCCTTCAAAACCAGTCTGCAATAAATTATGAGAGCTTGATTGGTAAAGTTGATGGAAAAAGCAAAAATACCGCTAGATTTTCAGGATGTGCCGTCTCTGCAAACTCACACCGATCACCTGAGTCGGTGGCACAACCAGGACTAAAATGGCCCGGAAAGTTCTGCGCCATCAACCCTGCCATTTAAAGGTTATGGGAACGGCTGAGGATAATTTCAGCATCAGAGGCTTTACCCTGCTGGACGGCCGGGAAGTGCGGCTCTATTGCCGGTTGGTCAAAGTTCGGTCGGCCTATGTCGCCACCTACAGTCTGTATGAAGACTACCGGGGGAGGCAGTGGCTGGAGATTGCGGCCGGCGGCCGCTCCCACCTGGAGGAATTAATCGGAGAATCTTTTGAGCAGCGGCTGGTGGCTGACTTGTTGGCTCTGGGCCTGAATAAATACAGTGGCTGAGGCCAATGGCTTGGAGTTGCGGAGTTGCATCAGTCTGGCGGCAATAATACGTTAATAATTGACATACTGGATTCATCTCAGTAATTTCTTAGATATTTCTGGCAATAGATATATAAAAGGTCACCCCTTTTTCGGGCCCACGTTCAGCCCAGGCCCGGCCTCCGTGTCTGACGGCGATTTCCTGGACAATGGCCAGTCCTAAACCCGTCCCTTCCTGCCCCTGGGATGATTCCCCCCGCTGAAAAGCCTCGAAAATCTTGTCCACTTGTTCAGCGGTGATGCCGACGCCATTGTCATTGACGGAAAAAATGTGGAAGTTCTCTGGTTTTTCATAGCCAATGGTAATCCGGCTGAGTTCCGGACCGCCGTATTTCAAGGCATTATCGATAAAATTCCGGAACACCCGCACCAGGGACATTCTGTCGGCCTTGACCTCGGGAATTATCTCAGGTTCCGACCAATGAATCCCTTTATTGGTAAGATAAGTTTGAAATTCTTCCCGGACCTGAGCCAGTATCTCCTTGACATCAAGGAGTTCAAACTTGAGGGGAGATTCCTTCGTTCTTATAAACGTATTGATTTCCTCAATCAAGGCCAGAGCTTGTTGTGATTCTCTGATGATCTGGTTGCAAAATAACTTTCCTTTATCATTAAGCTGGTCCCGGTACTGTTTGACGAGAAGATTTGTCAAGCCATTGATGGAAATAAGCGGATTTTTCAGATCATGTGAAACCGAATAAGCGAAATGCTTTATTTTTTCGGCATAATCCTGAATTTTTTTCTCCAGCTTCTTGCGCTCGGTAATGTCCAGGGAATATTCGATCATCTGGACGACATCGCCCTTCTCATCGAAAATGGGGTAGGCATGGACTTCCATATCCCTGGGGTTCCCGTCTTTATCATAATGAACGTGCTCGACGATGACCGGCTGCTTTGTCATTTTGACTTCCTGGAGAGGGCAGATATGCTCGCTGCCGTCGCAGGGCGTCGGTCGCCGGTGCGTCAGGGCGTAACATGTAGGTTTAGGTGACAAATCGCCTAGTTTCGCTGCCGAATTTGCTACCACAATACTGTAGTCATGAGCATCTAAAACATAAAAAGGATGGGTGAGGGATTCCAACACATGATGAAAAAATTGATTCTGTTTCCTTAAATTCGCTTCCATAAGTTGGCAGGTATTTTCAAAGGTTTCCAGGGTAGAGATTCGCTGTTGGGCCCTCTCTAATTCGGCCTGGAGTTGTGCTTTACTTTTATCCTCAGGTGCCATGGTGAAATTCCTCCGGCGGCGCCGCTGTCCTGGAATTGGTATTTGGAAATAATCTTTGGAATCACGGGTGAAGAAAGATTAGTTCCATGATTATATTAAAAATAAAAAAAATTGAACTTAAAAAATATCTCCTATGAACTTGATCTAACCCCATGCTGCCCATCGATCCGGTCAGATATTCGGAGATAGTTATTGCCTTAGGGGGCAATACCCTGATCCGTCCCGGCAAAGAAGACACTGTGGAGGAACAGTATACCAGGATCGGTCAGGCCATGGCGGCAGCTGCCGACATGCTGACTGCCGCGCCCATAATCATTCCTTTTTTGGCATAGTCGACCCGATTCTATTATGATCTCAGGTGTAGAATTTTATTCAGTATGAATTTAATTAAATTGATTTCTTAGCCAGGGTTATGGTAACATTCTCACCCAAATAATGCGGTTGCTGCCGCAAAAGCCCATCGAACTGCACAATCATCACAAAGAAAGTCGATTATATCGGATCAGCTCCGGTAACGAGGAGAGATCTTTTTTCCTGTTCCTGGCCTTTGCCAGATTGGCCATACTATTGTTATTAACCGATTTTTTGACGCGTCCCAAACCAATTAATCGAGGGGCTTATGAGACAAAAACTTTTGATCTGCTTGATGTTCCTGGCTCTGCCGGCAATCATGCCGACAGGGGCCGGGGCCGAGATGTACGTGGAAGGGTATGCCGGTTATGTTAGGACGGCCACCGTATTTCGGGAGTATCTTATCATGACCACCCACCATCCCAGTCTGGGTGCATATGAGGAGCACCATACCCGGGGGACTTTTCGTCCTGCCGTCATCGGCGGGGTGAAAGTCGGTACCTGGTTTACCAACCAGGGGGTATTGGCTCTCTCCTATCCGGCATGGATGAAGTATTTAGGTTTTTATCTGGATTTCAATTATCACCGCCAGAATTTCAGGCCCCGGATTGGCAATACGATATTGCCCGACGATACTGTTTCCACGCGAAATGCTTTTAAGAGTAACGGCAATGCCGTCACCCTGGCTTTCATGTTTGCCGGCCGCTATGGTTTCCTGGGTAATGACGAGGTCCCCTTCGGGCGATTACAGCCTTACTTGGCAGTAGGTCCGGCCGTTATGTTTACCTCCCAGGACGTGACGTTGAGCAGCCGGGCGCTGGTAGCCCGGAGGCTTGTCCCTTATACCATCAACCCGGGTTCAGAAACCGACGTAGCACTCGCCCTGGCGGTGGAACCGGGTCTGAGGTGGATGGTCACGAAAAATGTTTCCTTTGATTTCTCCTTTAAATTCCGCTGGGCCCATCCCTCATTTACCTACCAGTATATCGATCCATTATCCGCCACGAATGAAAGCTTTACCTTACATCCCCAGTATCTCATCCTTAGCTTTCAACTGGGCGCCGCTTATCACTTTTAGTCATAATACCTTAGACCAACAAAACTTATACCAATTACCCAAAGTTCCTTCCGGTATTTTTCCCTCTTCCCTCGGGGGGAGAGGGTCAGGGGTGAGGGGTACATGAGACATTTCTTCAGGCAACGGTTATTCGTCTGTTGACCCAACCGACCATTTGTAGACGGTCCGGATTCCCAGTCCCAGTGTGGCAGATCGCCAGTCCGGCAGCGGCGAAAGGGGGGGGTGATTATCAGATAGCCTTGGTAATTTAAATTAAAGATAAGTCGAAATATGCCGAATTAAAATATACCTGCCGTATCCCATGGCGTGGGGTGGGTATTTTTATATGACAGCATCAGGGCGATCTCCTCCTTGAGGAGCCGGAGTTGCACCAATGAGCGATTCCCCGAAAATAAACATGGATGAAGTAAGCGTCGGCGTCCGACCGGAAGAGATTGACAGCATCCTGAGTTTAAGGAACACGTTCGATTATTTCGATGTTTTGGGGAAATATGTCTCTTCTTACCTGGAATTAGGCTGGGTAGTCAAACTCGTCATTCCCAACCTGGATATAACCCTGGATTTAGATTTCGAGCAATTGCGGGACGTATGGAACCAGGGGCTGACGGACCTGGCTGTAAAAGGAATTCATGCCTGTCTGATGGTTTATACAGGATCGGCCTCCAACCTCATGGTGCTTGAAGTAAGGGGTAAAAATGCCGAAAAAGCCTTGATTTTAGGAAGAGACTGGCGCGCCCGATGCGTGGTTCAGGCGGGGGACGAAAGGGAGCAGCATTTTTTTACCTGGCCCCAAGCCTGGAAATTGCCCTCCCATTCTGCTCTGAAGACACTCGATATCCAGGTTTTTGGCGAAGGCGGCATGGTCACTCTGCCCCCCTCTCTCACCCCAGGCGCCGTGGATTCTATCCGTTGGCTAGCCCCACCTTGGGAAAATCCACCCAGTCCGCCGACGCCACGGTTACTGGAGGTCCTGCGGGAACATTTGCCGGCAGCAGACCTGGGCAACCAACAATCGGAGCCGGATATTCCCGCCTGGGAAGAAATCTTCAAGCACATTGCCTCACAGGCTCGACTCATGCAAACTCTGCTGGCACCGATGGCCAGTTCCGAAGACT
Organism: uncultured delta proteobacterium; assembly: GCA_963705135.1. GTDB lineage: Bacteria > Desulfobacterota > Desulfobaccia > Desulfobaccales > Desulfobaccaceae > Desulfobacca. The sequence goes on from CAVPJB010000011.1 coordinate 8,317, forward strand.
ATTATCGAACCCTGCTGCAAGAAGCTCGAGCCTCCGGTCTGCAGGACCGCCGCCTGCTTCTGGGTCTTTTATGGCACGCCCCTTTGGGACGGGCGCGTCAGGAACCGCAAGGCCAGCAATGGCTTAAGGATTTAATCCGGGAGAGCGATGATCAGTCGGTTAATACTCAGGTCCAGGAACAATTAGCTGGTTTAATAAAGGAACTCTCCAGGACGCTGGCCACCCTCAACCAAGAAAGGGATAATCCCTTGCCGGAAACTTCCAAGCACTCTTACTCTTCTCCACCCCGGCCGGATAATTTCCGTCTAGGAGATAAATCCTGGCAACCGCTCCCGCAAAACCATCGCCCCACCCCGGATCAAAGTCTGGTTGACATCCAATCGGTTTGCCCGCAACCTGTGCCGACACCGGTAAAACCAACACCATATTTTAGTCCCCCAATGATTCATCCTCAAGTTGAGATTCCAGTTAACCGAAAACAATATGAAGCCATGATTTATGAGTTGGGAAGATTGGGGGCTTTGCAGAAAATTAATAAGCGGTATGTCCGGGAAGCGGACTCCTTAAAGGCCAAAATAGAGGCCAAAAGACAAGAAGAAATCGACCATCTGCGCCAACTGGTGCGGGAGAAAAAAAATAAGGGATGGTGGTGATGATCACGGAACAATCCTCCTCATGCCAGCCTGATCAAGCAAACTCTCTTGATCTTTGTAAGTCATTGTCTTTTCAAGTATTAAATGATGCCGGAGAGGAGACCAGCCGATTTCCAGTGGCAGTAAAAAACCTCACCACTGCCGGCGTCATTCTGGAGATCCTCCACCTGGACAACGGTTTTAAACCGGATAGTCTCAGAGGACAAGAGGGTCTTTTTACCATGATCAGCCAAAATGACAGCATCACGGTCAGAGTACCCGCAAAAATCTTGTGGACTCGAACCCGTGACGGCGATTCGGGGATAACCCTGGGCCTGGAACTGCTGGAACCGCTCCCGCTGCCGGTACGCCATACTTTGGAGGCCAACATGGCTATTGGCGCCAAAGACATGAAAGTTTTGTGGGATTACTGGGATGAGATTCACGAATCAGACTCTTTTGATGAAATAGCCGAACCGGTAGCGACGGCCACCTCTGAGCAGGATGCCGCGGTCGCCTTAGACTACGAAGCAGATAACCATGTCAAGGGCAACGGGATCTATTGGGTCGGTTTCGGCGCCATTATCTGCGGCCTGGGTCTGCAATTTCCGCAATCGGAATATCTCGGTTTTTCCGGTCTGGTAGTAATGTTTTTAGGGAGCCTGGTTGTAGCCCTGAAAAGTTTAACGAGCATGAGGCGGGTCTCTTCTCCTGGTACGTCTGACTGGAAGTTCGGTTGAAAGCTCATGATATAAATGGTGGAAAATATGTCCCTAAAGAAATTGTGGAGTATCGGAGGAGGCAAGGGTGGTATCGGCAAGAGCATTTTCACCCTGGGTCTCGGCATCACCATGGCCCAAATGGGAAAAAAAGTGATCCTCATCGATGCCGATTTGGGAGGTGCAAATCTCCACACCCTTATGGGGGTGAGGTATCCCGCTTATACCCTGGAGGATTTTATTCTCAAACGAGTTGATCGCCTGGAAGATATTGTCATTGAAACCCAGGTTGAGGGCATCGGGCTTATCTGTGGCGCCGATGATATCATGGGGGCCGCCAACCCTAAATTTGCCCAGAAAATTCGCTTGTTGAATCAATTGGAAGGCCTCCCGGCCGATCTGGTGTTATTGGATCTTGGCGCTGGGACCTCTTATAATGTTTTAGATTTTTTTAACTATTCGGCCGGGAAAATCGCGGTTTTCACTAATCAGTCCACTTCCCTACAAAATGTCTATGGTTTCATCAAGAGTGCCCTGTTTCGCTTTCTCAGCCGGGAATTTTCCCGTGACGAAGAAGTCCTCCTGCTCCTGCATCATGCCGGGAACCGGCACGCCAAGATAAGTTCCATTGATGATATCCTGGCACACCTCCAGGGGGTCGCTTTCGAAAAATATGACCGCCTCAAGAATCTGATGAGCAACTTTGAGATCTTTCTGGTGGTCAATATGGTGAAAACGGAGTTGGATAGAAAGGCCGCCCAGATTATTCAAAAGGTCTGTGCCGATTTTTTGAATTTGCAGCCGCAGATTTTTGGTTCCCTGGTTTATGATCCGGAAGTGGAAAAGGCGGTGAATCAGATGCTGCCTTTCCCCATGCGGAGCAAGCAAAGCCCCGCGGCTTTGGGTCTGCAACATATTGCCTTGCAGTTCTTAAGAGAAGCAAACCAGCCGGATGTGAGCGCGCCTCCCAAACTGGCCGCCACTGGAGCCTGGGGTTAATGGACGTTTGCCATGTAGTGGGGATAAGGCGCACCATTAAGCAGGCTCTATCAATCTGGTGAATTTTTCGGGTCAATTGTTATCTAACGTAATTTCCTTTGCACCTTTCTTTTTTCCCTTCTCCCCTGAAGGAATTTTAGACGACAGGGGAGAAGGGAATCTTTTAACAGGCCATTAACACTTCTTTGCCAGGATTAAATTCTTCACTGCTTTAAGCATGATGGGTAAAACCAGGTTCTGAAATAGCCGCTGGTTATAATCCTCTCCCCGGCTCCGAAACTCAAAAATCGAAACTCAGACCCCGCCAGATACTTTTGCCTTGCAAATTGAGCAAAATTATCTGAAAATACAAAAACTATTAGGATATTGGTTTCGAAGCCTTGCCTGTTGCTCGTTGAAAACTTTTTGGTGTCCGACCCGGAAACCTGAAATGAATTGCCAAAGGAGGATGTGCATGAAATTCAGAGGAACTTTCATGATAGTGATTCTTGCCGCCCTGAGTTTATTACTGGCAAGTGCGGCCCTGGCCCAGGCCCCGGCTGCAAAAACCGTGGTGATCGGCTTCACCGCCTCTCAGACCGGTAAGCTGAATGTGGAAGGCATGCGGCAGATCAACGGCTTGAACCTTTGGATGGAGAGGGCGAATGCTGCCGGCGGCGTTAAACTGGCAGACGGTTCCGTGGTCAAGTTCGCCTCCAAGTTCTATGATGATGAAAGTAACAAGGGCCGGGTGCAGGAACTCTACACCAAACTGATCAACGACGACAAAGCGGATTTTCTGGTCAGCCCTTACAGCAGCGGCTTGACCGATGCGGCTGCGGTCATCGCCCAGCAGAATAATAAGATCATGCTCACCGCCGGGGCAGCCTCCGATTCCACCTACAAAAAAGGCTTTACCCTGGTCTACCAGACCTATACCCCGGCCAGCCGTTACCTCACCGGCGCCGTTGATATTCTGGCTAAACTGGATCCAAAAGCCAAAAAGATCGCCATCGTCCATGAGAAAGACAAATTCTCCACCGACGTGGTCACTGACCTGAAAAAATACGCCGAAGGCAAAGGCTATAAGGTCGTCCTCTTTGAAGGATATGATAGCGGCACCACTGATTTTGCCCCCTTTATCAACAAGATCCCGCCTGATGTTGATGCCATCATGGGCGGCGGCCATTTCGCCGACACCAGCACCTTTGCCAAACAAATCTATGAAAAAGGGGTGAAGCCCAAATTGGTGGCCCTGCTAGTGGCCCCGCCGGAACCGAAATTCGCGGAACTGGGTGACGCCTGCGTGGCCATCATCGGCGCCAGCCAGTGGGAGCCGGCGGCCAAGTATTCCCCGGAAGCGGCCAAGGCCGAGAACAAAGAATGGGTCGGTCCTCACCGTGGAGGAGTTTGTCAAAGCCTATAAAGCCAAATACAACGAAGATCCCTCCTATCACAGTGCCGGCGGTTATGTTGCCGGGTCTGCTCATCGAACAGGCCATCCGCAAAGCCGGCTCCACCGCCACCGATAAGGTCAAGGCTGAGCTCGATAAGATGGACATCGCCACCTTTTACGGCAACATCAAATTCGATACTACCCCGGCGGCCCATGGCCTGCAGGTCGGCCACGAGATGGTTTACATCCAATGGATGAAAGACGGTGGCAAATATGCCAAAGAGATCATCTGGCCCGAAGCTGCCAAGACCAAGGCCCCGATAATCTGCTATGGAGGCAGGTAAGCCGGCCGGCTAAGAGCAGTCAGCTTTCAGCCAAATCGGCTAACCGAAGCTGACTGCTCTATACTCGAGGACAATTCAGTCCGATAAGAAAAGACCATGCAACTGATTAGCTTCCCTCATCGACGGTATCCTCATCGGGTTTGTGTACGGCGTGGCTGCAATGGGCCTCACCTTGATCTGGGGGGTGATGAGCGTCATCAACCTCAGCCACGGGCCGGTCATGGCCCTGGGCATGTTCGGCACCTATCTCCTGTTCACCGACCTGGGGGTCAATCCCTACCTGGCCCTGATCGCAGTGGCCGGTTGTCGGTCTGTTGCTCGGTCTCCTGATCTATGTCATCGCGGTGCACCGGGTGATTTCGGCCCCGCATCTTTCCAGCCTGCTGGCCACCTTTGCCGTCAACATGATCATCATCGGCATCGGCACCGCGGTCTTCAGCACCTCGCCCCACAACATCGACTATTCCCTTGGATCCCTGCAGTTGGGTCCGATCATCCTGCCCACCACCCGGCTGCTGGCGGCCCTGGCCGCGGTGCTGTTCACGGCGCTGCTCTATCTGTTCCTCTATTTCACCCGGCCGGGCAAGGCCATCCGGGCGGTGGCCAACAACCGGACTGCCGCGGAACTGATGGGCATCCCCTCGGCCCAGGTGCTGGCCTTGAGCTTCGGCATCGGCACCAGCTGGCCGCCGTGGCCGGCGGTCTCATCGCCACCTTTTTCCCCTTCACCATCCTGAGCGGCGGCCCCTACGAGCTAAAGTCCTTCGTCATCTGCGTCCTGGGAGGACTGGGCAACCCTTGGGGGCCTTGCTGGGAGGGCTGGTGCTGGGAGGGTCTGGAGGGCCTGATTCCCACCTTCATGCCGGTTAGCTGGGTGCCGGTGGTGGAGTTCGGGCTCTTCATCCTGGTGCTGCTGGTCAAACCCAGCGGTCTGTTGGGAGCTAAATCATGAAGGCCTGGCGACAACCCGGCTTTTGGATTCCGGTTCTCGTGATCCTGGTCTGGGGGGCTCTACGTCATGCTCGTCCGTCAGGACAGCACCCGGGAGCATGCCTTTACCCTGCTGATGTTCGTGGGTCTGGCCTCCAGCCTGAATATCCTGCTGGGCTACACCGGCTATGTCAGCTTCGGCCACATCGTCTTCTTCGGCCTGGGGGGCTACACCGGCTTTTATTTCCTCAGTCGAACAGAGTCTGCCCTTGTTGGTCTCAGCCCTGCTTGGGGGCCTGGTTTCGGCCCTGCTGGCCGGACTGATCGGCCTGGCGGTGTTGCGCCTCCGGGGGGCCTATTTTGCCCTGGCCACCATCGGCATCAACGAGGCGGCCCGGGCTTTTGTCAGCAATTTCGAGCCGTTTGGCGGCGCCACCGGCTTGTTTGTCAATTTCTCGGTCTATCAGGGAGTATGGCGGTCCCGGCCCGGCCCTGTGGACGACCTTTATCTATCTCTGGCTTACCGTCCTGATCACGGTGATGATCAGCTATTTGGTCAAAAACTCCCGCTTCGGCCTGGGGCTGCTGGCCATTCGGGAGGATGAAGACGCCGCCATGGTCATGGGCGTCAAGGCCCCCCAGGCCAAGACCATGGCCTACATGTTCTCGGCTTTTTTCCCCGGCGTCATCGGCACCCTGTATTTCTTTAAGAACGGCAATGTCGAGCCGGGGGACGCCTTTCAGCTGCACATGTCCATCGAGATGCTGGTCATGGTCATGCTGGGAGGCATGGGCACGGTGCTGGGGCCGATCCTGGGGGCGGTGACCTATCGAGGGCCTGCGGGGTTATCTCCTGACCAGCCCCATCTTTAAAAACCTGCATCTGGCCGTGGCCGGCGTCTTTCTCCTGCTGATCATCCTGTTTGTGCCCGCCGGGGCGGTGGGCTGGCTGCGGGAACGCTTCTCCAAGCTGCGGAAGGTATTGGAATGATACTGGAAGTTCAAGGCGTCACCAAACGTTTCGGCGGCCTCCAGGCCTTGACCAACGTCACCTTTAACCTGGCCGAGGGGCAGATTCTGGGGCTCATCGGCCCCAACGGCGCCGGCAAAACCACCCTGTTCAACGTCATCAACGGCGTCTATAAGCCGGACGCGGGCCAGGTCACTTTTCGGGGCGAGGATATCACCGGCCTACCTTCCTATGAGGTGGCCCGGCGGGGTCTGGCCCGCACCTATCAGGTGGTGCGGCCTCTCCAGGAACTGACCGTCCGGGAAAACGTCATGGTGGGGGCCTGTTTTGGCCGGGAAAAACAATCCACAAGGCCCTGCCGCGCGAAATCGCCGACGAGGTCCTGGCAACGGTGGGTCTGAGGGAGCGGGCCGACCAACTGGCCGGCAGCCTCAACGTGGCCCAGAAAAAGCGGCTGGAGATGGCCCGGGCCCTGGCGGCCCGGCCGTACCTGCTGCTGCTGGACGAGGTCCTGGCCGGCCTCAACCCCTCGGAAATCGCCGCCATGATCGACACCGTCCGTGCTGATCCGGGAGCAGGGGATCACCATTCTCATGATCGAACACGTCATGCAGGCCCTCATGACGCTCTCCGACCGAGGTCATGGTCCTGGACTACGGCGAGCTGATCGCCAGCCGGGACGCCCGAAGAAGTGGTGCAACAATCCCCAGGTGATCGAGGCCTATCTGGGCGACCCCAAAATTGCCCAGCGCCTGCTGTCCCAGGAATCGTCTGATCAGAGGTAATCATGTGGTCGGAGCGGTCTAAGACCCCTCCCGACAGAATATAATCTGCGGAGTTAACGCATGGCTGTCCTAGAAGTTTCCGACCTTGCCTCCGGTTACGGCGAAGTCCAGATCCTCTGGGGTGTGGATCTCACCCTGGAGCAGGGCAAACTCACCACCCTGGTGGGCTCCAACGGCGTGGGCAAGACCACCCTGCTGCGCACCGTCATGGGCCTGCTGCGTCCCAGCCAGGGGTCGGTCACCTTTGCCGGCCAGGACGTCACCCGCCTGTCGTCCCATGCCCGGGCCAACCTGGGCTTGGTGCTGGTGCCCGAAGGCCGGCAGCTTTTCACCGAAATGACCGTCCATGAGAACCTGGAAATGGGGGCCTTCTCCAAACGGGCCCATGCCAACTGTCAAGCACAACCTGGACAAGGTCTACGAACTCTTTCCCCGCCTCCAGGAGCGGCGTCTCCAGAAGGCCGGCACCCTCAGCGGCGGCGAGCAGCAGATGGTGGCCGTGGCCCGGGGCCTCATGGCCGAACCCGAAATCCTGATGCTGGACGAACTTTCCCTGGGGCTCTCTCCCCTGTTGGCCCTTAACCTCTTTGAATCCCTCCTGACCCTGAAAAAAGCCGGCCTGACCATGCTCCTGGTGGAGCAGAACGTCCAGATGGCCCTGGCGGTCAGCGATTACGGCTACGTCCTGGCCGAAGGCAAGGTCAAACTCCAGGGCGAGGCCCGTTCCCTCCTTAAGAACGAAGAAGTCCAGCGCACCTACCTGGGGATTTAAGCAGCGATCAGCTATTAATTTCCCATCAAAACAATAGAACCTGGTGGCACAGGCGTCTCGCCTGTGCGGCCGCAGGCTAAAGCCTCCAACTACCGATATTAATTCTTTGAGAGCAAATAAATAGTATAAGTTAATCCACTGCCAGGCTATCACGCAGTTCCAGCAGCCGCTGTTGGCTCACCTTGATTAACCCCCTCCGGGGCCGGTCGAGATCGATAATCACCAGAATTACCGAGGCAATGAGCATTGAGGCCGTCAGAGTAACAAAAAAATTCCGCTTCCCTCCCAGCCCGCAGCCATATCCGATTAACCCGGTGACAATTATCGCCACAAAATAGAGGAGCATCAGGATGATCTCTGGCACATGGTTTTCCAGGGCGTTTATTCTCTTGGCGTGCAGGTCGATCACTTCGTTCAAAGATTGAATAAATAATCCTACAGGGATAGCTCGTGGATCCTTTCCCCCCAAATCAATAGCATGGAACCAAAGCTGCTTGTGCAACTGTTCGGTCATATTTCTGGACTCGTGCAATTTTTTCGGATCAATCCCTGCTTGATAAAAATCCAGCCTGACCTTGACATACTGACGCAGCAGGCGGGAGACCTCCTGTCTTGACGGCTCCGGCAGCAGTTGGGCTCGCAGAAACGTGGTGCCGATGGCGTTGGCCTCCTCCAGGACCAACTGCTTGCGGACTTCAAAACGGGACATGGCCATGGAAAAGGTGAACCCCAGCATAAGGGCCAGCAGACCAAGCATAGCTCCTTGAATCGTGGATATTTCGGATCTGGAGGCATCGTTGACCCTGGCTTGCGCCCGGCGCCCGACCCGAAAGCCAGCTTCGGTTGCCACCAGGAAACTAAAAATGCTGGATAGAAAAATAACCACCATATTAACCTGAAAAAGAATTTGGTCGCCCATAAACCGCCCTCGAATGTCAGAGACTAAATTAAAGCCATAAGTTGGTGCTTGTCAAAATCTTCTTGGTTGTTCCAGATCTCCAACCTTCATTTATATACCTTTATAGAAAAAGAAAAAAGGTAGGCGTGCAAAGGCCAGCTTAAAAATTAAATTAAAATAGTTAGAAGAATATGATTGATCCCTGAATTTTGGAATAATCAGCTTAACTCTTCGTTTTTGCTGAAAGTTAATCGCTGATAGCTGAACGCCTACGAATATATTAACTATATAAAAATACTAATATAATTAATAAAAGTATAAAAATAATATAGCTAAGATAATAAATGTATTTTATATTGAATAAAATATGTAAACATGTATAATAAAAATAAATAGAAATTAATAGATTAATATAATATTTTTATAAACTTATCTTACAAATATATTTCATTAATTTCTAATTTAATAATATGTGCAACCAGTATTACAAAAAAACAATAACAGGTGTTTTTCACGCCTGTCTCATATCAAGATAGCCTTTTGGAATGTCGAGAATCTCTTCGACTTATTGACCGAACCTTGGGAAATCGCGCTGGATTTCGACTTTGCCGTGGAAAAGGGTTGGAGCGAGGAAAATTACGTTAAAGGATCTTTTCCGATAACCAGTGAATGAGGGTTTTTTGCACCAGGGCAAATGGGCAGCAAGAAGCCGGGCGTGATGCTGTATCCCTGGCTGGGGCCTTTTGATCGCAGCCGGGATACGATAGGTAAGTCTTAACAAGGACGAGGAAAGCCGAGGGGCTAAAATTTAAAGTAGTGCCACCGCGGGGATGAACAAAGCTGGACCGGCGCACCCCGTATTGCTTTTGGCTTTTAACCCAGAACAGGCCAGGCCTTATAACGATAGTCTAAATAATAAAGGAGAATGATATGCCTGATCAGATGAAGTTAACGGAGATTTCCGACGAGGCCTTTGCATTACCCGCTGCATATGAAAAAATCTGGAAGATACTGTATGCTGTTGATCCGGCACTGCTGCGCCGGTTTAAGGACGATAGATTAATCGAAATTGCCAGGGTAAACATCGATTATCGCATACAGGTAGCCCAAGCTGAATTAGAAGGCCTCAATGCCCAAATCGCCGTAAAAAAAGCGGAAATAGAGGCCCTCAGCAAAATGATGGAAGTGGTACGCTAAACGCATTCAGTCGCCACCCAAACCGTAGCCCACCAATGATAAGGCCTGGCCGCTACTTTCCTAAGGGGCGTTATGGAGCAGAAACCTGTTATCTTTATTGCCTTTCAAGAACAAGATAACCTGGGAGTGGGTTATGTGGCAGCAATTCTGGTAACTGCCGGTTACAAGATACGAATCATCGATTTTCGTATCGGGGCGCCCGCCATTCTGGAGCATCTCAGGCGACATGAACCACTTGTGGTTGGTTTTTCCATCATCTTTCAACACCATATAGAACAATTCCATCAACTGATCTCTATCCTTAGAGAGAGTGGCATTCACTGCCATTTCTGCGCCGGCGGACACTACCCGAGTTTACGTCCTGTTGAGCTCTTGCACGCAATTCCCGGGTTGGACTCAGTCGTCCTTTTCGATGGTGAGTGGACTTTTCTGGAACTGGTAAGAGCCCTGGAATCCAACGAAAGTTGGAAAAATATCCACAGCCTCGCCTACCGTAAAAACGGTACTATTTGTCTTAATCCCCTTCGTCATCTTGAAGTTGACCTCGACAGCTTCCCTCCCCCCGTAAGGCCACCCTTGCGGAAGTTTGCCCTGGAAAAGAAATTCGCCACTATTCTGGCAGGCCGAGGGTGCGTGCATAATTGTTCCTTTTGCAGCATACGGGAGTTTTATTCACGACCGCCCGGCCCAATCAAGCGGGTCCGGAGGCCGGAGCTGGTCGTGCGCGAGATGGAGCTCCTCCATCAGGAAAAGGATTGCTCCATCTTTATGTTTCAGGATGATGATTTCCCATTGGCTTATGCCAAGGGCAGCAGCTGGGTGACGGAGTTCTGTAGTCTTCTGGACCAACGAGGTCTACATGATAAAATTCTATGGAAAATTAATTGCAGAACAGATGAGATTGACTTTAATCTATTGTCTCTTATGAAACAACATGGGCTTTTCCTGGTGTATCTCGGGATAGAATCCGGAACTGACCAAGGTCTAAGCCTTATGAACAAACGTATCGATGTGGCGACAAACCTGCGTGCTGTCACCATCCTGAAAGAACTCAATATTCTTTATGATTATGGATTTATGCTTTTCGATCCCGGCAGGTACGTTCCAATCTGTCATGGACAATCTTTCCTTTATGGAACTGTTGTGTGGTGACGGTTCCTCACCGGTGACTTTTTGCAAAATGTTACCCTATGCGGAAACGGGTATAGAACGGCTGTTAAAGGCTGAAGGCAGGCTAAAAGGTTCCCCTGGACGAGAAGACTATAACTTCAACGACCCTGTGCTTGACCGCCTCTATGATTATATGGTCATATGCTTCTCTGATTGGATCGGTGATCATGAGGGACTGCTCAATCTTGGCAGGTGGTCCAGACATATTTTGGCAGTATACCGTCGATACTATCCCGCTACTGACCCTTTCATCGAAATAGAACAGAAAGTCCGGGATATTATTGCCGGGGGCAATCAATTTTTCCTTGCATCAGCCCGTAATTTGGTAAACCTGGTTAGGTCCTGCCATGGCGTTTCGGAGCTGCAAGCACTTGAAAGTATCAAACAGGATATTGAATATAACCATAAAGTTTACTGTGACGGGCTCAATACCGCCATAGAGGAGCTGGAGGGAATGGCGCATTGATCGGAATCAGGTCTCGTTTATAGAAAGAATCTACGAAAAAGCAGATAGATATCCTGCAAGTTTATCTTAGGAAATCTCCGATGGTGGAAGGGTAGTAACTAGGAATTCTTATTTCGTCAGTCGACGCTCCCTCACCCCTCCCCGTACAAAATAAACCCCGCCCAATCAACCGGATCAGGGTATGCCATTCTGAGGTCGAATCTGGCCAGGCGCTGAGCTTCACCGCGGCTTTTACCTTCCTTTAAATATCCATAAAATTTATTCAGGAAATCCAAAGCTATCGTGGGATTGACTTCCCAGAGGCTGACCAGCACACTTCTGGCCCCGGCATACTGGAAGGCCCGGGATAGGTTGACGACGCCTTCGCCCTCCATGGCCTGGCCCCGCCCGGTGCGACCGTGGGCGAGGACTACCATCTGGGCAGCAAGTTTTAAGTCCAGCACCTCACTGAGCGTCAGAAAGCCGTCATCCGGGGCTTTGTTCTCCACCTGCCCCAGCAAGAGGAAGGGCTCCAGCTTGCCCTGCACTTTGTCGGTCAGTTCGGCATGGGTGGCGAAGTGGAGGTAGCGGTATTCCTGCAAGGGGGCCTGCCGAAATTGTGTCTCATTCGCCTGCATGCCCAGGAGCACGTCCGGAGGTTCGGGCTTGACCTCGAAGAGCTGGGCAATTTCCTTGATTTCTGACTCGGTTGCCGGCAGGGCAGGGTAGATCAGCCCGCCTTTTTCTGTAGCGTCCCGGGTGGTTGGCCCCCAGGCCACGTTAGTTGACAAGGCCTGATAAGCGAGCGGTGTTTGGGCTTTGGCTGGAGGTGGGGCTGCGGCTTTTCCATCTTTTTTCTTCTTGTTGGCCCGGTAACGCACGTCCTCGGCATGATAAATGGGGTTCCCCAGGCCGAACCAGGGTCGAGCCGTTGGCTTTGCTTCCCGCCGCCGCTGTTGGGCCAAGACACTGGCCGAGGGATAATAGAGCAGCGTCCGCTGGTCTCCCACAAAAATGCTGGTCTCGGGGTCCCGGCCCGCGGCGATTACCAGGGCCTCAAAGGGCAGCAGTCCCAGGATGCCGTCCGGGACAATAATAACCTGCTCTCCCGGTTTAACCGCTGCCAGGGGCCGGGCCAGGAGCAGGTCGTAGAGTTCCTGCCCTTTTTGCACGGGAAAACCGTCGTCCTTTGAATTGACCAGAGGTTCCATAAACTCCCGGACCCGGGCTTCCAAAGCTTTTCGGCCCAAGGACAGAGAATGCAGATACTGCACCCCGTCTTTTCGGATGACGAAGATGGAGCCGGCCTCTTCACCCAGGGCATACTCTATCAGGACCTCGTTATCGGTCAGGGGCAGGTCCTTGGCTGTTACTGGTTGGGGATAGTACCAGGGCAGCATAATGTGGCTGAGCCTCCCTCAGTTCGCTGACCAGAGTATTAAAGCCGGTGATAAGCTTTTCCCTGTTGTTAATTACCTCCCGCAAGGCCTCCTTGCCACCGACGACGGCCTTCTCCCATTGGGCCTCGTTGGCGGCCAGGCGATAGTTCAGGGCTTCTTCGCGCTGGCGCAGGGACCGGGGAAGTTCGGCACGGCTGGTATTTCGGGGCGCCTGGGCCAGGGCCGCCAGCATGGCCTGGGCCTTGGTGGCCTCGGCCAGGGAAAAGGCTGCCGTAAAGGTCTCAGGACCGAGTTCCGGTATCTCTGGGGGCATTTCAGCGCCGGTTAAAGAGAGCCGGGACAGGACCTCCACCAGTCCTCGATGTGGTCTGAGATTTTTTTCCGCCTGAAGAAAATCCGTCTTGTCTCCGGGGGCCCGGCGAGATTTTTTTTCAACTCCCTGCACCGCCTGCCAGAGAGCGATAGCCGCTTCCGGCAGCCTTGCCATCCCGGCCAGGGCCAGGCCTTTTTGGGTGTTGAAATAGATCTGGTAAGCAGGCGTTGACACCAGGGGTGGGGTCTTACCTTCCAGCAACTGCCAGGCGTCCTCCGGCCGGCCCCTCATGAGGGCCAAATCTACCAGAGCATCCTGTGACTTAACCCGGTTAAAGTACTGTTCCGCTTTCTCCGTCTCGTTTTTGGCGAGGTAACCCAACCCTAGATTGACCAAGACTTTGGAGGTGTCAGGATGGTCTGGTCCCAGGGTCTTCTCAAAGATCTTGGCGGCCCGGTCGTATAGGGGCAGGGCTTTCTCATAATCACCCATGGCCTGATACAGGGACGCCAGATTTTGGAGACTGGTGGCAGTGTCAAGATGCGTGGAGCCCTGAGACTTTTCCCTGATTTTCCAGACCTGGTCATAGAGGGATGCGGCCTTATCATATACTCCCATGGCCTCGGTACAGCCTTGCCAGATTTTCCATGCTGCCGGCAGTGTCAGGGTGCGAGGCCCCTAAGGCATTTTCCCTAATCTTCCAAGCCCGGTCATACAGGGTCAGGGCTTTATCATAGTCACCCATGGCCCGATAGAGGGACGCCAGGTTTATGAGGCTCCGGGCAATGCCGGTATGGTCGGGAGTCAGGGCCGTTTCCTTGATCTTCAAGGACCGGGTATACAGGGGCAGGGTCTTGTCATATTCTCCCATGCCCTGATAAACCAGCGCCAGGTTATTGAGGCTGATGGCGGTGTCAGGATGGTCGGGGCCGAGTGATTTTTCCCTGGTCTTCAAGACCCGCTCATACATGGGTAGGGCCTTCTCGTAGGCGCCCATGTCATAATAGAGGGACGCCAGGCTGTTGACGCTAACAAGGGTGTCAGGATGCTCCGATCCCAGGGCCTTTTCCCTGATCTTTAGGGCGCGGGCAAACAAGGGGAGTGACTTCTCATATGCTCCCATACCCTGATAAACCAGCGCCAGATTGTAGAGACTAATGACGGTCTCAGGATGCTCCGGCCCCGAGGTCTTTTCCTTGATCTTCACCACCTGTTCATACAGGGGCAGGGCTTTAGTTGGGTTCCCCATGTCCTTATGAAGCCCGGCCAGGTTGTTGAGGCTGACGGCGGTATCAGGGTGCTCGGGACCCAGGGCCTTCACCCTGATCTGCAAGGCCCGTTCATAAAGAGGCAGGGCTTTATTATTGTCTCCCATAGCCTTATAAAGAGACGCCAGGTTGTTGAGACTGGCGGCAATGTCAGGATGCTCGGGGTTGAGGGCCTTTTCCCTGATCTGCCAGGCCCGTTCATACAGGGGCAAGGCCTTGTCATAGTCTTTAAGGCTATAATACAGCACCCCCAGGTTGTTGAGGCTTTGGGCGGTGCCCAGGTGCTCCAGTCCCAGGGCTTTTTGCCGGATCTGCAAGGCTCGCTCAAAGAGGGGCTGAGCCTTGGTATAGAATCCCATATCATGGTACAGGGTCGCCAGGTTGTTGAGGCTGAGGGCGGTGCCTGGATGCAAGGATCCCAGGACCTTTTCGTTGACCCGTAAGGCCCTCTCGTGCAGAGGCAAAGCCTTATCATAGCTTCCCCTAATTCGATACAGTTCCGCCAGGTTGTTAAGGCTGGCCCCAGTGTCAGGATGGTTGGAACTCAGGACCTTCTCACGAATCTGCAAGGCTCGTTCATAGAGGGGCCAAGCCTTCTCATATTCTCCCTTGTCCTGATAAAACGCGGCCAGATTATTGAGACTGGAGGCGGTATCAGGGTGCATCGGCCCCATGACTTTTTCCCTGATCCTTAGAGCCCTTTCAAAGAGAGGCAAGGCTTTATCATGGGCTCCCGTGGTCCGGTAAAGTTCCGCCAGGTTGTTGAGGCTGGCCGCGGTGTCGGGGTGCGATGGCCCCAGGACCTTTTCCCTGATTTTTACGGCCCGCTCAAAAAGGGGCAGGGCCTCGTCAGGAGTTCCCATTTCCTGGTACAGCATTCCCAATGTGCTGAGGCTGATGGCGGTCTCAGGATGCTCGGGACCCAGGTCCTTATAACGAATCTGCAAAGCTTTATGAGCCAATGGCAGGGCTTGCTGGTAACGCCCGGCTCGATAGAGCTGCCCTACTTGTTCGTTTAACGTCCAGGCTTCCTTTACTTCTTCTTGACTACCCCACCCCAGGGCTGGGTTGACCCCCAGGAGGAAACAGGAAAGAAAAAGGGTCAGCATCTGTTGCCTCAGCCTACCTTTGGCTTCCCTCCGGGGAAAGTTCCCTTTTCCATCAAGAATGGTCATGTTACCGGCCTGAGAGATTATTCCCTCAATCACCTGAATTTCCCCAAAAACTCCCGAAGTTTCAACTGCTGGGAGCAGCCATCGTAATTGCCTACTATCTTAAACATGAAAAAAGAAATCCTCAAGGGGCTATCTTCCTAATTTAGGACACTTTTTCTCTATGCTGCGGATTCTCTTATTGTGCCAGAGCAGTTGAGATGAAAGACTAGGAGGCCTTCAGAGTGGCAGGGAGAGGGTAGGCCAGTTTGCTGTCAGGTGCATAAACTTTGGCGGCACCGGCTTTCCATGCGGTGTAGATTTAATAGTTGTATATCAAAACCTTAAGAAAAATACCGTCTTTTCCTCTGGTAGATTATTATTCCTGGCCCTGGTATTGTAGAGCCTCGGCGGTTGCCTTTGGGCCATGTTACCCTCGTTAATCCGGGCAAGGCAAGGAGGCCCAGACCGGAGGCTGCCAGCCAGATTGCGCCTGGCAGGGGAACAATCTTGATCTCAGTAACTTGCGTGGCCCACTGGTCAATACCGTTGATGTCGAAATCAGCCCATTCCTGGAAGGTCCAAAACGTGAAGGGATCGTTCGGATCGCAAACCGTGGCGCTATAGTCTCCCCAGCGGTTGAGACCGCTCGTGGGACTCTTTTTCTCATACTTATCTACGCCGGCTTTCAATAAAGTTGGGGTCGCCGAAGGTGGTGACGTTATTCACCGTCTCCCCGATGGAGGCATAAGCGCTGGCAAATTCGGTTTCTCCGGAGCGGGTGTAGCCGATGACCACGTCGCCGAACTGATTGACGGCGAGGGAGGGATAATAATAATCGTGCAGGACATCACCAATAGTGCCTAGCTGCTTGACATTATTATTTGATTCGTCTATTTCATACCAGCGGATGGCGGACGGTCGCCAAAGGTGATGCTGTGAGCGGCCCAAAGGCTGTTGCCCACTACCACCACATTGCCGCTGAAGCGATCATCGCCGCTGTCAATGTTATTCGGCCCGCCTGGCTGCCGGGCCAGGGGGCGGTTAAGAGGTGGTTGGCACAGGAATATTTGTTTTAGCTGTCAGAGTGGCGCCGCTGGCCCCCACCCCTAAGATATTGGTGCGACTGAGCAGGTCGAACTCCTCGGAATCCACCGCCAGAATGGTGCTGCGTCCCTTGGAAGGGCCAAAATTAAGGGCTGGCTGCAAGGAGAAACCAATGCCCGAGGCGTCAAGACCTTGAAAAGCAGTACTGGTTGGCCACAGTGGGAACAGACTTCACTAAATCCCTTTTGGGGATGGATACCAGTGAGACACTATGAAACTCGAGCTCGGGAGTGGTATCGATGAAATTATTGCATGCTATAATCACCCCGTCTCGATTCAGGCCTAGGGTGGGAAAATCCACGAACACCTGCACCCCGACATTGATGGGCAGTGAGAAGCCCGTCCAGCCGTTTAGGGGATTGGCGGACTTGGACACTGCCAGGAGAATGTTGTTGCCCGGTAATAGAGCCGGGAACCGCTGGCGGCGGTGGCAAACCATCTCTGGCTGTCTTTGTCATAGACTATCCGGGGATCAAAGGCCCCGGCGTTGGAGATGCCCAGCCCGGCCCAGAAACCATCCAAGGTCGTGCTGTTGTCAAGGGGGGTCAGACGCGTCCCTGATTTGTTAAAAACAGCATAACGGCCGTTGATGAATTCCATAACGTGATCAGGTCCCACCGACCCCATAGTATCAGGAACTCTGTAGGTGACTTCAGCATTTTTGATGCCGGTGAAGTTCTGCCCCACCTCAAAGGGCTTGGCGTGCACCGAGGGTGCCGGAACCAGGGCCAACCCTAAAACTATGCATAACCATAGTAACTGGAAAAAACTCATGAGCACGGCAGTTCTCCACTTCACAATGTTATTCCTTACCAGCTTGGATGCTTACCTGAATATTCTTTCAGGAGCCTTTTTGGGTGCTCCTCCTGGTGGAAGATTTTCTTCACCCAGAATTTCCTGCAGCATAAAAAAGATTTGTTTCAATCCTTAAACATTCCGGTCAGGACGTCATCTGCACAAATCTTCTTAGCTATTATTTGCAAGATATCTGCCATTAGTAATTATTAGATATTCTTAGAAAGTTTATTCTTTCAAAAATATTATTGGTGCAAAACCTGAACATATTATCCAGAATCTGAACATATTATACTGGTTATTAAAAATCTCTAAACCTTTAATGGGCCGGCGTTGTTGAATAATGTAGCCTCTAAAATTAAAAAATTGGTAAAATAACTATACTCCGCCAAATTAAGTTTTTTAGGGGGGGCGTCTTATCGCTCAAGGGGCTCAACGAATGCGTATTCTCGTGGTGGAAGATGAGCCGAAGGTTGCCGGCTTCATTAAGAAGGGTCTTGAAGAAGAAGGCTACGCCGTGGATTGGGCCGCCGACGGCCAGGAGGGTTTGCTGCTCGGCCAGGATGGGGTCCATGATCTGATCATTCTGGACATCAATCTTCCCAGATTGGATGGCCTGAGGGTTCTCCAGGAACTCCGTCAAGCCAAAGTGAAGGTTCCGGTCCTGCTCCTCACCGTCAGGGCCACCATCGAAGACAAAGTCCTGGGTTTGGATACCGGCGCCGATGATTATCTGACTAAGCCATTTTCCTTCCAGGAACTCCTGGCCAGGGTTAGAGCCTTGTTGCGACGCCGGACCGAAGCAGAGCCAACCCTCCTGCAAGTTGCTGATCTCACGCTTGATCCGGCCCGACGCCTTGTCCGCCGGGGGCATGCTAAAATTGAGCTCAGCACCAAAGAGTTTGCCCTGCTCGACTACTTTATGCGCCATCCCGGGCGGGTGCTTACCAGGACCATGATCGCCGAACATGTGTGGGATTATGATTTCGATACCATGACGAATGTCATTGATGTGTATGTCAACTATCTCCGCAAAAAAATTGATGCCGATCGTGAACCCAAGTTGATCCACACAGTCCGAGGGGTGGGCTACGTGATGCAGGTGGAATAACCCATGCGCCTGAAATCCATTGGGGCCAGGCTGACCTTGTGGTACACCGGCATTCTCAGTTTAACCCTGCTGCTGTTGGGGACCATGGCCTATGGTCTGTTAACCTATAGCCTCTCCCAAGACATTGATGCTGCTCTGCGTGGCGTTGCCCAGGTGGCCGCCGAGCGAGTCCGGAGAGACGGCAGGACTGCCTTGCCCCCCGATTTGGATGAGCTGTTTCGGCGTTTCTTCGGCTTTTCCCCTTCCGAGCGTTATTTTGAACTGCGCGATCCCCTGGGCCGTCATGAGTCAGGTCGTCCCCCATCTCCAACGCCCCTGCCCGTTAGTCCTAAAGCCCTGCAGAATGCCCTCCGAGGGGCAGCCACCTTTGAGACGCTGCAGGGCTTCGGCCCCTATCCTGTCCGGGTTTTGATCATGCCCGTCCTCGAGGCCGGACGGGTGGTCAATGTGGTGCAAGTGGGGATCTCCCTGGAAAATATGGTTAAGACGCTGTCGTCGCTTTGTCCTGATCATGGCCGCAGTCTTGCCTCTCGGCCTGCTGTTGGCCGGCGGGGGCGGCTGGTTGTTGGCCCGGCGGGCTCTCAGACCCGTGGACCGTATGACTCAGGCTGTGCGCCGGATCAGCGGCGAGCACCTCCAGGAGCGGCTTCCGGAGACCGGCGCCGGCGATGAGCTGGACCGGTTGGCCAAGACCCTCAACGACATGCTCCGCCGGCTGGAGGACTCCTTTCGCCAGGTCCGTCAGTTCAGTGCCGACGCTTCGCATGAACTTCAAACCCCCCTCACGATCCTCAAAGGCGAGATCGAAGTCGCCCTGCGCTCAGACAGAAGCCCCCAGGAGTATCAACGCGTCCTTAACAGCAGCCTCGAGGAGATCGAGAGAATCAGTCGTCTGGTGGAAGGCCTGCTGCTCCTGGCCCGGGCCGACGCCGGGGTCCTGCGGCTTGATCTGCAGCCAGTTGATTTGACCAGCTCCTGGCAGAGGTGGGCACCCGGATGCAGCGGCTGGCAGATGACAAGTCCATCAGTCTGCGCTTTGATGTCCTGGAGCCCGTCTCTATCCAGGGCGATAAGGAGCATCTCCAAAGGCTTCTGCTCAACCTGGTAGACAACGCCATCAAATACACTCCCCCGGGCGGCAGTGTCACCCTATCCCTGCGCTGCGGCGGCAACCAGGCCCTGGTCGGCGTCACTGACACGGGTATCGGCCTCTCCCGGGATGAGCAGTCGCAGGTATTCACCCGTTTTTACCGGGCCTCGCGAAGCCAGGTCACAAAGCGGCGGTGGCGCCGGTCTCGGTCTCTGTATCGCCCAATCCATTGCCGCAGCCCACGGCGGCAGGATCGAGATTGACAGCAAACCCGGCCAAGGAAGCACTTTCACGGTCGTTCTGCCAGCGTCTTGCCAGTCCAACAATTAAGTTACCGCCCCATTGTATCCAACTTTCTCCTCACATTAAAACCTTTTAATCTGGGATTAATCTCTCTTTAATCTCTCCTGGTTATTTAAAGAATGAACCGATGGCCGCTCTGGTATAAAGCGGCACCAACTTTTCTAACCAGCTATGAAGGAGAAACCAAGATGCTCACGAGATTGCAGCAATACTGGCAGACCAGGCAAATCAGGGCAAACACCCTGACCATCATCGCCGCCTCCTGCTTCGCGGTGGGTTTGGCTATCCCATCGGCCTGACACTGGATAAAACCCTCGCTAGCCGAAACCTCGCCGGCGCCGCCACCCGTGGCCCTCACCTCTATCCCGTCCACCCCGGGGTCATTCGCGGATATTGCCGAAAGACTGAGTCCTTCGGTGGTCAATGTCAAGGTCGTCAAAAAAGTCGAAAATGTCGGCCTTTGCCCAGCCGGAGATTCCGGATGGACCATTCCATGACTTTTTTGAGCGGTTTTTTAATCAGATGCCCACGCCCCAAAACTCCCCAGACCCCCAGAACCCAGCAGGGAATGGGATCTGGGAGTCATCATCAGTCCAGGACGGCTATGTGCTCACCAACAACCATGTGGTTGAGGGCGCTAAGGAAGTGACCATTACGTTGGCCGACCACAAGGAATACAAAGGTCGCATCGTCGGTCGCGATCCCCAAACCGATCTGGCGGTTTTGAAGATCGACGCCAAAGAATCCTTGCCGGCTTCAACCTTGGGGGATTCCGATAGATCTCAAGGTCGGTGACTGGGTGGTGGCCATCGGCAATCCCTTCGGACTGGACCATACCGTTACCTCCGGTATTGTCAGCGCCAAGGGCCGCGTCATCGGCGCCGGGCCCTACGATAATTTTATCCAGACCGACGCCTCCATTAATCCCGGCAACTCCGGCGGCCCCCTCTTGAATATGCGAGGTGAGGTCGTGGGCATCAATACCGCCATCATCCCCCAGGGGCAAGGCATCGGTTTTGCCATTCCCGGTCAATACCGTCAAGCCCCTGATTCCCCAGTTGGAGACCAAGGGCGAGGTGACCCGAGGCTACCTTGGTGTCAATATCCAGTCCATCACGCCGGCCTGGCCAAGTCCCTGAACCTGCCAGATCAGAAAGGCGCCCTGGTGGCCGACGTCACTGCGGACACGTCCTGCGGCCAAGGCTGGTATTAAGCGTGGCGATGTCATCGTTTCGTATAACGGCCAGGAAGTGACCGAAAGCCACGCCCTGCCTGCCCTGGTGGCGGCCACCCCGGTGGACCAGCAGGCCACGGTGACCGTGATCCGTAACGGCGAGAAACTGCAGCTTCCCGTCAAAGTTGGGCAGCTTCCTTCCCAAAGAGCCGATAATGCCGATCCTGCTGCCTCGGTGCAACCGGCCCAGGAAAAGTGGGGCCTGCAACTGCGCGACCTCAACCCCCAAATCGCCGCCCAGCTCCGCCTCAAGTCTGATCAGGGCGTGGTCGTCGTCGGGCGTGCAGCCGGGCAGCCTGGCCGCGGCCGCCGGGGTGCAGCCAGGGCGATGTCATTTTAGAAGTGAACCGCCAGCCCGTCGGCTCAGTGAAAGATATCATGGCCAAAATCAACGGCTCCAAAGGAAAAGATCAACTGCTGCTTCTGGTGCAGCGACAAAACGGCAAACTCTTCATCCCCCTCCTTGAAAATGTGGGTTAACCTCAACCTGCCGGCGGGCGGCCGACTTTCTCCCGGCCGTCCCCTGGCAGACCCGGGGCGGCGTAGTGCCCTTTTAAACGCCGCACCCGGGAACCCCTTCAATTGGTCAGCCAAAGCTATAAGCTTTTAGCTAAAATCGTTTGCCCATTCCTCGCTCCTATCTGTGCCATCACCAATTTCTGTTTTTCTGTCCCGCGCACCACCCTGGTGAGGCACAACTACCAATTGTCGAACGTCAGAGATCTTTTTACCAAATCCCCCCTTCGGTTCCATAGACTGATCTACCTGGGTGTACAAGGGTTATAGGGAAGCAACCCCATAGGCAAGATAGAAAAAAGGCAGGGCCACAGGGGACCCTGCCTGATATGAGATGGCTTAATCAGGGATGAAATTAACGCTTTCTTGTCCTCCAACCCGCTAGACCCAGCAGACCGGTGACGAGGAACAGCAGGCTAGAAGGCAGAGGAACGGGAGACGGGATAAATTCACTCAGACAGAAATTGAAGATCATTTTCAAAACGCAGAATTATACCGCTCCGGGTAGATTGTTTGGTCGCAACTGCGTCGCCGCTCATCGTCACTCCAATAATGTCGCCGATCCTAATAGGGAAGACATTATCATAGTAATTGAAGAAGCTCTGATACTCAGGTGTTGATAAAATAATTTGTCCATTTACTGTTACCGAGGTCGGCCCCATTTTAGCCATTGCTGCATCCGCATAACCCAAAGGACCAGCCCCCACAGAAAGATCGTGGATGATAAAAAGCTCTCCTGAGATCGCTGTAATGTTCCCCAACTTCGGGGATTACTTGAAACAAGATTTCAGGCCCTGTACCTTACTAACCCGCTGGCATAGCCAACGAAAAGTTCCTCGGTTGGATATTGTCAAAATCAGCCTCGAGAATATATGATTATTAAGCCATCGGCTGCCACGAATGTATAACTGGACCGTCCGCTACTTCACCGAAGTGTGCGTTCCCGCCAACCAGGACTTCGGCGTGCATATTATTATTTTGTCCATTCTCCCTAGCCTGAGCTTCAGCTCTAGAACTGACCGAGACTCCAGAAAGAGGGCCAAAGGTCTGGTAGGAACTATTCACCCCAAAGCCTGCAAAGGCAGTTCCGGTAATGGTAAATTCCCCGCTTAGATAATTAAAGGT
This sequence comes from uncultured delta proteobacterium, assembly GCA_963705135.1. Classification (GTDB taxonomy): domain Bacteria; phylum Desulfobacterota; class Desulfobaccia; order Desulfobaccales; family Desulfobaccaceae; genus Desulfobacca. The sequence goes on from CAVPJB010000011.1 coordinate 30,966, forward strand.
CGCCCCTTGCCCAGTGGTTGGGAGGACCAGGCAGAGCCCCAAGGCAGAAATTACCCATAAAAGAGTTCTTTTTTTCATTTTCTCGTTCCTTCGCGGCTTCTATGGCTACAATCAGGTAACCATTTAAAAAATATTGATAAACTACATTCTAAAAAGAAAATATAGCCACAATATTGGGTATCAGGGATAGAATTAATCCTTTCTTAACCTCCAACCTCCCAAACCTAGAGACCCGGTGCCCAGGAAGAGCAGCTCGATGGCAAAGGAGAGGGAATTGGAGTCGCCAGAAGGACTACCACAATCTGGCCGGAATCATTTATACCGAAGGCCCTCGAATTTTTCGCGGGATAATCGATGGTGGTGTAAGTGGTCCCCGCCTTGAGAAAGCCATGCGGGCCCCATCATTGTAGACATCCCACAATCTGGCCGGCATTATTAATGCCGTAGGCAGTTGTATTGCTTGATCCAGGGTAATCAATGGTTGTATAGAAATTGGCACCTACTTTGAGAAAACCATGCGAAACAAAATTGGGGTGTCCATCCTCGTAACTTCCCACAATCTGGTCGGCATCGTTAACTCCGAAAACCTCCATTCCGTATCCGGTCGGGGAAAGAAGGGGGTAAAGTTATTGCCCACCTTGAGAAACCCATAAAATAGGATGCTGCCAAATCACCACCCCACTATGTGGCCGGAATTATTAATATCAGTGGCACACAAGCCATACAAGGGTTTGCCAGGGGCCAAAATGGTGGTGTAGGTGTCGCCCACCTTGAGAAAGCTATAAGAGTTGGAGCCGTCATCAATACGTTCCTACAATCTGGCCGGAATCATTAATTCCGGATGGCATACGTATTGAGCATCCCGGGATAAACAAAGTGAGGTGTAAGTTTTACCTACCTTGAGAAAACCTAATTCATCGTTTCCGGCCTTGGTAACTTCCGCACAATATGGCCGAATTATTAATGCCATGGGGTATAAATATTCGGTACCGGCGGGTCCATCAAAGGAAGTATAGGAGTAAGTTACTGCAAACGATGCACCAGCGGTGAGCACCAGAGATAAGACTGCTAACCCGATAAAAATTCTGCCCAAAATAGTCATCTCTTATCCTCCTGTATCCCGAAGCTCTCTATGAGCCAGATATTAACCTTCTTAAAATAAAACAGCCGGGTTACCTTTTCCCAGGCAACCCGGCTATCTCTACCAATAGAGACCCGTAGTGTTCCGTCCCCGCTTCACAGTGGGTTTGGCATTTTACTGTGTCTATTATAAATCACTATTTATATTTTTTTGTCAATAAAAAATACGGCCCTAATCATGGCGGACATAACCATCTTCTAAAGGAAATCGATACCAAAGAACAAATCATCTGCTTGGCACAAGATCGGCTTCCTGGTCGGTCTTGAGGACGGACGATATCAGCAACTCGCTGCATTCTTCGACATCTGTTCCAAGTGTTCTTTTCTTTTCCCGCCCCTTTGGGTATGTTCCCATGACACAGTGCACGAACCCGGCCTTGGCCTCGATGCAGTCATACAGGGCCGACTCGCACCTGAGGCCAAGGCATTCCGGGTTGGCATCAGCCATATATCAATTGCCAAATTTCTGTCCCTTATTTTCACTTCTCACTTTGAGGGGAGAGGGTTAGGGCGAAGGGTGGCTATGATAATTCTTTTGGCAACGACTATAATCGCTGCGCCCGTCTATAGCAACAACCGGCAGTCGGAATTAACCGTGGGATTTAACAGTAGGTAGTGAGTGGCAATGAGGCGGCAAAAAACCCCTTCAAAAGATACTTAAAACAATAAATACCAGAAATTACCTGCGACCAATTTTTTCCGATGAGTCAGCCGTCAGCTTTTGCCAGTCCGGAAACCACAAACTAACCTCTATATTCCCGTGGCTGGCATCTGGGGCAGAAAAAGGTGCTGCGCCCGGCCATGACCAGGCGCACAATGGGGGTCCCGCAGACGGGACAGGGCTCGCCGGCCCGGCCATAGACTTTGAGCTGGACGGCAAATAACCCCGACTGCCCCTCGCAGTCCGAAAATTGGCGATGGTGGTGCCCCCGGCCGGCGATGGCCCGGCTGCAGGATGCGGCGGATGGCTTTGAGAAGTCGGGCCCAGGTATCGAGACTCATTTACCCACCGGCGTCTGCGGGTGCAGCCGGGTGGCAAATAAGGCTTCCGAGGCGTAGATATTGCCGATGCCGGCAATGATCCGGCCATCCAGGAGGAAATTTTTAATGGGCCGTTTTAACCTGGTGGTTTGCTGGTGCAGCCGGGCTGCGGTCAACCGCCGGGACCAGGGCTCCAGGCCCACCTGTTCCAGGGCCGGCGGTGGCTACCCCGGCGGGGTAGAGCAGTACCTGGCCGAAGCGGCGCACGTCCTGGTACACCAGCTTATGGCCGCTGTGGAGGGAAAAGGCGAGGTGGACGTGGGGCAGGGCAGGGCAGGAGCCGGTCTGATAGAACAGGCGTCCGGTCATGCCCAGGTGGACCAACAGCGTCTGGCCCTGATCCAGGTGCACCAGGAGATATTTCCCCCGGCGGCTCAGGCGGGTGACCGTCGGCCGATTAAAGACTCCAGTTCGCCGGGTTCCGACTGCCGCCGCAGACGCTTGATCGCCCTGGCTGACCCCCACGATCGTCTCACCCACCAGCTTTGTGGCCAGCCCCCGGCGTATCACCTCCACCTCAGGAAGTTCAGGCATAATTAAAAGTTATCCTTGCCTTATTGACATACCATATAGGTATCTACTATATAACCACTTCCCACTTTCCCCTCTACCTCGCCGCCGCCCATCTTGCGGCGCCCCCTTCAGGCCTCCAGCCAGTCCTGCCAACGGGGCATCTCCTCCTGGTCCCAGGCGGGAGACAGCCGCACCTGCAGGAATTCCCGGAACAGACCGTCGATGATCTCGGAAACCGCCTCCACCTGATACATCTGATCAAAGAAGAAGGCTTCCTGGTCTTCATCATCTTCCTGGGGGCCGGCCGCGCTCTTGCTCTTCAAACCCTTGATTTCCAGGGTCGTGGCTTTGAGATTGAGCTGCCATTCATCCTGATTCCGGAGCAGCCGCAGGTGCATTTCCTCCGGCAGTTTTCCCTGCATCAGCCCCAATCGCGCCTCCTGGTGCTCCGAGTGGCTGCCCTGCAGCACCAGGGTCTCCCGGTATTCGCCGTCGCCGGTCTCCAGGACCATCTTGTCCCCCACGGCCATAATCACCGGTTCCTGATCCTTAACCTTAATCAGTCCGTCTGATTCAACTTCGCTCTTAAACCACAGCCAGGCAAGAAATTCCCGGCCTAAAAACCGGTAGGCATATAATAATTCAACTAAATCACGCATATATCATTTCCCTTTTGTTCCTCATCCCTGTTCCCTTATCCCTTTCCCCGGCTAAAAACCGCCGGCTCCACTGTTTCCAGCCGGTCCTGGGCGGCCGGGTCCAGCACGTCCTGGGCCAGGGTGTAGGGAAACAAGAGGATAGATATCCAGTTCAAAGGTGTCCCGGAACAGGGTCTCGAAGATCTCCCGAACCTTGGGGCTGGTGGCGAAGAGCCACAAGCGCTGCTGGCTGGGGTGCCAGACCACGTCGAACAGGGTCGGTTGCGGCATCTGCCGCCGGAGCAGATCCTGCATGACCGTCTTTTTCAGCTCCAGCTTCTGCTGGCGGCTGAGCCGCCGGAAATTTTGCTGCTGCCGGACGGTGAGCTCGGCCAGGAGATAATGCTTGCGGAATAAGGCCGCCGGCACCTTGCGGGTGTCGATCCGCAGCGAGAAGGCCAGGTATTCCCCTTTGTGGGCCTGGCCGCCGTCAAAGGATATTTGCAGCAGATTGTCCAGCTCCACCCAACCCCAGGACTTTTCGTCGTTGGTGTCGTCGATCTCTCGAAACAGATAGGCCTGCAACCGTTCATCCACCCAGGTTAAAAAGTCCGAGCGGCGTCTCCCCCCGGACAAAATAGCGGGTGCAACTCAAAGACTTGGCATAGATACCCATTATAGTGCTCCTCAGATTAGCTGGTAATTTCTAACCAAAATCCCTGCCAAGCGCAAGTCCTTTTCAAAAGTGGCCATTGGTTGTGCTGTCAGCATTTGGGTTATTATACCCATGTCCAGTCATGGTGGCACAGGCTTCCCAGCCCGTGCTCAAAAGTTCGCCGCCGGCTTCAGCTTGCGCTTCCTGCAGTTAAGCCGTGAAAACTGACCATCACTCCTCTACCGGTAGGGCGGGCACGTGCCCGCCCTCAGGTGAAAGCCTTCTTATGGTCTTTCCCAAGTTGGGTATCCCCGCGAAATAAAGAAACATTCTGAGGGCGCGTGCGATAAGATAGTATTTTCGGTAAGTTCTTCCCTCGTTCCCAAGCTCTCTGCTTGGGAACGTCAAATTTCCCGCGAAGCTCCCGCTTCGCCACTCCTTTACTTCTGCTGACCTCTGAGCGACTGCTTCTTACCACCTCACCGGCAAAGTCCCCGCCAGGGTAATACACGGGGGATCGATCTCGGCCGTCAACACCATAATCTTGACGCCCGCCGCGGCCGCCTGGGCCAGTTCCCGGGCATAGGCCGGATCAACCTGTGCCGCCGGGGCCATGAGCCGGGCATCCTGTCGCTGCACCACAAAGATATTCCAGGCCTCATGTCCCTGCTGACCAGGGCAGCCAAATCCTGGAGGTGGCGCCGGCCCCGGCTGGTGACGCCGTCCGGGAAACAGGGCTACCCCGTCTTCCACCCAGGTAACGCTCTTGACTTCGATGAAAATGAGCCTCCCGGCTTTTTGCTACCACAAAATCCAGGCGGCCGCCGTGGGGCAGGGATGACCTCCGGCCGGACTGGAAAGGCGGCGCCAGACCCGGCAGCCCCGGCCCCTGAGCGCCGTCGGCCAAGCAACCGGTTGGGGGCCAGGGTGTCAATGGAGACCCAGCCGCCGGCCACCCGGCAGAACCGCCAGGTATAATCCGTCTTGCGGCCCGGCCTGCCGTCCTGGGTCAAGAAAATCTCCATCCCCGGGGTCAGGCATCCCGTCAAAGCCCCGGAGTTGGGCACATGCACCCAGGTGCGGCTGCCGTCCGGGAATTCCACTTCGGCTAAAAAGCGCTTTTCCCGGCGACGGAAACGGGCGGTAATCAGGGGTGAGTCAAACCGGATGGATGGCCGGGAATCCTCAGGACGATACTGATGGGGCATTATCAGAGTGGATCAGCCGATACACTTCCACCAGTGGCAGGTTGTGTTTCACCGCCAGGGCCCGGCAGGCCTCGTATTCTGGCAGCAATCGCCGCCGGCCGCCGATTTCGGCCACCTTCACCTGGAGAGGCCCATAAGGTGTGTCGATGGTTTCCAGCCAGCGGTTCACCGTCACCCGTTCCATTTCCAGCAGCCGTACTCCCAGAGTAGTGGATTCGGCAAACAACGTCTCCAGGACCTTGTCCCGGAATTCCAGGGGGGCAACAATGGTCAGTCCCACGCCCGGGCGGTTTTTTTTCATCTGCAAAGGGAAATAGGCCACATCCAAAGCTCCTGCCTGGAACAGGGCGGCCATAAGGTGCTCATACCATTCCGGGATCATGTCATCCAGATGGGTTTCCAGGACCAGGACACGCTCTATGCGGCCGGCGGCAGCCGGCAGGGCAGGGCGGCCTAAAACCAGGCGGAGCAGGTTGGGCTGCGTGGGGAGATCCAGGTCCCCGGCTCCATAGCCCACCTTTTCCACCGTGAAGGTAGGCAGGGAGTCGAAGCAGGCTGACAACCCCTTTAAAATAGCGGCACCCGTGGGGGTAACCAACTCGGCCTTGACGTCAGCTCCATATACCGGCATGCCTTGCAATAGCAGAGCCGTGGCCGGGGCCGGGTTGGGCAGCAAACCGTGGGCACAGGTTATCATACCCCGGCCCAGGGGAAGAGGGGAGGCATACACCTGAGTGATTCCCAGGGTGTGGAAACCATAAGCTGCACCCACCAGATCGAGGATGGAATCCACCGCCCCGATCTCGTGAAAATGTACCTGGTGCAAGGGTTGTTGATGCACCCGGGACTCAGCTTCGGCCAGGAGATGAAACATGCCGGCGCTGAGCTCTTTGACTGCCGTAGGCAACTTCGCTCGGTCAATCAACGCCACAATATCCTGATAGGTGCGGTGGGGTTGTGGGGCAGATATCTCAAAGTTGACTTTGGTCCCGGAGAGGTGGTGTTTGGCCACTTTTTGGCAGTGAACCGTATACCCATCCAACCCTAACTGCTGCAGTGCCTCCCACAGGGATGCCGGCTCCAGCCCTAAATCAATGAAAGCGCCCAGGGTCATATCACCACTCAGGCCCGAGAAACAATCAAAATACAGGAGCCGATCAGTTACCGGCGCTGGCGCCTTCGACATGCACCTCCACCTCTTTAATGGCTCTTAAATCCGCGTTGCGGATGATAAAGAGGAGATTATGATAACGGACCCGTTCGCCGTTGCGGGGGATATCTCCCATCTGTTTAATGAGAAAACCGCCCAGGGTATGATAATTCCCCAGCGGCAGATTCAGACCGAGATTTTCGTTGACGGCTTCGATCTCCATGCGGGCGTTTGTCAGATATACTCCTTCCCGCAGTTGTTTAAACTGGCTGACGTCGCGATCAAATTCATCGGCAATCTCGCCGACAATCTCTTCCAACAGGTCTTCCAGGGTGACGATACCTACGGCGCCACCGTATTCATCCACTGCCACCACCAACTGAATGCCGAATTGCTGCATTTCCAATAAGAGTTGATCGGCCCGTTTGGTTTCCGGGACGAAGCGGGCCGGATGCACAAATTTTTCAATGCTTTTAGAAGTATTCTTTTCCCCCAGCAGATCAAAACTGTGCAAGACGCCGATGATATTGTCTATGCGCCGGCGGTAGACCGGCAGTCGGGAGAAGCGGCCCCGGCGAAATTCCTCCAGGGCCTGGGAGACGAGATACGTTTCCGGGACAGCCACTACTTCAATGAGGGGAATCATGGCCTCTCTGACGATCGTCTGGCTAAAGTGCAGTATCCGGTGGATGATCATCCTCTCTTCGGTGTCCAGATCAACTTCGGTACCGCCGGCTCTAACTACCATTTGTAGTTCTTCCCGAGTTACGAATGGCACCAGACTGGTGCCCCGGGACCCTGTCAACATCAACACCAGGCGGCTGAGAGAAGCAAAAATCCAGGTAACAGGTGACAGGATCTGGGAGGCCGGCCAGATAAAGAAACTCACTCTTTGTGCCATCTGGGTGGGTCTGAGACGGGCGATGGACTTAGGCAGGATTTCGGCAAAAAGCAGGATCACCGGGGGAAGGATTAACATCGTGGCAATCTCCCCGGTGGGGCCGTACATATCAATCAACAGCGCCGATACCAGAACGGTGTTGACTGTTTCCGCCAGATTAGAGCCCAAAAGAGTGGTAGCGAATAGTTTTTCCGGGAAACGCAGCAGTTTATCAGCTAACAAGGCGCCCTTGTTGCCGTTTTCGGCCAGGTGCTGCAATTGTCGGTGGTTGGCCGAAACCAGGGCGATTTCAGAACTAGTAAAGAATCCTTCCAGAAATAGCAACAAGAGAAATAAGCCAACATATATAAGGATAATCATGGCCCCTCCAAAGAGAGGAGCATTTCCAAAATCCGGGTGCCTTTCATATGTACTACTTCAAACTTCAAACCGTTGTAATGTATACTGTCGCCCTCATGGGGCAGCTCGCCGAAGAGATTAAAAACAAAGCCGCCCAGGGTGTCAAATTCATCCAGGGGCAGAGACAAGCCCAAAGTTTCATTAAGTTCGTCCAGGGGCATCCAGCTTTTAACTAAATAGACCGCCGGGGCCAACTGTTCCAGGAGCCTGTCAGCCGCTTCGAATTCCTCTTCAAATTCTCCGAAAAGTTCCACCAGGATGTCTTCCACTGACACCAGGCCGGTCAGACTGCCATATTCGTCTACCACCAGGGCCAACCTGATTTTGCGGGCCTGTAATTCCCCCAACAAATCAAAGGCATGTTTATTTTCCGGCACGTAATAGGGGGGACACAGCAGTTTTTTTAGACAGGATTGCTCGCAAGGACTTTCGGGAGAAAGGTTTAACAGATCTTTGGCATGCAGGATGCCCACGATATTTTCCGGATCTTCCCCATACATTGGCACCCTTGAAAACCGGGCCTGTTTTACGGCTGTTATCAGTTCACTCACCTTCATACTCAGGGGCAGATAAAAGATGTCCGGTCGGGGGACCATAATTTGCCCCACCGTAGTTTCTCCCAAACTCATCAGGTTGACAATAAGTTCCTTTTCAATGGGGGCGATCAGACCTCCTTTATGGCTGTCCTCCACCATCCTAATAAAATCGTCTTCCTGGAGTAAAGGGGCCTTGGGTTTGGGTTTGATTCCCATCAGGGACATCAGGGAGCGGCTCAGATTTAGCAGTACGACCCGAAAAGGGGTGAACAACGGCAATACCACCACCAGGGTCGGGGCGATCAGTCGCGCCCAACGCTCCGGGTAACGCAGAGCCAGGGATTTTGGAATGATCTCGCCGAACAGCAGCAGGGCAGGGGCCATGACCCCCATGGCCACCCATTTTCCCTGATCTCCCCAAATGCTCAGTGAGATGGAGGTGGCCAACACGGTGGCAATGATAACCGCCACTTCATTGCCGATGATTATGGAGGTCAGCAATCGCTGGGGACGGGACAGCAGACGGTCAACAAGGTCGCCGGTCTTAGGGTATTTGGCTTTGAGTTTCAGTCGCGCCAGAGGACTCAAAGAAAAGAGCGAGGTTTCCGCTGAGGCAAAAAAACTGTAGCATCCCATGAGCACAGCCAGGGCTGCCCATTTTAACCAGAGTTGATAATCCAAGATCGATAAAAATGAAGTTATAAGTGTGTTATCCTAAAAAATAAATAGATCGGGCACTTCTTCCCGCCGGCATCCGGAGAAAGCCGGGACCGCTGTCTACGAAGGCAATGAAGTCATGGGTCTGGTGGGTTTGGTCCGTATCCGTGAGGAAGATTTTTTAGTATCTTCCCAAGCCGGGGGTCGGGCTAGGGCCACCTGCAGCACCTCGTCCATATTCTGCACTGGGATGAACTTGAGGCGTCGTTTAATATGTTTTGGGATTTCGGTCAGATCTTTTTTATTGGCCTCGGGTATAATCACTTTTTTCATCCGAGCCCGTAAAGCTGCCAGGGCTTTCTCCTTGAGTCCGCCGATGGGCAGGACTTTGCCTCGTAAGGTGATCTCCCCCGTCATGGCCACATCTTTGCGTACCGGGATTTGGGTCAAGGCCGAAATAAGGGCAGTGGCCATGGTAACTCCGGCAGAGGGGCCATCTTTGGGAATGGCACCGGCCGGAACGTGGAGATGGATATCCAACTTTTCGTAAAAATCTTCCGGAAGATTGAAAATATGAGATCTTGCCCGACTGTAGCTTAAAGCTGCCTGGGCCGATTCCTTCATGACCTCTCCCAGGTGGCCGGTCAAAGTGAGCTGACCTTTGCCCTTCATTAGACTGGCTTCTACATATAAAATCTCCCCGCCGAATTCTGTCCAGGCCAGGCCGGTGGCTACTCCGGTTTCGTCTTTTTCCTGTTCTCCTTCGGGAAGATAGCGGGGGGGCCCCAAATAACGGTGTAAATTGCCTCGACTAATAACAAACGGGCCTTTTTCCTCTTCAGCGATACGGCGGGCGACTTTGCGGCAAAGACTGCCGATTTCCCGCTCCAAGTTCCGCAATCCTGCCTCCTGAGTGTAATGGCTGATAAGTTCATGCAAGGTGTTGGTGGCGATGGTCAATTCAGTCGGTTTGAGACCGTTTTCCTGCAACTGCCGTGGAATGAGATATTTTTTAGCGATTTCCAGCTTTTCTTCCTCAGTGTAACCGGCCAGCCGGATGATCTCCATCCGGTCCAAGAGTGCCGATGGGATGGGATCCACCAAATTGGCAGTGAGAATAAACATTACCCGGGAAAGATCGAAAGGGACGTTAAGGTAATGGTCGCTGAAGGCTGAATTTTGCTCCGGGTCCAAAACCTCCAGCAAAGCTGCGGCCGGGTCACCCCTGAAGTCCTGGCCGATTTTATCGATTTCGTCCATCATGAAAATCGGGTTATTAACGCCGGCGTTCTTTAGCCCCTGGATGATGCGACCGGGTAGAGCGCCGATGTAGGTGCGCCGGTGGCCACGGATCTCGGCTTCATCCCGGATCCCGCCCAGAGAAATGCGGGTGAATTTCCGTCCCATAGCCCGGGCAATGGACTTGCCCAAAGAGGTTTTACCTACTCCCGGTGGTCCGACAAAACAGAGGATAGGGCCTTTCATTTTTTTGTTGAGCTTGCGAACACTCAGATATTCCAATATGCGGTCTTTGACTTTTTCCAGATCATAATGATCAGCGTCTAAAACGGCTTTGGCCTCTTTCAGTTCCAGCTTATCCCGGGTGCTCTTACTCCAGGGCACTTCTACCAGCCAATCAAGATACGTGCGCACCATGGTGGCTTCCGCAGCATCGGGATGCATCTGCTCCAGTCGGGTGAGCTGCATGACAGCCTCTTCTTCCACCGGTTTAGGCATGCGGGCCTTGGCTATTTTTTGTTGATATTCCTCGATTTCATCAGGGCGTTCGTCATAGTCGCCCAATTCCTTTTTTATGGCCCGCAATTGTTCTCTAAGATAATATTCCCTCTGGCTCCGGTCAATTTCCTCCTTGGCTTCGGACTGGATCTTGGCCTGCATGGTGGAGACTTCCAATTCCCGGCGCAGATAGTCATTAATCCGGATAAGACGGTGGATGGGTTCCTGTTGCTCGAGAATCTCCTGAGCCTCTTCTATCTTTAGATGAAGATTGGAAGCGATGAGGTTGGCCAACCGGCCAGGCTCCTCAATGGACTCCAAAATTGAACTCATTTCCGGGGAGAGGATGCCCTTCAGGGAAAGAATCTTTTCGGTCATTTCCCGGGCGTTACGCATCAAAGCTTCGGCTTCGATGGAGAGCTCTTCCAAAGTCGGTTCGGTGATAATTTCATGAACAATTTTTAGAAAAGGTTTTTCTTGCTGAAAAGTGAGAATCTTGGCTTTAGATAATCCCTGGACCAGAATTTTCAGACGCCCGTCCGGGAGTTTGAGCATCCGCATGATGAGACATACCGTGCCGATTTCATAGATATCCGCCGGTTGGGGGTCATCAATGTCGGGATCTCGTTGGGTTACTAAAAAAATCAATCGATCCTGGGCCAAGGCTGCTTCAATGGCCATGATCGAGGATTCCCGCCCCACAAAAAGAGGTAGAATCATGTTGGGAAACACCACGATATCCCGAACTGCCAGGAGGGGTAATTCCTCAGGAATATTTATTTCCGGAGATTCGCCATCTTCAGAGTCTGACAAATTCCGCTTGAAGTTTTCGGACATTTTTGCTCCTTACATTGCATTGCCTCAGGCAACCGCGCCCGGTAGTAAAAATGGATGGGGCCCATGGGTTTTTGTTTAGGGAAATAGCCATTTCGTAACCAACAAACCCATCCCCGGGCCAGGAAGTCTTGGCATAAGTTTAATATAATAGCATTCCCTTGTCTATGCAACTAAGATAAGATGGCCTTAACAGGAAAAAACTTTGAAAAACCACAGATTCTTGCTATATTCCCTAACGTTATGGATTTAATTACAGCCTTGCTGAATCCCCGGGTCTACCCGGATGCAGCCAGTCAGGTGGAACTTGTCCAAACCCATATTTCCTATATTTTTCTCACCGAAAGTCATGCCTATAAAATAAAGAAACCGGTTAACTTCGGCTTCCTGGATTTTTCCTCTCTGAGAAAAAGGCATTATTTTTTAGAGCAGGAATTGGTGCTCAACCGGCGTCTAGCTCCGGAAATATATCTTGCCGTGCTGCCCCTGGTTGTCCGTCAAGGAAACCTGCAGGTGGGTGGGGAAGGAAAGGTCATTGAATACGCCCTGCAGATGGTCCGCCTGCCTCAGAACCGGATGATGGACGAGATTGCGTCCCGGCGGGAATTAACCACCGAGATGATAGATAACATCGTGACCCGCCTGACCCCTTTTTACCAGCAGGCGGCTACCGGCGCCCGGGTAAACAAATTTGGCGACTTGGCCGTTATTCGTTATAATCACGAAGAGAATTTTTCCCAGATCAAACCTTTCGTGGGCTCTGCCTTGTCAACGAAGGCTTTTCACGATATGGTAAAATATTCTCATAGGTTTATGCGACGGCAGGCCGGCCTCTTCGCCGCACGGGTTAAGGCCGGGAAGATCAGGGATTGCCATGGCGACCTTCACATGAAGAACATCTGTTTGACCGATGGGGTCTATATCTTTGATTGCATTGAGTTCAACCCCCGCTTTCGTTATGGCGATGTGGCGGCGGATATCGACTTTTTGGCCATGGATTTAGATTTTCATTCCTATGCCGCTTTAAGTGATTATTTCGTTAACAGAATTGCGGCGGTGTCAGGTGATCCGGATATCCTCAGATTGGTAAATTTTTATAAGTGTTATCGCGCCGTGGTGCGGGGTAAAATAAACGCCTTCACCGCCGTGGAACCCGAACTGGAACCTGAGGCGCAGCAAAAAGCGCTGCACATGGCCAAAGCCTATTTTGATCTGGCCTGGCGCTACAGCCGGGAAGATTAAGCGGGAAGATTAAGAATGAAGCGGCCCCGCCTCATTGTTATCTTCGGTCTGATTGCCTCCGGTAAAACTACTCTGGCCCGAGCCTTGGGCCAGACCCAGGGCTGGCCGGTCATTCACAGCGATGCAGTGCGCAAAACTCTGGTTGGTATACCTGCCACCCAGCGAGTCGAGGTGCCTTATGGCCAAGGAATTTATGCGCCGTCTCTTTCTGGCCTGTACGTATCAGGAGATGTTCCGTCAGGCCCAAGCGCACTTAAAGTCCGGCCGCAATGTTATCCTGGAGGGGTCGTTTATGCGGGCCGCCGACCGTTGGCAGGTGAGAGAATTGGCTGCAGCCTGCCAGGTGGAGGTCTTTTTTATATTATGTTCCTGCCCTCTGGAAGAAACGTTACGGCGCCTGGCCAGGCGGGCCAAGGACAACCAGGCCATTTCCAACGGCCGGCAGGAAATTCTGACGGCACAGAAGCAGGTGTTTGAACCGATAACCGACCTTGAGGAGACGCCAGTGCTAATTTTAGACACCAACCGTCCCCTGGAGGAAATTTTAACAGAGACCAGAAGTTTCCTCATGCCGGAAACTGATTGAAATAAACACGGAGCGTGATATGGAACGAGAGGAAGTAATAGCCCGGGTGAAACAGCGTGCGGTGGATAACTTTAAAAATGGAATGAACTGTGCTGAAAGCGTCTTTACGGCAGTCATGGCCGAACTGGATACCGACCTGCCCCCGGAAATTATGTGTGTGGTCACCGGCTTCGGTTCCGGAGGCGGTCTGTTCGGCGGCACCTGTGGCTCCCTGAACGGGGCCATCGCTGCTCTGGGTTTGGTGTATGGCCGCCGTCAGCCCCCCAGCGGCACGCCGGAGGAAAAAAAGGCCCAACTGTATGGTAAGCCAGGCATATACCGCATTTTTAACCGGCTTTCCAACGTCTTTCAGACGCAGTACGGCACCACCTTGTGCCGGGAAATTACCAAACCCTGGCAAGGGCAGTGGTTTACCAAAGACCGCCTCAAGACCTGTCTGGGAACGGTGGCCTTCATGGCGGAAAAAGCCGCGGAGATGGTGTTCCCAGCCGACAAGGAACGGTGGGGATCTCTCCCCTTGGGAGAAAACCTCCTGGGGGAAAAGGAATAACTCGATTGTTATTCTTCTAAGGATTTTATTAATACGGCTCTATCGTTAATACGAATACTTGATAACGTGTCTCAAGTTAGACAGTGTCCCCCGGCAATCGCCGGAGATTTATATTTTCAGGCATTTTTCTTGCCAGAACCCAAGGAATGTTGGATATATGGAGAAAAAACGAATCTTAAGCGGCATGCGCCCCACCGGTAAGCTGCATCTAGGCAACCTGCACGGCGCGCTGTACAATTGGGTCAAATTGCAGGAAGAATACGAGTGTTTCTATTTTGTGGCCGACTGGCACGCCCTGACTACGGATTACGAGCAGACTGAGGGTATCCGGGAAAATATCTGGTTCATGCTTATCGACTGGCTCAGCGTCGGCCTGGATCCCCAAAGATCAACCCTGTTTGTGCAATCGGCGCTGCTTGAACATGCCGAACTTTTTGTCTTGTTCAGCATGATCACTCCCATTGCCTGGCTGGAGCGCAATCCCACATATAAAGAACAACTCCAGGAACTGTCCCATAAAGATCTGCGCACCTTTGGTTTTTTGGGCTACCCGGTGCTACAGGCGGCGGACATCTTGATGTACAAAGCCCACGGGGTGCCGGTGGGCATCGACCAGTTGCCCCACGTGGAATTGACCCGAGAAATCGCCCGACGATTTAATTTTCTCTATGGGAAAATTTTTCCCGAACCCGAGGCCCTGCTCACCGAAATCCCCAAGCTGGCGGGGACGGATGGCCGCAAAATGAGCAAGAGCTATCAGAACTGCATCTATTTGAGCGATCCGCCGGAGATCATCCTCCAGCAGGTGAGCGGTATGGTGACCGACACCCAACGCCCCCGACGCAAGGACCCAGGCGAACCTGACCGTTGTCTGGCTTTCCCCTATCATACGCTCTATATCCCGGAGGATATTTTGGCGCAGACGGTAGTGGACTGCCGGGCTGCAAAACTGGGTTGCGTGGATTGCAAGAAGTTGCTAGCCGAAGCGCTGGTCCAGGCCCTGGCGCCGATTCAGGAACGCCAGCGCTATTATCTGGATCATCCCGAGGAAGTTCGGGCTATTATTGCCGACGGCAATGCCCGGGCTCGATCGGTGGCCCAGGACACCATGGCGGAAGTTCGTGAGGCTATGAAAATTTAGAAGCAGCCTTTGGAAACCGGCTTTCCCAAGACGGTTTTTGGGAACGCTGGCACTCATCATGCGATTGATTATGGCCCCTCCCAAAGCCCCTAAAAGAGCCAAATCACAGGTGTCCCCTACCGGACGCCCGGAAGATGTTAGCCAGGATGGCCCTGCCGGAGAACGGCTCCATAAATTTTTGGCCCGGGCGGGGATCTCTTCCCGGCGCCAGGGGGAGAGGCTCATCCGGGAAGGGAGGGTGAAGGTTGACGGCCAAGTCGTAGCCACCGTGGGTGTACTGCATCGACTCCGAAAAAGTCGAAGTCACGGTGGATGGCCGCAGAGTGCTGCCGCCAGCCCGCTTACGGACGTTGATACTGCACAAACCGACCGGATATGTCACCACCATGGCCGACCCCCAGGGACGGCGAAAAGTGACGGATCTGCTGGCAAACCAGGACGAACGGTTGTTTCCCGTCGGCCGGTTGGATTATGACGCCACCGGCCTGCTTTTGCTCACCAATGACGGGGAGTTGGCCCATCGCCTGATGCATCCCCGCTATAAAGTGGCGAAAACCTACCGGGTAACGGTGGCCGGCCAGTTCTCCTCGACAGCCCGGAAAGATCTGCTGGCCGGCATTGATCTGGACGGTCGTATGGCCGTCCCGGAACAGGTGCAGGTTTTAAAAGCAGCACCTGACCGCAGCGTCCTGGAAATGACCATTCGGGAAGGCAGATATCATCAGGTTAAACGGATGTGCGCCCAGGTAGGCCATCTGGTACTGAAGTTAAAACGCGTTGCCTATGGGCCGCTGCGCCTGGGCCGGCTTGCCCCTGGAGCCTGGCGGGAACTAAGTCCAGAAGAATTGCAGGACCTGGAGCAGGCTGTCGGTAGGACCCCTATCCCGGCGCCATGAGTGCATCTAAAGAAAATAAAAAGGTAACCGATATAGGATCATGATGAACGAACCAACAGAGATAACCCCTGTTCTGCCACCGTTCCAAACCTCCCCGCCCGGCCCTGAGCCGGGACCCCTAAAGGACTTTCCCCATCATATTCCCCCTATTCACATTGCCCTGTTTTTGGCCACTGGCTTGACCACAGTGGCGGCCGGCGCCATGCAACAAGGAGTAATTCCTTGGGAGACGCCCTGGCAGCTCTATAAAGGGTTGCCTTTTTCTCTGACCCTCCTCATTATTTTGTTGTGCCATGAAATGGGTCACTACCTGATGGCACGCTACCATCAGTTAGACGTCTCCCTGCCATATTTCCTGCCGGCCCCGCCGATTCCCTTTTTGATCGGGACCTTGGGGGCCTTTATTCGCATCCGTTCACCCATTCTGAATAAACCGGCCCTCCTGGATGTAGGGGCGGCCGGGCCGCTGACCGGGATCCTGGTAACCTTACCTTTGCTGGTTATTGGTTTGCAGTTATCGGAGGTCAAGACAGCTCTTGTCGGCATCGAGCCGGAAGGCATTGTCCTGGGGGAATCTATCCTTTTCAAATTCATCTGCTGGCTGACGCTAGGCTCTCTCCCGGATAATCAAAACATTATCATGCATCCCATGGCATTCGCCGGTTGGATCGGCCTGTTGGTGACCAACATTAATCTGATTCCCGTCGGCCAGTTGGATGGTGGACATGTATCGTATGCCCTGTTTGGAGAGAGGTCGCAGCAGATTGCTAAAACATTCTATATCTTGCTTATCGTCTTTGGCCTGGTGGCCTGGTATGGCTGGCTGGTGTGGGTAGTATTGTTGTATTTTATGGGATTTGTGCATCCGCCGCCGCTGCACTATTGGGTCCCTTTAGACCAAAAGCGCCGCAACATCGGCTTTATCACCATTGCTGTGTTTATATTAACCTTTATGCCGGCCCCATTTCAGATTTAATTATGTAATCATCGGTAATCTCTATCAATTGCCAAAAGTGCCTGCCTTAATTTTCCCCTCTCCCCTCAAGCGGAAAGTGCCAGGGTGAAGGGTGGATTAGAAATTACTTTTGGCAACGACTATGATCCTATGCCATTTAGAAACGAACTTTATAAATTCTGCCCCCAATGTGGCGGCCCATTGCAGCAAAAAGTCCTCCAGCCCAAGGAACCGCCGCGGCTGGTCTGCACAGAGTGCGCCTTCGTCTTTTATCTGGACCCCAAGCTGGCAGCCATTGCCATTATTCCCTGGGAGGATGGCCTGGTTCTGGCCCGCCGAGCCATCGAACCCGGGTACGGACTCTGGGTGGCCCCCGGGGGCTTTGTGGATGTGGGTGAAAGGGTGGAGGACGCCGTGGTCCGGGAGGTGCGGGAAGAGGTGTTTTTAAACGTGCGGATCCAACATCTGCTTAACGTTTACTCCTATGCCGGCCGCACCACGGTGATAGTGGCATACGTCGCCGAAGTGATCTCGGGTCAACCCGGCGGCGGCGATGAAACTTTGGAGGCCCGGGTCTTTCGCCCCCAGGAGATTCCTTGGGAAGAAATCGCTTTTGCCAGCACCCGGGACGCGTTGAGGGATTATCTGGCACTTACTGGTGTTTAGTTTCGAGTTCCGAGAAAAGAAGTCCTTTATTGCCCTCGTGCCCAAGCTATACTTGGGCACGGTCTGATGGCCAAAAAGCTCTGCTCGGCCAACTCTAAAAAATGCCCCCTGCTTTACTTTACCAATCTGCTAAAAATCTCATTCACCGCCTTGACCGCCACAGAATCCGGTGGCAGGTTGACCGTCGGTTTCCCCAGCCCGTCAAATTCCGCTACCAGGGGATCCTCGGGAATGGTACCGGCCAGGGGCAGTCCCCAGTTGTTAATCTCCTCCTGGCTCCGGGGCGGGATGCCGTTGGTCACACGGTTGATAATTAAAGCTGCCTCTCCCACCACGATCTTCAGACTTTTGGCCACTTCGAACACCCGCCTGGCGGCCTGGACCCCCCGGAACGACGGATCACTGACGATGAGCAACAGATCCACATCCTTGGTGGTCAGCCGGCTCAGGTGCTCCATGCCGGCTTCGTTGTCCATGACGATATAGGGGTAATTTTTGGACAGGACATCCATGTAGTGGGTAATCAAGTGGTTGGCAGCGCAGTAACAGCCGGAGCCCTCCGGCTGGCCCATGCAGATCAGATCATAGCCGGGCGCTTCCACCAGACATTGATTGATGCGAAACTCCACCAACTGATCTTTGGTCATGTCTACCATGCCGCCGCCCTTCTTCACCTCTTCCCGGGCTTCGCCCACGGTGGCCTGCACGGTTACCCCCAGAACTTCGTTAAAATTGCTGTTGGCGTCGGCGTCCACTGCCAAAACCGGCTTCTTGCCGTGTTCCATGAGATACCGGACGGCCAACCCGGCCAAAGTGGTCTTGCCGGTGCCGCCTTTTCCGGCCATTGCTATGAGATATGACAAGGTTTTTACCTCCGAGAAACTTTTCGTAGTTCAATCAAATTAATATCTGCTAAAATATAAGCTGTTAGTCATTATTCGTCAATCTCCAGTACCTGAAGTTTCACGTATAAAGTCCATACCAAACGTATCGAATGGAGTATCTGCCGGGCTATTATCCCGACCTTAAAGGATGATTTTGTTACTGATAACTACCAACAGATCACTGACAATTGACCATTAAACCCCGGAGGCCCGCCATGCAGATAAAAATCAAGCATGCCATTTTGGATATCGTGGAAGGCGACATCACCCAACAGGACACTGAGGCCATCGTCAATGCGGCCAACGAGCAGCTGCGGGTGGGCGGCGGGGTCGACGGCGCCATCAACCGGGCCGGGGGCCCCAGGATTCAGGAAGAGGCCCGAAAAATCGGCTACTGCCCCACCGGCCAGGCCGTGATCACAACCGGCGGCAACCTCAAGGCCAAATACGTCATCCACACCGTGGGGCCTATTTACAAAAACGGCCTTCAGGGCGAGCCCGAACTCCTGGCCTCCTGCTACCGGGAAAGCCTGAAACTGGCCTCCGCCAGAGGCATCAAAAGCCTGGCCTTTCCCTCCATTGGGACGGGCATTTACGGCTACCCGGTGGCCGATGCCGCCAGGACCGCACTGGGCACCATCAAGACATATCTGCAAGAACATCCGGAGATCGAACTGGTGCGCCTTGTCCTTTTCGGGCTGCAGGCTTTTGAGGCCTACGCAACGGAGCTGAGTAAACTTATCTAAGAATAGCTTCAAAAAACAAAAATATAAAGTTCTTTTATAGCCCTTGTTGGTTGCTTATTATCGTTATTAAAGTATATAATAATTCCTTTAGTAAAAATTAGTAATTGATTTCGAGGTTAGCCTGAGACTTGGGTCGTATGCGAGAGTCCTTACTGCGTGGCCAGGCAGCCCGAACCAAAAACCGAGCGAAGGTAATCCGGCGGACTGAATCTGTCGAAGGCCGTTGGGTGAGAGGCGCTCAAGGAGTTAATTGTTATGGAAAAAGTTGTTCTAATGGCTACCAGGCGTGACCTAAACGGCGATAAGGTGGGCGCCTTGCGTCGCCAGGGAAAACTCCCGGCCATAATGTACGGTCACCTCATCGAGACCACACCTATCACGTTGAATGCCGTTGAAGTATTGCCGAAATTGGCCACCCTGACTTCCTCCAGCACGTTGACAATCAACTTGGATGGGAAGGAATACCCGGCCATGGTGCGGGAGAAACAACGCGAATTCATTAAGAAACGTCTGATCCACCTGGACTTTCAGGTCATCTCGCTCACCGCCAAGATGCACGCTAAAGTCAGAATCGAATTGACCGGTACAGCCCCGGCGGTCAAAGACGCCAACGCCACGATCCTCAACCGTCTAACTGAACTTGAGGTCGAGAGCGTGCCCCAGTACCTCCCTGAACGGTTCGTGATTGACATTTCCGGCCTTGCTGGAATTGGGGACAGTATTCGCGTCCAAGATATCACCAAGGTAGAAGGAGTTGAAATCCTTACCGATCCGGAAGAGGTCATCGTTATTGCCACAGCCCCCAGAGGCGAGGAGATTGTCGGAGAAGCCGCCTCAAAGGAAACTGAGCCCGAGGTGATCGGTGGCGGCTCCAAGAAAGAGGCGGCCGCCGAATAGGTCTAAGAATGGAGTATCTCTCAAAGAATTTTTCGTGTTCTGAAGGGGCCGGGTTCCCCGGCCCTTTTGGGATTGTTCTTGAGGAGATATTTGCACTTTGACAGTAAACCAACCCTAAAGCCTGCTTCTCACCCCGTGTGATGTAATACCAACTTCAGATTGTTAAGAGAAACTTATTCCCGGGTCTTTTAACCGTAACGGAAAACAGAAACTGCCAACTAACCACTGAGCACTGACCACTACCTCACTGCATTCCCACCGGATCCACATCCACCAGTAAAGAAATCCCTGATCCCCACTTTTTGCCGAATCCGCCCCGGATTTTTTGCACCACCTCTGCCAAGGGCCGCCGGCCGTAGCTTTTCAGCAGGATATGCCAGCGGTAGTATTCTTTCAGGCGGGAGCGCGGCGCCGGGGCCGGTCCTAAAATCCTGAGATGGGTCCCCCAGTCCTTTGAAGTGACGATGGCTTGCAGTTCCCGGACCGTTCTGGCGGCGGCCCGTTCCACCTGCTCAGCGGTCTTTCCCTGGACGGTCAACAGGGCCAGCCTGGTAAAAGGCGGATATCCCAGGAGTTCCCGGGACTTCAGTTCCGCCTGGAAAAACGCCTGGTAGTCGTGGTTTTGGGTGGCCTTCAGGGCAAAGTGCTCGGGATGAAAGGTTTGAATGAATACCTGCCCGGGACTGTCTCCCCGTCCCGCCCGTCCCGCCACCTGGGTCAAAAGTTGAAAGGTGCGCTCCCCGGCATGATACTCTGGAAAAAAGAGGCTGAGGTCCGCAGCCACCACCCCCACCAGGGTGACCTGGGGGAAATCGTGGCCTTTGGTAATCATTTGGGTGCCGATGAGGATGTCCAGGCGGCGGGCTTTTAGCTCTCCTAAAATCTCCAAGGCCTTGCCGCTCCGGGAGGCGGTGTCCCGGTCCAGTCGGCCCACCCTGGCCTCGGGGAAAAGTTCCTGCACCTCTTTTTCCAGGCGCTCAGTGCCCAGGCCATAATGTTTCAGGGCACTGGACTGGCATTCCGGGCAGACGGCCGGGACCGGTTCCTGATAGCCGCAATAGTGGCAGCATAGCCGTTCTGATTGGCGGTGCCAGGTCAGGGTGACGCTGCAGGCTTGGCATTGGCAGATGTGCCCGCAGAACAGACAGAAATAGACATTGGCATAGCCCCGGCGATTAAGGAAGAGGAGTGCCTGCTCCCCCCGGGCCAGGGTTTCAGCCAGGGCCAGCCGCAAGGGGGTGGAGATGATGGGCAGCCGACGGCGATTCCCGTGTTCCTGCAGATTGATCAGATGAATCTGGGGAAGTGCCTGAGGGGTGACCCGTTGAGGCAGACTCAGGTAATGATATTTGCCTTCCTGAGCCCGGTAAAAGGTGGTCACCGCCGGAGTGGCCGATCCCAGCACCACCGCGGCTTGGGCCAGTTGCCCCCGGTAAAGGGCCGCGTCCCGGGCCTGGTACGGCAGTCCCCCCTCGTTTTTATACGCCGGGTCATGTTCTTCATCCACCACTATGAGGCCCAGGTTGGCAACAGGCGCAAACACGGCCGATCTGGCCCCCACCACAATGTTCATCTCTCCCTGGGCCAGACGCCGCCACTGATCCAGGCGGGCACTCAACGACAGGCCGCTGTGCAGCAGGGCCACCCGGGGGCCGAACCGCTGCCGGAAGGCCTGCCCCACCGGGTCGGTCAGGGCGATTTCGGGCAGGAGCACCAGGACGCCCTTTCCCAAAGCCAAGGCCTCCTGGGCGGCCTGGAGATAAACTTCGGTTTTGCCGCTGGCGGTCACCCCGTGCAGCAGAAAAGGAGCAAATCGCCCTCTGCCGCAGGGCGGCATGGATGGCCTGGCAGGCCAGTTCCTGGTCAGGACTCAATGACGGTGGCGCTTCCTGATCCTGGGGAAGGCGGGTCTAATAGTTCTTCAAACCGGCCGGGGCCGTTCCTCCAGACAGACCAATCCCGATTGCGCCAGTCGCCGAAGGACGTCCTGGGGGCGAGGGACCTGGAGGGCCAGTTCGGCCAGTGGGCAACAGCCGGTTTTGGCTAAAAAATCTAGGATTGACTTTGCCTTGGCGCTGAGGCGGCTTGTTGCCGGAGTCGGTGCTTCCCGGCGACAGGGAAACCCAGCGTTCCAGGCCCCCTTTTTGCCGACGGGAGGAGTCAGGGATGGCAGTCTTAAAGACCTCGCCGATGGGATGCTGATAGTACTCTGCCAGCCAGCGGTAAAACGGGACCAGCTCCGGGCCGAATCTGGGCACCGGATCGATGACCGCGGCAATGTCTTTGATAGCTACGTCAGGGGATTCCCGGGCGGGACCCAAAAGATAGCCCATCACCCGGCGCCGGCCCACCGGCACCAGGACGGCCACGCCGATCCGGGCCGCTCGGCCAATTCTCCGGCAGCCTGTAGGTGAGGGTCTGCCAGAGGGGCAGGGTAACGGCTACCTCTACCAGATCGCCGGGTTTGAAAATGTCGGTGCGGTGGGTTGAGTGGGTGTTCAGCTACAGCTCTCACACATCAAAGGGGGTTGAAGGGGAAGCTTGATTCGTTTAATCGAAAAAGATACGGATTGAATCCCGAACATGTCTTTATAAGCAACGGTCAGGGTGCACAGGGTCCAGGGCACCGTCACCAGCAGCCCCAGGCCCAAAAGGAGCAAGCCGCCCAAGTTGATCAGACAGAGCACCAGGAAAAAGCCAAAAACCTCAAACAAGTGCTTATGCACCGTCTTGCGGCTCAGTTCCATGGCCTGCCAGAAATCCAGTCCCCGATCAACGATCAGCCAGGTGGTGAAAATGTAGCCGACTACGAGATACAATCCCGGAATGATGAGCAGAACGAAGCCGACTGTGATAAAAACAGAAGAGACGACACTGTAAAGCAACAGAGGCAGGATAAATTTAAAGCCGGTGGTGAAGTCGTTGACCTCGGTGGGTTGATCAGCACAATTTCATGGCGACAATGAGAAACCCGGCCCACAACGGCGGGCCGATGACATAGGCCAGAAGCTGCCCCAGTCCCGCCTTGGCGTTGAGGGCAAAGATGCGCAATCAGGGCCACGACGCTAAAACCGATAAATCCCGCGGCATTTTGCTTGAATAACTCCCAGCCGGCTTTGAGATAATAACCCGGCCGGATATGGTAATCCGGAGTGGAATCGTTTCCTCCAGTTTCATCTAACTCATCTTGAGCCATGGCCGGTCTCCTGTTTTAATGCCTGCTGTTCCCGGAATTGCCGGACCTGATACATGAAGGCCTCCATCCGGGTGCGGGTGTTGGTCTGTTCCTGGCCGTCATAGGCCAGGTTCAGGAACGGAATATTGTTATGCTCTTCCCGGAAGCGTTTGAACAGGGCATTGACCACCGTGCCCGGCATGCAGGTGAAGGGCATGATATTCACCAGGCCGCTGACCCCCTTGCGGACAAAATCCTTGGATTTGCCGATGCTCAAGATGCCTTCCCCTTCAAAGGAGGCATCCAGATAACCCGAGGCGTTGGCGATCAGGTCGGCAATGGGCGGCTCCGAGAGATTTTTGATGCAGCCCCGGAAGATCTCTTCAAGCCGGTGTTCATCTTTGAGCTGCACCCGTTCCGTCAGGAAGACCTCCAGAAAGTTTTTCCATTTGCGCATCTGCCAGGCCCGGCGTTTGGCGGTAAAATTCACATACAGCAGCCATTCGCCGATGGGTGCCATCCAGACCTCGCCGCCCAGGGCTTCGATCTCCCGGATCGGTATTTTCATTGGAAAAGGTATTGGCCCGGGTGTAGATTTCGCCCACCACGCCCACCACCGGTTTGTCCCGGAGACCGTTGCGGGAGACGCCCTCGAAAGCCTGCCGGGCCCGCCTCAGGGTCGCCTCCAGGTCGCCCCGGTCCCGCAGGGTTTCATAGACCTGCTGCAAATACTGGGCAAAGACCTGGTCCGCTTCCCCGGTATACCGCTCATAGGGCCGGGTCTCCCGGACTTTTTTCTCCAGCAGGTCGATGGCCACCACCCCCTGCCAGGCGATCCGGGAAAAGTCATCCCCCACCATGCCCACTTCCTGATAGAAGGTCTCCGTCTGATCGGGGGCGATAATGGGCACCTGGGGAAAGCCGATTTCATCCAGGATCAGCCGCTGCAAGCGGTTGTATTGGCCGAAACGGCAGGGCCCGTCGCCGCTGGGCATGAAAAAGGCGCTGCGTTCCGGGTCAAAATCCGCCCGCTGGGTCATCTTCACCATGTCCCCGGTGGTGAGAATCAAGGGATAGCATTCTTTCCCCGAGGTCAGGCGGCGGCCCCAGCATCAGGGTCTCTTCGTCGGATTCCGGCAGCAGTTCGGCATCGGTGCCGCAGGCCTGGAATGCCGCTACCAGAGCCAGGGCATGATCGGTCATGGGCGGCAGATAAACTTTGCGGCGTTTGGGGTTGGCCACCCGGACCGTGATCGACTTCCTGGACTGCAACTGCGCCTGGGGCGGCAACATTTTTCAGACTGTCCAGGAAGGCCTCCAGCCGGGTAATGGCCCCCACATCCGCCGAATGTTCGTCGATCTCAATTTCCAGAAACGGTTTGCCCCGCATCATGTCTTTGAAAAAATGTTGGATAAAGGAATCGGGGCCGCAACTGAAATTGGTGACATACACCGCGTTCAAACGTGGGATCTTGCCGCACCAGGTCGGCCGCCGCCAGAATCTTCTGGCCGAACCGCCAGTACATCGGCTTGATTTCGTCCAAGTCGCCGACTGCATCCAAAGGCAGAAAATCCATCGGGATGGCCAGCACCCCCAACTGCCGCAGTTTTCGGGGCAGATTGAGATTCATGCCGCAGTCAAAGCCGTTGTAGGGCCGGCTGACAATGACCATGGCCCGGTCTTCCGGTCCCAGACCGGCCAAGATCTCCCGGCCCCGGGCCTGCAGCTTCTCAGAAAAAGCCGTTTGCGCCGCTTCGCCGCCTTTAGGGCCCGGTTGACGGCCCAGGAGGAGACACCCAATTCCTTGCCCAAACTCTGCAAGGACCGGCGCAGCAGCCGCCGCCCCCGGCCGAAATAAATCACCGGCGTATGGAGCTTGGCGCCATAGCTCGAAAAATCGATGGTTGCCGGGACGGTGTAGGAGAGCGTTTGCGCCAGCGGACAGACCAGCCCCTGTTCTATCTCCGGATGGGGATGGCGCATGTCGATGATGCTGGGCAGGAAAATGTCCTTAACCCCGGCTTCCAGGAGATCCAGAATGTGGCCGTGGGCCACCTTCACCGGGTAGCAGGTTTCCGCCGCCATGCACTCCACGCCCCGATGGATCACCGCTTTGTTGGTTTTTTGGGAATAGACCACGCCGTATCCCAGGGACTCGAAAAAGGCCCGGAAAAAAGGCATGAGTTCCTGGAAGAACATGGCCCGGGGCAGGCCGATGGTGCCCCGCCGGCCCGCCGCCGGCGGCTCCGAACCATACAGCCATTCGTCCCGTTGGCTGAACAGGTCCGGCAAATCCAGCAACTGCTGGTCCCGGCGCACTTCATATTTTTCACAGCGCCCGCCGTAAACCAGAGGTTTTTCACCGGTAATCCGTCACCTGGCGGATCTCACAGGTATTGGGGCAGCTCTGGCATTCAAAAGAGGATATGGTGTATTCCCGGTTGACCAGATCGAAACCTTTGAAGCCGGAAGTCTTCCAGGTCCGCTCCCGCATGGCCAGGATGGCGGCGCCGATGGCCCCGGTGACGTCGTGGTGCGGCGGCACGGTAATCTTTTTCCCTAAAACCGCCTCAAAGGCCGCCACGATGCCCCGGTTGGCGGCCGTGGCGCCCTGATAAAAAATGGTGTCCCCCACCCGGCGTTCTTCTTTCACCTTGTTGAGATAGTTCTGCACGATGGAATAGGCCAATCCGGCCACCAGATCCTCCTTGGCGGCGCCCTGCTGCTGGTGGTGCACCAGGTCGGATTCCATGAACACGGTGCAGCGTTCCCCCAGAGGCACCGGCTTTTGGCTTTCCAGGGCCAGGCGGCCGAATTCCTCTTTAATGGCGATGCCTAGTTTTTCCGCCTGTTCTTCCAGGAAGGAACCGGTGCCCGGCAGCGCAGACCTTGTTCATCATGAAATCGACGATGGCCCCGTTTTCCAGGCTGATGAATTTCGAATCCTGGCCGCCGATTTCCAGAATGGTGTCCACCGCCGGATTGATGGCGGCGGAAGCCGTGGCCTGGGCGGTAATTTCATTGCGCACCAGGTCGGCCCCGATAAAATCGGCCGTGAGATAACGGCCGGAACCGGTGGTGGCCGCTCCCAGAATCGTCAGTCGGTTGCCCAATTTCTCGCCGATGCGCCTGAGACCCTCCGTTACCGCCTCCAACGGCCGTCCCGCGGTCATGAGATATTCCCGGGCCAGGACCTGCATCTCGGGATCAATCACCACGATGTTGGTGCTGATGGAACCCACGTCAATGCCCAGATAACCCTCGGCGGTTTCCTCCGGGCCCAATTCCACCACCCGGTAATGTTCCTCAGTCAGCAGTTCCGGGGCGTGCCAGCGGCGGGTGGATGCCGGGCCTCCTGCTGGGCTTGGGCCAGATAGTCCTCCAGGGCCTTGAGATTGAACTGCCAAATCAGCGGGAGGATTTTCCCGGGCCACCATAACCGCGCCGATGGCCCCCAGGGAGCAGAAATGCGGCGGGATGATGAGCTCATCGGCCTCCAGTTCAAAGACCTGTCCGAAAGGCCTGCCGGACGCCCAGATTATGGGCCACGCCGCCCTGGAACACCACCGGCTTGCGGATGGTTTTGCCTTTGGCGATATTGCTCTTGAGATTCCGGGCCATGGCCAGGCACAGCCCGGCGATGATTTCATAGTCCGGCGTCGCCCCCTGCTGCAAGTGAATCATGTCGGTCTTGGCAAAGACGCTGCAGCGCCCGGCCACCCGGGGCGGGGTGGTGGATTTCAGGGCCAGTTGGCTGAAATCTTCGATGCTGTAGCCCAGGCGGTGGGACTGCTGATCCAAAAAAGACCCGGTGCCCGCGGCGCACATGGTATTCATGGCAAAATCTTCGATTACCAGGCCGCCCTGTGGATCCTGATCAACGAGGATAAGTTTGGCGTCTTCGCCGCCCATGTCGATAATGGTCCGGGCCTGGGGCAGAAAGGTAAAGGTTCCCCGGGCCAGGGCGATAACTTCATTGACAAAAAGGCCGCCCAGGGTTTGAGCCGGCAGTTTGCCGCCGATGCCGGTAAAGGCCGCCAGCCGGAAGTGATAATCGGCAAATGTATTTTGGACCTCTGTCAGAATGGTTAAGGCAGTGGGCAAGGGCTCGCCCTGGGTCCGCCGGTAATCCTCAAAAATGACCTCGCCCGCCGGATTAAGAACCACCGTATTAATGCTCACCGAACCGATGTCCATCCCCAGATCAAGAAATTCCTTCATGAAAACGAACCTCAAAGCTGTCTAATGATAAGAAAGACAAAAACCTTCAGCCGTACAGTTCTCCAAAGTTCTTTCCCGAAGGGGCCGGGTTTCCCGGTCTCTTCTCAGGACCTAGGAAATTATTTTCGAGAACGACTATAACTGCCAGTCAGGTTGCTCCGCCAAACGGAGTATTTTTCTGTGGGGTGGGCACTGCCCACCATTGGCCTAAACCACTGGCAGACAATAAACACACTGTCTATCCCTCTGTGTTGAGCTCGCCATGCTGTATATTTGCTTCGGAATTTGAGTACTAGGCGTTGCAGGAAGAACAACTCCGGAATTGCCTGCACGGTCTTGGAGTAATCCATGCTCAATATATCTAATTTAATTGATTATCTGCAAGGAAAGATTTGATATTTTGGTAAAAAATTCATTATTTCTGCACATAACGCCTGGGGACAAGGCAAGATGGATGATGCCCAGGGGATCTTCAAGACGTTTGATAAAAAACCTGGTCTTGGTGCGCCAATTGCGTCACGCGCCCCTGCCTGATCAGGTGATCCAACCGCTGCACCACTACCACCACCGGCAGCCCCAAAACCTCGGCCAGATCCTTCGCAGTCTGGGGTCTACGGGCCAGGCTGGCCAGAAAATCGGCATCGCTCAAATCGAACTTAGGGTGCCGGCTGCTGCCGAAATCCGCAATAACTTCCGCTTTCTCTCCTAAAAATGCCGCAGCTGCCTTCAGTTCTTCCGTTGACAAGGGTAGGGCGTAATCTTCCACCACTGGCCGCACCGCCGTATTAAGATGCACTTTGTCCGGTCGGAGCAGCTCCAGGGTCTGCTTCAGTTTGGCCAGTTCCTCCGGCGTATCGTTCAGCCGGCGCAGGAGCAGTACCTCCAACCAGATCTGGCCGGCATATTCCTCCCGCAGGGCTTTTAAGCCGGCGATCAGATCCGCAACGGTCAGGTCGGCCACCGGCCGGTTGATGGTCTCAAAAAGCTTCGGGGTGACCGCATCCAGCGACGGCAAAATGACGTCAGCAGGCATGAGTTCCCGGCGGACTTCCGGATCATTGAGCAGTACCCCGTTGGTCAAGCACCGCCACCGGGGCCGTCGTAATTTCCTTGAGCCGAGCAATGATGCGGCCCAAACCGCTGTTCAGGGTGGGTTCTCCGGAACCTGCCAGGGTGACGTAATCAGGCAAGGGATTGTTACCGCCAAAATACTCTTCCAACTCGGCGATAATAGCCGCCGCCGGGATATATTCCCGCCGCACCCTGGTCTTGGCCGTGGTTGGACCCACCTCGCAATAAATGCAATCAAGAGGGCAGGTTTTCACCGGGATGAGGTCTACCCCCAGGGACAGGCCTAAACGCCGGGAAGGAACCGGCCCAAAAAGATATTTCATGTGACCGGGGTATTATGGAAAACAGCCAAGTTGGCATTGAATAATTTTTACATTCAGTTCGTTTAACAATTCCCCCAAACGGCTGCGGGTTATTCCTAATTCTTCCGCCAGCCGGAAGGCGGTGGCACAGGGAATTTTGCCATTGGGGGCAGCAGCTTGGATCCTGGTCTTGGCTTCTTTCATCGTCATGCTTGACCAACTCCTAAGGTTTTCCTGAGGCTCTAAGGGTAAATCTTTTCAGCGGTGCTCTCAGCCTCTTTCTGATATCATGTTATAGCTCATAGCCGAAAAAAACGCAATAATGCTCCCTTGACAGGAATGACTCTTACTTTCTTTTCCATTGAAAAATATGCTTCTTGTCGGGGCACGGTGCACCGTGCCCCGACAAGCTGCGAAAGGTAGATAAATACCATGGAAGTTCCCCGCTTCCCCCAATTTCTTCCCCTTGGTCTGGAACACCGGGAAATTGTCCAAAAAATCCTGTGGGATTATCAACCCACCACTTCCGAATTGACTTTCAGCAATCTATTTATCTGGCAGGCCCACTATGGCCTGTCCTGGAGTTTATACCAGGACTGGCTCGTCATGTTGTCTGACTCCCCGCATGGCACACCGTTTTTTTTGCCACCTGTCGGACCGACGGCTCGGGGGGAAGTGTGCCGCCACCTGTTGCAATGGCTGGGGGAAGTCAAAGGTGTCGCCAATCCGTCTATTGACCGGGCCGACGCCTGTTTGGCCGGGGAAGTGGCCTCTCTCTCTGGCCTGCATTGTGAGCCGGTACGGGACCATTTCGATTATGTCTACCGGTCCGCCGATCTCATCAGCCTAGCCGGCAACAAGTACCACGGCAAACGCAATCACATCAACAGCTTGAAGCGGTCATACTCCTATGTCTACGAACCTCTGCGGGAGGAGTTCCTGGGGGCCTGTTTAAACCTTGCCGACCGCTGGTGCGAATTCAAACGCTGTGCGGAGGACCTCAATCTTACCGGGGAATGGGAGGCCATCCGCCTGGCCATCCGCCATTTTCGGGAATTGTCCCTGCAGGGCGGCGCCATTCTGGTGAAGGGCAAAGTGGAAGCCTTTTCCCTCGGGGAAATGCTCAACCACCGCACCGCGGTCATTCATATCGAGAAAGCCAATCCGGAGATCAGGGAGTTATATACCCTGATCAATCAGCAATTTTGCGAGCATGCCTGGAAAGAGGTCGGCATTGATCAACCGGGAACAGGACCTGGGCGAAGAAGGTCTCCGGAAGGCAAAAATGTCCTACCAGCCCGAACACCTGGAAGAGAAATTCCGCATTACCATGACTTGAGAGAGGTTTTTAGTCCGGGGATAGTACGAATTGTCGTGCCAGCGAGGCAGGAATACCAGGAAAAATTAAAAGAAACCGGTTTCCGGGGGACAGGTTGCCAAGTCTTGCTAGCCAACAAACCTTGGGTGAAGCATGGCTAAAAACTATGGCTCGGCACAAGGGCCCTTGCCGGACTATTTCGGCGCCTCCACAGAAGAGTTGATCTGACGGGCCAAGCGCCGGATCTCGGTCATTTTATCTATGACCAACTGCAACTGGTCGCTGATATGTTTAATCTCGTCAAACTGGCGCGATTGGGGATCGGATTCAAACATCAGGAGATCCACTGCCCCGGCCACCACCGACAAAGGCTGGGCCAGATCGTGCAACGCCAAACGCATATGTTTTAAGTAATTCGTTAAGTCGCCGTTCACTTGGCACCCGAAGAGAAATGGGTTCAGCTTAACTGGTGAAGAATAAGTATTCATTTAACCGTATCGGCAACTCGCAATAGTAAGATTATTTTATTTTCTCACTCGGAAACATTGT
This sequence comes from uncultured delta proteobacterium, assembly GCA_963705135.1. GTDB lineage: Bacteria > Desulfobacterota > Desulfobaccia > Desulfobaccales > Desulfobaccaceae > Desulfobacca. The sequence goes on from CAVPJB010000011.1 coordinate 61,575, forward strand.
TTCTCTGACAATCCTTGGATCAACCTTATAACATGAAAACTGGCCACCACTTTCCCTAATCTACATGCAATACCGATGCCAGACTATAGGGTAGGCACCGCCCACCCTTAGATTTACTTACTGAGGCCTGATTTTTCGCCCAGCGTTGCCTCCTGCCAGGTAAAGATACGGTTGAAAAAAGTCTAGACTTTTTCTGATAAAGACCTCATTCCCTATCTCCTGCTCGGGAACGCCATGGTCTTCCAGGCCACTGCCGGGCCCCACTGGGTGTGCCAAGGAGCCCAGGCGTCTTGCCTGGGGGCAGCCCGGGACCTTTGTTTCGAAACTAAAATCCGGAGAAACCATGGACGAACAGCAGGAAGTTCTGGAGGTGTTTGATCGCCACAACCGCCTCATCGGGCGAGCCACCCGGGGAACTATTCACCGTTTGGGGCTGCGGCACCGGGCTGTCCATATCTTCGTCTTGGACCCCACAGGCCGGCTTTACTTACAACTGCGCCGGGAACATAAGGACAGGTACCCGAGACACTGGGACTCATCTGCCGCGGGACATGTATCACCGAAAGAGGGTTATGCCGCGGCCGCGGCCCGGGAATTAGAGGAAGAACTGGGAATTCAGGGAGAACTTCAACGCCTGGCCGAAGTGACTGCCTGCCCCCAGACCGGCTGGGAACACGTAGTCCTGTTCCAGTGCCGGACCGACTCCCCGCCGGTCCCCAACCCCGAAGAAATAGAAACCGGGGCTTTTTTTCGCCTTAGAGGAAATCGAGCCTATGCTGGCTGATCCCGGCTTACCCATCACCCCGGCCTTTCGCTGCCTCTACCGTCTTTGGCAAGAGCAGGCCCGCCGGCAGGAGTGAACGTTGTCCCCTGGGCAGAATACACCGCCCGGGGTACAGGCCATTGCCAATCTCTAGTTGGAGGTTCTAGTCGTGCTGAGCGGAGCGAAGAATCTATCCTGGCCATCAGGATGGCAGGTAATTTCAGGGTTTGGAATGCTGACTAATCCCGGGGCACCGCCAGCATGCGGTTCACGGCCTGCAGTGCCCGGAGGCGTATCTCTTCGGGGACCGTCACCACTGGCGCCATGTTCTGAAGGGCCGCCAACACGTCCTCCAGGGAAATTTTTTTCATGTCCGGGCAGAGCATCCGGTCCGAAGGGGAGTAGAAGCGTTTGTCGGGGTTTTCTTTGATCAGGGTGTGCAAAATGCCCTTTTCGGTGCCGATGATGAATTCTTCCTGGGGGGCTTGCCTGACATAGGACAGCATGCCCGCCGTGCTGCGGATGACGTCGGCCAGGTCCAGGACCTCCGGTCGGCACTCGGGATGGGCGATAAACGGGGCCCCGGGATGGGCGGCCTGGCAGGCCAGCACCTCTTCCCGGCTCAGGGCGTCGTGGACATTGCAGCAGCCTTCCCAGAAGAAGATTTCTTTGCTGGAATAGCGTTGGGTGTAGAGGGCCAGGTTCCGGTCGGGTACCATGAGGACCTGGCTCTGGGGCAGGGAGTTGACCACCCGCACGGCGTTGGCGGAGGTGCAGCAAATATAGCTTTCCGCCTTTACCGCGGCGCTGGAGTTGACATACGTCACCACCGGCACCCCGGGCAGCTCTGCCTTTCTGGCCTTAAGAGAATCCGCCGTGATGGTGTCAGCCATATAACAGCCCACGTCCAACCGGGGCAGCACCACGGTTTTGTCCGGGCAGAGAATTGCCGCGGTCTCGGCCATGAAATGCACACCGCAGAACACAATCACCCGGGCCCCGGTCAGGGCCGCGGCCTGGGACAAACCTAACGAGTCGCCGGTCAGGTCGGCCACGTCCTGAATATCGCCGGGCTGATAATTGTGGGCCAGGAGAATGGCTTCCCGCTTCTCCAGCCACTCCCGGACTTCACGTTGTCTAGCCGATAAGGCCATCCGGATCCCCTACTTGAAATACTTAAAGTTGGAAACTAATAACTGACCACTGTATGCTTACATCTTCTCCCGAACTACCTGCACCCCCGGAGGAGGGGTAAACCTGAAAAAATTAGCATCCAGCGACACATTAAGTTGAGTCGAGCTGAAATTCATCCGGGTGAAATCGCCATAGGCGTTGCTGAATTCCAGGGTCTGCACCAGATAGGTTTGCGGGTCGATGGTCAACGTGAGTTCTTTTAAATCAGGCTGCGCCTTGGTGGGTTTCAACACGATTTTCATGGGCCCGGACCCCTGGTAGGGCGTCTGCCAGGCCACCGTGAAGTCCCGCTGCAGCTCCCCGATACCGGAAAAGAACCGCATCACCAGGTCCGAACGCATCACCTGTTTCATGGGATACACCATCACCGTCTTGTCCTGGGGAATATAGATATAAACCTCCCGGCCGTCGGCGATCACTTCCTTTTTTTGGGCCGCGGGGGCTTGATAATCCCAACGCATCTGGGAAGGTTTTTTAAAATAGAGCACACCTTCGGCGGTGTCCCCGGCGCCTTGGCTCTTGAGCCGGGACTCCTGGCGGAAACGGGTCTTAAAAACACCGGTGGAATCATATTGTTTCTGCACCTGGGCAATCACCTCTTCAGCACTCCGGGCCTGACCCGGGTTGGCCTGTCCCAAACCAAGGGCCAGCACCAACAGCACTATGATCGCCAACCGTTTTGTCCTAACTTTCCCTACCCATCTCTTTTCTGTAAGCATAGACCCCACCAAGCCTCTATGATCCGGGCTTTTTCCTTCTTTGAATTAAAGTTTAACATTAATCAGCAAATCAGCTTATGTCAAGCCAACCATGGGAAGTAGGCTAATAAATGGGTTAAAGTCAATGGCATGGTGAATATCTAGCTGGCAGAAATAGCGATATAATGTATCGATAGTTGCATACCCCTTGACATTCTACCAGCTTGTTGTATATTATATCAGATTAAGGTCCCACAATGTGGGATTCAAAGCTAACCCAACCGTTTCTACAGAAAAAGCTTACCCAAGACCTTGTCGCTGGCAATCCGAAATCCGTCATAGGCCGGGAAATGGGGGGTTAGGCCGCGCCTCGGCCTCATTCATCTCAAGAGGCCTGCTGCTGCGCTGACCCCGACTACTCCTGGGATGCATATATCTGGCCATAACGCTTTGAAAACGTGTGGAGTACAGGATTACCCTGCCTGAATTCCACTCGAAATGGCCATTTTAGTGGATGCGCGCGAAAAAGGCGGCAAATTCGAAAAGTGACGAGCACTTCAACCTATCCACTCCGGGATCACTCACCCTCATCCCCAGATCTGGGGGTAAGTTTTCATTGACCTACAAGGGCGGTCTTCCTGACCCCGGAAGCAATGTCTTGTCAAAAAAATTAGGATCACCACTGCTGTTTTAGGATAAAAACAACATTATTGTAACCCTCTGAATACACCAGGGAAATTTTTCCCGAACAGAGGAAAAAAGGAGTTTATGAAATTTAACACATTTGATTTTCACCCCCAGGTCGCGGCCGGCGTTACGGCGGCGAGCTATATAACGCCAACGCCGATACAGGCAAAGGCAATCCCGCTGGTCATGCAAGGGCGCGACATCGTGGGCCTCGCCCATACCGGCACCGGTAAGACTGCGGCCTATGTGCTGCCTATCCTGCATCGCCTGATGCAAGGCGGGCGCCGGCGCGTCAGGGCTCTGGTTATTGCCCCCACTCGCGAACTGGCCGAGCAGATCCACGAGGCCATCGGTACCCTGGGACGCCGGACCGGACTCAAGAGCGTTACTGTGTATGGAGGAGTCGGTTTCAATCCTCAGGTGGATAAGCTGAAACGCGGCGCCGAGATTGTCGTTGCCTGTCCCGGCCGCCTGCTTGACCATATCAATCAGGGCACCGTCGACCTGTCGCATCTGGAAGTGCTCGTCCTGGACGAGGCCGACCGGATGTTCGACATGGGATTTCTGCCCGATATCAGAAAGATCATCAAGCACGTGCCGGCAAAACGCCAGACGCTTTTGTTCTCGGCAACCATGCCTGACGATATTCTTCATCTGGCCCACGAAGTACTGCAAGCACCGGTTACGGTGCAGGTTAATACCACTGGACCGGCAAGTAATGTCTCTCATATGCTCTATCCGGTCGAGCCGCACCTCAAAACCGCGCTCCTCCTCGAACTGTTGCGCCATACCGATACTGAGTCGGTGCTGATCTTTACGCGCACCAAACACCGGGCCAAGCGTCTGGGGGAACAACTTGGGCAGGCCGGCTATCGGGCCGCCTCACTGCAGGGAAATCTTTCCCAGGCGCAGCGGCAGGCCGCGATGAACGGGTTCCGCAACGGCAGGTACCAGATATTGGTGGCGACTGACATTGCCGCCCGCGGGATCGACGTGACCCAGATTTCCCACGTTATCAATTACGACATGCCGGATACTCTTGATGCCTATACGCACCGGATCGGACGTACTGGCCGAATTGCTAAGACCGGTGATGCCTTCACTTTTATTACCTCTGAAGATGAGGCTATGGTTCGCAGCATCGAGCGTGTCCTTCGCGCCAAGGTAAAGCGTTGCCTGCTGGACGGTTTTGATTATAAAAAAGCGGCACCGTCGCGCCTTACCGAGTTCGCCCGTCCGCCATACAAACCTCAGCAACGCCGGGAACAGAAGAAAACCGAATCATACAAGGCGTATAATAAGGGTCCACATTTTGGACACAGATAAAGGTTAGCTCCGGCAGACAGGGCAACGCCTGAGCCCTTGGAGCCCGCAGGGCGGGAAAGCAAAGCGCCTCCCGCCTTTCGGTTCATTCCACCTCAAGACGCCTGCGGTTAGCATCGCCTCCCAATCAAAGTCATAATTATCCCCTCAAAGGTAATGCGGGAAGTCAAATGAGCCCAACTGGAACCCTCGCCACGTGACCGTGCCCTAATGGAAAAAGTGTGAATGCTCCGGCAATTTTTCGTTTACGTCGGAAAACCGAAAAACGTTCTCTATTCCAAACAAATAGTCTCTATCCCTGCTCCAACGCTAGTTGTCACCATCGGCAAGTGATCAACATGTATACCTTAGCCAATCATTTGGAGATCAATCGCTCCTAAAAAAATTGAGTCCTCCTTAAAAAAGCTTGACAAGTGAGTGGAGATATTTTAAGTTAAAATGAAATAAATGAGTGAGTATTCACTATGTCAAGAGATGGCAGTCGAACCAAACAACTGATCGACGAAACCGCCCTGAGCCTTTTTGTGGAAAAGGGGGTCACCGCCACCACTATCAAGGATATTGCTGGCACGGCAAAGATTGCCGAGGGCACCATTTACCGCCACTACGACAGTAAAAATGACCTCGCCTGGGAGCTTTTTGCCAAAAACATTGTGGAACTAGCCTTGAAATTGGATCGTTGCCAGGAAAAGCACTTAACCTTGAAAGACAAGTTGGCCGCCATCATCGGTTTAGTCTGCTCTTCTCATGACACCGACCCCGTACTTTTCCGCTACCTGCTGCTCGACCATCACGGTCATATCCGGAAAATGACTCCGGATATGCCTAGCCCGGTGAGAGTATTGAAGAATACCATCGCCCAGGGATTAGCCAGGGGTGAAATTCCCCAGGCAGACTGCGATGTCAAAACCGCCATGATACTCGGCTTGATTCTGCAAGTGTCGGTTTTCAAAGTCTATGGCCTTATTACCCAGAGCCTTTCAGATCTGACGCCGATCCTGTTGGAAAAATCCTGGCAGATATTAGAAGGGTAATTTTTTTAACTAATATTATGAGTGAATGTTCACTCATAATATCGGGAGAAACTAACTGCTAACCAGGGAATTCCAGACTCGCCATAGTCCTCAGAGGCGTATTGCTTCCGACAAATACGCCTCTCGCCGATCGCCTACAGGCCGCGGCGATGATCCTCCTGATGTTAATATTGTATTTAGCTATCTTGATATTTGTACATAATGATATATTATTTATAATAGGTATATTAACTTAATATTAAAACATCTATATTCTGCTCAAGCGATTGGTGGCATGGTATTGGGGGAATTATTCCCAATTGCGGGATTAATCACTCATACAATCAGGAGAAAATAAATGAGCACCGGGGAAATCAATTCCAACAATGGTTATCGGCCGGGTAGGGTGGTGGACAAATTTGATCTTGGCCTGGACGTTGGCTCGGTGAGTGTAAATCTGGTGGCTATGACCCCTGAAGGGGAAGTGCTCAAAGAGGAATATCGCCGCCACCTGGGGCAAATCCAGGGCACCGTGTTAGAGTTACTTTCGTCCTTGGAGCCGGAATTTCCTTTACAGAATTGCCGCCTGGCCGCCTTTACCGGCCTGGGGGGCAAGCCCCTCGCCGAGGTTTTAGGGGGTACCCTGGTCAATGAAGTCATCGCCCAGGCTCAGGGGACTTACCATTTCCGGCCCGAGGCCCGCACCATCATCGATATGGGGGGCGAGGACGCCAAGCTAATTCTGGTGGGCGTGGAAGAAGGCAACCTGGTGATCCAGGACTTCGCCATGAACACCATGTGCGCTGCGGGCACCGGCTCCTTCCTGGATCAGCAGGCCCACCGTCTGGGCTATACCATCGAGCAGTTCAGCCAGTTGGCCCTAAAATCCACCACTCCTCCCCGTATCGCCGGGCGTTGCAGTGTCTTTGCCAAGACGGACATGATCCACCTGCAGCAGGGTGCCACCCCGGATTTTGAGATCATCGCCGGGCTCTGCCTGGCCATGGCCCGGAACCTGAAGAGTAATATCTCCAAGGGGAAGACTATCGCCCCGCCTGTGGCCTTCCAGGGCGGCGTGGCCCACAACCTGGGGGTGCGCCGGGCCTTACGGACAATCTTCGGGCTGGAAGACGCCGATCTCATCATTCCGCCGCATTTCTGCGCCCTGGGGGCTATCGGGGCAGTGCTGGTGACCCGGGAGCAACCCCCCGCGGACTTCTCGCTGGACCTGGAACCCTTGCGACAACATCTGGCCAGGGAATCGGAGCAGGCCCACCGCCTGCCGGCCCTGACACCCCCCGCGATTTTGGGGCCGGAAAGCTACGCCGTGATTTCCCTCCCCCCCGTGGGCGAGGTGGAAGGCTACCTGGGTATCGACGTGGGCTCCATCAGCACCAATGTTGTGGTCATCGACGCCGGGATGCAGGTCCTGGCCCGGGAATACCTCATGACCGCCGGCCGCCCCCTGGAGGCCATCACCACAGGCCTTAAAAGAGTGGGGGATAAGCTAAAAGGGCGCGTAAAAATCATGGGCGCCGCCACCACCGGCTCGGGGCGCTACCTCACCGGTGACTTTATCGGCGCCGACGTGGTGCGCAACGAGATCACCGCGCAGGCCACGGCCGCAGCCGCCATCAATCCTCAGGTGGACACCATCTTGGAGATCGGCGGTCAGGATTCCAAGTTCATCAGCCTCAGAAACGGGGCCATCGTGGATTTTATGATGAACAAAGTCTGCGCCGCGGGCACCGGCTCTTATCTGGAAGAGCAGGCGGAAAAGCTGGGGATCTCCATCCGGGAGGAATTCGGCCAGCTGGCCCTGGCCAGCCGGAACCCGGTGCGTCTGGGAGAACGGTGCACGGTATTCATGGAATCCGACCTGGTGCACCATCAGCAGCGGGGCGCGGCCAAAGAAGACCTGGTGGCGGGACTCTCTTACTCCATTGTGCAGAATTACCTGAATAAGGTTGCCGAAAACCGGCCCATCGGTAACACCATCTTTTATCAGGGGGCCACGGCCGCCAACCGGGGCATCGTCGCGGCCTTCCAGCAGGTGCTGGGGAAGCCCATCACGGTGCCGCCCCACCACGACGTCACCGGGGCTATCGGCGCCGCCCTCCTGGCCATGCGGGAGCGGACCTGGGAGACCTCCCGGTTCAAGGGCTTTGACCTGACCCACCGGGAATACCACATCAAATCCTTTGAATGCCAGGGCTGCCCCAATGCCTGTGAAATTCGCCAGGTGGAAATCGCTGGGGAAAAACCTTTGTTTTATGGCAGCCGTTGCGAGAAGTATGAGGTGGCCCGGGAGCAGCAGCCCATCGATATGCCTGACCTGGTGCAGGAGCGGGAGGACTTGCTCTATGGTCCCGAGACCTTTGAGGCCGGGGAGCGAGGCCTTCTGGGAATTCCCCGGACCATGTTCTTCCAGGAGCTCATGCCCTTTTTCCGCACCTTCTTCGAGGAGTTGGGCTTCACCGTCGTCTACTCCCAGAAGACCAACAAAAAGTTAATCCGCCAGGGTTTGGAATGTCTGGCCGCGGAGCCCTGCTACCCGGTGAAGGTGGCCCACGGTCACATCCTGGACCTGCTCCAGGCCGGGGTCAAGCGCATCTTCCTCCCCAGCATTATCGATCTACCCCATCCCCACCCCGAAATCAAACATGGGTTGGTCTGCCCCATGGCCCAGGCTTTGGCCTATACTGTGCCTACGGCCATCGATTTTACTCCTTACGGCGCCCAGCTTTTGACCCCGGTGCTCTATTTCGGCCGGGGTGACAAGGCACTGCGCCAGGGTCTGCGGGCCTTGGGGAAGGAGTTAGGGGTCTCTAGCTTTGCGGTGGGCCGGGCCATGCCAAAGGCCCTGGCCGCCCAACAGGCTTATTACGAGAAACTCCAGGCCCGGGGCCGGGAAATCCTGGACACCCTGCCGCCTCAGGCCCGGCTCATGATTCTGGTGGGGCGCCCCTATAACGCCTTCGACCCGGGGATGAACCTCAATCTGCACCGGAAGCTCAAGCAACTGGGAGTCTTGGCCATGCCCATGGACTTCCTGCCCATGGACAAAGTGGAGGATCTGGAGGAAATCAAGTCCATGTTCTGGCGTTTTGGCCAGAAGATTTTGGGCGTGGCGGCACACATCCGCCAAGACCCGCGGCTCTACGGCGTCTTTATCACCAATTTCGGCTGCGGCCCCGATTCCTTCATCCAGCACTTTTTCAGAGACAAGATGCAGGGGAAACCCTACCTGGAGATCGAAATCGACGAGCACTCCGCCGACGTGGGGGCCATCACCCGCTTGGAAGCCTTCCTGGACAGCCTGCAGAACGTCACGGTGCAGCCTGCCCCGGTCAAGGTCTCGGCCTTCGGCCGCCAACGGGTCAAGGGTAGAATGACGCACAAGATCTATCTGCCGTACATGACTGACCACATCCTGGCCTTTGCGGCGGCCTACCAAGCGTGCGGGGTAGAAGCCGAGGCCTTGCCGGAGTCCGATGCCGAAACCCTGGAGCTAGGCCGGCGCTACACCTCGGGGAAGGAGTGCTATCCCCTCATCCTCACCACCGGCGACCTGGTCAAACTGGTGCAACGCCCCGATTTTAACCCGGATAACAGCTGCTTCTTCATGCCCGATGCCTCGGGCCCCTGCCGTTTCGGCCAATACCACCGTTACCAGCGCCTGGTGCTGGACGAACTCGGGTATCCCCAGGTGCCGATTTATGCCCCCACCCAGGAGGTCGCCTTTTATAAGGAGGCAGGTATGGTGGGGGACGACTTCGATCGCCGCGCCTGGAATGGGATCGTGGCCATCGACCTCTTGGAGAAAAAGCTCTGGCAGACCCGCCCCTATGAACGTTATGCCGGGGAAACCGACAAGGTTTATCAACACTTTCTCCAAAAGACCTACGAAGCGTTACGAGACCGGGGCGACCTCGGGAAGGTGCTTCGCCAGGCTTGCCGAACCTTCAACGACGTGTCCTTGAACGGCCACCGGGATAAACCCATCGTGGGGGTAGTGGGCGAGATCTATGTCCGATCCAACCGCTTTGCCAATGAAGACGCCCTGCGAGAAATCGAGGCCCTGGGCGGCGAGGTCTGGATGTCACCCATCAGCGAGTGGATCCTCTATGTCAACTATTCCAACAAAAGACACTCTCTGGACTCCCGCGACTACCGCAATTACGCCACGGTGGTGCTCAAGGAAATCTTCCAGTTCCGGGACGAGCACCGCCTGGAAAAAATTTTCCAGGGCAGCCTCAGGAACCTGAAGGAGCCGCGTATTACGGAGACCATCGACCTGGCCTGCGGCTATCTGCACCCCTCCTTTGAGGGGGAGGCCATCCTGAGTTTAGGGAAATCCAGGGACTTTATCAATAAAGGAGCTTCTGGCCTGGTCAATCTCATGCCCTTTACCTGTCTGCCGGGGACCGTTGTCAATTCTCTGATCGGGCGCTTCCGGGAGGAGAACCACCACATCCCCTTCTTGAATCTGGCCTACGATGGCCAGGAGCAAACCCACACCCGCACCCGTCTGGAAGCCTTCATGTACCAGGTGCGCCAGTTTCAAAACCACATTTGGCGGAGGCCTTAGGAACAGTGTTATTCAGCCTCCGGTCCTGATGGTTACGGCCATACCTGAGCAAACCTCGGGTATGGCCGCTTCCTCGCCCTGAATCCTTATACCGGTTCTTAAAAATAATTTCTTTTCTTAGGGGCCCGGCACGCCGTGCCCTTTTAGGCCGTGCGCCCGGCCGGGCGCACAACGAAAAAGGCAGGGCCATGCTTGACCCTGCCTGTAACTAGCCGATGCTTTCGGTTTCCTAACTTTTCCTGCACCTGCTCCAACCCGCCAGACCCAATAGGCCTGAGCTCAGCCACAGCAGGGCGGTGGGCAGTGGCACGGCTGAAGCGATAAAGCCATGCCTGCTTCCGTTGCCATCATGCCAATATCCCGCAATCTGCCCGGCAGTATTTATGCCATAGGCCTGAGTGGGAATGGCGCCGGGGTAATCAACAGAAGTATCAATGTAACAGAGGGCCATGGACGTTTCCAAGCCGAGAATCACGGCGCCGAATGTCAAACTTAAGAATATCCTCTAGATGCTGGTCATTTTTCTGCCCTCCGGCGATTTCGCCTGATGACTTGCGGTGCGGCAGTTGAAGTTTAAACATTGGAAAATGCTTGGCGCTCATAGTCCCTGGCGTTGCCTTCTGGAATAGTAGCGTTGCTGTTATTTACTCATCCGCTTCATAGTAGCCTTTGCCGAATTGATACTCCTTAACGCCGTCCACGCCGATATAATCCAGTTCACTGCCTAAAAGGGCGGCGCCCACGGTTACCCCCTGGCCTCTGTCCCGTTTCTCAGGTCCTTTTCCCTGCTTTCTACCAAAAAGGGCCCAGGCGCCGCCGCAGGTTTCGCCGTTAACTATCCAGGCCCATCGCCCACCCGGCCCCAAAAACAATGGTGGGCCGTACCCCCTTACACAATATCCCCTTCTATCCCTTTACCCGGTCGCTAGTCCGTCTTCCCACCCTGCCCTCAGTCCATTTTTCCACTCAGTCCTCAGAACTCAGTCCTGCCATTCCGTGACATCTGTCCCACCTGTTCTGGAAAAATCCCCGTTTTTTTTATATAGATGATGCCAAATAACAGAATAAAGCTATCAGCTATCGGCTCAATGCCCTGAAAAACTGGTTGAAAAACTGGTTCCTAAGCTCCGGCTTGGGAACCTTTGATTGATCTCGCAGCTTCTGCTTCGCCACTTTAAAATGTTTTCCATTATGGGTGAGCCGAAGGATCATGTTTAACTGCTCACCGCTGATTGCTGAAAGCTGACAGCTCTTTATAAAGGCTTTTTCCGAAAACTGAAAACCGAAAACTGTCTTTTTAGCTGCCCGCTGGCAGCCTTTACTGCTTTTAACCGAAAACCAGAAACCCGAAAATAATCACTGACCTCTGGTCCCTGTTCCCTGGTCCCTGATTCCGGAGGAATCCAATGAAATGTTCTGTCTGTAATCACCCCGAGCGCTCCGCCATCGACCGCGACCTCCTGGCCGGCGGCTTTTCCTTTGAGGCCCTCAAGAAAAAATATGGCCCCAGCATGTCAGCCCTCTGGCGCCACAAAAAACACCTGCTGGAAAAAATGGCCCAGGCCGAAAAACGTTTCCTGGACAATCTGCGCCTGGGTGTCCTCTTAAAACTCAACAGCCGCCTGGAACGGAACGAGCGCACCGCCCAGGCCGCCGAAGCCGAGGGCAACTCCCGCCTCGTCCTCCAAGCCGACCGCGATGCCACCCGGATCCTCACCTACATCGATAAAATGGCTATTCGACTGGACCAGGACACAATCTACCGCCTCCTGGCCTCGCCCCAGTGGGCCCAGCAAGGTGGCCTTCTGCCCACCGATCCCAAATTCATCGCCGCTGCCAACCAATTCCTGGCCGACAAACTCTTCATCCCCTGCCCGGAGCTTTCCCCCCATCTGGATGACATTGATGACGAGGAGGATGAAGAGGAATATGCCCCATTTGGGATCAGGTGTGATTCCGGCCCGGAAATTATCCGCGAAAAAAGCGCGAAATTACCGAAAAAACCACACCAATCGGAACAATATAACGAACAATATCAGCTTGATGTCCCGTGCGATAAAATTGCCGCGAAAAACTCCGCTGTAGGGCGGGAAAGCACCCGAAGGGCGGCGGAGCCCAAGCGGATCCCGCCGATATATTCGCTACTGCGGCGAGGAAAACAGGAGAGTCGTGCTCACATCCTGTGGAGCCCCATACCCAGGCAAACGAAAAACAGCAAACTGAAAACAACAAACTGAAAACCGTTTTTAAAAGCGCAACTCCACCCCCGGGCCTTTCCCGGCCTGATCCTAACTGGCCCAGAATGGCGGACCCCATCACCGTGCCCGGTGCCTAACTCGGTTTTGTGGCCAATGGCCGGCCCGACAACTTTCCCACCGCCCCCTAACGCTAATGGCAAGATGACCCAAAACCCAAATGGCCCAGAGGCGCCTACTGACCACAAACCACTGGCTACTGGCCCTGGAAAAGAAACCTGAAACCAATCCACCCTCGCCTGATTAAGAAAAATCCTTGATTAAGTTAGAGATCTGTAATAAAATTTTTTGATACAATGACGTGAATTATCCGCGAGGGTATTATGGAAAAGTCCGATGAAGAGTTGGTGGCTCGCTGGATCGACCAGGATCCGGAGTTGAAGCGCCGCATTGAAGATCATCAAGATTTTGAACGGCAATTAGAGGAGTTCAATCGGCGGGCCTATTTGACCGCCGAAGAAACTGTAGAACGCCGCCGCATCCAGAAATTAAAATTGGCAGGTCGTGATCGCATAGAACAGCTTTTGGCCCAGTATCGGGCAAAGGAAAAGTCAGGATGAAATTGACCGGCTCTCAGATTTTTTTGAAGTGTCTGGAACGTGAAGGCGTCAAGCATGTTTTCGGTTTTCCCGGCGGGGTGGTGTTGGATATTTACGACGAATTGACCCGCACGCCTTTTCTTAAACATTTTCTGGTGCGCCACGAGCAGGGCGCGGCCCATGCCGCGGACGGCTACGCCCGGGCTTCCGGCAAGGTGGGGGTTTGTCTGGTGACCTCCGGTCCCGGGGCCACCAATACTGTTTCGGGCATCGCCTCGGCCTATATGGATTCCATTCCCATGGTGGTGTTCACCGGTCAGGTGCCCACGCCGTTGATCGGCAACGACGCCTTTCAGGAAGTGGATATCGTCGGCATCACCCGGCCGTGCACCAAGCACAATTATCTGGTCAAAGACGTAAACGACCTGGCCCGGGTGATTCACGAGGCCTTTCATATCGCCCGCACCGGGCGGCCGGGGCCGGTCCTGGTGGATCTCCCCAAAGACGTGGTCCAGGCCAAGACCACTCCCAAGTTCCCGGAGACGGTGCGGATAAAAAGCTACAATCCCAATTATCATGCCAATCCCAAGCAGATAAAAAAGGCCCTGGAAATGATTCTTAAGGCCCACCGGCCGGTAATCTATGCCGGGGGTGGGATTATTCTCTCCAAGGCCTCTGAGGATCTGACGAAATTTGCCGAAACCTTGCAGATCCCGGTGACCACCACCCTTATGGGTTTGGGCGCTTTCCCGGCCCCGCACAAGCTCTGGCTGGGGATGCTGGGGATGCACGGCACCTATTTCGCCAACATGTCGGTGCACCATGCCGATGTGCTCATCGCCATCGGGTCCCGCTTCGACGACCGGGTTACCGGCAAGATCGAAGAGTTTGCGCCCCATGCCAAGATCATCCACATCGACATCGATCCCACCTCCATCAGTAAAAATGTGGTGGTGGACATTCCCATCGTCGGCGACTGCCAGGATGCTTTGAGCCAGCTCAATGCGCTGGTGGCGGAGGTGACCCCCCGGGAATTGGCCCCGGCCCACCTGGCCTGGTTGGATCAGATCGCCCAGTGGAAGCAGGACCATCCCTTAACGTATGATACCAGCAGCGGGGAGTTGAAGCCCCAGTTCGTGGTGGAAAAGCTCTACGAACTGACCCAGGGCAACGCCATCATCAGTACCGAGGTGGGGCAGAACCAGATGTGGGCGGCCCAGTTCTACCACATCAACCGCCCCAACCGCTGGCTCAGTTCCGGGGGCCTGGGATGTATGGGTTACGGCTTCCCCGCGGCCATCGGCGCCCAGGTGGCCTGCCCGGATGACATCGTCATCGATATCGCCGGCGACGGCAGCATCCAGATGAATATCCAGGAAATGGCCACCGCGGTGGAATATGACCTGCCCGTGAAAGTGGCCATCCTCAACAACGGCTTTCTCGGCATGGTCCGCCAGTGGCAGCAGCTTTTCTATGACCGCCGCTACAGTCAGACCCCGATGTTTTCTCCTGACTTCGTTAAACTGGCCGAAGCCTACGGTGCTCTGGGATTGCGGGCCGAAAAGCCGGAAGAGGTGGAGCCGGTGATCCGGGAGGCCCTCAATACCCGCAAGCCGGTGCTCATGGATTTCCGGGTGGCCCCGGAAGAATGCGTCATGCCCATGGTGCCCGCGGGCGCACCCATGCATAAGATGTTACTGACTTAGAGGAAAGCGAACTATGCGACATGTGATTTCGGTTTCGGTTGACAACGAACCCGGCGTTCTTTCCCGGGTCACCGGGCTTTTCAGCGGCCGGGGCTTTAATATTGAAAGTTTGTGTGTGGCCACCACCATGGATCCGGACGTCTCCCACATTACCCTGGTGTCCGTGGGCAATGAGCAGATCATCGAGCAGATCATCAAACAGTTGCGCAAACTCATCAACGTCGTCAAGGTGGTGGACCTCACTCCCACCGACCACGTGGAGCGGGAGATGGCCCTGGTCAAGGTCAAAGCCGAAGACCGGCAACGGGCCGAAGTGCTGCGCATTGCCGATATTTTCCGCTGCCGGGTGGTAGACGTCAGCCCCAACACCTATACCCTGGAAATAACCGGCACTACCGAAAAACTCAACGCCGTCCTGGGACTGCTTAAGTCCCTGGGCATCCAGGAAGTGGTGCGCACCGGTTCCCTGGCCATCCAGCGCACCAAAAAAGAATAGATATTTTAGTGATCGGACCCTCGTAGGTGCGGGTCTTAGACTTGCCCCTAGGCCCCTTGGGCGGGGAGAGAGGACCAGGGTGAGGGGTGAATATGAATTTAGTTTCCAGAAAGGATATGTAATGAAAATATACTATGATGCAGATGCCAGCTTCGATATTCTCCAAGGCAAGAAGGTGGGCGTCATCGGTTTCGGCTCCCAGGGCCATGCCCAGGCCCAGAATCTGAGGGACAGCGGTGTCTCGGTGGTGGTTTCCGAGGTGCCCAATACGCCGAATTACGAATTGGCCTTGAAATATGGTTTTGCCCCAGTCAGCGCCGGTGAATTGGCCCAGCAATGCCAGGTCATCCAAATTTTGACCCAGGATCATGTTCAGGCGCAGGTGTACGAGAAGGACCTCAAACCGCACCTGGGGCCGGGGAAAACCTTGCTGTTTTCGCATGGCTTCAACATCCATTTCGGCCAGATCGTCCCTGATCCCCAGATCGATGTGGTCATGGTGGCTCCCAAAGGGCCGGGGCATCTGGTCCGGAGCGAATACGAGAAGGGGGCCGGTGTCCCATCCCTGGTGGCCATCCACCAGGATGCCTCCGGCAAGGCCCTGGCCACCGCCCTGGCGTACGCCAAGGGCATTGGCGCCACCCGGGCCGGGGTCATCGAGACCACCTTCCAGGAAGAGACCGAAACCGATCTGTTCGGTGAGCAGGCAGTCCTCTGCGGCGGCGTTTCCGAACTGGTGAAGGCTGGCTTCGACACCCTGGTGGAGGCCGGTTACCAGCCCGAGATTGCCTATTTTGAGTGCCTCCATGAACTCAAGCTCATCGTTGACCTGTTTTATCAGGGCGGCATCGAGTATATGCGCTATTCCGTTTCCGACACCGCCGAATTCGGCGATTACACCCGGGGCAAACGCATCATCACCGAAGAGACCCGGGAGGAGATGTTTCAGATCTTACGGGAAATTCAAGATGGGGAATTCGCCCGGGAATGGATCCTGGAAAACCAGGCCAAACGTCCGGTATTCAATGCCCTGCGCAAGCAGGAAGCGGAGCACCCCATTGAAGGCGTGGGTAAAAAACTCCGGAGCATGATGGGCTGGCTCCAAAGAAAGTAAGCCCTGGCATCATAAGCCGTTAGCGATTAAATTAAATATTTCACAACCGAAGACTGGCTCCCGGCCTCTGGTCCCTGACCCCTGGCTCCTGGCCCCTGGCCCCTAAGAATGAAAGAACGAACCGGACCCATCGCCCGTCCCGGATATCGCTTTATCCTCCTGGGACTGATTATTTTCCTGCTGGGATTCTGGGCCGGCTGGTTGTTTTACGTATTGGGTCTGGTCCTGACCTTATTTTTTGTCTATTTTTTCCGTGATCCGGAACGGGCCGTGCCGGCGGCCCCCGGACTGGTCATTTCTCCGGCCGACGGGCGCATCATTGCCCTGGAGCGGGTCCGGGAGGAGCACTTCCTGAAACAAGCTGCGCAAAAGCTCAGTATATTTATGAATGTTTTTGATGTCCACGTCAATCGGGCCCCGGTGGCCGGCCAGGTAAACGCCATGATGTACCAGCCCGGGCGTTATCTGGCTGCCAACCGTCCCGAAGCTCCGGACCAGAATGAACAGTTGGCCATACACCTTAGGACAGCCGACGGCGCTAGTGTCGTCATGGTCCAAATTGCCGGCTTGTTAGCCCGCCGCATTATTTCCTATGTCCAGGAAGGGGAAAATCTGGATCGGGGTGAACGGGTGGGTCTCATCTGTTTCGGTTCCCGCGTTGACCTCTACCTCCCGGAACAGTGCCAGTTGCAGGTTAGGATCGGCCAAAAAGTCAAAGCCGGGAGCAGCATTTTAGGGAGGTGGTCATGACCAGGCGGAGAAGAAAACCCAGAGAGCGAAGAAAATTTCGGGGCATTTATATTCTGCCCAACCTCATTACCACAGCCAGCCTCTTCGCCGGCTTTTATGCCATCATCGAAGCCATCAACGGTAATTTCGAAATTGCTGCCCTGGCCGTGCTGGTCTCACTGGTCCTGGACGGCCTGGATGGCCGGATCGCCCGTATGACGCATAGCTCCTCCAACTTCGGGGTGCAATATGATTCCCTGGCCGATCTGGTGGCTTTTGGTGTCGCACCGGCCCTTATCGTCTATTTCTGGGCCTTGAGACCTTACGGCCGCTATGGTTGGGTGGCGGCCTTCCTTTTTGTGGTCTGTGGGGCCTTGCGGCTGGCCCGGTTCAATGTCCAGATCGGGGACTTCGATCCCAGGTATTTTAATGGTCTGCCCATTCCCGCCGCCGCCACCATGGTGTCCACGGCCATCCTCATGTACTATGAATTAGGGGAATGGGCGCCCAACCGTCATGGCTTCATCTTGTTCATGATCTATGTTCTGTCCTTCTTGATGGTAAGTAATATAAAATACTATAGTTTCAAGAAGTTTGAACTGTTCCAGCGCAAGCCTTTTCCCGTCTTGGTGGCAGCTGTCCTGCTTTTCCTGGTCATAGCCATCGAACCCAAAATTATGGGCTGCCTGGCCATGGCCAGTTATGTCATTTCGGGGCCGGTCTTAACCCTGCTCCTCCTCTGGAGGAGGAGGAAAGAACCAGAACCCCAAGATACAGAAGGCCTGGAAACCAAGACCTCGGAAGTCTCATAAGGCTTAGCACTGCCGCAAACAATAACATCTGCCTATCCGAGGTTCGGACGAACGATATTCGTTGCCATTAGCTCCTTATTATTCCAAGCGCCCAAGGTTTTTTTCTAATTTTCCCCTCTCCCCTTGAGGGGAGAAGATCAAGGTCAGGGGTGACGAAGATATACTTTTGGCAACACCCATATCTGTGACCAACCCGTTGCACCACTGCCGTCTATTGGTGTCACGAGTTGGTCTCAGGGAGAATCAGCTATGGCTAAAAAAGTCATAATTTTCGATACGACGTTGCGGGATGGCGAGCAGTCCCCGGGCGCCAGCCTGAATACCAGGGAAAAACTGCAAATCGCTCGCTACCTGCAAATGATGCAGGTCGATGTCATCGAAGCGGGCTTCCCCTATGCCTCCCGGGGCGACCTGGAGGCGGTGCGTAACATTGCCCGGGAAATTCGTGGCCCCCAGATCGCCGGCCTGGCCCGGGCCAGGAAAGACGACCTGGATGCCGCCTGGGAGGCCGTCAAAGAAGCGGAGAACCCCCGCCTCCATACCTTTATCTCCACTTCTGATATTCACCTGAAATATCAGATGCAGAAATCCCGGGAACAGGTGCTGGAAGAGGCGGTGGCTGCGGTCAAATATGCCACCCGCTATACCTCCAATGTGGAATTTTCGGCTATGGACGCCTCCCGCAGCGATTTGGCTTATGTGGCCCAGGTTTTTACCGCGGCCATTGACGCCGGGGCCACTACGGTGAATTTTCCCGACACCGTGGGGTACGCCATCCCCGGGGAATTCGGCGCCAAAATCAAATACCTGACCGAGAACATTCCCAACATTCACCAGGCGGTGATCAGTGTCCACTGCCATAATGACCTGGGATTGGCGGTGGCCAATTCCCTGGCGGCTATCATGAACGGGGCATTGCAGGTAGAGTGTACCATCAACGGTATCGGTGAGCGGGCCGGCAACACCTCCATGGAAGAGGTGGTCATGGCCCTGGCCACTCGCAAGGACTTCTTCGATTTCTATACGGATATTGTCACCGAGCACATCTATCCCACCAGCCGTTTGGTGAGTAAGCTCACCGGTATGATCGTCCAGCCCAACAAGGCCATCGTCGGGGCCAACGCCTTCTCCCATGAGTCGGGCATTCATCAGGACGCGGTGCTGAAAGAGGCCAGTACCTTTGAAATCATGACCCCCCAATCCATCGGTATCAAAGAGAGCAGCCTGCCGTTGGGCAAGCTTTCCGGTCGCCATGCCCTGCGGGAAAAGCTGAAGGGGATGGGTTACAGCCTGATGGATGAAGATCTGAACCGGGTTTTTGCCCGATTCAAAGATCTGGCCGACCGCAAGAAGCAGATTTTCGATGAAGACCTGGAAAGCCTGGTGGAAATGGAGGTCCTGCGGCGGTCGGTGCCCGAGCACTATAAATTGGTGGAGCTGGTGGTTTTAACCGGCACCATGGCCAAACCCACGGCCACGGTGAAGCTGGAAATCGATGGCGAAGTGCACCGCTACTCCAGTTTTGGAGACGGGCCCATAGACGCCACCTTCAAGGCCATTACCCATCTCACCAAATCCGAGTGCCGGCTCCTGAAGTTTGCCGTCAGTTCCATTACTGGCGGCACCGACGCCCTGGGCGAGATCACCGTGAAACTGGAAGAAGACGGTAATGTTGTAACCGGCCGGGGTGTCGACCCGGATATCGTCACCGCCAGCGCCCGGGCCTTTTTGAACGGGTTGAACCGCCTCTACTATGCCGAGCAGGCGGCCAACGAAACCAATACGTAATTAAAGTAATTGCCGCAGTAGTTCTCGTAGGGGCACGGTGCACCGTGCCCCTACAACTATGAGCCGATATTAGGTGGGCCCCGCCCATCATGAAAACCTTTAGATATTCAGGAACTATTAATATGAACCATCCCATGACCATCACCGAAAAAATTCTGGCGGTCCACGCCGGTTTAGATCATGTTACCCCAGGCCAGTTAATCAACGCCAAGGTCGATATCGCCCTGGGAAATGACATTACGGCGCCCATTGCCATCAAAGAGTTCCGGCAGGCCGGGGCTGTCAAGGTCTTCGATCCCGAGCGGGTGGTATTGGTGGCGGATCACTTTGCGCCCAACAAGGACATCCTTTCTGCCATACAATGTCAGACCCTGAGGCAATTCGCGCAGGAGCAGCACCTCGTGCATTTTTATGACGGCGGCGATATGGGTGTAGAACATGCCTTGCTGCCGGAAAAAGGCATTGTCGGACCAGGAGATCTGGTCATCGGGGCCGACAGCCACACCTGCACCTATGGTGGCCTGGGTGCTTTTGCCACCGGAGTGGGTTCCACCGACCTGGCCGCGGCCATGATCACCGGTGAAAGCTGGTTTAAGGTACCCGAAACCGTCTTGTTTATTTTTAACGGCCGGTTGTCGGAGTGGGTGGGCGGCAAGGACTTAATTCTGTTCCTTATCGGCCAGATCGGCGTCGACGGCGCCCTGTATCAGGCCATGGAATTTACCGGTGACGTTATCGCCCAACTCCCTATGAGCGACCGCCTGGCCATGTGCAATATGGCCATCGAAGCCGGGGCAAAAAACGGTATCATTACTCCCGACGACATTACCCGGGAATATGTCACCAATCGGGTCTTGCGGCCCTTCACTTTCTACGCCAGCGATCCGGGCGCGGATTATGCCGGGGTGCGGGAATACGACGCCAGCACTTTGGAGCCCCAGGTGGCTTTTCCCCATCTGCCGGAAAATACCCATCCCATTTCCCAAGTGGGACAGATACCCATCGATCAGGCTGTCATCGGCTCCTGTACCAACGGACGCCTGGAAGATATGCGTCTGGCGGCCAGGGTCTTAAAAGGACGAAAAGTGGCCAAAGGGGTGCGGTTGATCATTATTCCGGCCACGCCCTGGATTTACTCCCAGTGTTTGCAAGAGGGTCTGTTCCAGATCTTCCTGGAGGCCGGGGCGGTTATCAGTCCGCCCACCTGCGGCCCCTGTTTGGGGGGCCATATGGGTATCCTGGCTCCCGGCGAAACCGCCATCGCCACCACGAACCGGAACTTTGTCGGCAGAATGGGTTCCCCGGAATCCAAGGTCTATCTGGCCAATCCGGCGGTGACCGCGGCCTCGGCAGTGGCGGGACGGATCGCCGGCCCTCAGAATATTTGATGGAAAAGCAACGGAGCCGCCAAGATGGGACGGCGGCTCCGTTAACCTTCCTGATGGGCCTTACCGGGCGATTCCATCAATTGCCAAAAGATTTCCTTTCGCCTCGCTTCCGGGGAAAGGATCAGGGGTGAATTAGACATTGCCTTTGGCAAAGGCTATATTCCCCGGATCTTGTAAGCCCCCTGCATGGTTTTTGCCAAAACCGGCACTCCTGCAAGGCTTCCTTTATCAGTTTTTGTCGGGAAGTGTGACATTTGGCCAATCTTTGCTGGAATTTTCGCCCCCCCTGATTGGTAATCCTCACGCCAGCAAGTTACCAGTGGCCGGCAATGGAAAAAGTTTTTCAGCATCAACCTACACTAATTGCTAAAAGTTTTTCCTTTTACTTTTTCGATTTGAGGCGGATGAAGAAAATGGTGCCGAAAGAACCAGGTTCGTTTACCCGGTGCGTCCGGGCATTGTATTTCGAAATAATGCCTTCTTTGTAATCGATTTCGGGGCTCAAGTCCTGGGCAATATCCCAATCGCCTTTGCATGCTTGCACCATGGCCTGCATCAACACTACCCCACCATTGCGGGAAGTGGGGTCGAAACAGTAGGCCGCCCCACAGGAACATTCCCCGCCATCAAATTCATACAGGAAGTTGTCTTCCAGTGGTTGCGGGGGAGCAATTTCCTGGCTGCAAAAAGGGCAGAGGGGAGGTAAAGTTTTTTGTCTTAATAATTTCATGCTATTCTCCTTCCTCCATAATTTAATACCGAGGATGGCCGTTGGCCACCGAAAGTTTACGTCATTGGGTGTAATTGCTATTGACAGTCACCCGGAGGGCTGGTTAAATTTCAAAGATAAAACTTAGTGACATACCCATAAACCGAAAGGAGTAAGAAAATGGCGGATAAGACCATCGTTTTTTCAGATCAGGAACAGGCTCAAATCCAGGAAATCGTCATCGATCAGGATAAAGAAGAAGCTTTGAAATTCGTGATCAAACTGATGGATAGAATTAAAGGTGGCGGCGGCCATGCCTGCGGTCCCAAGGTCGTTTAACCGGGCAAGGCACTGCTCCTAACATCCATCAGTTGGGACGGATATGACAGACGGGGGAGTTTTGGCCCTGATTTCGGATACTCATTTATATCGGGCCGGACTCCCCTTGTTTTTTGATTTTTTGCAGCGCCACCACATAACCCGACTGGCCTGCTTGGGAGATTGCGAACCGGAGCCGTTTCACCGCTGGATGGTGTTACACCCGGGTAGTGAACTGTATTGGGTGTTCGATGTCTTCTGGCCGGACCTTCCGGAAGCCAATGCCAGCGGCATGGCCTTGGCTCTAACCGGTCGCATTTTTATGGCCCACACTCGAGCCACCGCTTTTATCCATTTTAGGACCGAATTGGCGGCCTATAAAAATGCACCGACTAGGGGACGGCCCCCCTTGCTCATTTGTCACGGCCATACGCATACGCCCTCAGTCACCCGGTTCGGTCACAGTTTAAATCAGATCCTCTATATCAATACAGCCACCCGTTACCATAAATTCCAACCTCGGCACGAACTGCTGCAGATGGCTCGGGATACCGTCTACCTGATAGTTCCCGGCGCCTTCACGTTAGAGGAGGGCCGTTTCCCAACCTTTAACTTTTCGCTATTGGATTTAGAGAATCATGAAGTGGAAATGTTTTCACTCAAAAGTCTGGAAGAATTAGAGACCTTGGAAAGTTCTTTGTCGGTATTGCAGAAAATGTGAAAACTTTACGGCAGACGGTGAATCTGATTAGTCGAGAAAGGCAAATATCGTTGTGGATTAACTATTTAATAGTATCTCGTTACAATATAATCCATCAATATTAATTGATAAAGATAACCATTATATTAGATTGAATTAAGTTAATGTTTAACTCTGTAAGAAATAATTAATGCTATGATTACATAGCCTACAATTATACCGAGAATAAAGCCAGCTAAAAACATCAATTTTCTCCAGATATTAAATTATAATATGTATTTTAGCCTTTGATTAACTTTATCAAAAATTACGTCGACCTATGTCTATACAAAAAATATGCCACGTTTAAATTATAAGTATATTTAGTTAGTTATAAAAAATATAATAACGTTATGTTTAATTTATAAAACGTCAAGTTCAGTTTTTGAAACTAGAAGTAAATACATGTTTTATTTGATGATTAATTCAATGATCCTTTGTTAAGTTGCTTTTTTATATAAATTAATCTTATCCATAATTTTATTAACTCAGTACTAAGAAGATAATCCTTTGTTCAAGCATAAAACCTTTTTGTCTCGTTATTGCGGCGCGTCTGCTTAAATGGTTGACAGAAAGAATAAATTTGCCTAAATAATAAGGGGCTTATTGGTAAGCTGAATCAGGAAAGCCTACATCTTTTCCATCTCTCAGGCTGTAAGGATTGGAGCATGAGCAGCGCGGCCAAGTTGAGAAATATCCGCAATATCGGCGTCATTGCGCATATCGATGCCGGCAAGACGACCCTTACCGAACGCATTCTTTTTTACACCGGTAAGACCCATAAAATGGGCGAGGTCCATGACGGCGCAGCGGTCATGGACTGGATGCCGGAGGAACAGGAACGGGGCATCACCATAACCTCGGCGGTAACCACTTGCGAGTGGAAAGGTTGCCTGATTAACATCGTCGATACTCCTGGGCATGTGGATTTTACTATTGAAGTGGAAAGATCCTTACGGGTGCTCGATGGCGTCATCGGCGTCTTCGATGCCGTTAGCGGCGTGGAACCGCAGTCGGAGACGGTCTGGCATCAAGCTGATAAATATCGCGTCCCCAAGCTGGCCTTTATCAATAAGATAGACCGGCTGGGGGCCGACTTCTGGGCCTCACTACAGAGTATGCGCGAAAAATTGGGGGCGCACCCACTGGTCATTACCATACCCATGGGGCAAGAAGACCAGTTCCGCGGCGTCATAGATATCATAGAGCAGAAGGCCCTTATTTGGGATGAGGGCAGCCTGGGAGCAATTATTCAACAAATAGAAATCCCTCAAGAATATGAGGAAGAAGCAAGACGGGCCCGGGAGGACTTGATAGAAGCCCTGGCTGAAGTAGATGATCAGGTGATGGAAGCCTACCTGGCGGAGGAATCTTTGAATCCGGATCAATTAGCCGAAGGCATCCATCGGGCCACCATTAACCTGAAAGCCGTGCCAACCTATTGCGGTGCGGCTCTCAGGAACAAAGGGGTGCAGCCGCTATTAGATGGTATAGTGAGATTTTTGCCCAACCCCTCTGAGGTGCCTCCCATAGAGGGGGAGAATCCCCTCACCGGGGTTACAGAACAACGTGTGGCGCGCCGGGATGGCCCCCTGGCGGCTTTGGCCTTTAAAATAGTCATGGATCAGGGGCGGAAGCTGACGTATGTGCGGATTTATTCCGGCACTCTCAAGCCGGGTCAAGATGTCTACAATCCGGTGAAAAAGGTTCATGAGAAGGCGTCCCGCATCCTCAGGATGCATGCCAATCAAAGGGAGCGCCTGGATGAAGCCCTGGCCGGCAACCTCGTGGGAGTCATGGGGTTGAAGCACAGTACCACCGGGGACACCCTGTGCAGCCCTGAGGCGCCCATTATATTAGAGCCAATCGAATCGTATATCCCGGTTATGTCATTGGCCATTGAACCCCAGACCAGGGACGATCAAGAAAAGCTGGATGCCGCGCTCGGCCGCCTGCTGGAAGAAGACCCCAGTGTCTGGGTGCAGACGGATGAAGACACCGGTCAGACCATTCTTTCGGGCATGGGGGAATTGCATCTGGAGGTTCTCATTCACCGCCTGGAAAGGGATTTCCATACTCACGTCACTGCCGGGCGGCCCCAGGTAGTGCACCGGGAAACCGTCAAGCAGAAGGCTGAGGCCGTTGCCGTTTTTGACCGGGAGTTGAGCGGCAAGAGGCATTACGCGGCTGTAAAGGTTAACGTTGCTCCCCGGATTCGGGGGGAGGGTAATCAATTTGTTTCCCGGCTGGCGGAGCATCATCCTGGGACGATATATGTACCGGTTTTGGAAGAAGCAGTCCAGGGGGCTCTGCTGGCCGGAGCAGCTTTTGGACATCCGGTGGTGGATGTGTCAGTGGAGCTTATTGATATTGATGTCAAGGAAGGGTTAGCCAGCGAGATAGCGTTCCGGGTGGCGGCCATGCAAGCGGTGAAGCAGGCCTGCCTTGAGGCTCAGCCGGCGCTTATGGAACCTATTATGCGGGTTGAAGTCATCATCCCGGATGAATTTGTGGGGGACGTTATCGGGGATTTCAACGCTCGGAAGGGCAAAATCGAAGAACTGCAATCCAAGGGCAACACCAGACTTATCACTGGTTTGGCGCCTCTGTCAGGAATGTTCGGTTATTCCACGGCGCTACGTTCGGCCACCCAGGGACGGGGAACCTTCACTATGCAGTTCGATCACTTCGGTCAGTCAGAGAAATGATGGCAATAAGACATTCGAGCAAAGTTAGGTCGCCAACAGCCATTCGGCATGACCTCTTTTTTTAGGTGGGCAAAGCCTACCACTCTTAATAAGGTGATTGCTCAAGACTGACCGCGGAATGCGGACAAATATAAGGAGAGAAGTGACTATATGGCAACAGAACAGACGTTATCGCTGATTAAACCGGATGGTGTTTCCCGGGGGTTGATCGGGGAGGTTATTGGACGATTCGAACGGGCGGGCTTAAAAATTAAAGCCATGAAGCTACTGCATTTGACCAAACAACAAGCCCAGATGTTTTATGCGGTGCATCAGGAAAGGAATTTTTTCGACAGTCTGACGAGCTTTATGAGTTCAGGCCCCATCGTGGCTATGATCCTGGAAGGGGAGGAAGCCATTGCCAGGAATCGGGAACTGATGGGGGCCACGGATTACCGGAAAGCCGCGCCAGGGACTATTCGGGCCGACTTTGCCCGTGAGATTGAAGCCAATATTGTGCACGGCTCCGATGCTCAGGGAACCGCCCAAACGGAGATAGCTTTCTTTTTCAACTCTTTGGAGAAGGTTTAAGAACCTCTCGGGCAAACATTGTCTCAGAGGCACTGACCATGAAAGGTGAGCGAGGCTTAATCGCAAAGCTTAGCCAGATCTTTGGCAAGCCGTCTGGAGAAGTGGTTTGCGGCATCGGCGATGATACTGCAGTCATTGCGCCAGATAAAGACTATTACCTGCTGTGGACCATTGACTCCCTTAGCGAGGGGGTGCACTTTGATTTAAGCTACACACCCCTGAAACAATTAGGGCGAAAGGCCTTGGCGGTTAATTTAAGTGATATCGCAGCTATGGGTGGAGAGCCCCGGTATGCCTTGTTGGCCTTGGGCTGGCCCCCGGAGCGGGATTTGGTGGGGGCCCTCGAGCTGGCCTGGGGGATGCAAGAGATGGCCGAGGAATATGGGGCGGCTCTGATCGGTGGCGATACCGTAAGCTCACCGGGGGGATTAACCATGAGCCTCACGGTGTTGGGCCGGGTCAGACCGGCGGCCTTGCTGCGGCGGGACCAGGCTCAGGTGGGAGATTTGATCTATGTTACCGGCCCTTTGGGACAGGCAGCCTCAGGCTTGGAAACGCTGCGAAGAGGGTTAGCGCTACCGGAGGCTACAAAAGCCCCGTTATTGCAGGCATTTTTGGACCCTCAACCGCAGGTGGCGGCTGGGCGGTTGCTGGCTCAGCATCATCTGGCCACCGCCTTAATCGATCTTTCCGACGGGGTGGCCTCAGACCTGTATCAGATCTGCCTCCTCAGCAAAGTGGGGGCGATAGTCGAAGCAGCACAAGTTCCCGTCCCTCCCCCTGTAATCGAAGTGGCCGCGCAGATCGGCAAGGAACCGCTTGACTTGGCCCTGAAGGGCGGCGAAGATTATCATCTCCTCTTTACTGCTGCACCTGATAGAGAACTAGAGATACAAAGCTGCTTCCGGCAGGCTGACCTCCCGGCACCGACCTGTATCGGGGAGATTATTACCGGTGCTGGAGTCCGGCTTAGGTTGCAGGAGAAAGAGGAGGATATTTCCGGGGCCGGTTTTGACCATTTTCCGGCCTCTTCGTCATAAAAGACGAAACCAAGATCTATCTTGGGAAAAGCTATTTTTCTATCAGAATAACTTTGTGATTCACCAGATTCAGGCTTTGGATGGAAGCCTGGATTATTTTTTGCTCACCAAAGATACTTACCAAACGCAGATTATCCCCGTCAGGTTCAATGACGTCGACGTCTTCCAAAAAAAGTTCTTCTTGACCGTTCCTGATAATATATGCTGCAGCTTCACACATTTTCGAAGATCTCCTTGAGACGGATAGTAACAATTTGTTCCACCAGATGTGGCAAAGGTTCCGGTTTCAGGCCGGCGATCTCGACGCGTTCCTGGGTTAGAGGCAAGAGCAGTTTCAGGGCAGACGCCGAGGCGATGGCTTCGGCCATGCGCGGGGTGAGTTCGCCCATCATGGAGTTGGCCAGAATAATGGCGATGGGACCGATGACGATATCGGCAGCAGCTACGGTCTGAATTATAGCATTTTCTCCGGTAGCCCCCTTGTTGGCTCTGGCCTTGAGCATCTGTGCAGTGGCGATGGCGTTGGTCCCGAGAGCGATGATTTCATGCTCTTCCTGGTAGACCTCCTTGAGCCGTTTGATGATGGTAGCACCGATGCCACCCCCTTGACCGTCGACCACGCAGATTCGCACCTAAAACCTCTCAAATGGATTGGTGAACCCATGCTATGATATCCAATAATCGGAGGACGTGCAAGTTTGGACTTAATTATCTGAAAAGAATCTGTTATAAATAAGTCAAAAAATACCTCTGGGAGCACAGCCTGGGTTTACTGCCAACCTCGATAATTAAGGCATGGAAGCTTTATCACATCCTCAACGGCTAGATGCTGTAAGATATAGAACGACTCATTGTTCTCTGACGAAATTCATGAATTAGTCGGGGAGGGGGGAAAGGAAATACGCCTTTCCTTTTGTTTTTTCTGACAGATGAATCCCGAAATTATAATGTCAACAATAATTTTGGGTTAAAAGTTTTAGATGTTAAGTTTTTTTAGTTAATATTTAGACAAATTAAACATTGTTGGTTAAATTGTAATTTTATTGGATGGGGTATTCAAGGGGTAGCAGGTTAAGCTATGAAAGCAATTCGAGTGAGAGAATTCGGACTTCCAGAGGTTATGAGGTTAGAGGAAGTTGCGGATTTACAGCCCAATCCCGGCGAAGTGGTGGTGCGAGTAAAGGCGGTGGGAGTGAACCCATTGGAAACCTATATCCGCAGCGGGGCTTATGGGTCATTGCCCCCCTTACCATATACGCCTGGAAGCGACGCCGCAGGAGTGGTGGAGGCGGTGGGCGCCGGGGTGACTCGGGTGAGCCCGGGAGAGCGGGTCTATACCGCTTGGACTCTGAGCGGCACCTATGCAGAGCAAACAGTATGTCTGGAATCGCAAGTGCACCGACTGCCGACTAATATCACCTTTGAACAGGGGGCGGCGCTGAACATTCCTTATGCCGCGTCATATCGGGCTCTTTTTCAGAGAGCCAGGGCTGTTCCGGGGGAGGTGCTATTGGTCCACGGGGCCAGCGGTGGGGTAGGGGTGGCGGCGGTTCAGTGGGCCAGGGCCGTTGGTTTGACGATCATCGGCACTGCGGGCACTGAGGCTGGGCGACAACTCGCCAAAGAACAGGGGGCGCACTTTGTCTTGGATCATCATGACCCCCATTATTTGAAAGAAATAATGGCGCTTACTGAAGGGCAAGGTGTAGAGCTCATTGTGGAAATGCTGGCCGATGTTAATCTGGGAAACGATCTGACCATGTTAGCCCCAAGCGGACGGGTAGTGGTTATTGGCTGCAGGGGAACGGTGGAGATCAATCCTCGTGAGACTATGGGTCGAGAAACGGCCCTTTTGGGAATGCTCATCCTGAAGGCTTCCGAACAAGACATGGCAAGCATCCATGCTGCGATCCAGGCCGGTCTGGAAAAAGGCTTCCTTAATCCATTTATTGGCAAGGTGATGCCTCTGGCGGAAGCGGCGGCGGCCCATCAGAAAATAATAGCAGGGGGAGCATATGGGAAGATTGTTTTAATCCCATAAGAAGGACAAGGGCGGAAGGTTAAAGGGAGAAAAACATAGAAGGGTACATGCCGAAGTTAAGTTACCTTAGAAACCATTCCGCCAATTTATTTTGACCTTGGAGAAAGTAGTATGGAGATAAGCCATTTGTTGGAGTTTTTCGGCACGGAATGCGTCCATTGCAAAAAGATGGATCCGGTAATAGAACGTTTAGAAGATGAGTTGGGTGTAACCGTGACAAGACTGGAAGTGTGGCATAATCAGGCGAATGCGGGGTTATTGAAGCAATATGATCAGGGTTTTTGCGGCGGCGTTCCCTTTTTCTATAATACCCGCAGCACAAAATGGTTGTGTGGCGAACCGAGTTATGAAATGTTGCAAGAGTGGGCGAAGAGCTAAAAAGCGGGGACAGCACTGGGGTGAGAACCGCCAGGCATTTTGAACCCTGCTGACAATTTTCATAAGACTATCACATTCCAAAGGATAGACATGAAGCTGGAAGATTTCGATCCCGTCAGCGGCAAACGGGTGGAGATATTAGATTATACAGGTAACATGATGGGGGCGGAGCTTCGTCCGGAAACGCTCACGGATGAGTTGGTGTTAGAATTGTACGACAGAATGGTAATGTTGCGGGTAGCAGATCAGCAGGCACTGACGCTGCAGCGGGCTGGCCGGATGGGGACCTATGCGCCAACACTGGGGCAGGAAGCAGCGAATATCGGCTGTGCTGCGGTTTTGGAGGCTGGAGACTGGCTGGTGCCCTCTTTTCGGGAGATGGGAGCTATGCTGCAGAGGGGCGTCCCGTTGAAGTTAATTTATATGTATTGGATGGGGAGCGAATGGGGGAGTCATTTCCCTGAGAACGTGAAGGTGTTACCTATCTGTGCACCGGTGAGCACCCAAACGCTCCATGGCGTTGGCCTCGCCTGGGCGGCTAAGTTAAGGAAGGATAAATCTGTAACCTTGGTCTCTTTTGGCGACGGGGCTACATCCAAAGGCGACTTTCATGAGGCCATGAATTTTGCCGGTGTCTTCAAGACTCCCTGTTTGTTTTTCTGTCAGAACAACCAATTTTCCATTTCAGTGCCCCGGCAAGCACAGACTGCGGCTGGATCGCTGGCACAGAAGGCGATAGCCTATGGTTTCCCGGGCGTCATCGTGGACGGCAATGATCTGTTAGCAGTCTATGCAGTTACCCAGGCGGCGGCAGTGCGGGCCAGGGGAGGTGAGGGCCCCACTCTGATAGAAGCCCAGACGTACCGCTTGGGTCCACATACTACGGCCGACGACCCAAGCCGGTATCGGTCGGAAAAAGAGTTGCAAGCACACAAGCCATATGATCCTCTCCGACGGGTCCGGATGTACCTGGAAAGAAAAAGCTTGATCAACGAGGATACCGAAAAACAACGTCTGTCAAAATACGAAGAAATGGTCAAGGATGAGGCCAGGGAGGCAGAGGCGGCAATTTCACTCAATCCTGATGATATATTCGACTACCACTACGCCCAGATACCGCCTTATTTGGCTTTCCAAAAAGAATATTATCACCGCATCCTGGCCGCCCGAGGAGAGTCTGCCAGTGGCTAACTTGAATATGGTGGAGGCCATTAATTTGGCCCTCATGGAGGAGATGGCCCGAGACGAACGCATAATGCTGTTGGGGGAAGACGTGGGCCAATTGGGTGGGGTCTTTCGGGTTACGGACGGTTTGCAGGCCAGATTTGGTCCCGAGCGGGTGGTGGATACGCCACTGGCGGAAGCGGGTATTGTGGGAACGGCTTTGGGGCTGGCGTTGGGAGGGTTCAAGCCGGTGCCAGAGATTCAATTTATGGGCTTCCTGCCGCCGGCATTGGATCAGATTATCTGTCACATCAGTCGTTACCGGAACCGCACCAGGGGGCGTTATTCGTTGCCCATGGTGGTGCGTATGCCATATGGAGCGGGAATTCATGCTCCGGAGCATCATTCGGAGAGTACCGAGGCGATTTTGGCCCATATTCCGGGCATCAAAGTCGTTATTCCTTCCAATCCCTACGATGCCAAAGGCCTGTTGATCTCAGCCCTAAGAGACCCTGATCCGGTAATTTTTCTTGAACCCAAGCGTATTTACCGAGCCATGCGGGAAGAAACCCCGGCAGGAGAATACACGGTCCCTTTAGCTACGGCAAAGATTATCCGGACCGGTGAGACGGTGACGGCGGTAGCCTGGGGCTCCATGGTCCGGGAAGTGATACGGGCAGCGGATCTAGTGGCAACGGAAGGGATCAAGGTAGAAATCATTGACCTGAGAACTATTTCGCCAATGGATGATGAGACCATAGTGGAATCCATTAAGAAAACCGGGCGGGGGGTGATTGTTCACGAGGCTTGCCGTACCTGTGGTTTGGCAGCTGAAATCATCGCCCGCATAAACGAGAAAGCTTTTTTATCACTAGCGGCGCCGTTGGAAAGGGTGACCGGCTTTGATACTATTGTACCTCTATTAAAATTGGAAGACCATTATCTCCCTGATGCCCTACGAATCGGCCGTGCCATTCGAAAAGTGGCTCATTTTTAATTAGCTTCTGAACAGGGAATCAGTAAATCTGCCGATATGTTACCGGGAAAGTATTACAAGTTTAGTGAAGGAACAAACAAAACTGGCCACATAAGGCGGGTGAATGGGGTGCTGTATTCAGAAATATGAACATAAAAAAATGATAAGAAAGGGATTTTTTGACTCAAGGGAAAACAAGTTGGAACATTAATCCAGATTTAGGATGATAATACAGGGACCGAGTTTAAATTTTTGAATCGAATGTTAAGCTCGCTGAACATTGTGCCGATAAAAAAAAGAAACCTTTCTCCAGAGAGTTGTTAATTCATCATTTGTAAGACCATCTACAACAATGTGAGGGCTGAAAATTCCGCGAGAGCCAGACCTTACTCTGATAAAAGATTTAATTATGCTATGTTAGCCATAGTTGGCTCATATATTGCAAAAAATATTTTGGATAGACCCATAAGGAAGCTGTTGATTTTCGTCTTGACTTTAAATAATTTGAGAGGTTAGGCTTGAATTCAAGGGGGGGAAGTTTATGAAAAAATGGCAAAAAGGGATCACTCTGGTTATCATCGTTATAACTTTTTATGCGTTAGGTTGTGCTCCCCGGACGAGTTCAAGAGTTGAGGCCGAGGCAGCAGCAGCAGCAATTTCTCCCCCGGATCAGGAGAAGTATCAATTAGGCCCCGAGGATGTGTTGGAGGTTTCCGTGTGGAAAGAACCTGATATGACGAAACAGTTGGTGGTTCGTCCGGACGGCAAAATTTCTTACCCGTTGATTGGAGAAATACCGGCTGCTGGCAAGACGGTGAAACAGGTGCAAGAAGAAATCTCGAGAAAACTTGAAAAATTTGTGACCGATGCCTCAGTAACAGTCATCCTACTGAAGACTCAGTATTATAAATTTTATGTCACCGGTAAGGTCAACAAACCTGGGGAGTTTATGGCGGGACGGCCGACTACGGTTTTGCAGGCGATTTCCATGGCGGGGGGATTGACGCCGTTTGCGTCCCCGACATCCATTAAGGTCGTGCGCAAGATAGGAGGACAGGACCAGGTTTATCCTTTTAACTATAAGGATGTTTCCAAGGGGTTCCACCTGAGTCAAGATATTATTTTGCAACCCGGGGATGTGGTAGTGGTACCTTAAAAGGGGAGAATTCATGGTGAGGGGGAGAAAGGTTTTCTTGTGCCTGTGGGCAATTTTCGTAGTTTTGGGGGGAATCGAGGCAGTAATAGCGTCTGACTGGTCAGTGGAGCCAAGCATAGAAACAAGGGGTGAATATCTTAACAATATCGATTATTCTCCAATAAATAGGGAATCAGATTATATTTTTTCGGCTCGACCGAACGTATCATTCAATTATAACACTGAAGTAACAAAGTTACAGGGAAGGTTGGCATTATTAGGATTGGCCTATGTCAAGAATAGTGATTTAGACAGCGATAAATCAGTATTACTATTTAGACGGCAGCCATCAGCTGACACCTCGACTTAATTTAAGTCTTGGAGCTTCATTTATTAGTGATTCGACTCTATATGAAGAATTAATTACTTCAGGAACGGTTATTAACCGACGAATGCGAAATGCTATTTGGACAAGGCCAGCATTTACTTACAACTTAACGGAAAGACTGTCTACTTATCTTGCCTACGATTATAATATGGTGGATTATCAAGTAGGAATATATTCGAATTATCAAACAAACTCGATAAATCAAAGGTTTAATTATTTATGGAATGAAAAGATTACCTTTATAACTGCAATAACAGCATATTTCGCTAGGTATCAGAGTGGGAACACGTATACTGCTTTGGGTCCGCAAGTAGGGTTTAGTCATAAATTTTCCGAAAAATGGGACATGACTTTGCTAGGAGGATTTAATATCAATAAAATAAAGAGCAACGTAGGGGTATTGAGCTTCGATAACAACACCGGGTTTATAACTGTTCAGCAGGCCGAGCAAACTAGCACAAGTGTTACACCGTTTATCACCCTGGCGACTTCCTATAAGTGGGAAAAGGGAAATCTGAGTCTCAATTATACTCGCAATCAATCAGCAAACGCCTATGGCAATCAGTCACAATACAACAATTTTTATCTGAATATCAATCAAGGTATTACTGAAAAATTAAGTCTTAAGCTGGTTCCGTATTTTTATTCAGCATTAATTGACAATCCAGGAAGTGATTATAATTCCACGATATACGGGGTTCGGCCTGGACTTTCCTATAAACTAACAGAAAGAACTTCACTTGGAGCAAATTATGGATTTGCTTATAGAACAGTCACCGGTTCTTCTGATTACAGCTTTCCAATCCATAATGTCTGGTTGACGTTAACTTATACATATCCATTACATTATCAATATTAATATAATTGTAAGGGTAAATAATTATGGAAAGACAAAAAGATATAACATATTATATTCACTTATTAAAAGTTAAAAAGATTTATTTAATTATTCCAGCAGCAATAATTTCATTGATAAGTTTGTTAACCGCAATTTTATTGCCTTCAATCTATGAATCGAGTTCGACTATATTAATTGAGGAGCAACAAATACCACAAGATTTCGTTCGAACTACCGTCACAGGTTTTGCCGATCAGCGGATTCAAACGATCACCCAACAGATTCTGTCTCGAACCAAGCTTTGGGAAATTATCAAGCAATTCAATCTGTATCAGAATAAGAAAGATAAGTATACCCAAGAGGAAATAATCGAACAGATGCGGGAGGATATTAAGTTAGATACAATTAGTGTCGATATGCTCGATAAAAATAAAAGCAAACGAGGAGGGAAAATTGAAAATGCCGTGACCATTGCTTTTAAGATTTCATACTCCGGGAAAGACCCTTTTACGGTTCAGAAAGTTGCAGGGAATTTAGCGTCCTTATACTTGGAGCAAAACTTAAAAGACAGGCAAGAGAAGGCGGAGACCACAACAAAATTTTTAGAGACTGAATTGAAACAATTGGACGAGAGGATAATAGTTATCGGTGGGAAGATTACAAAATTTAAGCAGAAACATGAGGGATCGCTGCCGGAATTGCAAACGCATAATATTGCTCAAGCTGAACGTTTAGAAAATGATATTAAACTGCTTGAAAATCAAATCAGAGCCTCCCAGGACAAAAAAGTCTATTTAGAAGGGCAAATGGCGACCATTAATCCGGATCTGCCGACTGCCGGCCAAGAGAGGGTTATGGATCCAAAAACCCGTCTTTACGGCTTGCAGGTCGAACTGGCGGCTTTGTTGGCAAAAAATTCCGCAAATCATCCTGATGTCCTTAAGAATAAAGAGAGAGATCGCCGGTCTGGAAAAAATGGTGAGCGCCCAAGGTGGCCAAGCCGCGGTGCGAAGACAGAAGCTGACCCAGTTGCAAATGGAGTTGGCAGACCAAGAAAGGCAATCTTGGGCCGGAACATCCAGAAATAAAAAAACTGCAAAACGAGATTGCTCGAGTAGAGAAAGAGAAAGATACGTCTGTGGGGACCGTCATTCCACCGGTGACTGAATCCCAATAATCCGACGTATATTGCGATAACCACTCAGATGCAAGGGGCAGACAACGAAATCACCATGTATAAGAGGCAACAGGGAGAATTGCGCAACAAACTGAGGATGTACCAGCAAAGATTGGAAGACACTCCTAAAGATTGAACAAGAATATATGGCATTGCAACGGGATTATCAAAACGCCCATACGAAACACATGGAAGTCATGAACAAACTGTTGGAAGCCCGCATTGCCGAAGGCATGGAAGAGCACCAGAAGGCAGAGAAATTCACTTTAATTGATCCTGCCAGTTTTCCGGAAAAACCGGTTTCGCCGAATCGTCTTTTAATCATGGGGGCTGGACTATTCCTTGGCTTGGTTTCCGGGGCCGGGATGGTATTGTTGTCGGAGCAATTGGATCACTCCGTGAAAGATGCTGAGGATATCGGCTGGATAACTGATCTGCCGGTTTTGGGAAGCATTAGTCGGATTCAAACCCCCGAATATATTCTTTGGTTAAAAAGACGCCGGTGGATTATTGCTGTGGCTACTTGTTTTTCGCTCCTCTTAGTTATCGTTTTAGTCCATTTCCTATATAGGGACCTCTGGGTGCTGTGGGCGCAGCTCACGCGCTTGTTCAACAAGTATATCTAACATAATCATCAGGGCGAATAATCTAAATAAAGGACTGAAATCAAATGGGGAGGGCAGACGTTGAGTTTTATTGATAAAGCTTTGGAGCGCGCCAAAGCGTCGCGCCAAAAAGAAGGAGTTGCAGCAGACCAGAAAGTGGCGCCAGCCCCGGAAGTTCATAAGCCCTTACCGATTGTAGGAAATTTAGGTTATGCCGGAACGCCTCAGGAAATTTGTTATACGGTGACCAAAAGTCTGCCGGTGGATTTTGATTTCCTCAAAGAAAATCACATCATAATAGGCAACAGTTATCCGCATATCGCTGAAGAATACAAACTTTTGCGGACGCATATCCTCCATAAAACCAAAAAAGACAATCTGAATACGATCATGTTCACCGGCGCCAAGCCGGATGAGGGCAAAAGTCTTACCGCGATTAACATGGCCATGAGTATTGCCCAGGAAGTGGACCAGACTGTATTAATAGTGGATGCGGATTTAAGAAGTCCTTCAATTCATAAATACTTTGGTCTTCCAGGAAAAAGGGGACTGGTCGATTTTCTCAAAAATGGGATCCCGATTCCCGAACTTCTCATCCATCCTGAGGGGATTAACAAATTGGTGATTCTGCCAGGCGGCAAACCGGCAACCGATGCGGCAGAATTGATTAAATCACCGCAAATGATTGATCTGGTGCATGAACTAAAGCATTGTTATCATGACCGCTATGTGCTTTTTGATCTGCCACCGTTGGTTAACTACGCCGATGCCTTGGCTTTCGCACCACTGGTGGATGGGATTGTATTAGTGGTGGAAGCCGGCCGCACCAGTCGGGAAGATCTTGAGCAATGCATCGTCATGTTAAAAGAATATAATTTGTTGGGAATTGTTCTAAATAAAGTGAAAGGTAAAGGACAGGAAGATTATTATAATGATTATTATTCGGCCAATGAATTTAAAAAACCTAAGAAAAAGTTCTTTGGATAAATAGATTATGTATGAAGAGTTTTATGGGCTGAAAGAACGCCCTTTTAATCTCATTCCCGATCCCGAGTATTTGTATCTGAGCCCGCAGCATAAGCTTGCCAAGGCTTATCTGGAATATGGGATCAGTCAGCGGGTTGGGTTTGTGGTGCTTACGGGGGAGATCGGCGCCGGAAAAACAACCCTGATTAAATCTTTGATAAAAAGCTACAGCGGCAATCATCGCTTGGGGGTTTTATATCAAACCTCGGTGGGCGCAGAAGATCTATTGGAACTGTTATTGCAGGAATTTGAAGTGCGTGGCAGGTTTACCAGCCGGGCCTCCAGATTGGCGGCTTTTAATCAATTTTTGTTAACAGCTTATTCCCGGCGGGAACACGTGGTCTTGATGGTGGATGAGGCGCAAAACCTGGGACCGGAAGCCTTGGAGGAACTGCGGCTGTTATCTAATTTACAGGCGGGGAAGGACCCTTTGTTACAGGTTATTCTGGTGGGCCAGTCCGGATTGCGGGACAAGCTGAAACATCCGGCCTTACGACAGTTGGCCCAGAGGATTGCCGTGCATTACCATTTACGTCCCCTGGAAAGGCTGGAAACGAGAGAATATATTCTCTTTCGGATTCATCGCGCCGGTGGCAGTGGGATATTTACGGAGGCGGCGCTGGATCGAATTTATGAATATACGCGTGGGGTGCCAAGACGAATCAATGCCTGGTGCGATTTGGCAATGGTGGCAGGGTTTGCCGAGGGACGCGCCGAGATCGATGCAGATTTTATCGACACGGTGGTTGCTGCTCAGGGTGGCACATTAGAAGATGAAACAGGGGATAATGAGACTACTGAGGGAAAAGGTGTGCTAGCAGCGTCCGGTGCTGTAATGGAGAGTGGAAATAATAATCTCAGGAGTGAGATTAACGAGTTGTCCGGGAGGCTCACCCGACTGGAAGGGTTGTGTTTAGAAATTAGTAATCATTTGATTCCGGTAATGACGCAACTGCTGTCAAAAAGGGATTCCTCGGAGCCGACTTTATCAGAAATCAAGGGAATCCCAACTGTTAGCACAAGGTTTGAAGAAGTTGAGGAATATATTTCTTCTCCCAAAAAAGTGAGGACCTGGTGGTCGCGTCTGATGGGATTAGAAAAGTAAGCAATATGCTAATTGCCAACCCATAAGTCTCTCATTCAACAATATTTAGGAACAGATAAGGTAATGGCAAAAATTCAAATGCAAGTTAAAACTTGCATGGATTTTTTGGGAGCCTGGACTGCGTTCATAATTTTGAGTCCTGTCATCTGGTTGATAGCGGCATTAATCAGGTTAGATAGTCCTGGTCCGGCCTTTTTCCGACAGGAGCGGATCGGTAAGGATGGTAATCCCTTCATTTCGATTAAATTCCGCTCCATGGCAGATAGCAAGGAAAACACAGGAGTGTTTGTAGGAGATAAACGCATAACTAGAATTGGAAAACATCTAAGGGATACCAGCTTAGACGAATTGCCCCAACTTTATAACATTATAAACGGTGAAATGAGCATTGTGGGACCGCGGCCGACGCTGCGATATCAGGTAGTGGCTTATGATAATTTTCAGCGACGCCGACTAGAGGTGAAGCCAGGCATTACCGGATGGGCCCAAATCAATGGCCGTAATACTATACCTTGGGAACAGCGCATTATATTGGATGTCTGGTATGTTGATCATTGGTCCCTGATGTTGGATCTAAAGATTATGTGGCGGACGATCAAGACCGTGCTCCGGCAAGAAGGTATTTATGGACCCAGCGGAATTAATTATGACTTCCGACCGAGTCAGCCTGCATAGCTAATATTAAACTACTTAACTGTCTAAATGGTTTCAGGCAGGAATAAAATAACAGGATTAATAACCATGACTAATACCTCCATCCCCATTGTCAGACCGACGCTGTTAGAATGGGACGCCGTAATTGCTGAATTTCGGGAAGCCTGGGAAAGTGGTCAAGTGACGACCGGACGCTTTACACAGCTTTTTGAGGAAGAAATACAAAAAAAACTGCAGGTTACCTATGCCATAATGGTGCAATCCTGCACCGCAGGTTTAATGTTGGTACTGAGAGCTTTGGAATTAGAAGGCGAAGTTATTATGCCGGCTTTTACCTGGACTGCAACTGCTCATGCAGCAGTGTGGAATAATTTAAAACCGGTTTTTGCCGATATTAAGTTAGATACCTATACGCTAGATCCAGAAAAAG
This sequence comes from uncultured delta proteobacterium, assembly GCA_963705135.1. Classification (GTDB taxonomy): domain Bacteria; phylum Desulfobacterota; class Desulfobaccia; order Desulfobaccales; family Desulfobaccaceae; genus Desulfobacca. Next base: position 100,672 of record CAVPJB010000011.1, read on the forward strand.
TGTTAGCTGCAATAACTCCCCAAACTGCGGCCATTATGCCGGTGAATGTTTTTGGCTGCCCCCCTGACTATGAAGCCTTTGCGAAGATGAAGGAAGAATATAGAGTGCAGCTAATTTACGATTCAGCGCAAGGTTTGGGCTCTAAATACTTAGGTTCTGATGGGTTTTGGAAATTTGCCGGAAACTTTGGGGAGGCAGAAGTTTTCTCCATGAGCCCTACTAAAGTTATCAGTGCTATGGAGGCGGGTCTAATCACCACGCATGATGCTGAATTAGCACACAAACTGCGGCAGATGAGAGATTATGGAAAAACTCCCGACGGGGAAGATATCGCCTGGCTGGGTCTTTCGGCCCGGGTGCCGGAAATTAATGCCATAGTGGGGCGCCACAATTTTATTCATATGGAGGAGCTTGTGGCCCGTCGACAAGAGCTTATAGAAAGCTACCGACGCGGGTTGGGCGACTTGACGGGGGTGATGTATCAGAAAATTCCAGAGAATTGTGGTTCATCGGGGAATTATTTTACTCTTTTTATTGACTCGGAACAGGCAAAGTGCAGTCGAGACGAGGTCTACCAGCACTTAAAAAAGCAGGGTATCCAGGGGAAAAAGTATTTTTATCCAGCCTTGCATCTGCAGCAGGTATATAAAGATCTGGGGCGGCCATACCAGGGGAAATTGCCTATAACAGAAAGGGCGGCCATGCAAGGCTTGGCGTTGCCCTTGTATTCCCATATGGCGCAAGATGATATTGCACGGGTAATTCAGGAGGTCAGGGCAGTTTTATATTAATTTCCCAAGGGGTATTTTAGAGTAGCACCTACAACCTGTTGATCTTAGTTGCAATTAAATAAATTGTATAAAATGTAATGCCAATTATTGCTGAATTACAAGAAATAGTTAGAGATACCAATTATTGGGGTATAATTGTAATGACCATTAATAACTTAATTATTTTAGAATAGAATATTAAATTATATCGAATAATGACATGATCAAAATATTGACTTTTGCAAATAAAGATGAATGGCATGAGCATCTATCAGATTTAAGGGCAAAAGATGTCTTTTTTATTCCAGAATTTCTTAAAATAAATGAATTAATAATAAAAGGAAAAGCAGAGTGTTTTTATTATAAAAATAATGAAGCTACTATCTTATATCCTTATATAAAACGGTCGATAAAGGGATCCAACTTATATGATATTTCATCTTGTTATGGTTATGGTGGATATATTGGCTGGCCCCGTAATCAAGGAATATCTAATTTCCGGATGGCCTTTCATCGATACTGTATGGAACAGGGTATTGTTTCTGAGTTTATCCGCTTTCACCCGCTCTATGGAAATTATCTTTTAGATGCCGAAGAAAATAAGTACGTGGAAAATTATCAACCTGTTGTGGTTGCAGATTTTTGCGATCAGGATTTTAACCCGAAAGAAATGGTGAATAAAGAAGCCTGGAAAAAAATCAGGAGAGCAGAAAGAAATTTCGTTGAAATTTCTGTAGATTATGATGAAGGCTCGTACCAGAAATTCATTCAATTGTACTATCAGACAATGGAGCGTCTAACGGCCCTGAATTTTTATTATTTTAGCCGGGATTTCTTTCAAGCCATATTCAAAGACTTAGCACAATTTTCAAAGTTGTTTCTCGCCTGGCATCAAGGGATGATGGTGGGGGGGCTTTTAATTATTTATGGGGAAAGCTTTTCCTACAATTTCCTCTCGTGTTCAGATGACAGTTATGCGAACTTAGGAATCAATGATCTTCTGCAATGGAAGGCCTTAGAGTGGTCTCAGGGGCAGGGTAAAAAGAGACATCTCTTGGGCGGCGGCAGAAAAGGAGAAGATTCCCTTTTTCGATTCAAAACAAAATTTTCGGGCCAAACCGAGAACTATTATATCGGAAAGATTGTTCATCTTCCTGATAGATACGCCGGGCTCTGCGAGGGCACCCTGGCGTTGGGGTTCCCTAAGGACAAGGAATTAAACCAAGATATCGGTTTCCTCTATACCGCAATATTGAAGCCAATTTATAACCGTAGTGTTGACAACCAGTCATGCGGGGCGGCAAAGGTTTTTGTATGCGTTCAGCTATGAGCAATCAGGTTGCAGTAAAAACAAAGAGATAAGCTAATTATTTCAAAATTCAGGGATCGATCATATTTTTCCAACTATTTTAATCTTTAAGCCGAAGGCTGAAAGCTGACCTTTGAACGGTTACGGTTTTTTATGGGCTAGGCTTCGGCAGAAAAAATCATTGTCCAGTTGCCAATATTAATTAAATGAATAGATACTTGTCATGGAAACGCTCAGTGGATTTAGTTCTGGCAATCCCGGCTTTGGTGATTTTGTCTCCGATCATGTGGATGATTGCCATCATGATAAGGTTCAGGATGGGTAAGGGAGTTTTTTTCCGACAAATTCGGCCAGGGCTGGGAGGGGAACCCTTTCTCATGTGGAAATTTCGAACCATGAGCGATGCCTGTGACTCAGAGGGTAATCTGTTGCCGGACATGAAGCGGATTACCCGGCTCGGCCACTTCCTCAGGTCAACCTCGCTGGATGAACTCCCAGAAGTTTTTAACGTGTTGCGGGGACAGATGAGTATAGTGGGGCCACGCCCCTTGTTGATGAGATATTTGCCCAGATATTCCCCGGAACAGAGACGGCGACATGAGGTTAAGCCGGGAATAACCGGCTGGGCTCAAGTCAATGGCCGGAATGCCATCTCCTGGGAAGAAAAGTTTGCCTACGACATTTGGTATGTGGATAATTGTTCAGTGTGGCTGGATTTAAAGATCATAGCTTTAACATTCGTCAAGATTATAAAAAGAGAGGGAATCAGTCAATCCAAAGAGATCACTATGGAAGAATTTATGGGTAGTGTTTAGGAAGTACTACTGATGATGAAGCAATTTATTTGGATCAGCAGAATCTCAATTTTTATGAAGCTTTAGCACAGACGATTTCATATTATATAGAAGTCGCTTCAAGTCAGAAGATTTATAATTAGGAGTAAGAACACGTGAAATCTCGCAGAGCGGCAATAAAAGGGATTAGCACCTACCTACCCTCAAGAGTTCTTAGTAATGAACAATTAGCTAAGGAGTTTAAGGATTGGGATGTTGATAAGATTTTCAATAAAACCGGGATTGCAAAACGCCATATTTCTGAACCGGAAGAGTGCGCTTCCGACTTAGGAGTAGCGGCGGCTGAAAAACTGTTCGCCTCTGGAGTTTGTCTGCCAGGATCGGTGGATTTTCTGTTATTTTGCACTGAAACTCCCGACTACTTTGTGCCTGCGTCTGCCTGTATCATCCAAGATCGTCTAGGATTAAGAACAGACTGCGGGGCCTTAGATTTTAACTTGGGATGCTCCGGGTATGTCTATGGCCTGGCGCTATCAAAAGCCCTCATAGAAAATGGGCTTGCCGACCATGTTCTTTTGATTACCGCCGATACTTATTCTAAGTTGATCCATCCCATGGATCGGAGTGTCCGGACGCTTTTCGGTGATGGGGCGGCGGCAACTCTTATTTCGCTGGTCGAAAGCGAAGAGGAGTTGATTGGGCCCTTTATTTTCGGGACTGACGGCAGGGGTGCTGATAGACTCATCGTGTCTGCCGGCGGTTTTCGTTTGAAACCATCCCAGAAAACTGCGATCGAAAAAGATGACGGCACCGGCAACGTCCGATCTTTAGATAATCTTTATATGGATGGACCGGAGATATTTAATTTTTCGCTAAGGGAAGTTCCAGTAATAGTGAGAAGGTTATTACAAAAGAATAAAATGGAGCAAGATGACCTGGATTTTTTTATTTTCCACCAAGCGAATAAATTTATGTTAGAGCAATTAAGAAGAAAGATAAAGATCCCATCGGAAAAATTTTGTATTAATATGGAATCTTATGGAAACACAGTGGCTGCAACAATTCCCATGGCCTTAGAAATAGCTAAAGCTAAAGGGCAAATACAGAGAAGGATTTAAAATTATGTTAGTAGGATTCGGGGTCGGTTATTCATGGGGCGCCAATATTGTAAAAATGTGCTTTTAAGAAATATAGCAATCATATGATCAACATCAAGGAGAGTAACAAGGTAACGCCATGAAAGCAATGATTAAAGCGATATATTCATATTTACCACCGACAAAACTTACTAATAAAATGTTGGCGCAGGAATTTCCAGATTGGGATATAGAAAAAACCTTTAAAAGTACAGGGGGTGGCGGAGCGAAGGGTCGCCGGCAAAGACGAATGCGCTTCAGATATGGGGGTAGCGGCAGCAGAGAAACTCTTTGCCACAGGCATCATTCGGCGGGATGAGATAGATTTTTTAATATTTTGTACCCAATGTCCAGATTATTTTATCCCGGCTTCAGCTTGTATTATGCAAGATCGGCTTGGATTACCAACCGATTGTGGAGCTTTTGATTTTAATTTAGGATGTTCAGGCTATGTTTACGGACTCGCACTTGCTAAAAGTTTAATCGAGACTCAACTCTCAAAAAATATTCTCCTCATTGTAGGCGATACTTCAACAAAAGCTATCAATTCTCGGGATCGTGGGGTTCGGGCCCTGTTTAGTGACGGTGTTTCTGCTACCCTGATTTCGGCTTGTGACCTGGAAGGTGAGGCAATCGGGCCTTTTGTTTTCGGAACCGATGGAAAAGGCGCAAAAAATCTGATTATTCCGGCAGGAGCATTTAGGAATAGACACTGTGCTGCGACTTCAGTAGTGTCAGAAGATGGCGCAGGCAATTTTCGTACCGAAGAGGAACTCTTTATGGATGGCGCAGAAATTTTCAACTTTTCTCTGCAAACCGTACCAAAAGCAATAGAACAACTTTTAAAAAAATCAAAGTTGGATTTAGAGGATGTGGATTTTTTTGTATTTCACCAAGCAAATAAGTTTATGTTAGAGGCCCTTAGAAGGAAGATTAAAATACCGAAAGACAAGTTTAGTATTAATTTAGAATTTATTGGAAATACAATTCGGCCTCTATACCAATGGCTTTGGAAGTCGCTCTAAAAGAAGGACGCATTCCGATAAAAGGGAAAGTTTTGATAGTCGGCTTTGGCGTCGGGTATTCTTGGGCTGCTTCCATATTGCAATTAAATTAAGGGAGGAAATAAATATGAAAAATCAAGAATTTCTTGAGGATAATGTCAGCTAATTTAGAGGTTGAGGTAGAACAATTCATGATAATTTTGCTCTCAATAAATGGAATTCCTTAGCAATTGTTTCTGCAATTGAATAGATGGGCAATTTGGGATTGGCTATTCCTGGGGAGAAATTAAGGTCAATGTAAATTTTTGGGGAAATTATGGGCTTTAATTAAACAGGCGCAAAACATTATATGATTTATCAAATCGCTGAGATTGACAAGCATAATTTCCCCAATATTTATTATTTTATCTAAAGGGACTTAAAATAAATGGAAATAAATCCCATGAGTCTTGCTTCGAAGAGGATTTTAGTAACTGGGGCATCTTCTGGTATTGGTAAAATTTCAGCAACAATTTTTAGCAAATTAGGGGCGGAAATATGTACTGTTAGCCAGAAATGAAGATCGATTAAGTGGAACGTGCAATAATTATCAGGCCAAAATCACGGGATATACTCTTTTGATTTATCTGATATTGATGGGATACCAGGTTTAATGAAAACAATGGCTAAAGAGCAGGGTCCTTTATCAGGTATTTTTCATTCAGCAGGGATAACTTCGATAAAACCTGTGACATTAACGAAAGAAAAATATATCGAGTCGGTATTTGTCAGTAGTGTTAAAGCGGCTTTGATGTTGTCGAGGGGATTCATTAAGAAAACTGTTAAAGCAGAAGGGAAAACGAGCTTGGTATTCATGTCTTCTATAGCAGGAATTAGGGGGGTTAGAGGATTAAGTATATATTCAGCAAGTAAAGCCGCTGTGGATGGGGCAGTCAGGTCTCTGGCGGTGGAATTAGCAGATCGAAATGTTCGAGTTAATTCTATTGCAGCAGCTGGGGTCGAATCAGAAATGCATACTGAAAGTTTAAAAAACTTTAGTGAGGAAGATTTATCTTCATATAAGAAAAAACATATTATGGGTTACGGGACTGGAGAAGATGTAGCATATGCAGCAGCTTTTCTTTTATCAGATGCATCAAAATGGATAACAGGAACAACTATGATAGTTGATGGTGGATATTCTTGCATATAACTTATCAAGCGAGGGAAAAAATGAAAAAATTAATAATTGTAGGGGCCGGGGGATTTGGCCGGGAAATACTCAAATATGCTCAAGATGTTAGGAAGCAAACAAATGATTTCGAAATTGCTGGTTTTATCGATGACAATCCCGACGCATTGAATGAATATAATTATGACATAAGAATAATTGGCAATATTCGAAATTATGAGCCCAAAGTGAATGACATTTTTGTGCTTGGGATTGAATCTCCCCAAGGAAAATTAGAAATCAGTTCCATATTACTTGAAAAAGGAGCCAATTTTTTCTCATTGATTCACCCTACTGCTGAAATAGGAAATAATGTTACCATAGGTAGAGGTTGTGTCTTATGTCCACATTCTGGAATTTCTTGTGATGTCAGAGTTGGTGATTTTGTTACTTTAAATGCCCATGCTGCCATAGGTCATGACGTCATTATAAGCGATGGCTGTAACTCTTAGTTCTTTTTCATTAATTTCAGGATCTGTATCTTTGGGAAAAGGAGTTTATGTAGGTATCCATGGTTGTGTTCTCCCCAAAATTAAAATTGCCGATTTTGCAAGAATTGGTGCCGGTAGCGTGGTAATTAAGAATGTGAAATCCAAGATGACCATCTTGGGTGTTCCTGCAAAGAATATTTTGTAATCTCAGTAATCTCAATTAATTTGTTGATATATAATTTAATTTAATAATATTATTAGCAATAATAATCTAAATAACATTTCTTAAAATAAACTATCGTATAAATATAAATAATATATTTTAAGAAGTTACAAAAATAAATTAAAATGGGAATCCTTATCAGACAATAATCTATTTTAGGAAATAAAATTTGAAAGATTTAGAGGTGTTCTCACTATTAATAGTCTGCTTTTTTATAACTCATTCATCAAAAATTAATAATGTAACTTAGCACATGGTTTATGAATAAAGTATCAATCAATAATTGGAGCTTCGGCATTATTGGAGCGGGCGCCGTGGTTAATTCACGATATTCCACCATACTGCGTTGCAGTTGGAGTGCCGGCACGGGTTATCAAACAGCACAATCGGTCCGCTTTTGAGGTGTCAAACTATGCAGAATAAGGTTACCCAATCTCAATATGCCCTTGTCTCGTTAGCGATATTAAGTTCGATTATTATTTGGATCTACTGGCCGATTTTGACTAATATGATCTTATATTTAATGAACGAGGGTGATTATTCTTACGGCTTGTTGCTCCCGATAGTTAGCGCCTATATTGTTTATCAGAAATGGCCGCAAATCCGGCAAATGCACTGGCAACCATCATGGTGGGGGTTGCTTATCATCATATCAGGTCTTTTTTTAAATATAGTTGGGGAATTGGCGGCAGATTTGTATGTGCCGCGGGTTTCTTTTGTAATAACTCTTGGTGGGATTATATATCTTCTCGCAGGTTGGCGAATGGTGCGGCTGCTGATTTTTCCCCTGATCCTGCTCTGGTTGATGATACCGTTACCAGACTTGATCACGAAAGCAGTAACCATGCCGTTGCAGTTAGTTTCCTCTCAACTGGCCGCAGGGATGTTACAAATGATGGGCATTCCCGTGTTACGTCAGGGCAATATTATTGATTTGGGAGTGCGCCAGATGCAGGTAGTGGATGCCTGCAGTGGCTTGAGGTATATTTTAGCCTTGCTCGCCTTAGGGGTTATTTTCTGTTATTTCTATCAGCGGAAACCCTGGAAGATCCTAATCTTAATATTGGTATTGATACCGGCCACCATTTTTGCCAATGCGCTGCGGGTTGCGGGTATGGGATTGTATCCAGCACTCCTGGAGGGATTCTGGCATGGTTTTTCCGGATGGTTGATTTTTATTTTTTGCTTTGGCATTCTGGCGGTGGTGAATTTTTTATTGAATCGCCTAAGCCCCCCCTCGGAAATTGCAAAATTGCCTTCGGATTTTGAAATTCGGGAGGAATTCTTGGAACCTAATAAAAGTTCAGCTTATTGGATTTATCCCGTTGCAGCTGCCGTCATAATGATTCTCTTTGTCCCTCTAATGAACATAGCTTCTTATGCTCCCAATTATCCCATAAAGGAAGGTCTGGCAAATTTTCCGCTGACCATAGATTCCTGGAAGGGACGCCATGCCTATATTGATCCCGATATGGTTGCGGCAACGAAATCTAGTGATCATCTCAATGCAGAATATACGAATCCGCAGTATGGTTGGGTTTCCCTCTGGATTGCCTATTATGAGACCCAGAAAAAAGCCGGGGGCTTTGTGCATTCGCCCAAGGGATGCTTTACTGCCAGTGGTTGGCAAATAGAAAAATCCAAAGTTATTGATATAGCAAAAGATAAACCGATTAATTGGATGGTGGTAAATCGCATGGGGGAAAAGTTGTTAGTATATTATTGGTTCTTGCAACGGGGGCGGTGGTTGGCAGATGAGACCATAAACAAATTTTATATGGCGTATGATGGTTTTGTGCGCCGTCGCACGGATGGTGCAATGGTTCGATTAATTACCCCCATTGGCGGTAATTTAGAAGCGGCTCAACAACGATTAACCTTATTTGCTGAAAATCTTATGCCAATTTTGAATCAATACATTCCTGATTAAAGTATAACTTATATATATTCGAGATTAAAATATATAAATATATTATTATCCATATATTATGCTAAAGAACATAAAAGAATATTGGTATAATAGGAGCGCAATAGATAGATTGATCAATATCTTCTTGCCGTATAGCTATACTACAATAATTTTACTTCACCTTGTTATTTTTTGCATAGCCTATTGGATCTCTTATTATTTACGGTTCGAAGGGCTTATTCCTGAAGCCCATATGGCAACCATGATCCGCACCATGCCCTTGGTGATTTTAGTCCAAGCAGGGTTTTTTTTCTATCACGAGCTATTTCGTGGTCTCTGGCGCTATGTGAGTTTTGCGGATTTGCAGAATATTTTACGGGCCTCTTTGATGAGCATGCTCACATTGATTGTCTTAGATTTCTTTCTCAATTCTTATTTAGGGTATATTCCTAGATCAATCTTTGCTATTAATTTCATGCTGTTAGTGCTGCTCAGCGGTGGAGCGCGCTTTATAGTGCGGCATTTTCGGGAACGCTATTACTTACAGATTGGAAATACTAATATTAAGCGGGTTATGTTGGTTGGTCCGGTGAGCGAAACGGAACCCATCGTCAGAGAAATGATTGCCCATGGCAACGAGTACTTGCCGGTTGCCATAATCGATCCCAATACAAATATGCGGGGGTATCGCATCTACGATGTCCCTATCCTGGGGGGTATTCCGCAGATTTTGCATGCGATAGAAGAAAATCGGGTGCAAGAAATCGTTTTCGCCTGGCCGCATGCTTCAGAAGATCAACTAAGTGAAATTATAGAAAATTGTAAACGATACCAAGTGCGCTTTAAGAAGATCCCCTCTTTAAGCGAAGTTTTAGGCGGCCGCTTTCGAATGGCCGATGTCCGGGATATTGAATTGGAAGACCTCTTGCCGCGTCCGGCCATTTATATTGAAAGGGATCAGGTAGGAGAATTTATTAATCAAAGAAGTATTCTGGTCACAGGTGCGGGAGGCTCCATCGGTTCGGAATTATGCCGGCAATTAGCTCAATTTGAGCCGAAAAGGTTAGTAATGCTGGAGCGCAATGAAAACAGCCTCTATGAGTTGGAACTAACTCTAAAAAGACGTTATCCAGAACTGGAATTGGAGTCGTTAATAGCAAGTATCAATGACGCTTCCGGACTGAAACTTCTCTTACAGGAATATAAACCTGAAATAGTATTTCACGCGGCGGCGTACAAACACGTTCCTCTCATGGAGCGCTGTCCTCTAGAAGCAGCTTACAATAATATTTTAGGAACCCGCAATCTGGTACACGCGGCATTGAAAGCAGAGACCGAATATTTTGTGATGATCTCGACTGATAAAGCCGTTAATCCATCGAGCGTCATGGGCGTCAGCAAATGTATAGCCGAAAAATATGTCCAAGCCTGCAATACAGACGGCGAAAAAACAAAATTTGTCATTACCCGGTTTGGCAATGTTCTCGGCAGTGCCGGCAGTGTTATTCCGATTTTTAAAACCCAAATAGCCCAAGGTGGTCCCTTATACGTAACCCATCCTGAGATAGAAAGATTTTTCATGACGATTCCGGAGGCGGTGCAACTTGTGCTGCAAGCCGCCTACATGGGCAAGGGGGGCGATATCTTTGTCCTTAAAATGGGCCGACCGGTAAAAATCAGGGACCTGGCAGAAAAGGTTATTTTGTTAGCCGGCAAAAATTTAGGCAAAGATATTGAAATAAAATATACCGGTCTGCGGGAAGGAGAGAAAATGTATGAGGAGCTTTTTAACGATAATGAAACCTCTAAACCATCCCAGCATCCAATGATTGAATATGCCATAGTAGAGAGTGAGTTAAAAAAGGTTTGGGAACATCATTTAGATGAAATTCAAGCATTAGTTCATAAAGGGGATAAAGAAGCCCTTCTGGATACGTTCAAAATACTAATTCATAACTATTCACCTTCTACCCACTAATAAATCAAATTTATATTTTTGTGCTTTTTAACAGCTTACTTTTATGGAGCGTCTACTTATGCTCAAGGCACACAAAAGACTTTTTAATCAGCTACTCGTAAAACAAAGGGGGAGAATCAAGTTATAAATGAAAAAGATCTTGATTACAGGTGTTGCTGGTTTTATTGGCTATCATCTCGCTAAAAAACTTTTAGGAGAGAATTGTCAGGTAGTAGGCATTGATAATATGAATGCCTATTATGATGTGCAATTGAAGATCGATCGTTTAAAGCAGATTGAAGGTAAGGATAATTTTGGATTTTACCATCTTGACATTGCTGATAAGGATGGCATGGCAAAACTTTTTAGCGACCAAGGCTTTGACAGCGTCGTCAACTTAGCGGCACAGGCAGGAGTGAGATATTCCCTCACTAACCCTTATGCTTACATAGATAGTAACATAGTCGGGTTTGTAAATATATTGGAAGGTTGCCGGCATAATCAGGTGAAGCATTTAATTTTTGCCTCTTCGAGTTCCGTATATGGGGCTAACACCAGGATGCCCTTTTCGGCCCATCAAAATGTGGATCATCCGCTGTCGTTGTATGCGGCGACAAAAAAAGCTAATGAATTAATGGCACATACGTATGCCAGCTTATATGGGTTGCCGGTTACCGGCCTTAGATTCTTCACGGTGTATGGCCCCTGGGGCCGTCCGGATATGGCCTTGTTTCTTTTTACCAAAGCGATTCTGGCCGGTGAGCCCATCAATGTTTTTAATCATGGCAAAATGCAAAGGGATTTCACTTATATAGATGATATTGTGGAGGGGGTGGTAAGGGTTATGGGGCGCCTGCCGGAACCAAATACTGCTTGGAGAAGTGAAAACCCGGACCCGGCTTCAAGTTATGCTCCTTATAAAATTTATAATATCGGCAATAACCATCCTGTGGAGCTCTTATACTTCATCAATATCATCGAAGACATTTTGGGCAAAAAGGCCATAAAAAATCTGCTGCCCATGCAGCCAGGGGATGTGCCGGCAACGTACGCAGATATCGATGACCTGATGCAAACAGTTGGATTTAAACCGCAGACTCCTATAGAAATTGGGATCAAAAAATTCATAGAATGGTATCTTATGTATTACACAATATAATCTCCAGAACACAGGAGCTAAATTTCGTGGGACACATAAAATGTCTAATTTAATATGCGTTACAGGTGGCGCTGGTTTTATCGGTTCGCATGTAGTTGATCTATTGATAGACAATGGTTATCAAGTTGTCGTCATAGATGATCTTTCTTCCGGATCGCTGGATAATTTGAACCCCCGGGCAGAATTCTATCAAATGGATATTCGTTCTCCTGAGGTGCAAGAACTTCTCAGGCGGATTAAGCCCAAGGCAATTTGTCATTTGGCGGCGCAAGTAAGCGTCCGTCTTTCAGTGGCTGACCCTGAGTTGGATGCCGCAATTAATATTTTAGGATCTTTGAACCTGCTGCAAGCAGCCTTAAAGGCGGGCGTTCAGAAGCTAATCTTTGCCTCCACCGGAGGGGCTATCTATGGCGAGCAGGATTATTTTCCGGCGGACGAGGAGCACCCTCTCAGGCCGGTGTGCCCCTACGGGGTGGCAAAGCTGGCCGTAGAAAAATACCTGCATTATTATAACAAAGAATATGGTTTGGATTATATGGCTCTCAGGTATGCCAATGTTTACGGTCCCAGACAGGATCCATACGGGGAAGCCGGAGTAGTGGCGATTTTTACGGAAAAATTGTTAAAGGACCAACAGGCCACGATTAACGGCGACGGCAAACAAACCCGGGATTTCGTGTTTGTGAAAGATGTGGCGCAAGCAAATCTATTGGCTCTACGGACCGATTATGCCGGTGAGATAAATATTGGTACCGGTAAAGAGACCGATATTAATTGCCTTTTTCAGCTATTAAGAAAAATCACAGATTCGCCGATACAGGAATATCATGGGCCAGCTAAGCCCGGGGAGCAACAGCGTAGTGTCATCGATTATTCTCGAGCCCGCCAGGTGTTAGGCTGGGAACCGTTGATGACGTTGGAACAAGGCCTTGAACTCACAGTGAATTACTTCCGCCAAAAATGAGGGCATATCGAAGGCCCATTGAGATAGGGGGTTTAATAATGACTTTATTAGAAAAAATTACTCAGAAACAGGCTTTAGTTGGGATTATTGGGTTAGGTTATGTGGGCTTACCCTTGGTTTTGCGCTTCGGAGAGGTGGGATTCAAGATCCTGGGGTTTGATTCGGATTCCCAAAAAGTGGATATGCTCAATCGGGGAGAATCTTATATCAAACATATTGCCGGCGCCGGGATTGCGAAGCTACGGCAGAGCCAGCACGGGCAGCCGCAATTTGAGGCTACCACTGATATGCAACGTCTGTCTGAACCTGATGTCCTGCTGATCTGCGTGCCTACTCCCCTGGATGCCAACCGGGAGCCGGATTTAAAGTATGTGGTCAAGACAACAGAGCTTATCGCTGCCGTCATGCGACCCGGGCAGCTTATCTCTCTAGAATCCACTACTTACCCGGGCACTACGGACGAGGTCATGTTGCCCTTGTTGCCGAAAAGCCAGCAGGTGGGAAAGGATTATTTCCTGGTTTATTCGCCGGAAAGGGAGGACCCGGGCAACACCCAGTTTGAGGTCCGGACCATCCCCAAAGTTGTGGGGGGCATGACGCCTGCCTGTTTGGAACATGGAGTGGCGCTCTATTCCCAGATCATTGACAAAGTGGTTCCGGTATCCTCAACGCGGGCGGCAGAGTTAAGTAAAATCCTGGAAAATACTTACCGAGCGGTTAATATTGCTTTAGTGAATGAGTTAAAGATGCTTTGTTTAAGGATGGGGATAGATATTTTTGAAGTTATTGAGGCCTCAAAAACCAAGCCGTTCGGCTTTCAGGCCTTTTATCCGGGACCCGGTTTGGGAGGGCATTGCATACCCATTGATCCCTTCTACCTGACCTGGAAAGCCCGGGATAACGATTTCAATACCCGCTTCATCGAACTGGCCGGCGATATCAACGCCAATATGCCTTATTTTGTGGTCACCCGGGTGATGGAAGCCCTCAATGACAAAGGCAAGGCATTAAAAAACTCTAAGATTATAGTACTTGGCATCGCCTATAAAAAAGATGTGGATGACAATAGAGAATCTCCGGCTATGAAAATCATTGAAAACTTAAAAGAAAAAGGTGCGGTGGTAGAGTATAATGATCCACTTATTCCCCGATGCACTGGCATGCGACATTATCCCGGGGTCGATCTTGCCTCTGTGCCGTTGACTGAGGCAATCCTGCAAGCATCAGATTGCGTCCTCCTGGTGACCGACCATTCTTCCTATGATTACGAATGGATAGCATCCAAGGCAAAACTCATCGTGGATACCAGGAATGCTTTTAAAAATTTGAACCGTGGTCATATCTATCAGGCCTAAGCGAACTTCACGAATAATATTTCTTTATTTTGAGAGAAATATTGATTACCCATGGAGGCTCGGGTATAAATATTGTCTGGTGGGCGCCGGTGCGGTGGTCAAAGCGGATGTCGCGGATTATGCCATAGTTGTGGGGGTGCCGGCCAGGCAGATCGGTTGGGCCTGCAAATGCGGCAAGACTTTAAAAGTGGATGGTGAAACGGCAAAATGTGCTGAATGCGCCAATGAATACCGGCAATCAGGCGGCGTCTTAACGGCTCTCAAAGAGAATTGAACACCTGGCCCCCTCAAGATGATGGTTCAGGATTAAGCTATGGAAGAGAAGGTTCATTCGGGAGAAAGCGAAAAACCGAGCCATACGCCCCTCCATTTGGCGAAGCAATCTCTTCGCATGAACTTTTCTTGGACACTGGCTGGCAATGTTTTTTATGCTGCATGCCAATGGGGAATGCTAGTGATGCTGGCTAAGTTAGGAACCCCAGAGATAGTCGGGCAATATGCCTTAGGCCTGGCGGTGACAGCACCATTGTATATGTTCAGTGCTCTTGGCCTTCGAGCGATACAGGTAGCTGATAAAGAAAATGATTTTAGTTTCGGACATTATTTGGTGTGCCGCTTTGGGGCCGCAAGTTTGGCCCAGGTCATTACAATTATTATTGTATCTTTTGGGTTCTATCGTCCAAATGTAGCTATTGTTATACTGCTAATAGGATTAAGTAAACTGATTGAATCAATCAGTGATATTATCTACGGTTTCTTCCAAAAAAACGAACAAATGGATGTTATTTCCAAGTCATTATTTTTAAGAGGTTTTTTCTACCTCGTCAGTATGTCGTTGGCAGTTTATTTAACTAAAAATCTTATGTTTGGCGTACTTATGGTGCCCTTAGTCGGGGTTACAGTTTTATTAAGTTATGATATGAAAAAATTGTTATATGAGTTAAAAAAGAATAAAAAAACATCTAATTATACTAATATCAATTTTTATTATGTTTTGAAAAATGAAACTATACAATGGGAAAAAATAAAGAAACTAACGGTGTTGGCACTGCCATTGGGTTTTGTCGCCATGCTTGCTTCATTTAGAACTAATGTACCCCGCTATTTTATCGAAAGCTTTCTGGGAGAAAAAGCGCTGGGAATTTTTGTCGCTCTTTCTTATATTAACGTCGCAGGAATTACAGTTATCAATGCATTAGGACAATCAGCAATGCCGAGATTGGTACATTACTTATATATAAAAAATAAAAAGGCATTTTATTCGCTGCTGGTTAAATTAATCGGATTTGGGGGAATGCTAGGTTGTGCGGCAGTCCTCTTAGCTTTGATAGCAGGCAAAGAGATACTAACTCTTTTATATAAAAAGGAATATGCCGAATATTCCGATGTTTTTACCTTACTAATGGTCTCTGGTGGAGTCGGATATATTGCAGCATTTTTAAATGACACCATGAACGTCGTCAAGCAATTTAAGCTGCAACCGCCATTATTTATCTTGGTAAATGCTTTCACTGGTTTATTTTGTTTTTTATTGGTGCCGACTGCTGGAATGAGAGGGGCAGCCCTAGCTTTAATCATAGGAATGCTGGTACAGGCTGCCGGGGCTGGCATAATAATAAAATTTTCCCTGAAAAGAGTATCATAAGAAAAAAAATAAATATCCGAGATATTGAGATGGAGACATTTACAAAAAATCGGCTAGAGACAGGAGATATTAAATTCTCCGGTATAGAAAATAGTTTAGGAAGAGAAAAATTTACTTCAACAATAATAGACTATTTTGGATCTACTATTATAGTTTTCTTAATAGTAATCATATTTGTTATTTTTGAACGTCAAGTCTGGCATTGGACAGTCCTACCGGCCGCATTTTGCGGTATTTTAATGGGTGCAGATATAATAAGTTGGTTGCGTGGAGTTTATGATGCTTTTGATCCCAAAGGTTTAATTGGAATTATTTGTTGGTACAATTACTTTTTTCTTCCATTATTGCTCTTAACAGCGAATAGATATGGAAGTGATCTGCTCTTCACCGGAGATCCGAAATACTGGTTAGGAGTAGTAATTGCAGCAAACACTGCCGGGATCTTCTCGTATAAGGTTTTTCAAGCTTTATTATATAATTACAGCCGACCGACGCAAAAATATTGGAAAATTATACCCCAAAACATAATTCCCTTGGTACTTATGGCGCTCCCAATAATATTTTTAGCGCATGTATTTTACTATGTTAGATATATGGGAGGGAGAATGGAATGAGCCGGATGGCTTTTTTATGATTGGTAATAGTTTAATGATTGTATTATTATTAGCTGTTATATTAAGTTCTAAAAAAATAACAAATAGTAAAAGCTGGCTTATTGTAATCTTAACATTAAATATTGATTTTTTTTAGTGCAATTTAATTGGAGCGGACTTGTAGGAAGCAGGTTGCAAACAATTATCAATGTTTTCTGGGCTATCGGTCTGATTCATCATTATTGGAGACCTCTAAAACCTTCTTTTATGTTAGTTATTTTAATATGTGGTCTACTTCCATTTTCCTATTTTTACGGCCTATATAAGGGAGTGACGTTACCAGGAAACTGGAGTATATTATACAGTTTTCAATGCTCTTATGTCTGCAAAGGAGAGGGAAAAACTTGAAAAAACTGGACTAGACATCTATTATTTGTTGTTGGGAGATTTTGCCAGAACAGATGTCCAGGCGAGGATTGTTAACGAGATAATAACCCGAAAAAACGGGTATCAATTACGTTATGGCCGAACCTATCTGGAAGCATGGTCAAAATTAGTGCCCAGCGCTTTCTGGAAGGTGAAACAGGGGACTTTGATTAAAAGAGTGGGAAATCCAAGGCATTTACTGAGCTTAACACCGGACCGGGGATCATATGACCCGGTGCATTGGTTTTCCACCCGGATATATGGTTTGGGGGGAGAGGCAATGAACGGTTCCGGGTTGCCGGGATTAGGCGATTGCCTGGATGATTTTTGGAGCTTTTACAGGATGGCTGAGAAAGAAACTTGCTACTTTAACAGAGATACTGATGCTCGCTGGGCGATGATACCTCTCATAATTCTTTCACACAAATAATATACTCCCATAATGGATATGGATAATATTGTCTTTGGTCTTTTTGCTTCAGGGACCGTTATTTTTATCTTAACATTATTATGGTCAAAACGTTTGAGGTTACAGAATGCTTAATTAGCTAAAATCGGCAAGGAATTTCATGCAGGACCGGTATCCTATAAAGATAAACAGAAATCTCTTAAATAATAAAGGATAATGGAGGAAATGAATTGTATTTTCGCCATTGAAGGAAGAATTGTGCTTAACCAATGGAAGACCTGCTTCCACCCATCTCATTTATATCGATTATGGACTCGGTATTTACAAGTTTTTGATTCGGTGACTGTATTGGGCCCGTTTTTTTCCCATAGAAACCCTGGATTATTTCCGGTGGAAGGGCCAGGTGTATCATTTTTCCCCTCTCCCCGGTTATACTGGACCTGGCCAATTTCTAGAAATTCTATCGGTTAAAAAACTCATAAAATCAGCCTGTTCACAACCGGCGGCAGTAATATTGCGTGGTGGAAATATAGCTTATTTAACTTGGCGGGAGATTAGGAAAATAAAACATCCCTTTGGCATAGAGGTGGCAGGGGATCCTAATGAGGTATTTGCTCCAGGCGCTATTAACCACCCCCTGAGGCCACTTTTTCGAAGTATTTACCAAAGTTATTACGACAGATCTGTAGCGAGGCAACAGCAGTGCAATATGTAACTGATTATACTTTGCAACATCGATATCCTTGTAGTAATTTTTCGGTTGGTGTCTCGGATGTAGATCTTCCAGATGAAGCATTTGTCCATGGGAGTCGGCTCTTCGATGTAACAAAAAATCATTCACAATAATTACCATTGCCTCTTTAGCCCAACTATATAAAGCTCCTGATGTTCTCATAGATTCTGTAAAAGTATGTCTTGATAGAGGAATAAATGTTCATCTTGTTTTGGTCGGCGATGGAAAGTATCGGCATATCTTGAGAAAAGGGTGTTATCATTAGGAATAGATGAAAAGGTGACATTTCTAGGGCAGTTGCCGGCGCGGAGAAATGGTACGTGCCCAACTGGATAAAGCAGATTTATTCATCTTGCCATCAAAAACCGAAGGATTGCCCCGCGCGTTAGTGGAAGCAATGGCAAGAGCTTTACCCTGTATCGGAACCGCGGTGGGAGGAATTCCAGAATTATTGCCATCAGAAGATTTAGTCCCCCCCGGTGACGTTAAAGCTTTAGCCGAAAAAATTGAAGATGTATTAAGAAGACCGGAACGCTTGGCAAAAATGTCAATCTCTAACTTAGAAAAAGCAAAAAAATATCATGAAAGGGAGCTAATTTTTAGGAATATCGGCATCTCTCTGCAGCACGTAAGAGAGAGCACGGAATCATGGCTGCGGAGAAGGGCAGATTAGAAAAATACCTATATAATAAAAATGAGACACAACATGTTGAATAATAATAAAATATTACGATTTAGTCTGGTAATATTTTCAATTTTTTAATGTATTAAATAATAGTTATAGTCGGGGCCAAAAAAGACATTAATAGCGTTATCTGAATGGCCAAGATTTGGTCTTGGTATTCCAAGCGGTTAAAGATTACGATTCGGCAACAAACATTTTTGGTTCTGTCGGGACTTGCCCGCTCGGTCAGCCCAATTAATCCAAAGAAATAAACAAGGAGCCTATTTCCGCTATTTTAACTTATGCCGATTGCCCTGAACAATAACCGATTATTTTCCTGATTATCAGTTTATCATGAATAAACATCCGGAATGGATTCGAAGACTTAAAGATGGGACTCCCCTCAATTTTTGGCCTAATAAACCTTTCATCCGGTCCACAGTTATATATTGGCAACCCTGATTACGTTAACTGGGTCATCAATTGGGTCAGAACAAAAAGCTTTTGGAAACGAGGAATTCAAAGGGTGAACATGCTTGCTATAATGGAATGTTTTACTATGCAGATCCAGCTTGGCAGAAATACGATACTCCTGAAAAATTGCGGCAAGCCTGGAATATTTCTTGAGCCATCTGTCGGCAGCATTTCGACCCCAACACAAGATCATACTCAATGTAGCAAGAGTCTGTGATATTCCCACGTTAGCAAGAATGCTCCGGTGGATAGATGGCATGTTGATTGAAAATTTAATTAATTCTGAATTTCCTAAAAATAGACAAAATTTAATTAATTCTCAATCACCAAAAAAAGGCGGAATTAAACGAACAGGGATGCAATTGTTGTAGATGTTTGGCCCAAAGCGGATTGTGTGTCGAAATAATAAAATAATTGCAATACGCCATGACGATACGGTTTTAGCCATAAAACTGACCCCTCAACCAGATTGCAAGGTCTTGCACCTGTCGGTTTCGGACAATAATGTTACCCTCTTCGGCGAAAAACAGCAGATTATCACCAGGATCGACCTCAATCAGAGTAATGCCGACACGGTTGGCAGATTTGGCAGAAGCGTTCGAAAATATAAGCTGATACTGTAGTTTAATCAGCCCCTATCATGAAAGTCGGTCGTTAAATGCCTTTGAACCGTTGACATTGGCTAATTTAGGAGATGGTTTTACAATACGATTTAAAAGAGCTCCGGATTAGCTTTTTTATTCGGTTATGCTGCAGTTTTAATGGTTTCAGGACCTAACGTATATTTCAATCTTGGTGATGAACGAAATAAAGGTATCATTATCCGGAAAGGGATTGGCCTTTAGGTAAGCCACTGGAAAAACGCATGAATTGGCGTCGGACGTGGACCGTCGCGATTTTGAGTTCTGCACGGCTTTTTTTGAACTGTCCGAAAAACCTTATACGTCGCCTGAACTCAAAAATTTTGCTGCCCATGAGGGGAGTTCTTATTAAAAAATGATATATTTCAAATTAAAGGAGAAATATAAGTTAAAATTACAATAAAATGACTGATGCAAAAATCCGGCAAGAAAATGAAATTGACTTAAATCATTTAATCCGATGCATGTCACAACTATTCCTGAAACCTTTACATTTTTCCGGGGCCAGTTCAAGTATATGAAAGATAAGGGATTTCAAATCCATGACGTTCTTCTCCCCGGGCGTATCCTTGCCGGAAATTTCCCGGAGGGAGAAAATTTCAGTCCACAGTGTTTCCCATGCCGCGGAAGATAACTCTTGGAACAGATCTGGTGGGCGTTTTTAAACTGTTGCAGTTGTTTTGGAAATATAAACCAACCATAGTTCATGACACACTCCCAAAGGGGGACTTTTAGGGGTCGCATAGCTTGTCGTCACGTGTGTACTGGTGGCCATTTACAGCATGCGGGCCTGGCTTTTTCGTGACGCAATCGGGATACAAAAGGCAACTTCTCATCACGACTGAGATTCTGGCTTGTCGTTGGCTCGACAAGGTAATTACAGTAGGTTTGGCCACTAAAGCAAGAGTAGTGTCGGCTGGAATTTGTCCTGCCGGGAGATCTTGGACTTGCGAATGGCAGCAGTAATGGGGTAGACGCAAAAGGGCGATTTAATCGAAAAAATTTACCTCTGAATAGCCGATCTTTCTTTAATACGAAAAAAGTATCAGATTCCTTTAGAGGCAAAGATAGTAGGTTTTGTAGGTGCATTTAGATTATAAAGGAATTATTTAATTGGCTGAGGCTTGGCAAAATCTCCGAGAGAAGTGGCCTGATCTCTTTATCTTCTCCTGATTGGACCAATTGAGCCTCAAGACCCTATTCCAAAGAAAATCTTAGATAAGTTAAAAAATGATTCCAGGGTAAAGTTCACCGACAGTGTGGCTAATCCCGCTCCTTTTTATGCGGCTATGGATATTCTGACCTTGCCAACTTATCGCGAGGGTTTCCCCAATACTCCTTTGCAGGCTGCGGCTATGGGTTTGCCGGCGGTGATCACTGACGTGGACGGTTGTCCGGAGGCAGTGGAGAACGGGGTAACGGGAATCGTGGTGCCGCCGCAGAATAGCTGGGCCCTGACAGAAGCCCTATACGCTTTTAATGGATTTTAAAAAAGGACAGCCATGGGACAGGCCGGAAGGAAAAGAGTTTTGGAGAAATTTAAGCCGGAGCTAATCTGGCAGGCATTATTGAAATTTACATGGGACTTCTGCAAGAAAAGAATTTTCTAACAATTCTTAAATGTATAACTTTTTATCGTTGTTTTTGGTAACTGGAAACAAGGACCCTTTATGTTCTTACTGACCACCACCAGTAATGGGAGCTAATTTATGATGCCGATCATGTATTGCTGAAGTATAAGTGCCCTCCAATCTGGTTTTTTAAATCTGATATACTTCTACTATGCCTAAAATTATAGGGGCTTATCCCGAATATTGAAGCCAATATTTATTCTGAATGTAAATAAATTAACTAAAAGAGCCTCTTTCAAAATTGATCGAATTCAGCTTTCAATATAGTCCCACGGCCATCAATCAGAAGTAACAAGTCAATGAAGCCGTGATATTTAGTTTAAGTTAGTAAAATTTGCTAAAATTGTGCGAAAATAGACATAATTCACCTGTATTTGTCGAAAAAAACTCTGTTATTACTTATGAGCTTAGCTTATCAGCTTGAGCACTTGATCGGCAAACAGGGCGATGACACCAAACATGAGATGAAGCCTGACTTTTTTTACTCGGCGCCAAAAATCTCTTGCATCTATTTATTACCCGACACTTTTTTGGGTCATGGCATTCCCTCCGTTTCGACGGATCATGGTGATCGGTGGGATACACTGTGTATGCCATGACCCTCTTTTTTATGACTATCCTTTTTGCAGAACCTTTCTTAATATTACCGGGCTAGGCAATAAACCATGCTATTCAATTTCAAATTCAATTGCGAATGTAGTCAGCTCAATAGTATTGGCCCAGTAACTATTATTCCAATAAAATTTGACCCAATAATTTATTGACCAATAACTTGAACAAAAAATATAAGACATAACAACCTCTAATTCCGGAAAGGATTTCCGGGGCAGTAACCCCTGCAAATTTTATGACATTTACGTTAGGCACCACCTCATTAATTTTGTCAGTTATGGCCGAGAGGGCATCAGTGGTAAGCCCCATTTCGTCCCCTTCCTGGGCCGCTGTTTTTGCCTTGTCATAATCCGGAGTCAGAGTCATGGCACTCCCGACCGCTGCCGGAGTATCGGGCAAGTTATCTGTTTTTACTTTAATTGCCGTGATATCGGCATTATTGGGGGCAGTATAGCCTGAAGCGGCCAATCGAGAGCTTATTGGCGTATCCAGATTTTTCAAACGAGGGTCGTTAATTAACAACGGATTGGTCGGTATAGCGTTGACACTGCTCTGGCTTGCCCTGCTACTTATAGGAACGTCCAAATTCGGGGGATTTGTTTGCGGTGAAGATTTTACATTATTATTTGTGTCAAAAGAAAGTTTATCCATCTTAGTTTTGATTGTCTGGATATCCAAGTTATTTGGAGCCGTATAAGCCGAACCAGCCAGGCGAGAACTAATCGAAGCATCGAGATTGGCCAAGCGGATGTCCCCTAAGTTACCAATGACGCCCCCTACATAACCCGCAAAATTGCCAGGACCAAAGAGTAAATCCCAGGCATTGGCGTGGATGATCATGAACTCTTGATAATACGGGAGTGCTTCAGCTCTTTGCACTATAAGTTGCAAACGGCCCAAATTAGCGGTGTCTATAGCATCTAAGGAACAACCATACATGCCAGACCTCCCATCTGCAGTGCAAGTAGTTCCGTCATGTTTCATAGCTACAGTGCCATCCGCCTTAGATAGCAAAACATCGGCTTGTTTAATCGTTAGAGCCGTTAAAGGAGTAATGCCGTCCGAGGCATTAAGAAATGGCCCTATCTTAATAGTAACCGCAGTTGATTTTTTCAGGAATAACATTATCTCTTACCTCGATAGTAATAATTTAGTCTATTTAATCTACCGAATTCATATGATCCGATATCGGGATTGCCGACAATGGGATAACCATCTAAGTCTTCAGATAATCCGGCTATGCTTATCCCGGAATTAATACCAGGCGAGCTGGCCATTCCCCTGAGGTCGAAGGCCGCAAAATCCCTATCCGGAAAAGATAAACAGGATTTTCCGGTATCACCCTGGAGCCATTGACCCGAGGTGGGATTAACTCCCGCTAAATCAATCTGCTCCGTTGACCCTAACCTGGACACGCCATAGAAATTATGATCTTCAATAAGGTTATGATTAGCAGTGAGATAGTATAGGAACACAGGGGCATCGATAATTGCTGAGTTCTTCAAATCCAATCTGGCATAGTCACCGAAATATAAGGCCCGTGGTGTGCCTCTCAATATGATGGTATTATAAATTTTGGTGTCAACTGAGTTTCCGGCTGCGCCTAAAAGCCTCACAGCCCCATTATTAAATCTGGCCACATGATTGTCAATGAGCAAGCAGTAGTTGATTTGATCGCCAATACAAAGGGCAACCATGCACATTGGTCCGCCATAAAGCATATACCCCCTGTTATAGGTCATGTAACTTGTCCCGACTTCAGACCTGGCACAATAGCCGTTGTTTGCGTCATATTTGCCGCCGTAAAAATGCGGATTATTAAACGTGTGGTAGGTTCTCTGCGAACCATTAAAAGTTCTGACACACCCGTAGACTGTGCCACAGTATGCAAATCTGACCTCGGTCAGGCTTGGCGTCCCGGATCGGTCGCACCAATAAATGATGTTTTTCGTCGTATCGTGATAATAACAGTGGTCTTCCCAATCGTTGGGTATATATGTTAATCGCTCAAGTAGCCTAAGTATGGTAGTGTTTGCCGTTGAAAACCATTAAGTCATCGTTAAAATTGTCTGACCACCCATATAGCCCCATAGCCACGGAGGTAGCCAGAGCAGCATAATAGACGTTGGCAGTTCCCGGTCACTCTCGCCCAACTCAACCCGATGATCTCAGTCGCCGGTATCAGGGGTGCAAAATTGCAGTTCCAAGTGACCGGAGCGCCAACCGCACCGCTAAAATTCGGCCAGATCATGCCAGTCTGCGTCGCTTCCAGATATGGATAACTCCAGCCATTATCAACAATATTGATGGTCCAGGGGGTAGAGGCAGCCCCATAACTGGAAACTGACGAAGCCTTAGCTAAAGTTTTCCAGGGGCCGGTGCCGCCATCCGCCACCAGTTTGCCATCATTACCATCATTGCCTAATTTGTTATCAACCCAAAATGTCGTTGCCATATCGATCTCTTATAATGAAAAGATGCAGATTTCGCCCCTCTTGGGACCCAGTGAGATAGATGCTGCCGTGTTCCAGGTTTCGCCCGGAGTATAGATGCAACTACGCACCGGATACCATGAAGCTTGGCCAAACTGCGAAGCATTTATCGTCCTGGCCCCGGTGCCTTGGGCTTCCCAATTAAAGAACACCACTCCGTTCTCATAAAGCCGGTAATAGGTATCTCCCCAACCAGCATTGACCTTTTCCCAGGTAGTCTGGCGATTGTCCGGATTGCCGAGAAGATATAACAGGTCATGAACATCGTGGTGTGCCGGGGTATCAGCTGACATACTGAATATGTCATACCCGACATAAACCTTGTCAGTTGATCGCAGGCCGAGAAGCATGAAATAGGCCAGCAGCGTTACCAAATAATCACGAGGTGCGGCTTGCAGTATGGGACTGAGAGGTGCGAGATCTAAAGGTGGTCCAGGCTCCTTGAGCCACACTTGTTGACGCAGTTATCGCCAAATTTGGAGGAGCTTCTGTATACCAAGTCGCCCCGTCAGAATCCGGCGGATTTTGCCCATAGACATCAGCATTGAAAGAAGTAGAATTAGCACTGATATAAGCTGCTAAGGCCGTGAGACTGGAATAATCAGTCAAGGTTACGGATAGCGTCGAACCATTCTGCTCCTGCAAGTCCAAGGAATTGCCATTTACCGCATATGTTCTGGCACCAACGGAACCCTTGTTATAGAGTCTCAAGGCATAAATCTGTTCTCCCGCATAGGCAGTGGCTATAGACTTGCCCGCATCCAGCAGTTTCCGAAAATAGGAGAGTTTAGTTCCTAATCCCCAATTATAATCCAACGTTTCCACCCAGAGGTCGGCCTTGTTGATCATGGTCTCCATGAAGATACCGTCAAACAAGGACATGTAATCCATATCAATATAGGGGACATCCACTAGGCCGGGAACGTGGTAATGATGGCGAATCTGGCCGAAGTTGACGATCACTTTGCGGTCCAGAGGTTCAAGAATTCGGGACCGGAAGGCCGACATGTATTCATACCAACGGGAGCCGATTAGACTGGCGGTAGCAGAATAACCATAACCGTACTCTGATTCTTTCCCGGTGGGCGGTGCAGGATAGCCATAATTTAAAGGTTGATAGGTGCCGAAGACATCATGGGCGTAATAGTCCACCGGGTCACTGACGTTGCCGTTAAAATACGAAATTGGGTAATTGGACTCGATCCAGCTTCCCGCCCCTTCCGACCCGGTCGGACCAAAGAGAATATCAAGATAATCAGGATCGGCAAATTTGACATAAAGGAAAGTTGAGTCGAATAGCCAAGAAGTTCGATTACCCGCACCCTCCGGCACGGCGTTATGCACATATAGGTCTTCCAGGGTCCTGCCTTTTACGTTGACCCATTTGTCCTCCATATACGACTGGAGCGGCGTTCCCTTGGAGCCGACATCGGTAGCCCTGACGACTGTGGACCATAGATAACGGGTGGATATCCAGTTGGGATTTCGCAATTGTCGCATTCGTTGTTTGATGCTTTTGGTATAGGTGGTTTCATTATTATCCCACATAAACATTTTGTCGTTGACATTGTGATAACGCAAATCTACATTACCATATGTCGTAGAATAATTATATCTTGCACACCGACCAATAATATTAGCATATCTGTTTACAGAGTTAATAATTGCCATAATGAACATACCTTTTTTTATGTTTAATCATATTCAACCTCATTTAGAAAAATATTATTAAATAATAATAAAAAGTAACATGAGAAACTCAATAGATAATTTAATAAAATATTATTTTCTTACTTTATATTAAATTACTTTTTTATTTTTATACTATATTATAGCAATTTATTTTAAAAAAGTCTAACACATATGGTTAAATTGTCACAATAAACAATAATAATATAAATATTAATAATCTTTTTTTCATTTATTATTAATATTATAGTATTTTAATTCATAAAAAACTAAGGCAATTATTATTAGACTATCAAAATATCGCATGAATCTTATATCTCTATTAATATATTAATCCTCATTCCGATAATATTATCCAGATTTATATAAAAAATAATTATTTATTTCATTTAGTTTTAGAACATAGATATCATATTTTAGTAAAATAGTCTAAAACACATGGGACATCTGTCACAAATATTTGCATAACTATAATTATTGATTGAGCTACAATGGGCGAGATGCTAAAGAGGTTGGTTCCAACAAGATAATTTTTGTTACTTTTGGAGAATGGTGAGCTTCTTAATTGGATATAGAGAACGATCCCTGGGACCGTCTCGGGCTTTTCTTTTTTAGAAATTATCGATGAATAATTCGGGAGGAGGGTCCTTTCCCCCACCAGCCTTACTTGGCTTCTGCGGTATTATTAACCTTTTCTACTCATGGTTAGGAGGGTGGCAAGCTTGCCGGGCGTCTGGAGATTCTACCTCCAACGAAGACAGGGCTCTCAGTTTCCCCGAGATACCATTCCAGCGTCATGATATATCCCTGTTCACTGCCTAGATAGTTTGTACCTTTGGCCGTAGAACTGTTTGAGGGAGTATAAAAGCTTTCGCTCTCCTTATCATAATAGCTGGTTACATATGTGTTTCCTAATTCTGTCTCCTCTACAGAAACGGGAGTGGCAGCCTTAATTATATAATATCCAGACCGTCCATTTTCATCCACCGCTGTCAAGTTATAGCCTACAGAATAATCTTTGCTGGAATCCGCATAGACATATCCACTATAAAAATCAACAGTTCCATTATCATAATAAAACGAAAAATCATATTTTATGTATTTTGTAACTTCGACGATTGCTCCACGCATCGGTAATAACACGTCAGAATTGGGCATAATGTAAGGATTGTCAGAGATATTTAGATATACTGTATAATTGCTAAAATCTCGCTCATATACATAAGGGGCGATCTGCTTCATATCCCCCAAAGCTGTACCCAAATCCCAATCCATTTCTGGATAATAATAATCTTTGTGTTGTTCATCCCCCAAGACGAAATATGCATTTTTATTTCCCTCCATAAGGGTGACGGCATATCCGAAGAGGAACGCTTCTTGGGGGGATTGTTTTAACTTGAGGGTAAGGATGCTGCCAGATTCTACTTTTTCGTTTAACGATGAAAAGGCGCCTTGGGCGGCTGTTTCGCTGTAGAATGTTTCCTTGGTAACAATAAGACCAAGGTTTTTTAAGGCATTGGCGACCTCGGCCACGGTATCTGTCGCAGAGTCTGAAAAATCAATGGCTCCTAAGAGTTGGTTATTATCATCAAATACTCTAATATTTATATCGGAAACCTCAAGATAACGACTTTTTGCGCTTGCCTCGGGAGAAAGCTGTAATGCATCCAAGGATACATAGTTCTCTAGAATATAATACTTGTTATTATCTGCAGCCCAAGCAGCTTTTTCAAACCGGCCCAAAATCTCGGTCCGCATTTTTACGTAATTACCCTCATTAGACATGAGATACATATTCTCAACCACGGTACCATCCAGCCACTGAACTACCCTTGCATAGGTGGCCAAGTTAGAACCGTTTTCGTTGAGCAAAATTTTATATTGTGGTCGAAAAGTATCAGATAGCTTATGGGCTAAGTTCTCCCAGGTATCTTGCCAGGCAGCTGTTGTATATGTGGAGTTTTGATAGGGCGCATATCCAAAGATACCATTATCCAAAACAAATCCAGTAAATGTTCCACCCGTTTCTGGAAAGCCTGAACTTTTAATGAAATTGATGGCATAATCAACGTAGCTTTGATTACCGATGTCCATAAGATATCCCCTTGAATTATAACCGGAGAAAAGTTCGCCTGACGTTTTTCGTAAGATCCATTCCGGGTGATTCGAGACAATATAGTCATAATCCGGGCATATCTTAGCGTCGCTCAATGGTTTCCATATTTGTGATAATGTGAAGTATTTAACATAAAGACCATCAGGATTCGTCTCGTATAATCGCTTTAACCTATAACCGTTGTCGTAGACAAAATCGAAACGTTGGCTGGCTAACGAATAATCGGTGGGAGCCTGGAATATCAATCCAAATCCGGGGTTTTGAGTGTTTGCCTGATTTGCCTCACAGACCAAGAAATGACCTGAAAAACCGGAAAACAACCATAGGACACTCAAAATAAATTGCCATTTGGTATTTTTTATTTTTTTTGCCATAGCGAACGTGGACATACCTCACCTCTATTTGTTGAAAAAACCTTTAGTCGCCCGGGCGGTAATTTTATATAAGCCGCTTTGCCCGGTTTCATCTGTCATGTATTGTTGATATCATAAGTAATAATTTTTTTCAGGACTAGACATGCATTGATACTAGATAATAATCACCATTTGCGAAAGAACACCTAAATTCATAACGGTTTGTATTACTTATTGGCGGCATTGCTGGGGTGGTTCGGACAGCAGCAAAACAATGCAAATATAATTATAGTAAGAAGAAACAACCGAGTTGTATTTATACTTAAAGGTTATTTAAATTAGTTCTCATATGCATGTACCTATAAGTTAGAAGAATTATATTGCATAATATTATGCTCATCGGCATAAAATTAATAAATTTTATTATTACTTCGGAGCAATCTTAAATTATCTTTTTTCTCATTTCAAGGAAAAAATGAAAGCCGAACCAGAAAAAAGAAAGAAAATTATTTATAATCTTAATATGTTAGTAAAAAAAGGTAATCATGTATTAAAATAAATTAAATAAGTTGGAAAACCGAATAAAGGCGCAGTCTGACTTAAGAATTGTCTGAAATTCCTTTACTGTAGTATCTGCAAATTAATGGTTAATAGATGTTACTTGCAATATCTGCGCCAACAACAAAATCAATATTATCTATATGAAAATACAAAGAAAAAAATATAGTTGGTTTAGAATTAAGCGAGCAAGCAGTGTTCGAGGCGTCAAGAGATGGGGTTGATCGTCAAAAAATTGACAAAAAGCGTACTTGGAAGAATAAAGAATAGACCAAGGGGATGCATGTCTATAATTCGCGGTGGAATATGCCCATTGATTACAAAGTGGTGCGGCGCACCGAATGGACCACGGAAACGCTACGTCTGACGTACTTGTCAAGCAATTGACGCTTTATCAATAAGGAAAGGGAAAATGGGGAGAAAAATCGAAAAGTTTTATAGAAAGGGGGGACTGAGGAGAGACCCAAAAAAACCGCCTGGATGCTCATCTGATCATCAGGCGGTAAAGTAAGATTTGCAGTAGCTATTGACTTGCTGTATTTATTGGCGGGCGATGGGTGACTCGAACACCCGGCCTTTGGTTCCGGAGACCAACGCTCTATCCACCTGAGCTAATCGCCCACATTTGTTTATAGTATGTTACCACATAAAAAAGCCCTGTCAAGAAGAACGCTGGCAGACGAAACTTCTTAACAGGGCCCGGAGGAGAGGTTTAATCTACTTCCAGCATTTTCTTACCACAGCATTCCGGACGCGGCGCCCCTTCTTTGCCTTCCTTAATGGCATTGCATTGCGAGCAATAATATTTGATGTTCTCTTCAGCCTGAGTCTCCTCTGCTTTGGTGGCACAACCACATTGACACATACTAAAACCTCCTGTTAGTTTAATATTAATTGTTATTATTACGCATTTGCTTAGTGATCTATCGGCTTAAAAATTAATACATCATAATTGGCGATCAGGATTGGGCTGGCTTTTCATACTGGTATACTACTTCCCAACCTCGCTCAACCCAATCTATCAGGATCAGGGGATACTAACCCACAAAAAATGGTTTTTGGTCATGTGGGTCTTGCACATAAACTTGGACTATGAAATTATCCTTACTCTCTCAATATCCCCAATCATAATCATGAAGTAGAGGGCGCCATAGCCTTGCCTTTATATGCCAGGCAGTTGCAATCATTTTTGACCTTGGAAAACGTCAAGCAACAATTACCACCCCTGCTACCACAGTTTCAATTGCTGCGTTGCACCGTCAAGCCATCCACCTTGAAACCACAGGGAGCTCGCTCGATTGGTAAGTCAGGCATCAAGGTCTGCTATTTGATATCTATTACTGACTAAAAATAATTCCTTTTCAATAAAAGTCAAGGTCCAAAATCCAGAAGTCCCTCTCTTAGAAGCTCTGTAACCCTTCTAAAGCAATTTGTCCAGTTGGAAGACACCCTCCGGGGTCATAGTCGCCTTCAGGCCGAACTGGCGGATAACCTGGGTAAGTGGCCGGCCTAAAAGGAAATCCAGAGCAGCGGGGGGGATTTCCCAATCCTGCAGCAACATCTGCCGCAAGTAATGGTCAAAGTGCAGCATATCAAACAGGACTTCGGAAGCGGCGGGGTTATTGTCGGTGAGATCGTGCAAAGCGGCTTCCAAACGGTCAATGGCGCAGCGCTGCTCATGGGCCGAAATTAAATTCCACAATTCCGGGTGCTGGCCGAAGAGGGCCTCTCGGGTTAAAAACCCGGAATCAGCCGGTGGCCGTTCGGCTTCGCTCAGGTTACACAATTGGTCCCGGCATTGTTGCGGACGTTGGTCGTAAATGAGGCAACGGTTCGGGTTCCTAGCGAAATAAAGGCAGTGTTTGGTACCGGAGTGTTCTTTGAGTTTCAGCAGTTCTTCAGTGATCGGCGCGACCGTGCCAGTTCTAGGAGAAACTCCTTTTTCGCCCCGGCGCAGGGTATAGACTTCGGTCCAGTTAAGAATGTTGTCCTGGAAAAGGCGAACATCCGCAGCCATCAGAGTGGGGCTGCCTTTTTCGCAGCATTCGCCGCAGCGTAGGCATTTATCCTGGACTTGTTGCCACTCGGCTTTGGCGGCGCGGATCAGGGCCAGCCAACGGTCGGCCCGTTCCGGGGTGGGGAGATCATTCCAGTCCTGATAAATACGGTCAAAATCTCCGGCTTGTTCGATGCGGTTGATAAGAAGATGTCGGCGGCCGGATTTTGGGTCCAATTCCAGAAGTTCAGCCAGGTATTCGCGCCAGATGCTCAACATTACTTCACGGTTGCCTCTTTCCAGGGCCACTAAGGGATTGTCGTGTATTTTTCCTTTAAACTTGGGGATTGTGGTCATATCTGCCTCAGATTGTTTTAATTGTTATGTTTTATAAAATAATACAGACCTAAGGTGAGTTCAACCATGGCGTCAAAATCCAGGTTGGCGAGAACGTCCCTGGGGCCATGATAGTGAGGATTGCGTAAAAAAGCAGTATCGGTGAGCATAACCGCCTGATACCCCTGATCCCAAAAATTGGCGTGATCGCTTAGGCGGCTCTCGGGCAAAATATGGCCACCGAAAGGGATGGCGATGGCGGACACGGGAAGGCGGCAGCCACTTTTCAGGGCATGTTCCAGCGCAGCCAATAAAGGGCGGGAACGACGGTCGGCCACCAGGGCAATAAAGTTGCCGGTGGTGGGATAGCCCAGAAATTTTAAGGGAAATGGTAGGGGTTGGCTGTCGGGTTCGTGGCAATAATAGCCCACCATTTCCAGACAAAGCATTCCTTTAAGTTTATCGTCTTGTTCTTTGGCCCGTCGGGCGTAAACCCGGCTACCCATATAGGGAGTGAAAAAAGCTGGTGGTTCCTCGGTGGTGAAGCCAATGAAGGTCCAGGGCAGGGCAGGGGAGAGGGAGGCGGCCAGGCGGGCCGTTTCCAATAGGACGGCGACGCCGCTGGCATTGTCATCGGCACCGGGAGTGCCGACCACGGTATCAAAGTGCGCTCCTAAAATATAGTACCCTGCAGAGTCCCGGCGGCCGGCAATGACGTTGGCCACTTCCTGTTTAAGGTAAATGAAGCTCTGGCGTTCGGGGGTATAGCCCATAGCGAGAAAATTCTGGCTGATATAATCTTCGGCGGCTTTCAGGGCTTGGGGACGATAAACACTGCGGTCTCCCAAGGTTTCGCTGAGATAGCGGACGTGTTCGAAAAGCTGCTGGCGAATCTCAATTTTATTTATCATCCTGGCCTACGGGTCGATTGGGAATGAAAAAGCAATCGTGGGGTAGCCATTTGTTGGTCATTTTTAAAATTCACTTACGGCAGGCCCGAAGGGGGATATTTCCCTTAATTTCCGAAATAATTTTACCATATATATTTGACAAAAGCACAATAACCTAATGCCCTTAGCATCGATTCCTTGATTCAGGCGTTTTAGTCCTGGAAGGGGAAATTGTTTAGCAAGAAGCCAGTGGAATCCAATACGGCTTAATTTTCCAATTCCTCAAATAGAGGGGAGAGACATGAGGGAAGGGAGTCACATTTTCGCCGGGGACTATCCAGGCCGCTTTCTGTAAAGTCTATAGCGGCGGCCTGGGAAAAAAGATCAGTCATCAATCATAATAAAAGCGGCTACCTGATCAGGAGCGGCGGCGAGTGTAGACAGCAACCAGAAGGAGGAAGCCGGTCCCCATAAGGAAAACCGAGCCTGGAAGGGGAATAACGTGCGGTGTCAGGGAAAAAGAAATTTCTGTGTCAATACCGGGATATCCACCTAAATCACTCGGAACGTCCATAACCTCTTGGAACAAACCAAGATTCAAACCGATGAGGTCGCCAATTTTACAGGTTAAGGGATGATCAAACCTAAGGTATTCTTTAGGCCAGCCG
The DNA here is from genome assembly GCA_963705135.1 of uncultured delta proteobacterium. GTDB lineage: Bacteria > Desulfobacterota > Desulfobaccia > Desulfobaccales > Desulfobaccaceae > Desulfobacca. The sequence continues at coordinate 133,819 of CAVPJB010000011.1, forward strand.
GGGAAGTAAATAAGGTCGCCCGGCCCTGCTTCAATATTTTCTCCTGTCTGCCAACATTCATATTTATAAGGCCACGGACCATCATAACTCATACTATGAAATTTCACAGCACTATAATCAGATGGCCAGGGGATATGATCTCCCGATGAAGAATAATTACCAACATGGGTAGGTGAAAAAAAATTAGTCTGGACTCCATTCACGGAAATTCGATTTGGTTGAGAACCATTAGATTCTAACTTTAACTTCGCCGGATCATTATCCTCATTATAATTTCTCGCAGTCAAAACTTCGTAACTTAGATATAATTTTACCGGCTGGCCGAGCTTCTCTCCTGCTCCAGGGGCCACCTGAAGGAACAAGCCATCTTGGGAATCCACTCTCAATGAACTACGATTCTCAGAGTGAACCATGATTTGATTTACCCAGTTTCGGGCCTCAATTTTCAAGGTAAAATTTTTCCCATAGTCTGCTTGTAGGTTCCAGGAGACACGACCTTGGACCGTTGACAATCCATCAGAGGTAATTTCCATTGCCTTACTGCCTGATAAAGTTTTGATTCCTAATGCAGGACCGGGATTATACATTTCCATTACCGGCGGATTGACCTGACCGCTGGTATCTATATTGATTTTTCCATACAGGAAAGGGGTCACGGCAAAGCCGCCGCTGGCATACTGTAGGGTGGCGCTTTGTGCCTGCGTTGCTAATAAAACGAGCATTGCCATGGGCAACATGGCCAATCTTAACGATTTCACTGTCTTTTCCTCCCGGGTCCAACTATTAACTCATATTATAGAAAATCTATAAGATATTATAAATTAATTACTTTTTGTCCGGAAACAATAATCTGATGAATTAAAAAAATGGGATTATTTATCCGCTGAGATCAGAAAAACTGATTTGAAATATATTTAACATATTGATATAATGCATATAATATTGTTAATGGGGATGAATAACTGAGATGTTCAAAAGACCCATATAGTAAATATTATCATTTTTTATGCTGAGTTGCAAAGTTGCCAGGAACTGACTGTGATATCTCAAGTCCTGCCGGTAAACACCAAGTTTAAAAATCTAAATTTTTATCGCTGTAATTTTTTATCAGAATAGGCTTGATTTTCTAGTTTTTAAACTAAGGGAAAATTAAAGAAAATTATGTACTTGTTAAGGTAAGAGAAAGAGAAGTCGGGGCCACTGTGAGCTGGGTCCAGGCTGCTATACTTTATGGCAGCCCTCCACAATTTTTCTTTTCAGATTCCCTCGCCGGGATTATACTTTCATTAAGCCAGATCAGTTAAAGACCAACCTGAATATTTTAGCCGGCAGACGGTTGCTGCCGGTCTCATAAGAAGGAAAACAACCCATGAGCAGCACCCTGAGCGTGTCGGCATTCTATTATACTTTCCGGGACATTATACGGTTGATTCATGCCTGTGGCAGGGTGGAAGACATCGCCGAAATTGTGGTGGTCAAAATTGCTCGAGCCTTTGAGGCTCAAGGTTCGCTGCTGCAATTATGCCAGAGGCAGAACGGGCAGAGTGTCACCAAGGTGGTTTATGGTTTGGGAGAAGTCTACCGGGAAGTCGGACCTTTTGCCGGACCGGAAAGGGTATTGGAGATATGCACCGGGAAAAAAGTTTTGGTGATCGACGATCCCACCCTTGATCCAAGGCTTTTGACCCCGGAAACCGGTTCAACGCCACCTATTCAGATGCTAGTGGTGGCACCCCTGGGTTTGCAGGAAGAATTGGCAGGGTTCATATGCTTGATTTTTGACCGCAGACATGATTTTTCACCCGAGGAACTGGATTTCCTGGCTGCCGTGGCCCAACAATGCACTTGCGCCATCGACAAAGCCCGGCTCATCGAAAAGCAGCAACTGCAATTTGATCAGTTGGCATATCAGACCGAGAGGCTGACCGCCCTGGGACGCATGGCTGCCGGCGTGGCTCACGAGTTGAATAATCCCCTTTCCAGCATCTTGCTCTATAGCAGCAACATGCTCAAAAAGGTTCCGCCAGACAGCTTTCTCCATGAGGGCATTGGAAATTATCATCCAGGAAACCAAGCGCTGCAAAACCATCATCCAGGAACTGCAGGAGTTTTCGCGCAGCAAGGAGCCCAAGAAAAGCGTGGGAAATATTAATACGGTATTGGAAAAAGTCATTCATCTGTTGGAGAATGAATTCCGGCGCCGCTCCATCCGACTGCACCAGAACCTGGCCGTCAGCCTCCCGGATATGCTTATTGATATCGGCCAGATGCAGCAGGTCTTTGCCAACCTCCTGATCAATGCCCTCGAAGCGGTGAATGGGAGGGGGGAGATAAGGGTAAGCACGCGCTTTGACGAGGCCAAGCGTGTTATAACCGTTGATATCGCCGACACCGGCTGCGGCATTTCCCGGGAGCAGGTAGGCCGCATTTTCGAACCTTTTTTCTCCACCAAGCCCAAAGGGACAGGATTAGGATTGGCCGTCACATATGGCTTTCTTATGAATCACCAGGGCGATATTCAGGTTGAGAGCGAACCGGGGCAGGGAACCCGCTTTATTATTACTATCCCCGTTTCTACTCCTGAATTTGAACCGGCGAGGACCAACCATTAATGTCCGCCGGCCATATCTTGATCATTGACGACGAGCGGGTCATCGGCCTGGTGTGTCGCTTGGTGCTGGAGGAACAGGGCTATGAGGTGGACGTCTGCCAGACCGGCCGGGAAGGACTGGACAAGGTGGTCACCGGGAACTACGATGTCACCCTGTTGGACTTCAAACTGCCCGACATGGAAGGTATGGAAATTCTCCGCACCATCCAAAAAGACCGCCCCGGAGAGTATATTATCATCATGACCGCGTTTTCCACGGTGGAAAATGCCGTGGAGGCCATGAAGGCCGGGGCTTTCGACTATCTGGCCAAGCCGTTTACGGACGACGAACTTTTACTCACCGTGGCCAAGGCCATAGAGAAGAAACGCCTGGTGGAAGAAAACCTGGCCCTGCGGCAGCAGCTCATCGACACTTATGGATTTTCCAATATTGTGGGAGAAACTGCTGCTATCCAAAAGATCTTTGTTGAAATCACCAAAGTGGCCCCGGCCGACACGACGGTGCTGATCTGCGGCGAACCCGGCACCGGTAAGGAACTTTTTGCCCGGGCCATCCATACGTATAGCCAGCGGGCCAGCCGGCAGTTCGTCCCCATTGACTGCAGTACCCTTTCACCTTCATTGCTTGAAAGTGAACTATTCGGCCATGTGAAAGGGGCCTTTACTGGCGCAGTCAAGGACAAGCCGGGAATCTTTGAGATCGCCAACAAGGGGACTCTATTCCTGGACGAAGTGGCCAGTTTGAGCTCAGAAATTCAAGGGAAGCTGCTGAGGGTGCTGGAAACTCATGATTATAAACCGGTGGGTGCCAGCTCCTTCAAAAAGACGGATGCCCGCATCCTGGCGGCCACGAACCGGGATTTGAAAAATATGATTCAGGAAGGGAAGTTCCGGGACGACCTCTATTACCGCCTGAACGTCTTTCCCATATTTCTGCCGCCATTGCGGGATCGCCAAGACGACATCCCCCGCCTGGCCTATTATTTTCTGCGGCACTTTTGCCGCAAGATCGGCAAGCGCATCGAAGGTTTTACAGAAGAGGCTTTGGAAATACTCAGAAATTATCGCTGGCCGGGAAATATCCGCCAGCTTAAAAACATGGTGGAACGCTTGGTGATCATGGTCGACCAGCCGATGTTGGATGGACTCGACCTGTTGGAACACCTGGACCAACGGCCCTGGCATGCCGATAATGTTCCCCAAACGTTAAAAGCACTCAAAGAGGCCAAAAAGCGCCTTTTAGACCAAACCTGCGGACAATTGGAAAAGGCCTTTCTATTAAAAGCTATGGCCGACGCCGACCACAACATCTCTCTGGCCGCCCAACGGGTGGGCATGCAACGACCCAACTTTTCCACCCTTTTGAAAAAGCATCACCTTTCTCCGGAACGTATAAAACCTCGATCTTAATCCTTCCTCCGTATATATCTTTATACTATTAAATCATGTAGTATTTCCAATTAGTTATCTTGAGACTGTCAAATCTCTTCGTATAATAAAATATACAGTTATAATCCTACATTATTCCAAAAAAATTATAATACCAACAATATCAACATGATGAAAATGTTCTCAGGCAGGCACAAAGCTTGCTATATGGATCATTAGTTCATTAAACTTGAGGAGGAAAAGCAATGTCTGCAGTTTATAGCGTATCTGAAAAACCGGAAGAGAAAATGACAAAAATTCTGTTGATGGAGGATGAAACCAATGTTGCCAAGGGCCTGAAGCTGGTGCTGGATGAAGAAGGCTACCAGGTGGATTGGGCCGAGACCGGCAAACGCGCCCTGGAACTTTTCCATCAGAAGCATTACGATCTGCTCCTGGCGGACCTTCGTCTGCCGGATGTCGATGGGATTGAGGTTATCAAAGAAGTCAAGCACCAGCAGCCTCAAACCGGGGTTATCGTCATCACCGGTTACTCCACGGTGAATTCCGCGGTGGAGGCCATGAAGCTGGGGGCTTCCGATTATCTGCAGAAACCTTTTACCGATGATGAGATCAGAGCCGCCATTCACGAGGCCCTGGCCATTGAGGCATCTTTCCGTCCGGCGCCCCAAGTAGCACCGCTGGTGGTTGATCCGGAAGCATTTGTGGTTCAGAAGCGGGAAGTCTTCCGGGTCTTGAACCGCACCGCCGACGACAAGGCATTCTGGCGAGACCTCATGGACATGCGGACCGAGGCCCTGGACACCTATAAGCTGTCGTCCCAAGCCAGGTCCGCCATTCTTAGAGGTGACTTGCAGTGGATCATTGACAATGTGGGTGAACTGACCCAAAAACAGCTGCTGTTTATTTTCCAACGCCAGGAGAATGAAGTGCTGGTCCACTAAGTGGGGCAGATAAAAAGCTGGTGAAACCTGTATATCCCGACATTGCCTGAAAGAGCAAAGGTCTCTTCTGGTTCTGAACCGGGAATAATAAGTCAGCCTTACCTTATAGGAGATAGACATGACTGCTACCAGTTCACCGGTAAAAGTTCAAGGTTCGGTAATGGTCGTGGGCGGCGGCATCGCCGGCATGCAGGCAGCTCTGGATGCCGCCAACTCTGGTTTTTATGTCCACCTCATCGAAAAAGGCCCGGCCATTGGTGGAACCATGGCCCAGATTGACAAGACCTTCCCCACCAATGACTGTGCCATGTGAATTATCTCTCCCAAACTGGTCGAGGTCGGCCGGCACCCAAATATCAAGCTACATACCTTAACCGAACTCCAGGATGTAACCGGTGACCCCGGTAATCTGACAGTTTCCCTCAGCCGACAAGCCCGTTATATCGATGCGGACAAGTGCACCGGTTGCGGCGTCTGCTTGGAGGCCTGTCCCATCCGCTATGAAGTGCAGTTTCCTGACAAAGTCAAGCTGGCGCGCACCGCCTATGGCCAGGCCACTGACGAGGAGGCAGTGGCCGATATCATCGAACGCTACCGGGATGAACGGGGCAATCTGCTGCCCATCCTGTTGGACATTAACCGCCATTTCAACTGGCTGCCCCGGCCGTCCCTGGAACATGTGGCCGATGATCTGGGTATGCCCCTCACCGAAATTCTCCGGGTGGCCAGTTTCTACAATGCCTTCAGCCTGGTCCCGCGGGGCAAGCACATCATTAATATCTGCCTGGGCACGGGTTGCTTTGTTAAAGGATCACCCCACATCCTGGACCGGCTGGAAAAAACCCTGAAGATCAAACACGGTCAGACCACCAAAGATTTCCTGTTCACCCTGGAGGTAGTGCGCTGCATCGGCTGCTGCGCCCTGGCCCCGGCCATTCGCGTCGGGGATGACACCTATGGTCGCATCACCGCTGATCAGGTGCCGGAGATCATAGACTTTTACAGGAAAACGGTGAGCGTATGAAGATTCTTTGTCTGGAACATCTGGATGAAGTCAAACAGCGTGGCTTGGCCATGACCTATCCCGATCAGGTCAAGATCATGGTCGGCATGGCCACCTGCGGCATTTCTGCCGGGGCGGATAAAGTGTATCAGGCCCTGGCCGGGAAGCTGGAAGAGGGCAATAACGGCATAATCCTAGACGCCACCGGCTGCATTGGCTACTGTCAACGGGAGCCCCTAGTGGATGTGGTCTATCCGGGTAAGGTGCGCTTGAGCTATCACAGTATGACCCCGGAGTTAGCCCTGGAGCTGTTGGAGGCCATCAAAACCGGCCAGTTCTTCTGGCAAAATCTGCTCTGCCGCATTGATCAGGAAGAATTTCTCATCGAGGGGGTGTCCCGGCCCTACAGCAACCCACATCCGCCGGAACTGCCGGTGGATATCCCCAGCTATAATGATCTGCCATTTTTCAAAAAACAGGTGAAGATTTCCCTCAGGAACTGCGGTTTCATTAACCCGAACCGCATTGAAGAATACATTGCCCGGGGTGGCTATCGGGCTTTGTATAAGGCCGTTACCTTGCTGTCCCCGGAACAGGTAATCGCGGAAGTTAAATCCTCGGGCTTGCGGGGCCGGGGCGGCGCCGGCTTTCCCACCGGGCAGAAATGGGAATTTTGCCGGCAAATGCCGGGAGACCTGAAATATGTTATCTGCAACGCCGATGAAGGCGATCCCGGCGCTTTTATGGATCGGGGCATCCTGGAAGGTGATCCCCACGCCGTCATCGAAGGTATGGCAATCGGCGCCTACGGCATGGGGGCCAGGGAGGGCTATATTTATTGCCGGGCGGAATACCCCCTTGCCATCAGCCGATTAAAAACTGCCATTACCCAGGCCCGGTCTTTCGGCATCCTGGGGGAAAAAATATTTAATAGCCAATTCTCTTTTAACCTGAAAATTCGGGAGGGCGCCGGGGCCTTTGTTTGCGGTGAAGAGACGGCGCTCATCGCCTCCATTGAAGGCAGGGTAGGGGAGCCCCGACCCCGGCCACCCTTTCCGGCCCAGCGCGGTTTGTGGGGTAAACCCACCACCATTAATAATGTGAAAACCTGGTCCCACATCGCCCCCATCATCGCCCGGGGAGCCCAGTGGTATGCGGGCTTCGGGACCGAAAACGCCCGGGGCACCACGGTCTTTTCCCTGGTTGGCAAAGTCAACAATAGTGGGCTGGTGGAAATTCCTCTTGGCATGCCCTTGCAAGAGATGATCTACGAAATCGGGGGCGGCATTCAGGACAACCGGCTTTTAAAGGCCGTCCAAACCGGTGGCCCCTCCGGGGGCTGCGTCCCCGCCTCTCTGATGGACACCCCGGTAGAGTACGAGTCCCTGGCCAAGCTTGGTTCCATCATGGGCTCAGGGGGTATGATCGTTATGGACCAGGCCACCTGTATGGTGGACCTAGCCAAGTACTTTATTACCTTCACGATGGAAGAGTCCTGCGGCAAGTGTACTCCCTGCCGGGAAGGCACCCAACGCTTGTTGGAAATTTTAACGAACATCACGGAAGGGAAGGGCAGGCCGGCTGATCTTGGCGCCCTGGAAGATCTCTCCAACTACATTAAGGAAGTCTCGCTCTGTGGCCTGGGGGGCACCGCCCCTAATCCTGTCCTGACGACGCTGAACTATTTCCGGGAAGAATATCTGGCCCATATTGTTGATAAACAGTGTCCGGCCCGGGTCTGCGGGCGTCTGTCACCTACCCCGTGCCAGTTCGCCTGTCCGGCCGGTATTGATATCCCCAGCTACATTGCCTTGATTGCCCAAGGAAAATATGAAGAAGCCCTGGAACTGATCCAAGAGGACAATCCGCTACCCGGGGTCTGCGGCTATGTCTGTACCGCTCCCTGCGAAGTCCAGTGCAAACGGTCGGTGATCGACAAGTCTGTGGCCATCAAGTCTCTCAAACGTTTTGTGGCAGATTTCGTGCGCCAAAACGGCTCTAATGGCCGGAAGGCGCCTCCGGTGCGCCCGGACAAGGTGGCCATCATCGGTTCCGGTCCGGCCGGCTTAAGCGCCGCATATTACCTGGCCCGGGAGGGCTACCAGGTAACCGTGTTCGAGGCTTTGCCAGTTCTGGGCGGCTTGTTGCGGGTGGGCATTCCGGAATTTCGCCTGCCCCGGGAAGTCCTGGAATTCGATCTTAAGACCATCGCCGCTCTGGGGGTGGAGTTTAAAACCCATACCCGGTTAGGACGTGATATCTTCCTGGACGGTTTACAGGAGCAAGGTTACAAGGCCTTTTTCCTGTCCACCGGGACGCACCACATTGCCCGCCTGGATATTGAGGGCGAAGATTTGCCTGGGGTCATGTCTGGGCTGGATTTCTTGCGGCAGGCTAGAACGGGCGAGTTGCCACTCCTGGGCAAACGCATTGTGGTCATCGGCGGCGGTAATGTGGCTATAGATACCGCTCGAACCGCAATCAGACTGGGCAGCTCGGTCACCATTCTCTACCGCCGGTCCGAAAATGAGATGCCCGCTTATGCCGATGAAGTGGCTCAGGCCAAAGAAGAAGGGGTTAATTTTCGTTTTCTGACCCAGCCAATCCGTATCTTGGGAGATGACCGCGTTACCGGTATCGTCTGCCAGGGCATGGAATTGGGCAAGGCGGATGCTTCCGGGCGGCGACGTCCTATCCCGATGCACGGCTCGGAAATCGCCCTCTGGGTGGATGGGGTGATCACGGCTATCGGCCAGATTCCGCCACAGGCAAAATTTTCCAAGGGCGATGAACCATTGCGCCTGACGGAGCGCCGCCACATCTGGACCCATCCGGTCAACCTGGCCACCAATCTTACCGGAGTCTTTGCCGGCGGTGATATCGTCACCGGTCCGGCAACCATTGTGGAGGCGGTATGGGCTGGGAAACAGGCTGCCAGATCCATCTGCCGGTATTTGCAGGAGGAACCCCTGGAAGAAAAATCCCGCATACCCATACCTCGGCAGCGAGTAGAGCCGGTGGAAATGCCGGACGAAGAGCGGGCCGCGTTATCTCGTCCTGAAATGACCAAGTCTAAGGCTGTGGACCGCATCAAAGATTTTTCTTTGGTGGAATTGGGCCTTACTGAAGAGCAATGCCGCCAGGAGGCCTTGAGGTGCCTCAGGTGTGATTTAGGAGATTAAGCTTATGATCAACCTGACAATTAACGGTCTTGCGGTGGAAATGCCACCCGATGTCACGGTGTTGGATGCAGCCCGGAAGTTAAGGATTACCATTCCCACCCTCTGCCATCACGATGCCCTGGAACCATACGGCGGCTGCCGCCTCTGTGTGGTGGAGGTGGAAAAGAACGGCCGCTCCCGGCTGACGGCTTCCTGCACGCTACCGGTGGAAGAGGGTTTGACAGTAGTAACCGATTCTCCCCGGGTCCACAAGGCCAGGCAGATGACCATGGAACTACTCCTGGCCCGCTGCCCCGAAGTTCCGGCTCTCCAGCAGATGGCCAGCAGGATGGGTCTAACGGAATTGAAATACTCTCCCGGTGAAAGTGACTGTGTGCTGTGCGGCTTGTGCGTGCGCGTCTGCCATGAACTCCAACATGTTGGGGCCATCGGCATGACAGGTCGGGGGGCCAAGCGGGAGGTCATGACCCCCTTCGGCGAGTATTCCGAGGTCTGCCGTACTTGCGGCGCCTGTGCCTTCGTCTGCCCCACAGGCCATATTGCTGATATCGGCAAGATCAGCGGCAAAAAGCCCATTCCAAAAAAATCCGAATTTAATCTGGGGCTCACCAGTCGGGGCAATATTTACCGCACCTACCCCCAGGCCATTCCCAATACTCCGGTGATCGACCGGGATAACTGCGTCCAATTGCTCACCGGGGATTGCGGGCTCTGTGCCCAGGTTTGTCCCGCTGAAGCTATAGATTATCAGCAGCAGCCATCGTCCTACGACCTCCAGGTGGGTTCGGTGATCCTGGCGCCGGGTTTTAAACCCTTCGATCCCAGCGGTTTTGACTATTACGCCTACGACCACCCCAATGTCGTCACCACGATGGAATTCGAACGCATCCTAAGCCCCGGAGGGCCCTATCAAGGTCATGTCAAACGTCTTTCGGATGGAAAAGAGCCCCACAGGATTGCCTGGATCCACTGTGTCGGCTCCCGGGACACCCACGAAGGCTGCAATGAATACTGTTCCGCCGCCTGCTGCATGATTGCCCTGAAACAGGCAATTATCGCTAAAGAACATATCGGCCGCGACTTGGATATGGCCCTGTTCTATATGGATATGCGCACGATGCGCAAGGACTTTGAAAAGTGACTGTGTCAGGATCAAAGATCAGGGGGCCCGGCTCATCCGTTCCCGGATACATTCCATTGAGCCCCTGAGCAACAGCGGCGACCTGGAAATCGGCTATGTCACCGAAGAAGGCGACTTTCTCAAAGAAGCCTTTAATATGGTGGTCCTTTCCGTGGGGTTGGAGACCGATGCCAAAACCGTGGAGTTAGCCAACCGGTTGGGCGTCAAGCTCAGTCCCGGAAATTTTGTGGATGCCAGTTGTTTTACCCCGGTGCATACCTCCCGGCCGGGGGTCTACTCCTGCGGGGTCTTTAACGGTCCCAAAGATATCCCCGAATCAGTGCGGGAGGGGAGCGCTGCGGCGGCCGCGGCCACCATGCCTTTGGCCGCGGCCCGGGGCAGCCTGCTGCAAGAGCGGGAGTATCCGCCTGAAATTCCCCTGAACGGGGAGCCTTCCCGGGTCGGCGTCTTCGTCTGTCATTGCGGTATCAATATCGGCGGGGTGGCGGATATACCTGCCATCAAGGAATACGTCCAAACCATCCCTGACGTCGTGTTTGTCCAGGACAACCTGTTTAGCTGCTCCCAGGATGCCCAGAAACAGATGATCGAAAAAATCAAGGAACACGACCTTAACCGGGTGGTAGTGGCGGCCTGTAGCCCTTCTACTCACCAGCCCATCTTTCAGGATATGCTCAGGAGCGCCGGCTTAAATAAATATCTCTTTGAGATGGCCAATATTCGGAATCAGTGCACCTGGTGCCACCAACAACAGCCCCAGGAGGCCACGCATAAATGTCAGGACCTCATTAATATGGCAGTGGCAAAGGCACGCCTGTTGGAACCCCTGGAATATATCACCCTGGCCATGAATCCCCAAGCCCTGGTGATAGGCGGTGGCGTTGCCGGCCTGACCACGGCTCTGGGTCTAGCCGGCCATGGATACCAGGTAGATCTGGTGGAACGTCGGGATCAGCTGGGCGGTCAAGCCCTGAATCTGCATACCACCTGGACCGGCGAACCCATCCGGCCATTTGTGGAAAACCTCATTCATAAGGTCCAGAACCAAGAAAACATCAAGATTCATTATAATGCCATTGTTAAAAGCGCCAACGGATCAATCGGCAATTTCCACACCACCCTTTCCAACGGCGAAATAGTCAGCCATGGTATTCTCGTCCTGGCCACCGGGGCCAAGGCTCATCAACCTGTAGGCCAATTCCTCTACAAAGAAAATCCCAATGTGCTCCTGTCCCTGGATCTTGACCGGGAACTGATGGCAAACAATGGCCGACTCAAGGAGCTTGGGGCGGTAGCCTTCATGCAATGCGTCGGCTCCCGTATACCGGAAAGGCCCTATTGCAGCCGCGTCTGCTGTAGCCACTCCCTGGAAAATGCGATTAAGCTCAAAGAGCTGAACCCGGAAATGGACGTTTATGTCTTATACCGGGATCTGCGGACCTACGGCGAACGGGAGAGATTGTATAAAAAAGCCAGAGAATTAGGGGTAATCTTCTTCCGTTATCAAGTAGCCGAACCTCCTCAAGTTATAGAAGCGGACGGCAAAATCCAAATCACCGTCCTGGACCATATCTTGCGGAGGCCGGTGCAATTTACCGTGGACTTATTGACCCTTGCCACCGCCATCATTCCCTATCCCAACAAGCCCCTGGCGGAGATCTATAAAGTAGCCATGAACGAGGAAGGCTTCTTCAATGAGGCTCATGCTAAAATCAGGCCGGTGGATTGTGCCACCGAAGGCATCTTCCTGGCCGGGCTCAGTCACAACCCCAAGCCCATCGAAGATTCCATCCGGTTGGGGCTGGCTGCCGTAGCTCGCGCCGCCACGGTTTTGTCAAAAGATTATCTGGAGCTGGAATCCATCGTCTCCCGGCCCATTGATGAGAATTGCGATGGCTGCGCCTTTTGTGTCGATGCCTGCCCCTATCAGGCTATAACCTTACTAGAGTACATGAAAGAGGGCAGCGTCAAAAAAACCGTGGAGGTCAATGAATCACAATGTAAAGGCTGCGGCTCCTGTATGGCCACCTGCCCGAAACAGGGTATTTTTGTGGCCGGTTTCACCTTAAGTCAGATAGAGGCTCAGGTTGATGCAGCCTTGGGATTAATTTAGATCTATACGGTCGAACTTGACTGGAATATCCATAAAATGAAAGGCTGTTATCGTTATCAGATTGAATGTTAATTGAACATATGTTAGTAATAAAACAACTCTTCAATCACCCGGCGACAATTATTGCTAGGGCTGAAAGTTTGTAATCATAGAGAAAGGATTAGCTGATCTTTGTCAATGGCTACTGAAAGCATCAGGTTGCAGAGTATGCCCTGGTAGTCAGATCATAGGGTTCAAAGGGAGATATTAATGACGACAACTCAAAGCGTGAATGGATCTGTCCTGGTGGTCGGCGGCGGTATTGCCGGCATGCAAACGGCGCTGGATTTGGCCGATGCCGGGTTCTACGTCTATCTGGTGGAGGAGAGTGCCGGCATCGGCGGTGTTATGGCCCAATTGGACAAGACCTTCCCCACCAATGACTGTTCCATGTGAATTATCTCGCCAAAATTGGTTGAGTGCGGTCGGCACTTAAATATTAAGCTTTTGACGTTTACGGAAATAGAGGAACTCACCGGTGAAGTGGGTAATTTCACTGTAACTCTGAGAAAGAAACCCCGCTATATCGATATGGATAAATGTATCGGCTGCGGGATCTGCGCCGAAAAATGTCCCCGCAAGGTGGCGGATGAATACAACCTGGGACTGAATAAGCGCAAGGCCATATATATTAAGTTCAGCCAGACTGTCCCTCTGAAATATGCCATTGATCCGGATAATTGCATTTATTTCAAAAAAGGCACCTGTAAGGCGTGTGAAAAATTCTGCCCTAGCGGAGCCATCAATCTGGATGAACAGGAAGAAAAGCTCTCGCTGCAGGTGGGCGCGGTGGTGTTGGCCACCGGTTTTACCCCCTTCAATCCCAAAATATTTGATACCTATGGCTACGGCAAATACCCTGGTGTCGTCACCGGTCTCGAATTCGAGCGGATCTTGAGCGCCTCCGGGCCGTTTGAAGGGCATGTGGTGCGGCCGGCGGACAAAAAAGAACCTAAAAAGATTGCCTGGCTCCAGTGCGTCGGTTCCCGGGACACCAAACCCGGGTCCCACTCTTACTGCTCCGGGGTGTGTTGCATGTATGCCATTAAACAGGCGGTTATTGCCAAGGAGCATGCCGGGGGAGATCTGGAGACCGCCATTTTCTTCATGGACATGCGGACCTACGGCAAGGACTTCGACCGCTTCTACCAAAAAGCCGAGCACGAGGCCGGGGTGAGGTTTGTGCGCTCCCGGGTCCACTCTCTGAGTCCGGCCCAGCCTGACAGCAATGATATCCGCCTGGAATGGGTGGACGATGAGGGTAACCTGCGGGAAGAAATTTATGATCTGGTGGTTTTGTCCATCGGCTTGGAAGCCCCGGAAAAATTCCGCCAGTTGGGCGAACGTTTAGGCATAGAGCTCGATGGCCACGGCTTCACCGCCACCACCTCATTTGCACCGGTGGCCGCCTCGCGTCCCGGGATTTATGTTTGCGGCGCCGCAGCCGGACCCAAAGATATTCCGTATGCCGTGATGGAGGCGTCGGCTGCCGCCGCGGCTGCCGCCGGGGAATTAAGCAGCGCTCGTTTTTCCCTGGTGACCGAAAAAACCTATCCCGCAGAAAGGGACGTGAGCCGGGAGAAGCCCCGGATCGGCGTCTTCGTCTGCAACTGCGGTATTAACATCGGCAGCGTGGTGAATGTTCCCGAGGTCGCGGCCCACGCCCGGAGCCTGCCACATGTCGTCTACGTTGAAGAGAATCTCTATACCTGTTCCCAGGATACCCAAGACAAACTCACCGAAGTAATTAATGAACACGACTTAAACCGGGTGGTAGTGGCGGCCTGTTCCCCCCGTACCCACGAGCCCCTATTTCAGGAAACCATGAATAATGCCGGCCTGAACAAATTTCTTTTTGAGATGGCCAATATCCGCAACCATGATTCCTGGGTGCATGCCCAGGAGCCGGAGGTTGCCACCCAAAAGGCCAAAGACCTGGTGACCATGGCCGTGGCCAAGAGCTCCCTGCTCAACCCCTTGAAAGAGGCTGACCTGCCCGTCACACAGGCGGCTTTGGTGGTAGGCGGCGGCGTGGCCGGTATGAGTGCAGCCATGAATCTGGCCCAGCAAGGCTATCCGGTGCATTTAGTTGAGCAGGGTGCTGTTTTGGGCGGGAATGCCCGTCAACTTCTCAGTACGTATCGCGGTGAGGATATTGGGACCTTTCGGAGCAGTTTAGAAGATCAGATTTCCAGGGAACCGAAGATTACGGTCCATCTAAATCGTACTATCACCGGGGTGGATGGTTTCGTGGGGAATTTTAATACCACCATTACCACCGGCTCCACTCCAACCACCATTAGCCATGGGGTAGCCGTGCTGGCCACCGGGGCCAAAGAGTCCAAGCCCCAGGAATATCTTTACGGCAAGCATCCGGCGGTAGTCACTCAACTTGAATTTGACGAGATGATGCGTCAAAAAGATCCCCGGTTAACCGGCGCCGAAACCATTGCCTTTATCCAGTGTGTTGGTTCCCGGGAGGAAAGTCGTCCTTATTGTTCCAAAGTCTGTTGCACCCATTCGGTCAAAGGTGCATTGGAACTGCTGGAAAACAACCCCGACGCCGGTGTCTATGTGCTTTACCGGGATATGCGGACCTATGGCGACCGGGAAGACCTCTATCATCAAGCCCGGGATCGGGGGGTGATATTTAACCGTTATACCCAGGCGGAGAAGCCGCTCGTAACGGCCCAGGGCGAGAAACTGGGGCTGGAATTCCTGGACCATGTGCTCCGAAAGCCTTTGGCCATCGAGGTTGACCTGCTGGTGTTGGCTGCGGCCATTGAATCATACCGTGATAATACTCTGGCCCAAATGTACCGGGTGCCTCTGGATGCTGATGGCTGGTTCCTGGAGGCTCACCAAAAATTGCGGCCCGTGGATTTTGCCAACGACGGGGTTTTTCTCTGCGGTATGGCACATTATCCCAAGCCCCTGGAAGAAAGTATCGTCCAGGCCCAGGCTGCGGCTGCCCGGGCCGCCACGGTCTTGTCTAAGGGCAGTATCAAAGCGGGCGGTCTCGTTTCCCGGATTACCCCGGAGTTCTGCTGTGGTTGTCAGATCTGTGTCAACGTCTGCCCCTACCAGGCTATAGCTTTTAATGAAGAGCAGGGGGTGGCCCAAATCAATGAAGTGCTCTGTAAGGGTTGTGGGGCCTGTGCTGCCGCCTGTCCCTGTGAAGCTCCGGTGCTCCTGGGCTTCAATAACCGGCAGCTTTACGCCCAAATAAATAGTAGTTTGCGATTTTCTTGAGGAATATGAGGAGAAACCATGGATAAGCCCGGCTTTGAACCCAAGATCTTAGCTTTCGTGTGTAACTGGTGCGCTTACGGCGCGGCCGATCTGGCAGGTGTCAGTCGCCTGCAGTATCCCGCTAATGTCCGGCTGCTGAGGGTAATGTGTTCCGCCACGGTCTCGCCCCACCACATTTTGCGTGCCTTCCAGAGCGGTGCGGACGGCATCCTGGTGGGCGGCTGACACCTCGGAGACTGCCATTACCTGTACGGTAATCACATGACAAGTAAGAGGATGCGGTTCTTAAAGGAATTGTTCGCCTTTATGGGGCTGGAAGGACGTTTACGTCTGGAATGGATTTCCTCGGCGGAAGCCCAGAAATTCGTCAAGGTGATGTCGGACTTTACCGAGGAGATTCGAGCCCTTGGTCCTAATCCCTTGTGCAATTACACCTTTGAGTCCAGGAAACAGGGTAAAAAATTTGCAGCCTGCCCAGCGGGGGGAGCAAGTCTCTTGGGAGACTCATCCCAAAGAAAAACCAAAAGGGCAGCGGGGTGATACTATGCATGCGAAAGTTCAAGGATGGCTGGAAACCGGTAAAGTAGATGTTTTCCTGGGTTATAAAATGATGTTTGGACACCCCTTGCCTTATGCCTTCAGTCGTCAAAATCTGGCTGAGCTGCAAGAAATGATCGTCAGCCCGGCGCGTTATGCTTTGGAGAAACTCGCAGCCGAGATCACTGCGGCCCGACCGGAGATCAAGGTCGGCATCATGGCCCGGGACTGCAACCGCCGGGCCTTAAACGTGCTGACCGTCCACCAGCAACTGGCTCCCGGTCAGGTGGAAATTTTGGAGGTTAGCTGCTGTCCCTCGCCTCTGCAACAGCATGCCGATTGTTCAGCCCTGGAAAGCAAAGAAATCGGTTTTTATAAAAGAGAGGTTGGTATCGATAACAATCAGTCACTGGATAGTGTGGAAAGTTTCGAGCCCCAGAATCGCTTTTCTCGTTGGATGTATGAATTCCAGAAATGTCTTAAATGTTATGGCTGCCGGGACATCTGTCCAGTGTGTTTCTGCAAGGAATGTTCTCTGGAACACGAAGACCTGATCAGCACCGGCGAACTGCCCCCCGAGGTGCCGATTTTCCACCTGGTGCGGGCGGTTCACATGGCCGGGCGCTGCATCGACTGCGGTCTGTGCGAAGATGCCTGTCCTGCAGATATCCCTTTGCGTCTACTCTACCGCAAGGTGAACGACATCGTCGCCAAGCTGTTCGATTACAAAACCGGACTTAGCTTAAAGCAGCCGCCCTTTAGCCTCATATTTGACCAGACCGCCCACCAGGCGGAAGGGCACCACGAGGCTTAGTTAATGATTGTTATGGCCTGAAGGAGATGAAGCATGTATAAACTTATACCCTCGGTCTGCTCCTATTGTGGCACCGGCTGTGGTGTGCTGTTCAAGGTGCTGGACGGGAAACTCATGGGCACTTTGCCACTGAAAACCCACCCGGTCAATGAAGGCAAACTTTGTATCAAGGGCTGGAATCTCCACGAATTCGTCAATAGCCCCCTCCGTCTCAAAGCCTCCCTGGTCCGAATCAATGGCCGCTTTGCCAAGGTCACCTGGGACCGGGCCATCCAGTATACGGCCGATAAATTCCGGGCAGTCATAGACAAATATGGCCCGGACAGCGTGGGAGTTTTGGCTTCAGCCAAGATAACCAATGAAGATAATTACCTGATCCAAAAATTCGCCCGGGCCGTGATTGGCACCAACAATGTCGACCATTGCGCCCGTCTCTGACATTCCTCCACGGTGGTAGGTCTTACCGCCGCTTTTGGCAGTGGAGCAATGACCAATTCCATCGCTGAATTCGAGGATTCCGGCTGTATTTTTATCATCGGCTCCAATACCACGGCCTGCCATCCCCTCATCGCTCGCCGGGTGTTTCGGGCCAAGGAAAAGGGCGCCAAACTGATTATCGCCGACCCCAGGAACATTCAGATAGGCCGGTTTGCCGATCTGGCCGTCAACCATCGTTTGGGGAGCGATGTGGCCTTGCTGAACGGCATGATGCATCTCATGGTGAAAAACGGCTGGCAGGACCAGGATTATGTCAGTGAGCGCACCGAAGGGTTTGAAGAATTCAAGACATCACTGGAAAATTATACTCCAAAGAAGGTTCAGAAAATAACCGGGGTCAGCCCGGGCGACCTGGAGAAGATGAGTGAACTCTACGCCACCAACTCTCCCGCCGCCATCCTGTACACCATGGGGATCACGCAGCACACCACTGGCGTGGATAATGTCAAAGCCATCTGCAATCTTGCCATGCTGTGCGGCAATGTCGGGGTTGCCGGGGGCGGCGTCAACCCCCTGCGGGGTCAAAATAATGTCCAGGGCGCCTGTGATATGGGCGGGTTGCCCCACGTTTTTCCCGGTTACCAGTTAGTCAGCAACCCGGACCTGAACGCCAAATTTTCCCAGGCCTGGGGGAAGCAGCAGCTTCCTGAGCGTCCCGGCCTGACCATTCTAGAGATGGTCAACGCGGTTTTAGATGGCAGATTGAAAGCATTATTTGTTATCGGGGAGAATCCTAAACTCAGTGACCCTGACTGGCATCATCTACACCACGCCCTTAAGGAGCTTGATTTCCTGGTGGTGCAGGATCTTTTCCTTTCCGAAACGGCTCAGGTGGCGGACGTAGTCTTCGCTGCCGCTTCCAGTGCGGAGAAGGATGGCACCTATTCCAATACGGAAAGGCGCTGTATGAGGCTTTTCAAAGCCATCGAGCCCATCGGCGACACCCTGCCCGACTGGGAAATCCTCTGCCGGCTGGCCACGGCCATGGGCTACCCTATGGACTACAATCACCCGGAAGAGATTTTTCGGGAACTGGCCGCTTTGACACCTAGCTATGCCGGCATGACCTACGAGAGGTTAGGTATCGATGGACTGCAGTGGCCTTGTCCCGACGCTGATCACCCGGGAACCTCATTCCTCCACAAGGACAGATTCACCCGAGGCAAAGGTCAGTTCCATGTCATTAATTACAAGGATCCCGCCGAACTGCCGGACGAGTCGTATCCGTATTTCTTGACCACCGGCCGGATGTTTGCCCATTACCATACCGGCACCATGACCAGGATATCACCTGCCCTGGACCGGGAGCAAAGGACCGGCTATGTGGAAATCAACCCGACGGACGCCGACAACCTAAAAGTCCACGAAGGAGATATGCTCGTTATTACTTCCCCCCGGGGACGCATTGAAGCCCCGGCAAAAATCACCCCGGCGGTGGAACCCGGGAACCTTTTTTTGCCCATTCACTTCGGCGAAAATCCCACGAACGTACTGACCAACGCTGAAGCTTTCGATCCTCTGGCCAAGATTCCAGAGTTTAAAGTCGGGAAGGCGCGCTTGGAAAAGCTAATTGAATAGCAATGTTATCTAATAAACTTTAGAAATTCTCTAAAATTTGTGGGCGTTCACCAAATTGGATTTAGGAGAACCGCAATTTCATGATGTAAAAGGCGTCATTCTCATAGTCGACGTCTGCATTTACTACTTTAAGGGTCTTAAAACCGAACTTTTCATAGAGTCGCTTGACTTCGGTCTTGGTAATTTCCACATCCAATTCCACGCAGGCGACTTTTTTTTCTCTGAGGCTAACCAAGGCCTTGGTCATTAACTGGGAAGCTATACCCTGGTTCTGGGCCTCCGGATGCACCGCAACCCTCATGATCACCCCCCTTTTAGCGATTTCGCAAGAACAGGCGATGATAAAACCCAGGATTTTCTCCTTCTCATAGACGAAAAATATATCCTGGAAAGCGGGATTGAAATTGCCGTCGCTCCATTGTTTGTCAAAACAAAGGCGTTCTATTTCGAGAATCTGGCGAAGGTCCGCCGGTACAGCAGGTCTGATGCCGCCAATGGTACCCGTTTGATTCACCATAACACCCCCCGTGCTAATCATATTTAATATGAAGTTTAATATCTAATTTACCATTTATTGAGTGATATGAAAACTATTTATTGATGAAAGCAGATAAATTCAGCAGATTATGGAGGGGATTTCCCATAAGGACCAGGGGTCCAGCCCTTACGGGACCAGAGACACAACTATCGGGTGAAGTTAGGCAGCAATGCAACCCATTAATGGTCGCCTACGTTAGCTCTAATTACCAAGGTATTCTAAGAAAATGATTAATGATCTCCTGCGGTGGCGTTATGCAGCACTCATACTGGCAGCTTTGGGGGTTGCGGCCACCAGGCCTTTGACCACTTCGGCAAATTCCTGCAAGAAGGGGCTATCCTCAGGCTGTAGGCGGCTTAATTGACCTAGATCGGCAGATTCAACGATGCGGGGATCAAAGGGTAATGACCCTAAAAATGGCACCTTGACCAGCGAAGCCAAACGTTGGCCGCCGCCGGTGGAAAACAGCGGGATGTCTTTGCCGCAATCCGGGCAGACCAGCCGGCCCATATTTTCCAGTATCCCTAAGATTGTGAGGTGGGTTTTCCGACAAAAATCGATGGATTTTCGCACATCGGCCAGAGATATCTCCTGAGGGGTGGTTACGATTATGGCATGAGCCTCGGGTATGGTTTGGACCACTGACAGTGGTTCGTCACCCGTCCCCGGCGGCGAGTCGATGACCAGGTAGTCTAATTTGCCCCAGTCAATGTCAGAGACAAACTGACGAATTGCCTGGTGTTTTAAAGGACCCCGCCAGATAACGGCGCTTTCCCGGTCCGGCATAAAGGCCTCGATGGAGACCACTTTTAAATTCTCCACACCCTCCGGAACATAAAAAAGCTGAGGAACGCTTGTCTCGAGCGGTTTGGTAAGACCTAACATACGTAACACATTGGGACCATGCAGGTCAATATCCATCAGACCCACTTGGAAGCCTTGCCGGGCTAAAGTCAGGGCCAAGCTAACGGCCACACTGCTTTTGCCCACCCCCCCTTTACCGCTCATAACGAGAAGTTTATGCCGGATTTGGTTCAGCGCGGCCCGCACCAGGGCGGACTCAAAGTGCTCCTCGCCTCCCTGGTGTTCGTGCTGGTGGTCGCACTCAGAATTTTGCGGGCCACAGCCCGAACAGGAATGTTTTTCCGAGTTGTTACCAGAAGTTGACATATGATATTTCACCTCATAGAGATAAGATTAATGTATCCTTGTAAAACGCCCAGCAGTTAAATGGGCGCTTCGTGCTGAGCCGGAATTTTCCGGCTCATTACTCGCTATTTTTTCATCAAGGTGCGCCTAATGTGGGCGGCACCCCGAAGACTCCTGAGACTGCGCCGAGCAAAGACAGGGGAGAAGATATTTTTTGGCGAAGTGATTCCGATTAGGCGATGCGGTTTGTGAGCACTTCTTAACCAGACTGAAATCTGTATCTCACTAGTCGTCAAAATGAACTTAAGTTCAAATATATGTTAAATTATAATAGAGTCTTTGTCAACTCAAAAAAGAAACAAAAAAATCATAATAAACTGTTTTAATTGAATTAAAATATCTCAGGATATACCTCTGATCAATAAAAAGGGCTGCACTAGCGGCTCTGTTGATAGTCAAAGGGGTTGTTCTCAGGCGTCATCTTGTTACAACTCCTCCCAATGAATGCATTCAGTGGGGCAGTTGTCCATCGCTTCCTGGATTTTATCGGGGTCGGCGCCGCCCTGGTTGATCACTATAGCATAGCCCTCTTTTTCATCCAATTTGAAAACTTCCGGGCAGATTTCCTCACAGGAACCGCAGGCGATGCACTCGGAATAGACAATATAGGGAACCCTCACTTTGCTCATACATTACTCCTTGGTGATACATGTTCTTAAAAGCAGAGGACCGGACTCAAAGGTAGTACCTTGCCCTGTCTAGCAACTAACAGAAAAGTGAAATGGTAATTGCCCCTTGATATAATTAAAACACTAAACTAAAGGAACTTACTTGTCAATTAGTGCCCTGAAGATAGCGAAAAATATGCGGGGAATAGATGTCCCATTTTACCCTATGGTTAAAAAGGAAAAAATGGTATATTCAGATCAGACAAAAAGAAACAGTAGAATTTGGCAACTAAATCACTAAGCTGAGACCGGAATTTTCTGGGGGCGGGGAATAGGTTTCTTTTAAGCGTGTTGGTAATAGAGCATTGCTACTATGTTTCTGGAGAAAGGCATGAGTCCCAGCAAGCAATCATATAATCTGGCCCTGGTTGGCGCCGGCCGGCAAGGTCTAGCCATCCTGGAGGCCTTAATCCCCCCACGGAGAGCTGATCAACCTCTGCGGCTGGTAGGGGTAGCCGATCTCAACCCGGAAGCCCCTGGCATTATCTATGCCCGCCGTCATAATCTCCCGGTCTTTCAGAGTTTTCTCGATTTAATAGCATTGCCCACGTTAGATATCATAGTCAACTCCACCGGCCTGCCTGAGGTTTCCACCGAACTCCAGTCACATTGTCAGCCGGGGGTTTCGGTCCTCAATTGTGATCGAGCTCAACCCTTGGAGGATTTTTGGGATACTATCTCCCAGAGCCTGCGCTTTACTGAGGATTATCCGCACTTAAAAATCGGCATTATCGGAGGTGGTAAGGGCTGCCAGAAAGTCTTGCGTACAAACCGCCAAAAGTTTAGGCAGCCGACCACGAATTGTCATCATCGGGGTGGCCGATCCCGATCCCCAGGCCCCCGGAGTGCTTACCGCCAAAGAGTTGGGTATTCCAACCTTTCGGGATTGCGTCGCTCTCTTAAAGCAAAACCCGGACCTGATTCTTGAACTTACCGGCGATCCCCAGGTGCGGGAAACTATTATCCAAAAAAAACCGGCCCACACCCAGATTATCGACCATATCCAGTCACGGCTGTTTTGGGAGCTTTTCAAAAAAGAAGAAGACCGGCTGCGCCTCAGGGTTGAGAGCGAAATCAAATTAGCCGATCAACGCAGCCGTTTCCAAAAAATATTCGACCACCTGCCTGATCCGGTGCTCGTGTTGAATCAGGATTATACCGTCGAAGAGGTGAACCAGACCTTTCTTAATCGCTTCCAGAAGAATGTTGAGGAAGTGATCGGCCAACACTGTTACCAGATCTTTCATCAACTGGATGGGCCTTGTGACCGCCATGGCTTGGTTTGTCCTTTGCCACAGGTCCTCCAGGATTGCCAGACCACCCATGTGTTACAGTGTTTTCCCGGTGCCGACGGCTGTTCCCACTATAACGAGATTACCATGTCGCCCTTGTGTCCTCCGGAAGGCCGGCGCAAAAGGGTCATTGAGGTCTTTAAAGACGTCACGGCCCGGCAGCAACTGGAGGATGCCCTGCAAAAGTCGGAGGGAACAACCCGCCAGCTTCTCAAGCAGGCCACTAAGGGGAAGGCCTTTCTCGAGACTATTGTCAACGGCATTGAAGATCACATGATGGTGATTGACCTAAATTACCGCATCATCGAGGTCAACCACGCTTTACTGGAAATGGTGGGTTTACGGCGGGATGACGTGGTGGGCAAGCATTGTTATGAGGTGTCGCATCACTCGCAGGAACCGTGCTCCAGCCCTGACCATCCCTGCCCTTTAAAAGATGCCGTGGCCACCGGCAAGGCCGCCTCCACCACCCATGTCCATTTTGCCAGGGACGGCCGGGAGCATTACATCCATGTGGTCTGCCACCCTTTGTTCGATGAGGAGGGCAAGGTCAACCGGGTTATAGACTTATCCCGGGACATCACCAAGGAGGTCACTGCCCGGACCCGTATGCTGCACGATGACAAGATGACCTCTTTGGGAAAATTGTCCGCCAGTGTTGTGCATGAAATCAACAACCCACTCACCGGCATACTGAATTTTATCAAGTTGATGCAACGCCTGTTAGCCAAGGGCGCCCCGAGCGAAGCAGAACTGGCGAACATGCAAAATTATCTGAAGCTGGTCTATGGTGAAACCGCCCGGGTCAGCAAAACGGTATCCAATCTTCTGACTTTTTCTCGCAAGACCCAACCGGAATTTAGGCCGGTGGACCTCAACGCCCTGGTAGAGGAGACCTTATCCCTGACTGAATACCAGATGCGGCTGCAGGGAATCACCCTGAATCGTCAACTGGCGCCAAATCTGCTGCCCGTCAATGCCGATCCAGGACAGCTGAAGCAGGCCTTGTTGAACCTGATGTTAAACGCCCAGGATGCTATGCCTCAGGGGGGAACTCTCACCCTGGAGACGAAGAACTACCAGCACCGGGAGGTGGTGGTGAAAGTCTCCGACACCGGGGTGGGAATCCCCAAGGAAAGCTTTTCCCAGATTTTCGAACCGTTTTACACCACAAAAAAGGCCGGTCCGGCGTCGGACTGGGGCTTTCCGTGGTGTATGGCATTGTCCGGGATCACAATGGCATTATCAAAGTAGACAGTGTCGTGGGCCAGGGGACCACGTTTTCCATCCGTCTGCCTGTCTATAAACCGGGGGAAAAGGGTGCTGGCTCATAAAAAGATAAAAATCCTGGTAGTGGACGATGAATTGAGCATACGCGAATCCCTGAGCGGCTGGCTGCAACAGGACGGCTTTGAGGTAGATACTGCGGCCGATGGCAATCGCCGCTTTGGCCAAGACTTTGGAGACCCGTTATGACATCATGCTCATCGACGTCAAAATGCCTGAGATGGACGGGCTCACACTGCTCAAAAAACTGAAGGAAAACGAACCTGACACCGCAGTGGTAATGATGACGGCCCATGGTGCCATCCAAGACGCCGTAGATGCCATGCGGCTGGGCGCCTATGATTACCTCCTCAAACCTTTCGACCTGGAAGAACTCAGCCTTACCGTCGATAAAATGGTGCGGTTACAGACCCTGGCGATGGAGAACCTGATCTTAAAGGACCGGATGGCTACCATGACCCGCTTTGAGAATCTGGTGGGCCAGTCGCCGCCGATGCTCCGGCTGTTCGAGGCCATTGTCGATGTGGCCCAAAGTGACGCCACGGTGTTGATCACCGGGGAGACGGGCACCGGCAAAGAATTGGTGGCCCGGGCCATCCACGCCCAGAGTCCGCGTTGTTACGGTCCTTTCATTGCCATTAATTGCGGCGCCTTTACCGAACATCTCCTGGAAAGTGAACTCTTCGGTCATGAGAAGGGCGCCTTCACCGACGCCAAATACAGCAAAAAAGGCCGCCTGGAAATGGCCAATGCCGGCACCCTATTTCCTGGATGAAGTGGGCGACATCTCCATAAAGATGCAAATCGATCTGCTCAGAGTGTTGGAAACCCATGAATTTATCCGGGTGGGAGGGACCGTTCCACTGCAAAGCGACTTTCGGGTCATTGCCGCCACCCACCGGAATCTCCAGGAAGCCATCCTGGAAAAGACCTTCCGGCAGGATTTGTTCTACCGTTTGAACGTCGTTCACCTCCAGGTGCCCCCCCTGCGGGAACGGCAGGAAGACGTCGCACTATTGGCCCATCACTTCCTGAGACGGTTTGCCACCGAGACCAACAAAAAGATCGACTCCATCCATCCCGCCGCCCTGGAGGCCATGCGGAACTATGCCTGGCCGGGGAATGTCCGGGAGCTGGAAAACGCCATCGAACGAGCCGTGGTGGTGGAAAAAGGCCGACAGATCAAACTGAGCGACCTGCCTTTTGTCTCACCAAGCGGAGAACAGGCAGATTTAGGGAAATTATCCCTCGAGGAAATAGAGCACCAACACATTGCCCGCATACTGGCTTCAGAAGGGGGGAATATCTCCAATACTGCCAAGGTCCTTGGCATCAATCGCACCACACTCTATCACAAAATCAAGAAATATGGACTTTCGTCTTGAAAACGCCCACCAAAACGGCTTCCTGGCCATCACCCCATAAGGGTTCATGTCACACCGGGCGTTTTTAGGTTTGGTGGCCTTAGGGCCGGTGGATCCGGAGATTTTGCGGCGTTTACGCATCGCGGTGGCCAAAATTCTCGCCCTGCCGGTGCGGGTGCTGCGGCCCCAACCCTTACCGTTGAACACCTTTCACGTGGTGCGCGGCCAGTACTATTCCACCCAAATTCTGGAATATTTACTGGCTGAAAATGATTCCGGGGCTTTTCGGATCTTAGGGGTTACTGCGGTGGACCTCTACATACCGATATTGACCTTTGTTTTTGGGGAAGCCCAATTAAATGGCAAGGCTGCTCTTATCTCGCTGTTTCGGCCCCGGGGGGACGCGGATGGCACGAATCCCTCCCTGTCAGTTGTCCTCAAACGCCTCATCAAGCTTGGCATTCACGAACTTGGCCATACCTTTGACTTGGGGCACTGCCGGCAGGAGGGCTGTTTGATGGGTTTTGCCGCTAATTTGGAAAAACTAGACCAGAAGAACCTGGCACTCTGTGAGTATTGCCAAATTCTTCTGGCCGATTTTTTTCGAGACCAGCATATCTCCCCCCGGTTTAAGCGGTATGAAGGAACTCGGTCACCAAACGCTGCCATCCCAGTTGCGGGTAGTGGCCGTAGACGTCGTCGATAATAGCCCCACCGGAGGGGAGGGTGATACCGGCAGAGGACTCCAACAAACCAAGCAATTTATGGGCCTCATTTTCTATCCAGGCGATGTTCCGCTGGCCAAACAGCATATTCTCCAAATCCGGCTTCAGGTTTGTGGGAGTGACGACAAAAAGCCAGCCTTCACCATAGGGGTCATCGTGAGCTAGACTGGGTTTTTGCCTGACTTTAGGATTAACTGCCTCCACAATGCCGTCAACCGGCGCCAGTATCGCAGCTTTGTTGCCCTGCCGGGCCAGGGCCAGGCCTACGGCGTCGTGGTGAAATTCCTGACCCAAAACCGGAAGCTTCATTTCGTCGGGGGGACCTAAAACTTTCTGGGAGAAGTCATCCAAACCGATGCGTACCCGGCCGCCATTTTCTAACGTTGCCCAGGTATGCCCCCGGTGCAGATAACTGGAAGTAGGCACATCAAAGCCGAAAACCCCCTCAGTTTTCGGTCGTTCCGGGGCCAGAAAAAATTCCATCTGGTCTTCCAGAAGCTGGTCAAAAGAGCACCTGTGACAGAGATAATTGTTGCCGCAAAAGTAGGCCGGAACCCTGCCGGTGATCATGTGTCGGCACTGCTGCTCCAATCCCGAGCGCTGCCGCATCTTGTCCTGCCAGAGGATGACTTTCCCTTTCTTGCCTGTCGGGGTTTCGCCGGCCCGCCTGAGGGCGAGATTTCGTCTGGCGGTTTCAGTCATAGCCCGATCAAATTCACAGTTCGTGCAATCAAAGCTATTTTTACAGATCTTGAAATCAATGACGCCGGCTTCCATCCAGATACAGGGTTTTTTCCCATCGGAGACATTCTTTGCCATGGTATTACCTTCCTTATTAGAGTGAATTTCACCAGAAGGATGCAAGATTATTAAACCTATAGCCTTCCTTCCGGCCGATGGGGTTTATGATCTTTTTTTCCAGGTTTTGGTTAGATCTTTTAAGAGAAACTCCTGAACCAGACATCGCCATCCTAACTTAGGAAAATGGCCATAGACATCGTCGATAATGGAACCACCGTCCGGGAGGGTGGCGCCGACGTTGGTCTCCATGAGGTTTAGTAAACGGTGGGACTCTGAATCAATGTAGGCGACGCTGGTCAAGCCGACCAATAAGTTTTCCATATTGCGTCTGAGATTGGTGGGATTGACCATAAACAGCCAGCCTTCTCCATAGGGATCTTCGTGGACCAGACCGGGCTGCTGCAACACCCTGGAGTTGACTTTTTCGATGGCACCATCCACCGGTGTCAATACTTTAGCTTTGTGTCCCTCTCTCACCAGGGACATGCAGACGTGACCTTGATAATAAACCTTTCCAATATCGGGCAGATCCAGCTCATCAGCCGGACCCAAAATTTTCTGCGAAAAGTCGTCCATTCCTACCCGCACCCGGCCGTTGTCTTCGAGCCTGGCCCAGGTGTGACCCCGGTGCAAATAATAGACGCTGGTTGGGACTTGAAAGCCGAAGACATCCACGATCTGCGGCGTGGCGGCAGAGGAAGCAACCTCTTGCTGAACTTTGTCTGGATACTTTTCCTGATTCATGACCTGTTCCTCCTTTAGAATTGAAAACTTTGAGAGTATTCGATCTCGTGGTACTTGTTTTAATAATCTTGCAATGAATGTGCCAGGTTATCCAAGATGAATTATCATATTGATTATATTAGATAAATTACATATATTGCCATATCTCTGACCTATCCAGGCAACAGGTAAGGATTGCATCATGTCGCAAAATACAACAAATATTTGTTAGTCTGCTTTATCTTATTGATATCAGGTATTATTTAAGTGTTGAAAAATTCACCATGATTCCCTTATCCTGTTGGTAAAGTAGACAAAGAACTTCTGCACCGACATCATCCGGGACCTGCTCTTACCCCGGCAGTCATAGGAATAATCTTCCCGAGGAAAAAACTTACTCCTTTGAGGGCATTCTGATAAAAAAGAGATATATTGACGCAGCCACTTTTCGCAAATCCATGTCCGAACAAAATCTCAAAATGATCCTGACCGAAGGATTAACCAAAGTCTATCAGCAGGTGAAGGCCCTGGAGGATTTGAACCTCCAGGTGGCGGCCGGTGAAATGTTCGGTCTGCTGGGTCCGAACGGGGCCGGCAAGACCACCACCATCAAAATATTGACCACTCTGGCCAAGCCGACCCGGGGCCAGGCCTGGATTCAGGGTTTTGATGTGGTCCGGCAGCCCTTGGCGGTGAAGGAGCTCATTGCGGTCTGCCCCCAGGAAATCAATCTGGACAAAGAATTAACCGCCTATGAGAATCTGCTGATTTATGGCAAACTGTACCGGACGCCGGATCTCAAGCAGCGAATCTCAGGCCTTCTGGAATTAGGGGAATTAACGGATCGAGCCCACCATTTGGTGCGAACTTTTTCCGGCGGACAGCAAAGGCGTCTGTTGATCCTCCGGGCTCTGCTGTCCCGGCCCCAGGTGCTCTTCCTGGATGAACCGACGGTGGGTCTGGACCCCCAGATCCGGCGACAGATCTGGGATATGATTCAACAACTGCACCGGGATGGTATTACCATCATGTTGACCACTCATTACATTGAAGAGGCCGAGAAGCTCTGCGGCCGGGTGGGGATTCTCAATAAAGGCCGACTCATTGCCTTAGGCAGCGCCCCAGGAGCTGGTGGCCGGAGTAGGGGGCTATGTAATGGAATCCCTGGACAACGGCCGACGGCACTATTCCCTGGTGCGGGACAAAACCGAGGCGTCACGCTCTGGCCCAAGCCAATAATGAGGGCATCGTCATCCGTCAGACCAATTTGGAGGACGTCTTTATCAAGTTGACAGGAGAAAGATTACAATAGAACGTGTCGTCAACGGCAGATTACCGCTATAAGCTGGAGAACTCTCATGGCAGACTCTAAATTTTCTATATGGCTTTTAGCCCTGGGTCTTCTCCTGGCTCTAACCTTCGGATTCAGGGGCGGCATCTCTTTGGAATCACTTGGCGCCCCAGGGTCTGGACCCGCCCAGGCCGAAGTTTGCTGCAATGCAGAACTTGACTCTCCCACTAGCGGTCACAGCGACCCCTATGCCCTGGTCTTTGAAATCTTTGCCTTAATGCTGCTCGCTGCCATGGCGGGAAGGTTCGCCGCCAACCAGTTCAAACAATCTCCGGTCTTGGGAGAATTGCTCATCGGCATCCTTCTGGGAGCCATCCTCTACCAGATCGGTACCCCCGTCGTCACCACCTTGCGCCACTACGAGGAGATCGACCAAACTGTCCAGAAGGTTTTGAACCAAAACCTGGGTTGGCAGGCGCTCTCAAAGAAACCCTGCAGGAGTCACACCTGCCCGAGTCCACAGTGCAGAAAATCGAAAAAGTGGGTTTGGACCCCAATTTTTCCCAATATAGATTTTTAGCTCGGGTTCTGCTCCTATTTTCCAGTTTAGGGGTTATTCTGCTTTTGTTTCTGGTGGGTCTGGAGTGTAGTCTGGAAGAATTGCTCAGTGTGGGCGGCAGCGCCAGCATTGTGGCTGTTCTGGGGGTAGCCTTGCCTCTTATTATGGGCTTTTTGGTCACCTGGTTACTTTTTCCGGAATTGCCGACTTTCAATGTAGCCATATTCATGGGGGCCACCATGTGTGCCACCAGCATCGGCATAACCGCCAGGGTCTTCCGCGACATGAACCGGCTGGGAACGGCCGAGGCCAAGATCGTCCTGGGGGCAGCCGTTTTAGACGATATCCTGGGGCTCATCGTTCTGGCCGTGGTCACCGGCATCATTGCCAGTGGAGCCTTCAAAATCGGCACCATGGCTCTCATTGTATTGAAGGCCGCCTTGTTTTTGGGGGCAGTAATTATCTTCGGCACCTACCTGCTGAAATATCAGATCGTCTTCTTTGCCAGGCTGGATCAAAGCAATGTCAAATTGCTCTACCCCTTCTGTCTGTTGTTGCTCCTGGCCTGGCTGGCCGATGTCATGGGGCTGGCCACCATTGTCGGCGCCTTTGCCGCCGGGCTCATTTTGAAAGAGGAATGTTTTGTCGTCCATCAAGACTGCCACTTTGACAACCGTCCCTAGAGGCCATTATGTCGCCCTTGGAAGGCGTCTTCGCCCCGGTGTTTTTCGTGTTGATGGGTTTGCAGGTTGACATCTCCACCCTGGCCGATCCCCGGGTGCTGTTGACCGGGCTGATCCTTTCCGCCGTGGCCGTCTTGAGCAAGGTGGCTGCAGCCCTTCCCCTGACCAAAGACGTCGACCGCCTAGTTGTGGGCTTCGGTATGGTACCCCGGGGTGAGGTCGGCTTGATTTTCGCCAGCATCGGCCGTGTCATGGGAATTATTGACCTCTCCATGTATTCGGTGGTCATCATTATGGTCCTCCTCACCACCCTCATCACCCCGCCATTACTAAAGTGGGCTATCGACAGATAGTTCCGACAATGCCGCTTTCTTTAAATATAATTTAAGTTATTAAATAATATGTATATAAATATATAATTATAGATTACACTTGTTAAATCGTTCGAAGCTTCGGTTAGAGTAAAAAGTGAAATAAGGGGGGGGGGAAATGCGGACACAAAAACCACGACTGCTCATTCGGGGTCAGATCCGCCCGAAGCTCGGACTGGCGGGGAACCGTTTCGAGAGCAATGATATGCAGCTTGATGGTGGATGGCAGGGTCTGGAAGCTTTGACGGGCGCTCAGCTCAATGCCGGTGAACTATGGGAGCTTGCCTATGAAGCCGCGGAAAAGCAGGGAGCGGAGTTTGCTGAACCGGACTTTGAGCAAAGTTGGCAGCTGCCGGCCCGGGAACGGGACCGGTCATTATTATCAGGCGCCGGCAACACTGACCGGGGCATAGTCAATAAACATTCAAGCGAGTTCCCTCAGGGGTCATCTTTTGCCTGGCACCTGGGTGATGAGTTCTCTCAACTTGCCCTCGCCCGTCAAGATGTGGAGTCAGGCCATCCCAAAGAAGTCAGAATCGCCATTCTTGATGTGGGCTATGATTTAAAACACCTTACCAGGCCGGAGTTTCTCCGTCCTGACCTGGGCTGCAATTTCAGCGATGACGGTAAATCGGATGATATACGGGATCCGGATGAAGGCAGTTGGCCTGGGAATCCGGGTCATGGCACCGCTACAATCGCCATCCTTGCTGGTGGGAAGTTGTCTAACATGAAAGAACCAACCCCCAGCACCGGTGATTACCTCGGTGGTGCCCCCCGGGCGGAAATAGTGCCCCTCAGGGTAGCCGAGTCTGTGGTGCTTTGGCGGACTTCAGCCTTTGCCGAGGCAATCAAGTATCTCCTTACACTCAATTCAAACCCGGAAACCCGCATCGACGTGGTGAGCATGAGCATGGGCGGCCTGGCTTCGGAGGCCTGGGTCCAGGCGGTAAACTCAGCCTATGACAAGGGTCTTTTTCTGGTGACGGCAGCCGGTAACAATTTCGGGTTACCCAAGAGCATAGTCTATCCAGCCCGGTTCCGCCGGGTTTTGGCAGCCTGCGGCGTCATGGCCGACTTCCGTCCATATGCTGATTTGTGGTTTCATATGTCCGGCAATTACGGCCCCGACAGCAAAATGGACACCGCCCTGGCAGCGTTTACCCCCAACATACCCTGGGCTGAAATAGGGTCTCCAGACATTGTCGACTGGGACGGCCAGGGCACCTCCTCGGCCACTCCCCAGATCGCCGCTGCTGCGGCATTATGGCTGCAAAAACACAAAAGCGCTCTAACAGGCTGGCAACCTTGGCAAGTTGTCGAAATGATCCGCCATGCCCTCTTTACCACCGCCGATAAGGACAGACCGGATAAAGAGAAGAACCGCAAATACTTTGGCCAGGGCATTCTTAAGGCTCATGCTGCCCTGCAAGTTGCTCCTTCGGAAGAGATCCGGAGAAAATTAAAGCAACAGCCACCTGATAACGCCTCCTTGGCGTTTTGGAAAGCGTTGCTGGGACGGGGAGTCAGGGCCGAGAATGAAGCTATGACCCGGATGATGAATCTGGAATTGACCCAATTGTTGCATCGAGATCCCGAGCTCGAAAAGTCTGTGGCTGACCCGGATCTTGGCATCGCCAAGGGGGAATTAGACAACTTTATCGACGCCGTTGTTGCCAGCCCATTTGCTTCAAATCGGCTTAAGGAGGCCCTGAAAAGTCTTGCCACAGGCCAAAAGTCTACCACCGCCAGCCTGATCGAACCACTGCCACTTGAAACCAGACGCCGGGTTTTGCAATCTCATCCCCCCCCGGTGCGGCGCCTGTACCTGTATGCCTTCGATCCTTTGGCCTCGCAACGTCTCGAAACGGCTGTGATTAACGAAACCGTGGTGGAAATCCCCTGGGAGAAACTCTGCCCCGGACCTTGTGGCGAATACCTTGAAGTGATCGATCATGATCCTGCCAGCGGCTGTTTTTACGCCCCCCTGGATCTTAATCTTCCGGATTTGTTGGCCTCGGATGGCTTGAGGGCGGCACACGGTCGGCCCCAATTTCATCAGCAGATGGTATATGCTGTAGGGATGCGGACGATTCAGGCCTTTGAAAAGGCGCTTGGCCGCAAGGCCCTCTGGTCTCCCCGGATTCAGGGGAGGAAAGACGACTATTTTGTCCGACGCCTGAGAATCTATCCTCACGCTCTCCGGGCGCAGAATGCCTATTATGACCCCGAAAAAAAGGCACTGCTGTTCGGCTACTTTCCGGCCACCACCTCCAGCCCTGGTGAGCTAATCCCGGGAGGATTAACCTTTACCTGTCTCTCCCATGATATTGTGGCCCATGAAATATCCCATGCACTCCTCGACGGTATTCACCGCCGTTTGAATGAGCCGACGAATTGCGATATGCTGGCCTTTCACGAAGCTTTTGCCGATCTGGTGGCACTCTTTCAGCACTTCTCGCTGCCCGGCGTGTTAGAGGCCCAACTGGCCAACGTTCGGGGAGATCTAAGAGATGAGAACTTGATGGGGCAACTGGCTCAGGAATTCGGCCAGGCCACCGGCCTTCATGGCGCCTTGCGTAGTGCCATCGGGAAACTTGATCCACAAACAGGGAAATGGCAACGACTCAAACCTGATCCTGCCGATTATCAAAAGGTTTTAGAACCTCATGATCGCGGCGCCATTTTGGTGGCTGCGGTTTTTGATGCCTATCTTGCCATTTATGAGAACCGCACCGTAGATCTGCGGCGCATCGCTTCCAACGGCACCGGATTATTACCTGAGGGAGAGTTGCATCCTGATTTAATTCGTCGTTTTGCTGCCGAGGCTAGCCTGGCGGCTGAACAGGTTCTGGAGATGTGTATCCGTGCCATTGATTATTGCCCTCCCGTGGATCTAACGTTCGGCGACTTCCTGCGCGCCCTGATCACTGCGGATACCGATCTGTGGCCCAATGACATCAGGTTGTACCGCGTTGCCTTTGTGGATGCCTTCCGCAAACGTGGCATCTATCCCCGGGATGTGCGGGCACTCTCGGAAGATGTCTTGCGCTGGCGCACACCGGATCTTTTAGTGGGGGATGTCTTAAAACCCTTATTCCCCTGGTTGGGAGAACTCGGCAACCGAACCCGGGATGCAACGGCTCGGACTCAAGATGCCCAGGAAGTAACTTCTCAAACTCCCTGTGCTCAGGAATCGGCGGCTAAAACTCAAGGCGCCCGGGGAGCTCTGTTCCATCTCCTGAGGGATGGCCGGGGGGTGTTTCATAACCGTCTGGAAGCCAGGCTTAAAGAGATCCTCAAGAAAGACAAAGGCAAAGATAAAATTGCTAAATTCGGTGAGGCACTGGGAATGGATTTTGGACCGAAAGAATCAGACCCCAAGGAGATAAAATCATTTGAGATTCTAGCTATAAATTTTTCCGACCGGCGCAATCAGGATGGCTCCACCAGTCGGGATGTTATCATCTGGATCGTTCAAGAAAAGCCGGTCGAGAATGACCGTTATCGTCTTCCGGGAGGTTGTACGATTATTGCCGGTCTGGATTCCCACAAGGTCCGTTACGTGGTGTATAAGAACATCCATAGCGACAGGCGCCGAAGAGAATTTATTGAATATCAAACCACCGGCAGGCTTCGGGGAATCACTTATTTTCGGCGATCGCCTTTTGCCGGCCTTCACTATCGCTTTGCTGCCTTGCATTCCTTTCAAACGGAGGAGGACAGCTATGCCTGATGAAAAAATCCAGGTGCGTATTCGCATGTACCGCCCAGGACTGGGAGATTGTTTCCTCCTTACCTTTTGCAATGGTAATAACGAAAGTCATATTCTCATAGATTGCGGTATCTTTATCGGCACTGCCAATGAAAAGCAACGGATGAGAGAGATAGCCGATCACATCAAAGAAACCACCCATGGCAAATTGCGCGCCGTTGTGGCCACCCATGAGCATTGGGACCATGTGGCGGGATTTCATTATGCCAAAGATGTCTTTGATGATGATAAAAATATTTCCATCGACGAAGTCTGGTTGGCCTGGACAGAAGACCCGGACCAGCAAGTAGTTCAGGAACGGCAAAAACTCAAAGAAAAACTTGAATTAGCTTTGGCCGAATCAGTGCAACATTTGACCGGCTTCGGTTCCCTGGAAGAACAAGAGTGCGGTCGGGCCATTGCCGACGTGATGGCCTTTAACGGGCCGTCTAGCAGCTTGTTGGGTGGCGCTGCTTTTTCCAGGCGCAGCAACGCCGCCATGGATCATCTCCTCAACCTCAAGCTCAAGAAGGCCGAAAATGACTTTCTTAAACCTGGAGACCTGCTCACCCGGTCATGGCTGCCGGAAGTGCGGGTCTACGTCCTGGGACCGCCTAAGAATTTAGACTTCCTGGGGGAAATGGAGGGCTCCCCGGAAACCGAGCAATACCTCGCCGACCGGAAGGCGACAGTGGAGGCTTCCCAGAATTGGCAATCCGGGATTATTCAAGCTTCTATTAAGGCAAGAGGGTTTGATAAACCCGACATCGAAGAACCAGCGCCTAAAGAGGCAACGATTGAAGAGGCAGAGCGCAAAGAGGCGGCGCGCGAAGAGGCGGAGAGTCATGAGACCTTTAACCGCGTCCATCGTTGGACCGAGGAAGAACTGCTGGCCGAAGGAGGTGATGCTGCCGCCATGATAGCCTCCTACCGCAGTGAGGACTGGCGGCGTATTGATTCTGCCTGGTATAACAATGCTGCCAGACTGGCCTTGCAACTCGATAAAGCCACCAATAATACCAGCCTGGTGCTGGCCTTCGAACTAATCGCCAGCGGCCAGGTGCTCCTCTTTGTCGGCGACGCCCAAATCGGCAACTGGCAGAGTTGGGATGAGTTGACCTGGGATATCCCGGATAACCCGGATGAAAAGCGAAAAGTAGCCACCAAGGATCTCCTCCAGCGAACTGTGTTCTACAAAGTAGGTCACCATGGCAGTATCAATGCCACACGTAAGCAGGGCGGCCTCGAGTTAATGACCAGTCCTCATCTGGTTGCCGCCATCCCCACCGATGCAGAATTTAGTGATAAGCAAAAAGGTTGGGACATGCCCGCTCAGAAGGTGGAAAAGGCTTTGCTTGAAAAAACCCGGGGGCGGCTGTTGCGCTCTGACTCGTATCGTCTGCCGGATAATATCAAAAGGCTCAGTGAGGCCGGCTGGCAGTCATTTTCCAACCGGATTAAAGAAATTGATAACCCGCTGTTTGTGGATTATTGGCTCGAAGCTTAAGGCATGGGGATGAAACAGATGTGCTAACCAAGAGGAGCTGGAAATGCTTCCTGCCTGGGACTGTCAGCTCCTCTTGGATCTATTCCAAAAGACTTGATCTATCAAAGAGATAAAAAAAAATCTGCTACCGGGACTTGTTATACCGAGTTGTAGTCAAAAAGATAATTGTCAACAGCATTTATTAAAATCCCCCCTGACCCCCCTTTAAGAAAGGGGGGAATCATTCGCCTTATCAACCAAGGTGAGGATTGAAAAGTCCCCCTTTTCTAAAGGGGGATTTTTTTTACTGGCATGATCGCAATTTACTATTAGGCAAAGAGTTTTGTCGGTGGGAGGCTCAAGCCGTCCAGGTCCTGAATCTCCCGGTCGAAGAGGGGAACCAGGGCCCGCACCTTCCCGCTTCCATGGGCGCGCCGGCTAAGGGGGTGGCCGCTTATCAACAGGGCAACCTCACCAGCGAAGCCGGAAGGCGACGGATTGGCGGCCGGGTCCCGGTTGCTGGGCCAGGACTCGGACGTTCGTGATCTTTGAGAGGCGGTCCCCAAGCAGGTTCAGGCCGCCCGGAGTAAGGGGAATGGCAAGTTTGCTAACCCCAAAGGAAAAGCAACTTATTCCGGCACGATCTCAAGAACCTCTTCGCCGTATTGATCGGGCACCACCGATTTGATCTGCAGGAGTTCAAACCATTTTTTAAAAGCCCCCACAAAGACAATGACCATGAGGAACATGATAATAATGGATAAGGTAGCCAACAAATACAAATTCTTGGGCAGATAATTATACATGACGTTCTGATAGCCGGCGGTCATGGTGACAATGGTCATCAGAAGGCCCGGCACGGCGGTAATCCAGGCGTATTTGGCTTTATTCAACCTGATGAGCATGGTGGTGCCGATGATCAGGCCGCTGGAGGCCAATAACTGGTTGCTCATGCCGAAGAGCGGCCAGATGGTGGAGATATCACCGGTGTATACCAGGTAACCCCAGGAAAAGGTAAAGATAAAACTGGTGATGATGATGCCGGGCATCCAGCGCTTCTCCAGAAACTTGGGGATAAATTGACCCACCATCTCCTGGAGGAAAAATCGGCCCACCCGGGTGCCGGTATCCACGGCGGTAAGGATAAAGACGGCCTCAAACATGATGGCGAAATGGTACCAGTAGCCCATGAGACCTTCCATCCAGGGAATGGAGGAAAAGATATAGGCCATGCCCACCGCCAGAGACACCGCGCCACCCGGCCGACCCTGAATTTGTTCGCCCACCGACTGGGACAGGTGGGCGAGATTTACCGGGGTCATACCCAGCTTGGCAAAGACGGCGGGAGGGGTATTAATGGCAAAGTAGTCGGCCGGGACCAGCACGCAGGCGGCCACCAAGGCCATAATGGCCACAAAGCCTTCCATCAGCATGGCGCCGTAACCCACGAAGAGAATGTCCCGTTCATTGCCGATCATCTTAGGAGTGGTGCCGGTGCCGATGATGGCATGGAATCCGGAGAGGGCGCCGCAGGCGATGGTAATAAACACAAAGGGGAAGACCGCCCCAGGGATGATGGGACCGCCGCCGCCGACAAACTTGGTGATTGGTTCCATGAGGAATTGCGGTCGAACAAATAAGATTCCCAAAGCCAGGGCGGCGACGGTACCGATCTTCAGGTAGGTGGACAGATAATCCCGGGGGCACAGGAGCAGCCAGACCGGCAGGACCGAGGCCAGGAAGCCGTAAATGGGGATGAAAACGGCGATCTGGTTTTTCGAAAAGGTAAATAAGGAGGCCAGGGCGGGATGGGCCACGATATACGGTCCTGCCAAGACCGCCCCCGCTAGCAGCACGACGCCGATGACGCTGGCGCCAAAGACATCGTCATGCCGCCAGACATGCAGATAAATCCCCATGAGAATGGCGATGGGCATGGTGGCCATGACGGTGAACGTCCCCCAGGGACTGTGGAACATGGCGTTGACCACAGCAATGGACAGACCAGCAAGGGTGAGGATGAGAATAAACAGGATGGCCACGGAGGCTACCCCGCCCGTGGTCTTGCCGATTTCACTTTCGGCGATTTTTGCCAGGCTCTGACCTTTGTGCCGGACCGAGGCAAAGAGGACCACCATATCATGAACGGCGCCGGCAAAAACCGCGCCAAAGATAATCCATAAGGCCCCGGGCAAATAGCCGAACTGGGCGGCCAGGACCGGCCCCAGGAGCGGACCGGCCGCGGCGATGGCCGCAAAGTGATGGCCGAAAAGGACATGTTTATTGGTTTTGACATAATCATGGCCATCCGCCATTTTTACCGCCGGAGTCAACCTCTCCTGTTTGAGCTCCAGGACTTTATTGGCAATAAATATGCCGTAAAAGCGGTAGCCGATGGCAAACACCGCCAAGGCCACCAGTACCAAAGTCAGTGCGTTCATGTTCATCCCTCTCAGACGTCAGGTGTTTTTTTACGCAAGATCACCGTGAATACCGTTCTACATGGAAAAATACGCCAGTTCGCTTTTATGCAGGGGAGGCGGCTGATCCAGAACCCGGAGTAACAGCACCGGCACCGTGGCGTGACTGGCTACCTTTTCGGCGACGCTGCCCAGCACCCAGACAACTTCGCCGGTGCCGTGACTGGCCAGGGCAATGAGGTCCACCTGATGCTGCTGGGCATAGGTAATGATCTCCCGGGCCGGTGAGCCCTGTTCGTACACCCACGTGGCCTCCAGACCTTTGGTTTTGAGCGCCGCCGCAGTTTCCTCCAGATATTTTATCACGGGCAACCTGATCTGAGCCTCGAAGGCCTGCACGCTTTCGGCCGAAGCCTCGGTGGCCGCTCCAATTCTGGTAGAGCCCACGGATATGAGGATAACTTGAGCTCGAGCAAGTTTGGCCAGGTCCTCCACCTGGGGCAAGATCGCAGCCGCCAACTCCGAGCCATCCAATGGAACCAGGATTTTTTTAAACATCTCATCCTCCTAAGGCTGAAAAGTCATCCCAACTTCCAAAATATGCCAGTAACTATATACTAGTATGATGAAATAGTAGCGCTCCCAGCTTATCTGCCATGCTACTATTAACTTCTTTTTACCACAAGATTTTTTTAGAGGGGAACAAATTTTCAAGGGCTTCCGGGTCGGATGCAAAGGAGTAATTGCTCCTGCCGGGAATCATTGGACCTGGAGTGAAGGGTAAGGCATGGCCCACCCCCGGGGCGAGATGAGTTTGTGGGAGAGACCCCCCAGGGAGAGGCCGTCACAGCGCATGGACACCATGCCGCTGACATAGTCATGTACCCAGCCGATGAATAGCACGCCTAAAAAGAGCCAGAGCAGGGCGGGCAGCCAGCCCCACTACAGGGCGATAATGGCGCCCACCACCGGTCCGGCCCCGGCAATGGACTTAAACTGGTAGCCAAAAAGGACATTTTTGGGGGTGGGCATAAAGTCCACGCCATTCATGTACATCTTAGCCGGCGTGATGCGATTGGGATCTGCTTCAATAACTTTACGGTCAATGAAACCTGCATACCAGCGGTATCCCGCCACGGCCACCGCCAGGGAGCCCACAATGATGATCAGAGAGTTCATGGCTTCCTCCTTGTTGTTAACCCTCCAATCCAATGCAAAACCTGCTGTTATTAAATACATGTTAGCATAAACGAATCGGAAAAATAAAATACTATAATGCTATTAAATAGGCTGCGGGAGTAGGGTTTACTTGTAGAGGGGGTAATACCAAGTTGCAATCTAATGAGTAATTTGATAGACTGTCCCAAAAATTATCAAGGGGGCAGTCATGGGAAAAATAACCAAGAGCATCCCCCACCTTTCCAAAGAGGAGATTCAGGAAAGGATCAAGGCAACGGTGGGATTTTGGCGAGTGCAAAAGTGGCTAGTGATTTTGAATGCCCTAGTTGATCCACGGCCTGCCGGGGAGATCGCTAAGCACACTGGACTTGCGGAGCAATCGGTTCACAATTTGATATCCCGATATAATCGCTTGGGTCCGGAAGCGGTGGAGGGACCGGGAAAGGGAGGCAGGCGCCGCTCCTATTTAAGCTTGGAAGAGGAGACTATGTTTTTAGAATCATTCAGACAGGCAGCTCTTACCGGTCAGATCGCTACTGTTGCAGAAATCAAGGAGGCCTTGGAAAGACGTATCGGGAAAAAAGTCCACAAGACCACCGTTTATAGGCTCCTTAAACGACAGGGGTGGCGGAAAGTGGTTCCCCGACCGTTCCATGTCGATGCCGACAAGGAGGAACAAGAGGCTTTTAAAAAAAATTCCTGAAATAATTGCTGAAAAACTGGAAGAAAGAGACCCGGAAGATAACCGTCCGGTATTACTTTTTGCCCAGGACGAGGGTCGCTTTGGCCGTATCAGTGATGTCAGGCGTGCCTGGTCGCCTCTGGGGACGAGGCCGCAAGCACCGAGACAGGTTATTAGAAGTTATCTTTATGTTTTTACGGCGGTATGCCCAGCATTGGGGAAGATGACCTCTCTCATCTTGCCCTGGGCTAATACGGAGATGATGAACATCTTCTTGAGACAAGTGGCGGAGGATTTTTCGGATTATTTTATCCTCATGCTCACAGATCAGGCCGGTTGGCATGTATCCCAGAGATTACAGGTGCCTGAAAATATAAGACTAATAAAAC
This sequence comes from uncultured delta proteobacterium, assembly GCA_963705135.1. Lineage (GTDB taxonomy): Bacteria > Desulfobacterota > Desulfobaccia > Desulfobaccales > Desulfobaccaceae > Desulfobacca. The sequence continues at coordinate 174,341 of CAVPJB010000011.1, forward strand.
TGCCGCCGCGCAGTCCAGAGTTAAATCCTGCCGAACATATTTGGGAAGAGTTACGGGAAAAGAATTTTGCCAATAAGGCATTCAAGGACCTTGATGAAGTAGAGGACAAACTCTGTCAGGGTCTAAATGATCTCGCCAGAAATCCGGCAGGACTTCGTTCGATGACAAATTTTCCTTATCTTAATATTACTTGTTAGATGGCAACTTGGTATAACCTGTCCTGGTTGCAAACAGGTTGGGGAGATAACCATCTGGAGTATAGAATTTTCACCAGAATACAATCAGCCCTGCCCGGGAAACCAGGGAAGGGCTGATTATCTGAAAACTACTTCGGATGACTTAGTTGCGTTTGATATTTTCTTTAATGAACTTAATAATCTCGCCGGTTGTGGCCCCAGGGGTGAAGATATCTGAGATACCTGCGGCTTTCAAAGCGGGGACGTCTTCTTCGGGAATAATACCGCCGCCCAGAACCAGGACGTCGTCCGCGCCTTTTTCCTTTAGAAGCTCGGTAACCCGGGGGAAAAGATAATCATGGGCGCCCGAGAGGCAGCTCATGGCGATGACGTCCACGTCTTCCTGGATGGCGGCGCTGACAATCTGTTCCGGGGTCTGGCGCAGACCGGTGTAAATAACTTCCATACCCGCATCCCGCAGCGCCGCGCAAATCACCTTGATGCCCCGGTCATGGCCATCCAGCCCAGGCTTGGCGGCCAAAACGCGTATTTTTCTTTCAGCCATATATGTTCTCCTTCCGCATAACAGTAAGGTGATAAAGTCGCGGTTTAAACAAAGGGCGCCGCCTCATATTCCCCAAAAACTTCCCGCAACGTATCGCAGATTTCACCCAATGTCGCCAGAGACCGCACCGCCTCCAGAATCGGCGGCATCAAATTCGATCCAGTCTGAGCTGCTTCCTTGACTCCCGCCAGGGCGTCCTTGACATTGTATTGATTCCGCTGGCCTTTGAGTTCCCGCAGGCGGTCCACCTGCTGGTCCCGCACGGTGGGATCCACCTTCAGCAGTTCCTTGGGCTTTTCTTCCTTGACCTGGAACTTGTTCAGACCCACGATAATGCGCTCGTTAGATTCAATTTCCTTCTGAAAACGGTAGGCACTCTCCTGAATCTCTTTCTGCACGTAGCCTTTTTCAATGGCCGCCACCGGGCCGCCCATCTTCTCGATGGTGTCGATATAGGCCTGGGCCCGGGCCTCGATCTCGTCCGTGAGCTTCTCAATGTAGTAGGAGCCGGCCAAAGGATCCACCGTGTCGGCCACCCCGGTCTCATAGGCGATGAGTTGCTGGGTGCGCAAAGCCACCTGCACCGCCTGTTCCGAGGGCAGGGAAAAAGCTTCGTCCATGGAGTTGGTGTGCAAAGACTGGGTACCGCCTAAAACCGCGCTCATGGCCTGGAAGGCCACTCTGACGATGTTATTCAAGGGCTGTTGGGCCATCAGGGTGCAGCCGGCCGTCTGGGTGTGGAAACGCAGCATCAAGGTCCGGGGGTCCTTAGAGCCGAAGCGTTCTTTCATGGTCTTGGCCCAGATACGCCGGGCCGCCCGGAACTTGGCCACTTCTTCAAAAAAGTCCTGATGCGAGTTAAAGAAGAAGGACAGGCGGGGACCGAAAGAGTCCACCTCCAGACCGGCTTTGATGGCGGCCTCCACATAGGCGAAGCCGTTGGCCAGGGTGAAGGCCACTTCCTGGACCGCAGTGGACCCGGCTTCCCGGATGTGATAGCCGCTGATGCTGATGGTGTTCCACTGGGGCACTTCCTTGGAGCAGTATTCAAAAATATCGGTGATAATTTTCATGGATGGCCGGGGCGGAAAGATGTAGGTGCCCCGGGAAGAGTATTCCTTCAGGATATCGTTCTGGATGGTGCCCCGCAGTTTATCAAAAGAGATATTCTGCCGTTCGGCCAGCACCAAATACATGGCCATGAGGATGGCGGCCGGAGAATTGATGGTCATGGAGGTGCTGACCTTGTCCAGTGGGATGCCTTTGAACAGGGTTTCCATATCCCAGAGGGAATCGATGGCGACGCCCACTTTGCCCACTTCGCCCCGGGCCAGATCGTGGTCCGAGTCAAAGCCGATCTGGGTGGGCAGGTCAAAGGCCACCGACAGCCCGGTCTGGCCGGCGTTCAGCAGATAATGGTAGCGTTCGTTGGTTTCCTGGGCCGAGCCGAACCCGGCGTATTGCCGCATGGTCCAATAGCGGCCCCGGTAGGCGGTGGGCTGCACCGCCCGGGTATACGGGTATTGTCCGGGCAGGCCCAGTTTTTCCATGTAGTCAAAGCCTTCCAAATCCAGGGGGGTGTAAACCCGTTCCACCGGGATGCCCGAAGTATTGACGAAGTTGGCCTTGCGTTCGGGCATTTTCTGGAGGGTCTTGGCGACCTTCTCCTCGTATTTGGCTTTCGCCTCTTTAATGCGTTCCAAAGCTGACATACACGCTCCTCCCTCTCCCGGATGAGCGGCGCGAAGCTCATCCTCAAGGTTTTTTTACCTCTCTCGAAAATAACTTCTTATTGTAGTGGCACGGCCTGTCGTGCCCCTTTCCAAGATAAATTCGAGCATGACTCCAATTAAAAACACCGCCGCCGTGGCGAGGCAGCCGGGCTGGTGCGGCAGATATGGGCAATTTCAGCAAAATCGGCGCATTGGCTGAAACCGCTTCCCTTCCAATATAGCCAAACTTAGACCAAGAGAAAACAAGAAAGTTGGGATGAGGGGAATTTCTTGGCCTGAATAACTTCGGCAAACTCTATTTTGATATCAGCGGAGAAATATTTCAGAGAAGCGACCTTAGTTTTTTGGCATGGCTGCTCCCGGCAAAAGCCCGCCACAAAGGGTGGCCAATCAATGGCCACCCTTGAAAGCGCACAAGCAATTGAGAAAGGTTTATTCGTTGTTTCCGCAACCAACAATGAGTCCCTGCTTGTGGTTTTCCGGGAAATCGACTGGGCGTATCTTAGATATTAGGCCTTCCCGGCACTCCCTAACACCCGCTCGTTTTTATATTTAACCATTTTGATCAACTCGTCCCGGGCTGCGCCCAAATATTTCCGGGGATCGAACTCATCGGGCTTCTCCGAAAATATTTTTCGGACCACTGCCGTCATCGCCAACCGTCCGTCGCTGTCGATATTGATTTTGCAGACCGCCGATTGAGCGGCCCGACGCAGCTGTTCTTCGGAAATCCCCACGGCTGCCTCCATCCTGCCGCCGTATTTGTTGATCATCTCCACATATTCCGGCATGACGCTGGAAGCCCCGTGCAAGACGATGGGGAAGCCGGGCACCCGCCGCTCAGTCTCTTCCAAAATGTCAAAGCGCAGCGGCGGCGCCTCCTCGCCGGGCTTGACCTTGAATTTGAAAGCTCCATGGGAGGTGCCTATGGAAATGGCCAGGGAATCTACCTTGGTCCGGTTCACAAAATCCTCCACCTCCTCGGGCCGGGTGTAATGCGAAGCCTCAGCCGAGACCTCATCCTCCACCCCCGCCAGCACCCCCAGCTCTGCCTCCACGGTCACGTCCCGCTCGTGGGCGTATTCCACCACCTGCCGGGCCAGGCGCACATTTTCCTCGTAAGGGTGGTGAGAGCCATCGATCATTACTGAAGAGAAGCCCGTATCGATGCAGGATTTGGCCAGTTCAAAGGTGTCGCCGTGGTCAAGGTGTAAAGCCACTGGAATTGAAACGCCCATTTCTTGCATCATCGCCATGGCCCCCTTGACCAGATGCGGCACCATGGCCGGGTGCATGTATTTCCGGGCGCTGCCGGAACACTGGAGGATTACCGGCGATTTGGATTCAACACAGCCGATGATAATGGCCTCCAACTGCTCCAGGTTGTTAAAGTTGTATGCCGGTATGGCAAAGTGTTCCGCCAGGGCCCGGTGAAACATTCTCCGGGTGTTCACCAGACCTAAGTCTTGATATTGAATCACCATCGGTAAACTCCTATTGCTTCATTTTCTTAAAGGCATTGATCAAACCATTCGTCGAAGCGTCATGCGTGGTCACCGGCTGGTCATCTCCAAGTTCCGGCAGTATGCGCTTGGCTAATTGCTTGCCCAATTCCACGCCCCACTGGTCAAAGCTGAATATGTTCCATATGACTCCCTGGGCAAAGATCTTGTGTTCGTACATGGCGATGAGACTGCCCAGGACCCGGGGGGTCAGCTTTTTAAAGAGAATCGAGGTGGTAGGCCGGTTCCCCTCAAACACCCGGTGCAGGGAGTAAGTGTCAATATATTCCTGACTCAGGCAGGCCTGCTGCAGTTCCGCCGCCACCTCTTCCCTGGTCTTACCGAGCATCAAAGCCTCGGTCTGGGCAAAAAAGTTTGAAAGCAAAATCTGGTGATGGTCTCCCACTGGATTGTGACTGATAGCCGGGACCAGAAAGTCTGCCGGGACGAGCTTGCTGCCCTGATGAATCAGTTGGTAAAAGGCGTGCTGACCATTAGTGCCGGGTTCCCCCCAGATGATGGGGCCGGTCTGATAGGAGACCGGCCGGCCTTCCCGGTCTACGGATTTGCCGTTGCTCTCCATGTTGCCCTGCTGGAAGTAGGCCGGAAACCGGTGCATATATTGATCGTAAGGCAGGATCACCTCGGTTTCGGCCCCGAAGAAATTGGTATACCAGATGCCCAGCAGGGCCAAAACCACCGGTATGTTTTGGGGAAACGGCATATTCCGGAAGTGAAGGTCCATCTCATGGGCGCCGGTGAGCAACTTCACAAAATTACCAAAGCCCACATAACAGGCGATGGACAGGCCGATGGCGGACCACAGAGAGTAACGGCCCCCCACCCAATCCCAGAAACCAAACATGTTGTCCCGGTGAATCCCGAAGGCTTCCACCTCCCGGGTGTTAGTGGAGATGGCCACGAAGTGTCGGGCTACATGCTGGGAGTCTCCGGCCTTCTGAAGAAACCAGTCTCTGGCGGTACGGGCGTTAGTCATGGTTTCCTGGGTGGTGAAGGTCTTGGAAGCGATCAGGAAAAGGACCGTTTCCGGGTTGAGCTGCGCCAGGGTTTCACTGATATGGGTTCCGTCAATGTTGGAGACAAAATGCACCTTCAGACCCATCTGACGGTAGGGGCGCAGGCTCTCGGTCACCATGACCGGTCCTAAATCCGAGCCCCCTATGCCGATGTTGACGATATCAGTGATCTTTTTCCCGGTGTAGCCCGTCCAGGCGCCAGAGTTGACCCGCTGGGAAAAATCCCGCATCTTGTCCAACACCGCATTCACTTCGGGCCTGACATCCTGTCCGTCTAAATACATCGGGGAATTGGCCTGGTTTCTCAGGGCCACGTGCAAAACCGCCCGGTTTTCCGTCTCGTTGATCCTATCCCCGCTGAACATCCTGTCGATGGCGTCTTGGAGCTTTACTTCCTCCGCCAGGGCCACCAGCAACCTCATGGTTTCGGCGGTGATTCGATGCTTGGAATAATCCACCAGGATGTCTTTGAACGTAATCGAAAAGGTATCAAATCTGGCAGGCTCCTGGGCAAACCAGGTTTTCATATGTATATCCCTGATTTGTTCGAAGTGTTCCTGCAGCCGACGCCAGCTCTCGGTGGCGGCGGGATCTATTTTTGGCAACATCATCAGGCCCCTTTTATCTCTTGTCGTTCAGGATGTAAACCCGTCAGCCGGCAAGTAGGCCGATTAACCAGCGTTCGACCAACTTCTTTTCTATCGTCGCCCCTGGTCTCAGGATCGACCCTGCCAGATCCTTGCCCAGTCAGATAATATGACCCCACTGTCTGGAAAAACAAGATCACGCCATAATCTTAAATTATCACAGGATAACCAAACGGTGTGAAGAGAAAATAAGAAAGGTGTTAAAAAGAAAATTATTACCAGGGCATGGACTGGCCATACTGTCCCTGGGAAACGGAAGGGCGCCCTATTGGAGCGCCCCATGATGTATCTGAAAACTCGAAACTATCCTACAATTCCCCGTCCTTCTCCATTTTGGCCAGGTCTTTGAAGCGAATGTCCAGGCCCAGAACGCCCTGGATTTCGTCTTCCTCATTGCGGATGGGGACGCTGACGGTAATGCAGAGGGCGCTGGTAAAGCGGGAGGTGTAGAAATCGGAGACAAAGACTTTACCGGATTTGATGGGGTTGACAAACCAATCCCGGCTGGAGAGGTCTTCCTCCGGGTGGGCCGACTCGTATTTAGCACGGTCGGTGATGTGCGTAATGTTGCGGGTGATCTTTCGGCCTTCCAGGTTAGTGATATACATGAATTGGACAAAGGGGTTGGCATCCAGGGTCGCCTGCATTACCGGTTCCTGGCGGGCAGGATCCATGGAGCGAATTTCTTCCTTTTCTGCCAGTTCCTCCGCCAGGGCTGCGGCCAGATGTTCGGCCTTGGCCTTCAGCAGATCGAATTCAGAGGTAAAGTATTCCGGCAGGTACTTCCGGGCCATACTTTCCAATTCCTCATTGGAAATGGAGGTGATACGGCCGGCTTCGTATAGTGCAGTAATTTTGCTGTTTATTTTCACTACGGCAGGGTGGCGCTTGTCGATTTTGGCATCACCCACCAGTCCCAGGCGGGAGTTGAGCCAGTGCACGACGCCAGCCCGGCCGGTTTTATCGGTGATGGTGATGGTAATGGGGCGCCTCAGAATTTTGTCGGTATCGAAGATATTGTAAATCTCCGGATTTTTCAGGACACCGTCAGCATGGATGCCGGCGCTGGTGGCGTTAAAATCTTTGCCGACAAAGGGGTAATTGGTCGGAATCTGGTAGTTTAATTCCTGCTCGAAGTAGCGCCCAATATCGGTGATGACCGTAGTATCGATGCCGTCATTATGCCCCTTGAAGGAGATATATTCAATGATCAGGGCCTCGATGGGGGTGTTGCCGGTGCGCTCCCCGAATCCTAACAGCGCCCCGTTGACCGCGCCGCAGCCATAGAGCCAGGCGGTGGTACCGTTAATAAAGACCTTGTGGAAATCGTTATGGCCGTGCCATTCCAATAGATGGCCGGGAACGCCGGCGTCATCAATGAAGCCCCGGATTAACCGGGGAACACTCCGGGGCAGGGCCGCGCCCGGGTACGGGACGCCGTAACCCAGTGTATCACAGAGTCGGATTTTGACATCGATGCCGGATTGCTCCCGCAGCTTCATAAGTTCAATGGCAAGGGGAATGCAAAACCCGTAGATATCCGCCCGGGTAACATCCTCGAAGTGACACCGGGGAGTGATGCCTAAATCCAGGGCGGCTTTGACGATATTCAAATACTGCTCCATGATGCTGCCACGGGTGCCACCCATTTTATAAAAGATATGGTAATCGGAAACGGAGGTGAGGATGCCGGTTTCCTTGAGGCCCAAATCTTTGACCAGGGGCAGATCCTCAGCTTTGGCCCGGATCCAGCCGGTGATTTCAGGAAAGGTGTAGCCCCGTTCCAGACAGCGCTGCACCGATTCTTTGTCCTTGTTGCTGTACAGAAAGAATTCGCTTTGACGGATAATCCCATTGGGCCCGGATAGTTTGTGCAGCATGTCGAAGATTTCGACGATCTGCCGAACCGTATAAGGCGGCCGGGCCTGTTGGCCATCCCGGAAAGTAGTGTCAGTGATACGCATATGTTCGGGAGGGTTGGGCATAACGAATTTATAATCAAAATCAATGCGGGCGACTTCCTCGTAAGGATAAATTTGCCGCATGAGGTTGGGCTCATCCACTTCTTGCAGACGGTGCTGCCAGGTCTGGGAGTGTTCGTGATCCAGGAGCCGACGCTCCGTATTCCAGCGAGCCATGGTTCTTCTCCAGTTTAAAATTATCTTATATTATAAAACGTTTTCAGGGAAGTGCAGTGGCCTCGGATTCGCCTTGCTCCCTCCCGCAGATCCTCTAGCCGCTAGCGATCTAAACGGATGCCCAATTCCAACAACTGCGCCACATCCACTTCTGAAGGGGCCTGGGTTAAAAGGCAGGTGGCCTTCTGGGTTTTGGGGAAGGCAATGACTTCCCGAATAGATTTGGCGCCGGTCAAAATCATGATCAAACGATCAAAGCCAAAGGCTACGCCGCCGTGAGGTGGGGCCCCGTATTCCAGGGCTTCCAACAGGAAGCCGAATTTCTGTTGGGCCTCTTCAGGGGAGATCTTTAAAGTCTCAAAGACCTTTTCCTGGACATGGCGTTGGTGAATACGGATGCTGCCGCCGCCCACTTCGTTGCCATTGAGGACCAGGTCATAGGCCCGGGCCCGCACCGCGGCGGGGTCGGTCTGGAGCAACGGCATATCCTTTTGCAGCGGCGAGGTAAAGGGGTGGTGCATGGCCATAAAGCGCTTGGCCTCGGGATCGTATTCCAAGAGAGGGAAATGGGTCACCCAACAAAAATCATACGTGTCCGGCTCAATAAGATGTTCCTTTTTTCCCAGATGCAACCGTAATTGGCCTAAGGCAGTGTGAACGATCTGAGGTACGTCGGCCACAAACATGAGGAGGTCGCCTTCCTGGGCCTCCAGGCGGGCATTTAAGGCCTCTTGCTGTGTCGGAGTGAAAAACTTGGCCAGGGGCGACTGCCAGCCTGACGGTGTAAGCTTAATCCAGGCCAAGCCTTTGGCGCCATAGATGCCCACAAAGCCGGTCAGTTCGTCCAAATCCTTCCGGGGCAGGCGGGCCAGGCCCTTGCCGTTGATGGCTTTGATAATACCTCCCCGGGAGGCGACATCGGCAAAGGTGCGGAATTCGGCTGTGGCTACCAGATCAGTGACGTCCACCAGTTCCAGTCCGAAACGCCGGTCAGGACGGTCCACCCCAAACTGGGAAATGCATTCGGCATAGGTGAGGCGAGGGAAGGGGGGGGCGACATCCAGACCCAAAATCTCTTGAAATAGGACAGCCATCAACCCTTCCACCACCGCGTAGATGTCTTCTTCCGTGACAAACGACATCTCCATATCAATCTGAGTGAACTCAGGTTGCCGGTCGGCCCGCAGGTCTTCATCCCGGAAACAACGGCAGAGCTGATAATAGCGCTCCATCCCGGCTATCATGAGGAGCTGCTTGAAAAGCTGCGGCGACTGGGGCAAGGCAAAAAATTTTCCGGTGTTGGTCCGGCTTGGCACCAGATAATCCCGGGCCCCTTCTGGAGTGCTCCGGGTCAGAATAGGTGTTTCCACTTCGACGAAGCCTTGTTTATTCAGATAGGTGCGAACCACCTGAGCAGCTTGATGACGCAACAGCAGGTTATGCATGAGATTAGGCCGCCGCAGATCAAGATAGCGGTAGCGCAACCGGATGGCTTCGGAGGTATCCAGCTTGAAATCTTCGAGTTCAAAAGGCGGAGTCTGGGAACTATTGAGCAGGCGAAGTTCTTCCACAGCAACTTCTATTTCGCCGGTGGGCAGATTGGGGTTAGTCATACCCTCAGGCCGGGGGATGACAATACCCCGTACGGCAATAACGAATTCGCTGCGCAAGACATCGGCTTTGGCGTGGGCCTGATCATTGATATCGGGATTGAAGACTACCTGGGTAAGGCCTTCCCGGTCCCGAAGATCCACGAAGATGAGGCCGCCATGATCCCGGCGGCGCTGCACCCAGCCCATGAGAACGACTTCTTTTTTTATATCATCCGACCGCAACACGCCGCAGGAATGGCTGCGCTGCAGGCCGTCCAGAGAATCCAACACCTTAGACTCCTTTTGTCTCCGGCCGGAGGGTGGCTAAAATTTCGGACAGGCCGTCAAGTGAGACTATTTGCTGCTGGCCGTTTTGCATATTTTTTAGGGGGGCCTGGCTGGAGGCCAATTCCTTTTCGCCCATAATGAGCACCCAGGAGGCGCCCCGGCGGTTGGCCATAGTCATCTGGGCCTTGAGAGAACGATCGGTAAAATCCATGTCGGCGGCATAACCTTGGCGCCGCAATGCCTGGATGAGCTCGAAGGCCCGATCCTGGGCCGCCTGGCCCAAGACCGCAACAAAAAGTAAAGGAGACTGGGGAATGGCATCATTTTGCTGACTTAACAAAACGGCCAGACGTTCTTCGCCAATGGCAAAACCGATGGCAGGAATGTCGGGGCCACCCAGTTCCTTGGCCAGGCCGTTATAGCGGCCGCCGCCAGCGACGGCGTCCTGAGCCCCCAGTTGGGTGGTGACCACTTCAAAGGCGGTGCGGGTATAGTAATCCAGCCCCCTTACCAGCCTGGGATTTTTACGATAGGGGACATGGAAACGCTCCAGGAGTTCCAGGACCCTCTGTTCATGTCGTTGGCAATCGTCACAAAGCTGGTCGGAAATGGCCGGAACCTGAGTGAGCAGCTCCTGGCAGGTTTTGGATTTACAATCGAAAACCCTAAGAGGATTGGCGGCGCTGCGACGCTGACAATCGTCGCAGAGATCCCTCAGTCCCCGGGCGAACAGGGCGGTCAATTCCAGCAGATAAGCCGGCCGGCACTGAGGGCAGCCCAAAGAGTTAAGTACCAATTCGATGTCAGTTATCTGGAGCCGTTCCAAAATCTCCATGAGCAGGAGAATCATTTCAGCATCCAACTCCGGGGCTTCGCCGCCCAGAGCTTCGCAATTTATCTGGTGGAACTGGCGGTACCGGCCTTTCTGGGGCCTTTCATAGCGAAACATGGGGCCGATGGTAAAATACTTCTTGACCTCGGCGCCCTGGTCCAAACGGTTTTCGATAAAGGCCCGGACCACTGAAGCAGTGGCTTCAGGCCGCAGAGTCATAGACTCGCCCCGTCGGTCGGGAAAAGTGTACATCTCTTTTTCGACGATGTCAGTGCTATCGCCGATGGACCGGGTGAAGAGCTCGGTGCGCTCCAGTAAGGGCAGGCGGATTTCATGAAATCCATAGCAGGTGAAGACGGATCGGGCGATGGTTTCAATATGGTGCCAGCGGGCTGTTTCTGGGGGCAGGAGGTCTTTCATACCCCGCACCGCTTTGATCATAAGTGCACTCCCAAGAATACTTAAAAAATTATTTTTAGCATTTTTGTTGGTTTTTAGCAAGGATTATAAATACTCTGAGAAGAGATTTTAGCGGCTGGTTTCCGTTAAGTAGCCGCTGATAAGGATATCTAAACCGATATGCCGTATGGTCAAATTTTGCACCGGGCGGACTTCTTGCAGGCGGGCGATGCCCAGGCCGCCCAGAATACCGGGGGCTTGGCGGCCGCCGATGAATTTGGGGGCCAGAAAGAGGTGAAATTTATCCACCAGACCGGCATCGAAAAAAGCCCCGTGGATTTCGGCGCCGCCTTCCACTAAAAGGCCGTGCACCTGGCGTTCCCCCAAAATAGTGAGCAGGGCAGAGAGGTCGACCCGATTTTCCCGGGCAGGGGTGAGGATGATATCGGCACCCAAGGCTTTGATGGCTGCGATCTTTTCCGGGGGGGCAGCGGTAGTGCAGGCGATCCAGGTGGGGGCGGCTGATTTCTGGGTTAAAACCCGAGCGGTAAGGGGCAGGCGCAGGCAGCTGTCTACTATGATACGGGTGGAGTCCTTGCCTTTCCCCTTGGGCAGCCGGGTGGTGAGTTGCGGGTCGTCGGCCACTACCGTACCGACACCCACAAGAATAGCATCAACCTGATGGCGGAGTTGATGGACCCAAATCCGGGCTTTATCACCAGTGATCCAATGGGATTCGCTGGTGTGGGTGGCGATCTTGCCGTCCAGGGAGGCGGCGGCCTTGGCGATCACAAAGGGCTGCCTTGTGGTTATGGCCTTGAAAAAGGTTTCGTTGAGCTTGCAGCCGGCCTCAGCCATCAAACCGGTATCGACAATTAGTCCTTTTTCCCGCAGGAAGTCGGCCCCGCCGCCGGTGACCCCGGGATTGGGGTCGGAGTTGGCAATGACCACGCGGTAGATGCCGGCAGCCACCACCGCTTCGGTGCAGGGCGGGGTGTTACCATAATGGTTACAGGGTTCCAGGTTGACATAAAGGGTAGCGCCGTGAGTTTGGGGCCCGGCCTGGCGCAGGGCCTCCACTTCGGCATGCGGTCGACCATGGCGGCGGTGGTAGCCCTTGCCTACAAGGCGGCCATCTTTCACCACCACGGCCCCCACCATGGGGTTGGGGGAAGTGAAGCCGGCGCCCTTGGCGGCTAGCTTCAGGGCCAGAGCCATAAAACGGTGGTCTTCGACGGAGAAGGGATGAGGAGAATGGTTCACCAAATCATACCTCTTGATTTTTAGCCGTTGCCAGGAGTATTAACTGTTTCAACTCTCATCCGGTCGGGGTGCTGAGGATCAATGACTGAGTAAAAAAGTTAAATATCAATATAATACAAAAAACTTCTCCAGGTATCTGTCGAACCGGTTTGAGAAAGTAAGTCCTAATCAGGTCTAGGGACCTTCTTTGTTCCCTTTGGATGCCGCCAGTTTACTGATTTCTTCCATAAATTCGGTAATATCGCTGAAGTGGCGGTACACAGAGGCAAAGCGGACATAGGCGACGTCGTCCCACTGGTGGAGTTGGGCCATGACTTTCTCGCCGATGAGGGTGGAGGGGACTTCTTTTAGCCCAGATTCCTGAAGCTCCCGCTCCAGGTCGTCCAGGAACTGCTCGATGTCGTCGATGCTCACCGGCCGTTTTTCGCAGGCCTTCTTGATACCTTCGTAGATCTTGCTGCGGTTGAAGGCCTCCCGGCGACCGTCTTTTTTGATCAACAGGGGAGTGATGTCTTCCACCTTTTCATACGTGGTGAAGCGGCGTTTGCAGTCCAGGCATTCCCGGCGGCGGCGGATAGCGTCGGCCTCCCGGCTGAGCCGGGAGTTCGCGACGCGAGTTTTAATGCTGCGGCAGTAGGGACAGCGCACGTCAGCCTCCCCCGGCCCCTCTAATCACAATACCATTCAGGGGAGAAAAGGGGATAGCTGCGGCAGAATTCTTTCACCTGCCCCTTGAGGCGTTGGAAGTGGTCCAAGTCTGCGGGCGCCTGGAGGACCTGATGAATAAAGTCGGCGACCTGACGCATTTCGGGCTCCTTCATGCCCCTGGTAGTGAGGGCGGGGGAGCCGAGGCGAATGCCACTGGTGACCTTGGCGGGTCTTTGGTCAAAGGGAATGCGGTTTTTGTTCACAGTAATGCCGGCTTTATCCAGAGCTTTTTCCGCGTCTTGACCAGTGATACCGGTATTGGAGAGGTCCATAAGGAGGAGGTGGTTGTCGGTACCGCCAGTGACCAGCTGGTAGCCGAGGCGCCGGAATTCTTCGGCCAGGGTGTGGGCATTCAGGAGAATCTGCTGTTGATAGCGTTTAAATGAGGGTCGCAAAGCCTCCTGAAAGGACACGGCCTTGGCGGCGATGGTGTGCATCAGGGGGCCGCCCTGAATGCCGGGGAAGAGGTAATAGTCCAGTCTCTCGGCATGTGACTGCTTTTTGCCTTTGATCTCGATTTCCTGATTGCGGGCCAGGATCAAGCCGCCCCGAGGGCCGCGCAGGGTTTTATGGGTGGTGGAGGTGACGAAATCGGCCGTGGGCACCGGTGAAGGGTGCAGTCCGGTAGCCACCAGACCGGCGATGTGGGCGATATCCACCATCAGATAGGCACCATATTGCCGTGCCAGGGCGGCGAAACGCGCAAAGTCCAGGATACGGGGGTAGGCGCTGGCCCCGGCTACCAACATTTTGGGCCGGTGTTCTTTTAATAACGCTTCAATCCCCTCAAAATCAATTTCACCGGTATCTTTCTTGACCCCGTAATATAAGGGTTTATAAAGCTGGCCGGAGAAGTTGACCGAGGCGCCATGGGACAGATGGCCGCCATGGGCCAGATCCATGCCGAGGATAGAGTCTCCCGGCTTTAAAAAGGCAAAATAGATGGCCATATTGGCTTGGGTACCGGAATGGGGCTGGACGTTGGCGTAGTCGGCGCCGAATAACTGCTTCACCCGATCCAGAGCCAGGGTTTCGGCAATGTCCACATATTCACACCCGCCATAATATCGGCGTCCGGGATACCCTTCGGCATATTTATGGGTGAGGACGGAACCCTGAGCCTCCAACACGGCGGGGCTAACAAAATTTTCCGAGGCAATAAGCTCTAGTTTACTGAGCTGACGCTGTTCTTCTTGTAGAATGGCAGCATAGATCTCGGGGTCGATCTGAGCCAACGAACTCATGCATATTCACCTTAAGGATATTCTTGAGAATGTTTCGGCAATGCTTCAATTAAATCAAGGCGCTGCTGATGACGTCCGCCCTCAAACGGCGTGGTGAGCCAGACGTGGACGATCTCCTGGGCTAAACCGGGGCCGACGATGCGGCCACCCATGACCAGGAGATTGGCGTCATTGTGAAGGCGGCTCATCCTGGCAGTGTAGAGCTCCTGACAGAGGGCGGCGCGAATACCAGGGAAACGGTTGGCCGCGATAGACATGCCCAAGCCGGTACCGCAGATCAGGATGCCTCGACTACCAGGGTTCGCCAGGATGGCCCGGACGACCTTTTGAGCATAGTGAGGATAGTGCACCGAGACCTCTGCACAATCACACCCCAGATCCTGCAAGGGTATGGAGAGGCTTTGTAAAAGCAGGACAATATCTCGTTTTAAGCCGAAACCGGCATGGTCACAGCCAAGAAAGATGGTTTCCATGCATTTCAACCGGCGAACTTTTTAAATACCAAGACGGCATTGGTGCCGCCGAAGCCGAAAGAATTGGACATGACGACGTCAATGGGCATCTGACGCGCCTGGTTGGGAACGTAATCCAGATCGCATTCCGGATCGGGAGTTTCATAGTTGATGGTAGGCGGCGCGATGCCGTGGACCAGGCTGAGTATAGAGATATTGGCCTCCACGGCGCCGGCGCCTCCCAGAAGGTGGCCGGTCATGGACTTGGTGGCGCTGACGGGAATTTTATAAGCCCGGTCACCGAATACTTTTTTGATGGCCATAGTTTCGGAAGCGTCGTTCAATGGCGTGGAAGTGCCATGGGCATTGATATGATCAACCTCTTCGGGGGTAAGACCAGCATCGACTAATGCTTGCTGCATACACAAAATGGCCCCAGCGCCGTCAGGAGAGGGGGCGGTCATGTGATAGGCGTCACCGGAAAGACCATAGCCAGCGACTTCGGCGTAAATTCTGGCCCCCCGGGCTCGGGCGAACTCAAGCTCTTCCATGATCAGAATGCCGCTGCCCTCGGCCATGACAAAGCCATCCCGGTTGAGATCAAAGGGGCGGCTGGCCTTTTCGGGGTCCTCATTGTGGGTGGAGAGGGCTTTGAGGGCGTTAAAGCCGCCTACACCCAGAGGTGTGATAACCGATTCCACCCCACCAGTGATCATAGCTTTAGCTGCGCCACGCTGGATGATTTTAAAGGCGTCGCCTATGGCGTGGGCCCCGGAGGCGCAGGCGGTGACGGTGGCAGTGTTCGGTCCCTGGGCGCCGAAGTGCATGGCCACCATACCCGGCGCCATATTGGGTATGAGCATGGGAATGAAAAAGGGGCTGATTCTTTTTGGTCCTTTTTCCAACAAGATCTGATGGTATTTTTCAATGGTGGTCAGCCCTCCCAGACCACAGCCGACAATAGCACCGATTAACGGCTGGAGATCCGAGCTGATTTCCAGACCCGCGTCCCGCATGGCCAGGACAGCCGTAGCCACGGCAATCTGGACGAAGCGGTCCATGCGTTTGATCAACTTCGGGGATATATATTCTTCGGGGTGAAAATTTTTTATCTCCCCGGCGATGGTGGTTTCAAAGCCGGTGGTATCAAAAAAAGTAATCGGTCCGATACCGGATTTACCGGCGATTAAACCGCTCCAGGTGGGTTCCACCCCAATTCCCAAAGGGGTAATCATTCCCAGGCCGGTGATAACGACCCGCACACTCATGGAAAAAGCCTCTCTTTGGACTTCACCAACTAAAATACAACAGCAGGCAATAACTGGTTAAGCAGAATGGGCTTGAATGTAATTCAAGACATCTTGCACGGTTCTGAGTTTTTCTGCTTCTTCATCGGCGATTTCGATGTCGAATTCCTCTTCCATGGCCATAATCAATTCGACCAGGTCAAGGGAATCGGCTCCCAAATCATCGATAAAAGCGGCTTCGGGTACGACTTCGGATTTATCCACTCCCAGGCGATCGGCAATAATATCGATTACTTTGTCTTCAATAGCTGCCATTTGAATTTTCCTCCTCCTTAGTGCTAATTAAAACGTAGCGTAAAAATAATGTCGAGAATCTGAGATAAATGCAAGAAAAATAATGAACTTTTTTTCAAAAAATCCAGGAGCCCGGCAGGACCTCGCTCAGGCCATAATAAGGCCGCCGTTAATATGAATAACTTCCCCGGTGATATAAGCGGCTGCTTCGGAGGCCAGAAAAGCGACCACGGCAGCCACTTCATCCGGAGCACCGAAACGGTTGAGTGGAATTTGCGCCAGCATTTCGGCCTGAACCTTTTCGGAGATGGCCGAGGTCATGTCCGTGGCAATGAAGCCGGGAGCCACGGCGTTGACGGTTATCTGGCGAGAGGCCAATTCCCGGGCCACTGCCTTGGTCAAGCCCACCAGTCCCGCCTTGGAGGCGGCGTAGTTCGCCTGGCCGGGATTACCCATATAAGCGACCACGGAGGATATGTTGATGATGCGGCCGGAGCGCTGTTTCATCATCGGACGGGTGGCGGCCTTGATGCAATTAAAGGCACCCTTCAGGTTGATGTCGAGCACCCGGTCCCAGTCCTCTTCTTTCAGGCGGGCGATGAGATTATCCTTGGCGATACCGGCATTGTTCACCAGAATGTCCAGGCGGCCGATGGATTTGACAATGGTATCAACGGCGGCGGTTACCTCGTTATAATCGGCCACGTTGAACCCAAGAACTTCCGCCTGAGCTCCTTTAGCTTTGGCCAGCTCACAGGTTTCGGCCGCTAACTCAAGGTTGGCCACATCGTTCACATAGAGCATCATGTGAGGTTGGGCCAAAGCAACAACACAGGCCCGGCCGATGCCCCGGGATGCTCCGGTAACCAGTGCCACACGATTTATCTCACCCAAAACTGCTCCTTAGCGGTTGGCCCTGATCTGCTGAATCAGGGCTGGAATGATGTCGAAGACGTTTCCCACCAGACCGATATCGGCAATCTGGAAAATAGGGGCTTGGGGGTCGCTGTTGATGGCCACAATAAAGTCTGACGATTGCATGCCCACCATATGTTGGGCTGCGCCGGAGATACCACAGGCAAAATATATCTTGGGGGCCACGGTTTTACCGGTTTGGCCGATCTGGTGTTGATAGGAAATCCAGCCGGCATCCACGGCGGCACGGGTGGCGCCCACGGTGCCGCCCAGAAGGTTGGCTAATTCCTCCAAAAGGCGGAAATTTTTCCCTTCTTGCAGACCCCGCCCCCCGGCAATGATGACTTCGGCTTCACTCAAAGGTATGGTTTCGGTGATTTCAGAGACCGTCTGCAGGAAACGGGAACGAAAGGAGTGGTCCAATTCGGCCAGATGTACCTGAACAATGTTTCCCTGGCGGCCATTTTGCGGGGGAAGTTTCTTCATGACCCGGGGACGCACAGTGGCCATTTGGGGATAAGACCGGTGAGTGAGAATAGTGGCCATGATGTTGCCGCCAAAGGCCGGCCGTGTTTGCAACAGCAGGTTGCTCTGTGGCTCGATGTCGAAGGCGGTGCAGTCGGCGGTCAGGCCGGTATCCAGGGCGGCGGCAACCCGGGGGATAAAGGCCCGGCCCAGGTAGGTGGCGCCGGCCAGAATGATTTCCGGCGGGTGGAGCCTGGCCAGGGCCGTTAGTGCCGCGGCATAAGGCTCTTCCACGAATTCCGACAGGATAGGGTGGTCCACCAGATAGACTGAATCAGCGCCGCCGGCGATGAGTTCATCGGCCAGATCGCGGACTTGGTGCCCGAAAAGGACGGCGGCGACGGGGAGGTGCAGCACTTCGGCCAGACGCCGGCCTTCTCCTAGAAGCTCTAAAGCCACCGGGGCCAGACGGCCGCGGCGCTGTTCGGCAAAAATCCAGATGCCGTCTGAGGGGCAAGGCACAGGCTGGGTTGGAGCTTCGTCTTCGGGCAGACTGAGAGCGGCATATTCGCAGACCTCAAGGCAGGCCCCGCAGAGGGTACATCCTTCTTTGACAGCGACCTTTTCACCCACGAGCTCCAGGGCGTCAAAAGGGCAAACCTCAAGACACTGCCCGCAGCCGGTGCACTTATCTAACTCAATGATAACAGACATTTTAATTAAGTGCTCAGCTATCAGCTTTCAGATTGAAACAAGCTATCCTAAGGGGTGGGTCTGAGACCCAGCCCTCCAAAATGATCGAATTTTAGCAAACGTTATAAGTATATCGTATTTTCCAACAATGGCGATAACCAACAGCAGTTTACCGGCCTTGGAGTTGTTGCAGCCGGGACCACAGGGCCGCAGCCAATTCTTCGGGAGAACCCTGAAGGATTTCCCTTTGCCCCCGAGGAGGTGGGGGGAAAACTTTCACCACCCGGGTATATGAACCTTTAAAGCCCACCTGGTTTTCGGTCAGACCCAAATCAGCCAGAGTATAAACGGGAATAGCCGCAGATTTGGCCCGCAATTTGGCTTTGAAGGAAGGTAACCGGGGATCGTTGATCTCCTTGACCACAGTGATCAACGCCGGCAATTGCACTTCCACCGAGTCATAGCCGTGGTCCAAAAGCCTTTCTACCTGCAGCAGATCAGGGCGGCTAAAGGTCAATTTTCGAGCCCAGGCCACGTGGGGGATGTCTAAAAAAGCAGCCATCTCCGGGCCCACCTGAGCCGTATCACCGTCAATGGCCTGTTTGCCGCAGAAGATCAGATCGGCCCCGCCCAAGCGGCGGACGGCGGCAGCCAGAGTGTAGGCGGTGGCCCAGGTATCGGCACCGGCAAAGGCCCGGTCCGAGAGGAGAACAGCCCGGTCAGCGCCAAAGGTGAGGGCTTCCCGCAAAGCGGTTTCAGCCTGGGGCGGCCCCATGGTCAGGACGATGACTTCTCCACCTTGCTGCTCCCGGACCCGCAAGCCTTCCTCCAGAGCGTAGAGATCGAAGGGGTTGATGATGCTTTTGACCCCCTCCCGCTGGAGATTGTGGGTGACCGGGTCCAGGCGCACATCCTGGGCTTCGGGAACCTGTTTGAGGCAGACGATGATCTTCATATATATATGGTGGCTCGAGACTGAGAGAATATCCTGGCAGGGGTCGGTGATAAAAACTGACCTTGCCTTAGCGCTTTTTACTGAACTCCTTATTGAGGGACTGCCCGATGATGTTGCGCAAAATTTGGTTAGTGCCCTCGAAAATCTGAAAGATCTTGGCATCCCGCATCATTTTTTCCACCGGGTATTCCCGCATATAGCCGTGGCCGCCTAAAATCTGGACCGCGTCAGTGGCGACCTTCATGGCCATATCGGTGGGAAAGAGTTTGGACATGGCCGCCTCTTTGGAGAATTCCCTCGGTTTCTGATCGATAAAACGGGCGGTGGCATAGATTAAAGCCCGGGCGGCTTCAAGATTGGTGGCCATATCGGCCAGCATGTGTTGAATGGCCTGGAAGCCGATGATGGGGTGGCCGAACTGCTGCCGCTCCCGGGCAAAAAGCACCGCCTCTTCTAAGGCAGCTTGGGCCAAACCCAGGGCCAGGGAGCCGACTCCGGGACGGGCATAGTCCAGGGTCTTAAGAGCGATAATAAAGCCTAACCCTTCTTTGGCAATAAGACGGTCGGCTGGAATCCGGCAGTTTTGGAGGATAACCTCACGGGTTGCCGAGGCCCGGATGCCCATTTTTTGTTCTTTTTTGCCGAAAGAAATCCCCGGATCATCCGCCTGCACAATAAAGGCGCTGGCCCCCCGGGCCCCTTTACTGGGGTCGGTGAGGGCGATAATAGTGTAAATGCTGGCCTCCCCGGCATTGGTGATCCATTGTTTGGTGCCGTTGAGGACGTAGTGGTCATCGTCACGCACGGCCGAGGTTTTGATGGCCCCGGCGTCACTGCCGGCCTGAGATTCAGTGAGGGCAAAAGCGGCAAGTTGCTCCCCCCGGGACAACAGCGGCAGATAAAGGCTTTTTTGGGCTTCCGAGCCATACAGGAGAAAAGGGTAGGCGCCCAGGAAGGTAGCGGCAAAGGTGATGCCAACGCCGACGCAGGCGGAACCGATAGCCTCCAGTACGAGGCAGCTTTCAAAGCACCCCAGTCCCAGGCCGCCATACTCCTCCGGAATGATCACCCCGAAAAGATCAGCCTGGGCCATGTCTTGCATCAGTTCGGATGGAAAGACTTCGTGTTCATCCAGTTCGGCCCGCACCGGCTTGATGCGTTCCTCGGCAACCTGCAGGGCTAATTCTTGGAGCAGTTGCTGCTCTTCGGTCAGCAAATAGTCCATACCCTAACCCCTAATCTTCGGACTTGGGGATGACCAGCCGACCTTTATAAACGCCGCAGTGCGGGCAGGCATGATGCGGCAGCCGATATTCATTGCATTGGGGGCAGACGGCCAGTTGGGGCAGGGTGATGTGGTCGTGAGCGCGCCGCATGTTCCGTTTGGAAGTAGATGTACGACGTTTCGGTAAAGGCACGGTTCAAACTCCTCTAAGTAATGAGTTAGTCATTTTTTAGTTTTTCTAAAGCGGCAAAAGACGAATGAAAAACAGGGGCAGAGCAAGAACAAGGTTCCCGATTTAAATTAGCGCCGCATTGGCGGCACAAGCCCTGACATTCCTCCCGACAGAGCGGTTTCAAGGGCAGGGCCAGGAGAATCTGTTCACGCAGCACCCCATTTAACTCTAATTCATCGCCCAGGAAATAGTCTTCGTCCAGTTCCCCGGGGCTTAGTTCCACTTCCTGTTCCGGAACTGGCGGATGGCCGGCTTTCAGGAGCAGATCAAAGCTTGCGGTCAGCGGCCCGGTATACGCATCCAGGCAACGGCTGCAGTCATAGTTCAGTTCCCCCTGGAGGTGGCCCCGTACTAGGATGCTGTCCTCATGCCGTTCCAGATGGACCGTGCCGGTGATAGGTTTCTCCAGGGAAAAATCCAATCCGGGCTGTTCCTTGAGCCAATGAGCGAACCAATCTGCTCCCAACGACACCGGGACATCAAGTCCCTCCCAGGTAATCTGCTCAGTGGGAACTGTGAGAATCGGTTTTTTTTTCATAGTGCGGTATGGCTCGGCAGGGTAGGCCCGCCTTGTGAACATAAAATATTTATTATAAGGAAAAAGAACCACATGTCAAGCTTTGAAAAAAACAGTTTTCGGTTCTTAGTTTCCGGGTTCCAGTCTAAAGGCCATCAACTTTCAGCAAAAAACCAGTTTTTCGTCTCCGGTTATCAGGTGAACCGGTCCCTGTCCAGTCGTGTCCACATGTACAGATTAAACCACACAGGCTTCGAAGGTTAAAGTTGGAAATAGTTGGGCGCAAACTTTTACTGGTCCTGCCCTTGACAACCCTGAGCCCCCCTGATAAATATAAGGGCTATTAGCAAGGCACACCATATATGGGCCGTTAGCTCAATTGGTAGAGCAACTGACTCTTAATCAGTAGGTTTGGGGTTCGAGCCCCCGACGGCCCACCATTTCAGTTTCCAATCTCTAATTTTCCGTTTTCCGTGTCCAAATTCCAGTTTCCATTAGTTAACTGCCAGGGACCAGTGGTCAGTGGTTAGTTTTAGATTTTCTGTTTTTTATCGGTGGGAGGCGCTTCGCTTTCCCGTCCACCATTTTTGATCAGCTATATCAGAAAAGCGGGGAAATTATCCAGAACAGGTAGTACAGATGTCGCAAAACAGGGAAAAGGGAGGAGGGAATAGGGAACAATGAAAAGGGGTAAGTGAGAAGGCGAAAGGGGGCAGCAGGTTTTTTCCCGGGGGGGGGGGGAAGATAAACTCATCCCAACTTACCTATTTGTTTAACAGAAACCATGTTCCAATACTTTAACAAATGTTAATTTTTTCAAACAAAAAGTACAATAATGATCTCTTAACAATTTAATAATATTAGATAAATTAAATGGCATAATTAATGCACTTAAAAATAAAGCGGCGCTCTCCAGGTGAATTTTTAGGAGATGATGGTTTTTCAAGCAATTATGAGGTTATGGGGGTGCACTGCCAGTTGCAGAACGTTTAGGCCAAGTTTAGATCACTATCCAGAGATGGGTTTATCCTCGTGGCTAGACCTTACCGCCGGGTAAGCCGAATCACCCGATTTGAAAGAAAAAGATGTCGCGGAATTTTTTAAAAGGCCCAAGCAGGCCCCCAAAGGCCAAGTTTCAAAAGAAGGGGCTTGATATGTCAGGAAACGAGCAAAATGAAGAATTAATCACGGCGAACCTCAAGAAAATTGGCGAAATGGCTGATTTTCTTCTTGTCTTAGGGGGAACCTTAGGGAGAGAGGAACCCAACAAGGCGGATAGGGAGATTATGGCCAGGGAGATCAGAGAGGCTGCGGCTGAAATCATGGCGGCGAGCAATTCCCTGCTGATGACCAGACGCTTTCTGATCAGGAAGTCAGCGAGAGTTTGAACGGAGGCAAGATAACCCTGAGAAGGGGACCGGAGCTAATTTTCCTTACTGCCGATTAGAAAGACGCTACACATTAAACGCCGCACCATCACTACCCGAACTTAGAATATTCGGATTAACTCTTCAAGATGGCTGGGTTGAATTTTGATCATTCCGCAACAATTCAAATTTATTAGAATAAATTCGCAAGACATACCACGCCGAAAAAAGTAAAACAAACCGCATCGTTTATCCTCGATTATCCGGGCGGGCAGGGTTAACAGCTCGACCGAAGCACTTCACGAGCTAATGATGATGCTGGGATTCGGGATTGACAATGTTGAATAAAGTAAGACTGTTGCTTCCATCAAAATAAAGAGTTATCTAGCCAATAATACTATTCTTATTATTCGATTCTCCACTTTGGGCCGTAAAATTTTCTGGTAAAGTAGTAAGGATCTGAGATGGGGACACCATTCGAGTCATGTCCCCGGGCGAGCCGAAAAAGTGCAGCTGGATCCCATTGATTGTACTGCGGTTTTAATAAAAGTACCGACCCAGCATCAATCTCACAAAGCAAGCGTCCACCAGGCCTGCCCCGCGTATTTTGGCAAAAAAATTTAGGCAGGGGACTTGCATTTTCCAAAAAATGAAATATTACTAATCAATAAGAATTATCTGTTTAGTAGGAGTCAACTCATAGAATATTATCAAGGGTGCTCCTGTGTATGTCATGCTGCCGGCAGGTTGATTCAATAAGATGCCGGAGATGGAGTAGCTTCCGGACCAGAAATCGTCGTGGATCGGGCGGAGTGACATTCAGGGGGACGGGATTCTCAAACACCCGTCTACCGTTATCCCTAAACCTAATATTTTGCTCAACCTCGCCCATCCGCGAAATGAAGACGGAGTGGGTATCAATCTGGAGGATATAATGTCAAAACCTGAAGAGATGTGGCAGTGTCAGTTTACCAACTGCGGTTATATCTATGACCCGGCCCGCGGGGATAAGAAAGGTAAGATCCCCCCGGGGACCCGTTTTGAGGATCTCCCTGAAGACTGGAAGTGCCCATGCTGCGGTTCATCCAAAGAGATGTTCCGGCCTCTGGCAGGGCCTGGTTCGGTGGCTGCCGAACAAGCGGACAAATGCACCAGGTGATCCTAAGTCATTGCGGGCTATCCGGGATCGCCTGTCGATAACTGCTTGTTTGATTGACTGACAGGGCGTTCCAGACAAATGGAGGCGCAAGCTGAGTTATGGACAGGAAGGCGCGGAAATCTGAAGCCAACACGCCTAACGCCCAGCTGGAAGGGAGCCCGCATAAGGTTTTAATTTTCCGGCTTGAGAGGTTCTAGCCGGACCCCAAGATTTAGATCGATGGCGGTTTGAGGCGCGGCAATGGGGAAAGAAAGGGAGTGCGGAAGGGCACAATCATGCGGCAGCGCCGCCAGCTCTTGAAAGAGCATGGCGATGAGCAAACCATTCGTAACCCAATATTCGGCAAAACAACTAACTGACCAGATAACGGAGGGGTAAGCTGTGAGTCCCCAATTCGACCGGAGGGCTTTCCGAGATTTAAGTTATGGCCTCTATATCGTGACTTCCCGGGACGGAGACCGCCTGAACGGCCAGATTGTCAACACCGTGATCCAGGTAACTTCAGACCCTGCCAGAGTGGCGGTAATAATCAATAAGCAGAATCTGACCCATGAATTTATTTCCAAAAGTGGACTGTTTGGTGTCTCGGTGCTGGAAGAATCGGCGCCCATGACATTCGTGGGACCTTTCGGTTTCCGGTCGGGCCGGGATGTGAACAAACTCAGCAATGTACAGTTCAAAACAGGGATTACCGGCTGCCCCCTGGTACTGGAGCATGCCTTGTCGGTACTAGAGGCGAAGGTATTCCACCAGATTGACCTCGGCACCCATACCATTTTTATCGGGGATACGGTCAATGCTGAAGTGTTAAAGGATGGCCGGCCGCTTACCTACCGGTATTACCAGGAGGTCCTCAAGGGAAAGGCGCCGGCAACTGCCCCAACCTACATTCCGGTCAAATGACCGATCATCATATCATTGGGTGCACTTCCGGATTGCCGTGGATGTGGTTAACAACTAAGCGGTTATTTGTTCAAACCCGGATTGCCCTCGTCACTTGTTTGCCCTAAAGCCCTGAAAGGAAATAGCGTAAGAGGCAAACTACAAGTAACTAACTATATTTATTAGAAAAAACAGTATTTATTACGCCTGTCTTGCCAAATCTGTAATTTATCAATGGTGCGCTGACCAATCCTGGTATAATCGGGACCTGGAAAGATTTTGATTTCTTCCCAGGTTTCGGGTTATGGCAGCCAACCTAACCGATTGATCCAGAAAAAAGACTATAATTCTTCCCGCTAACCGGCACTGATACAGTGCGTTGAATAATTCCCCCGATCAAATTCATCATTAAGTAGTTCGCCGGGCGAGTCTTAGTTCTTTTCTAAACTCACGGCTACGCTCGCCCCCAAAGAGGCGAAATGGGAAAAAAAGCCCTTGCCAAAAATGCCTGTTTCATCGCACTATAGAGTTTCTAACAATTTTTCGCTACTAGCCGATAAAGAGTTAACGGAACTATAAGCCACAAATCCGGGAAACGGCAAACCTCTCGGTACGGCGGGGACGCAAAGCTTCCGGCCCCCGGTTGGTGCCTAGCGGGATTGCTCAACCGCTCTGTGAGTGGATATTTGCGTCTTGCCATCCTTGAGAGGATAAATTTTTTTGCCAGGGTGACGAGGGGAAATTGTAACCGTCGTTATTACACTGAGATACTGTTGCCAAAAGTTTTCATCTGACTACGCCCCTTACCCAGTTCTCTCCCGGCAAGCAGGGAGAGGGGTGCCAGGGAAGGAAGTTTTGGGTAAGGTTTAGAGGAGCTTTTATGGGCAGGATGAAACGACCTATCGCCTTAGCGGGTATGATGTTGTTGGCTTGGGCGCTCACCAGCGTCACGGTCCCGGCCGCCGATTATACGAGCACCATAATAACTAGTAATAATTACACAAATTCTGCGATTCAAATAAATTCGGGCGGCCAGATAGTTTGGCAAGGATTTGACGGCGAGGATTATGAAATCTTCACCTATAAAAATGGCGCGGTGACTCAACTCACCAATAATACGTGTAAGGATTACAACCCATCAATTAACCGAGACGGTGACATTGCCTGGAGCGGTTATGATGGCAAAGACTACGAAATTTATCTTTATCGCAATAACAGCATTTCACAAGTTACCAACAACAAATACTCTGATTACAACCCCCAAATCAACGATAACGGGCAGATCGTCTGGTATAGTTATGATGGGGTAGATCTTGAAATTTGCACCTGCGCCAACAACACGGTCACATACCTGACCTCCAACAACTACCAGGATTTCAATCCCAAAATTAATAAAAACGGTGACGTTGCCTGGTATGGCTATGACGGGAAAGACTTCGAGATCTATTTATATCGCAACAACTGTGTTTCCCAAGTTACGGACAACAATTACAATGATTACGACCCGGAGATCAACGATAACGGGCAGATTGTCTGGCGTTATCTCGATGGCCAGGATTATGAGATCGGCGCATATATTAACGGTGTGGTCAAACCGCTGACCTCCAACAGCTACCATGATTACAGCCCTAAAATCAGTGAGAACGGTGACATTGTCTGGTATGGAATTGATGGCAAAGACACGGAAATATATCTGTATCACAATAATACCGTTTCTCAGATAACCAATAATAGTTATCGAGATTACTTCCCGCAGATAAACCAAAACGGTCAGATTGTCTGGTATGGATCTGATGGCCGGGATTATGAAATCTATACCTATGTCAACGGCGTCACCACACTTTTGACCAACGATTCCTATAATGATTATCATCCCCAACTAAATGATGACGGCTGCATTGTTTGGTACAAGTCAATGGGCAGCACCAACGAGATCTATCTGGCGCAGCCCACTATTCAAGGAAATCTCTCCAGGTATGATTTTTCTTTTTATTATGGCGACAACAGTGGAGATTATTTTACAGGTTATTTCTATACCGCCCCCGGTTCATATAAAGTTGGAGACATTATTAATCCAACAGTGGATAGTTATTATCGTATAGCCGATGTTACTACCGGCTACTTCGATATGTCATATAACGATACAGCGTATATTAACTCATATTACGATGGCGATACGAGAAAAATCAGCAACACTCTTGATGCAGCCGGAGGTCAAAAACAGACCGGGACCTCTCTGAAGATCACCAATCTGCTGGCGGCCAGCAGTTATCTGGGCTATGTGTACGATCCCGGGGTGCCGCTGACGGACCTCTTTTTTGGCGACGGCGAGGTGACCTATCAATTCGGTCCCAACAGGAGTGTGAATTTCATGGCGGTTTATATCTCTGACCTGCCCTATTGGAATCAACCGGGTTCTTATCCGGGGAGTTGTTCGGAAATTGCTGCGGCCATTATCCTGTCGTACTGGGACCGGAATGGTTATGATAATATGATTGCCACTGACTGGGAAACTTATTGGCCCGACAATACCAGCAGCGTCTCCTCATACGTCGATTTTATCGGCACTCTGGCGCAGTATCTGGGATATCCGGCCACGCCCTCCGGAGGCACCTATACCAGCAAAATCGGTCCCGGGATGGATAATTACGCTCTGAACCAGGGGTATGCCGATTTTTCCTATAAGTATTATACTAACAGTACGATTGAGATGCGGACTGCCAACTGGGCCAGTTTTAAAAATGCCATTGATACCGGCCATCCGGTGCTGGTTAATGTTAACTGGAGCGCCGGGGGGCATTCCACAGTGGGCCGGGGCTACTGGAATGACGGCAAGATTGCCACCAACTACGGCTGGGGCACCTATTATGATAATGAACAATTGGACTGGAATCGCAGCAGTGGCGGCTCTGATTATAATACTGCCTCAATCTATAGTGTAATTGATTTATACGATCAAGCAACGGTGGTGTCCGGTGGAGCGCAATCGGCTCCGACCGCTTGGCCCAAGGTCAATGTCGTACCTGTGCCTTTTTACCCAATTTTTGCGGGGTCGCAGGATTTTTTGACGCCAGGCTGGTGTCAAACCCAGGCTTGGAATGATAAAGAAAAGCTGATCCGCTAGTTGCCGGAAACCGCCGGGGGGAGCACTGCCGGCCCTGTTTTCTTTTGGGTCTTAAAGACCGGTTTCGGGTTAAAAAAAGGTGGATATTTCATCCAGGGATACCCTTTCAAAGCCATGTCATAGCCTAAATCAAAGAGCTGATTCATGTAGATCCGATCAAAAGGTTCCCGGCCCCGGGTCGGCGCAACATCCGGGGGAATGGCGGCCACGTTGTAGTCCATTTTATCCCGTTTGGCAAAGGTATAGAGGCGGAAGAGATCGCCCACACCCTGGGTCTTGATGAGGGTGGAGATAGCCCTGGCCCCGATGGGTCCTACCCGGGGAGTGACATCATCCCATTCCGGCTTTACCTGGGAATTTCGAATAATATAGAGAATGCGTTGGCGTCCCCGGGATAAAGTATCCAGCCCTTCCATCATGGTCGCGGGGTCCAGGGAGGTTTCGTAGAGAATCACCTGAGCGGTGGTGCCGCCGTCCACGTGCATTTCTTCATAGAAGCCGCCGCTGGCCTCCACCTTGATATACTGTGGCGGAAAAGCGCCGGGAATGGAGGCGGAAGCCAGCATGATCTTACGGAATAATTTTATGGCCTCCGGGTTGCCGCTGGCGGCAATGGCTCCCATATCCCAGAGCACCAGGCGCTGGGCGTCCAGTTGGGTAGTGCCGATGATGAGTCGCCGGCCTTTTTTGTGTTGGGCGGCCACTTCGGCTAACATCGGCTCATCAACGTACACTTCCAGCATTTTGGCCAAGGGCGCGGTATCAGCCACGGACTCCCGCCAGAGCACCGTGAGCAGACTCTTTGGCCGGAAAATATCCCGGCTGGTAACACTGGTATAGAGATGGCGCAAAACATGGTCATATTGCGATCCCAGAAAGGCAAAGGGGGCGATTAAGGCCCCGGTGCTGATACCGGTCACCATTTTGAACCTGGGGCGGTCGCCATGGTCGGTCCAGCCGCACAGGACCCCAGCACCAAAGGCGCCGTCGTCGCCGCCGCCAGACAGGGCCAGGAAGGAGATCGGCATCTGTACAACTTTATCGCCATAGGCAGACCGTTCCTGCCGGGCGGACTCAATAGCGAACTTGGTAAAGACCTCGCTGGTCTCATCCCCCCAGGCCCGGACGCCAGGCATGCCGGGGATCTCGACCTTATCCTCTAAATAATCCGGCAAGGGGTTTCGAGGCCGGAGAGTGGCGCACCCCTGGATCAGCGTCAGTGACAAAGCCAAACACAGCAACCAGAGGAAGCCGGAACTTTTTGGGCGAATAGGGTGCGGATAGGCCATGTTGATCTCCTCTAGTCATGCAGTAATGGTCAGGGGTGAGGGGCCTGGGACAAGTGATTGGTTGCTGGTTGCCGGGCTGATAGCTGCTCGCTTGGAAAACGAGTCACTCCATTGCCATAATGTCGTAAATGATTTTCTATAATATCACAGGCAGGGGCCGCACGTCTACTGCAACGAAGTCGGGTTTGGGTTGAAAAATGGGTCTTGATCCCTTGGTTCCTCTGGAGACCTCGCCAGGTTGCAAATATTTTCTTTATTTGGCTTGACATTTGATAATTTTCTTGTAAAATAATTTAAGTTTAGCATGTCAGACGTATTTCAGGGCCGCAAGTCCTGGACAGGAATCGGAGGGGGTGCGTTCTCCCGCCGATTTTTTTTTGCCTGACGGCTGTGCGCCCTGCTTTTTGGGCAGGATATCAATGCAGTATCTGCAGGAGGTTTCAAAATGAAGGAAACTGGTACAGTAAAATGGTTTAACGACTCCAAGGGCTTTGGCTTTATCTCCCGGGAAAGCGGTTCCGATGTGTTTGTGCATCACAGCGCCATTATAGGCGATGGCTACCGTTCCCTGGCAGAAGAACAGGCGGTGGAGTTTGAGGTAGTCGATGGTCCCAAAGGGCTTCAGGCCCAAAATGTGAGCAAACTTTAAGCGGTAAATCCTGAGGGCCGGAACTCCGGCGGTCTTGGGACCTCGGAGTTCCGGTCTCCCGTTTACCCTCATCTTTTTTAGGAACCCGACAAAAACCACGGGGGGAACGTTATGCCTCATCATGATACCCACCCAGACCAGGAAAGTGAAAGCGTAGATTTGAGGTCAACAATAGCAATTGACCCTAAAAATTTTTTCCATTATGCGTCCTCGGGTGAAGATCGCTGGCAGGAACTCATAGGACGCAATATCAGTCACTGTACGTTTGGTTTGGGGACCATAAACAAAGTAGAGGGTGATTATATCTATGTTGATCTCCCCGAGCGCCAGGGCAAAAAACATCTTACTGAGTTTGGGCTGGAATCTTTCCTGAGAGGTTATTTCAGTGATCTGCTGATCGATAATACCTTGCAGGACAAAATCATCGCGGCGGCTGAAGCCAGACTGGCTTTAGAATCTCAACCAGTAGAGGAAAAAGTCCTGAAACCGCCGCCGAAGAAAAAGAGAAAAGTCACGAAGGCAACCAAGAAGGAAAACTAAAGCGCGAAAAGCCTGTGGCGGCAAAGACGGTGAACCCGCGTCAGCCGATTTAGTTCATGCCAGATCCTCAACGTTTTCAAGCAATTCCAGGCGGACGCCGTCTCCTGGTTTGGCTGCCGGGGCCAAACGGTAGATGCGGTCGGCGTATTCCCGGAAGAGGTTAATGTCGTGATGGCTGATGACCAGGAGCTGGAAATTGAGCTTTTGGGCAATGGTGTGGATGATGGCCATGAGGCGGGGGACCAGGTCGGGCTTCAGCCAGCAGTCCTGTTCATCGAGGATGAGAAAGCGTCGGTGTTCCCGGTCCGGGAGCTGGGACATGGCGACGAGCCGGAGGCCCACGGAAATGATGTTACAGACCGAGCCGCCCTGGCCGGTGAGGATATCTTCACGCATCCCGCCCCGTTCCACGCCGAAGCTAATGGTGGCCTTGCCTTTTTTTACCTCAGTGGTGCTTACTACTTTCAGGTCCTGTTCCAAGACCTCCTGCAGGGCATAGCTCAGGTTCCGTTCTACTTCCGCCAGGATATCGCCGAAGAGATGTTGGGACAAGGCATCGAGTCGGGTGGAAACCCCAGGGGCCAATCCCAAAAACGCCGCTAGCTCCTGCTGCTGTTTTTTCGCCTGCCGTTGGCGGTCCCGGAGCAGGTGCTGCCGCACCCGCAGGGTCTGAAAACGCCGGCGGACTTCTTCCGGCCGGACCAGTGGCTGCCGGCTAACCTCATCAGCTGCCATCAGTTCCCTCAGATTGATTCTTTTCTAAGGCAGCCAGACTCTCCTTAATTTCCCGGACATGCTGCTCATATTGCGACACTCGGTCCTCATTTTCCCGGCGCCGCGCCTCTAATATCTGTTGAAGCTCGGCAAGGTCGCTGGTGCCGTATTCCTTTTCCGCCGCAGCCCGCAGTTTGGCAAGACTTTCCTCCAGATTTCTGATATTCGCTTCAGTGGTAATTTTCTGTTTATGCAGGTCGGCATATTCCTTTTTGAGTTCTTCCAGCTTTTGCTGCACCGCTTCATCCCGGGAGGAAACATCGCCTGGGATGGTATCACTCTTGAGTTTCGGCATTCATAACCTCCGTATACAGTTCCCAGATCATAGTATCTTGCGGATCGTCCGGATTTAAATTGGCTTCTAAGAAGGATTTCAGCCCCACTCCTTCGGCGGTTTTGCGGATCATAAGATTTTCCAGGCCTTTGATAAACATGGATTCATCCAGGGCATCATGACGGTGTGCCTCCTCAGCCGTGAGGGGGAGAAAAATCTCGGCAAAAGGGCGGTGGGGAATGGGGATGACCTCAGGAACGCTTAAACCCGGACGCCAAAGAGATACGGCCGGCTGCATTTTTTGGGTATAGGGGCTTCTGGTCAGGCGGCTGATGCCACCGGGATTGAACCAAAGGGTGCGGCCGCACTGCTGCGGCGGTTTTGGGGTATGGATATGCCCGTTCACCACCAGATCAATACCAGGCAATTCTTTCAGGGTCCATTTGCCGGCATCGTAATCGGGAAATCTGAGATCGTGATGCGTTACCCAGACCACAAAATCAACATCCTGCCGGTCAACCCCGGTGGGGAGAGGCGTCCAATCCGGGCTGGCGCCGATGAGAACTTTCCGGTCGCCGACGCGAACCTCCGCCACTGGTCCGGCCTCAGCCAAAAGCCTGATGACCTGGGCGGCCTGAAGGACAGCCAAAGAGACATCCCGGGTCAGGCGGGCTTCGTGTTTATCGTGATTACCCACTAACACCCAGGGATTGAGAGGGCGAAACAACTCCATCACATGCACGAGAAGGGAATTGGGATTATTCCGGGGCAGGTGAAAAAGGTCGCCCAAAATAATGGGGAGATACTTATGCTGGGAGGCCAGCCCCAGGCAGAATGACAACTTGTCCAGAATCGTCCGGCTGTAATCGTCCATCCGGAAACCCGGTGGGGACGAGGCCAGGTGAGGGTCGCCGATGAACAGCAGGCCGTTATATTCCAGAGGGCGGGGGAGGGCAGGGGAGGTTTCAGACATGTCTGGTTTCCAAAAAGTGCTCCAGGTCCAGGGGGCTGCCGCAGAGGGGGCATAACCCGGTATCCAGCAGGTAATTTTGAATCTCAGCCTTCTTCTGGTCCAGTTGCCCGGTTAACACCGCAAGATGATTCTGCTGTCGGGAGAAATCTGTCGTCCCCTGCATCAGGGCGGTCAGGGAATTTTCCAGGGCAAGGACGGGTATGGTTTCGGGAGGCGGCAAAATCCTTCCCATCAGGTGGGTTAAGCGCTGCAGACGGCCATAGTGGTCGTTTTCCCGGTCCAGCTCGCCAACCACATCATTGAGAAGACTGACCTCATACAGCAGGGGTGGTACAACCTGCCGTGCCAAAATTGTCTGGCGGCCCTGCAAACCTTCGGTCTTTGCCATGGTTTCGGTCAAGGTCTGAATAAGCCCTGGTAACTCCTCGACCTCAGCCGTGACTGGGGGCGCGGTTAAATCCGTTAAGACCCCGGATTTCACCTTGGCACCAGCATAGCGGTTTTGGGTTGCCCGGCTTTGAGCCAATAAGAATTCCAGAGCGGCGGTGGCGGCGAGGGCAGGGGGGGAGGTCAGGTCGGTAAAAACCACGGTCCGGGAGGCTTCCCGGCGCCGTAGCCTGGTTTTGTCCCCCAGTTCGGACAATATCAAGGCCAGGCGGGTGATATCCTGCAAGGCAGGCGGGCTCTTAAGAACACTGAGGAATGACTCCGAGTGCTCTGTCACCGCAAGCTGCGTTTGCGCCTCCAGCATTTGGCTAATTATATCAGCCAGGAGGGGAAGCTGCCGTTTAGTCTCGATAACATCGGCATATAAGAATTCCGTCAGCTTTATCTGGTCCTCAAGGTCATCGAGTGGCTCATACTGTTCTAACTGTTGGGCAATGGCGGCAAGTTCCGTGATCAACCTTTTCTTGGTGGCGTTGGCCAGATCAATGCGGCGTTTCAGGGCCTGTTGCATTTTAATGAGATAATCGGCTTCGGTGGAGGCGGCGAAAAAACCGGCGGCGTGGGATCCTGGACGGTCCAGAAGGAAGATGGGTTGGCGTTGGTTGCCGAGGTGAATATCGAGATTGTCGGTATCGGTTTCTACCTGTTCCAGGCGCAGCAGGGAGCGGACATCATCAGGGACGGCCCGGCCGAATTTGTGATATTCCTCGGGAGGATAGACGGCGCTTGCATCTTCCTGGCTAGGTCGTTGGATGCTGTAGGAGGCGTTCTTATCCTGGCGCTGCCAGGTGATGATCTCTCCGGAGTCCAACTCCAGGCGGACCACAGCTTTTTTGGCCCCGTGGCGGATGACATTTTTAGGCGCGGGATTATAGACCAGATGGCGGATGGCCTCGACAATGGCGCTTTTGCCGATATTGTTGGGGCCGGTGATCACCGTTACCCCGGGCGAGAGTTCGATGCTGGTGGCTTTATGGGCCATGAAATTTTCGAGCTGAATTTTTCGGATCATGGAAAGCTACCAACAGTATAGCGAAATAGTTTTTAAAATCCCTTCTCACCCCGCAAGCGAGGGGAGAAGGGGAAAGACGTTACCGAATTTAGGCCGCCCAGTACTAAGTGCAATTTAACTTGGTCATTGCTTCCTGGCGCAGTTTCCGTCGTAAAACTTTACCCACCAGGGTTTTGGGAAGTTTCTCTCGGAATTCGATGATGGTGGGCACTTTATAGGCGGCCAGGCGTTGACGGCAGAAATCCATTAATTCCTCGGCGGTTAGCGGCAGGGCAGGTTTGGAAACTACAATGGCCATGACCGTCTCGCCCCGGTACGATTCGGGCACCCCGAAGACAACGGCGTCCTGGACGTTCGGATGTTGGTGCAGGACCTCTTCCACCTCCCGGGGAAAGATATTAAAACCGCTGGCGATGATGAGGTCTTTTTTCCGGTCCACGATATAAAAAAAGCCATCATCATCCATTCTGGCCAGATCGCCGGTGTAGAACCAGCCGTCCCGCAGCACCAGGGCAGTCTCGGCAGGATTCTGCCAGTAGCCGGACATGACCTGAGGGCCACGCAGGACGAGTTCACCCACGGTGCCGATGGGCAGATCGCGGCAACCGGTTTCGGCATCGACGATACGGCATTCGGTATTGGGGAAGGGGAGGCCGATGCTGCCGGGTTTACGCCGGCCGGCGATGGGATTGAGGTGGGTCACCGGGGAGGTTTCGGTCAGGCCGTAGCCTTCGATGATCCGCCCTTTGGTCAGGGCTTCAAACTGGTCCTGGACATCTTGAGGCAAGGGGGCGGAGCCGCTGATACTGCCCCACAAAGAAGTAAGATCATAGCGCCGCAGGTTCGGGTGATGAATCAGGGCGATGAAGATGGTGGGCACCGACGGGAATACGGTGGGGCGTAGTTTGTGAATGGTTTTTAAGACATTGGTGGCATCAAAGCGAGGTAGCATGATAATGGTGCCAGCCAGGTTAAGGGGCCAATTCATGGCGGCAGTCATGCCGAACACATGAAAATACGGAATTACTGCCAGAACCCGTTCACCGCCCCGGCGGCAGTGGGGCAGCCAGGCATTGATTTGCAGGACGTTGCTTACCAGATTACGGTGAGTCAAGACGGCAGCCTTGGGAACACCTGTGGTGCCGCCGGTATATTGTAAAGTGGCAATGTCTTCGCTGCCGGCGGCCAGAGAAGGGGTGTCGGCCGCGTTGCCGGTGAGCAGGGTTTGAAAATCTTTCTGGCGTAAATCACTCCGGGCGCCGACCTGTTGTCTTTCTCTCCGGGCTTTGAAGGTATACAGCCATTTCCAGGGAATTGGCAAATATTCCACCAGTGAGGCGACCACCAGGTGTTTCAGCTTCAACTCACGCCGGATCTGTTCCACTTTGGGCGCCAGTTGATCCAGAACGACCACAATTTTGGCTCCCGAGCGCTGCACCTGGTCCAGGATTTCCGGAGGCGCGGCCAGAGGATTAACCATTACCACCACGGCCCCGAGATGCAAGACGGCATAATACGTAATCACCGCTTGCGGGCAGTTGGGTAATAGCACCGCCACCGGCTGGCCGGATTGCAGACCCAGGCGGGATAGTCCGGTGGCTGCCTGCAAGACCAGGTTTTGCAAATGGTGATAGCTGATTTTTTTGCCGAAAAAGATAATAGCCGGATTATCAGGAAAGTCCGCCGCGGACCGGTACACCATTTCAGGCAGGGAGATATCGGGTATATCTATGGTAGCAGGTACATCCGGGTCATAATGGCGGCGCCAGAAAGAATCCGTAATCAAAAAATATCCTCCCTGGAATAGATCCTTGAGTTATCCGTTGGCACAAGTATGCCGCCTGATTAACAGGTGATCCGGCGCCAGGTCCAAAATGGTCCTCAGTCATCAGTAATCATGCAGAAAAAGTGCGAAACGAAAACGGGTTGGTGGGGTATTAGGGAGAATGAAAGGGTTTCATTCCCCTCAAATCCTATTCTTAAAACTTAATTTGAAACCTGCTGTAAGGAACCCAGTGGCGAACTCTTTTTCCGGGTCGCCTATTTCTCCTGGCGGCAGTGGATAACTCTTCGGGATATCAAGATTTCTGGTGTTTTGTGCCGGTGATTAGACGATGGAGGTGGAACATATTGCAGCCGCAGACATGTTCGATACACATACCGGACTCCCGCATGACTTTGATCACATCCAAATCTGTGGTAAAGCCGATGCGAACAAACAAGGGCGCCAGGACATCTTTGGCTTTTTCGAGTAAATGGCCATTTTCTCCCCGGGAGTGCTGGACGGCAATGATCTGCCCGCCGGGGCGGAGTACTCGCAGGATTTCCTGGCAAAGTTTTTGAGGATCGGGAACGGTGGTGATGACGTAAGAGGCGATAACTGCATCAAAACTATTATCCTGGAATTTTAGATTACAGGCATCCATGACATGAAGTTCAACCTTATGGCCGTTCCTGTGGGCGTCCAGCCGTTGGTGAGCTTTTTTGATCATGCCCTCGGAGATATCAATACCTACAATATGGGTGTGGGGAGGGTAGAGTTCTAAACTGGTACCGGTGCCGATGCCTATTTCCAGGATTTTTTGATGCGGGCGGGCAGAAAGATATTTAAATGCTTCTCTTCTGCCGGGTTCAAGAAGTTTGCCGAAAACATAATCATAAAAGGGAGAATAAAAAGAATAAAGCCTTTCCATATATTGGCCGTTAATTTTTGTTCTGGTTGTGGTTTTCATTTTTCAACCTCGCTTCAGGGCAGTACGTTTTTGGGAGCAGAGTCTGCTCTTGAAAAAAAATAACATTTGTGCAGTTTATCGCAAAGCATACCGAAATGTAAACTCAAACTTTGCACAAAATTCACAAAGAAGGTTTTAATTGAACATTGGTCCATAAAACAGAAGGGAATACGTTGCTCAAGCTGATGTCGCAAGGTGCCAGGTGTCTTTACTTAAGCTATACTCCAAAAGGTAGACGCCATGGTCTGATGCCAGAATTTTAACGTAAGCACCATCCGGGAAATAGCCGCGCCCTAAGACAGTAATCACCTCAAGCCACTGCTGTCTCCAAAAAAGCCGGCGTGGTCGATCATAAAGTTTATGGCCACTGTACCATTCTATCGGCGCCGAATCGGTAGTCATCGCAAATAAGACAGTTCCGGCGGCAGCGGTATGCCTTTCCCCATGGTGTCTTCGCCGTAATTGATGCCGGCTAAAATGGTTATATCGGCCAAGGCCCTGGCGTCACCTTCAAACTTGACTTGGGAAAGATTTTCCCGGTGGACTTTACCTCCAGCCCACTGCAGATCCAGGATAGAACCGGCGTCAAAACGGTCGTCGGTTACTATCATTTCCACCTGGCCGCCATAATGTTGGACGATTTTGGCCACCAACATGCAGGGACGGCTGTGAAAACCCAGTTTCACGGGGACGCCGACGGTAATTTCGTCGCGCTCGATAAATTGATTCAGGAGGCTTTGCGCTAAAGATTTTCCTTTAGATAGAAATTCATTGCAAGAAAAAACTGCATAGTTAATGATGGCATCCAGCAATAATTGGGTATTGACCAGTTTGCCCAAGAGCTGCTGCACGTCGAGATATATCCCGATGCGGCCGACATCGAAAAGATGCCGTTCAAAATAATGCGACAGGCGGCCGCTTAATTCTAAAAGATGCAGGGCGATGGAGATATGATCCCGCAGGCTTTTAAATTTACTGCTTTCGCTCCGGCTGATATCCCTGCCGATATACGTGTCATAGGATGACTGCAGATTGTGGATAATCATTTCATGTTTGCGCAAAATTTCTTCGCTGATTTTGGCCGGAATAAGGGAGCGCAGTTCATCGGCTGGGAATCTTTTATAAAAGCCCAGGGCTTCGAAGTCCCGGTCGATATTGAGATATGCCGTGGTAATACGGACGATATGCTGTTTTTCGTCATACAAGTCCTGGGGAACAATATCGAATTCCAAAAATCGATTTGACGACAGATTGGCAAAGCGCTCCCAGGCGCAGGTCGGAGGAGGAAGTTTCAGTCCTAATTCGGTGGTTTCGGCAATCAACTCTTGACAGAGATTTATCAGGGTGTTAAGCAGGAAGCGGTGCACTAGCTGGCTGGCAAAGATAAAAGAACTGTCAGCACCTATCTCATAGAATGATATCCGGCTGACAATGTGCTTCATGGTAAAGGCGGCGGCTGAAAAATTCAAAACGGACGCCACCAGTTCCCGAAATTTATACCAGCGTATATTATTTTTGGCGCCGTGATAGTCCAGCAAATCTTCCACCAACTTAGAGGCATAACCCAAGTGGGCGAAGAGCCGCTCCGTATCAGGGATTTTCTCCTCATGTTGAGAAACAAAAAACTGACATAAATCCAGTAATTCGTCGGCATAAGCATCCACGAGTTCACGAAATTCAGCAAGCGAAATAGTTTCTAACTTCGGTCCCATAGTTACCTGCAAGATATTATTTTATTGTAAGTGTTCAGAGGTCAGCTTTCAGGCGTCGGTTAAAAGATCAAATTCAAGTGGTTGGCACAACAGAATGTATCCCATAACTTTTTGATAACTATCTTAAATCTTTATTTCTTGCTGAAAGCTGATTCCTGCTGGCTGAACGCCTATCAAATTTTATACCCGGTTCACGGGTTCATAAAAGAAAAAAAACACCTTTTGATAAAAATCTGGGAATGATTCCCGAGGAGATATGCATGCATAAAATCAAGACGGTGGAATTGCGCCGGGTAGTGGTCACCGGTTTGGGCCTTATCACTCCATTGGGGAATGACGTCCCTACTGTCTGGCAGCGGCTGCTGGCGGGGCAATCAGGCATCGGGCCGATTACTCACTTCGCCAGGAATGTGGCGGAATTTCGGGAGCGCTATCGGGCCCCGGATGATTTTCCACTCATTGCTGGAGAAGTAAGAGATTTTGACCTGAAAAAGATATTTGTCGAGCGTAAGAAAAATCTGACTAAGGAAGATAACAAACTTATTAAATATACTGACAATTTTTCGCAGTACGCCCTGGCCGCCAGCTTAGAAGCGGTGAATTGTTCCGGATTGGTCTTAGACCAGGAGGATCCGGACCGGGTGGGCATCATCATTGCCAGCGGCATGGGCGGCGTGGGCAGTTGGGAGGAGCAACACGAACACCTCTTAGTTCAGGGGGTGAAAAAGGTCTCTCCTTTCATAGTGCCGAAACTGCTGCCGAACCTGGCGGCCGGCAATGTCTCCATCAGCTTTCAGGCCCGGGGACCCAATGTGGCTCTTGCCACCGCCTGCGCGGCGGGAGCGCACGCCATCGGCGCCGCCTTCCGCTCCATCCAATTGGGTGAAGCCGAGTTGATGGCTACGGGTGGCGCCGAAGCGGCCATTACACCGTTGACGGTTACCGGCTTCTATCGCATGGGCGCCCTGGCCACCGGTTTTAATGACCGGCCAACCCAGGCTAGTCGGCCTTTTGATAAAATGAGGCAAGGTTTTGTCATGTCAGAGGGGGCGGGAATCCTGATCCTGGAGGAACTGGAGCACGCCAGGCAGAGGAACGCCCACATATTTGCCGAAATAATAGGATTTAGCATGACCGGGGACGCACGCCACATTACCGATCCTGACCTGGGAGGTGCGGTTCGGTGTATAAGTATGGCAATTAAGGA
Organism: uncultured delta proteobacterium; assembly: GCA_963705135.1. GTDB lineage: Bacteria > Desulfobacterota > Desulfobaccia > Desulfobaccales > Desulfobaccaceae > Desulfobacca. The sequence goes on from CAVPJB010000011.1 coordinate 213,601, forward strand.
TGCTCAGTTACTCCCGGAGCAGATCGATTATGTCAATCCTCACGCCACCTCCACCCCCACCGGAGATCGGAACGAGGCGGCGGCCTTGAGTAAGATCTTCAACTCCGGTAAGGCTTCGCCGGTGGTCAGCGCCACCAAATCAATGACGGGTCATCTCCTGGGGGCCTCCGGCGCCGTCGAAGCAATCTTTGTCATCCTTTCTCTGGTACACGGTCGCATTCCTCCAACCATAAATTGTAGCGAGATCGATCCGGAATGCGCCAACCTGAACCTTGTCCGGGACGTTGCTATAGACTTACCTTTGCGGTATGCTCTTTCCAACTCATTCGGTTTTGGGGGCACCAACGCCAGCCTGGTCTTCAAACGGTATGAAGAATAACCGGTTTTCTATGATCTTTTGAAAGAACGAGTATAATTATGACGTTACCAGAGGTCTTTCGAGTTGCCCTGTTAAAAACCCGGCCGGAGTTTGAACAAAGAATACTTACTCAACCTTATGGTCACGGTATCTGCCCTCAGGTTGAAACGGTTCTGTTGGGACTGCCGCCAGGACTGTCCGCGGCGGCCTGCAAAGATATCTGGATAAACCTGAGTGATGCGCAATTCGACCTGGTTTTAGATGGGCGGGAGCCAAGCCCGGACAACCCGGACTTTCAAGCAATCGTAGGTACCGGGAGGGTCATTGCGAGCCAGGCGGCCCCGTTTGTTTGGGAACTGCTGCAGCAGTTAGAGAAGACCTGTTCCACCGGAGAAATACAGGCCAATATCATAGACAGCGCCACCGATGCCATCGTTACCATCAATGAAGACCACATTATTGTGGGCTACAACCAGGGTGCGGAAAAGATCTTTGGTTTCTCCCGGGATGAGGTGATGGGCGCCGATCTTAGCACCATCATTCCACCGCCTCATAAGGAAAATCACCGGGAGTATGTCAGGCGCTATATTGCCACCCGCGATCCGCATGTCATCGGCAAGCACGTGCAATTGAAGGCACTGCGCAAAAACGGTGAAGAGTTCCCGATAAGCATATCTTTTTCGGTGGCGGAGATTGGCGGCAATCTCTACTTTACCGGCATTGTCCGGGATATCAGCGAATATGTGGCCCTGGAGGAAAAGCTCCGTCAGAACGAAAGATTGGCTGCCGTGGGCAATACCGTTTCCCAGATAGTTCACGAGATAAAAAATCCGTTAATGATTATCGGCGGATTTGCCCAGCAGCTTCTCAAAGCCCAAACATTGGACGCCAAAGGGTTGCAGAAATTATCCATCATTGCCGAGGAAGTCAACCGGCTGGAATCCCTCATGGCCGAGATGAAGGATTATTCCCGGCCTCCGACCTTAAAGCGCGAGACCGGTCAAATAGAATCATTTCTGCAGGAAGTATTTAACCTCTACAATGATGCCCTTACAGAGAAGAATATTGAGCTAGTCCTGGCCCCCGTTGACCCGTTGCCGGCCTGTAACGTGGATTTCCAGCAATTAAAACAAGTTTTGGTGAATCTCGTTAAAAATGCCTCCGAGGCCATGCCCGACGGGGGCCGCATAACCCTAATGGTACACCGGCAGCCGCCCTATTTAGAAATTGTTGTAGCCGATACCGGCGAAGGCATGACTCCGGATGTGGTGGAAAACATTTTTACTCCTTATTTCACCACCAAGACCAAAGGCTCCGGGCTGGGGCTGGCTATATCCCGCAATATCATCAGAGCCCACAACGGCGAGTTGGAGGTGGTCAGCCAACCCGGCAAAGGGTCGGTATTCACCATTAAACTGCCACTGGCGGAGATCGAAACTGGCGCATGCCCGATTTAACCTCAGAGTTACTGACTGTTCGGGATCTCAAAACTGCATTTCACACCCCGGCCGGCCTGGCCCCGGCGGTCAATGGGGTCAACTTCAGCCTGCACGCGGGAGAGACGTTGGGGCTGGTGGGAGAATCGGGATGCGGCAAGACCGTGACGGCCCTCTCCATTCTCAGATTGCTCCCCGAGCACCTGAGCCGGCAATCGGGCCAGATCATTTTTCAAGGCCGGGATCTTATGGCCCTCGAGCCGGCTGAGGTTCGCCGGATCCGGGGGAACCGCATCGCTATGATCTTTCAGGAGCCCATGACGGCCCTCAATCCTGTGCTCACCATAGGGGACCAGATCAGCGAAGTGTTGCGGCTGCATCGGGGTCTGAACAAACCGGCAGCCTGGGAAGAAGCGGGCCGAGGTCTGGCCCGGGTGGGAATCGCCGACGCGGAAGAACGTCTGCGGCAGTATCCGCACGAGCTTTCCGGCGGCCTGCGGCAACGGGCTCTCATCGCCATGGCCCTGGCCTGTGAACCCCAATTGGTGATCGCCGACGAACCGACCACGGCCCTGGATGTTACCATCCAGGCCCAGATATTGGCCTTGATTTCCCGGCTGCAATCTGAACTGAATATGGCTCTGCTCCTGATTTCCCACAACCTTGGGGTGGTCGCCCAGATTACCGACCGGGTGGCGGTCATGTATGCCGGCATCATTGTCGAGGCCGCGGCCACGCCCGAACTCTTTGCCAGGCCGCATCACCCCTATACCAGGGGCTTGCTGGCCTCGGTGCCCAGGCTGAATTTCCAGGATTTCCCGGAAGCGCTGCAAGCTATTCACGGACAGGTTCCCAATCTTTGGGAATTACCCGCCGGTTGCCCTTTTCAGCCTCGTTGCCCCGAGGCTTTTACCGCCTGCCACGAACCTCCCCCCTGGATACAGGTCGCCGGGGATCATGGGGTCTTATGTTGGCTTTATCAAGACGGCGGTCAGAGTGGGTCTGATTCCGGGGAAGGTCATGCCTGAACCGCTCCTGACCGCCAACCTATTAACCAAAGTCTTTCCGCTGTCCACCGCCTGGTTGGCCCGCCGGCAAAACCTGCAGGCCGTAATCGAGGTTTCTTTATACCTGCCGGCAGGCGAGACCCTGGGATTGGTGGGAGAGTCGGGCTGTGGAAAGTCAACTTTGGGCCGTTTATTGTTGGCTCTGCTCAGGCCAACTAAAGGCGAAGTCTGGTTCGCCGGAGAAAACCTCTGGGCGCTCCCCAAGGAACAACTCCGCCAACTCCGCCAGAAAATGCAGATCGTCTTTCAGGATCCGTACTCCTCTCTTAATCCGAGGATGACTATCCGGCAAATCCTGGAAGAACCATATATAATACATCATTTGGGCAGCAGACAGCAGCGCCGGGACTGGTGCGAAGGACTGCTCCATGATGTCGGACTGCCTCCCGAGGCTCTGAACCGTTATCCCCATGAATTCAGCGGCGGCCAACGTCAGCGTTTAGGTATCGCTAGAGCTTTGGCTCTCACGCCCCAACTTATCGTTGCCGATGAGCCGGTCTCGGCCCTGGACGTCTCCGTCCAGGCGCAGATACTCAATCTATTTAATGATCTGAAGAAAAAATTAGGGCTGACCTATCTCTTTATCTCTCATGACTTGAGCGTTATCAGCCACGTCAGCGACCGCATTGCGGTCATGTATTTAGGACGGCTGATGGAAGTGGCGCCCCGACACACATACAACCAGAGCGGCTTGCATCCCTATACCGAAGTGCTGCTGGAGGCGGTGCCCATCGCCGATCCCCGCCGCCGTCTGCCGGCCCCCCGCCTTAAGGGCGACCCTCCCGGTCCCCTCCAGATCCCGAGTGGTTGCCCCTTCCATCCCCGTTGCCCTGAGGCAGAACAGGTCTGCCGGGAAGTATTCCCGGAGTTCCGGCAGGTGAGGCCTGATCATTGGGTGAGTTGTCACTTGCGGTAAACAAAATGCCGGAGCAAAGACCTTTTGGCTTTAGAAGAGGCAAAAAAAGAGGGGTTAAGCCATTATACTTAACCCCTTGATTTACTTGGTAGCGGGGCAAGGATTCGAACCTTGGACCTTCGGGTTATGAGCCCGACGAGCTACCAGACTGCTCCACCCCGCGTCATTGACAATTTATTAATATACAGCATTAATATTTTCTGTCAAGGGATCGTGGCATCATTTGACTATTTCTCAGTTTTGTCTATTATCCGGAAGATGATCGTCAACGTTGAAAAGTTGGAGAATCTGACAACGACTTGTGGTATGCTAAGTGCGATCATGACCAGGACGAATGTTGTTGCCGGATCGACCAGCCATCTCTCGTTGCGCCGAAAGCTTTGGGTGGTGGGGGCGCTGTATTTTGCCGAAGGCGTGCCCTACGGATTTATCAATATTACGCTGTCGGTGTATTTCCGCTCCCAGGGGATGCCCTTGGAGCAGATCGGCTTTCTCAGCATCTTAGGGTTGGCCTGGAGTCTCAAGCTTTTTTGGGCGCCGCTGGTGGATCGCTTCGGCCGCCGGGCCGCCTGGATCGTCCCGGCCCAACTTATATGCGCCGTCGGCATGCTGCTGGTCCCTCAGTTTAGCATTTCTCCGGCGCCCTGGAGTTTTTGGGTGCTGATCGGCTGCCTTTGTGTGGCCTCGGCCACCCAGGATATCGCCATCGACGCCTATACCATAGAGATGCTGGAAACCAAAGAGTTGGGGATCGCCAATGGTCTGCGCATGGGTTCCTATCGCGTCGCTCTCATCGCGGCCGGTGGTGGTCTGGTGATGCTCAGCGAGGCGGTGGGGTGGCGGGCCAGCTTTGTGGGAGTGGCCATTTTGATGGGGGTCATGACCCTGGTGGTGGTCCTGGTCCCTGATTTTCAACAATCCCGTATAACTGCAACGGCTGGAAATCCAAGACCGCCGGCGGTCTGGCAGCAACTGGCAGATGCAGTGCGCGGCATTCGGCGGCTTCCCCATGTCTGGGCCATCATCCTGTTTATTCTCTTTTTTAAGCTGGGAGATGCCTGGATGGGATCGATGGTCAGCCCGTTTTGGGTGGATATGGGCTTCAGCCGCACAGAAATCGGCCTCATTTCCGGCACCTTCGGGGCGGTGGCTACCATTCTCGGCTCCATATGGGGGGGCTACTGTACCAGTCGCTGGGGCATTGCCCCGTCGCTGTTTGTATTAGGGGCCTTCCAGGCTCTGTCCAACCTGGGGTACTGGGTGGCCGCCTGGCCCGGCATGTGGCGTTACACCACCTATATCGCCTCTTTGGGAGAAAGCCTGACCGGCGGTATGGGGTCGGCACCTTTTATGGCATTTATGATGTCACTGTGCGATAAAAGACACAGCGCCACCCATTACGCCTTTTTCAGCATGTTGTTCGGATTCACCAGGTCCATTGCCGGTTATTTAGGCGGTTTGAGTGCCGCTCGCTTTGGTTATGGGCCGTTTTTCTTTTACACCTTTTTAGCGGCGCTACCAGCCTTCGCTCTGCTCCCCTGGATTCTGCCGGTAGCACGCCAACGGGAGCTGCAACCTAACCATACTTCGGAGGATACCTGAGATGGAGCAGAATTCCTATGAAGGTAAACTGACACAACTGATCGATATTTTCCAGGGTGATACGGATTACGCCAAAGCCGTCCTGGATAAGTGGCTGCAGAAACATCGGGTCGATTTTGAAGCCCAGATTATGGCCGAAGTAAGCCGCCGGTTGGAAGGCCTCAATTCCATAGTGCCGGTCACCCTCAAAGTCTTGATTGACTCCCAGGGGGTGCGGTTGCCAGGAAGCACGGCCCCGGTGGCTGAAAAGACACCGCCTACAAAAGAAAAACGTTCTGTTGCCAAGAAAAGTCCGCTGTTCGAGCCCTGATTGTGCAGGTCCAGGAATACGAAAAAAGGCTGGCCACCGCCATCAACCTATTGGGTGAGGAAGCCGGACGTCGTTACATGGAGCAGCGGTTGCGGGAACTCCGCAGCGACATCGAACAACGCCTGTCTCAGGAAGTCATGCACCGCCTGGCCGGACTATCCCTGCCGCTGCCGCTCATCTTCTATGTGGACATCGGGCCTCACGGCGTGATGGTCAGAACGGGCCGGAGGTCCAAGTGAAACCGTTGGCTTGGCTCAAAAGAGGTTTTTCTTTCTCATAAAGGAAAAACCGTCTTATCAGATTGACTTTTCAAGCAGCATTATTGATATTAGGAAGCTCGTCAAACTTCCGTAATGTTAGATGCTGAATCTTTCTTGGAGGATGCCAGGAAAAGACTAAAAAGTATGACCGTATATAAATAAATTTACTTGACAAGATTTACTTTCTTTGGGTAAATTGGCAGTGTAGATTGCATGTCATACTGAATTCAGGGAAAAGGGTCCTGGAGGAAAATCGGGAGGGTATGCGTTTACCCTTCTTTTTTTTCCCATGCATTCTCCTCCTGCTCTGCTAGCAGGAAGGCTATTTAACATTTTGTGGGAGAAGGTTTTTAATGAAGGAAACAGGCAGGGTGAAGTGGTTTAACGATTCCAAGGGGTTCGGCTTTATTTCTCGTGAGAATGGACCTGATGTCTTTGTTCACCACAGCTCCATCCAGAGCAAAGGCTTCCGGTCGCTGGCAGAGAATGATGAAGTTGAGTTTGAGGTGGTCCAGGGTCAAAAGGGACTTCAGGCACAGAATGTGGTAAAGATTGGGTAATTCGATCTGATTTCGAGAACTCCGGGGGAAGCTTCTGCCCGGAGTTCTACCATGTTATACCGACATGGAGGCAATACATGGTGAGAAACAGATTCAATCAGGAAAAACGTGTTAAGGAAATCGCCCGACAGAAAAAACAGGAAGAAAAAATTAAACGCCGCCAGAACAAAGACCAGTCAAAACCCGAAGCGCCGGAATCCGACAGTGACGATGAGAGTATTTAGGGGTTCGGGCGCCCATCTTCTCATCCTTAGCAACAGATTTATAATAGTTCCATGCAAGCGGGCAACCGCACAAAGAGGATAGTAAATGAGTATGAAATTGTATGTGGGCAATCTGCCTCATCAGATGACTGAGAGCGAGTTGGAAGCGCTTTTTACCGAAGCCGGACACGTAGTCTCAGCCAAGATTATTACGGATCGCCAAACCGGCCTGCCCCGGGGGTTTGGTTTTGTAGAAATGGAAACGAAAGCAGACGGCACCAAAGCCATTTCGATGATAAACGCCCGAGTGGTGGATGGTCGGCCTTTGACAGTCAATGAAGCCAAACCCCAGAAAAGCCGTTTTGGCGGCGGCGGTGGCGGCGGCGGTGGCGGTGGCCGCGGCGGATTTGGCGGCGGCGGCGGTGGCCGTGGCGGCGGCGGTGGGGGCGGGCGGAGGCGCTAACCCATTGCAACTAGTTAGATTTAACAAAGATAGTCCAGGCGAGGTTTACCTCGCCTTTACTATTTTGGGGAGTTAGGGGAAAATGTTGCTGCCTGGAGGGAGGAATGTTGTTTCATTTACCTGCCAACGGCGGCCAGGAACTATCAGTCTCAGATAACTTATTAATATTGATGATAAATTATCAATAACAACGAAAATTATAAATCTAACGCCAATCTCTTGATTTTAAATGATCCCCGATCAAATCTTAGGCCCGCGTCTTGTCATCACCGGCTTACCCCGGAGCGGCAAAACCACTTTGATCCAACGGTTGGCAACAGCCTTTGGCGGCAGGGTCGGCGGTTTCTACACGCAGGAGGTCAGGGAAGTGGGGGCGCGTGTCGGATTTGAGATCGTAACGTTCTCCGGCCTCAGAGCCTGGCTGAGCCGGGCAGGCTGGCCTGGACCAAAAGTCGGCAGGTATGGGGTCAGTATGGCTAACTTAGACAGAATTGCCCTGCCGGCAATGATCCCCCGACCCGGCCAGACGTTCATGTGCATCGATGAGATCGGCAAAATGGAATGTCTTTCCGGGCGATTTATTGCGGCCATGGAGGAACTTTTTCAGAAACCCGTGCCCCTCGTGACCACTGTGGCTTTGCATGGGAGCGGCTACATCGCCGCCGTGAAGCAGAGACCGGAGGTGGAGATTTTCATGTTGACCCCCTCAAATCGGGAGCAGCTTTTTGTCGAGATTATGAAACGATTGTCAATGATCAACGAAGCATGATTAGGGGGCCAGAATGCAGCCCCCATGAGTTTGACTTAGGTTGGTATGGATGCTCCTTGAATGCCTTGGGTCAGTTCTATCTGGCTGTCGGAACTGTCGAATAAATCGTGCTGGGAGGAGGACTGGGAGAAGGTTGATAGTGTGATGGGGGTATGGGTTGTGGCGGTACATAGATTGGGCTTTGCAGGTTTTGGACGACATTGCGCTCTATTATTTCCTTAGGCATTTTGGGTTGCTGGGGAAGGATTCCGGAATAGTTAGGGCCGGATAACCCGGTCATTTGTTTTTTTAACCAATCTATATCAGCATCGGTGAGGGGCAAGGGTAGGGTAGGGGGGCGATTGGTCAATACCTGGGTATACTCTTTGCCCTTTAATTGCACCATGCCGGGAATCTCCGGAAAGATATTGTTCACTCCGGTAATGCCGGAGTTATTGTAGATATCAGAGATAGCGGGAGCCACCAGGGTGTAATAATCGGTGCCGCGTACGCCGATGACCGCAGTTTGCGTTTCCACGATAAAATCGGGTTTATCTTGTTTAAAGACTTTGTTCACCAGAGTATGAACCAGGCCATGGAAAATTTTAATGGACGCCTGCCTTTGACTGCTCTCAGGGTTATACACAAATTCATTGACCGCTACCCGGCTGTTGGGGGCAACGGTCAGGATGGAATCATCGCTGAAGCGGAGTTGGGCTTTACCTCCCGTTTTGGTGCGGATAACATCCCCTTGATTTACTTTATCTCCCACCTTGGCCGGCTCGGCCGGGAGCTTGCCACCTTTTAAAATGTCGACACCGCCGATCACCTCTGAGATACCGCCAACCTCTGGGGCAGCGACTACCTGGGATACCAACAGCAGGCTGAACAGCAAGGGGGCGACCATCCAAAGTAGGTGTTTCATATGCCTTTCTCCTCTGATAAAGATCCTCAGAACAAACTCTCGTCATTTAATAAGGTAGATTTTAGGGGCGATGAATAATTTTTAACAGCTAAGGCCCCGGCCAAAGAGAAGCATTAGTAACGGTATTCTATAAGAGCTCCAGTTATTTGACGATTATAGTCATACAGGGCAGTATTGGAATTATCCCGGATATAGTAGTAATGCAAATTTAAATCGATATCTTTATAGATTTTATACAACATTTGGAAACCGAATACCAGGATCTGATCCCGGCGTTTGGCCTGGTAATCAACGCCGTTAAACCAGGGATGGGCGAAGGGCTGGTAGACCAGTTCCAGGGAGGGATTGAGGCGGAATTTGTCAGTGACCGGGTAAAGACCTCCCAGGAGCAGGCGGTAGATGGAACTGGTCCAATTATTGCCGTAGGCGTCATAATATTCATAGCTAACCCGGGTCTGGAGGTAGCCCTGCTGATTTTTAATGAAATAATAGACGCCCAGATTGCCGCCGATATTCTTAGAACTGCGATTATCCTGAGGAAACGGCTGCAGCCAATAATAATAATTGCGGGCCAGTACGAAGCCGGTTTCCAGGCCGATGTCGGGTTTCAGCATGTGGAGATAGGTCGGTGTCAGGGAATAGGCAGTCCAATATTTATCAGAGGACAGATCGGTATAGTTAAACCGTAAGGGCAGCCAGAAAGTCCCATTGGGCGTCCGGTAGGAAGGAGTGGCACCAAAGGTGTGGCTCATAACATCATACAGAGTCAGGCGAGGGTGCCAGGTTTGAAAAAGATTGTAGCTGGCCACCAGTCCGTAGGGGCCGCTGGGGAAGAATTCATATTCCAGGTTGCCGATCTGGGTGAAAACGGCATCCCCCTTCCCTGTGGGGATGGTATTGGCCGCGGCCACATCCCCCGGGAGCAGAGAAACGTTGGAGTCATAATCAAAGCTGGCTCCCAAACGAATCCGCAGGGGTTTGGTTTCTTGGAGGCGGCGGTCCACGGCGTCCAGGTAACGTTGGGCAAAACCTGCCTGCCGGGTGCCAGGGTTGTAGGTGATGGCCTCTTCCAGGCCACGGCGGGCCTCCGGGTACTTGTCCTGGGCCGCCAGGGCCAGGCCGGTCTGGAGCTTGGCTTCCTGAGCCAGGACCGGGTCTGATTCGGCCTGACGGAAATAGCGTACCGCCGTGGGATACTGCTTTTGTTTGGCCGCGGCCTGGCCTAAATACAAGGCCGTCAGGCTGGGCTTGTAGTTGGCAGACTCCAGTTCTTGCAGATGGGGCAGGGCATCTGTCGGTTTGTCCAGGGCCAGATACATAGCCGCCAACTGCAGGCGGGCTTCATTGAATTTGGGATCTACGCCGCAGGGCCCGTTCCATGAAATCAAGGGCCTGGGGGTAATTTGTCAGACGGTAGTTGGTCAGGCCGAGATAGTAGGCTTTTTCTGGGGTTTTGGCGCCTTTTTCCCAGGCAGTTTTGAAGTTGGTCAAGGCCTCATCATAATTTTCCGACTGGAGCTGACGCAAGCCCTGAGCCACCAGAACATCATCATACGGCGATTGGGCGTAGGCGGACGCCGCTCCTAACAGACCGGTAACCAGAATCGCCAGCAACACAAGACGCCGGTTATAAGTCATTCCTCTCTCCCCCTCACTTCTATGAGCACGCCATCCGACGCGCCCAAATTTCCCCAACCAAGGGCATAGCCTTTGGATAATAAATTAGCCAAGAGATACAAGCGTTTTTTATATCTTGCTATGAGGCGAAATATTTTGTCAAGGTATTTTGTTTAAGAAAACCAAAAATTACTTTAATTGCCTTATTACGGTGGTTACTTCAATTTCCTGCCGGCCGTTTGAGAATTTAAAACCCAGCATTGAGACGACAAGAAGATATTTTAATTTGTTTTTAGCTTATCGATATTAGTGCTGTTTAACATTATCAAAGTGTAATTTCCCCGGTGATATTCCTGGTTTTTCCCACTTCTATCACTACCGTTGACCGGTAAGCCCATAATAACTAGAGGAAAGGGGAGGACGGGGGAAAGAGGGAAGTGAGAAGCGAAAAGGTTTAAGTAAGGCTGTTATGATCGGCGCAGCCGGCGTTGCTGTTTGGAAATAATCCGGGATGCCTGACGGTCGGCCAGGTTCATCAAGAGGTCGAGCTGGAGGTGCTCGGTAAGCATCTGGGAGACTCCCTGACCGTGGCTGCCGATGGCTTTATCGGATAGTTGGGTCAAAATATTTTTATAATAACTGAATGTTTGCGGCGTCAGAGAAATTTGGAGCAATTGGAGCCATCTTTGGCAGATTAAAAACTTGGTTTGCCAACCGCGGGTAAGGCTGACTTGATTTAATCGCCGGATCAAGAGGCGCCTCTGCCGGAGAAGGAAGGAAACCCAGACGTCCTCGGGATTATGGAGCGCCAATCGGAAAGATTGGGGTATCAGTCAGTTCAGGATTTTGCTGCAATACCTGAATAACCTGGCGGGCCAACCGCAACCTGGCGCTGAGCCGGTGGTAGTGCCGGCAGATGTCGTCGATGTGGGCGGCATAGTGCCTGATATCCAGCTGCAAAGAGGTCGGCGCCCGGCGGAAAAAGCCCTTACCCAGGAGGGCAAAAGCATTGTTTAACCGGTGCTGAGCCTGATGGGTCCGGGCGTCCAGGGGCTGGTTTAACATGACGGGCGCAGCCTGGAGCAGCCCGGAACCAGTATCCAGATGAGCGGCCTCAGCCTCCTGGAGTAAGGCCAGGTATTGCTGGTTTAGCTCCTCCCGGGCAGCTTCCCGCTGATTTTCAGACGCCTGCCACTTTAAAAAAGCTTTTCGCATGGTATTGGTGTTCATGGCCAGAATTTTTACAGTTATTGGAAGTTTTTTTATTCGCCCCCCTGTTTCATTGCATAAATCCCTTCAAAGCTGACCATCCTTTCCCAAAAAAGCCCGCCGGAAAAACTTAGCGGATCTGACTCAGCTTGTCTTCCTGCAGCAAAGAGGCCACGTCTATCTTGAGGACCAGGCTGACGGTGCGATATTCCCGGAAACTCACTTCAGGATTATCTTCCGGGGTCAGGGTCTTTTCCCGGCCTTTACTTCCCAGTCCCAAAATCCTCAGATGCTGTCCCAGACCGGCGGCGGCATTCTCCAGCACGGCGGCCACAGTGGCGGCGCGCGAGGGCCGAAAGCTCGGTGTTATTCCTGGGAGGGAGAGCGCTCTGCACTTCGCGCGGGTCGGCGGTGCCGTTGATCGTGATAAAGAATTTCTTGGATTGCCGCAGGTTATGTAAAATGGGCGCTAAACGCTCCAGGCGGGTTTGGTCAAACTCGGTCAGATCATATTTTAAGGTCTCGAAGGTAATTCTCGGGTTGCCTTGAATTTCGATTTCCTTTTCACGCTGGTTGGAAATGATCTTCATCTGCAGGCCGGCAAGTTTTTCCTGCAGGAGTTTTAATAATTCCTCCCAATCTTTGCGGCCGATATCCCGGAGCAGGGCGTTGGCTTCGTCCAGGCGGACGATTTTGGTATTGAGGGCGAGATTACCTTCGGCCAGAAATTTGTTTTGGGCCTCGAGACTGCGACCGGTATCCTGCAGTGACTCAACCTGGGCCAGGAGATTTTGGTTGGTTTGACTCAAAGATTCGATTTTGGCGCTGAGGCTGCGGTTACTCTCATTGAGGTGGATATTTTTCGAATCCAGTGCCTTGGTTTTTTCCGTAAGATCCCGGGTTTTCTTTTCCAGGTTTTCCAATTTCGCCGGGAAGTTGCCCGCGAACCAGAAGATCATGAACAAGGCCAGGGTAAAGGCGAAAATATCCACCATCCCCGGCCAGGCGGGGTTTTCAAAATCGTCCCGACGGCGCCAGGCCATGTGAGTTCCTTCCTCTTTATTTGAAATATCGACTGAAAAATCCAGTTTTTTTCCGGTTCCTTGCTTCCCTGGTTTTACTGCCCAGCTTCACCTGATCGCCTAAGCTTTGATCTAATAAGGGGAAATCATCTTGGGAACCGGTTCCCTTGGCTAACAGCAGATAATTCTGATAGAGCCTCTGGTTCAGGAGTTCGAGTTTGGCATCCTGGGAGCGCAGGAGGGGCATCATGGCCTGGTCCTGTTCTTGCCGGCAAGCCACGGCCTCAACCACGACTTGCCGGATAGATTCGCTCAGTTCCCGAACTTCCTGGAGGAGGTGGTTGATTTCCTGACGATGGTGCTCCTGGATTTCATTCCCCCAGTCCTTAAACTTTTCCCCCACTTTCTCTAAGGTTGCCAGCAGAACAGGGTCAGCCGCGCCAAGCTGGTCGAGCGCGCGAGTCGTCCAAGAACCCTGGATACCTGGAGGAGGAACTGGTCGCTTGTATGTCTATACCAGGAGTAGCTGAGATACATGACGACGGCAAGGCCGATGGCCACGGCGTTTAAGGGATAAATGTTCTTGAGCTGCTCGATTTTAAACTGGCCGATGGCATCTACACTTTGGAGGGCCAGGGCCAACAGGGTAACAGTGCCCAATAAGCCGACAAGGACCGATAAATAGCTCAGGGAACGCAGAATGCTGATAGGGCTGTCAACTTCAGCCGACAAATAATCAAGGGCCGGACCGACGGCATTGGCCCGGGCGACGCCTTTTTGGTTGGAAAGCACCGATTGGAGGACATACTTGGAGGGGTTGGGATAATACTGGATACCTTCCGGGGTAAGTTCTGATATGGTTTTTTCCAAATCCTGCCAGAGACTTGTCTGGTTTAAAATCAACCTGAGGCGCCGGCGCAGGAGAAGAAAGGGCAAGCAGACGGCAAGCAATAAGACGAGGAGGAATACCAGTTGCCAGGAGTAGCTTTGAAACCAGGGAAATAAGAAGTTTTGAATCAACTTTTACTCCATTACGGTTAAACAATTGGAAGAGTCTTAATAAAGATATCAGCATGATAAGGATATCAGAAATGTATTATTAACAGGCCCGGTTCTCTGACTGTTAATTCAAATCCTACTCATGAAGCTTTCTCAATGAACTCCTTCGAACCCGGCGGTATTTCCTGAACAATGGGGTCATAGATCTACCGATGGTCCTTCACCCTCATTTCGACAGCCAGGTCGGGTCCGGCCACTCCATGAATTGATTGGCCGGGGCGGGCCCCAGGAGCCGGCAGGATACGGCTGGATTGGAATGGCGGCCTTTGCCAGCAGAGGGGCAAACAGGCGCCAGGCGCCCTCAACTTCGTCGGCCCGGACGAAGAGAGTCTGGTCCCCGGTCATGATGTCCAGGAGCAGGGTCTGGTAGGCGTCCGCCAGGGGGGCAAAGGCCTCGGTGTAACGGAAGCGCAGACTCTGAGTTTTCAAGTTAAGAGGCATACCTGGGGTTTTCACGTCAAAATGCAGGTTGAAGCCCTCGTCCGGCTGGATGGTAAAGACTAGAACATTGGAGGTCAAGCTACAGGAACCATAAGGTTGCAGGACCACAACCGGGGGGCAGCGAAAGGTTACGGCGATGGAGGTAAGGCGTTTGGGCAGGGCTTTACCGGTGACCAGATAAAAAGGGACACCCTGCCAGCGCCAGTTTTCGACAAATAATTTTAAGGCCACGAAGGTCTCGGTGCTGGAGTCTGGTGGAACTCCTGGTTCTTCACGGTATCCCGGCAGGATATGGTCTTCAAACTGGCCCCGGGTATACTGGCCGAAAACTACCTGGGAAGGCTGAACCGGAGGCATGGCCCGGAGAACCTTGGCTTTCTCATCCCGGATGGCATCGGCTTCAAAGGCCACGGGTATTTCCATGGCAGTCAGGGCCAATAATTGGGTAAGATGGTTTTGCACCATGTCCCGGAGGGCGCCGGACTGGTCGTAATAGGCGGTGCGCTGTCCCACGCCCTGGCTTTCGGCCACGGTGATTTGCACGCTCTTTACCAGGTTGCGATTCCACAGGGGCTCAAAAATGGCGTTGGCGACCCGGAAAACCAGGAGATTTTGCACCGTTTCCTTGCCGAGATAGTGGTCAATGCGGTACAGTTGGCTTTCCCGAAAATACCGGTGGATCAAGGTGTTCAGTTTTTGGGCCGATTCCTGGTCCCGGCCAAAAGGCTTTTCCACCACCACCCGAGTCCAGCCCGGGCTTTTGTGTAAGCCGGCCTGACCCAGGCCGGTGATGACTTCCGGAAAGGCGGTGGGCGGCAGGGCCAGATAGAAGGCCCGGTTCCCCGGGAGCCCCTGCTCCTGTTCCAAGGCCTGGACACGGGCGGCCAGACCTCGAAAGTCTTCTTTTCTGGATTCTCCGAGGGAGTGATAAAAAAAGCACTGGCGGCACCAGGGATCACTTTCACCTTTTTTGATCAGCCCCGCCTCCACCAGAGCTTCCTGGGCCATTGTCCGGAAGCCGTCATCGTCAAGTTTGGAACTGCGGGAGACGCCTAAAATACAACAGTTTTTCCCCAGTTGATGCCGAGTATTCAGGTGATAGAGGGCGGGCAGGAGTTTGTGGCGCATGAGATCGCTGGTGGCTCCAAGAATCACGAAAAGGTGCGGGGCTACTTGTTTTTCGCTCATAACCGGTGCTTCCTGCAAGTAAGATTTTGGTTGTCGGTTTTAGTTTTCAATGATTGGTTGAATTATCGTCATCCTTAATCTGGTTTCTTTTCCAACCGGGCGATTTTTTCCAGGCGGCGTTTGTGCCGTTCACCGCCGCTGAAACGGGCCGTGAGAAAGCTTTTAATCAGATCCTGGGCCAGGGCGAAGCCGGTGACCCAACCTCCCAGGCACATGAGGTTCAGGTCATCATGCTCCACCCCCTGGTGGGCGGAATAGACCTCAGTGATCAAAGCGGCGCGCACCCCGGTGATTTTATTGGCGGTGACCGCGGCGCCCACACCACTGCCACACAGGGCCAGACCCCGATCTACCTCTCCTTGCGCCACCGCCCGGGCCAGAGGGGCCACGACATCGGGATAATCGTCTTCGTGGTTGAATTGGTGGGCACCGAAATCAACAATCTGTACCCCCATCGGCGCAACAGTGGGATGAGCTTTTCTTTCAACTCGAAACCGCCGTGATCTGCAGCGACGCCGACTCGCATGGTTTTGACCTCTTATCTGGCTTGTCGTTGTAGCAGGGCACGGGCCCGCTGACAGACGTGCTCCAGGTTGAAGCCATATTCCTGCAACACTACTTTCCCAGGAGCTGAGGCCCCGAACCGGTCGACGCCGATGACTTCCAGGTTCGGGCACATATTAATATAGGGCCGCCACCCCAGGGACACCCCTGCCTCCAGAGCCAGTATGGGAATTTGTGGGGTGAAAACCTCCTGTTGATATGAATCGGGCTGAGCCTGAAAGAGTTGCCAACAAGGGAAGCTGACCACCCGAACGCGGCTGCCTTCCCCTGTTAGAGTATCGCGGGCTGCCAGGGCCAGATGAATTTCGGAGCCGGTGGCGACGATAATCAAATCCTCAGTACCTTCAGGGTGAGCTTCGGCCAGGACGTAGCCTCCTCGTGGGACCCCTTCCAGAACCTGAGGAAAGAGTTCCAGATCCAGCACCGGCAGGTTTTGACGGGTGAGGACCAGAGCCACCGGACCGTCTCGATGGCTGATGGCGAGTTGCCAGGCTGCCGCAGTTTCATTGGCATCCGCGGGACGGATGACCAGGAGGCCGGGTATGGACCTGAGTGCTAAGAGGTGCTCCACGGCCTGGTGGGTGGGGCCGTCTTCTCCCAGGCCGAGGCTGTCATGGGTGAAGATGTAGATGGCCTGCAGCCGGCCCATGGCGGCTAGACGGATGGGAGGGCGCATATAGTCGCTGAACACCAGGAAGGTGGCGCCGTATGGGATAAAGCCGCCATGGTAGGCCAGGCCGTTCACAACCGCGCCCATGGCGTGTTCCCGGACGCCGAAATGGATATTGGGACCACCATACTGGCCGGCCTGAAAGAACCCGGCGCCGTTGATGATGGTCTTGGTGCTGGGGGCCAGATCTCCGGAGCCTCCCATTAATTCCGGTAGCCGGGGAGCAATGGCATTCAGGAACTTGCCGGAGGCGCTCCGGGTGGCCATGGGTCCCTGGTCCGGCCGGAAGGTTGGCAGTTCTCGATCCCAGTCAGGGGGGAGTTGTCTGGCCATGAGACGCTTAAACTCAACGGCCAACTGCGGAAACTCTTGAGCGTAGGCCTGGAAAGTGCGCTCCCAGTCGGTCTCTCGGGCCTGTCCCCTGACCAGGGCCTGGCGGCAGTGTTCCAGGGCTTCAGGCGGCACATGAAAAGCGGGGTCCCGGGGCCATCCCAGATGATCCTTGGTTAATAAGACTTCCTCTTCCCCCAGAGGCTCCCCGTGAGCCTCGGCAGAGTCCTGTTTATGGGGACTGCCGTAGCCGATATGGGTCCGTACGGCAATGATGGATGGCTGCCGGGGCTCAGCCTTGGCAGCAACTAATGCCGAAGCCACCTGGCTCAGATCGTTGCCGTTCGAAACCCGCTGTACCTGCCAGCCGTACGCGGCAAAACGTCCCAGGAGATCCTCGGTGAAAGTGAGCTTGGTGCTGCCCTCAATGGAAATCAGGTTGTCAGACCACAAGACGATAAGTTTGCCAAGCTGCAGATGGCCGGCCAGAGAAGCGGCTTCAGCACTGACGCCTTCCATCAGGTCGCCGTCGCTGGCTTCCACAAAGGTATAATGATCAACAATGGGAAAACCCGGACGATTGAAACGGGCCGCTAGCGAGGCTTCAGCCATGGCCATACCCACGGCGTTGGCAATCCCCTGACCCAGGGGGCCGGTAGTGGCCTCCACCCCCGGGGTTAGGCCGGATTCAGGGTGACCCGGAGTGAGGCTGCCCCACTGCCGGAACTGTTTGATCTGTTCCAGAGGCAGATCAAAACCGTAGAGAAAAAGCAAGGCGTACAGCAGCATACTACCGTGTCCGGCGGAAAGCACGAAGCGATCCCGGTCGGGCCAGTGAGGGTCTCGGGGATTAAACTTCAGGAAGCGGTCCCAGAGCGTGTAGGCCATGGCCGCATCCCCCAGGGGCATGCCAGGATGGCCTGATTTGGCCTGTTGCACGGCATCCACGGCCAGGAACCTGATGGTGTTAATGCACAGCTCATCCAGCGGTGAGGCCGGGAGGGTCAAGGTGCTAAGGTCCTGTTGCATTTCCGAATCCTTTTCTTCAGGTTGATTTGCCTAAGGCAATTATCGCTGCCGGCTCTTTTAGCCCCGGCGCCAGGCCAGATACCGGTTAAACAGATTTTTCACGAAAGGCGTCAACCGGGTGCGGTTGTAGAGATCGCCGGTTTGCCGAATGGCTTCGGCCTGGGTAGGGTAGGGATGGATGACCGCAGCCAGGGTCCCCAACCCGGTGCGGCTCACCATGGCCGTGGTGATTTCGCTGATCATCTCCCCGGCGTGGCTGGCGACGATGGTGGCCCCCAAGATTTTATCTCTGCCTGCTTTGACATGAATCTTGACAAAGCCTTGTTCCTGGCCGTCAAGAACAGCCCGGTCCACTTCACTCAAAGGTTTGCTGAAGGTCTGAACGGTAATTCCCTGCTTTTTGGCGGTCTCTGCCGAGAGACCTACATGGGCCACTTCCGGGTCGGTGTAGGTGCACCAGGGAATGGTGAGGGCACTGAGCTTTTTGCTGCCTCCGAAGAGGGCATTCTGAATCACGATGCGGGCGGCAGCATCAGCCAGGTGAGTGAACTGGTAGGGCAGGCAGACGTCACCGGCAGCATAGATGCGAGGATTGCTGGTCTGCAGTCGGTCGTTTACTAGAATACCCCGTCCTTTGCCGCCTTCATACTTCACCCCGGCGGCTTCCAGATTCATACCTTCCACATTTGGGACCCGGCCGGCCCCTACCAAGATTTCATCAACTTCAATCTCACCAGGCCGTCCGTTGCTTTCGTATTGGACCACCTTACCGCTGCCGGTTTTGAACACCCGGAGGGGCTTGGCGTTGAGAATCAGGGTAATGCCTTCGGCCAGAAAGACCTTTTGGATAAGTTCGGCGGCCTCGGGATCTTCCCGGTTCATGATGCGGTCGTACTTGTGAAGCAGGGATACCTTACAACCCAGGCGCTGCAAGGCCTGGGAAAATTCACAACCGATGGGCCCGCCACCCATCACCAGAAGACGCTCCGGCCGCTGGGTAAGGGAAAAGACGGTTTCATTGGTGAGATAACCGGCTTCTCGGAGACCTTCCAGCTTCGGTTCCACAGGACGGCCGCCGGAGGCAATCACCGCTTTTTGGAAACGAAGGATCTCGTCCCCCACCTGGACCGCGTCCGGACCGATAAAGTGGGCCTGTCCCAGAAAGACGTCCACGCCTAAATCTTTGAACCGTTGGGCCGAATCGTGGTGGCTTATTCTGGTGCGCAACCGCCGCATGCGCTCCATGCTGGCTCCAAAGTCCACTTCGATGCCAGCCGGGACCTTGACGCCGAATTGGTGGGCGTCCCGGACCTCGGCCAGTGTCCGGGAAGCTCGGATGACAGCCTTAGAGGGCACGCAACCGTAATTCAGACAATCACCGCCAAGGAGGTGGCGCTCCACCAGGGCAACTTTGGCCCCCAGACCGGCGGCGCCGGCCGCGGTTACCAGACCGGCGGAACCGGCACCGATGACCACCAGGTTGTATTTGGGGGCAGGCTCAGGATTCATCCAGGTGGGGGGATGCACGTTAGCCACCAGTAATTGATTGTATTCGTCCAGTGGTTTAATTTCAGGCGGAGTGTAATTGAATGGTTCGTCGGCGGGATGGCTGGCAGACAGGCTCAGGCTTTCCTTGTTCCGGAGCTTGCTCCGGGCGATTTTTACCAGGAGTGTTAAGATGACGGCCACTCCCGTCAGGACGGCCACTAGGGCCCAGGGGATTTCTCCCCGGGACAGGGCTTTGGCAATGGCATCGGCCCCTACCACATACAGGACGGTGGCGGGCAGCATACAGAGCCAGGACCAGAACACATAAATCCAGAAGGACACCCGGGTCAGGCCAAAACCATAGTTCAATAAATTAAAGGGAAAGATGGGCACCAGGCGGGTTAGAGCCACGATGATGGCTCCGTGCTCTGCCGTCAAGCGGTCCAGGCGTTGAAATTTTTCGTTTGTACCCAACCATGTGACGACGGTGTCTCGGGCGAAATATCGGGAGACGAGAAAGGCTAGACTGGCGCCGATGGTGGAACCCAGGCTGACCAGCACAACTCCGAGCACGGAACCGAAGAGGGCCCCGGCGGCTATCGTGAGGGCTGAACCCGGAACGGCCGCCACTGCCGCTACGCTATAGATAATGACAAAGACCAGGGGCCCCCAGGGTCCGAGACCCTGGAGCCAGTCCCGCAACGCCCCTAATTTATCGCCCAACCCGAAGACTCTGGCCAGAATCAGCACCGTTGCCAGGGCGGCTACCAGGAGAAGTGGACGCCACCAGGTGCGTTGTTTAGGGCTTGCCCCGCTAGTCAACTGGTTTGGTGAAGGTGTCTCATTTCCACTGGGACGGTCCATCTGGGTCTCCTGGAAAGGCGGCCACGGCTTAGCTTGAGGACGCTTCCCGGCCTGTGTGGCCTTGCTAGAGCTCCTTAAAATCTGTCAGAATAGGATTTTCCTGTCAATCTGGGGCTTACCGACCCGACAGCTGAGGGTTAAAGAATATCATGATTTTTGTCGAAAGGTAAAACTGAAATCAGACCCGTCCCTGCGAGGGCTCCCCCTTCAAGACACTAACTTTTTGCAATCGTTATAATATATACCGATTATCGAAAGTTTTATCGCCTTGAACCATCTACACAAGACCGGCGCCCATGGGCCGCCCTATTTGATTCATCCTAAATACCAGAGAAGTAAATTTTAAGGGGGGCCGCGCCCGCCGTCTATAATAGGACCGCATAAGAAAATATTTTTGGGAATCTCTCTATACGGCTCAACTGATTGTTATTAATCCAGGGCAGTATAGCTGAATAACTGGTTGATTTCTTCTTTCAGGGCCGGGGAGGGTCTCAGGTGAAGGTGAGAGGGCAGGGCTAAGACGTGTTCCGGGGTTTGGGGTGAAATAAAATGTAAAAACACTGGGATGGGGCCGCGATGGCGCTGCAGGATATCATGCAGACGGGCCAACAGGTCCTGATTCAGGCCATCGGTATGCAGGTGTACATGGAGATCGGCAGGAATCTTTTCACTCTCGGCTTGCAGAGAGCGGATCTCCTGGGCGATAAGTTTGGGGCCTTTCTCCTCTTGAGCCACCGTCCCCCGAATCAGCAACGGCAGGCCGGGGGTTTGGAGAAGCCCAGCAGTTCGCTGGAAGATGTCGCTGAAAACTACCACCTCAACCGAGCCCCCCTGATCTTCCAGGGTGACAAAGGCCATACGATCGCCTTTTTTGGTTATGGTTTCTTTCACGGACACGGCCAGACCGCCGATAATTACCGAACCATTTTCAGATCGGTCCACGAGATCCGGGATGGTCAGGTTGGTGAGAGCCTGGAGCTGGCGCCGGTATTTTTCCAGGGGGTGGCCGGAAAGATAGATGCCCAGGGCCTCTTTTTCTCGGGCCAGTTTTTCCAGTTCGTCCCAGTCAGGGGCCGGGGGCAGCCAGTCATCGCTTTCTCCCTGATCGCTTGTTCCCAGGCCTCCGAACATGTCCATCTGCCTTGCTGCTTGCATTTTCATCGCCACCTGGGCCCGTTCCAGGGCAGTTTCCAACCCGTTAAAGAGGCGAGCCCGAGGTATCCCGAGCTCGTCAAAGGCACCGGCTTGAATGAGAAATTCAATGACCTTTTTGTTGACTTTGGTCTGATTGACGCGCTCTAAAAAATTTCCATAAGAAATGAAGGGACCTTTTTTTCTGGCCTCGATAATGGCCCGAATGGCGTTGTCGCCAACATTTTTCACGCCCGCCAGGCCGAACCGGAGCTGCTGGTCTTCCACGGTAAAATCCCGTTCGCTGGCATTGAGGCTGGGCGGTAGCAGGACAATCCCGTCCTCCCGGGCTTCTTGAATATGTTTGGTCAAAGCAGTGGGATTGTTAATTTCGCTGGTGAACAGGGCGGCCAGGAATTCCAGTGGGTAATGGGCCTTGAGATAAGCGGTCTGGTAGGTGATGTAGGCGTAGGCCGCGCTGTGGGATTTGTTGAAGCCGTAACCGGCAAACTTCTCAATGAGGTTAAACAGGTTATCCGCCTTATCTGAAGGGAAGCCGCGACTGGCGGCGCCGGTGCAAAAGCGTTCCTGCTGGGCCGCCATTACCGCCGGTTCTTTCTTGCCCATGGCCCGGCGCAGGATATCGGCTTCACCCATGGAATAGCCGGAAATAAGGGCCGCAATCTGCATCACCTGTTCCTGGTATAAGATGATGCCATAAGTCTCTTTCAGGACCGGCTCCAACTCCGGCAAATCGTACGTCACGCTCAATTCCCCGTGTTTGCGTTTGATGAAGTCGTCCACCATACCGCTTTCCAGGGGACCGGGCCTATAGAGGGCCACCAGGGCAATGAGGTCTTCGAAACAGGTCGGCCGCAACTGGACGAGTTTTTCCCGCATGCCGCTGCTTTCCAATTGAAAGACGCCGGCGGTAATGCCAGTACGCAACAGTTCAAAAGTGGCAGCATCATCCAGAGGGAGTTGGCGATAATTAAAGCCCTCATCCTTGGTATGCCTGATGAGTTGGGCGGCGGTTTCCAAAACCGTTAAGGTGCGCAATCCGAGGAAATCAAACTTGATCAGGCCGACTTGCTCAACCCCCTTCATATCGAATTGGGTCACGATTTCGTCTTTATTTCCTTTATACAGAGGGAGATAATGCCATAGGGGTTGATCGGCGATAACTATGCCGGCGGCATGGGTAGAGGCGTGCCGGGGTAGACCTTCCAGGGCGGCGGCAATGGTTAAGATCTCTTTGACATTCTCATCGGCATCCCGCAGCTCCCGCAGACGGGGCTCCTTTTCCAGGGCGGTGGCCAGGTTGATTTTCAGGACATCGGGCACCAGTTTGGCGATTTTATCCACCTCCGGGTAGGGGAGTTCCAGGGCCCGGCCCACGTCCCGGATGACCTGCCGGGTTTGCAGACTGCCGAAGGTGGTAATCTGGGCCACGTATTCCTTGCCATATTTGCGGGCCACGTAGTCAATGATCTCACTGCGGCGTTCATAACAGAAGTCCACGTCGATATCAGGCATGCTCTTGCGTTCCGGGTTGAGAAAACGCTCGAAGAGCAACCCGTAGGCGATGGGATCAAGGTCGGTGATTTCCAGAGCATAAGCCACCAGGCTGCCGGCTGCCGAGCCCCGGCCTGGCCCCACCGGGATGTGGCGTTTGCGGGAGTACTGGATGAAGTCAGCCACGACCAAAAAATATCCTGCAAAGCCCATCTGACAGAGGAGATTCAGTTCCTCCTCCAATCGTGCCTGATAGTGCTGAATTTTTTCCTCGGGCCAGGGGCCGGCTGCTTGCAACTGCTTAAGACGCTGCTCCAGGCCCTGTCTGGCCTGCTCATGCAGTTGCTCCTCCATGGTCTGGCCGTTGTCCAGGGGAAAGACCGGAAAATGAAATTCACCCAGGGGTAGTTCAAGGCGGCAGCGGGAGGCAATTTCCAGGCTGACGGCCAGAATTTCGGGGTGATCCGGAAAGGCTGCGGCCATCTGAGCCGGGCTTTTAAAGAAGAGTTGATTGGTCTGGAAACGCATGCGTTTGGCGGCGTTGACAGTCTTGCCGGTTTGAATGCACAACAGGACGTCATGGGCCCGGGCATCTTCGGGCCGCAGATAGTGGCAGTCGTTGGTGGCCACCACCGGCAGACCCCACTTGGGGCCATATTCCAGCAGGACGGCGTTAACTTTTTGCTGCTCGGGCAGATCGTTGGCCTGGGCTTCCAAATAAAAGCTTCCCGGGAGGAGTTCAGCATATACCCTGGCTGCGCTCTCAGCGGCTTTGAGGTCATCTGATAAAATAGAGGAGGCGACGGCGCCGTGAAGACAGGCACTCATTCCAATCAACCCTTCATGGTGATCGGCTAATAGATCCTTATCAATGCGGGGCTTGTAATAAAACCCTTCCAGGTGGGCCTTAGACACTAGCCGCAGCAAGTTTTGATATCCGGTGAGATTCTCTGCCAACAATACCAGATGATGATTATCCCCTTTGCCCTTACTAGTTTTATCCAACCGGCTGCCGGGGGCGACATACATTTCACAGCCGATGAGAGGCTGTAACCCTGCTTTTTTAGCTTTTTTATAAAAATCCATCGCCCCGAACATGCTGCCATGATCAGTCATAGCCACTGCCGGCATTTCCATTTTGAGGGCGGTTTCGATTAAATCATTAAGGCGGATGGCCCCGTCTAAAAGGCTGTAGGCGGTATGGACGTGAAGGTGGACAAAATCGGCGGCCGGCATAGCTCTTCCTTAAATGGTAACTCTTCTCCCGGAGGGAAGAGGTTTAGGATGAGGGGAAAATCCGCAAATGTCACTGAGCCTCTGGCTAAATGGTTTTTTCTGTCATCCTGGACGAAGTGAAGGATCTTAACCTTATATTAATACGAGATTATTCGCTGCGCTCAGATTGACCCAGAGGAAAAAGCCGACTTTTGCCAGGGCCACTACGACAAGGACCTGAATATTTATTTTATCATAGCCGAACCAGGTAAGGAGTGGCAAGAACAACTTATCATCTTATTGATAGGACATACTATTTCTCCATATAGACAGAATTTCCAGAGCTGCCGATTGGTGGTGGTTTTTAACAGCTTGACTTAAAAGCAATTGCACCCGGTTTGAAGATGCGGAATTGCCGGGAAATTCAGTAAATGGCGACGATTTAATAATAATCATTATTTCATAAAGGTTTCACAAACCAGGAGCCGGGGGGCGTCAACAAAATGCAGGTTACTGGCGAATATTAGATGATTTTTTTGCTTGACACCAAAGCCTTGCTGAGGGTAATGTATCATTTGAAAATATTTTCACAAAAGAATGCCCAGCATATTGAGGTTTAACAAAAACCTTGGAAATAAGGAGGGAGTCACCTTGGGTTTTGAAATTCCTAAAGCAAAGTATTCCGGCGCCATTAAGCCTGTAACCATTGGCGCCACCAACGCCATTACGTTGGGTGGTGAAACAGCCTACCCCTTCTATGCGTTTGAAGGGGTGATGCCGAACAAACCCCGGATCGCCATGGAAGTGTGGGACATCGATCCCACCGGGGAATGGCCGGCCCCGGCCTTGGAGCCTTTTAAAGACGTGCTCAAAGATCCGGCGGCCTGGGCCCAGAAGTGCATTAAAGAGTATGGCGCCGATGCCATCGCCCTGGTGCTGAAAAGCACCGACCCCAACGGCGACAACGCCCCGGCAGAGGCCGCGGCTGCCACTGCCAAGAAAGTAGCTGACGCCATTGACGTCCCGTTGATCGTTTACGGCACCACTGCCGTGGAGAAAGACTCCGAAGTTCTGTCGGCGGTGGCGGAATCATGCGCCGGGAAAAAAGTGGTCCTCGGTCCCATTCAGGACAAAAACTTTAAGAAAATCGGCGCCCAGGCCTTGGCCTATGGTCACAGCCTGGCGGCTAACAGCCCCATCGACGTCAACCTGGCCAAACAGTTGAATATTCTGTTGGGCAACCTGGGTGTGGCTGATGCCAAAATCCTCATCGATCCCACCACCGGCGGTCTGGGATACGGTATGGAATATTGCTATTCTGTTATCGAGCGCATCCGCATGGCAGCCCTGACCCAGGACGATGACAAGTTGATGCTGCCCATCATCAATTACGTGGGTCAGGAAGTGTGGAAAGTCAAAGAATGCCGTCTGACCAATGCCGAGGCCCCGGAATTGGGTGACCAGGCCAAACGGGGCGTCATGATGGAAGCGGTGACTGCCGCCTCATTATTGCTGGCCGGTTCGGACCTGCTCATTCTGAGACACCCCGAAACAGTCAAAATGGCCAAAGCTCTCATTGACGAATTGTCCTAGCACCTAAGAAAGGCCGGCTGTCAGCGGCCTTTTTTTGTATAAGAAGTTTAGGGTAAAACCGAGAAAATCGCACGCCTAACATTCACTTGAGTGTCAGAAGCACCAGCGAGTTTCTCACCTAAAGGGTCCATGAAGGATACCCAGAAAAATTTTTTGGAGGAAGTTACATGGCTGAGGAGAAGAAAGAGAAAAAACTGGATCCGATGACGGCGTCGGTGGATCCAGTAACTGTAGAGATGTTAAAGAAGGCCCAGGCGGAAGGCATCGAGACCATTTTCGACCGGAACCTGACCATGAAGGCCTGCCCCATCGGGGCGGAAGGCTCCTGTTGTAAGATTTGCGCCCAGGGTCCCTGCCGGATACCCAAGCCCAAGAAGGAAGGCGAGGCAGCCAAGGGCCGCATGGGTCTGTGCGGCGCCACCGCCGAAACCATTGCCGCCCGGAACTTTGCCCGCATGGTGGCCGCGGGTTCCGCCTCTCACAATGACCATTCCCGGGGTGTGGCCCTGCTCTTCAAGGAAGTGGCTCACGGCAAGGCCCAGGGTTATACCATTAAAGACGTGGCCAAGCTAAAACGTGTGGCCAAGGATTGGGACGTGGCCATCACCGAGGGTGAAGGCGACGACAAGAAACCCCGGAGCGTTGAAGCCATTGCCCAGGAAATGGCGGACAAGGTCTTGCTGGAGTTCGGCAAGCAGGAAGGCGAACTGAATTACATTAAACGGGCTCCCAAGAAACGCCAGGAGATCTGGCGGGAGCAGGGCGTGGTGCCCCGGAGGCTGTGACATCGAAATCGTGGAACTGATGCACCGCACCCACATGGGCGTGGACCAGGAATACCACAACATCATCAAGCAGTGCACCCGGACGGCCTTGTCTGACGGTTGGGGCGGCTCCATGATCTCCAGCGACCTGCAGGACATCCTGTTCGGCATGCCGGTACCGGTGTCCGGCGAGATCAATCTGGGCGTGTTGAAGGAAGATCAAGTCAACATCATCATCCACGGCCATGAGCCCCTGTTGCCGGAGATGATCTACGTGGCCTCCCAGGAACCGGAGTTGATCCAGTATGCCCAGAGCAAGGGCGCCAAGGGCATCCAGTTGGCCGGGATGTGCTGTTCGGCCAACGAGATCCTGATGCGCCACGGCATTCCGGTGGCGGGCAACTACCTGCAGCAGGAACTGGCTATCATCACCGGCGCCGTGGATGCCATGGTAGTGGACGTGCAGTGCGAAATGCAGTCCATTGCCAATGTGTCCAAGTGCTACCATACCAAGCTGATCACTACCGACAAACGGGCCCGCATCGAAGGCGAGTTCAAGCACATCCCCTTCGATGATCATCATGCCCTGGATATCGCCCGGCAGGTGGTGCGGGAAGCCATCGACAACTTCCCCAACCGCAAGGCCCCGGTGCTGATTCCGTCGGGCAGCACCCCCATGGTGGTGGGCTTCAGCTACGAGACCATCCAGTACCTGCTGGGCGGCTCCATCCGCGGTTCCTATTACACCTTGAACGACAACATCATCGGCGGCCGGGTGCGCGGCGTGGCCGGCGTGGTGGGCTGCAACAACTGCCGCTCCGTCCATGACAGCGCCCACCTGACCCTGATCAAGGAACTTCTTAAAAACGACGTCATCGTTCTGACCACGGGTTGTTCCGCCATGGCTTGCGGTAAGGCCGGGTTGTTGACTCCGGAAGCGGCTAGCCAGTACCTGCGGTCCCGGCCTGGCCGAGGTCTGCGAGACCGTAGGTATTCCGCCGGTGCTGCACATGGGCGCCTGCGTGGACAACTCCCGGATCCTGTTGGCGGCCACGGCCTGCGTCAAAGCCGGCGGCCTGGGCACTGACATCAGCGACCTGCCCGCGGCCGGCGCCGCCCCCGAGTGGATGAGTGAGAAGGCCATCGCCATCGGTCAGTACTTTGTGACTTCCGGGGTCTACACCCTGTTTGGCGTCACCTGGCCTACCACCGGCTCCGACATCCTGACCAACTACCTGTTCAGCGGTCTGGAAGAGATCTACGGCGGCAAGTGGGATTTCGTGGAAGATCCCGACGAAATGGCCAAAAAGATGATTGCCCACATCGACAAGAAGCGGGCGGCCCTGGGTATCGACAAGGCCCGGGAACGCGTGCTCTTCGATATGGAAATGCGGCGTGATATGGCGGCCCAAGCCGGCGCCGAGGAATAAAGTCTATCGGCTTCCCTGTCCTGGTGACGGGGAAGCCTATCGCACCATCTTAATTTCCTTATGAATAAGGAGGAGTTACTGTGTCTAAAATAATCATTTCGGCAGCCATCCGGGGCGCCCATAAAATCGTCAATAACACCGCCCAAAAACTGGATGATGCCATCGCCAAATATGGTCCGCAGCAAGAGATCGGCTACCCTGACACCGCTTATTACCTGCCCATTATCTATTCGCTGATGGGGGCGCCGGTAAAGAACCTGAAAGACGCCCAGGAAATCATGGGACGGTGTAAAGAATTACTGCCGGTGATTCCCGCCGAAAAAAATTATTTGCCGTACTTGGGACCCGGTCTGGATGCCGGTCTGGCCACCCTGTTTGCCGAAGAAATCTTTGAGGCCATCCGTATCCTGGAACAGCCGGATTTCTATACCTATGGTGAAGAAATAATTGATAAAAGCTCTGAGAAAATCTGGGTCGGTCCGGCCAACGACATCATTCTGCGGAAACGCGGTGTGGAATTCGTGGACGGCTCCGCTCCCGGGTTTGCGGCCATCGTCGGCTCCGCCCCCTCGGTGGAAGAGGCCTGCGCCCTGGCCCATGAATATCAGACCAAAAATCTGTACGTCTTTATGGCGGCCAAAGACATTGAAGGCAAGACGTCTTTTGCCGAACAGTTGATTGCCGGCGGCATGCAGATCGGCTGGCCCACTCGTTTGGTGCCCTTCGGTCCGGAAATTTCCGCCGCCGTCTTCGCCTTAGGGTTCGCCTGCCGGGCCGCCATGGCCTTCGGCGGTATCAAACCCGGCGCTGCCTTGAAAAACCTGATCTACAACAAAGACCGCGTGTTTGCCTTTGTGAATGCGCTTTCCACCATCCCGGATGAATGGTACGCCAATGCGGCCGGCGCCATCAACTGGGGCTTCCCCACCATCACCAATCAGGACATTCCCCAGGTGCTTCCCACCGGTATCTGTACTTACGAACACGTGGTCAGCAACGTGCCGTTTAAGGAAATCGGCCCCAAATCCATCGAAGTCCGCGGCCTCAAAGTCGTCATCACCGAGGTTCCCATCCCGGTGGCCTTCGGTCCGGCCTTCGAAGGTGAGCGCGTCCGCAAAGACGAACTTCGCTCCCAGTGCGGTGGCGGCAAGACCATGGCAGTGGAATGGGTCACCAGCAAGCGCATGGACGAAGTGGAAGACGGCAAGGTGGAACTCTTCGGCCCGGACCTCGACTCCGTACCCGATGGCGGCGGCCTTCCCCTGGCAGTAGTGGTGGAAGTGGCCGGCCGGAACTTCCAGGCCGATTTCGAGCCCATTCTGGAACGGCAGATCCATCACTTGGTGAACTACGTCCAGGGCATCATGCATATGGGTCAGCGGGACATCGCCTGGTACCGCTTCGGCAAGGTTGCGGTGGAAAAGGGCTTCCGTCTGGAACACATCGGGAAGTTGCTGCACGCCAAATACCATCAGGATTTCGGCGCTGTCTTCGACAAATGCCAGATTAAACTCTACACCGAAAAAGCAAAAGTTGAAGAGATTGCCGAAAAGGCCCGCAAGATCTACGCCGAGCGCGATCAACGGGTCGAGGGTATGACTGACGAAACCACGGACATCTTTTACTCCTGCACCCTGTGTCAGTCCTTTGCTCCCACCCACGTCTGCGTGGTCAGCCCGGAACGCACCGGTCTGTGTGGCGCTTACAACTGGATGGACTGCAAGGCCTCCAATGAAATCAATCCCACCGGCCCCAACCAGCCCGTGGCCAAAGGTGAAATGACGGACGTAAAGTACGGCCAGTTTACAGGCGTTAATGAGTTCGTTGCCAAGGCCTCCCGTCAAGCCATCACTCAGGTCAGCTTCTACAGCCTGCTGGTGGATCCCATGACCACCTGCGGTTGCTGCGAGTGCATCGCCGCTATCCTGCCCATGTGCAACGGCATCATGACCGTGCACCGGGATTACACCGGTGAGACCCCCTGCGGCATGAAGTTCACCACCCTGGCGGGCACCGCCGGTGGCGGCCTCCAGAGCCCGGGCTTTGTGGGTCACAGCAAATACAACGTCTGCCAGCGGAAATATCTGTTGGGCGACGGCGGCCTCCTGCGGTTGGTATGGATGCCCAAGAGCCTGAAAGAAGAGCTCCGGGATACAGTTGACCAAACGGGGTGAAGAGTTAGGCATTCCCAACCTCGTCGACATGATCGCCGACGAAACCGTGGGTACCACCGAAGATGAGATCTATGCCTTCTTAGAGGAAAAAGGCCACCCGGCCTTGAAGTTGGAATCCATCCTGTAAGAAGAGAACCATAAGCCGGCCCGCCCGGGTTAGCGCCATAACCCGGGCGAGGCTACAAACCTGAGTCTGCTCATCTTTTGGGGTTAGCAGGCTCTCATTTTAAACCAAGGGATTCAATCAACGCCCTGGTTTTAAATTTTTATAACTCGCTGCATCAGATTGTTTTTTTCGCGCCCGCTAAGCGCAAGCCATGGATAAGGAGAGAATGCAATGGCCTTAACTGGAATTGAAATTTTCAAAATGCTCCCTAAAACCAACTGTAAGGAATGCGGTTTGCCCACCTGCCTGGCCTTTGCCATGGCTCTGGCCTCCGGGAAAGCGGAATTGACCGCCTGTCCTTACGTCTCCGAGGAGGCCAAAGAAAAACTTGCCGCTGCCTCGGCCCCGCCGATCCGCCCGGTGAAGATTGCCATGAAGGGCGGAGAAGTTGTCACCGGCGGTGAAACTGTCTTTTTCCGTCATGAAAAAACCTTTTTTAACCCGACGATTATAGCCGGGACGTTGACTAGCGATCTCAGTGCTGCTGACCTAGACGCCAAACTCACCGCCTTTGCCAAGATGCAGTTCGAACGGGTCGGCTTAAACCTGCGTCCCGAGATGTTTGTTATCAAAGACGTCAACGGCGATGCCGGCAAATTCGCCGCGGTGGCCAAGGCCGTGGCGGACAAAAGCGACGCCGCCATCGTCCTCATGAGCGACAAGGTCGACGTCTTGAAAGCCGGCGCTGAAGCTGCCAAAGACCGGAAACCGGTGCTGTATGCCGCCACCGCCGCCAATGCCGATGCCGTCGGGGGTCTGGCCAAAGAAATGGGCCTGGCGGTAGTGGCCAAGGCCGATGGCTATGACGCTCTGGCCGATTTAACCACCAAACTTACCGGTATGGGTCTGAAGGATATCATTCTGGATACCGGTGCCCGCACCATTAAACAAGTCTTGCAGGACAACATCGCGATCCGACGCGCTCCTTTATTGGCGCAGTTCAAGCCCTTCGGCTTCCCGACCATCAACCTGCCTTGTGAGATGACCGATGATCCCGCCAAGGAAGCGCTCTACGCCGCCGTCTGCATCGCTAAATACGGCGGTATCGTCGTCCTGAAAAACCTGGATCCGACGTATGTCTTCCCGCTGTTACTGCAACGCTTGAATATCTACACCGACCCGCAGCGGCCCATGATCGTCACTCCGGGGATCTATCCCCTCAATAACCCGGATGAAAATTCCCCCATTGCCGTTACCACGAATTTCGCCCTTACCTACTTCATCGTCTCGGGCGAAATCGAAGGCAGCAAAGTGCCCACCTGGCTGCTCATTAAAGACACTGAAGGTCTGTCCGTTATGACTGCCTGGGCGGCGGGAAAATTTGCCGGTGACGATGTGGCCACGTTTGTCAAAAAATGCGGCATCATGGACAAAGCCAAGACCCGCACCCTGATCATCCCCGGCTACGCCGCGGCCATCAGCGGCGACCTGGAAGAGGAACTCCCCGATTGGAAGATCCTCATCGGTCCCCGGGAAGCGGCCCATATCCCGGCCTTCTTAAAGAGCCAGTAGTTAGAGCCAGGGTTCTCAAGAAGACAACAC
The DNA here is from genome assembly GCA_963705135.1 of uncultured delta proteobacterium. Taxonomy (GTDB): domain Bacteria; phylum Desulfobacterota; class Desulfobaccia; order Desulfobaccales; family Desulfobaccaceae; genus Desulfobacca. The sequence goes on from CAVPJB010000011.1 coordinate 245,460, forward strand.
CTAAAAGGAGGTCGATACCGGCCTCCTCAACTCTGTTCCCAAAGAAAGGGGAGGCGGTATGAGCCATCACTTGATCCGCATAGGTGAGAACCTCAATGTGGTGACCAAAAAATACGGCGAGGCCATGAAAAACAGGGATAAAAAACCCCTGCAGGAAATAGCCATCGCTGAAACCGAAAAAGGCGTCGATTATATCGACCTGAATATCGGTCCGGCCCGCAAAGGCGGGGAAGAACTCATGGAATGGGTGGTCAAAACGGTCCAGGAAGTGACGAAAGTCCCCCTGGCCCTGGATACCTCCAATATCGCGGCCATGGAAGCCGGCCTGAAAGTTCACAAAGGTAAAGCCATAATCAACTCCATCATGGCCCGCCCGGAACGGATGGACGGCATGATGCCCTTGGTCAGGAAATATGATGCTTACATGATCGGCCTGCTCTGGGGTCCCGAGGGCATGCCCCGGGATGAACACGAACGCGGCATGCTTACCGCCGAAATTCTGGCCAAAGCCGCGGAATACGATATCGCCAATGAGGACATCTGGTTTGACCCCATCATTGCGCCACTTACCATCCAGCAGCAGCAATTGATGTCGGCCATCGATTATATGGCGATGCTGCAGGATATGGCCCCCGGCGCCAAGTCAACCTGTGGTCTGTCCAACTCCAGCAATGGCGTGCCCGACGACCTGCGCACTGTCATTAACTGCGCCTATGCCGTCATGCTCCAACGCCACGGTATGTATTCGGCCATCGTTGACGCCTTTGACGACAAGTTGAAGGACATAACTTCCGGAAAACGTCCGGACCTGGTGGATGCCATTTACAAGACCATGGACGGCGAGTCAGTGGATATGAATAAGCTGGACCAGGACGGCAAGAACTACGTCAAAACCGTCCGCTGCATCATCGGCCAGACCTTGTTCTCGGAATCCTGGCTGGAAATCTAAACTTAGAAAACGTCTTAAATAGTTCAAGAAGGGGAGGGCAAAACCCTCCCCTTTTTTTCACTTGGACCTTTACACCAAGAAGCTGTTAAAAAGCTAAAACCCGCTGGCATAGGCGCCTCGCCTGTGCTGATGCAAGCTAAAGCCTGCTGCTGCCGATATTATCTCTCTGATTGCCTCCTGGTATTAGGCCATCTCCCCAAGCACAAAAGCCACCGCCTCTTCGGGAGATGAGGCTTTTATCATCCCGTGCAAGATGCCAATCAGTTAGCAACCCCACCACCGGTTTCCCCAGTTTAAGACCAATAGCCGCCTCCGAAATGGTTCCGTAACCTCCTCCACGGCAATCAGGCCTTCGGCACTGTGAGCAATCACCATATTCCGGGCATGCCCCAGGTTGGTGACCAGACTATAGGTCAGGAAAGGATTGGCGGCCCGGCGATCCGGTCCCGGGAGTATGCCGATGGTAATCCCTCCGGCTTCTTGCGCTCCCTGGGCGGCGGCCTGCATCACGCCCCCCAGGCCGCCGCAGATCAACACGGCGCCCCGGCGGGCAAGCTCTCGCCCCACCTCATACGCTATGCCTGCAAAATAATTCTTCCGCTTCGCCCCCGCCAATGACCGCCACATATTTTTGCCGATTTATTGAATTCATCCGGTTCCACCGTTCAATGTATCTTGGCTGCTCCATCTCTATGTGCAGCCCTAGTTGACATTTAACCAGAATCAATTTAATTTAATTATATGATGAAAATTCAAAATCCTCCAGTTCTTTGAGTGTTTTGTTGCTGGTGCTGTTTTCCCTGTTGCTGTCAGCCTGCGCCACGGCCCCTTATACCGGCCGGCGCCAGCTTATGCTGACCTCCGAAGGCCAGGAAAACACCATGGGATATCAGGCGTTTTCCCAAATCAGGCATCAATATAGACCATCCCGGGATCCCCAAACCAATGAATTGGTCAACCAGGGTCGGCCGGCGCATCGCCGAGGCCGCCAACCGTCCTGACTACCGCTGGGAATTTGTGGTCTTTCAAGATGACACCCCGAATGCCTTCTGCCTGCCCGGCGGTAAGGTTGGCATTTTTACCGGTATCTTAAAATATACCCAGGATGAGGCCGGTCTGGCAACGGTGATTTCCCATGAAGTGGCGCATGCCCTCGTGCGCCATGCCGGCGAACGCATGAGCCAGGGGATGGTGGCCCAACTTGGCAGTCTCGGTTTGGGGGCTGCCATGGCCGGGCAGAGTCCTTACGTCGCCTCCGCCGCGCAGCAAGCCTATGGTTTGGGGGCCAATGTCGGGGTGATTTTCCCTTATAGCCGCAAGCAGGAATCCGAAGCGGATGAAGTCGGGCTCATTCTCATGGCTAAGGCCGGCTATGATCCGGAAGCTGCCGTGGGATTCTGGCAGCGTATGGTGGCAGGCAATAAAGGCAAGGCTAAGCCCCCGCAGTTTTTATCCACCCATCCCACCGATCAACGGCGGATCGGTGAGATTCAGCGGTTGATCCCGGGAATTAAGGAAAAATATTATCATTCGGCAAAATAGGGGCGTTCAGGCGGGTTCGGACTTTAGGATCCGGTAATGTCTTCGAAAACTCCTATCGCAGTCGCCGATTTTCACCTACCCGTAACCGTTACCCGGCTGGCATCGAAATATTCCATGAGCGGAATAGCAGAACTTGCGGCTGGTTTGCGTTAAATCTTTGAATTGGGGCACCGAAATCTCTTTGTGCTGCTTTAGATAATCCACCAGCTTATTCTTTGAGCGTTTCCATTACGTTCTGGTGGAATAAGAGGTCTTCCTTCACCTTTATCAGTCTGCCCTGACTGGTCAGCAATTTGATGATCTCCTGTAACCGGTTACCCTCAGCCCGCAGCACGGTCCCGGCTTCTTTGAGGGTCGGCGGTGTCAGGCCACCTTTCTGATACAGGGATTCCAATTTTTTGGCCAACTCTTCCTGCTCTTCCCCCAGCACCACCCGGTGACTGGCCAGTCGGACCAGTTCCTTATCCACCACTATCCTCTTCTGGTGTTCCAGGTCTTGCAAGAGATAATTGAAAAGCCGAACTTCCAATTCTTCCGGCAGCCGGCGCCGTAACTCTTCTTTGGAGAGTCCCAGCTTCAGAGGTTGGCTTTGATGAAATTTCTGTAGAAATTGCGTGGCCTGGTTTTGCAGCTCCTTGACCGTCGCCCCCAAGGCATAGCGGTTGTTATCCAGATCATAGGGGATAATTTTGCCGGTTTTGACTAGTTGTTGCAAAATTGGGTCTATTTCGGTGTCGTTGAGAGAGAGCAGTTGCACCAACTCCTGGCGGGATAGCCCTGCCGCTTCGGATTCTCGCAAATAAAAGGAGATCCTTTCCGCCTCGGTACAATTTTCTAGAAATTCTAAACCCTGGATTATGCTTTCCTGGAGACGGCGGTGCTTGGGAGGATTAATATGCAGGAAATGGCCGCCACCTAAGGTGATGGCCGGAGAAACATTGCGAATCACGAAGCGGTCAAAGGGTTTCACTGCCAAGGGCTCGGTTAGGCGGAATTGGACCAGGCCGCTCGATCCCGGGGCGAGTTCTTCCTGGGATAACAAGATCACCATGGCCACCTGCTCGCTGGTGCCGGTGTGGAGGCGGACCTCCCGCCGGTTTTTTAAAGGTCGGGAAGCACTTGGTAACATATCCAGGCGGGCGTCCAACCGCAGGCTGGCCAAGAGGGCCTCAGGGGTAGCCACTATCATGCCCCGTTCCAATTCTAATTTATCAATCCCTTGGAGATTTACGGCAGTGCGTGATCCAGCCAGGGCTTCCTCGACGTTTTCATCGTGCACCTGGATATTTCGGACCCGGGCTTTAAACTGGGGGGGATAAATAGTCCACCAGGTCTCCTACCCGCAGGCGTCCGGAGATGGCGGTGCCGGTCACCACCGTACCGAATCCTTTAATGGTAAAGACCCGGTCGATGGGCAGGCGAAAAATACCACTGATGGGTTTGGGTTGAATGCCGGCGCACAACTCTCCCAAAATATCCAATAATTCCGTTTTACCCTGGCCAGTGAGAGCCGAAAACCGGACAATGGGGGCGCCGTCCAAAAATGTGCCGGCTAAAAAATTACGCACATCCTCCTCTACCAGTTCCAACCATTCTTCCTCGACCATGTCGACTTTGGTAAGTACCACCAGACCGAGTTTCACCTTCAATAGCTGGCAAATTTCCAGGTGTTCCCGAGTTTGGGGCATCACCCCTTCATCAGCGGCTATGATCAAAGCCACCAGATCCATGCCGGTGGCGCCCGCCAACATGTGGCGGACGAAGCGTTCATGTCCTGGCACATCAACAATACCTAACCGCTGCCCACTGGGAAGAGTAAGGGAAGCAAAACCCAATTCTATGGTAATGCCTCGCATTTTCTCTTCTTTCAGGCGATCGGTGTCTACACCGGTCAGAGCCTTAATAAGGGAGGTTTTCCCGTGGTCGATATGTCCGGCGGTGCCGAGAATGATGGGGTGCAAAGTATGCTTCCTTTCTGCCATACGAGGAAATTCGTCCACTGCCGGGGAAAAACCTTAACGGTCATCGTCTAGAAGATGCGTTTTTTTCTTCAGGAATCTAACAATCAGGTAAAAGCTCAGACTGCCAAGAAAAATGGAGGCCCACATAGGATCTATGATGACAGTTTTATCCACCCAAAGACTGCAGAGAACTTTTAATGTAGTAAAAATGGCGATCATGGCAAAAAAGGAGGCGTACTCTCTTTTCAGGGCGCTTTTAAAGGAGAACTGCATCTGGGGAGCCTGCCACAGGGAAAAGTGAGGGATAAACAACGGAGTTTTTTCGGCCCAATCAAGAAATTTGCTGCCAAATTTTTGTTTTAGAAATTCCTCTTCGGCATACATTATTTTTTCATAATACAGCCAGAATACTAATGCGATGAGGAGGGTGAACCACCATAAGTGTAAAAATAAGGATATCCCCAGCCACATGATAAAGTTGCCCACATAGAGCGGATGGCGCACGACGGAGTACATGCCGGTGGTATTTAAAACGTCCGCCACCTGTTTCTTGGTATTCCTTCCCGAAGTCCCCCGGGGGACATAGCCTACCGTCATAATTCGGATTGCTAAGCCCATAGATGAAATGAATAAACAGAATAATTCCCAAAGCCGATTAACATTATACTTGGAAGTTAAATACGTGAAATCTCGCAGGGCCAGCAGAAATAAAACTGCCAAAAACAAAGGCAAATAACTGCGCCAACGGAATAACCAGTTGCCCACTCTTTCCAACTCATGACTGAGAGCCATCGCGAACCTGTAAGGAACTAATAATTTATTTGGTATTTTTCTAAATGAAAATTTTGATTATTGACAATGGCGATTTTCTTTTGAAATTTCTTTTCCAGTTTCTCAATGGCGGCGCTGCCAAGATCCAAGAGTACATTAGCTAATTCAGGGTGAACCTCAATGGTAATCTGACCAGCCTCCAGAGCGTTGCTTGACGAGGTCAACTCCCTTATAATATCGAAGGCTATGGATATCCGGGAACGGATGAAACCTTTCTGGTCGCAGTACGGACAAGGTTCGGTCAGCATGTGGTGCAAACTTTCCCGGGAACGTTGTCGGGTCATTTCCACCAGACCTAACTCTGACATTTTGAGAATACTGGTTTTGGCCCGATCTTTTTTCGAAGCCTCTTTTATGGCGTTGTATACTTTTTCTCTATTCGCCTCTTTTTCCATGTCTATAAAATCAATGACAATTAAGCCACCGATATTTCGCAGGCGTAATTGATAAGCAATTTCCTTGACCGCCTCCAGATTCGTTTTTAATATGGTTTCTTCCAGATTATGTTTGCCCACATAACGGCCGGTATTGACATCAATCACTACCAAAGCTTCAGTTGGCTCTATGATAATATATCCCCCTGATTTTAGCCAGACTTTCTTACCGAGAGCCCTTTGTAGTTCGATTTCGATATCATAATATTCAAAAAGAGGCTCCGAACCTTGGTAGAGTTCTAAGTTCAACTTCATCAAAGGTTGAAATGATTCCACAAAATTAAGGATCTTGGCGTGAGTCTCGAAATCATCGACAATCAAGCGGTCAACCTCTTTGGTAAATAGATCCCGTACGACCCGCAAAACGATGTCTAATTCCCGGTGCAATAATGAAGGGGTCGGGGCGGTTTCTTTTTTACGCAAAAGATTGTTCCAGATTTGGAGGAGAAAATCCATTTCACTTCTCAACTTATCCACATTGACGCCTTCACTGGCAGTACCAGCAATCAACCCGCAATCCGGTGGTTTGATGACTGCCAGAGCATCTTTTAATCTGTTCCGCTCCGCTTCCTCCAAGATTCTTCGGGACACGCCCACATGGTTGACCGTTGGCATTAAAACTAAATTCCTTCCCGGCAAGGTGATATGGGAGGTAAGGCGAGCCCCCTTACCGCACAGCGGGGGCTTTGCCACCTGCACTAAAACTTCCTGCCCTTCCTGGAGAATATCTTCGATGGGAATAGTCTGATTATAAACCTGAGAGGTTAAAGAGACCTGATTACCACCGTTGTCGTCTTTTTGCCATTCAGTATAAATATCATCATAATGATCAACCACATCCGCCACATAAAGGAAAGCCGAGCGCTCCAGGCCGATATCAACAAAAGCTGCTCCCATGCCAGGTAAGACTTTATTAACTCGACCCTTATAAATATTACCAATAAGCGAGCTCTCGGCTTCCCGTTCAATATAGAGCTCTACCACGTTCCCATTCTCTATCAGAGCCACTCTGCTCTCAAAAGGGGAAACGTTAATGATTAACTCGCTTGCCATAAAAAAATCCTGACTTTCGCAACAACTCAATGGCTTCAATAGCTTTTTCGTTTTAGTACCTTAAGCTGCAATGCCTGCGTTTCCTCCATATTAAAAATCGCCGCCAGTAAGTCGTTGATTTTTAAATTATCTTTTTCTCTGATATTGATCACAACTTCCAGATTGGAGACATTTTGCAGACGGATTGAAGCCACAAGTGGACGAATATCAATGTTTTTAGTTTCTTTTGGTTTTTTACGCAGAGCAAAAAACTCTGTGCTGGTCAAAAAGTCCATCATTTTTTCTTGGTTGAATACCGGCTCCAGGCTTTGAACCTCATAGAAGTGGCGATCAGGTTTAGGGGTAACTTTGTTTCCGGACAATTGCTCGACGCTCACAATCTCTAAACCTCTGGGCATGACCTGATTGAGTTTGATAGCTACTTCGATCTGAGGTAACGGCTGCACCAGTTCAATATCCATAGTTTCCGTCAAACTTTCCACACCTACTGCCAGGGCTCCATGAAAAGAAACCCGGGGTAAGGGATGAAATCCCTGGGAAAAATGTATCGGCAGGCCGGAACGGCGCAAACTACGGTAAAAAATGTTCATGAGTTCCAGGTGGCTTAACCATTTTGCCTCATCTAGTTTGGAATAATGCAGGCGATAACGGGTGACGCCATCGGTCGGGGGGCTTTCAAGGGGAGAACCGGTCTGAGATTCTAAGCTTGTGGTAAAGGTCTGTGGTTGCACCCGGGTCCAATCGCAAACCCCACAGTCCAGGCAACCGGCTTCACGGCAATCCGGAGTTTGAACCGCTTCCCAAGCCCGGCGACGTTCTGCTATCAGGTAATCTTTGGTAACCCCGACATCGATGTGATCCCAAGGGAGGAGCTCCTCTTCTTGTCGTTCCCTGAAATAAAAATCTTCCTGGATCCCACAAGTCATGAGAGCTTGTTGCCAGTTAGCGATCCTGGCATGCTCGGTCCAGGCGTCAAAACGGCTGCCGAGCCTTTGCGCTTCCATGATTACAGGCGCCAACCGCCTATCGCCCCTGGCCAGGATACCCTCCAACCAACTCTGGTCGCTGGGATTCCATTTTATCTCAATACCCTTTTGTTTGAGCAGACTTTTTGCCAGATGAAGTCTTTCCTGGCTCTCCTGACGGGATAGCTGTCTCTCCCATTGGAAAGGAGTATGCGGCTTGGGAATAAAGGTATTAATGCTGACGTGCAGATGAGCCTTGGGGTTAAATCCTTTGGCCACGGCCAGAGCCCGTCGGCACAGATCTGCCAACGCCTGGAGATCCTCCTTGTCTTCCATGGGAAAACCGATCATGAAATACATCTTTAGAAGATTCCAACCGAGTTCAAAAGCCTGTTGCACCGTGGCAAATATCTCTGACTCTGTTAGGTTTTTATTGATGGCCCGCCGCAGCCGCTCGCTGCCCGCCTCGGGAGCAATGGTAAAGCCGGTTTTACGAACCCGCCTGATCTGTTTCATAAGATCGGAACTGAGGGTGTCGGCACGCATGGAAGGGAGCGAGAGCGCAATCCGACGTTTTTCTAACTTATCCATAAGGCCGGTGAGCAAGGAGGTCAAACAGCCATAATCACCAGAGCTCAAAGACAACAAAGAAACTTCTTCGAAACCGCTTGCCGCCAGGGCTTCTTCCACCCATTGAATTATGGACTCCGGGTAACGCTCTCTTACCGGTCGGTAAATAATGCCCGCCTGACAAAAGCGGCAGCCCCTGGTGCACCCCCGTGAAATTTCGACGTTGAGTCGGTCGTGGACAATCTGCACCTGTGGTACCAATGGTTTGGGGCAAAGAGGTACTGATTTAAATCGGAGATAACCCGGCGGCGGATACGTTGACGGCGACCCCGGGGAATGATCTCACGCACATATCCGGCAGCATCATACGTTGTCTCAAAGAGCGCCGGTACATAGACTCCTTCAAGGATTTCCAGCGATTGATATAATTCCAGGCGACTGCCACCGGTCTCCCTCCATGCCTGAACCACGCTGGCGATTTCTAAAATGGCTTCTTCTCCCTCGCCAATGACTATGGCGTCAAAGAAAGGGGCCACCGGCTCCGGATTGCAGCAGGTTGGCCCCCCGGCGATGACTACTGGTTCTTCCGGGCGGCGTGACGCCGCCAGCCAGGTGATGCCGCCCAACTCCAGCATGGTAAGGAGGTTCGTATAGCCGAGTTCATATTGTAAACTTACTCCCACTAAATCAAAGGCATTGAGAGGAGTGCCGGATTCCAGGCTGGTGAGAGGTATTTGCTGCTTTCTCAATACCCTTTCCAGATCAATGGCCGGGGCATAGGCCCGCTCTGCCCAGATCTCTTCTCTGTGGTTAAGGATATGGTAGAGCAACTCCAACCCCAGATGTGACATGCCTATTTCATAAAGATCCGGAAACAATAAGGCTACCCGCAGCTTGACACTGAGCGGGTCTTTATAAACGGCATTGATCTCTGTCCCCAAATACCTCCCCGGTTTCTGTATCAGCGGTAAGATATTATTAAGGGAGAATGTTGATTTGATAGGCTTCAAGATTTGCAATTCTTCCGGTCTAAATCCGCCAAGAGTTTCGGCAGAGGCCAGAGGTTATTTCTGTCCGCCGCAGTTGGTTTGATCAGTCGATGGTTGATTTTTTTGGGAACTGGTCACTAAATGCATGGCCTCCTGAAAATCCAGGGTCCCGGCATACAAGGCTTTCCCAGTGATCACTCCAATAACTCCATCCTGTCTCAAAGGTATTAACATATTGATATCATTTATATTATTAACTCCTCCGGAAGCAATAACCGGAGATGGACACGGCCTGGGCCAGACGTCGGGTAGCCGCTATATTCGGGCCGGTCTGCATGCCGTCTCGATTGATATCCGTATAGATGAAAGCCGCTGGTTCCAAAGGGGCCAAAGCTTTGGCCACGTCGACGGCGTCGCTGTTGCTGGTTTCCACCCAGCCTTCGGTGGCAAGTTTGCCCTCCCTGGCATCCAGGGCGATGGCGATCCTGCCGGAAAAACGTTCCAGGGCTTGGAGCGTAACCTCACGGTTCTTCAAGACCGTCGGTACCTAAAATGAGCCGGTCAATGCCCATGGAGATATACATGGACAGGTTTTCCAAGGTCCGCAGTCCCCCTCCCAACTGCATGGGAATAGTCAGGTTCCGACGGATATTTTCGATGACCTTGACGTTGACCGGCTTTTTATCAAAAGCCCCATCTAAGTCCACTACGTGCAGCCACTGCGCTCCTGCCGCTTGCCACCGTTGGGCCATGGCCGCCGGATCATCCCCGTATACCGTTTCCTGGTTTTTAATACCCTGACGCAGTCGCACACATTTGCCATTTTTTATGTCAATTGCCGGAATTATGAACATTAGCTTTCCCTCTAGCCAAGGGCCGTATTTCACAAAATTTATATTAAATAAAATAGTAATTATATCCCAATTTTAGATGCTCGGCAAGTTAAACTTACCAGTACTGCCGCTAAGTTTCGCTTGGGTATTTCAGAGAACAAAGCCATCCTGGCCGGGTGCTGGGTCAGGTTTGTATGAAGGAGATTTTTAATCCTTGACATCTGTGGGGAGATTTTGAACTTATCAACACGAGATGCCGAAGAATAGGCGATGGCTGGTTTTATCTTTAAACCACTAAAATCAGGGGGCTGAGGTTATATCTCCCAGACCTGATCATTGATCATTACGCCGCCGGTGCCATTGATGGTCAGGAGCATCCAGCCACAGCCCGTTTTCCCCCCTCCCATGGGGGCAGACTGGCAAGCCTTGAAACCCACTCGCACATCAGGAAGAGGCCAGGCCGTGGAGCGTAATCCCTGAAATGTCAAGTTCTGGTGATGCAGGGTGATATTTTGATGGACGTGTCCATGAAACAAAAAAACGTTTTTCCGAGGTGTCAGCAGATCGTATAAAGACTCAGCGTGCTCGGTCCACCATTGCCAGGGTTGAAAGAGGCGATAAAGCGGGGCATGGGAGATAAGAAACAGGGGAGTCTCGGGCGGAATATGTAATAATTCCCGGGCCAGCCAACGGTGCCGTTGAGGGCTTACCTGAAAAAATTCCCTGCCGGTTGTATGGTCAAAAGCGGCGGTGTTGAAACCGCAAAAATGTACTTCCTGATACGTGAAGGAAAAAGTGCTGTCGCCGAAAACTTTCTCCCATAATGAGCGTGAGGCATTCAGATAATCTTTTTCCCCGGGCACAATCCAAAAAGGGGCTTGTAAAGATGATAATATTTCCCTTCCCAAAAACAACGCCTCGGTATCCCCGTCGTCGGTCAGGTCTCCCCCCATAAAAACCAAATCCACCGGTGGATTTTGAGCATTAATTTCTGCTATCGCAGCAACCAGATTTCTGGCCGGGACGGTGTTGAGGTTGGCATCGGGCAGATGGGAATCGGCTAGCAATGCGACTCTTAAATTTTTTTGGGACGGGTCTTGATCCGGTATACAAAAAAGCGGACTGGACGTTAATTGCCACCCCGCCGCTCCGGCAGTCATACCTAAACCCAATTGTTTGAGAAACTGGCGGCGAGTTACCACGATTCACTCCTGTCAGGTTCAGGCCGGGAGCTTTTTGATATTATCTTGAATTATAATCATAACGGTAGAAAAATTAAAGCAAGATTTACTGGCATTATGGTGGCGGGAATGTCTGAGTTAATTTCCGGCAGTTAGAGGATTATCCGGAAATGCATGGCAAACCCTGGTAATGTGTTTTTCCCTTGCAATCTTCTCAATAAGATTCTTAATATGAAGACGGTGAGAGTTAGATGAACAATTGAATAACCAGGTTCATGTTGTAGACTAAAACTATGAAAAATCTATTGAAAAGATTTCTTCGGCCCACGTATTTAAAAGTCACCCTGCTGATTATCTTGGTTAATCTTATCTTCATGGGGGCAAACCCTAGATTTATCAATAACCTGGAAATGAAATTCTATGATCTCATGTTTCATCTCCGAGGGGTGCAACCCGTAGGGTCGGAAGTGGTGATCATCGCCATTGACGATAACAGTGTTAAAGCCATCGGACGCTGGCCGTGGTCCCGGCGAGAAATTTCCCGTTTAGTCAAAGTGTTGCAACAGGCCGGAGCTAAAACCATAGGATTTGATATTATTTTTGCCGAAAAACAGGAGAGTTGCGAGGTTGACCTGCTCTTACGGTTACAAAGTGAAATGAAACGTCGGTTCTGGAACTTACCAGAGCTACAGCAGTGGGTCTTGCAGGAACGTCAGGGAATTGATCCTGATGGTGATCTGGCCAAAGAGTTCAGAGAACATGGCAGTGTCATCCTGGGTTATTATTTTCAGGGTCTTGAGAGCCTCCAGGCCGGTCCTAGTTCTTTCAACCTGGAACTGGCGAAGGATATTATCAAATCCTCTACCTATGATCTCGTTCGCTGGACTTCGGCGCAATGCTCCCCCTGTTCTGTCCTGACAGCTCGCGGGGTAGAGATTAACCTGCCAAGGCTTACCGAAGCTGCAGCCGACACCGGGTATTTCAATGCCGCTCCTGACCCTGACGGGGCCATCCGCACCGTCCCTCTGGTGGTCAGCTATCAAAAGGACCTCTATGCCCCATTGGCCCTTTCCATTTTGCAACAGTATTTAGACAATCCTTTGCTGCAAATTTCACTGTCCGATCATGGCGTCCTTGGCATACGCCTGGGCAACGAGCAGATTCCAGTGGATGATTTCGGTAGATTTCGAATCAACTTTCGAGGACCGGCAAAAACCTTTCCGTACTATTCCTTTGTTGATGTGGTGGAAGGCAGGGTGCCATTGGAGGTATTCCGAAATAAAATTGTCTTGGTGGGAGCGTCCGCTGTGGGTATATACGATATTCGGGTAACCCCTTTTTCCAGTGTATTTCCTGGTGTCGAGGTGCATGCCAACATCATGGACAATATTCTAAGAAACGATTTTTTATGGGCGCCGACGGGACTGTTGAATCCGGCAGTATTATGCGTTATCGTGATGGGCCTGATCATGTGCGGGCTACAACCCCGGGTGCGCGCCTGGTTCGCTCTGGCTCTCCTGATGAACATGGTAATTATATATTGGTCTTTAGATTACTATCTTTTTTCCAGATATCAGGTATATCTACAGATGCTCTACCCCTTTAGTTGTCTGGTTATGGTTTATGTCATCGTGGGCTTTATGCGTTTTGTCGCCGAGGAAAAGGAGCGTATGCGTATAAAGGCAACCTTCCAAAACTATGTGGCCCCCGAGGTGGTCAATACCATGTTGGCGCATCCGGAAAAGCTTCACCTGGGGGGGGAAAAACGGGAAATGACGGTGTTGTTTTCCGACATCCGGGGCTTCACCACTCTCTCGGAGCAGATGGAGCCGGAAGTGCTGGTAGCCTTGCTGCATTCCTACCTAAACCCGATGACCGAAACCGTTATTAAGCACGGCGGCACCATGGATAAGTATATCGGCGATGCCATAATGGCTATCTATGGAGCGCCTTTATTGCTGCCGGAGCATGCGACCCGGGCCTGCGAAACTGGCCTGGAAATGATTGCAACACTCACCGGTCTTTGGGAAGGCTGGCGAGCTAACGGATTGCCGGAACTCAGGATCGGTATCGGTATCAACTCCGGTCCGATGACCGTGGGCAATATGGGATCGGAACGCCTTTTCGACTACACGGTTATCGGTGATAACGTCAACCTGGCCTCTCGCCTGGAAGGTCTTAATAAATATTACGGCACCGCCATTTTGATCACTGAGGCCACTCAGAGGCTTTTACATAACACCTTTGTTCTGCGGGAAGTTGATCGGGTGCGGGTAAAAGGAAAAAAAGCCCCGGTGAGCATTTTTGAACTGCGGGGTCAAATCCAGCCCCAGGGTCAGGAGGCAGAACTGCTCCAAACCTTCCAAGCCGGGCTAGAGGCATTCCGGCGGCAACAATGGGAGGCCGCCCAAAAATATTTTTCTGACTGCCTGCACATAGATCCCCAAGACGGCCCGGCCAAAGTTTTCCTCGGGCGCACCCAGGCCATGGCGCAACAACCGCCTCCACCGGATTGGGACGGAACTGCCACCCTCACAGAGAAATGATTGAATGATTGCTCAGATCTAAAAAGGGCTTTCAATAGAAAAAGAGGAGAGAAGGTAGTAATAACAGCAGCACTGAGGGAAACCAAAATTATTATAACGGATGTTCCAGAAAAATTAAATCATAAATGTACCGTAACATATTGATATTGAATTAGATATTATTCTTTTGACAGTTTTTTTCTGGTGGCTACATGAACTTTCCTGAGGGGCAGGACATCGGGTAAGGTTATTTCTGCCTCAGTTAATAATTTTTGACTGAGCCCCGTGGGCTGGGGGACCTGTTGACAAGTAGTATTGCCGATAGTTATTTCTACACCCCGGAGCGAACCCAATTCATCCAGGGCCTCACTGACCGGGAGGTCAAGAGGACGCCAATACCGGTCTAACTCCCGTTCCAGGAGATAGGCCAACATCACCACGAACACGTGACCTCGGGTGCTGGCCTCGGTCTGTACAAAGGTGGGGCGGATTTCCAGATGTCCGCTTTTAAAGGTGCGAAAGGCTCGCTCTACTTTGGCCAGGTCCTTGTAGCGCTGATGAATGGTATCAGCCGTAGCGGTTTTTCCCGGCACATCGGTCTTGATCACGTAACAACCATCGAGCTGGGCTTCGTGAGCCCAAGCTTCTTGATCAATTTCCAGGGTCAGGCTCCGTTCCTGTCGGGTTACTTTGGCCCAGCGCTCAATCTGAAGTAATTTGGCATAATCATTTAATTTGTTTTGCGCAATGTCAGGATTGGCCCGCGGGTGATCCTCCAGATAGCGATGCTGAGCGGTCAGCCGGACTGTCAAGGCTTCCATCTTTTTCTGGCGGGCCTGGGCCATTTCCATTACTCGCTGCGGATTGCGCCGCAAGATATAGCGAACGGCATCGCATTCTACTTCAGCCAATTCATGGTCAAAAAGATGCATCTGGAAGGCGCCGGTTTTGAGCAGTTGACGAATCTGGGATTTCGTAATCGCCGTAATATAATTAAACTCATGTTCTGCCAGTGCTTGCAATTGCGGCAGTTTCAACATGCCCCGGTCGCCCACCAGGGTGACCTTGCTGACCCCAAAGCTCTGGACCAGGGTGCGAATCTGTTCAGTCACGGTTTTAGGATCCTGGGTGTTGCCAGCAAATACCCGCACCGCCACCGGGTCGCCTTCGGGACCGGTGAGGAGTCCGATGACAAGTTGCTGTTTTCCCTTTTTGCCGTCCCGGTTGTAACCGAAAGCGGCCAGGATGTTGTTGACGCCCTCCAGGTAAGAGCTGGTGACATCGTACAGAAACAGTTGCGGTGGTTCGGAGCCGTAGCGCCTGCGGAAGAGACGTTGTTCAATTTTCTCCTGATACCCAGCCAGCCAGGCAAGATTTTGATAGAGATGGTCTTCGTTGAAGGTTTCCAGACCCAGGATGTCACAGGCAGCGTGGCGTTCGGCCAATCTGACGGCGCTCAGACGAGATCCTTGATCGATCAATCTGGCAAAGAGCTGCCACAGGGCCAACTTACCAGCACGCTGATTACCTAATATTTTGGCGAGCCCAAGACGCTCGGCCACGACTTTTAAACAGAATACCGCCCCGATGCGGGCGCCCTGTTGCATGGTTACATCTTTGATACTACCCAATTGGGCCAGATTGTCTTTGTGCCGCAAGGCCAGCTTAATGGCCGCGATTTCCTCCTCGGAACAATGTGAGAGGTTGGCGATAGTGCGATGCTTGACTTTGCCGCCTTCCCGGAATGACTCTCGCAGCAAATGCCGCCGATAGGTCCTGCCGGATTGGGTGGATTTGGCAGTGTCGATATACATAATGGCTACATTAATAACATTAATATCCTTTTTTTGCAAGCATTATAATCATTATAAAGATATAATTTAGTGGCTACATATTTTCGCCAAAAAAGCCATTAATTATTGTATAATAAATAAGTTAACCGTTTTTTGGCCTGGAACATCCGTTATAATATCAACCACCAGTCGGCACCAGCAAATATGACTGATAGTGAAGAAGAAAATATCCTGAAACCGACTCCCCAGGGTTTCGATCCCGGGGTCCATCTTTTGCACGGCTGCAGCCTTCAACCTTTGACTGCCGACATGGCGAAGCCGACTGCCAGACAGCTATCACGCCTCGACCCCTGGCTTACTCTGGGATATCGGGCCGAAAGCCTGGCTTATTATCTGCAGCGACCCGACGTCTCACTCCATAAATTTCTGGTATCGGCGTCAGGCCAGAACGTCGGTGTTGTGTGCTGCCGGTATCCCTGGTTGTTTGGCCCCTTCCTGGAGTTGTTGGCAGTGTATCCGCAGTTTCAGGGCCAGGGCTTCGGCCGGGAGATTCTTAAATGGTTAGAAAACCAAGAGGCCTTTACAAATGTATGGACAACGGTGTCGGCTTTTAACCTTCGGGCCCTGAAATTCTATACTAAAATTGGGTTTGAAGAGGTTGGAATGCTGGCGGATCTTGTACGGGCTGGTTTTGACGAGATTCTCCTGCGGAAAATAATTCGGAAAGCCAAGACTTAATGAGATCAACTCATTTTACGGTCCCCAAAATTTTTATCACCTTCCTCAAACCTCGATATTTCCTCCTTGATACCAAGTTGCCACCTCAAAATTCTATTATTATTTTAAGCTGAGATAAACTAAGTGATTGGCTGGTACCTTACTTCAATGTTCGATCATCGCAATAAATAATTTCATCTTATAAGGTAGTTAGCTCATTAACCATAAAAACTGCCAGCACAGCGACACCAGGAACACCGAGAGAATTACGAAAGTTCTCTCATCTATGAGAATCAGACCGATCCAGGTCGATGAGCGGCGGCGATCCATTGGGATCCCCAAGTTCCGGCCGGGCATCGGTATCCGTCACAGGTTGAGAAGCAATTAAGCGGCCGCTGGCCCGGTCAATAATGATGCCGTGACGCTCTGCCAGAGTAAGTAAGTATTGGTACTCCATGGCTTTTTTGGCTAGTCGGTAGCGTAGAAGTAGGCTGATGGGAAAATAAAGCATGCTCAGGGCGATGATGCCGATGATCACATAAATACCCCAAAGTCCTAAGGTTGAAAAAAGAGCCTTGAGATAGCGCAGCACTCTTTCTGGATAAATCAATCCATAGAAAAAGGCGAACAACACTGCAAGACCAAGGAGGTAGGAGATCAGAGAATATTTATGATACAGACGCTGCCAAAAACTTCTCTCCTCTGGGGCACCATTGGCTTCTGGGGTATTGAGCAGATCAAAGCCGCGGATAATGATGCCAAACAAGAATATCATCACTACCGGGGCAAGGCAGGAGACCACCAGATATTCTTTCCATGGGAAGGGGATGACCTTTACCTCACCGCCAAACCAACCCTCATCGATTTGCCAGATTATGGTGACCGCCAAAATAATTATTTCCACCACGGCGACAAAAACAAGAAAACTGTTAAAGATATATTTTTTCTCTCCTGGATCGTGGAGATTGAAAAATCGACTCATCGCTATCCTTTACATCCTTAAACTACAATAATGTCTTGCCTGAAAATTTTCTGTCCAAGGCACGTTAAATAACCTGCATTTTTTATTTTAGCCCGTCAAGTGAATATTTTAAAGTAATTTTAGTGCAAGCCAAGCTGATGGCAGTTATGCCGACACCTTATGGAGAATCCTCAAGTTCTTTAAACTCAGGATCTGAGCGTTGCGGTGGATCGAGGTAGGAGGGCGGTATAAAGCCAGCCCGTAATGAGTAACAGCGCACCGTCTTCGGCCAGGACCAGCCATCCAACTCGGCGGTTGGCCAGAAGGCCGCAGCCGCAGTCGATGTCTAAACCCCGGGCCAAGGTGAGCAGGATGATTGCCATAAAAACGGCTAACAATATTATAAGGGTCAAGAGGGCGCTTCGGGGTTTGTAACCCAGGATGAGGGCGGCAGCGCTGACCGTCTCAATCCAGGGGATGGCCACGGCAGTGAGGCCGAGGAGGAACTGCGGGAGGAGTTGATAGGCCTGGATGGAGGCAGCAAAATGGTAAGGCTGCCCAATCTTGCTCAAACCGGCATAGAGAAAGAGACCCCCCAGAACCAGGCGGACGCAAAAGACGAGTCGGCGTTTAGCGGGAGACATCGACAGGGTAACCTGCTTCATCCCAAGCTCGAAAGCCGCCCATGAAAACCGCTACCTGGGAAAAGCCGCGAGTTTGGAGCAGTTCGGCCACTTGCAGGCTGGCGTGGCAGTCCTCATGGGCGCAGTAAACAATAATGGACCGGTTGGGATCAATATTTTTCAAGCTGACTGGAACCATCAGACCCTCCAACTGCTCAGTGGTGAGGTTGACGGCGCCTTCAATATGTAGCTCCTGGTATTCCCCCGGCGGGCGGGCGTCAATAAATAGGGCCTGGCCTTTTTGATGCAACGCATAAACCTGGTCAAGATTGAGGGTGCGTACCCCTTCTAGACGGCGGGTGACTTCCTGTTTTTCCAGTTCCTGGAGTTGGGAAAGTAGTCTGCCTTGAAAGCCCTGTTGGATGAGGGGCCACTGCCAGATCATTCCCAGGACCAACCCCAGGGCGCTAAAGATCAGGGACCACTTTAGGTCTTGGATTAAAGTGTTTCGCAGCACGGAAAAAATCCTGTTATTGCGGTTTGATGTCGGCTCCTTCAGGCGGTCCGGTTATCTCCCCGGCAGTAAAGAACTTTTTATTACCTTGGAAGAAAGGCAGAGGCGCGAACCCTTCCACGTCTTTGGACCAGCCCTCAGCCTTGCCATAATGAAAATACCGCCAGACCCGTCCGGTCTGAAGATCAGCCAGGAACGTCTTGCCGCCTTCAGAAACGAGTTGGTATCTGGTTCCCGAAGCCCTTGAAGGCGCCCCCGCAAGCTGGGCTTCAGTGCCTTTGCCTACCTGGAGGGTAAAGTCTTTTTTTTCCAGAGATCCGGCAACTCGGCGGTTTATTTCCTGCTCCAGGTACGGGCCGTAAAGCAAGAAGATGCTGGCCGCTATAATGCCCAGCAACAGGGCCCATAAAAATGTCCAGCCTGTGCTTCTAGCCATGACTCCTCCTTTTTCATGATTAAGCCTTCTTGAGAAAAAAACAGGCCAGTTGCCTAAAAAACCTTTACAAATAGAATAGTCCGCTATAAAAAACCCTTTGTCAAATGCTTCAGGGAGGAACGGAAGTTGACTGCACCCGGATCTAGCGAAATTAAGCTCATCACCTTCGATTTAGGCAATGTCCTGGTGAAGGTTGATCACATGGAATTTTGTCGGCGTCTGGCCAGCCTCACCCAAGTGACCGCCGAAGACGTCTTTGACTACGTATTCAATAGCGCTCTGGAGCCAGGCTACGACACCGGTATGATGACCTCCCAGGAATTCTATCGGCAGATTATAAAGCATTTTATGGTGGCCCTGGAATTTGAACGCTTCGTGCGCTGGTGGAACAGCCTTTTTAGCCCCATGCCGGAAATGGCGGAGGTGGTTACCAGGCTGGCCAAGGACTTCCCTTTATTTCTCCTGTCCAACACCAACGCTCTCCATTTTGATTATATCCGGGAAAATTATCCTCTCCTGACCCACTTTTCCCATTTCGTCCTGTCGTATGAGGTGGGGAGCCGGAAACCGGAGAAAGGCATTTACGAAGCCCTCATCCGGAAGGCCGGGATACCGCCGGAAAACATTCTTTTTATTGATGACAAAATGCCTTTTGTGGCCGCTGCCCGTGAACACGGCATCCAGTCCTGGCAGTTCATCTCTCAAGAGACCTTGAAACAGCAGTTAACTGAAAACGGCCTGTGGTAAACCGCCGGCCGAAGCATCTGTCCTTTACACTGGCTACTGACTATTTATCAATAGGCCTTGCCGACAGCCTTTTCCAGTTGAGACTCAGCGACCTTTAGATCATAGACAGAACGGATGTATCTGAGTTCGGCGTTAAAAAACTTTACCTGGGCATCCGTGACTTCGATGATGGAGCCGACGCCGGCTTTGTAGCGACCCTGGGCCAGGTCCCAGTTCTCTTGGGCAGCTTGTTGGCCTTTTTCGGTGGCCCGGGTTTTTTCGGCCGCTGCCCGCACGTCCAGATAATTCTGTTCCACTTGTTTATTGATATCCTGGCGCAAGACCTCGGCATTGGATTCGGTGGCCCGCAGATTCGCTTGGGCTTGTTGGACCGAATATTTCGTGGCCAGACCTTCAAAAATCGGCACCGTCGCATTTAACGAGAGGGACCAGGTGCCCCGCATGTCACCGTAAGGTTTGCCCTGCGTGTTCTGGAGGCCCTGGGACGAAAGCGTGGGATAATATCCGGCCTTCGCGGTTCTTATGGCCTGCTGGTCAGCTTTTTGCTGGAATTGGTTTCTTAAGTAATCCGGTCGGTCGGTGAGGGCTTTCTCTTTAGCCTCCGCAAGGTTAAGGAGTTTCGGCCGGGTATCAAGCTTATAAGCCAAGCCATCGTAGGGCCAGGCCTTGAGGCCCAAGGCGGTCATCAGGGTCACCTGGGCGATTTGAAAAGTATTTCGAGCGGTTATTAAGTCGGCCTGGGCATTGTATAAATTAGCTTCAGCCGTGGTAACGTCAATTTTGGCTTTAACCCCGACTTGGTAAAACCCCTGAGCCTGGCGCACCAGATCTTCATTCAACCGCAGATTTTCTTCGCTCACCTTTACGGCCCGTTCTGCCGCCAGATACCCATAAAAACCAGTTTTGGCATCCAGGGCTATCTGTTGACGGATATTGGACAAATCCATCCGGGAAACATCAAATTGAGCTTTGGATTGACCGATTCGGCCCAAGGTCTTGCCGAAGTCGTACAGGAGTTGGTTAACCTGAAAGCGATGCACCACAAAATCATTGACGTCAATACCACTGGAATTAAATTGACCAGCCCCGGAAGGAATATTGAGGCTGGATGAGGGGACCGAATTACCGTAAAAATAAGATGAAGTGTTCGAGACTTGGGGCAGCAAAGGGGCCCGGGAGCCCCCGATCTGGGCCTTGGCCGCCTGGGATCTTTCCTTAAATTCCTTGATGGCCGGATGATTTTGGAGTGCTACCTCGATAGCCTCGTCTAAAGTAAGTTTTCTCCCGGTAGTTTCATTTTGGGCAAAACCGGAGACAGAGAAACACAGACCCACCAATACCAGGAGGAGAATACCTAAATACCGCAAAACAACCTCAAAATGTTCTTGTAACCTTGCTGGGATGAAGGTTGGAGTTTTCATGTCATATTTCTATAAACATACTTGCTTTCCGTTTAGAGTCAAGCCTTTTATCAAGAGGATGAATTCAAAGTGGTGCTTGACTCCTGGGTAAATATCGACGATTATAGGAGGCCTTGCCAAACCTTTCAGGAAGAATGGTAAACAATCCCAAATTTTAACTTGAGAATAATTCCTCTTTTCTTTTTTGGAAAAAACGCTTGCCTGAACAGCCTAATTTAGCTTATCTTAAGAAACTAACACCACCTGATCGGCCCGGAGCAACCCCAGGCAGCCAGAGTGCTGCCGGGAGGAATTGTGGCTAATCGAGGCGGTGCTTTCCTCACAAAAGCAAGGCCAGGCCAACAGGGAGGGAAACTTCATGGCACTGTCCAGGTTACCCAAGATTTTGCTCTATCTTGCCGGATTCGGGGTGCTGGCCGGTGTCTTGGGCCTGTTTATGGCCTTTGGTCCACCCAAGCTCTTTGCCAAAACCTCGACGCCGGAATTTTGCGGTAGTTGCCACGTATTGGAACCGGAATACGAATCCTGGTTTCACGCCGGGGCCCACAAACGCGTTGCCTGCGTTGACTGTCACCTTCCCAATGACACCTTTGCCCGTCACATCTTTTGGAAATCCTTCGACGGTATCCACGATGTCATCCGTTTTAACACCGGACAGGTTCACGAGTTCATCAAACTTTCCCCCCGTGGCGCCGACGTGGTCAAAGAAAACTGCCTACGCTGCCACTCCGAGACGATGTCCCGAGTCAGTGAAGATCGCTCCTGCTGGTCCTGCCACCGCCGCCTGTCCCATAGGCTCAGTGGCGCCATGGAGACCCGTTAACCAAAAAAATATTTTATACGAGGGTGCATATGAAACGGAAACAAATGTTAGCTGTTCTCGTGGCCCTGGGCTGGCTCAGCGGTCTGGTGTTCCTGCCTGCCTGTTCGCCGCCCCCCAAAGCGGAGCCGGTGAAGACTGCTTCCATTCCGGACGATGCTTTTCTTCCGGACGCCTGGGGTAAGGTCTATCCATTGGAATATGACGCCTACATGAAGACCAAGGATCCCAAACCGGCCAACACGAGCAAATATAAAAAAGGTTGGGACACTGATCTCATCGTCTATGACAAACTCAGCGAATTCCCCTATATGGCCCTGCTGTTCAACGGCTGGGGCTTTGGGGTCGAATACAACGAACCCCGGGGACATTATTACATGGTCATCGATCAGTTGGAGATCGATCCTTCCCGCCTCAAAGCCGGGGGCGTTTGCCTGACTTGTAAGTCGCCGTATGTCCCCCAGTTGATGAAGGAATTAGGGCCCAATTACTATTCAGACCCTTATATGGACGTCCACGCCAAGATACCCAAGGAAGGCCAGCAGTTGGGAGTGGCCTGCATTAACTGCCATAACAACAAGGACATGGCCCTGAAAATTCACCAGCCTCCTTTACGGAAGGCTATGGCGGATATGGGTGAGGATGTCACCAAACAGGGTCGCCAGGATATGCGCAGCCTGGTGTGCGCCCAGTGCCACGTTACCTATATCATCCCCAAAGACAAAGATAATAAATCCATTGACGTCTTCTTCCCCTGGCAGGGCAGCAAGGTGGGGGATATCTCCATGGAGAATATTATTAAAGTCCTGCGTAGCGATCCGGCGTACGGCGAGTGGAAGCAGAACGTCACCGGCTATAAATTCGGCTACATCCGGCACCCGGAATACGAATTCTACTCCCGCAACAGCACCCACTGGAATGCCAACGTCTCCTGTGCCGACTGCCATATGCCGTACACACGGGTGGGGGCCAACAAGATTTCCAACCATAACGTTATGAGCCCATTAAAAGACGAGATGAAGGCCTGCCAGCAGTGCCACACCGAAACCCCGGATTGGCTCAAGAAGCAGGTGCTGGCCATCCAGGACCGCACCGCTTCTTTGATGCTCCGGGCCGGTTATGCCACCGCTACTGCGGCTAAACTTATTGAGATGGTCCACAAGGCCCAGGCCGAAGGTAAAGCCATCGATCAAGAGCTGTATAATCGAGCCAAGGACCTGTATATCGAGGCCATGTACCGGGTGATCTATACCGGCGCTGAAAACTCCGTGGGCTTCCATAACCCCACGGAAGCCGGCCGCATTTTAGGGGACGCCATTGCCATGTCCGGCAAATCCGACGCTCTGCTCCGCCAGGCCCTGACCAAGGCCGGTGTTACCGTGCCCCTGGAAATCAATCTGGAACTGGCCAAATACGTGAACAAGCGTGGGACTAAACCCTTAAACTTCCAACCGAAAATGGAATTCCCGGATCCATTCGGAATTCAGGATAAATTGACGCCACGAACTTCCCTGGGGATACAGGCCGCGACCGAAGCTGCCCCGGCTCAACCTGCGGCTCCTCCTGCCAGCGGGGACAAGAAGTGAGCCGGATACGTTGTCTAATGGCCTGTCTCTGTCTCCTGGGGCTGACAGTGGCGGCCTCGGCCCAGGAGAAGTCCGAACAGTTCCGCCAGGGTCAGGAGGTGTATGCCGCCAACTGCGCTGACTGCCACCGGAGCAATGGCGAGGGGCTGTCCAATGTCTTCCCGTCCCTGCAGAAGGAAGCCTTTGTGGTAGGGGACCCTAATCCGGTAATTCAGCTTATTCTGGAAGGGCGGAAGGCCAAAGTCGGCCAAATGCCCTCCTGGAAGAATACCTTGACGGATCAGCAAATTGCCGGGGTTATAACCTTTATCCGGCAGAGCTGGGGTAACCAGGCCGAGGCAGTGACGCCTGAAATGGTGGCCAAAAACCGCAAGAAATAAGAGATGAATCATCCAAAGGCCGGGGTGGAGGTAGAGCTCCACCCCGGCCTTTTTTAGTGGTGTAGACCCTGTCTTTGGCCCAATACTCAGGTGCAATTATAATAGTATAGTCTTTAATAATCCTCCCCCCCCCCTTTAGAAAAGGGGGGTGTTAAGGCTTCCTTTCATCTCAGAGCACTATTGGGGACATACTTCAAATTAACTTAACATATTAAATAGTTATATAACTTAATGTAATAACATTTCTATTACCAATTTTAAGAACTCTTTTAACTGCCCATGCCAAGACTTTGCCGGACACTACTTTGCCAGCCCATATTTCTCCCGGAGCCGGCGGGATAGAGATTTTACCCAGTCATAGGCTTTGGCCACGGTTTTTTCCCGGTCGGGATTGATCAAACAACAGGTGGCCGGACCCAGGAGGCTTTGGGCCAGAATCTGTTCCCGGGGGATACCGGCTTCGCCCAACGTGGCCCAGACTTCCTCCAGCACGGTAATCAAATGCTCCTCGGACTCCCGGTCAAAGGCCTCAAAACCCGTGGGGACCACCCCCCAGGCCAGCACGCTCCCACGGTCCAAAAAACGCTTGATGTCCTTGCCGTAACAACGGAAAATTTCGGCGTTGGTGTAGATATCCATGGACAGGATATCCAGGTCGCGGTTCAGGAGGAACTGCCAGTCAGGGTTGCCGCAGAGGTGTATGCCCCGGGGCCGGTCGATTTGGGAAAAGAAACGGTCTATATCCTCCCGGCCCATGGTGTCGGTGTAGCCGGAAACGGAACTGAAAATGAACTGCAGGCCCGGCTCATCGATGAACATGAAGGCACCGGGATGTCTGGTTTTCAGATGCGTCAATTGGGCCTGGGCGCGGCGGGCCATGAAGTCCAGCATCACTTCCCGAACCTGGTCGTTAAAAATTATCGGCTTATCATGTTCATCCAAAATTTTCATGCCAAAGCTCACCGGACCTTCCAATTGGCCCCGTATGGCCGGATAAGAGCTGAGATCCATTTCCAGGAAGCGATGATAGACCACGGAATAGGTCTCGGAAATATCGAAATATTCCAGTTCTTCCCAGTGTGCCAGCATTTCAGGCAGTTCCTCGTAAAACTTGTTGGTATCAAATCTGATGCTGTTGCTTTCGGGAAGCAGGATAATCCCCGGGAAGTGTTCCGCGGCCTGGACATACATGTCTTCATAATAGCTAACATGGGGCAATTGCGGCCAAAAGGGAATATCGACGGTGAGAGCCAACTCGAGGGCCGCCTCGACGTTGTCGTGGGGCAGGATGGCCATGGCGGTGGTCAAGAGATTACCGGGTATGAGCTGGGGCATCTGTTTCTCATCCTCCAATTTGTCTGGGCGTCAAGCTAACAGTTATTACGTTTATTTTATCATATCTTATGAGCGAATAGCGAAGTAGCGAATAGCAAAAGAGTTATTAGTAAAAGCCGTTGATCTTTCTGCCAAAATTTTCTTCTCAGCAACGGTGGCCGTGGGTGACGGTTTCTTCGGTCACAGGCTTCTGGAGAGGACAGTTTTCGGTTACCAGTTTTCGGTTTTCGGTTTGAAGCTGGGCATTTTGTGGCTGGTCCAGTCGGGGGAGGATTTGCTGAAGCAGTTCCGGGGTAATGCCGGGAGGCAGAGTTTCGCTTACCCGCCCGCTGGAGTTTTTCGCGACAATTTTTTCGTACGGCAATTCATATTGATATTGCTCGTTAATTTGCTCCGAAGGGTGGTAATTTTTCGGTAATTTCGCGCTTTTTTCGCGCTGATTGTTCGGTTCTGGAAATAATGGGAAACAACAGATTTCGATTTGCGGCGGGGAGGTTTTCAGGGGGACAGGGTCCGTAGAGTTTTGCAGAGGCATTAGGCCGGGGCATGGAGTTTCGCTTTTACTAACAGTTTTCAGTTTGCCGTTTTCAGTTTGCAGCTTAGAGACCGTTTTCAGTTTGCCATTTGCCGCGGCGGTAGAGATTCTAGCGGCGGGAGGCGCTTGGGCTCCGCCGCCCTGCGGGTGCTTTCCCGCTGCACAGGAGGTTGGCGCGGCAATTATTTCGCACGGGATATCAATATGATATTGTTCGTTATTTTGCTCAGATGAGGGTGGATTTTTCGGTAATTTCGCGCTTTTGGCGCGGATTATTTCCGGGCCGGAATCACGCCTTTCCCCAACTGGGGATATTCCTCTTCTTCCTCCTCGTCATCAAGGTCATCCAGATCGGGATGAGGCTCCGGGCAGGGGATGAAGAGTTTGTCGGCCAGGAATTGGTTGGCAGCGGCGATGAATTCGGGATCGGTGGGCAGGAGGCTGCCTTGCTGGGCCCACTGGGGCGAGGCCAGGAGGCGGTAGACCGTGTCCTGGTCCAGTTGAATATCCATTTTATCGATGTAGGTGAGGATCCGGGTGGCATCACGGTCGGCCTGGAGGACGAGGCGGGAGTTGCCGTCGGCTTCGGCGGCCTGGGCGGTGCGCTCGTTCCGTTCCAGGCGGCTATTGAGTTTTAAGAGGACACCCAGGCGCAGATTGTCCAGGAAACGTTTTTCGGCCTGGGCCATTTTTTCCAGCAGGTGTTTTTTGTGGCGCCAGAGGGCCGACATGCTGGGGCCGAATTTTTTCTTAAGGGCCTCAAAGGTAACGCCGCCGGCCAGGAGGTCGCGGTCGATGTCGTGGCGCTCAGGGTGATTACAGACGGTACAGTTCATAAGAACTCCAGTGGTTAGTGGCCAGGGGCCAGTGGTTAGTTGTCAATGGTTAGTGTCAGGGAAAGATAGTTTTCCGTTTCTGGTTTTCGGAAAAAGCCTTTATAAAGGGCTGTCAGCTTTCAGCAATCAGCGGTGAGCAGTTAAACATGATCCTTCGGCTCACCCATAATGGAAAACATTTTAAAGTGGCGAAGCAGGAGCTGCGCGATCAATCAGGGGTTCCCAAGCGGGAGCTTAGGAACCAGTTTTTCATGGCATTGAGCCGATAGCTGATAGCTTTATTCTGTTATCTGGCATCATCTATATAAAAAAAGCGGGGATTTTTCCAGAACAGGTGGGACAGATGTCGCAAAAACTGGGAAAAGGGAGGAGGGAATAGGGAATAGAGAAAAGGGGGAAAACAGGCAAAAAGGGGAGGGGGGAGAGCAAATTTTAAAATCCCTTTTTCAACCTGGAAATCTGTGCTAACCTATCGGACAAATGGGCTTCGGTTGGCCGGCCGATGAGGAGGAGCAGATGTATCTGTTTTTCGATACGGAAACGACGGGAATACCAAAAAACTACAAAGCCCCGATTTCAGACAGCAGAAATTGGCCGCGGCTGGTGCAGCTGGCCTGGCTGATCACCGATGAACAGGGCGCCGAATATAAGAGTGCGGAGTATATCATCAAGCCGCAGGGATTTGCCATCCCCAAAGAAGCAGTCCGAATTCATGGGATTAGCAATGACCTGGCCAACCGCGAGGGCGCGGACTTAGGGCCGGTTCTTGAGGAAATCATCGCTGATCTGGCCCAGGCTCTGGTTTTGATCGCCCACAATATGGAGTTTGATGAAAAGATAGTGGGCGCCGAGTTTTTTCGCTCAGGCCACCCGAACCATTTGGCAAAGAAGAAAAAGAGCTGCACGATGAAATCAGCCACCGATTTCTGTCAGATTCCGGGAAATTACGGCTATAAGTGGCCAAGTTTAGTGGAGTTGCACCAAAAGCTATTCCGGGAAAAATTTGATGACAGGCACAAGGCGTTGGCAGACGTGAGAGCCTGTGCGAGATGTTATTTTGAACTGCGCCGGCTCGGCGTAATGGAGTGACAGAGCAGAGAAGGGCAGGGATGAGGGCTGAAAACTGAGGAAAAGATTCAACAGATTTTTGGGGACAGCGTGACTGTAAGGCGAAAAAAGCGAAGCGCATCCCGCCTTTGGCATTCATACTGGCCAGATAAGGTCGGTAGAGGTATACAAATACAGGGGGACAGGCGCTTGCGGCTGTTTATTTGTGATTAGAGGAACCGCGATCTACAGAAGGAGTCCAAAGAGCCGGTGGGTTAGCGGGGGGATTTGTCGAAAGTAACAAATCAGACATAGAGAGGTTTTGCCGGTGGACAATGATTTGGCTTTGCGTCTATGATAGATATGAAATTGTTATTGAAATCGCCTTTTTAAATTATAGGCAACGCATCGATAGCATTGAGAGATACAAATGTCTTGACAGTTCGACATCTGGGGAGCAGGTCATGAAAAGTCAAGTCGAGAATTTTGCCGTCAAAACAACTTAATAGATTAACTAAGATGTTAAGATAACAGCCAGTCAAAATCATTGGTTCTCAAAAGCTTGACAAAAGGAAATAACCACATATCGTTGGCCACCACTTTTTATATTATGAATATCCTGCTTGAGGAATTCTTATGGTGAGGCCGGAACCTCCGGTAGGCTGTCATCTTTTTGGCGTGCATAAAACATAAGGTCTTATGGTTCTATTTCAGAGAACATCACTTTAGGAAACATATCCGGGCTCTCAGAAGCTGAAGCGGCCCTGAAACTACAAGAAGAGGGGTATAACGAGATACCTTCGGCCAAGAAACGCAATATTCTGGCCATAATATTTGATGTGGTAAAAGAACCGATGTTCCTAATTCTTGTGACCTGTGGAGTTATCTACCTGATATTAGGTGACATACAAGAAGCCCTCATGTTGCTTGGTTTTGTTTTCCTGGTAATGGGCATCACATTCTATCAGGAGCGGAAGACGGAAAGGACTCTGGAGGCTTTGAGAGATCTGTCCAGTCCCCGGGCGCTGGTTATCCGGGATGCCGAACCCAAGCGCCTCGCGGGGCGGGAAGTGGTGCGGGGCGATATAGTGGTGCTCTCGGAAGGAGACCGGGTTCCCGCTGACGCCGTCCTCCTTTCCTGTACCAACTTTTCGGCGGATGAGTCTCTCTTGACAGGGGAATCGGTAGCGGTCCGGAAAGTTCCCTGTGACACCCCCATAGAGATGGGCTGTCCGGGGGGAGATGATCTTCCCTTTTTGTATTCGGGGACACTGGTGGTCCAGGGTCAGGGAATCGCATGTGTCCGGGCCATCGGCAGAAACACGGAAATGGGGAAAATCGGTAAGGCCTTACAGACCATCGACATTGAAGGAACTACCCTCCAAAAAGAAATCGGTCGTCTGGTGCGCAATTTGGCGCTTATCGGGCTGTCCCTGTGCCTCGTGGTCGTGGTGGTCTACGGTCTGACGCGAGGGCATTGGTTAAAGGGCATCCTGGCCGGCCTTACCCTGGCTATGGCCATCCTGCCCGAAGAATTTCCCGTCATCCTGACGATATTCTTGGCACTGGGCGCCTGGCGCATCTCCCATAAGCACGTTCTCACCCGTCGGGTGCCCACGGTGGAGACCCTGGGGGCGGCGACGGTGCTCTGTGTGGACAAAACCGGCACTTTAACGCAAAATCGCATGTCGGTGGGCAAGCTTCTGGTCAACGGTGATTTTTGGACGGTTAATGAGAACAGTGAGCAACCCCTGCCGGAAAAATTCCATGAATTGTTTGAGGTGAGTATTCTCGCCAGCCGGCCGGATCCTTTCGACCCCATGGAAAAGGCCTTGAAAGAGTTGGGCCGCCGCTACCTGAGGGAAACCGAACATCTCCATGACGAT
Organism: uncultured delta proteobacterium; assembly: GCA_963705135.1. Lineage (GTDB taxonomy): Bacteria > Desulfobacterota > Desulfobaccia > Desulfobaccales > Desulfobaccaceae > Desulfobacca. Next base: position 274,930 of record CAVPJB010000011.1, read on the forward strand.
TGGCTGTTGCTGCGGGAGTACCCTCTATCACAAGAACTCTTGAGCTTTGCCCAGGTGTGGCAATCGGCTGACAACTGCGATTATCTAGTCGCGGCAAAAGGAGCCCCCGAGGCTATCGCCGACTTGTGCCATTTCAATAAGATGGAAAGCCTCCAGCTCAATCAGCAGATTCACTCCCTGGCAAGTCAGGGGTTACGGGTGCTTGGTGTGGCCCAAGCTTCCTTCAGTTCCTCAACTTTTCCTAGTGAACAGCATGATTTTCCCTTTGAGTTCATTGGATTGATAGGGTTTGCCGATCCAGTGCGTCCGGGGGTTCCTGATGCCATTAAGGAATGTTACAAAGCGGGCATACGCGTCATCATGATCACAGGAGACTATCCCACTACTGCCTTGAGCATTGCCCGGGAAATTGGCCTGTCTGTAAAAAACGGCTGCATCACGGGGGCCGAATTGGCGGAAATGGAAGATGCCACCCTCCAAGAGCTTATTAAGGCAGTGAATATCTTTGCCCGGGTCGTGCCGGAACAGAAACTGAGGTTGGTACAGGCTCTGAAAAACAATGGTGATGTTGTGGCCATGACCGGCGATGGCGTCAATGATGCTCCCGCCTTGAAAGCTGCTCATATCGGCATTGCCATGGGAGGCCGCGGCACTGATGTGGCCCGGGAAGCCTCGGCTCTAGTGCTCCTTGATGACGACTTTTCTTCCATAGTGCAGGCTGTCAAACTCGGGAGAAGGATCTTTGACAACCTCAAAAAGGCCATGGCGTATATTTTTGCCATTCATATTCCCATTGCCGGTCTATCCCTCATTCCCATCCTGTTTAGATGGCCTTTGATACTGTTTCCGGTGCATGTCGTTTTCCTGGAAATGATCATCGATCCGGCCTGTTCCATTGCCTTTGAAGCTGAGTCGGAGGAGGCCGATATCATGGATCGCCCTCCCCGCCGACCGGAAGAACCCTTATTTGATTGGCACACTCTAGGCCTCAGTCTCCTCCAAGGATCAGGAGTTCTGATTATTGTGGTGGCCGTTTTCATTATTGCTTTGGTTCGGGGACAGGGGGAACATGATGCCCGGGCCTTGACCTTTACCTCGCTCATCATTGCCAACCTGGGACTAATCTTAACCAATCGTTCCTGGTCGGAGACCATCCTGGTCACTGTGCGCCAACCCAACAAAGCCCTCTGGATCATTATAGGTGGTGCTCTTGTTTTGCTGGGCGGGGTCTATATATTTGCCATTTTTTCGTCACCTCTTTCATTTCAGCACCCTTCACCCAGTTGATCTGGCCATATGCTTGGGAGCGGGCCTGACCGGCATTATCTGGTTTGAAATCCTCAAGATCGTCCGGAAGAAACAGAGAAGAAATCGATCATTAAGATAGCTTTGCTTAACATTTTAAAATAGTTAAAAGTTGAATGGAGCTCATATGACCATATCGCCAAGGTCTCAGGACCGCATGGAATTGGATGGCCTTACCCGCTTTATTCACCTGGGTCTAATGGTTTTTGGCTTATTGGCCTTGATGACGGGATTTCTGGCTGAGGATTATAAATACCAGCAGCATTTGGGATTCAGCTTCCATAAGTGGTTCGGCATTGGCCTGGCCGCTTTTGTCGCCCTCCGTCTCTGGTATGGTTTTTCAGGCCCTCAGGGAACGCGGTTCCGGGATTGGGTCCCTTATACCAGGGAAAGTCTCGTATTCATTTTGGAGGATATAAAGACCCTCCTAAAATTCCAACTCCCGGAAAGACCGCCCCGCCAAGGGTTATCTGGCCTGGTGCAAACTTTTGGTCTGGGGGCATTTGCCTGGATGGGAGCGACGGGCACCCTCATGTTCTTCCTCATGACTCCAGGTGGGAAAGCCAGAGGATTTTTGCATCAGGTAAAAGAAATGCACGAAGCTGGCTGGTGGCTTGCCTTGATATTTCTCTGTATCCACGGAGGAGCGGTAATTCTGCATGCCTTAGCCGGGCAAGACCTCTGGCGGCCAATGCTCTTTTTGAAGAGACGGTCTGACTGAAAACTGGAGCGGGAAATATCCAAGATATGATTTGAATATGGAAATCTTTCAGGTTCTGTGAAAAGTTTCGGTGTATAGCAGGTACTCGACACTTTTGCCTAATTTAATCCTATGCCAAATCTCTCTATGTTGGGTAATCGGGGCGACGGCGAGGGGATGGCCTCATGACCTCGGGATCGGGAGAGCTATCTTCGGCTGAACCCCTCTGTACAAAGATTAGGCACTAGGATTGCCAACGCAAAGCTCAGCGGGCTGAGCGATAGCGGTGCTCCGCTGGAGCGTTGAGTTAGACTTGAGTGTTAAGCATTTGATGGGCTTCGCTATCGCTCTACCCATCCTACCGCGCTGAACTCCCCGGTCAAGGACATCGCTCTACATCCACTTCTCGCTCAACTTGAGCGCTTAGTTCTTCGATTGGTTCCTGCTTCTTTATCTGGGCGAACGTTGTTGTTAATGCAGTCTTTATGTCTAACCTGCCTTCTTCAAATATCCCTTCGATCTTGACTGCAAACGCACCGGGTTGAGGAAGGGCAAGGATCGAAAATTCGGCACAGTTCCCTACAACTCGCGCTGTCCCGCTAAAGGTTAATTTACCATTGGTACGGTAAATCAGAATGCTAACCGCATCTTTGTCTTTGGTGGGGGAGGTCAGCAGCAAATATGCAATAGAATACAACCGGGTCTCTTCACTTCTGATCGCAACGACACCAAGGAATGCCTTCCGCTTTCCCAGTGTTTTAGCACTGTTTTTATCACCGAAATCTCGGTTGAGAAGTATCATCCATGTGTTCCGCCCACAACGAGCCTGATACATAGAATGTTCAGAGAATTCGATTCCGAATGACTGATCCGCGAGTGATCGAAGACAAAACTCAGCGTCGGTATCGTCCGCTTGGGTGATTCGGAATGGACGAGTACAATGAAGATCAAGCTCTAAGTGGTTACTAGTCTCGGGAACTTGCAATTCACATTCTTCCAAGCCCACCCGGTGAGCGATAAGGGTTGCAGCAAATTCAGCCTGCATTGCTGCTAACCCTGTTGCGCGTTTTTTGGCTGTTGAGATAGCGTCGAGGACTGATTTATTACCGATACATCCGAGTGCCTTCATTACACCCGCCAAGACGCGCTCATCACGAACATGGCTATTCTTGACAAGAATTTCCATAGCCGCTGGTATGGGTATCTTGCCCAGGTTTATAGCTGCTAAATACCGAATCTCAGGTGATTCCTTCTCGTTTTCTAGCACCGCTTCAAAATCACGGTGTTTGTTAGGAAAATCGGTAGTCTGCAGAATAGCCATGCCTCGCGATCGTGGAAAAGTTGTATCTCTGCCAGCAACGACATCCCGTAGTCGCTTTAGGCTAAGTTTATCTGTGTCTACATTGATCGCTTCAGAAATCCTCGGAACAAAATCAAATGGTGGAACTATTTTGAGTGACATATTTGTTTCTCCAGGTTTTATATTCGGCATCCGCCATTTACCGAGCAGTGAATAACCATAACGCCACCTTGACCGCCATAGAGCTTTCCGCCGTTTAGGACACTGGTGAACATTAAGTTATCAGGAAGTTCGTCTTCGTGTTCGAGGCCGAGATAGTGGCCGACTTCATGCGCGATCGCCTGGCCGAGAGTGACACCGACACCATCGGCATTATCTTCGACCGCAATCACACATCCGCTATCATCCTTAGAATCCTTATCGCACGACCCCTCGACTGGAGACTTCCCGGCGGAGTCGCCGGAGATAACACGCACCAAGAAAACGTCTATGCTGGCATTTGAAACGCTATATTCGTTCCAGAGATCATGTGCTTCGGAATCCCCGTCAATAACTTCATGCCCGGGCGGGATAACGAACCTCTGAATACGACCGATGCCCACGTTTACCGTGGCGTAGATGTTGCGCATGACTTGTAATCCAAAGTCAATTTCCTTTTGTTGTGAGACATCGAAACTTGCTGTTCGAATCAGGTTGAGATGGATGTGCTTACCTTGAAGCAGACGCAATTGTGTACTAGTGAAAGTGGTACAGGAATCCCGGTTCTATAACCAAAAAAATCTTGGACGATAGAGATATTGCCCGTCAATCCGATACAATTCGTGGCCTTCTTGAGTGACGCCATGATTAGCTCTCCCTCATCATTGCAAAGAAACCAGAATAGGGATCAACCCCTGGCCTTCTTTTAGCGGACGCAACGCCTTACCAATGATCGCCCCAAACGCCTTGAGTGGATCGATAGCCTTCATCGCATGCCCTGAAGTGGGAGAGGTCGTCAGCAAGTCACCCACTTCAATTGCACCATGCTGTGCGTCTGCTTTGCAGTAGACTTTTCCGATCAGCGCAATTGGTTTTCTGTCGTTCGGTGACTGCTGTCTGTCCAGTATCAGTCCTGGTTTGTAATCACCCGCCCCTGAGATAACACCTGCAACTTTCTTATCATATGGCTGATCGCTTATCCGCAAGGCACCTTCCTCATTAATTATCATTACTGTACCTGATTCGATATTTTCCACACCTACAATGTCGAATTCTTCAGCGCAGTCAGCTCCGGTAAGGATTATATCCCCCTTATTTACAAAAAGATTACCATCATTGATTACGATGCTGCCATTGATGTCTGATGGCGACTTGGTAGGATCTTTAGGATTGGGACCCTTGTTTACCACAAAGGCACCATTGAATACGCCAGAGAATGTAGCTCCTTGGGAAAAAATCCCAATGTCATTGTCACTGAACACCGTCAGCCCTTGGCCGTTACTGCTAGTGGCTACTACGCCGCTGCCTTGGTTACTTTGACCGAGAACCCCGCTGCCGCTCCCTTCTGCGACACCGAGTACGCCGGTGCTCTGCTTGCTGGTCCCGACCACACCTTCGAGATTGATGCTGAAGCCCTCGGTGCCTCGCCCCCTGACCGAAGTGCCACGCACGCCCTGCCCGAGTTGGCTGTCGCCGGACACACCGATGTGGGTGTTGCTTGTCCCCATGATCCCGCGCCCGGTGTCCGACTCGCCCAAAACACCGACATTGCCGCCACTGCGACCTTGGACACCCACGCCATTCGCGTGGTTGATCGCAATTATTGCGGCGTGGTTGGCGCTGTGGTTTTGGGCGTTCATGGCCTCAGTGTTTTGGCTCTCAGCGGCGACTCCGGCATTGTCCCGGCTCTTGCCGAAGACGCCGTGAAATCCTTCGCTCTCGCCGACTACTCCCTTCGAAGTTGTGCTTTGGCCATGCACACCGTGTCCGGTTGCGCAGATACCCAACACCCCGAAGCCGCCAGTACCCGTATTTTCGCCTTTGACTGCCGGTGTGTTTGCGTTATTAGATTTTTCAGAAATACTCATGATGTGTCTCCTATTCTTAGCGATGAAAGTTGTTGATTAATTGATCCCTCACTGCGTCACACAATGACGGTGTTGAGCTTTTCACTGGTAGTTCGTAGCGTTGAGGTGTCGGGATAGCAGGCTATGTATTGGTTCTACCTCAATGCTGACTATACCTCGCATCGGCACAATTATTCTCCTTTCCTGATTAGCATTAAACTCAATCTTCCATGCCGCCGCCTAACGATCCACGATCACCGGGCCGCCGAAGTGATCGTTCCATTCAAAACACGCGCTGTCGGCGGCTCCGCGTGCATCGTGTTGTTAGGCTCTAATTATCCATTGGACTATATTGAACGGCATCCGGCAAAGAACACGAGGTTCAGGATGCGAGCGGAGCAGACGTCTGCGAGCATCGAAACGCTTATACCACTGCTCGCCAATTCCGCAGGCTCAAATCCACTCGCAATTGGATAGTCGCCCGGAAGTAGATACGCGATGCCTTCAGCCTCACGTCCGTGGCCGGTTGAGTAAATGATTGCGAAGTCGGAATCACGGGACACTTCTCCGAAGTCCTGAAGCGCCTGGAGTATGTCGGTGCGGCCAGGAGCGACTCCTTGAGTAACTGAGAACCCATTACGCGCCAACATTGCCGAGATTCTGAGTTCGTCCCACGCTGCACCACCGAGATCAGCCGCGTCATATTGGTAATCCGACACGATTAAAACCAGAGCTACTCGACGATACTTCTGTCCAATCTGCGGCTGCGGAAGTCGCCATTCGACGGTGAGCTGAGCGCCGACCCACTCAGGCGATTGATGGCCGTTACTGAACTTCGTAGTAAGTGTGCGCAAACGCGTTGGAAAGTCCGCGATATCGACATCGGCTGACATCGACAATTCGATGAGCGCTGTGGCAAACGGATTTCCTCCCTCACGATCACGGTCAATCGTTGTCCCACCTGATCGCGTGGCGAAGCAGACCGGTACACGGAATTCAGGCTGCTGGGAGTCATTAGAGAATCTGAGGGCGCACATGTTCGTTTTTTGAGCCTAACAATAATTAGATTGATCCTCATAAGATGCGAAGATTCCGTTTCCTGTCCGTATAAGACGCCATTGTGTCGCATCTCCAGATGACCATAATTCTTGAGATATCATCGCCTTGCATCGCATCTGTCCCTTATCCCGGCATCTTATGCGGATCGGCATAATAAGCTCCTCGATTGCTTTAAAGCCCCTCAACAGGACTACGAAAGCCCACTGGTGCAATTTTAATAATTCTATTATAATTTACTAGAGTTTAGAATCTACGATTGATTAAAAAAATGTATCTGCCACGAAAAAAAGACTTGACAGGGCTGCGCAATCGCGCAGTCGCCTTTGGCGACCAATCGAGAAAAGAAAATTCTTTTCTCGGGAGGTTGTTCAATGGCTACAAAACTTCTTATCCCCTATCAAGTTCTTGCTCAGTGGCTCACTCTCCTATGGCAGGCGGTGCCTATCAAGCTCCGTCCCACGTTACTCGAACTGCTCTTTGGCAACATCTTATCAGGATCTGGTCATATCACCGATGCTATCCTCACTGTGTTCGCCAAAAAGAGTTGGACCAATTACTTCAAGGCCCTGCAGAGCAATGGTTTTTCTTGGCTAAGCCTTTGCCGCCAATGGCTGGTCCTTGTTTTGCATTACTTTCCTCGTTTCACCATTACCCTGGTCATAGACGATATGTTAACGCCCAGGACCTCGAAAAAAGCTCCTGCGGCAGCGATATATCACGATCATGCCCACAGACCCAACCGGCCGCCGTTCATCTTCGGGCAATTACGGGTGGCTTTGGCCATAGTGTTAACATATGGCGGCAGGACCGCAGCCTTCCCCTGGTTATGGCGGTTAATAAGATCAACCGGCAACAGATCAAAACTGCAAGCAGCCCAAGTCATGATGACCGTAGCTCGTCATTGGTTGCCAGAGTACATCAGGATCAGACTTCTTCTCGACGCCTGGTTTATGAAAAAACCTTTGGTGTTCCCTATGATCCAGCAAAGGATTACCGTTATTGGGCAGGTTCGCCACGACAGCGTGCTCTATCTATTGCCCACCCAGCCATCCCCCCTCGACGGGGAGCACCTCGCAAGTATGGGGAGAAATTGACCTTCGCCAAGGCCCAAACCTTGCTGCCCTTACAACAAGCTTCTATCAAGGCGTATGGCAAAACCCGATGCTTCGAATTCTATGCTGCCCAGGCCAAAGTCCGGTTCTTAAAAGGACATATTTGCCGAGTAGTATGGTGCCGCTTTCAGCAAGATTCCGGCAAATGGACCAATTGGGCGCTATTGCTGGCCACCGATCCGACCTTGACGGCAGCACACGTTATCAAATTGTACAGCCGCCGTTGGTGGATAGAGCCAATGTTCAACGAGATCAAGCACAGCTTTGGTCTGATCAATGCCTGGCAGCAGTCTCGCCAGACATTGGCTCGTTGGACGACGCTCATTTCCCTGAATTACAGTTTGCCAAGGTTACTGGCACTCTGGCTCGGCGACAAGAAAGGAGCACAACTCTTCCCTATCCCTTGGCGTCGGCAGCGAGCCGTAACCGCAGGCTGGATCGTCAAAGCAGTCCAACAATATTTCCGACTTGTCAACATCAGGGCCTGCTGGGATCGAAAATCTCAAAAATTCGTGCTGCCCAACGAGGAATTTATGGCTACCTGCAAAAAAGCAGCATAAAATTCCCATTTTTTAATGACTTTAAAAGCCTGTTAAAAAAAATACAAGTTATTTAATTAAATTATAGAGTTATGCATGGAAAGCTAGTATAATTGAGAAGGTCGCCAAACGATCTCAATACATACAGGAGCTTCCCATGCAAGAAAAAGATATCAAGCGAATTGTGATTAAGCAACTAAAGACCAAATTTCCTTACTGGCGGCGTTTGACCAAGAAACAGAAGAAAGCCTTGGTTGAAGAAGCGCTTCACGAGGTCATGGCTAGTTACAAACCAGGTCAAGCCACGGATGTGCCGCTCCATGAGTTAACCAATATGCCAGCTCCCCCGGCAGACATTATTCCCTTGTCGGCGATGGGGAAATTTATCGAGAATCGTACTCGCGGCTTCTTGCCCTTTACTAACCACTGTTATCAACGGTATCTTGACGATCAGGAACTCCGCCTGGTTGATAGCTTCTTGGATGACCGGGTGCTCAATGACCTCCTGGCTTCCCCCAGTTTTACGCCGGCGATGCGGCAGGTCTTTCCGGCGCAGTTACTCCGGGCAGAACTCTTGAAGGCTTGGCGTTATGCGAACATGAGTTACCGCCAGTACTGCGCCTTACTGGTCAACCGGTTGGAAAACAAATCCGTCCGGGCCTTTTTACATCTGCCGCTCCACAAGAAAATTCTGGTGCATCACAGTCAATTGAGTCAGTTTAAGAGCACTTTGACCATGACCCAACTGGTCAATTTGATGGTTTACGTCACCCACCTTTTGGTCAAAGAGATCAAGCTACCGCATCCTTTCAAAATTTGCGGGGTGGATTCCACTGATCTGGCCAGTTCTTGCTGTCCGGTGCCTTTAGCAACGCTCGACGTAGGGCAGAAGAAAGTTCGCATTTATACGGAATTAGATGCCGATTGCGGCAAGCGTCGCAAAAAGAGAAATAAATCAGAGTACTTTGTCGGCTATCGGTTGCATAGTCTGACAGTTATTGATCCGCACAGCGGCCACAATTATCCGCTGCTATCTTTAGTTGCCCCCGCGAATCATCACGATAATCTTCTGCTGCCCCAACTAGTGGCCTTTGGCCAGGCGATGGGCTTGAACATACAAGTGATCACTGCTGATGCCGCCTATGGGGACGCCGAACAGAACCAAAAGATAAAAAAAGAGTACGGCGTGACGGTAGTTACCTCTCCCAGCCAGAAGGTCAAAACACCAGAGCATGTTGATCCGGATCGGCGCCACGTCTTCATGGACGATTATTGTGAGACCCCCATGCGCTATCTGGGAACCACCGAAACAGGGCATGAATTTGGCTGTGACGCTGAGCCCAATGAATGTTTCCGGGCTCTACTTTGTCCCCAATGCCGGGAACTACCTTTTGATTCCGGTCAATTTGGCCAACTGCCTTATATTTTAGAAGAAGTCGACCAGATCCGAGGGCTTCGCAAGCATATGGAAAGATCGTATAATCTGTTCAAGCATCGCTCTGGTTTAGAGCACTTACGCCTCAAGTCCCAGCAGAGTGTGATGGCTGCCGTAACTTTTGTGCATCTGGCCACCGTACTCATTGAAATTGCCAGGCATCACCAAGCGGCAGATAAGGAGCAGCGTCCCAAGCAATTGCGGTTGGCGGCCTAACACGCTAACACAACCATAGTGCAAGCATTCAAGGGGCTGGCATAACCTTCGGATGGAGACCTCTATTGTTGGGCTGTGATCAGACGATCAATAAAGCCAGGAAAATTTAATATCTGGGTCTTTCCTTACCAAAAGATTAATGTCGACCTGTTGATAAGCCAGTATTTGCTCGAAAAACCATGCCGCTCAACTTTGATCCTTATTTCTGGAGATACTTTTTAACAGGCTTTTTAAGTCTGGTTGATACCGTTACCACAGACGGTGACGCTGGTACGGTAAAAATTTGGTAACAAGAGAACCCACAGATTCTAAACTCTAG
>CAVPJB010000012.1:0-89027 GCA_963705135.1 uncultured delta proteobacterium
ATGATCTGCGGGTGGATGAGCGGCTCGCCGCCGGCGATGGAGACGTTGTCAGGATTCCGCCACTGCTTGAAAAAGGCGATCTCCTCCTTGACCTCGTCCAGCGTTTTGTGGCCGGTCATGCGCTGCCGGTAGCACCCTTCACAGTAGATGTTGCACACGTCGGTCATTTCCAACCACGCGATGGGGTTGTCGTTCATCGACCACGGCAACCCGTACAGATCCCGTTTGTTCAAAGACATGATTCCTCCCGTACCTCATTTGCATGAATGATGATTGCGCCTTCGCTCTTGCGTTGTGTGTCCTATCCACGCGGGATGCCAGTCTCTCGCTGATAGCCTCGACACGTCCTGTCCCTCAGCTCGTGCTGCTACTCCCGCTCGACAGCCAAGCCTTCTTCGCGGCGATCTCGTCCGCCGGCGTCTCGTCCGATAACGAATCTGTTGCTCGGCCCCTCGCGCCTTCGGCCCCGTGATACGCCTCGCTCAGGGCCAATAGCACATCGTTGAGGCGCAGCACCTCCGCGTCGATCTCCTCGGCGATCGTGCGGCCCGGCCGCTGTCGATATCCATCGTGTTCAGAAGCTGCACCTGCGAGTAGATGGTGCCCATCGAGGCGAGCGTGTCATCCAGATTCGGCGCGTGCGGCGCATCGTGCGCGCCAGCGTCTCCAACTGCCGGTATTGCTCCTCGTAGGCCGCCTCGGTGCGCTCGATCTGCTCCCGCATCTCCGGATCGGCTTCGAGCGCCGCCTGCTTGCGCAGTCGGTTGATGCGGTCGGGCACCTCCTTGAAATCGCGGCGGATGATGCTGTCCCGCTCATAGTTCGTCAGCCGATCCGCAAGCTGATTTACGCGCTCCTCCCAACTGGTCAGCTTCTGCAGGACGTCCTTCAGGCGATCGGCCAGCAGCCCGGAGCGGCGGCTCTTGATGATGCCCTGGATCTGCTTGCGATAGTCGGCGGCGCGCCTGCGATACCCGTCGGCCGGCCGGGCGCCTTTTTCGGGGGATGGATCGAGAGGCTGGACGGCGGCCGCGCCGGGACCGCCCCGCCGACGCTAGAGCCGGGCTGCGCAAGCCGCCACGCTGTCGGCCGTCGCACTCGGCGTCTTCGCCGCCTGCCGAGGTTGCGTCCATGCGTCAGTCGGGGTCGACAGCCAGCTTTCTGCTGCTGATCCTTCAAGATCGCCGCGATGACCACGCCGATGAGCACGAGCGGCGCGAAGCAAACCAGGCCGGTCACCGCCAGCCCGCCGAGCACGCTCACCACGCCGCCAACGACCGCGATGAGTACGAACAGCCCCAGAATCAATGCCACCGGCAGCAAGAAGATGGGAGGCGGACCGCCGCCCCTCTGCCGCCTGTGTCGTCTGTGGGACAAGATCCCTCCGATTAGACCCGTTTATATGCGTCCGGATCGCGTGGCCCTGCCGGCGTATCCCAGCAGACCGTCGCGTCCAGCCCCATCTTCGCCGTCCGGCTCTTTTGCCCCGGCACGTGGTGCGCCGATGGGTCAAGCGAACTGGAAGGCTGATCGGTCATCACCACGAGGTGGATGTGGGTATCTGGGCCGGTCCCCAAAGTAATGAGGCGGTTGTACGCCTCGTAATATTCCGGACGACAGTCGGGATAGCCCGGACTGTCGATCTCGTTGGCCCCGATGAAGATAGCTACGGCGCCATTGACCTCTGCCCAGGCAACCGCGGCGGCGATCAGGACGGTGTTGCGAAAGGGCACATACGTGGGCGGCAGACCCGGCGGTTCTCCGTCGCCTTCAGGTACGGGGAGACTGTGGTCAGTGAGGCTCGACCCGCCTAAGGCCCCCAAAAAATTCAAATCCACCTCCAGCAGGTGGCGGGTTTGGAAAAAAACCGCCTGTTCCCGAAAGGCCCGCAGTTCCCGCCGCTCGGTGCGTTGGCCGTAATCAGCATGAAACAGGGCCAGTTCAAAATCCCGCCGGGCCACCGCTGCAGCCACGCAGCTGTCCAGACCGCCGCTGAGCAGGACCACTGCTAACTTTCTCTCAGTCATGGCAACCATCCACTTTCTTCTTATTCCAGAAATCCACTTATCCCTTACCCTGACCTTCTCCCCTTCTACACCCCCCTGGCATCCGGCGGCCAGATATATTTGTGCAGTTGCAGGTTGAGCCGCAAAGGCAGTCTGGCTGCCAGTATCCAGGCTGCCAGGTCACTGGGTGGCAAGACCCCGAAAACCGGGGAGAACAGGACCCCATGGCGTTCCCACGTCTTTTGGGGCGCCATGACCTGCAAGGCCCAGTCGAAATCCCGGCGGTCGGCCACGACGAATTTGAGTTCATCCCTTGGCGTCAGGTACTCGAGATTTTTCATATAATTGTGGGCCGCCATGCCGCTGCTGGGGCATTTGAGGTCCATGATGCGGTGCACCCGGGGGTCAACCACATCCAGAGGGCGGGAGCCGTTGGTCTCCACAAGCACGGTGAGTCCCCGATCTGCCAAGTCAGTTAAAAGTTGAGGGCACTCTGCCTGCAGCAGGGGTTCGCCGCCGGTGACCAATATTAGACCAAGGCCGGCTGCTTTAACTTCAGCCACCAGGCTCTCCCTGGTGCGCTCGCTGCCGCCGGCATAGGCATAGGTTGTGTCGCAATAGCGGCAGCGCAGGTTGCAGCCGCTCAGGCGGATAAAAAATCCCGGCATTCCGGCAAAGCTGGACTCCCCCATGAGACTCACAAAGGTTTCACATACCAACATCGCCATGATCGCTTTTTACTCTTCCTCGTCTGATCCTTGCACGGACCTGCTAACCTGATAGAATAATATTAACTTATAACCAGCCGTTTACTCAAGAACTGGCGTAAGAATTCTTTGCAGTTCTCTTGGAGATTTCCCGGGCAGGGTATTTTCGCAAGTATAACATTGAGAGGTATCTGGAGGAAGATCATGTTTAACATGAATACTGTTTCCCACCTCTGCGGGTATGGTGGACTGGCCATGCTCCTGATCGGCATCATGTTATATCCCGGACAACCGGAGGCCCGGACCCTCGTTAATCTGCCGGCCCCGGCGCCCTCAGGGACCGTCTCGGTGGAACAGGCCTTGAAAAGCCGCCGCACCATCCGGCGTTATGCCAACAAACCCCTGACGCCAAACCAATTGTCCCAGCTCCTGTGGGCCGCCTACGGCATCACCGATTCCCGGGGTTTAAGGTCGGCGCCTTCCGCCGGGGCCTTGTATCCCCTGGATATCTACGTGGTGGTTGGTGATCGTCAGGTGAGCGGTCTGGCTGCCGGCGTCTACCATTACCTCCCCGAAAAACAGGCCCTGGAATCGGGACCCAGCGGCGACCTGCGTACCGCCGTGGCCCGGGCCAGCCTCCATCAGTCCTGGATGGCGGACGCGCCGGTTATGCTCGTCATCACAGGGGAATACCGGCGCTGCCAGGTCAAGTACGGCGAACGGGGGGTCAGGTACACCCATATGGAATCGGGCCACGCCGGCCAGAATATCTTTCTGCAGGCCGAGGCCTTAGGGCTGGGCGCCGGGATTGTGGGCGCTTTCGAAAATGCCGCCATTACCCGGGCCCTGGAGCTGCCGCCGGCCCACGACCCCCTGCTTATTATGCCGGTGGGGTATAAGTTTTAATGCGGTTTTCAGTTTATGGAGCTGGACAGCGCCCACCAAAAACGCCGGCAACAGCACAGCCGGGGGCGGCTGTGCAACACTCTTTTCGTCAACCCATCAAGGTTCTGATATCACGGAGCGTATGACCGATAACCTGCATGGAATATTTGATAATTTCCGGGTTTGGCCAGGTCCAGGGCTTTTGGCCGACCACCGGCGGCCGGGCCGGCAGGTTCGGGGCCCGCAGCATTTCACGTATGCTTTCCAGTTCCTGGAGAAGGGTTATATAGGCGTAGGCAGTTTCCAACTGGATTTGGGTGGGGATGGTGTGACCATTTGGGGGCAGGTCCAGGTTCAGCTGATCGTTGCGCAACGATTGGACAGCCTGGGCCAGGGTCAAAGACGAGGAGGGGGCTCCAGGCGGTTCAGGGGCCTCGGACCTCTCCTGAGTTAAGACCTGGGTTAAGGCATGTTCAGCAAGCTTTGTCTTTTTTCCGGCAAACTTTTTCTTTTTTGACATAGGTGGAGGAATTCCTGGGTCAAAAGATAGTAATCCCTCGCCCCGGTACTGCTGTGATCGTAATCATAAATTGCTTTTTGGGCTATCTGGGCCTGATTAAGGGCCTCGTTTTTCATTATTATCGCCCCGAAGGTCTTTTCCAGATAAGGTTTAAGCTGCTCCATGATAAATTCGTTGGTAACCCGGTTGCGCCGGTCATACATGGTCAGCAAAATCCGGAAAATATCCTCCCGAAACAGCTCTGCTGTGGGGATATTTTTCACCTCTTCAATGGTGGTCAGCAGATCGGCCAGGCCATCCAGGGAATAACGGGACATCTGACAAGGGATGGCAATAAACTCGGCCACATATAAGGAATTGGTAGTCAAGACACCCAACGCCGGCGGGCAATCAATCAGGACATAGTCATAATTTGTGTCTTTCAAGGCCTGAAATAAAATGGTCTCCCGGTACATCCGGAAGTACAGTAGTTCCGCGGCCCGGGCCAGCTTGATATGGCTGGGAGCCACGAACAAGCCCTTAATATACGTGGCTAAAACTACATCCTCAATATCTTTGCGGGGAATAGTCATTACTTCGGCCATGGACTCGGTGAAGGTGTCCGGGTCGATGCCGATACCGATGCTGGTATGTCCCTGGGGGTCCATATCCACCAGCAGAGTCCGGTAACCCTGGTAGGCCAAACCAGCACCTAAATTAATAGTAGTGGTGGTTTTGCCGGTACCGCCTTTTTGATTGATGATGGCGACGACGAAAGGCATAGGGAAATTCCAGTTCATCGGGGTGTTGGCAGAACCCTGCCTCGGGTTCTGAAGCCCAAAGGAAATTAATGCACCTTGGGGCTCAATCTTAATTGAAAAGTTAGAAGGTCGTCAAGTTTATTGTGAGGCGACCAGGCAACCGAAAGAGAAATATGATCGACACCCTTTCCAAAATTAAAAACATCTTTTTTTTATAACTTTTAAATTGTCAGCCAAAAGGTAAAAGCCTAAAATAACAGCCGGAAACATAAGACACCTGAACGCCTGACTTTGATGCGGTTCATTTAAAGCATGTGAGGGTGAGCGCTGCCCTCCAAAAACCTCGCACCGCCTAAGACGGCTGTTCACCATTGAAAGTGCACTATGGCTGAAATAAAAAATCCCGGTCGGATCCCTCTCAGACTCCTCATTCTTTTCTGCCTCATCCTGGCCTGGTCGGCAATAAGACCACATGATTATTTTACCTGGTTTCTGGAAGTACTGCCGGCAATATTGGGGATCGGCATTTTATTGGCCCTCTATCCCACGTTCGCCTTCTCCAATTTCACCTGCTTTTTTGTTTTTGTGCAGGCTGCCATATTGGTGGTGGGAGGACACTATACCTATGCTGAGAACCCGGCCTTTAACTGGCTCCGGGATACTTTTTTTCTGAGCCGCAATTATTATGATCGCCTCGGCCATTTTTTCCAGGGATTTACGCCTGCTTTAATTGCCCGGGAATATCTCCTGAGAAATTCTATCCTGGCCAACACCAAATGGCTGCCCTTTATTGTGGTTTCCATCTGTCTGGCGGCCAGCGCTGGTTACGAGTTTATTGAATGGTGGGTAGCACTCTGCACTGGTGAAGCTGCATCAGCTTTTTTGGGCACCCAGGGAGATGTCTGGGATACCCAATGGGATATGTTTATGGCCCTGTTAGGAGCGCTCACGGCAATCGTGCTGTTCTCCAGGTGGCAGGACCGGTCCATGGCAAAACTGCCGCAACAAACTCAAGAGTGATGGCAGAGCACATCTTAATGATAGGGGATAGACAGATGCTTGCAGGCCGTACATTAGGCGTCATCGGCGCCGGCAATATGGGCACGGCGCTGATCCGGGGTTGGCTGAACGCCGGATTGGCCAAACCAACGGACATTTTTATTGCTGATGCTGTGCCCGAGAGGGTGCAAGGATTGCACCGGGAATTCGGCCTGCAGGCAGCGGACAACCGGCAGGTGGCGACCCAGGCGGACATCGTACTCCTGGCGGTGAAGCCGCAGGTTCTGCCGGAGGTGTTGGCGGAAATTCAGCCCCAGTTAGACGCTTCCCGACTGGTCATCTCCATTGCCGCCGGCATACCCCTGAGTTTTCTGGCCGAAATGCTACCCAGCGCCCGTCTCATGCGGGTCATGCCCAACACCCCTACTCTGGTCCAGGCTGGAATGGCAGCTGTCGCTCAAGGCCCCCGGACCGACACCGCCGATCTGGAATTTACCTGTCGGCTTTTTGACACCGTGGGCCGGTCCGTGGTGGTGGACGAAAAAGTCATGGACGCGGTCACCGGCCTCAGCGGCAGCGGCCCGGCCTACGTCTTTCTCTTCCTGGAGGCCCTGGCCGACGGCGGCGTCAAGATGGGCCTGCCCCGGGAAACAGCCCTGCTGCTGGCCGCCCAGACCATTCTCGGGGCCGCGACCCTCTTCCTAAAGACTCAGGAGCACCCCGGCAGATTGAAAGACATGGTTACCTCCCCGGGAGGCACCACCATCGCCGGTCTGCATGTCCTGGAGCAGGGCGGTTTTCGCGGTCTGGCCATGACCGCCGTGGAAGCCGCGGCTAAGCGCTCGTCGGCATTGGCTCAGGCTCTAAAACCGCAGCCCTGACGATCTTCATGTGAATATCCACCGCCGGGGCGCTGTGAGTCAGGGCGCCCACCGAGATGAAATCAACACCGGCGGCGGCTACCTTGGCCACCCGTTCCAGGCTCATGCCGCCCGAAGCCTCCAGAATCACCCGGCCCGCAGCCGCCTGCACCGCCTTTGCCAGGGTGGCATCGTCCATATTGTCCAGCAAGACGATGTCGGCGCCCGCGGCGATGGCCTCTTCCAATCCGGCCAGGTCCGGGACCTCCACTTCAACTTTTAGCGTGTGGGGCGAACCCTGCCTGGCCATCTTGACGGCGGCGCCGATGCCCCCGGCCGCGGTGATGTGGTTGTCTTTAATGAGAATTCCGTCAAACAGGCCGAAGCGGTGATTGACACCACCGCCCAGCCGCACGGCGTATTTTTCCAGCACGCGCCAGCCCGGGGTGGTTTTGCGGGTGTCCACGATCCGAGCCTGATGCGGCTGTATAGCCTCCACAAACCGCCGGGTCCAGGTGGCGATGCCCGACAGCCGCATGAGAAAATTGAGGGCCACCCGCTCCCCCAGCAGCAGCAGGGCCGCCGGCCCCACCACCTTCACCAGCACCGTTTTGGCTTTTACCAGTTCGCCCTCTTCCACCCTGGGGGCAAAGATGATCTCCTCCGGGTCCAGATGGGCGAACACGGCCTGGGCCACCGGGAGGCCGGCCACCACCAGGTCCTCCTTGGCCCGGATGTGGGCCTCGGCCATAATCTCCGGGTCGATGGTGGTCTGGGTGGTAATATCCCCGGGACCGATGTCCTCCTCCAGGGCCAGATCGATGAGGCGGTGGACGGTTTGGTTGAGAAGCAGCATATTATTAAACTCTACTTATTTTAGCCATTCAGCCTTCAGCTGTCAGTGAGCAGCAAAAACAAAAAAATACCGGATGATACAACATGGATGCCCAGGTTTAAATGGAAACCGATTACTTTGCGCCCAGATATCTGACGCCCTCAAGATCTTTAAAATGGCCGTCTTGAGTCCATATGACAGCTTGATAAGTGCGTGCGGTTGCCAGAATGACGCTATCCGCCAAAGGCAACTTAAGTTCGTAACCAATTTTGGCAGCCTTGAGAGCAATTTCTGGACTTAATGTCGCAATCAATCCCTGGTGCATGACGGCTACTACCTGCAGGGCGGCATCCTCATTCCTTTGTTGCAACACGCGCTTAAAGACTTCCAGGAGGCAAATGGTCGGCACCAGGAGGCTGCCCGTATCCTCTATGGCAGCGGCATAAAAATCCGCCTGTGGACCATCCGCAAAATACTCCAGCCAGCCGCAGGAATCCACCAGGTTCAGCATCGATCCTCTTCTCGGGGCACGTCGGTCTCGATTCCTCTAAGAAACCCCCGCAAAGATTTGGGCTCCCGCAAAGGGATAAGTTCGATGCGATTATCGTATTGCAGAATCTGCACCTTGGCCCCCGGCTGAATACCCATGGCTTCTCGCACCTCTCGGGGGATCACCACTTGGAATTTTGAAGAGACAGTGACCGATCTCATGCTGACCTCTCTCGATAGCTATTTCATAAAACAGTAATACAATCGCTATGGGAAATCAACTTGTTTATCTTCTTAAGACTTTCGGCTTCCAGCCAATATAGCTGATTGCTGCAAGCTGACCGCTGATCGCCTTTTTTAAGCCTCCGCCTCCCCCTGCTTTAATTTCCCTAACGCCCGGGTCATTTCAACGGCCACGCCCAGTCCCTGGCGGCAGTCTTTGTTCATCATCTTAAACATCATACCGACGGGGCCGGTGGGCTTAGCTTCCGCCAGGTTTATCTGGGAGGGCAAGTTCATGAACTGTTCCAAAAACTCGATCATGGCGGGCTCGGACAGCTTTTTGATGATGCCGTGCATCCGGACAAAGCCGTCGCCCATGGCGTCGATATCCTCCGGGGTGTAGTTTTCCGCGATCTTGGCGTACATATTGACCACCGCCTTGTTGATGCGGAAGATGCCCTTCTGCTCCAGATCATCCAGCCTGTCGATGAGATGCGGCACCGCCACCTTCAGCAGGGGCTCCAAATCGTGCCACCAGTCAATGAGGTTCTCCAACTGCTCCAGGCCCCAGGTCAGGTGGCGAAAACTCAGGAGCAGCCGTTTCACCATGGCCAGGATGTCTTCCGTTTGAAAGCCGGTTTCCACCTCCGCCAGCTCCTCGGTGAGCAGCTTAACCGAGGGGTTCATGAGCAGGCTCAGGTCCCTCCCCAGATCGGCCACGCTGTCCCAGGGGCGGGCAAAGGCATCCAGCCGCTGCTCCACGGCCGCCACCCGGTCCAGTTTCTCCTCAATTCTGGCCAGTCGTTCCAGGATCAGGTCTTGATCGGACATGCCCTACTCCTTTGTCTGAGAGGAATTTCCACGTCCGGGGACAGAATGCCCCGCACCTTGCCGGCCAGCAGGAACTGGGATTCCAGGGGCAGGTTGCTGCCCTTGAGCATCAGGTTGTAATACACCCAGCGGAACATCATCTTGGCGATATAGTTGGAAAAGCTGATGCCCAGCAGATCAAAGGGGCCTAAACCCGGAAAGGGGAATTTGCCCGGCAGCGGTTCGATTTTGTAATTAAAGTCGAGAAGGGACCCCTTCTCGTAACCGGTGACCACAATTCAGGTGGCGTGGCCGTCGTAGTCCGGCCGGGGCGGGTGCCCGTCAATCTCCCGTTTCAAATTGTCCGCCAGGACATCGGCCTCGTAGTGGGCCACGGCCCCGGCCTTGGATGTGGGCAGGTTGGCCGCGTCGCCGATGACATAGACGTTGTCGAACTTTTTGGACCTTAAGGTGTTGTGGTCGGTCTCCACGTAGCCCATGGGGTCGCCCATGCCGCTGTCGATAATGTACTGCGCCCCGAAGTTGGGTGGAATTGAGATGAGCAGGTCGTAGTTTACTTCCCGGCAGTCAAAGGCGGTGATGACCTTCCGCTCTGCGTCCACCGCCGAAATCTGGAAGTTGGGCGTCACCTTGACATTTTTTTCTTCGCACAACTGGCCTAACACCTCCGACGCCTTGGGCTTGGTGAAGGCCCCGGGGAGCGGTGTCACCAGTTCGATTTCGATGTGGTCCCGGACGCCGTTTTTGGCAAAGAACCAGTCTGCCATGAAGGCGAATTCCAGGGGGGCCACCGGGCACTTGAAGGGGAGCTCGGCGATATTGATCACCACCCGCCCCTTTTCGAAATACTTAATCGTATCACACAGGGCCATGGCCCCGTCCAGGGTGTAGAAGTTGTGAATCTCCTTGCCCCAGCCCACCCCCAGCATGCCCTCCACCTCTTCGGGGACGATGCGGCAGCCGCTGGCCACCACCAGCCAGTCGTATGGGAAAGTGTACTGTTTGGTTTTGACCTGCTTTTTTTCGGGGTCCACGCCGAGAATTTCATCCAACACGAAGTTGACCCCGGGGGGCACATACTTGGTCTTGGGCTTGACGCAGTCGTTCTTGGTATAAATGCCGAAGGGAATGAACATCCATCCCGGCTGGTAATGGTGCTGCCAGTCCTGGTCGATGACCGTGATGTCCCACTCCCGTTCCGGCAGCTTCTCCCGCATCTTGATAGCCATGATGGTGCCGCCGGTGCCGTGTCCCAAAATTACCAGTTTCTTCATGCCGCTGGCTCCTTCCTTCCTGAAATGGTGAGAGAATTGTAATGAATGTAAGAAGCTTTCGCCAGAAGAAAAAAAGTACAAGTTCGGGATTGCGGGCTTTGGTGCAAATGTGGGAGGGGTTTGCAGTTTTCAGTTTTCGCAAAACCGGTCAGCGGTCAGCTTTAAAGACTGTTTCCGGTTTCAGATATCGGATTTTTGGTTAAGAGCTTTAAGCGCAGGGAAATGAAGCATACAAGGGGCAGGTGTCACGAAAACCGGGGGAAGGGGGGAAAAGCCAGGGATTTTGGTGTCTCGAAGAGGCCAGGCCAGATGATTACAGGAAGTTTTGGCTAATCTTTTGGGGCCAGCATCTTTAAGATATGTTTCGCCAATGAATCTTTGATTTCACGGTGTCGAGGAATCGGTTGGGATATTTTTGTTTCCGGGTTTTGATACCAATCATGCCGACCGCCATGGCGGATGAGACGGCAGCCTCGTTCTGTGAGCATACGGATTAAATCCTGCCGCTTCATGCCACCAGAAGCTCACCGACCTGATAAACTTTGGGAATCCTGCCACTGGTCAATTCGGCATAGATATCCTGTAAATTTTCCTTGAGTTCCTCGAGGGTCTCACCCTGAGTCTTATAATCGGGGAACTCTTCCAACCAACCGATGATCATGTCATCTTCTTGATAATAAATAAATTTTTTTGTTTCCATGGCCGGGACCTACCAACAACAAATGATCAATATTTTATTATTTAACATTATACCACAAATGGGAGTATTGGGGTTGACTTTTTTGGCGCAAGCATAGGATCTGGAAACCGGATCGGTATATTCCCGATTGATCGAGAGATAATTACATCACAATTTAACAGGCCGAGGAAATGAAGCACACCTGGGGCAGATGTCACGAAGATGGGAGGGCGGGGAGGAAAAATGGCGGGCAGGATTAAGATGGATTTTGACAAAGGCTCAGGGGAAAAGCTAAAGTAAAGATTATGAAAAAAGGATATGATTTCAGTCAGGTTAGACGCGGCCCCATAGTACGGTTATCCCCCGGCAAGACTCGGATCACCATTCGCCTGGACAGCGACATGGTCAACTGGTTCCGGGACCAGGTGAATCAAAAGGGCGGTGGCAATTACCAGACCATGATCAACGAGGCTTTGCGATCTTACATGCAACGGCAAGATGATCTGCTGGAAGAGACCCTGCGCCGGGTGACCCAGAGAGGAATTGCGGGCGGTTTGTTAGCCCGGCCTGATGGTATGCCAAACAGGAAGAAATACGAAAATGCTTTCAAAGAGATATTTTTAGTAGCCGCAGGTTTCAGCATGCGCCTGTACCGGCTCGGAAGCTGGCAACACTAAATTTTACTCATTTGAGCGCAACCTGGTATAAGAGTTGCGATGTTAGTATTAAAACCCGGAAAAAGATTTTCTTTTCAGCCTCAAAGCTGATTCTCCGTGGAGTCATTGAAAACTAAGCGGAAGGATGAGAGATATGCTACAATAGGCTGCAATACCGACTCAAGGCAGAGATGAATCGTGAGACCGCAATTCTGGCCCTAAGTAAAGGGGCGCAGGGAGGAAGCGGGACGATGAAGAGGGATGACTTAAAGGCGTACCTGTCAGAAAATCAGGAGGCGACAGTATTATATTTACCAGATCAAAGCATTACCGAGCTGCCGCCGGATATTGGTCAGCTGACCAAACTGAAGGAGCTTGATCTCAGGGGCAACCAGCTTACGGCACTGCCCCCGGAAATCGGAAAGCTGGTTAACCTGAAGAAACTTGCCCTCGGAAAAATGGTAAGTTTAAAGCCCTACACCCAGAAAAAAAATATGCTCCGAGAGTTGCCCAAGGAAATCGGACCAGCTGGCCAACCTTCAGATACTTGACCTCTCGGATAATCTGCTAACCGCGTTGCCTCCAGAAATCCACCAGCTGGCCAATTTGCAGAAACTTGACCTCGCAGACAATGGGCTGACTGCCCTGCCGACCGAGATCGGCAGACTGGCCAACCTGCAGATCCTTGAACTCGGGGACAATAAGCTGACGACCCTGCCAACAGAGATCGGCTGGCTTGCCAACTTGCAAACACTTAGCATCGGAGACAATCAACTGATGGCCCTGCCTTCCGAGATTATGCGGCTGGTCAACCTGCATAAACTTTGCCTCTGGCGCAACAAGCTGACGTCCCTGCCCCCTGAGATCGGTCGACTGGATTACCTGCATACACTTTACCTTGGAGGCAATCAACTGACAACCCTGCCAGCAGAGGTCGGGAAGCTCACCAACCTGAAGGAACTTTACCTCGGGTGCAATAAGCTGCTGGCCCTACCGGCGGAGATAGATGGGCTGACCAACCTGCAGATACTTAGCCTCTGGGAAAACCAGTTGACGGAGCTACCGCCTGAAATCGGCCGACTAGCCAACCTGCAGCAACTTGACCTCACGGGAAATAATTTGACGACCTTACCGCCGGAGATCGGTGGGCTGGCTAAACTGCAGAAACTTTACCTCAAGGGTAATCAGTTGACGTCCCTGCCGATGGAAATCGGACAGTTGGCCAACCTGCAGACACTTGACCTCGAGGGCAAATATTATCCCAAAGGCAATCATGATTCCAAGGCTAATCATGACTTCGAGGACATCCATGATCTCAAGGGTAATCAGTTGACGTCCCTGCCGCCGGAAATTGGACAGTTGGCCAACCTGCAGATACTTGACCTCAATCGCAATCATCTTACCGCGTTGTCACCGGAAATTGGTCAGTTGTGCCACCTAAGGATACTTGACCTGAATTACAATCAGCTGAAAGTGCTACCACTGGGAATCGGTAAACTCCAATATCTCAAAGTATCTAAAATTAATCGGAAATCCACTTGAAACCCCGCCGCTGGAAATTGCCGTCAAGGGAACCGAAGCAATTAGGGATTATTTCCGGCAATTGGAAGAAAAAGGGAAAGACAGAATATACGAAGCCAAGCTTCTCATCGTGGGGGAGGCGGGAGCCGGCAAGACCTCTCTCGCGCACAAAATCATAGACCCCAACTACCAGCTCCGGGAAGATCAGCCTCCCACCGAGGGGATTGCCGTTCTCCCCTGGGATTTTACTCTGGAAGAGGGAAAGACTTTCCGGGTAAATCTGTGGGACTTCGGGGGTCAGGAGATCTACCACGCCACGCACCAGTTTTTTTTAACTAAACGCTCTCTCTACGTCCTGGTGGCTGACACCCGGAAAGAAGACACCGATTTCTATTACTGGCTGAATGTCGTGGAGCTTCTAAGCGGCAACAGTCCCCTGCTCATCATCCTCAATGAAAAACAGAACCGACGCCGGGATATCAATGAGCGGCAGATCAGGGGGCTGTTCAACAACTTGAAAGAAACCCTGGCCACCAACCTGGCGAGCAATCGAGACCTGGACATGGTGGTGAGCAAGATCAAATACTACCTGCAGCACCTACCACACGTGGGCTCGACCCTGCCAAGGACCTGGGTCAGAGTCCGTGAGGCTTTGGAGAGCACTCCCCGGAACTATATGGACTTTGCGGAGTACCCTGGACCTTTGCCAACAGCACGGCTTCACATCAATGCCTGACAAATTGCAGTTGAGCGGTTACCTCCACGACTTGGGGGTATGCTTGCATTTCCAGGATGACCCACTACTAAAAAGGACTATTATCCTGAAACCGGAGTGGGGCACAGCGGCGGTCTATAAGGTTTTGGATAACCCGAGAGTAATCGATAACCTGGGGTGCTTTAACTGGACAGATCTGTCGGATATCTGGAGCGGACCGGAATACGCCGACCGGCGTGACGAACTGTTGCAATTGATGAGAAGGTTCAAGCTGTGCTATGAAATACCAGGATCACCGGGCAGCTATATCGCCCCACAGCTCCTATCGGAAAACCAACCCGATTACTCGTGGGACGAAACCAACAATCTGTTTCTGCGCTATACTTACGATTTCATGCCCAAAGGCATCTTGACCCGCTTTATCGTGGAAATTCACCCCTGGATCGCCGATCAAAGCCGGGTATGGCGTAGCGGCGTGGTTCTGGAGAAAGACCAGAATATAGCGGAAGTGGTTGAATTCTACGGCCAGCGGGCCATAAAGATCCGGGTTTCCGGTATGCGCCCCAAAAAGCTGCTAACGATCGTCACGCATGAGTTAGATAAAATTCATGAATCCTATCAACACTTAAAGTTCCAAAAGTTGATCCCATGCAATTGCTCCCATTGTGTGGGGAACCAGGAGCCCGAGTTTTATCCTTATGAAACACTGGAGCAATTCCAAGCCAAAGGACAAGATATGATCCAGTGCCGAAAAAGTGGGGATATGGTGCCGGTGCGGAGTTTGATGGATGATGTCCTAGATAAAGCGCGTATACTCCAAAAGGTCAGGAGCACCCCCATTCCTGGAACTTGGCTACCGCGCACCGATGTATTTGTCAGCTACAGTCACCAAGATAAAAAATGGTTGGAAAGGCTACAAAAACACCTGAAGCCACTGGTGCGTGGCGGCATAATCGATCTGTGGGATGACACGAAGATCCGGGTGGGAGCGGACTGGCGCCAGGAGATTGAGAAGACCCTTAAAATAGCCAAGGCAGCAATCTTGATCATCAGTGCCGAATTTTTGGCATCAGATTTTATCACCAACAATGAATTACCGCCTCTCCTGGCAGCGGCCGAGCAGGAGGGCTGCCTCATCTTGCCAATAATTGTCAGCCACTGCCTTTTTGATGTTACGCCAGAACTAAACCGCTTCCAGGCGGTGAACTCCCCAAAACGGCCATTGAATGCAATGCCAGAGCATGAACAGGAGGAAATACTGGTAAAGGTGGCGAAAACCTTCCTGGGACAGTGAGAACCAGAGAGCGGCCAAGCAGGAGTTTGTCGGTAATATGGCGTTCCCAAGCTCGAGCTTGGGAACGAGGCGGAAACGGGAAGATGATCTGTGGGAAGAAACCCTGCGCCGGGTGATCCGGGAGGAACTGCGGACGGCTGGGTAGCCCCGGCGCTGTCATAGTAAATCCTAAAAAAAGACAGGGAATGATAGGCAGGGGTCAAGGCCATGACAATAGAAGAACTAAGAGAATATATTCTGCAACACCGGGATGCCACAGAATTAGATTGAGCAGCAAGGGGATTGCGGAACTGCCTCCGGAGATCGGCCAACTCGGCAAACTGCAAGAACTTTACCTCCCTAATAATCAGCTTAAGGCCCTGCCAACGGAGATCAGTAAGTTGGCCAATCTTAGGGTAATCCACCTCCAGCGCAACCAGCTGAAAACGCTTCCTCCTGAAATCGGAAACATTGTAAATCTGCAAACACTTCACCTCGGCCATAATCAACTGACAGATTTGCCCAAGGAGATCGGGCAGCTTGGCAAACTGGAAACTTTGGACATTGGCCTCAACGAGTTGCATGCACTTCCTCCCCAAATCGGTCTCCTGTCCAACCTAAAAACATTTATAGTTTGGGAAAATCAGCTACAGGCTATTCCGCCGGACATCGGCCAAATGACCAACTTACAGGATTTTAACCTCTGGGGTAATAAGCTCACTGCCTTGCCTCCTGAGATCGGAATGCTCAAAGAGCTTAAAAAGATAGATTTGCGAGACAATTCCCTGCCAATCCCGCCGGAGATTCTCGCCAAAATTGATGAACCCGAAGCCATCATCACCTGGTATTTGGCCAACGTTCTGAGCCGGAAACCCAAACGCCCACTGAACGAGGCCAAGGTCATCCTGGTGGGACAGGGCGCGGTGGGAAAGACCTCCCTGGTAAAGCGGCTGCTGAAAAATGAATTTGACCCGGACGAACAGAAAACCGAGGGGATCGACATTCAGCGGTGGCCGGTAAAGGTCAGGCGACAAGAGATCCGGCTCAATATCTGGGATTTCGGCGGCCAGGAGATCATGCACGCCACCCACCAGTTTTTTCTGACCAAGCGGAGCCTCTACCTGCTGGTACTGGACTCCCGCCTGGACGAGGCGGCCAACCGGCTGGAATACTGGCTGAAAATGATTACGGCCTTCGGCGAACACTCACCGGTTATCGTGGTCTGCAACAAATCGGATCAAGGCGCCATGTCCTTGAACTGGCATAGGCTGCAGGAAAAATACCCTAACATAAAAGAGTTTATCAAACGGTTATCGTGCCGGAAGGGAACCGGCCTCAACGAATTGCGCCGGGCGATAGTCCAGGAGATAAGCGAGCTTGAGCACGTCCGGGACCAGCTGGCCGAGAACTGGTTTGAGGTGAAAGAACGGTTAACCGGGTTGACGATAAAGGAGCGGGATTACCTGCCGTACGAGGAATACGTCAAAATCTGCGAAGAGGAAGAGATCACGGCAGAGGCCAGCCAAACCACCTTGATCAGCTATATCCATGACCTGGGAATTGCTCTCCACTTTCCGGAACATCCTCTCTTTGTCCTGAACCCGGAGTGGGTCACCCAGGGGGTCTACCAGATTTTAAATTCCCACCGGTTATTTCAAAAAAAGGGGGTGCTGCATTTAGAGGACCTGAAGCGAATTTTGCCGGCCAAACGCTATCCCCAACGCCGGCATGGCTATATTCTCGACCTCATGAAAAAATTCGAACTCCTCTTTGAATTTCCGGATGAACCCGGGAAATATCTGGTTCCCGACCTGCTACCCAAAGAGGAACCATATACCGGCGTCTGGGAAGAAAGCCTGCACTTCCAGTATCATTACGACGTCCTGCCGGGGAGCGTCCTCAGCCGTTTAATCGTCAATCTGCATAAGTTAATCCATCAACATACCTACTGGCGCACCGGGGTGGTTTTCCAATCCATGGACGGGAACAACCTGGCGCTGGCCAGAGGAGATTTAGAGGACAGGAAAATCTATCTCTGGGTCAGCGGCGAGAAATCCACGCGTCCCATTTTTTTGGAAATCATCAAGACGGCCCTGTACTTGATTCATGACTCGATTCCCGGTCTAAAGATCGATGCCAAAATTCCAGCCCCCGGATTGCCCACCACCCTTCTCGATTACTCTTTCATAAAAGGATTAGTCAAAGAAAGAACCGAATCGCTGCCAGTCCCCGGACCGGACAACACCATTCAGCTAGTAAATCTGACTGTCATCGGGGACCTGTATAATATCGGCCAGGCCGGGGCGGTGGGGCGAGAAGCGAACGCCCACAACCTGCAGTTTCAACAAATCTCAGGACAGACCGATTTCGCAGCTTTGGCAGGAGATTTAGAGAAACTTAAAAATCATTTAAAAGGAGCGGCGGAGACGCCGGAGCAATTGCAAGCCGTGGCTGACGTGGCTGCTGCCGAAAAAGCGGCCAAAGCCGGCAATGGCCCCAAGATGTTGGAGTATCTGAAAAAAGGTGGTGCTTGGGCCTTGGACGCGGCCACCAAGATCGGCACCAGCGTCGCGGCCGAAGTGATCAAGAAGACCATGGGATATTAGGGGCACAGGCGGGACGCCCGTGCCACCCAAAACTTTTAATTATCCCTCCGGCTCAAAAGAACTCTTAAAAGCGCCGCAATGGGGGCAGCTCCAGGAGTTGGGCAGGTCTTCGAAGGCGGTGCCGGGAGGGATGTTGCCCATGGGATCGCCCTCCGCCGGATCATAGACATAGCCGCAGACGGTGCATCGATATTTTTGCATACGGAATCCTCTCTTTGAGTAATATCTGGCTCTACTCTCGATCGTATATACCCGAAAACTGCCGCCCTGTGAAGACAGCCATAAAATTCCTTTTCCCCTCCCTCAAAGATAAACCGGTTTCGGCACATCGCTCGTCTGCCCATTTTTAGAGCGTAATTTCCCGTCTCCTACCAAGTTTGTGACATCTGTCCCACCTGTTCTGTCTTTTTTTCGCCCATTATGTATAGTATGAGCCAGTGTTGACAAACGGTGCAGTCTTTGCCTCGGGCCGGGTTTCGTGGGGGCGACACCCTGCCCTGAGGTCAAAGGCGGCAGAGACGAATGGCGATACGCCCATAAAATGAAAAATTTATCTCACTGCCATTATGGTGGCACATGATTTCCATTCTATGGAAAAAACTAAACCGCGGGCGGCAATTGGTGACGGCGAAAACTCAGCGGCAACCAACCGAAAAACAAGCGCGAAATTACCGCGAAACTAGCGCGAAAAAGTAACGTTGCCAAGATTTATAACCAATAAATTCAACAGGATAAATGGCGACAACAAATCTTCCCGAAAATTCGTGGTGGACGTGGTGGCAGGGCTCCGGTCCTTTGTCTCAGGGCGGGTTTCGTGGGGGCGGAACCCGACCCTGAGCCGAAGGTGGGATCAGAAATCAAACCGAAAAACAAGCGCGAAATTACCGCGAAACTAGCGCGAAAAAGTAACCTTGCCAACAATTATGACCAATAATTTCAACAAGATAAATGGCGATAATAAATCTTCCCGAAAATTCGTGGTGGACGTGGTAGCAGGGCTCCGGTCCTTTGTCTCAGGGCGGGTTTCGTGGGGGCGGCACCCGACCCTGGGCCAAAGGTCGGATCAATACCACGATTTATGAATGGAAAACCGGAAACTAGTGGGCCTCTTGTGATCAGGCACATTCATCAGGCGGTCAGGGCCTTGATCTTCTCCTTGTGGCTCTTGAGTTTGGCCAGTTTTTCGGTGAGGGTCTGGACCTTCTCCTTCTCTTTGGTCACCACGTCGGCCGGGGCCTTGGCCATGAAATCCTCGTTGGCCAGCTTTCGTTGGGCCGTGGTCAGGTCTTTGCTGATCTTGTCCAGTTCTTTGGTCAGGCGGCGGTCCTCTTCGGCAAAGTCGATGAGGCCGGCCAGGGGCAGGTAAATTTCCACCTCCTCCACCACGGCTTTGGCCGCGGCCTGGGGGCGGTCGCCGGCGGGATTAAAGGCCAGGCCGTCAATCTTAGCCAGGATTTCCAGAGCCCGGGCATGGTGGCCCAGGGCGGCTGAGCAGCCTCGTTGGCGCTATAGAACTGGATAGGAGCCTTGGTGCCCGGGGGCACATTCATTTCACCCCGGAGATTTCGGATCGCGGTGATGACGGCCATGAGCAGATTCATTTCGGCTTCGGCCGCAGGGTCGAGAAGTTCCTGCTTAGCCACGGGGAAAGGTGCCACCATGATGCTCCCTTGGGCGCCGGGCAGCTTGTGCCAGATTTCCTCGGTAACAAAGGGCATGAAGGGGTGCAGCAGCCTAAGGAGGGAGCTTAGGATCTCCTGGAGCACTTTTTGGGTGTGCCGCTTAATCGCCGGATCTTTGCTGTCATACAGAGCCGGTTTTATCAGCTCCAAATACCAGTCGCAGAACTCGTGCCAGACAAACTGGTAGAGCTGGTGGGCTGCCTGGTCAAAATTATAGGAATCCAGGGCTTCAGCCACCCCCTGGCTGACCTGCTGCAACCGGCTGACGATCCAGCGTTCCTCCACGGTGAGGGGGAGCGGGTCTTGGGCCGCGGCGTCGAAATCGGCGAGATTCATCAGGGTGAAGCGGCTGGCATTCCAGATCTTGTTGACAAAATTTCTATATCCGGCGATGCGGTCCTCGGACAGGCGCACGTCCCGGCCCATGGCGGCAAAGGCGGCCAGGGAGAAGCGGAAGGCGTCGGTGCCGTACTGATCCATGACCTCCAGGGGATCCACCACGTTGCCCTTGGATTTGCTCATCTTCTGGCCTTCGGCGTCCCGGACCAAGGCGTGGATGTAGACCTCCCGGAAAGGCACGTCCTTCATGAAGTAAAGGCCCATCATCATCATCCGGGCCACCCAGAAAAAGAGGATGTCAAAGGCGGTGATCAGGACCGAAGTGGGATAGAAGAGTTTCAGCTCCTTGGTCTGCTCCGGCCAGCCCAGGGTGGAAAAGGGCCACAGAGCCGAGGAAAACCAGGTATCCAGGACGTCATCTTCCTGGATTAACTGGGACCCGCGGCACTTGGGGCATTCCTGCGGCGTCTCCCGGGGAACAATGACTTCGCCGCACTCCTGGCAGTTCCAGGCCGGGATGCGGTGGCCCCACCAGATCTGCCGGGAAATGCACCAATCCCGGATGTTGTTCATCCATTCAAAAAAGGTTTTCTCCCACATGGCCGGGATGATGCGGATGCGGCCGTCGGTCACCGCGGCCATGGCCGCCTCGGCCAAGGGTTTAACAGACACGAACCACTGTTTCGAGAGCATGGGCTCCACCACCGCCCGGCAACGGTAACAGTGGCCGACGCCGTGGACGTATTTCTCCACTTTTTCCAGCAGGCCGTCGGCTTTCAGGTCTTTGACGATCTTATCCCGGCAGGTAAAGCGGTCCATGCCGTGGTATTTGCCGGCTTCCTCGGTCATGCGGCCCCGATCGTCTATAACGCGTACCGACGGCAGGTTGTGCCGGGCGCCGATGTGGAAGTCGTTGAGATCATGGGCCGGAGTGACTTTGAGGGCGCCGGTGCCGAATTCCATATCCACATAGTCGTCGGTGATCACCGGAATTTTGCGGCCCAACACCGGTAGTAGCACTTGAGCCCCGTGGAATTTAATATAACGGAGGTCGTTGGGGTTGATGGCCACCGCGGTGTCGCCCAACAGAGTCTCCGGCCGGGTGGTAGCCACGGTGAGATGGCTGCCATTATTGGCTAAAAAGTATTTGATATCGTACAGGTAACTGTCTTTGGTCTCGTGCTCCACTTCCAGGTCGGCCAGGGCAGTCTGACAGCGGGGACACCAGTTGATGATGTAGTCCCCTTTGTAGATTAAACCGTCTTCATAGAGACGGACAAAGACCTCCCGCACCGCGGCGGACAGGCCGGCGTCCATGGTAAAGCGTTCCCGGCTCCAGTCGCAGGAGCAGCCCAGGCGCTTGAGTTGGCTGATGATGCGGCCACCGGACTCTTCTTTCCACTGCCAGACCCGCTCAATAAAGGCTTCCCGGCCCACTGTGTGACGGTCCTTTTCCTCTGCCGCCAGCATGCGCTCCACCACGTTCTGGGTAGCTATGCCGGCGTGGTCGGTGCCGGGCATCCAGAGGGCATTGTAGCCTTGCATGCGTTTAGCGCGGATCAGGATGTCCTGCATGGTGTTATTGAGGGCATGGCCCATATGCAGGGAGCCGGTGATATTCGGAGGCGGGATGACGATGCTGTAGGGTGGGCGGTCGCTGTCCGCGTCGGCCCGAAACAGGGAATTGGCTTCCCAGTAGTCATACCACTTCTTCTCAATGTCACCTGGATTATAGACCTTTTCCAACGGCTCCGACATGTATGTTCTCCTGGAGAAACGCTGTCTGCAATTTCTGCCGGCGGGCGCTGCCTGACCCGGACGGAATGTCAATAAATTGAAATTATATGTAAAAAGACAAAAGGCAAAGAAGGAAGAAGGGGGACGTCCCCACTCACTTCATTGCCTATCCGAAGAGTTTCACTTTTAGTATGGGTTAGCGTTAATCAGTTTCTTAGTTAATTTCCGGCCTTAAAAGGGTTGACCCGGAAAAGCAAAAATCCGGGGGCACACATTACCACGGCAAGTACACCACAAGCCGGCGCCGGTGTCAAGGGATATTAACGGGGTCCACTCACCTTTAAACCTCTTGACATCTAATCGGAAAATCTGATATGACCAACTGGTCATATAGAGAAGCCTTAGCCCATGCCAGAAATCGTCCGCGACACTTTTCTTAATCTTCCCGAAGCCAAGCAAGCCCGCATCATCGAGGCCGCTTTGGCGGAATTTGCCGATAAAGGCTATCCCCAGGCCAGCCTCAACGTCATCGTAGCCCGCTCCGGCATTGCCAAAGGCTCCCTGTATCAGTATTTTACCGATAAGACAGGAATTTTTCTCTACATTTTCGACTTTGCCATTTCTGTGGTCCGGCGTCTCCTGGTGCAGGTGAAGGAAAGCTCCCGGGAAGAAAATTTCTTCACCCGGCTGGAAAAATCCCTTTTGGCAGGAGTGGCTTTTATAAAGCAACATCCTAAAATTTATGGGATATATTTAAAAATCCTCTTCGACCAGCAGGTCCCCCAGCGACAGGAACTGCTCAGAGCGGTGCGCCAGTTCGCGACGGAATACTTGCAATCGCTGCTGCGTCAGGGTCTGGCCCGGGGGGAATTGCGGCCGGATCTGCCGTTGGCAACCACCACCTTTTTCCTGGATGCCCTGCTGGACCGGTTTCTGCAAGCAGTCAGCGTCCCTGCTTTTGACGTGGCCCTGGGATTGGATCAGGCAACCGAGGAGGAGTTAGGCCAGCAGGTCAGGGAAATGATGCATCTTGTCCGGCATGGGCTGGCTGCCAACGGGAAATTCGGAGAATGAATAACCCGGTTGACAATTTCCTCGACCTCAAATTTTGAACTTTGATCTTGTAATTTTGAACTTTGAACTTAAAAAGAGGACCTAGCATGGTCGGCAATGGCTTTTTTAAAGATCCGAACTTAATCTCCATCTCCGAGAAGGTATTGGCCCAGGAGCGTCTTACCTTTGAGGATGGCCTGGCCCTCTATCGTAGTTCCGATCTGTTGAGTGTGGGCTATCTGGCCAATATCGTCCGGGAGCGGCGGCACGGCAATAAAGCCTATTACATCATAAATCAACACCTCAATTATTCCAATATCTGCATTAATGGGTGCAAATTCTGCGCCTTTGGGAAACAGGCCGGCGACCCTCTGGCCTATGAGATGAGTCTGGAGGAGATTTTTAGCAAAGTTGAAGAGCGCCTGGCCGACCCCATCAGTGAAATTCATATTGTGGGGGGGTTGCATCCCGAGCTGCCGTTCTCCTATTATCTGGAGATGCTGCAGGGTATCAAGAGCCTGCGGCCCACGGTGCATTTACAGGCCTTCACCGCGGTGGAGATTCACCACCTGGCCGGCATTGCCGGTCTGAGTGTGGCCGCGACTCTGGCGGCTTTGCAGGAAGCCGGCCTGGGCTCGCTGCCCGGGGGTGGGGCCGAAGTCTTCAGTCCCCGCATCCGCCAGAGTTTGTGTGTCAAAAAACTTTCTCCCGAAGGCTGGCTGCAGGTTTGCCAAACCGCCCACCGACAGGGGCTGAACACCAATGCCACCATGCTTTACGGCCATCAGGAAACCCTGGAAGAGCGGGTGGATCACCTGATCAAACTGCGGGCCGCCCAGGATGAAACCGGAGGCTTCCTTACCTTCATACCCCTGGCCTTTCACTCCGCCAACACCGAGTTGCCCGGACTGCCGGAAACCACCGGTTTTGACGACCTCAAGAACCTGGCCGTGTCCCGTCTGCTGCTGGACAATTTCCCCCATATCAAGGCCTTCTGGATAATGGTTGGACCGAAGATCGCGCAACTGGCCCTGGCCTTTGGCGCCGACGACATTGACGGCACCGTCATCGAGGAACGCATCACCCACATGGCCGGGGCGCAGACGGCCCAGGGACTCACCCGCCAGGAATTGCACCACCTGATCCGGGAGGCGGGCCGGGAGCCGGTGGAACGGGACACGCTGTATAACGTTATCAGCTATTCCTAAGTATGAATACGTCGGCCGACCGTCTTCAAGATACAATCATCTCCGGGGCCAGGCTTACCCCTGATGAAGCCATGCCTCTGTGGGACCTGGATATCCTGACGTTGGGGCGCTGGGCCAATTTTACCCGGCGCCGGCGGCATCCCGAGGCGCGGGTGACCTATGTGGTGGATCGGAATGTCAATTACACCAATATCTGCCTGTCGGGCTGCCGCTTCTGCGCCTTTTTCCGTCCCCCCGGACATCCCGAGGGCTACGTGTTGTCCTGGGAGGAACTGGCCCGGAAGCTTGAAGAAACCCTGGCTTTGGGCGGCACCGGCATTTTGTTGCAGGGCGGACTCAATCCTGATCTGCCCCTGAGCTATTACGAGGAACTGGTCCGGTTCATCCGACGCACCGGACTGCAGGTGCATGGCTTCTCCCCCCCGGAGATCATCTTCTTTGCTAAAATGTTTCACCTGACCATTGTTGACGTCATCCGGCGTCTCATCGCCGCCGGTCTCGGCTCCATTCCCGGAGGCGGCGCTGAAGTTCTGGTGGACCGGGTGCGAACGGCCTTGGCACCACAAAAATGCTCCACCCAGCAATGGCTGGAGGTCATGGAAACCGCCCATACCTTAGGATTGCACACCACTGCCACCATGATGTTCGGCCACGTGGAAACCAGAGAGGAACGTCTGGAACACCTTTATCGACTCCGGGAAGTGCAAGACCGCACCGGGGGGTTTACCGCCTTCATCCCCTGGAGTTTTCAGCCGGGGGGCACGGCCCTGGGAGGCACCACAGCCGATGTGGTGGATTATCTCAAGACCCTGGCCATCTCCCGGTTGGTATTGGACAATTTTGCCAATCTGCAGGTTTCCTGGGTCACCCAGGGGGCCAAAGTCGCTCAAATCGCTTTGGAATTTGGGGCCAACGACTTCGGTTCCACCATGATCGAGGAAAACGTCGTGGCCGCCACCGGCGTGGGCTTTCGCCTCTCCCGGGAAGAAATTGAACGTCAGATCACCACGGCTGGATATGAAGCCAGGCAGCGGGATCATGTGTATCAATTTATCTAATGATAAAGACTGTCAGCAGTCCGCTCAAAAATAGACAATGGTTAATTCTCCCAAGATAGCCATCATCGCCCGGGTAGGGGCGCATCAGGATTTTCTGAATCAGGGTCTGCGAGGCCAGCACACAAAGCGCTACGACACCCCCTTTGGCCGCAGCAATCCAGTGCACCTGTTTACTCATGAAGAGTTGGACTTTGCCGTGCTTTCCCGGCATGGTGAGGCCGGTTACCACGTTTCCGCTCCCTATGTCAATGACCGGGCCAACTTGTATGCATTAAAGACCCTGGGAGTGGAAAAAATCCTGGCTTGGTGCGCCCCGGGGGCCATCAATGATACCATGGCCCCGGGTGATCTGGTGATCCCCCATGATATTATGGATGAAGGACACCAGCAGCCGTATACCTTCTTTCCCAACCGGGGTCTCGGGTTTGTCCGCCAGAATCCGGTTTTTTGTCCGGAATTGCGGCAAACCGTGATCCAAACCCTGGTAGATGGGCGCATCCCGGTGCACCCGGCCGGGGTCTACACCGCCACCACCGGCCCCCGCCTGGAGACCCCGGCGGAAATCCAAAAATATAAGATTCTGGGCGGCGACCTGGTGGGCATGACCCTGGTGCCCGAGGTCTTTTTGGCCCGGGAGTTGGAATTGTGCTACGCCGCCGTCTGTTACGTGGTCAATTATGCCGAAGGCGTCAAAGACCGGCCCTATCAACCGGGAATCCTGTTTGAAGGTCTGGCCACACCCCAGGAAATTCAGCGGGTAAAGGCTGTGGAAGCTGCTCTGGCCGAAATAGTCTTGAAGCTACTGCCGGAGTTGATGGGGACACCCCGACAATGTCCCTGCCCCTGGCTCATGGAACGGTACCGACAGCGGGGAGATATCGGTCCTAATTGGCGGGAGTGGTTCTCGTGATGAACCAGCCCCTCATTATCCATCAGGCCTCGTGGGTAATTCCCGTGGACGGCCCGGTGCTCGCCGATGGCGCCGTGGCCGTGGCCGGGGATCGCATTGCCGCAGTGGGACCGGTGGCTGAAATATGGCAAACCCATCGTCGCGGGGGACTGGGGCTAGGCGCCGCGCTTCATTATGATCATGGTGAAGGGGCAATTATCCCGGCCTTGGTTAATGCCCACGTTCATTTAGAATTCACCGGGCTGCGCCAGACGATTCCGCCCCAGGAGAATCTCCCGGCCTGGCTGCAAGCGGCCATTGACGGTTTTAGCACCCTGACACCAGAGAAGATTGATCAAGGTGTCCGGGACGGCATTGCTGAAATGCGGCGCTATGGCATCATCCTGGCGGCTGAGGTCAGCAATACCGGTCGGAGTTTGCCGGTCCTAAAAGCCAGCGGGTTAGATTTCCATTATTTCTATGAATGCCTGGGGTTTAACCTGCTCGCCGACACCCGGTTGGAAGAGGACTTTCCCTTTTTAGCCCGGATGAAAGCCGATTCTCTGCCGGTGAGTGCCGCGGCCCATGCTCCTTACTCTGTTTCAGCTCCTCTATTTCGCCGCATTAAGGCATGGAACCGCGGGCAGGGACGCCCCACTAGCGTGCACCTGGCGGAATCCTCGGAGGAAATTCAATTTTTATCTCAGGGCAACGGTTTGCTCCAGGAACTGCTGACCCGGCGGGGGCGCTGGTATGCGGGTTACTACCCCCCCGGGCTGTTCTCCAGCGATCTACCTGGACCGGCTGGGTTTCTGGGATGAGCAGACCCTGGCGGTGCACGGAGTGTGGCTGGACGCCCAGGACCGGGAACTCTTGTCCCGCCGGGGTGTCTGTCTGGCTCTCTGCCCTCGTTCCAATGTCCATACCGGCGCCGGTTTTACGGACTTAACTGCCTTGTTGCAGGCCGGCCTCAGGCTGGCCCTGGGGACTGACTCCCTGGCCAGCGCCCAGGATCTGAATCTGTTTCAGGAAATCAAGATGTTGCAAGAACGTTTCCCCGATGTTCCCTTGTCTGACTACTTGGTTATGGCAACCATAAACGGCGCGATCGCGTTGAACCGGTCTCAAGATCTGGGCAGCCTCACCCCCGGGAAAAGAGCCGCCCTGCTGTTTTTACCCCTTCCGGCAGGAGCGCCGTTGTGGCCGTCGTTGCTGGATTCCGGGGTGGAGGGGCGGATGTCTTGGCTCACCCAACAAGGGAAGGAGTGCTGACATGGAGTCTAAGCCTCGTTTAGGGCGCATTCGCTACATCAACGTCCTGCCCATTTATTACGCCATTGACCGGGCCTGGGTGGACAACGGTTTTTATATGGTGTCCGGCACCCCGGCGGAACTCAACAGCCAGTTCCATCAAGGTCGGCTGGATGTCAGCGCCATTTCCTCTTACGAATACGGCCGCCATTACCAAGATTATTTGTTGTTGCCCCACCTGTCCATTTCCACGCGAGGAGATGTGGGCAGCGTCCTGTTTTTCAGCCGTCTGCCCTGCCATCGCCTGTCCGGCAAGGAGGTGCTGCTCAGCGCCGGCTCAGCCACTTCGGCGGCCCTGGTGAAAATCGTGCTAGCAGAGTTATATGGCGCCCGGCCCCTGTACCGGGTGGGTCCCGTCACCGACCGATTTACCGACGGCTGTTACGGCATGCTGGCCATTGGCGATGAAGCCCTGCGACTTAAAGCCCGGGGCTGCTACCCGTATTTCCTGGACCTGGGCCGGGCCTGGCACGAACTTACCGGCCTGCCCTTTGTGTTTGGCGTCTGGGCGGCGCGCCGGGACTATTTCGAAAAAGAGGATACGGCGGTGTATAAAGTCCACCGGACCCTGTTGGCAGCCAAGGCCCTGGGTTTGAACTCTATGCCTGAAATCTGCCGGCAGGCAGCAGCGGTGGTGCCCATGCCCCAAGAGGAGCTAGCAGCCTATTTCCAGCGCCTGGATTACAACTTAGACCCCGGCCAACAGGAGGGATTGGAGGCCTTTTTTCAGGTACTTGTTTAAATTCGGGGAATTCCAGGAGATGCCGCAGTTGCGGTTTATATAAAAAATACCTTTAATTAAGGATGCCCTTCCCTGCACAGGCGGGGGCGCCTGTGCTCCATTTCTCATTTTAAGAATTCATTAGCACTCTCAGAACAAATTATAAAGGATATTACTTATGGGCTATGACAGCCTGCAAAAATTTATTAAGGAATTGGAGAAACAGGGCGAATTAAAACGCATAACTGAGCCGTTGAGCCCTTATTTGGAAATCACCGAAGTCACCGACCGGGTCAGCAAATTGGGCGGCCCGGCCCTGCTGTTTGAAAACGTGCCGGGATACGAGATGCCGGTGCTTATGAACGCCTTCGGCTCCATGGAGCGTATGTGTTTGTCCCTGGAAGTGAACAGCCTGGAGGAA
This sequence comes from uncultured delta proteobacterium, assembly GCA_963705135.1. Lineage (GTDB taxonomy): Bacteria > Desulfobacterota > Desulfobaccia > Desulfobaccales > Desulfobaccaceae > Desulfobacca. The sequence continues at coordinate 28,238 of CAVPJB010000012.1, forward strand.
ATTGCCACCGAGATTTTAAGTTTTTTAGAGGCGGAAGCGCCGGACACCCTTTTTAAAAAGCTGAAATTGATTCCCAAACTCCGGCGACTGGCCAACATCTTCCCGAAGACCGTCAGCCGGGCTCCCTGTCAGGAGGTGGTGTTGCAGGGGGATGAGGTGGATTTGAGCACAATTCCGGTGCTCACCTGCTGGCCCTTGGACGGCGGGCCTTTCATCACCCTGCCGGTGGTGATCACCCACCATCCGGAAACCGGCAAGCGGAATGTAGGTATGTACCGTCTCCAGGTCTATGACCGGAATACCACTGGCATGCACTGGCACAAGCATAAAGGCGGCGCCGCCCACTACCGGGTGGCGGAGCAGAGGGGCGAGCGGTTGCCGGCCGCGGTGGCCATCGGACCGGACCCTGCCGTCACGTATGCGGCCACGGCGCCTTTGCCGGATGACCTGGATGAGATGCTGTTTGCGGGTTTTCTGCGCCAGGAGCCGGTGGAATTGGTACAATGTGTGTCGGTGCCGCTCCAGGTGCCGGCCGCCTCCCAGATTGTCCTGGAGGGCTACATCGAACCGGGCGAACGCCGTTTGGAAGGCCCCTTCGGGGACCATACCGGTTATTATTCCCTGGCCGACGAGTATCCGGTCTTTCATGTCACCACTCTGACCCGGCGACGGGAGCCTATCTACCCGGCCACTATTGTGGGCCGGCCGCCCATGGAAGACTGTTTCATGGCCAAGGCCACGGAGCGCATCTTTCTGCCCCTGATCAAAAAAACCTTGCCGGAAATCGTGGACATGAACCTGCCGGTGGAAGGGGTGTTTCACAACCTGGCTTTCATCTCCATCGACAAGCGCTACCCGGGCCATGCCCGTAAGGTAATGCACGCCCTGTGGGGTCTGGGTCAGATGATGTTCATGAAAATCATCATAATTTACGATAAGGAAGTAGATGTCCAGGATTTGGGACATGTTATCTGGCGGTTGGGAAACAATGTTGACCCCCGGCGGGATGTGGTGTTTGTGGACGGGCCGGTGGACGCCCTGGACCACGCCTCGCCGCTGCCGCATTACGGCTCTAAGATGGGGATTGACGCCACCCGGAAGTGGCCGGAAGAGGGTTTTAACCGGGATTGGCCAGAGGTCATTGATATGGATGCCGGCGTCAAAAGCAAAGTGGATATGATCTGGCAACGGCTGGGGTTGGATAATGTCCGCAACCGGTAACGCCAGTCCGGCATCGGAGAATCGACCAGGTCTACCGTCTTGGGGCCACAAGGTACTCATTCTCTTGGAAATGATCAAGATCGAGCATACCGTCTTTGCCCTGCCTTTTGCCTTCATGGGGGCTTTGCTGGCCGCCCGGGGATTGCCCACGGCCCGCCAGGCTTTTTTTATCCTTTTGGCCATGGTGGGGGCCCGGAGCGCGGCCATGGCCTTTAACCGGCTGGTGGATTGGCGTTATGACGCCCTCAACCCCCGGACTGCCGACCGGGCCCTGCCCCAGGGGCTTATCAGCCAGGGTGCTACCATCATTTTTATCGTGGCCAGCACCTTGTTGTTTTTCTTCGCCGCCTCACAGCTGAACGCGTTAACCCTGAGGCTTTCTCCTCTGGCGTTGGGAGTGGTGTTGTTCTATTCCTACACCAAGCGCTTCACCTGGGCCTCGCACCTGGTCCTGGGGGCCTGCCTGGCCATTGCCCCCACCGCCGGCTGGATCGCGTTACGGGGCGATATTCAAGGGTTGCCACTGCTCTTGTCGTTGACGGTGCTTCTCTGGGTAGCCGGCTTTGACATCCTTTATTCTTTGCAGGATGAGGACTTTGACCGAGGCGTGGGTTTGCATTCCCTTCCCTGCCGGTTGGGGCGGGCCAAAGCCATGCGCCTGGCCGCCTGGCTGCATGCCGGGGCCGGTCTCGGTTTTATTGGTGTAGGCTGGCTGGCTGGTTTAGGGCCGTTTTATTTCGGAGCAGCGTTTCTGGCCGCCCTGCTGCTCCTGGTGGAACATGCCCTGCTGTCGCCTGGGGATCTAACTCTTTTAAACCACGCCTTTTTCACCCTGAACGGCTTGGTGGGCCTTGTCCTCGGGGTAGCGACGCTCTTAAGTGTCTGGCCTTAACCGGATAAATTAAGGTCATCATGGAAATATGCAGGTTTTTTTTACATGGCCATAACTTTCTGCTTGACAACATCTTGACTTTGGCCATAAAATGCCAGTAATGGAAAATGTCAGGCGAATACCCTTTGCCTATTGGTCGGGTGTTAGCCTTCAGGGAGGAGGTGGAAGGGGGAAAACGGTGCATGCAGAATTGTGGTTTTATTATTTACTTACGAATAACTTCAATTAAGGGGGGAAATTATGAAAAAGGGGAAAATGATTTGGTTGGCGGTTATTGCCGCCTTGGTGCTGATCCCGACCATGGGTTGGGCTCAGGCTAAACCAATATCCACCAAAGGCCTGCCGGCCACTGAACCATCATTTTTTATTGAACTGTACATCGGTGGTACCGGTGCGACTAATTCCAGCAAAGCTCTGAGCCAAGTAGGGGCACCGGTGGCCGTTCCGGTTTCAGCCAGCATACCGGGGGAATTCGATCCCTCTGTTCTGGGAGGCATGAAATTCGGCTATTGGTTTACTCCACAAGGGACCTATGCCGCCAGCTGGTATCCAGACTGGATGAAGTATCTGGGTTTCTACACCGATATCAGTTATCAAAATTTAGATTTAGCCGGCCAGGCCGGTATACTCAAAGTTGGCGCAGCCCAGACGCTTTTAAATGCTTCGTCTAATGGTTCGCTGGCTACGTGGGCTTTCATGTTCGCCGGCCGGTATGGCTTCATGTCGGATAGCGCTGTACCTTTCGGCCGCCTGCAGCCTTATATTGGTGTCGGCCCCGCAATTTTCTTCACCAGCAATAAAATCACCGGCAGTATACCTGCCGCAGGGGTGGGAATCCAGCCGGGTGGTAAAGATGACGTAACCGTTGGTCTGGCCGCAGAAACGGGCCTTCGCTATTTTTTCAACAAGTCCGTTTCAGTGGAAGCCTCTTTCAAATACCGTTATTTTTCTCCGTCATTTGTTCATAGCCAACTTATCGGAGGTTTTCCTATCACAATATACTCCAAACCTGACATGAACCTGTTTTCCGGACAGTTAGGCGTGGCGTATCACTTCTAAGAATTTCCAAGGTTATCATGATGCAAGGCGGCCCCAGCGGCCGCCTTTTTTTTTAACAAGCATCTTTTGCAGCGACAACAATAAGAATCGATCTGAGGTCCTAAGAGGCGGCAATGAAAAAGACTTCTTTATTCAGAGAATACCTCCTGGCAGAAGCCATTTTACTACTGCCGGTGGTGCATGACGCCCTGTGCGCCAGGATTGCCGGGGCGGCCGGCTTTCAGGCCCTGGCCGTGGGCGGTTATGCCGGCAGCGCCACCCTCCTGGGCCAACCCGACGTGTCGTTGCTGACCTTGACGGAAATGGCCGATTATACCGGCCGGATCGCCGATGCCTCTGGCCTCCCTCTGCTGGTGGATGGTGACACCGGCCACGGCAACGTCACCAATGTCATACGAACGGTACAGCTTTTAGAGAAGGCCGGAGCCGCAGCCATCCTCCTGGAGGATCAGGTTTTTCCCAAGCGTTGCGGCCACATGTCCGGGAAACAGGTTATCCCCCCAGATGAAATGACGGCCAAGCTCAAAGCGGCCTTGGACGCCCGGCAGGATATGGACCTGGTCATCGTGGCCCGCACCGACGTCCTGGCTTTGGCCGGAGTAGAGGCGGCCATTGACCGGGCCTGCCTGTACTGGGAGACGGGCGCGGATCTGATCTTTGTGGAGGCGCCGGAAACCGTGGAGCAGATGCGCCGCCTGACCCGGGAAATTGCCGCCCCGCTGTTGGCGAACCTGATTCCCGGCGGCAGAACCCCGCTCTTATCCGCCCAGGCGCTCCAGGAGATGGGATTCGCGGCGGTGGCCTTCCCCACCGTCAACACGTATGTCATCGCCAAAGCCGTACAGGAGAGCTTTACCAGGCTCCGAGCCACCGGCAGCCTCGAAGAACTCTTAGACCGCATGGTACACTTTGAAGAATTTAATGACCTGGTGGGCCTGTCGCAGATTCGGGCCATGGAAGAGCGTTACTACAGGGATCTGGTGAAGGACTCAAACGAAAACAGCCAAGCCTAACTTAGCTTCGAAGCACAGCCGGAAAAGCAGAGGGAAAATGTGGCCGGATTTCTTTTTAAGAAAAAGCGGCACGGTTTTCTTTCTTTTTGGTATTTGCCAGTTTCGGATAAATACTATATGATAGATGATGAAAATAATTTAAAATATCGTCTGAAAGATGAAATCCAGATATAAAACACCCCGCCCAAAATCAGGCATTCTGTCCCCAACCTGTTGTTTTACCGAAATTACCTGGCTAGTCCTCACCGTTGGAGCCCTAATATTCTTACTGGCCGGCTGCGGCAGCAGCAAGCCGGAGGCCCCGCCGCGACCGCCGGCGCCGGTGTCGGTGGCGCTGGTGGAGCAGAAAACCATGCCGGTGCAGCTCAAGGCCATCGGTAATGTGGAAGCCTATGCCACGGTGCAAGTGAAGTCCCAGGTAGAGGGTGAGGTAGTAAAAGTTCACTTTCAAGAAGGCCAGGAAGTTAAAAAAGGCGAGTTGCTTTTTACCATTGATTCCCGGCCTTTTGAGGCTCAATTGCAGCAGGCCCAGGCTAATCTGGCCAGAGATCAGGCCCTTTTGGAGAACGCCCGGAAAGACGCCCGGCGTTACGAGGCCCTGATCCGGCAGAATCTGGTGAGCACCGGGGAGTATGAGCAGTATGCCACCAAGGCTGCCTCATTAGAGGCTACGGTGAAGGCCGACGCGGCTGCAGTGGAAAACGCCCGCCTGAAACTGGAATATACCGCCATCCATTCGCCCATCAACGGCAAGACCGGTGATCTCCTGATCCATCAGGGCAATTTGGTGAAAGCCAATGATGAAAAAGCGATCTTAGTGGTCATCAATCAGATCGTCCCCATCTACGTGAACTTTGCCTTGCCGGAGCAAAATCTGCCGGAAATCAAGAAATATATGGCTCAGAGAAAGCTCAAAGTGGAAGTGGCCATCCCGCCTGCAGAGCAATACAGGTCCTCGGGGGAACTTGCCTTTGTAGACAACAAAGTGGATCAGGCCACCGGCACGATTCCATTAAAAGCCATCTTCAAAAACCTTGATCGCACCCTGTGGCCGGGGCAATTCGTCAATGTCGGCCTGATCTTGACAGAGCAGCCCGATGCCCTGGTGATTCCCGCCCAAGCCCTGCAGGTAGGGCAGCAGGGTAATTATGTCTATGTGATCAAGGCAGACCAGACGGCGGAGGCCCGCCCCGTCCAGCTCGATCGTACCCTAAATGGTCTGGCCGTGATCAAATCAGGTCTTAACCCTGGTGAACACGTGGTCACCGACGGCCAGCTCCGACTTTTTCCCGGCGCTAAGGTGGAAATCAAAGGAACGCCGGGATTGCGCCCGGCCGGGGAACAAGCCTCGTGAATCTGGCCGAGCCTTTCATCCGCCGGCCGGTAATGACCACCCTGGTCATGCTGGCTATTTTGTTAGCCGGAGTCATGGGTTACCGGGCCTTGCCGGTCAGCGAACTCCCGAACGTTGACTTTCCCACCATACAGGTGGCGGCTTCCCTGCCGGGGGCTTCCCCTGAAACCATGGCTGCGGCTGTGGCCACGCCTCTGGAAAAGCAGTTTGCCACCATTGCCGGCATCGATTCCATGACCTCCACCAGTGCTTTGGGGAGCACCCGCATTACGGTGCAATTCAACTTAAACCGGAATATCGATGCAGCGGCGCTGGATATACAGGCGGCGATTTCCCAAACCCTGGGGCAGTTACCCAAAGATATGCCCAGTCCGCCCACCTTTACCAAGGTCAACCCGGCAGACTTCCCGATCCTCTATCTGGCCCTGAGCTCCCCTACCCTGCCACTGTCCACCGTGGATGAATACGGCCAGACGTATATGTCCCAGCGCATCTCCATGATCAGCGGTGTGGCCCAGGTATTGGTGTATGGGGCGCAAAAATATGCCGTGCGGGTGCAGATGGACCCCTATGCGCTGGCCAGCCGGGGCATCGGCATCGATGAAGTACAAAAGGCAATTGCGGCCGGCAATGTTAATCTGCCCACCGGCACTATTGATAAGGCAGATCAGTCCTTTACCATCAAGGCTACCGGACAATTACTGGACGCGGCCGCCTATCGCCCTCTGATCGTCGCCTACCGGAACGGCAAACCGGTGCGGTTAGACGAGATAGGCCGAGTCATTGACAGCGTGCAGACAAACCGGGTGGCCAGCTGGTATAACGGGACCCGGTCCATAATTTTAGCCATCAAACGCCAACCCGGCACCAATACCGTGGAAGTGGCGGAAAACGTCAAGAAACTCCTGCCCAGCTTCAGGGCGCAATTGCCGGCGGCCATCAGCCTGGATGTGCTGTATGACCGGTCCCTTTCCATTCAGGAATCGATCCATGACGTCCAGTTTACTCTGGTTCTCACGGTTTGCCTGGTCATCCTGGTAATTTTCCTGTTCCTGCGCAATATCTCGGCCACGGTGATCCCGAGCCTGGCAGTGCCCATGTCCATTGTGGGCACCTTCGCGGCTATGTATCTTTTGGGATTCAGTCTGGATAACCTCTCCCTCATGGCTCTCACCCTGAGCGTGGGCTTCGTGGTGGATGACGCCATCGTCATGCTGGAAAACATCGTCCGCCACCAAGAGATGGGGAAAGACACTCTCAGCGCCACCTTTGCCGGTTCCAAGGAAATCGCCTTTACTATTCTTTCCATGACCCTGTCTTTGGCGGCGGTGTTCATTCCAGTGCTTTTTATGGGCGGTATAGTTGGACGACTGCTCAATGAATTTGCCGTGGTCATTTCAGTGGCCATCTTGATTTCCGGGTTTATCTCCCTGTCGCTGACGCCCATGCTTTGTTCCCGCTTTTTAAAGCCGCCCGGAGAGGCAAGGCATGGCCGGTTTTATTTATTTTTCGAGCGCTTCTTTGAGGGCATGCTCCGGGTCTACGATTGGAGTTTGCAAAGAGTTATCCGGCACCGACGCGCCACCATGGCTGTCTTCTGGCTGGTGCTGATTTGCACCGGTTATCTTTTTATGGCCATTCCCAAAGGGTTCCTGCCGGATCAGGACACGGGCCAGCTCTTTACCTTTACCGAAGGTCCTCAGGATATCTCGTTTGACAACATGGTGCGGCACCAGAAGGAGTTGGCCGCCATCATCGGGAAAGATCCGTCCGTGGCCTCCTATATGTCTTTTGTGGGCGCCGGCGGCACCAATATGACGGTTAACTCAGGCATTGTCTTCGCCCGATTAAAACCGATGTCCCAACGCCCGCATGTTAATCAGATCCTGCAAAACCTGAGACCGCAGCTGGGTCAGGTGACCGGTATCAGAGCCTTCATGCAGGTGCCGCCGTCCATCCGCATTGGCGGCCAGTTAACTAAAAGCCCCTACCAATATACCCTGCAATCCGCTGATATGGAGGAACTCTACCGCTGGGCGCCGAAAATTGAAGACCGGATGCGGCAGTTAGAAGGATTTACCGACGTTACCAGCGATCTGCAGCTCAACAGTCCGGAAATCCTGGTGGCTATTGACCGGGATAAAGCCTCAGCTCTGGGCGTCAGCGCTGAACAGATTGAAAATGCTCTGGCCGATGCCTATGGCTCCCGGCAGGTTTCCACCATTTACACCCCGACCAATCAATATTGGGTGATTATGGAAGTGCTGCCGCAGTATCAGATGGATCCGGCGGCCCTGGGTCAGCTGTACGTCCGTTCTGAGCAGGGAAGGCTGGTGCCCCTGGCAACGGTGGCTAACCTGAACCGCGGCGCCGGGGCCTTGACCATCAACCATTCGGGGCAGATTCCTTCGGTGACCATCTCCTTTAACCTCAAACCCGGGATGGCTTTGGGGGAGGCAGTGGCCCAGATCAACAAAATGGCCCGGGATATTCCCGCTTCCATTTCCACCAGTTTTCAGGGCACCGCCCAGGCCTTCCAATCATCCCTCCAGGGGCTGGGTCTGCTCCTGATCATGGCGATTTTAGTGATCTATTTGGTTTTGGGTATCCTTTATGAAAGCTTCATTCACCCTATAACCATTCTCTCGGGACTGCCTTCGGCGGGCTTTGGGGCTCTGTTAACCCTGATGCTGTTTAACCTGGATTTAAATCTGTATGCCTTTGTGGGTGTTATTATGCTCATCGGCATCGTCAAGAAAAACGCCATCATGATGATTGATTTCGCCCTGGAGGCCCAGCGCCACAACGGCAAATCTCCGACTGAGGCCATCTATGAGGGCTGCCTGCTGCGCTTCCGGCCCATCATGATGACCACCATGGCAGCACTGTTCGGCACGCTGCCCATTGCCCTGGGAATCGGGGCCGGCTCCGAGGCCAGGCAACCCCTGGGTCTGGCCGTGGTGGGCGGCCTCCTCTTCTCCCAGGTCCTTACCCTCTACATCACTCCGGTGATTTATATCTACTTGGATAACTTCAACCGACGGGTAAAGAATTGGTTTAGAAGGACCAAAGCCCCCAAAGATACCCTTGTGGCGCCGCAGCCAAAATGGACCAGCCCGGAAGACGTAACCAGGCCTGAAATCATCAAGAACTAAGCGCAATCTAATGAGTCTCGAGTTTCAAGAGGTGAGGTTACGGAATATTTATCAGCGATTTTTTTGTCATACATATATTATTGATATTGTTCATTAATACCTGCTTCGGACGATGTATTTCCCGGTGATTTCCCACTATTTTCCCACCTCTTGAAAAGACGGTTTTCGGTTTCCAGTTTTCGGTTTTCGGTTTCTGATTGGCTGGCTTGTGACCGGGCCAGGCTGGGGAAGATCTTTTGAAGCAGGGCCGGTTTTTGGTCAACAGGCAGAGTTTCGAGATCCGAGTCTAAATTTTTGAGAACCGAGGTGGAAGTATCCCCGGCGGCTTCGGCTTCATCCCACTCGTCTGCGTCATCTTCGTCGTCATCGTCATCCAGGTCAGGTGGTGGAGGTTCCGGCTCCGGGCAGGGGGCCAAGAGGCCCAGGCTCATGGTCTGGCGGGCATCGGCCAGGGCCTGGAAGGCGCCGGGCAGGAGGCTGTCCTCCAGGGTCCATTGGGGTGAGGACATGAGGCAGTAGACCAGTTCCTGGTCCAGGGGAAGGTCCATTTTGGCCATTAAGGCAATAATCCGGGTGCCTTCCCGGGTGGCCTGGTTGCTCGCCCGGAAGTTGCCCTCGGTGCTGGCCGCACGGGCGTTGTGCAGGGAAAGTTCCAGGTAGCTATTGAGCTTCAGGAAACGGCCCAGTTCCAGGCTGTCTAGGAGACGTTCTTTGGCCTGGCGCATTTTTTCCAGGAGGTGATTCTTATGCCGGTGGAGGGCCGATTTGCTCAGGCCGTATTGTTGGCTGAGGGAGATCAGGGTGGCGCCGGTTAAGAGGGCGCGGTCGATTTCCTTGATTTGGTTATGGGTGCATACTGTACAAGGCATTTTAGACTCCAGTGAGCGGTGAGCAGTTAAACATGAGCCATCGGCTCACCAATAATGATGGAAAACATTTTAACGTGGCGAAGCAGGAGCGGCGCGATCAATCAGAGGTTCCCAAGCGGGAGCTTAGGAACCAGTTTTTCAGGGCAGTAAACTGTGAACCGTTCACTGCTTGATGGCCGCGCTATCCAGTTATTGGTTTTTGGTTAGTGATTTCCGGGAAAGAGGTTTTTTGTAGATCCGCCTCTGACTCAGGGTAGGTGCCGCCCTGCAACGGCACCCGCCCTGAGGCAAAGGATCGGAGCCCTGCCACCGTGTCCCACTGCTTTTCCCAGAAAATATTTTTCATTAATAAACATCTTGAAAACATTATAGAAAACTTATCTTAGATAAATGATTTCCCGTTATCCCACTTATTTCCCACCTGCTTGGGAACCCGCCATAGTGTTCAGGGGTGGAAAGTTGTGAGAGCAGCGTTGTCGGTCCGGTATGCCTTTGGCTCGAGGGGCGAGTTCCGCCCCCACGAAACCCGCCCCGAGACAAAGACTGCACCGTCTGTCAACGATGGCTCATACTATACAAAATATGGCTAAAAAAAGACAGAACAGATGGGACAGATGTCACGGGAGAAACAGGGAAGAGGGAATTAAATACAGGGAAAAGGGATGAGGGATGGGAAAGGAATTTAAGAAAGGGGAAAGACCTTAGCCTGGCCCTCTCCCCGCGGCGGGGCGGGCGGGGAGAGGGGAATGTTGGGGTGGTAATGGGGGCGGAAGTGGCTTACTCATCGGCCTCGTAGTAGCCTTTGCCGAAGTAGTGGGCGGGGAGGCCGGCGGCGGGGATGTAGCCCACTTCGCTACCGAGGAAGGCTGTGCCCACGGCTGATAAAAATACATTAGCAAATTTATGAAGTTATGTACTAATGGATATCATCATCTCTGGCTGGCGTGCAAAATAGTCAAGCCGATGATGTCCTCCCCTTCATAGCGAATAATGATATCATCGTCGGTCAATTCGCTATCAGTGGCACGGCTGGGCTTTTTAAAATTGATATACAGGACATCAGCTTCGGCATCGTAGGAAGACCATAAATATTTTTGCGGGGCTGACTGCACTGCGGGAATGATCTTGAGATACTGTTCCACCGCTGCCTTAGGGCCATAATTGTTTTCTCCGATTTAAGGAATTGGTTTTGCTGGTTAAAAACGAGGTAATGACAAAACCCTCCTTCTCAAGTTCACGATAAACTACGACTAAATGCTTTCCGGGAGAAAGCTCCCGCACTGCCAAAATTTCACCTGCGCCCCCGGCCAACAGGCGATGGGGGGTATAGTCCATGTTGGTTTCGCCGTCATAGGAGATTAAATTATAATCATACCCTGAAAGGATTGATAACCCGCAAACCTTCGATTATCTGGCCATCGGTCAAGTCTTCGGATAACAGGCTGCGAACGCCGGCACTTAAAGCCGCCTGGAGAATCAAGGCATCCCAAAAAGAAAGCCGATGCCCGCGACTCAGATCGATAGCTGCCAGAATAGTGTTGACGTCAATTGTCACTACCTGCCAATATCCCAAGTCTCTGATAATTTCTTGGGCAATTAGGATATCAACAGGTTTGGGGAGCTTTCGGGTGACCGTGACAAAGAATTCCTGCAAAACCTGGGTGCTGATTACTCCTGAGTTGCTTTCCCAAAGGTTTCTGATTATGTCCTGGGCGATGAGATGTTTTTCCCCGGCAGAGATATCATGAGCATAAACCAGGATATTGGTATCGATGAAGACATTAGGGTCGGTCATGCAGTTCTTCTCTTTTTACCCCAATTGCACCTGCAGTCCCCAGATCAAAGCCTTTTGCCAATAACGTTAGATGCCTCAGTCTGGCTGCCTCATATGCTTCCTGTCTGGTAAGAGTTTCTTCTAACAATCCACTTATGGTCGCAGTCAAAGATTTATCCTGACGACGGGATAATTCCTTAATTTTATTCAAGAGCGTTTCGGGCAGGGTAATGCTGATTTTTTGTCTTTGTGACATAGTTGTAATCCTAACAGAATTTATCTTAAGAAAATAAAGGCTCGGGCAAAAATGCTTTTGCCGTCAGGGTTATTCTGACCGTGGCGAAAATCTAAAGATCATAAGATGTTAATACCTTGCGCCGTTTAATATGATAAAAAAGCTATTGAGAAGAGATTTACTGCATCTGCAGTTGATTATTACATAACTGCGGCGTTTATCCCAATAATTTTCCGAAAAAAAACGGATATCCATGGGATTATGGAGCTATTGCCCAGCCAAGCTAAGGCTTGGCGAATTCACTCGGGGGTTGAGACTCCAGGGCCGTTAACGTAGCCCATGAAAGGCAGCGCATAGTGAGAATGGGATTAATAGTTTCCTGTCCCTCTCCCTGCAGGCGGGGCAAGCAGGGAGAGGGGAATGGGAAATTGAAAGGGGGTTACTCATCGGCTTCGTAGTAGCCTTTGCCGAAGTAGTGGGCCGGGAGGCCGGCGGCGGGGATGTAGCCCACTTCGCTGCCTAAAAAGTTTGATTCCGAGGGGGTTGGTGCAATTGACCGGGGTTAAGGTTTTCGGGGTGGGCCGGTCGCCATCGTGGTACCGGGTGACATAGACCTGGTTGTATTTAGCGGTGTCGCCGGTGTAGGCCATGGAGAGGATTTCATAATAGCCGGTGAGGCCGAGTTCGTTTTTCTTTTCGATAATGCGGCCGGGGTAGTAGCCGACGCCGGGGGTGCGGTAGACGTAGCCCTGGTAGAAATCGCCGTTGCCGTAGTAGTATTTAAAGGCGTATTTGTCGCCGACATCGGCTTCGGTGTAGCCCTTACCAAACTTGTAGGCGGTGACGCCGTCCTGGCAGATGGAATCCTGTTCGCTGCCTAAAAGGGCGGTGCCCACGGCCTGGCCTTTTTTCAGGGGGGCATAGGACCGGCCGGATTCGCCGTCTTTATAGAGGTCGACGTAGACCTGGCCGTATTTGGTCTTTTCTCCGGTATAGGTCATGGAGAGGAATTCATAATAGCCGGTTTTACCGGTTTCGTTTTTGCGTTCGATGATGCGGCCGGGGTAATAGCCGACGCCGGGGGCGCGGTAGACGGTGCCCTGGTAGTAGTCGCCGTTGCCATAGGTGTAGCGGAAGGTGTATTTGTCGCCGACGTCGGCTTCGGTGTAGCCTTTGCCGAACTGATAGTCTTTAACGCCGTCCTGGCAGATGTAATCCAGTTCACTGCCTAGGAGGGCGGTGCCCACGGCCTGGCCTTTATGGAGGGGGCTGAAGTTTTTGTTGCTTTCGCCGTCGTGGTAGGTATCCACGAAGACCTGGTTGTATTTCGTCTTCTCGCCGGTATAGGTCATGGAGAGGATTTCGTAATAGCCGGTTATGCCGGTTTCGTTCTTTTTTTCGATGATGCGGCCGGGATAGTAGCCGACGCCGGGGGCGCGGTAGACGGTGCCCTGGTAATAGTCGCCGTTGCCGTAATAGTATTTAAAGGCGTATTTGTCGCCGACGTCGGCTTCGGTGCAGCCTTTGCCGAACTGATAGTCTTTGACGCCGTCCTGGCAGATGTAGTCCTGTTCACTGCCTAAGAGGGCGGTACCCACGGCCTGGCCTTTATGGAGGGGGGTATAGTCTTTGTTGGTTTCGCCGTCGTGGTAGGTATCGACGAAGACCTGGTTGTATTTCGTCTTGTCGCCGGTATAGGTCATGGAGAGGATTTCGTAATAGCCGGTTTTGCCGGTTTCGTTCTTTTTTTCGATGAGGCGGCCGGGGTAGTAGCCGACGCCGGGGGCGCGGTAGACGGTGCCTTCGTAGTAGTCGCCGTTGCCGTAGGTGTAGCGGAAGAGGTAGCGGTCGCCGACGTCGGCTTCGGTGTAGCCTTTGCCGAACTGATAGTCTTTAACGCCGTCCTGGCAGATATAATCCTGTTCGCTTCCCAGGAGGGCGGTGCCCACGGCCTGGCTTTTATGGAGCGGGGTGAAGTTCTTGTTGCTCTCGGCATCGTGGTAGGTATCTACATAGACCTGTCCGTATTTGCTGGCGTCGCCGGAATATGACGCCGAAATAATTTCATAGTTCCCAAACTTGCCAGTTTCATTTTGGAATTCAGATTTCCAGCCGGGATAATAGCCCTCCACCTCGGGGCTCCGGTAGACATACCCCTCGTAATAATCGCCGTTGCCGTAGGTGTAACGGAAGGTATAGCGATCCCCAACATCGGCTTCATGAAATTTGCCATTCTGATGGCCGAAGAGATATTCGGAGACGTTTTCCCTGATGATGCAGCCATGCTCGCTGCCTAAATAGCCGGCTCCCAGCGCAACTTCACTGTTCAGAGGCGTATAAGTCCTGTTGCTTTCGGAGTCAGTATAACTTGTTACGAACACCTGACCATTTTTGGCAAAATCTCCCTGAGTGGGGCGCAATCCGGAAATCCTATAGGTCCCCACTTTTTCGCCGAGCTCATCGGAGACAGAAGACTCGTACCCCAAAGTATACTTATGGCTGCTATCGGCATAGAGGATTCCTTGGTAGGAATCACCCGTCTCATAGCTGAAGGTAAAATCATAGGCCAGGGGGGACGTGGTTTTTAAAGCGCTGAAATTTAGGAGGTCCACCTCAGTGTCCGCCCCGCCATCCGGTTTGTTCACTAAGATGGTGAGCGTCTTGGTGGTTCCGGCATAATCGCCAAAACAGATGGGTTCGGTGGTGATGATTTTTCCCACATCTGGCTGCAATTTAGCGGAATACAACACCTGGTCGTCGATCATGACGGCTAAATAACTGTCGACGTCGGCTGCGGCCACAGCATATTCCAGCATGTAGTAATTCCTTTCCTCCGGGAAGATCACATTGCTATAGAGATATATGGGGGAATGGGGGGATAATTTGGCGACCACAGCATCAGCGGCGGCAGCAATGCTTTCTTTGAGTTTAACCCCAAAATCCGCGGAGGCTTTGACCGCGGTTGCCGCTCCTTGATAAAGCTTCTCGGCCATGAGAGATGATTTTTCAATGGATTTTTCAATACCCAGGGCAATCTGATCCGCCATCCAGGCTTCCACTGTGATAGCAGCATCGATCCCCTGGGCAGTCTTATACGCCGCCCACTCCTCGGCGGTAATAACGGCTGCCACCCCGGTGATCATGTCATTTACATAATCATTTCCAAATGAAATTGCCGTGTCGATACCCTGGGCAATCTTTTTTTCGGTCCAACTTACCATTTTATCGCTATATTGATTTACCATATCGACTGTTTGTTCAGTAAAATAATCCAGAACCCACGCCCCTAAATCTAGGACCTCAGATGCTCTGCTGGCGGAAAAATCTACAATGGCCTTAGCCGATTCCATAACATCGATAGAATTATAATTAAATAAATTATTCAAAAAATTATTATAATAAATATCTAAAAAATTATAGCTCCCTTCCATGGCTATATAAGCTACGTCGTCGACTGAGGAAAATAAATTTAAAACCAAGTTGCCGAAATTATTAAATGTGTAAGTAATATAATTAGCTGATGTTAAAAGAAAAGAGGCAGGATTGCCTGTATAATAACTTGTTAAGTTAGCTCGGCTTTCGGGATGCTCCGCCCAATAAAAACCGTAGGTATTTTGGGAAATGCCATAATGTTCGATAGATTGATTTAAATACCATTCATAGGCCTTAAAGTCTGCTTCAACAACATGATCGCTGAAGTTGTCTATACAAACGTTAGCATTGCCATCGTTCCCTGGACCGGCTACAAAAGAAACAGCTGAGGCATAGTGGTCAATAAAAAATTTGTCTTTTAGAGTCATATTACCCAGGAATGCCCAGGGAACGGGATCTAACAAAGTCACTTGGTCCACATTTATTTTATAGACATCCTCCAAGTCGTTGGCGGCCTGTAAGGAGACATGTCCACCGTTGCTGAATCCAATAAGATGAATATCACCGTGATCAGGATGGACACGAATGTATTCTGATAATAGATAGGCTAATTCTGCCCCACTAGCCGCCGCCATAATGGGAGCGGCAATGGATAGGTTACAGGACCAAGCCGTCCAATCCCAGACGAACACATTGGCATCAGTAGTTTTTTCACGTATTTTAACCGCCATGTCAACGGGCCACTGATCAGCGCTGTTGATCTGATAATTTTCTTTATAGGGATTTACATGCCATAATTCCTCATCAAAAGTCCGAGATGGATCTAAAACATCCCATCCCGAGACGATGATATAAAGGTCTCCCCCGTCAATGTAGCCCTTCTCGATGAAGTAGTTGGCATGGTAATCATAATCGCCATTGGAAATCTTACTATAGGCCTTATTGGCGGCAAAGTCTTCTGGGGTGATAAGTTTAAAATCCCCCAAGTGATGGTGGGCAGTATAGTTCACCAGATCATAATGGTCATTTACTTTGTTAGCATTTAAGTAATCCAGGGTTGACTCTGAGGTCTTGGTGATATTTTCCTCAATGACTGGATTCGGCTGCGGGGGGATAAAAGCATCCGCCTCATAATACCCTTTACCGAAATAATAATTCTCATTATTGGCGGCAAAAATATAATCCTCTTCGCTCCCTAGTATAGCCTGCCCCCACGACCGTTCCATAATTCACCGGGGTAATGGTTTGATTGGTTTCCACATCATAATAGCTGGTGATGTAAACCTGGCCGTCCCGGCTGCCTTCCGTGCCCAAGTCGGTAACCGCAGTAATTTCGTAATACCCGGTATTGCCCTCTTCATCGATGACCGGCTTCCTATATCCGATGCCATAACCGCTATATCCTTTGGGGGCATAGACCAAACCTTTATAATAATCGGAATTTTCTTGATTATCCTGATTAAAATAAAAGCCAAATTCATATAGGCAATGAGTTTCTGATGGTTCAGATACACCTATTTTCCCATTATTCAAAGAATAAGCTATTTGATCTCTATCATTGATATCTATTCCAAAAAATCTACTCGATATTACCTCTATCCTTTGAATATAATCATCATTAAGATCCATATAGTAAATTGCGTCATCACTTATAGATGCAACCTTATTATAATTATTTGTATTACTCATGAAAAATATACCACTAATAAATTTCCTATCATTTAAATTATTAACGTTTACAATCTCATTTGATAATATTATATGTGAATTATTTATATCTATAACATCGCAACTATTGCTAATAAATATTACTGATTCGTCATTTTTTAATAAGTCACAAAAATATATAGTTATATCTCCTTCTTCCATGAAACCATTCCTCCATACAACTTGGTTATTATTATTTATTTTTGGAAACACGTCTCTACGGTCATTGTTTGTTATCCTGTGAGCAATATCATTGGATTTTCTCGCATCATAATAAAATAATTCGTATTTACCATCACTCCAATTCCATTTTTCATATACTAATATTCCATTGTCATTAAAGTCAAAACTTTGACCAAATACACTATCAATGTATTTTATATTGTTATAGCCCATATTAGTATTGCAATAATATAAACTGCTGTTACCAATCCAGACAATTTCTCCGCTATTATTTATAATGGGCCGATAATTTATGTTGATATTTACAGGCGATAATTTATGTGGTACTTCATTTATTAAATTTGTATCAAAAACATATATGTAATAATTATTGCCATCTCCTGCTGACCAGGTTATTTGCCCTTTATCATTTATGCTTACATCTGGATCGTAATAATTTGGATATTTATTAAAACTAACATCATTTAATTTTATTGCTTCATTAGTCCCCCAATTAATATCATAGAGAAAAATATCATAAATATCACTATACGTATTAGTTATTTTGTCGCTTCCGAGCCAAACTATTTGGCCTCTATTGTTGATTTTGGGAAATATATTTTTGGTAGTGGTATTATTTATTTGAAATGAACTAAAATCTATAGAGATCTGTTTAATTAAAATATCATCCGTATACTGATAATGCCCGGTGTTCCAGCCATAGGGGGTGGTGCTTACACTAATTTTTGTAGCCTTACCTTCCAGACTGCCGACATTGTATTCCATCTGCAAGACATCGTTGATGTAATAGGTCATCAGGCCCGAAGCCGGGTTGTAGTCGATTTTTTCATTAAACCACTGGTCCCAGACCGGAGCTATCTGGTTGCTATAGCTTATGGCCACATTTTCGGGATTCATGCGGGAATTATTCTTAAAGAGATAAAACCCTTTTGACTCAGTACCGCTGTAAGAATAATTATTGTATAATACTCCAAAGACAAAGTAAGTTTCGGGGGCGTTATCTCTGGCAGGTAAGTCTGTGGTGAAGACCAGTCCGGGATAGAAGGTATTGTTGGCGTAATGCAGATAGGTTTTTCTGGTTAAGGTCAGCATACCGGTGGGATTGACGTCAAAGCCCACTGATTCGACATACCCGCCATTATTGGTAACATCCTGAGTTATTTTCAGGATACCGTCGGTTTCGCTGACATTGTAGCCCCGGGTGATCCATTTTTTGCCGTCTATGACATTGTCATGGAAGTCGTCAGACAATAAAGTCTTGTATGCCGTTGCTAAGGCAGATCCGGGGACGACTAAAAAAAATAACAGCAGGAGAGAGAAAATAAACCGCTTTAATAACTGATTCTTTTTCCATCCCATTAGATGTTTTCCTTTATGTGTTTTGATCTGTATTCATTTTTACGCAACTGTAATTGCTGTCATATTTTTTCGAATACGCCAAAAAAAGCCGAACTGCCCCCTTGATCCAGGCAGCCCGGCTGTCTTATTTCACTCTCCCTAAAGACCCGCGGCTTTCCGCCCCACATCCTAGTGGGTTAACTTTTTCTGGTGCAGATACTATGACCTATAATGATTATTAGTGTCAAGCAAAAAATCGACAAATATATATAAATATCATTATGTTATATATTTATCCAGGAATTTTGAAAGATGGACTATCAGGTTTTAAATTGGTTTCGAGTTTGAATCGGGAAGGATATAAGATGCAGTAAAGCAGGGATGAAGTCGTTATCGCTCGAGACGGTGGCCTGGAGGCACTTTAGGTGCCCGTGGAGGCGACAATCCGAAGCGACGGCAACGGAACTTAATGTTTTGGCTCCCTAGATGAGAGCCTCCCTGGTCAATATCAGGTTCTCGGTGGACAGATTAAAGATCTCCTCTAAACTATATTTTTCTGTGACCCCTATAACTTCCAGGCCAATAAGCCGTCCCTCGGAATCAAAGTCCAAATTTATGCCTTCCGCTAATTCCTGAGTATAGTCAACCTGCTGCTCTTTAAGCCTGATATAAAGGGCATCGACTTCTTTATCATATTCGATTTTCATAACCCGGCCCTGCCTACTTAGACTTTTTGATGGCTGTGATAACTACAATTATATCAGCTTCTTCTTTGAAAGTTACTTTTAAGTATGTTCCACCTGAAAATTTCAAGGCATTTTTTCTTCCCTGGGTAGTTTCCATGACGCTGTCAGCCTGGCAAATTGCTTCTTTGACGTCTTCTTCACTAATAATCCGCCATTTCATCTGCCTCTTGGCGTGTCGACTAAAGACGATTTTCACAAGTTCTATTACCTCTAAACCCGTTTCCTTTTGCTACTGCTTTGCCATATGGTTTAATCTTCATCAGGGATGCCCGGGCAGATCTCCGACACCGCCAGAACGTCATACCCACCTTCCCGCAAGGCCCGGACGATGGCAAAGTCGCAACTCTCATCGGCCAGAAATTTCATGTCCGGCATTACACGGAGCTCGATACGTAATCAAGAAAGATTATCTCTTCATGAGCTAAAACGTCGGCGGCGTAGGAGACGGCGGCCCGGATATCTTCACGACTGAGCGCAGGATAGGCATCCAGAAGGTCAGCCTCACTAGCCCCTTCACCCAATTTGCGCAAAATGAGTTCCACGGTAATACGGCTGCCCCGGATCACCGGCTTGCCAAGCATAACCTTGGGATTGATTTCAACACGATCGGTAATTTGCATGATTCACTCCGACGCCTTTCAGGTTGATGAAACCTTCATGTACCGCCTAAAATTGTAGCTCCTTTTGATTGCCATTATAAATAATAATTGTATCATCTTCTTCGGGGAAAGTTAATTTCATAATAAAAGACAGGACTGAGTGAAAGACGGACGGGGGACCGGAGACCGGAGACGGGGGAAAAGGCAGGACAGGAGGGGGAGGCTGGAAATAATGTTAAGGTGAGTGTGTTGCATTTTAGAATAACAAATGCTATATTTCAAATAGCAAAGGGGAGTAGCTGCTCCGGGTAACGTCAACATACTGGCACAAGCCTGGCGTTACCGGCAAGAATATGCTCAGCGAGACTTTTGCACCATTGGTGCAGAGGTCTTTTTTTTGGCCGAAAGGAATTACGACATGGAAGCTTTCTGGATATCACTGGGTCTGATTTTTCTGGCTGAACTAGGGGACAAAACGCAGTTGGTGGCGCTGCTCTTGGCCACCCGGTTCAAGGCCGGGGTGGTGTTGATGGGTATTTTTGTGGCCACCCTGGCGGTGCATGCCCTGTCGGTGGCATTAGGGGGGGCCACCAGCCATTTTCTGCCCCAGGGCTGGATCTATGTGCTGTCGGGACTGGCCTTTATCGGGTTTGGCTGGTGGACCTTGCGAGGAGATACCCTGGAGGAAGGCGACTACCCCAGCCAACGCTTTAAATCCCCCTTTGTCATTGTTTTTATCACGTTTTTCCTGGCGGAACTGGGAGATAAAACCATGCTCAGCACCGTCACCCTGGCGGCCAGCCGGGATCCGCTCCCAGTCTGGCTGGGGTCCACTTTAGGTATGGTGCTCTCGGACGCTTTGGCCATCTGGGTGGGGCAGATTTTAGGCAAGCAGCTGCCGGAAAGGGCCATTAAAATCGGCGCGGCGGTTATTTTTATCGGCTTCGGGCTTTTTTATGTCGTTGCAGGGGCGGTGGATCTGTGGGGGATTTATAGACATCTACTGATCTAATACCAAGGTGCGATCAAAAACAATTTTATAGCTATTGACAGAAGATCTGTCCGATTGTCAGAGATCATCATAGGGGTGGGTCTGAGACCCACCCCTATGGAAAAGATAGAATTTTGCAAACATTATTAATAGTTGGGGGCTGAAGCCGGCGACGGCACAGGCTGGAAAGCCTGTGCCACCGGTTGACAGCAAAATGGTAGGAAAGATTTGCCGGTAAGGGAACTATTCAAAAAAACATTCTCTGATCTGTTTGACATACGGCAGGGCAGCCAGTTTTAACAGGACCGCTTTGAACTGAGGCTGGTGGGTATGGCCGAGGCAGAGGTATTCGTCCCTGGAACAGCCGATTCTCCCTTTGGACCCGGCATGGATGACGATAGTGGGATCGATGGCTTTGACCTGGGTCTCAAGGGTGGGATCGGCAGGAATACAGAATTCATAGTGGAGAGCCCGCAGTCCCCCGGGCGGGCCCTGGAGGCCATCGGCGTTTAATTTTTCCAGATCGAAGGTGATCTTGCTCCTTGGGTTGACCTCGGGCCGGTTTTCAGTGGAGTGAACCTGGCTGGGGCCGGAATAAATCACCATAGCGGCCAAGAGGCCCAGGATATAGAAAAGCCGTTTATAAGCAAACATCTCTAACCTCAGGATACATTATATAGCAGTCATTCATGGGCCTCTATCCCACTCATAGGGTATGAAAAGATTGCCAAAGGCGGGATGCGCTCCGCTTTCCCGCCCTACAATTCTGACTCCCTTGAGAAAAGCAGGAAGATATCGCAATACATTATATCTTTATCCGGCTTACCAGGCAGGCCCGGCAGGAGCCGGAGCGGAAGCGGGCGGCATCGGACAGGGACAGCACTCCCACCAGGGACTCGGGCTGGTCTTTATAGACAAAAATGCGATGCAGGTCGGAATAGATCATCTGCTTAATAATGGTCAGGAGTAATTCTTCCTGATGGCAGGCCAACACCGGTGAACTCATGATTGTCTGGCGCGGTGGTCTCGGGAGAGACACCGTGCAGATAGGCAACCACCAGGTCTGATTTGGAAACTACCCCCTTCGGGAGACCGGCGGCGTCGACGATGGGAACGGCGCCGAATTTATTGGCTGCCAGGCCGCCCATGACGTCCCACAGGCTAGCGGTTGCAGAGGAGAAGGTGACCGAGGCAGTCATTACTTCCCGGACGGTATAACGATCGTCCCAGTTGGGGTCGTCGTCCTGGTCCCGACGCTGGATCAGGCTCCGATCGCAGCGATGACAGTAACGGTAGAGCATGCCGACGATATCCGGGAAGGCCAGAACGCCGGTGACGGTTTGGGCCTCCGGGTCGGTGACATATAACCGATGAATGCGGTTCTCCCGCATCTGGTCCAGGGCGGCGTCCAGGGAATCCTGGGGCTGACAGAACTGGGGTGGGCCCACCATAATGCTTGCCAAGGGTGCTTTCAGGGGCAGGCCGCTATAATAGGCAGTCATCAGGTCGGTTTTAGAAACCACTCCCAGGGGTTCCTGTCCATGGCCAGTGATAAGGACGGCATTGACCTTGAACTTAATCATGGCCCGGATGCCCTGGGCCAAAAAGGCGTCAGCCGGCTGTTGGATAACCTGCCGCCGCATGGCGTCCTGAACGGTTAAGCCTTTTAATACCCGGAGATGGTCGATGAGTGGCATATTTTTCTCAATGGCGGGCGCCGGCGGCGCCGGTTAACTTGTCCAGGAGATGATAGAACACCCTGGAAATATACACAATGCCGATAACTTCGCCATTTTCCATGACCGGTATCCGCCGGACGTGTTTTTTGATCATGATATCCAAAACATGGAGCAGATGCGTATCCGGAGTGATGGTGATGAGTTCCGTGGTCATGATATCTCCCACCAACATTTTGCCAGCTTTATGACAGGCGGTATCAATGATGCCGGAGAGGTCCAAATCCTGCATTTCGCCCCAAATATGGATGTGTTTGGGACGTAACAGCAAGAAGATATCATACATGGACAGCATACCCACCAACTTCCCCTGGTAATCGGTCACCATAAGTCCGAAAACCCGCTGGCCGGTGGCTGCCGCAGCCTGCTGAAACACTCCCACGGCCTCTTGAATCGTCATATCCTGATTGACGGTCAAGAAACGCGGTTCCATGACATCTTTGGCGGTATCTCCCATAATTCCCCTCTAGAAAAAGTAGTAATTACTGTAACTGTAACGGAGCATTTGTGCAAGTTGGGGGAAGTATAAAGCAAACTCAAAGATAGGTAATCGTTACCCGTGGCAATGGTAACGTGTCAGGCAACCTTAGCCGGGCATTCAAAGCTGTGGGGTTCAGAAGGTGGCCAAGCTAAGCTTGGCGGTAAAATCCGGTTCCCAAGTATAACTTGGGAACCAGTAACTCAAATTATTTTTTGGAAACTGCCATAAATGGGCGCACACTGCCCAAACCAGGAAAAAAATCTTGACAAGAAATTTTCGCTTTTCTTGACAATCCGGGAACGGAATTGTTACATTAGTAAATAGTAATTATTGAGCTTGGATCCAACTTGAGTGGACTGAGACTCGCCGTTTGCTTATCATGCAACCTCCAGCGAATCAGTCTGGAGTTTTTTTTTGAGGTGAGATTCCCTGACGATTCAGGTCATTAACGATCCTCAGGAGATACAAAACCTGGCCTTGGGCTGGCGCGGCCGGGGAGACAAGATCGTTCTGGTTCCCACCATGGGCTATTTTCACCAGGGCCATCTTAGCCTCATGGAATATGGTCGGAGCAGGGGCGAGCACCTGGTGGTCAGCATCTTTGTCAATCCCAGCCAATTTGGCCCCCACGAGGATTTGGACCGTTACCCCCGGGATTTCCAGAGGGACTGCGATCTGGCCCAGGGGGTTGGGGTAGACGTGATCTTTGCCCCGGAGGCGGCCCGGATGTATCCTGAGGGATTTCAGACTTACGTTACGGTGGGAGAGGTGACGAAAGGTCTATGCGGCGCTTCCCGGCCGGTACATTTCCGGGGAGTGGCCACGGTAGTGCTGAAGCTTTTTAATCTGGTGCAGCCGCACGCGGCGATTTTTGGGGAAAAAGATTATCAGCAGTTAATCACCGTGCAGCGTCTGACAGCCGACCTCAATCTGCCGGTGGAGGTGGTGGGCCGGCCGCTGGTGCGAGAGGCTGACGGGCTGGCCATGAGTTCCCGGAATGTCTTTCTGAGCTCCGAGGAGCGCCGTTCGGCACGCACGTTATCCCAGGCCCTGTTCAAGGCCCGGGAGTTGGCGGCGACAGGGGAACGCTCCCGTCAGAACCTTTTTGCAGAGATTAAACCGATATTCCAGGGCAATCCGCCGATTACTCTGGATTACCTGGCCTTGATTGACAGCCAGACTCTGGAAGAAATTGATGAGATCCACCAGCAGGCCCGCCTAGCCGTGGCCGCCAGGGTGGGCCGAACCAGACTTATTGATAATATACTTTTAGAGGTGCCATGATTATGGTCCGTACAATGCTGAAATCAAAAATTCACCGAGCCACCATTACTGAAGCCAACCTGACGTATGAAGGCTCCCTGACCATTGACGCCCAGCTCATGGAGATGGCGAATATTCTGCCTTATGAGATGGTTTACATTTACAATATCAACAACGGCGAGCGTTTTGAGACCTATGCCATTGAAGGTGAAGCCGGCAGTGGAGTCATCTGCTTGAATGGGGCTGCGGCCCGGAAGGGCGTGCCCGGGGATTTAATTATCATTGCTACCTTTGCCGCTCTGTCGGCGGAGGAAATTGAAACACACCAGCCGCAGATGGTTTATGTGGACTCCTACAACCGTCCAAAGTTGACGGCGGCTAAAAAAATCTTGTCAATATAATTATTTTTCCGTATAATATAAAAGATTTAGTTGGTAAGCTGCCGCCCCGTTTATCTCGGGGCGGAAAAGTATGGGCAAGAGCAGTAAGACGAGAAATTTCCGGTTTACTTCCGGGTTTGTGACCTTTAAGTATTCCAATAAAGCTTCCGATATAATTATTGTTTTTTCTTGTTTTAAGGCCGGGGGGTCTCGGCCCAAATTATATCTGCTATAAGGAGCCGGCGGCATGGCCATAACAGATTTTCTTTTTTCTTCCGAGTCAGTAACCGAGGGGCATCCCGATAAAGTTTCCGATCAAATTTCCGATGCAGTCTTAGACGCCATCATCGGGCAGGACAAGTATGCCCGGGTGGCCTGCGAGACCCTGGTAACCACAGGTCTGGCATTTATCGCCGGGGAGATTACCACTACAGCCATTGTGGACATTCCCAGCATTGTCCGCAATACGATTAAAGAAATCGGCTACAATGACTCCTCCATGGGTTTTGATTGGGAGACCTGTGCTGTCGTGACTTCTTTGGACAAACAGTCCCCCGATATCGCCATGGGGGTGGATGGCCGGGGACTTTTTCCGGAACAGGGGGCCGGCGACCAGGGTCTGATGTTCGGCTTTGCCTGCGATGAAACCGAAGAATTGATGCCCATGCCTATCTGGTACGCCCATCGGTTGGCCGAACGACTGGCAAAAGTGCGCAAAGAGGGTGTTGTGCCGTTCCTGCGACCGGACGGCAAAACCCAGGTAACGGTGAAGTATGAAAATGGCGCGCCTCAATCCATCCACACCGTGGTGGTAGCGGCCCAGCACAACCCGGAGGTCAGCCATAGCCAGGTGAAAGAAGCAGTGGTGGAAGAAGTTATCAAAAAGGTCATCCCAGCAGCACTGCTGCAGCCCGACACCCGCTTTCTGGTCAACACCACCGGCCGGTTTGTTGTGGGGGGACCCCTGGGGGACTGTGGCGTGACCGGACGCAAAATTATCGTGGACACTTATGGGGGTGCCGGTTATCACGGCGGTGGGGCTTTTTCAGGGAAAGATCCTTCCAAGGTGGATCGCACCTCGTCATACATGCTTAGGCATGTAGCCAAAAACATTGTGGCCGCGGGTCTGTCCAAACGTTGTGAAGTTCAGGCGGCCTACTCCATCGGGGTGGCCGAACCTTTGTCTATTGTGGTTAATACCTATGGCACCGGAGCTATACCGGATGCCCAGATTCTGGAGATCATCCGAAGCACCTTTAGTTTCAAGCCTGCGGCCATGATCAGCTACCTGGATGTGTTGCGCCCGATCTTTAAGAAAACGGCTGCTTATGGGCATTTTGGCCGCCCAGACCCTGATTTCACCTGGGAGCAGACCAACCGCATCGATTTATTGAAGGAAAAGGGCGGAATTTAACCGTGCCGCTGCCATTGGTAGCAGCCTTGTTTTCATGAGGTAAAAAATGCAAAAAGCAGCAAGTATGACAGCAGCAGATACCGCATCCTTGCCATCGGGCTACGATGTCAAAGATCTCAATCTGGCGGACCAGGGCAGACTGCGGGTGGAGTGGGCCAAGCACGACATGCCGGTCCTGCGGGACATCGCCGAACGTTTCCAAAAGGAGAAGCCGCTACAAGGTATCCGCCTGGTGGCCTGTCTGCATGTCACCACCGAGACTGCGGTCTTGATGTCCACTCTAAAGGCCGGCGGTGCTCAGGTATGCGTCTGTGCCTCCAACCCCTTGAGCACTCAGGACGATGTTGCTGCCTATCTGGTCAAATACGAAGGAATTCCAGTCTTTGCCATTAAGGGCGAGGACAACGACACCTATTATCAACACATACAAGCCGCCCTGGATCTCAAACCCAATATCACCATGGATGACGGCGCCGACCTGGTCTTCACCCTGCACACCACCCGCCAGGAATTGCTGGAGCATGTTTGGGGGGGACGGAAGAGACCACTACGGGTGTTATCCGCCTCAAAGCCATGGCAGCCCAGGGAGTATTGCGTTACCCGGTGATTGCGGTAAACGATTCCCAGACCAAGTATATGTTTGACAACCGCTACGGCACCGGTCAGAGCACCGTGGACGGCATCCTCCGGGCCACCAACCGTCTGTTGGCCGGCGGTGTGGTGGTAGTGGCCGGCTACGGCTGGTGCGGCCGGGGTTTCGCCATGCGGGCGAGGGGCATCGGGGCCCGGGTCATTGTCACCGAAGTTGACCCCTTGAAAGGGTTGGAAGCCATCATGGACGGCTTCCAGGTCATGCCCATGGCCGAAGCCGCTCCCCAAGGGGACATTTTCTGCACCCTTACCGGCGACATCAACGTCATCCGCCAGGAGCACTTCCTGGCCATGAAGGATGGGGCTATCGCCTGTAACTCCGGTCATTTTAACGTGGAACTGGATCTTCCCAGCCTCGAGGCTGTCGCCACCAGTAAGCGGCAAATCCGGGAATTCGTGCAAGAATACACCTTGAACAACGGCAAGCGAGTCAATATCCTGGGCGAGGGCCGCCTCATCAATCTGGCTGCCGCTGAAGGCCATCCCTCTGTGGTTATGGACATGAGTTTCGCCAACCAATCCCTGGCCGCGGAATACATTTCCAAAAACTACCAGCAATTTGACAAAAAGGTCTATATGCTGCCCGCCGACGTGGATATGGAGATCGCCCGTTTGAAACTCGAATCCATGGGAGTGGTCATCGACACCCTCACCGAAGAGCAGATCAAATATCTGGCCTCTTTTGAAATGGGTACCTAAAACCGTTTCCTCTTGCCATCTTTTGTGTTAAAAAAGGGAAAAGACCATAGTCGAATCGGAGTCTTTTCCCTTTTTTTATCTCATTCTCAAACAGAAATTTTATAATTTTCTCATGTTCGCAAGTGTCCACTTCCTGGACAAGCCCCAGGCATTATGGCCCCGCTTTTGATGGGCGGCTTGGCAAGGGGTGAAACAAATTTTTCTTTAAATAATGGGGGATAATCTATGACCGAAATCAAGTTCGGCACCTCCGGTTGGCGGGGCATCATCGCCGAGGACTTCACCTTTGCCAACGCCCGCCTGGTCTGCCAGGGAATCGCTGATTATCTGAAAAGCGAACAATTGACTTCCCGGGGGATGGTCATCGGGTATGACACCCGTTTCATGTCTGAGGACTTCGCAGCCGCGGCTGCTGAAGTCCTGGCCGGCAACGGCATTTCCAGTTTCCTGGGCGGGCGCGATATCCCCACCCCGGTGGTAACCTTTGCCATCCTGCAGGGGCAGCGGGACGGCGGTATCACGATAACTGCCAGCCACAACCCAGGACAATATAATGGCTTGAAGTTTTCCCCCCATTGGGGCGGCCCGGCCCCCACGCCGGTCACCAACGCCATAGAAGAGAAGATACGGGCCCTAAATCCGGATAAGGTGAGGAGTCTGCCTCTGGACAAAGCCCGGGAGAGTTACCTGGTAACCGACATTAATCCCCTGGAGGATTATCTCCAGGACCTGGCGACCAAGGTGGATGTCAGTCTCATCAACCAGGCCGGATTGAAAATAGTGGTGGACCCGCTGTACGGTACTGCCGTCGGCTACCTGGACCGCTTCCTCCAAGAGGCCGGGGCGCAGGTGGAAGTAGTGCACAATTGGCGTGACCCATATTTTGGCGGCGGCCGGCCGGAGCCGGCCGGAGAATTTCTCGCCGAACTGGGCCAGAAGGTAAAAGCCACCGGCGCTCACCTGGGTCTGGCGGTGGACGCCGACGCCGACCGCTTCGGTGTGGTGGACAGTCAGGGCCAGCATTACGAGGCCAACTTAATCCTGGGTTTGCTTTTGGATTATCTCGTAGAAACGAGGGGGTGGAAACAGGGCGTCGCCCGGAGCGTCGCCACCACCCACCTTATTGACCGGGTGGCGGCTTTTCACGGTATGCCGGTCTATGAAACCAAGGTGGGCTTCAAATACCTGGGCGAATATATCATTAAGGACCTGGTCACCATGGTGGGAGAGGAATCCGACGGCTTTTCCATGCGCGGGCATCTGCCTGAAAAAGACGGCATTCTGGCCTGCATCCTGGTGGCCGAAATGGTAGCCCGGACCAAAAAAGACCTGCCTCAACTCCGGGACGAACTCTTCGCCAAGGTAGGACCGGTTTATACCCAGCGCATTAACCTGGCACTCCCCATCGAAGCAAAGAATCAACTGCTGGTTAAACTTAAAAACGCGCCGAAAAACCTGGCCGGCCAACCGGTGACCCAGCACATCACCGTGGATGGCCATAAGTATATCCTGGCCGATGGCAGTTGGCTCTGCCTGCGCCCCTCCGGTACCGAACCGGTGGTCCGGCTTTACCTGGAAGCACATAGTCCGGAAGCCCTCGAAAATCTCCGGCTGGCCGCTGAAGCCTTTATTAAGGGGAACTAAGGCAGGGAAAATGGAACAACTAATCATGGTGGTGGTGCTTTTTTTCTCGGTCATAGTTCACGAGGTGGCGCATGGCTACGTGGCCCTCCTTAACGGCGATGCCACCGCCAAACTCTACGGCCGCTTGACATTCAATCCCCTGCCCCACATTGACCTGGTGGGAACCATCCTGGTACCCGCCATCTTATTTTTCTCCCAGAGCGGGATTCTCTTCGGCTGGGCTAAACCAGTGCCGGTAAACCCCATGAATTTTCGGAACTACCGCAGGGGTGAGCTCAGTGTCAGCGCCTCCGGCCCCTTGAGCAATTTTTTTCTGGCTGCAGTGTTCGCCCAACTCCTGCCCTACGTCGGCAGCAACCCGGGGTTTTTCCTTATTTGTAAGTATGGCGTCATCATCAACTTATACCTGATGCTGTTTAACCTCATCCCCATCCCGCCCCTGGACGGCTCTAAAATCGTCATGACCCTGCTCCCCCGTAATTTGCAGCAACTTTATGCCCAACTGGAGCCGGTGGGGTTTGTGCTCATTCTGATTTTGCTCTACAGCGGCTTATGGCACTTATTGTTAATGCCAATATTCAGGTTTTTGATGGAATTGTTGTTAGGTTGAAGAAGCTGTCAGCTATTCAGCTTTCATTAAAAGCAGGAAATACAGGACCTTTCTCATCTAAATAATGCTTTTTAGACGACGTTGTTGCAGTATCTTTGAATTATGCTGACCGCTGAAGCATTTTTTCTGACTGCTGTAGGCCCGTGAAAAAGGAGAACAAAGATGATTTATTGCAATCTCAGAGAACTCATGATCAAAAATAACCTTTATGACTACGGGCAGTTGTCCAAAAAAACGGAGATTCCCAAGGAAACTCTACAGCACCTGGCCGAAAACCAGTGGCACCAACTCAAGCGGGAACACCTGGAAGCCCTTTGCCGCTACTTTGACTGCAAGGTAAGTGACTTATTGGAATACGAGTTTGCCATGGGAGGAGAGTTGCCGGCCTGACAACGAGACGATATCTCGATTAGATACAGTGACGTTGCTGACGCCCTCATCATGGGCGCACGGTCTCTTGAGGCCATGCCTATGCCTTAATGCAGTCTGCCCTTCCTTGGCAATGGCCATTGCACTACTTTTTTACTCTAAAGACGATATAAAACCCTCCGGTAAACACTAAATTGATCAGCGCGGCCAGGAAAAAACCCGGTTCAAAGCCGATAGCGCTAATCACCGGCCCCATGCCGGCCGCGCCCAGCATCATCCCCAAATAAATGGCCGTATTGTAGCCACCCATGGCCAGCCCTCGGGATTCCACCGGCACGACCTCGGAAATCAGGGCCCCCAGCGGCGTAAACCCCAGGCCTTGCACCGCCCCGGAAGCCATGGCCAGAAGGATGAAGCCCATTAAGGAGTTAGTGAACCCAAAACCCACCAAGACCGCGCTGAGACCCAGGAAGCCCCAAACAGCCAACTTAGTTTTGTCCGCCCGGTCGCTCATTTTTCCCAGGGGGATGCGGGAGAGCGCGTTGACAATAGCCTGGGCCGCAAACACCATGCCGATCTGACCGGCGTTGAGTCCATGCTTCAGAGCGTATAGAGGAAAAAAGGTAAAAAAGACCCCCAAAGCGATGCACGAACCCAGCGTCACGGCCCAGCAGCCTTGCAGGGCATGGTTATGCCAGCCTTCCTGCACCAGACTGGCGAGGGCGCCTTGCTGATCGTGCCCAGGCTTCGGCTGGCTGCGGGGCAGAATAAAAAGGACCGGTCCCAGAACCAAAAACAGAGCCACGGCCACGGCAAGAAACACCTGCCGGTAGCCTAACGCCTGGGCCAAGACCCCGCCCACCGCCGGCCCCAGGCTCATGGCCGTGTAAATGGAGGTGGTGTACCAGCCGTAGGCCCGGCCAAGATGGGTGGCCGGTGCGATATCGGCCACCTGGGCCATCAGGCTGGGACCGATCATGGCCAGCCCCACTCCGAAACCCAGATAGATCCCAACCAGCTCCAGGGGGGTGCGGCTCCAATAGAGTAACAGGGATGTAGCAGAAGCAATCACCAAGCCGAGGCTGATGATCCGCTTCCGACCCCAGCGATCTCCCAGAAGGCCTAGAGGCAGGGCCAGCAAACCGCACATAAGTAAAAAACTGGAATTGATAAAGCCCACTTCCGAGGTCGTCGCTCCCAGCGAGACCGCAAAAAGGGGCACCACCGGCAGCCTCAGGCTGGTGGCAAAATAACTGGCAAAGGCGATACTGCAGGTGGCAGCGAGTAAGGCTTTATAAGAGGGAGGCTGACCCTGGGGTTGAGTCACGGCAGGCAAATGTCTGATGGACCTTTCTTTTCAATAAGGCATGCAGCCTTCAGTAAAAAACACAACAATACTAATGGAAAATCATTAAGCCGATAGATTCCTTTGAAAAGGCTGCGGCTGCGAGCCGACTGCCAAGAGGATATTCTCCAGCTGATTTACTCCAGCGGATACTCCAGCAGAATATTATACAACGGTTTTTCCCGACCGGCAAAAAAGTGGCTGGAACCGCTCACCACTTTGATTTCCGGCCGCCGGTCTTCCGGTTGGGCGTCAAACATCTTTTCCAACTGCGGCAGTGGACAGAATTCATCCCGGTCACCCACCACAATGAGGCGCAGACGGGGCACTCTGGGGAGAAAATTCATCTCCATCATGGCGATGGGTGGGGCGATCATAATCATACCGGTGGCGGAGACACCCTGGGCCAGGGCGCGTCCGGCCACGGCGGCGCCGAAGGAGTAGCCCACTACATAGCGGGGGCCGGTCAGGCGAGATCCCAGAAAGGACAGGCCCGCCTGCACGTCGGCCATCTCCGCCAGACCATCGCCATATTCTCCGGAACTCAGGCCCACCCCCCGAAAGTTAAATCGCAATGTGGTCCAGTGGCGGGCCTGAAAGGCATGGGCTGCGGTCCAGACCACATTGTTATCCATGGTGCCACCGTACATGGGATGGGGATGAGTAATGATCACCCCTCCGGGGCCGCTACCCAAGGCTAACCGCCCCTCTAAATTGACGTCGGCTCCAGCAATAATCACCCGTTCTTCCTGAACCTCCGGGGTTCCTTCTGATCTAGGCATATTTTTCATCCTTTGATTAAAGAACTTTTGGCCTGCCGCTTTTTTAAAAAAATTAATTATATCATTTTAGGATTCACCTGAGACATATAAGAATGTATGATAGTTAGTATCGAATTACTAATTAGAAATAAACAACAATTTGAAACTCATTTCGAGTAATCCATGTCCGTTAAAAACAAAGTCAGCATGAAATTAATGGGCGTCAACCTGGCTTCCTTGTTGTTTGCCCTTATTAGCCTGCTGATAGTTATCCAGTATTTGGCCACTAAGCAGATTTTAGCCTGGCACCGGCAGCGGGTGGAGCTGGTGGCCAACCTGGTATTGGCTGAATACCAGGGAAAAAACCAGCGGGTGGTCCAATATGCCGATATTTTAGGCAATAATTATAACTTTGCCGAACTCATCCACAATAACGATCTGGAAACGCTGTCCCGGCTGGCCGGCCTGCAGATGCGGGACGCGGGTCTCAACATTCTTACCATCACCGACCGGAAAGGCGTTATTGTGGTGCGGGTGCACGCCCCAAAGGCCATTGGCGTGGATATATCCGGCAACCCATTGGTCAAATCGGCCCTGAAGGGCAAACGCAGCAGTCGCATGACCCAATGGAAGGACAGCATTTCCCTGAGCGCTGCCGCTCCTCTCTATTACGGCGATGAAGTGGTGGGGGTGGTGCTCACTGGTATGCTGGTGGATAAGAGCTTTGTGGAATCCCTCTCCCGGGGTACCGGAGCCGAAGTGGGCATTTTTTTTGCTGATCATCCGGTGGTGAACTCCTTTAAAGATCTGCCGGAAACCGCCTTCCAGGTCCTGAAGTGGGGCAAAAATCGGGCTGCCGTGGGATTGGATCGTATTCAGAGTCTTACCCTGGGGGGAAAAAACTACACTCTCACCTTTTTGCCCTTGGAACAGGAAGAGAACCCTTGGGAAAACTTGCTGGTCGTGGGGGTGAGCCAGGAGGAGGTGAGCTCTGCCGAACAAGCCTTGCATCTGGTGATTTTTAGCGTCGGCGGGGGCGCTGCTCTGGTGGGCATCTTTTTAAGCTTCATGCTCTCTTTGGGTATGCGCCGTCAGATCTCCCACCTGGCAGAAGGCACCCGTCGGGCTACTCAGGAAGAACTGGCCGGGGATATCCCGGTGACCAGCACCGATGAACTTGGGGAGTTGGCTGAATCTTTCAACACCATGACCCGGTCCTTGCGGGAAAAAACCCGGCTCCTGCAAGAGGAACGGGATCGCATCGCCGCCAATGCCGATTTTTTATCAATGATTGTGCACGATATTAAAGCCCCTCTTACCGGAGTGAGACTGACCATCGAAACGTTGCAGGATGAGTCCCTCCCTGCTGATATTCATCATAAGCTTCAGGGCATCATCGAAAGCAGCGAAGGCTTGCTCCTCCATCTCCATAATGTTTTAGATATTTCCCGCCATGAGCTGGGCCAGTTAACACTCCAGCCCGAAGAGGTTTATGTGGGCTTTACTATCCAGCGACTGGTAAACCATTACACCGAAATGGCCAACAATCAGGGGATATCCTTGAGTGCCCAGGCGGCGCCAACATTACCGCCGGTGTGGGCTGATGAACACTACCTGGATCGGGTGTTGTTTAACCTAATGGCCAATTCATTGGAAGCGACCCCGGCCGGCGGTCATATAGAAATTTTGGCTCAGGCCGGCAGTATTAACGGCGGCGCTCCGGCCATAGAAATTGTCGTCGCTGACAGTGGTTGCGGCATCGAACTACACAATTTAGAAAAATTATTTGAAAAATACCTGACACGGGGCAGTCATCGGGCCGGGGGGTCCGGTTTGGGGCTTTACATCTGTAAAACTATTATAGAAGCGCATCACGGCAAAATTTGGGCCGAAAGCCAGCCCGGCCAGGGGACGAAAATGCACCTCCTCCTGCCGCAGAAAGGAGACCTTGACCCAGGAAAGCTTGAGTAATACTTTTCTCAGGGTGAGATCTGCTCCCGGGTTACGGCCGACGGTTTCTCAAAAAGCCCACCCCGGGGCGTTGGAGCTAAGACAGTGCTTGGCTACAAGACCCGCCTGGCGTACTTCCTCTCTCTGGCATCTTGCTTGCAGAAGAATATTTTATTATCATTAGAATTGAGGGAGGAAAGTTGTGGCCGTCAAAGTTCTGATCGTTGATGATGACCAGTGGACTCGAGAGGCGCTGGTGGAAATTTTACGCCGGGCCGGATATGAAGTGACCTCTTTGGCTTCGGGAGAGGGATTGGAAGACCTGCTGGTACTTGATAGCTTTGCCGCCGCCATCATCGATTACCACCTGCCTCGCCGCAACGGCCTGGAAATCGCCCAAAGCCTGCGGAAAAAACTGCCGACCTGCCGAACTGTTTTAATCTCATCGGAATACCAACCCTGGCGTCAGCCTAACGACCTAACGGCTGCAGTGGATCGATTCCTGGCCAAGCCCTTTTCCAAAACGGACCTGTTGAATATTATGATGGAATTGTGTCCGGTGCCAACCCCCTCCCCTGGTTAAACCATGGGAATCACGTTGTGACCGCTTCTCTTCTCCAGCAGGTTCTTGCCTTTATTCAATCTCACGAACTGATTCAACCCCATGACCGGATTTTGGTGGGCGTCTCGGGCGGACCTGATTCTACCGCCCTGCTCCACCTGCTGCACCGTTTAGCACATCTTTGGCCCATTACTTTGGGTGTGGCCCATTTTGATCATAAAATCCGGGGCGCGGCTTCTCAGGCCGACGCTGCCTGGGTAGCTGACCTGGCTGCTGCCTTAAACCTGGCTTTTCACTTTGGGGCAGGGGATGTTCGCGGCCATGGGCAGGTAGAAAAAATTTCCCTCCAAACCGCAGCCCGACAGCTACGTTTGAACTTTTTCCAGACGATAAAGCAGGAGCACCGCTACCATACCTTGGCCTTAGGTCATACCGCCGATGATCAGGTGGAGTTATTTTTCCTAAGACTAGTACGCGGGGCGGGACCGGAAGGGTTAAAAGGTATGTGGCCGCACAGTCCGGCGGGCATCATCCGGCCACTCCTGGGGACCGGCAAAGCCCACATTGTGGCCTGGCTGGAGTCGGCAGGCCTCTCCTACCGCCTGGACGACAGCAATTTGAGCCGCTGCTACCGCCGCAATCAACTACGCTTGGACCTTTTACCCCGGCTCCTGGCCTATAACCCCCGCCTGCCCGAGGCGGTGGCGCGTTTTCAGATCCTGCTGCAAGAGCAGGAAGAATATCTGAACCAGGAAACCTTAAAAAAACTGTCCGATCTGAGGATCGACGACGACGGAGACTTGCTGCGCCTATCGGTGGCGGGGCTGCCGGCCCTTCATCCGGCCATGCAAAAACGGGTACTGCGCTTGGCTTGTGCCCAAGCCGGGGTGCCTTTAGAGCGTCTGACTTTTCGGCATGTAGAAGCGGCTCTGCACCTGTGTCAGCGCCTCCAGCCGGCTGGAGAAATTTCCCTGCCCGGCGGTTGGCGGCTGGTCCGGGAGGGTCATCAGGTCTCATGGCAGATGAAGCCCCCTCCCCTCCCCCTTCGGTTGGAATATGTCCTTCCCGTTCAGGAAGCCGGCACCTGCAACTACCTGGATTGGACCTTCAACTGGACCAACAGCCCGACAACCGGCAAAGAGAATTTTTCCACTGCCAATCTCTGCACGGCCCTCATGGACTACCAGCGGCTGCAGTTTCCCTTGCGGCTGCGGACCGCTCGGGCCGGGGACCGTTTCCAGCCCCTGGGTATGAAGGGGGTTAAAAAGCTCCAGGACTTTTTTGTGGACGCTAAAATTCCCCGGGCATATCGTCCTGTTATTCCCCTCCTGCTGAGCGGGGATCAGATCATCTGGGTGGTGGGCCACCGCGTAGCGGAGTCGGTAAAAATAACTTCACAAACTCGCCGGCTCCTTAGGATGGAGGCTCTTCTCCCTCCTGCCGGGTCTGGGTCTGCACTTTGACCATGAGCTCCGGTGGCGTCCGTAAATGCACGTCCCGCTGGGGGAAGGGAAAAGCAATACCTCGCGCTTTGAAGGCTTCCCAGATATCGATCTGGATGGCGCTGCAAACGTCGGTGATGCCATTTTGGGGATCATTGATCCAGATCCGCAGCTCCAGGTTGATGGCGCTGTCACCAAAGCTGATCAGACGTGCCACTGCTTGCGGGTATCCCAAAACCCTTGGATTTTTGCTGGCCGCCGCCACCATCTGTTCCATGGCCACATGAATATCAGCTTCGTAGGAAATGCCCACAGGTATTTTTATCCTGACGTTGGGATTGCTGAAGGACCAGTTAATCACTTTATTAGTAACCAGTAGTTCGTTCGGTATCAGATGCGATTTGCCATCCCGGGTAATCATGGAAACGAAGCGGCCGTGCAGCGATTCAATCCAGCCGTATAAACCGTCGGTTTCAATCACATCTCCCGGCCGGATGGATTTGTCCATCAAGATGATGAAGCCGGAAAACAGGTTGGAGACCACCCGCTGCAGACCAAACCCCACCCCTAATCCCATAGCACCGCTGAATACCGACACGAGATAAAAATCCAGGCCGACGCTGTCCAGGGAGACTACCACCGCCAAAGTGTACAAAATTAATTTGGTAGTTTTTAACAGCAGTATCTGGTGCCGGGGACTGAGTCTGGCACTTTTGGGCAGGTTCGTTTCCAGGAACTTGCAGAGAAAATTGACCAGCACTAACAGGAAGGTAGCCAAAATGGCGCCCTTAAAAATGCTCAACAGCGACAGCCGGTAATTATCTAATTGTATGCCAAACCTGTCCAAAAATTGGCTCAAGGGAACCAATAAACCCATTATATTAAGAATCAGCAAAAAATAGATAATCAGGACTACGACCCGGGAGAGAAACCCTCTGACCACGAAGGAGGTAAACAGACGCACCAGCAGCCAGGTCCAGGCAATCTTGGCAGCTATAGCCATTAAATGGCAGTGGGATATCTCGCCGCAATAGGCTATGATCGCGACTTCCAGAGCCAAAGCCGTTATCAGCGGCAGAATAAAACCGGCGCATTTATCCGCCAGAGAAAACCAGAGAGAATCCTCGCCCAAGTTCTGGCGCAGGTGTGGTAAAGAAATACTTTTGATAATCCGGGCCAGAATAAAAGCGATTAGAAAAGCCCCCAAGACCAAAATTACTTGTCTGCCCATTTCAAAGGTAAAAATAACCTGATCCAGCAATAGCCTGGCCTGATTCATCAGAGTCTGGAAGTCGCTAGGGGAAAAATAGAGCACATGGCACCTCAAAGCCCAAAGATGAACTTTGCTGAAATAACCATTAAAAATATCGTCACAAAGGGGCCTTTTCTTTAAAAGCCTTTCTTAGATTTAGTTTGTATTATAGAAGCAAAGTTCGAGTTTTATCGATTTCTTTTTATCATCACTATGTTGTTATAAATCAAAACCATCCCGACCCCATGCCCCAGAGCAGGTGCGGAGACTGGTTAGCCGTTGCCAGAGCTTATTAAAAATGTTTTAATAAGGAGCGACTTCTCGGGAGTTTCAAGCCTTATGCTCCACTATCTCATGAACCGCCTTTTGCTGCTGATTCCCATGCTTTTAGGGATCACCCTCATTTCCTTCACGGTGATCCATTTAGCTCCCGGCTCCCCCACGGACCTGCAGACCATGATGAACCCCAAGGCCTCCCTGGAGGCCCAGAAGCGGTTGCGGGAACTCTATGGGCTGGACAAACCGCTGCACGTGCAATACCTGGATTGGCTGTCCCGGCTGGTGCGCCTGGACCTGGGACGGTCTTTTTCCCCCGATGGCCGGCCGGTATGGGATAAGATCAAGGAACGGCTGCCCGTCACTATTACCCTAAATCTGTTGGCCATGTTGCTGATATTGGCGATAGCCATACCCATCGGGGTCATCGCCGCTACCCACCCCCATTCCTGGTTTGACCGGGGGACGACTTTGTTCGTCTTTCTGGGCTTTGCCATGCCAAGTTTCTGGCTGGCCTTGCTGCTGATGATGCTTTTCGGGGTATACCTGGATTGGCTGCCGCTGTCGGGACTGACCTCCCTGTTTTTCGAGCGCTTCACCTTCTGGGAAAAGGTCCAAGACCTGGGGCGGCACCTGGTGCTGCCGGTGCTGGTCTCCGCCTTCGGGGGCCTGGCCGGCATGTCCCGCTACATGCGGGGCAACATGCTGGAAGTGATCCGCCAGGATTATATCACCACCGCCCGGGCCAAAGGCCTGGCTGAGCATACCGTGATCTTTAAACACGCCATGCGCAATGCCCTGCTGCCTGTGGTGACCATCCTGGGATTGTCGGTGCCGGGTTTGATCGGTGGCAGTGTCATCTTCGAATCCATCTTCGCTATTCCCGGGCATGGGACAACTGTTTTACGGCGCCGTCATGGCCCGGGACTACCCCCTGGTTATGGGCGCACTGGTCATCGGCGCGGTTTTGACCCTGTTTGGCAACCTCCTGGCCGATATTTCCTACGCCCTGGTGGACCCCAGGCTGCGGGTGGGTTAAAATATGGCAGGGACGTTTTTAAAACGAGAATTCTGGCCCCGGTTCCGGCGCAACCACCTGGCCCTTAGCGGCCTAATATTAGTAGCCGGCCTCTTTGTGGTGTCCCTGCTGGCCCCCTGGCTAGCCCCCTATGACCCCAATTTTATCGACATCAAAGCCATTCTCATGCCGCCCAGTAGCGTTCACTTCATGGGGACTGACTCCCTGGGCCGGGATGTCTTCTCTCGCATTATCTATGGTTCTCAGATTTCCTTGAAAGTGGGCTTTGTTGCCGTGGGTTTAGCAACCTGCATCGGCGTCCTCCTGGGGGCAGTGGCGGGGTATTACGGCGGCTGGGTGGATAATCTGCTCATGCGGCTGGTGGACCTGATGCTCTGCTTTCCCACCTTTTTCCTCATCCTGGCGGTCATCGCCGTCCTGGAGCCCAGCATCTGGAATATCATGGTCATCATCGGCCTCACCGGCTGGATGGGAGTGGCGCGCCTGGTGCGGGCCGAGTTTCTCACCCTGAGGGAACGGGAGTTCGTTCAGGCGGCCCGGGCCCTGGGGGCCAGCGACGGCCGCATCATCTTCCGGCATCTCCTGCCCAACGCCCTGGCCCCGGTCATGGTCTCTGCCACCCTGGGCGTAGCCGGAGCCATCCTCACTGAAAGCGCCCTGAGCTTTCTGGGTTTAGGCGTCCAGCCGCCCACCCCCAGTTGGGGCAACATTCTCACCGCCGGCAAGGACAACATCGAAATTGCCTGGTGGCTTTCCGTCTTTCCCGGCCTGGCAATTTTGATCACGGTAATGGGTTACAATTTGTTGGGAGAGGGAATCAGGGAGGCCATTGATCCCCGGTTGAAGGAATAACACTGTTTCCGATTTCTGGTTTTCAGTTTCCGGTTAAAATATCTCCGTATTAGTTAATAGTTGGAGGAATTAATTTGTTCATGTTCAAACTGAACTTGGTACAATTTTCGTTTTTATCCCCCCAGATAGTGATACAACCTTCCCTGCCATTCTTGATCCCGGATCTTTTCCAATAAGACCCGATTGATCATTTTTCGCAGCGGACTGTTTCTGTCAGGGCGATGCCGTAATTCTCCTGGGAATAGGTCTGCGGCAAGACTTCGATTTTTCCCTGGAATTGTTGTTTTACCCAATAACGCAGCGCCGGGATGTCGTAGAAAAAAGCCTTGATCTCCCCCCGGTTCAGGGCCTCTAAGCCTTCGCTTACCGACGGGTAGTTCTTGAAAGAAATGTAATTATTCTGCAGAAAAATTGCACTAGTGGTGTGCGGCAGCGTCCCCACATACCCCTTTTTCAGGTCTTCCAGACCCCGAATCGACGGGACCAGTTGTTTGACCGTCAGGAGAGAGGTTATTGTCGCCGTGAACACGGCCACTAAAATAACCGAAACAAACATCCAGAATAACGCCACCAGGCGGCCGCCCAAGGTTTTCGGATGTTTATCGCCGTATCCCACCGTAGTCATGGTCACCGCCGAAAACCAAAATCCGGAAGCAATTCCATCGATCGTCGTGCCGCCAAACTGCTCCGGATTCCGTTTTCTTTCCAGTAACCACATAACCAGGCCTACCAAAAGTAACAATGCCACGATGGCAGGGATTATCTTCAGCACCGTCCAGGAAAAAATCTGCTTAATGATGGCCACCCCGGCATTACTGTCTCGCCCCACCACCGCAATCCCCAAGCCGGTGGTATAAAAAGGATAGGTAAAATCAAATTTATCCAGACGGCTTGGTGTAATGGTTAAATTCGCCACCACGGCATCCAGTGACCCATCGGTGATGCCGGCCAGACAACCCATATTGATCCAGTTCACGCCACTCATAGGAAAAATTTAATTCTTCAGCAATTTGCCGCCAGAGATCGATACTGATCCCGATCCACTGGCCGTCGGCATCTTTCATGGCAAAGGGCGGGGTTTCTTTGGTGCCCACCACCAATTTCCTTTGGGGCGGCGGCGCCTCAGGTGCGTTTGCCCCATTGGCCGCCAGCGCTGCACCCAGGATCGCGGTGAGGGTCCAGGCGGCAAGAACTGCGGTGATAAATTGGCATCTCTCGCGACTGAGTAAACCCCTCTCTGGCATAGGCATTCTCCCGCATATCTTTTATGAGCTATTCTAAAGCCTAGACAGCCTGTTGTGTTAAGAGACAACAATACTAAAATAATATATTAATGAAGGAATATGACAAAGGCGGGGCCGCTTGGTGGTCCCGCCTTTGTCATATTCCATGTGAATCTTAACCAATCTCCTCGATACCATCCCTAACTGCGATGACGATCAGAACTGCTTTATAGGAGTAGGGTTGAAAGTAGTCCCGGGGTTACAGCAGCCGCGCCCCCAGTTCGGCAATACCCGACCGCTCTCCCTTAATTAAGGTCACGTGCCCGGAGATATCTTCCGCTTTAATCCGGTCCACCAGATAGCTCAGGCCGTTAGAGGAGGCGTCCAGATAAGGGTGGTCGATCTGTTCCGGGTCGCCGGTAAAGACGATCTTGCTGCCCCGACCCACCCGGGTGAGGATGGTTTTGACCGCGTGGGGGCTTAGATTCTGGGACTCATCGCAGATGATGAACTGACGGGGAATGCTCCGGCCCCGGATGTAGGTCAGACACCTCCAGTTCGATCTTGCCTGTGTTGAGCAGGTATTCCACACAGCCATTGGCCTGGATGTGTTCGTTGCAGAGAAATTCCAGGTTGTCGTAAATGGGCTGCATCCAAGGACGGATCTTCTCTTCTTTGTCGCCCGGCAGATACCCCAGGTCATTACCCAAAGGCACAATGGGGCGGGTAATGAGCAGCCGGTTATAGCCGGCGTTTTCTTCGAAAACCTTTTCCAACCCTGCGGCCAGGGCCAGGATGGTCTTGCCGGTGCCGGCCTTGCCCACCAGGGTGACGATCTTGACACTGTCGTCCAACAACAGCTCTAAGGCAAATTTCTGTTCTTTATTCAGGGCCTTAAGTCCATACACCGGACTAGTTAGATTCAGCTTTAGCAGTCGACCCAGATTGAAGCGGGCCAGCGCCGATTGCGAGGGGTTCTCAATTGTTTTCAGAACACAGAACTGGTGTGC
Organism: uncultured delta proteobacterium; assembly: GCA_963705135.1. Classification (GTDB taxonomy): domain Bacteria; phylum Desulfobacterota; class Desulfobaccia; order Desulfobaccales; family Desulfobaccaceae; genus Desulfobacca. The sequence goes on from CAVPJB010000012.1 coordinate 69,705, forward strand.
CATCAGGCCGTTGCTCCGGTATTCCAAAAACCCATGCTTATAGAAACTAGCCAGTTCCGACTCGGTCACCGTCAATTCGCTAACGCCGCTATACAACTTATAATAATCAACTTTATCGCTGTAAAAATCCTCCGCCTTTATCCCCAAAACGTCGGCCTTGATACGCAGGTTTAGATCTTTGGTAACCACTATGACGGGTTCGTCGGTGTGTTGCTGAAGATTGTAGGCCACTGCCAAGATGCGGTTATCGGTGGTGTTAAGATCGATGTCACAGGAATTTTCAAAGGTTTTGCGGCAGTTCAATTCAATCCGAATGCTGCCGCCCTGGGGGAGCCTCACCCCACCTGAGAGCGGACCAGAACTGCGCAGTGCGTCCAGTTGCCGGGAGACCTCCCGGGCGTGACGGCCGATCTCATCGCCCCGGGTCTTTTTATTGTCCAACTCTTCAATGACCGACACCGGCAGAATAATGTCATTGTCTTCAAAAGCGAACAGAGATTCCGGGTCATGCAACAGGACATTGGTGTCCACAATATAATTTTTTTCACGTTTCCCACCATCCCCCTTACTGCCGTGTTTTTGGAACATCCCGGCGTTCGGATACGAATACAAGCAAACCACGGATATTTCCCGCACTTTTCTTTGTATAATTTTAAGCCTGGCTGAGATTGAAGCAGGAGCGAAACGGCACTGGAACGTATTGCATTTTTATCTTACCAGGTATTGTCTGCCGAGTATATCGTTTTTTTATGAGGGAATTGTTTTTACGCTGTTAGAACTAAATAGTCAGCAACCGTCAGCCTTCAGCTTGTTAAAACAAATAACAAAATTGGGATCATCATATTGTGCTGAAAGCTTAATCTTCTAACAGCTGCAAGCCTTTTTCAGTCCTTTTCACACCAGGAGCTTTTATTATATAATTAAGGCCCTGGCAAAAAATAGTCTGGAGGATCTTACCTATGGATATGACGTTGGAAGATGTCGTCTCCGGAGCCATCGGCCCTTATGAGAGGTTCTGTGATGGTTACGGCAATCCTGGCGCCGAGGGGTTGGGATATCTAACGGTTATGAAGTTGGAGATCGGTGAGGCTCCGCTGGGTGAGATGGACAATGTCCTGGCCGAGATCGTCTCCTATGACAGCGCCGAGACTACCGGTGCTTATCTGGGCCAGATCAATGCCGTCACCGCCTCTTCCTTCTGCGGCCCCGGCGGTGCCCTGTGGGGTTATGACGTCGCCCCCGCCCCCCAGATCGCCGACGGCTCCCTGTTGCCCCTTTTTTATCAGAGCCGGGGCGATGGGGTGGAGATTCCCATTTATCCTCTGGAGCCGCTCCTGGAGGCGGGCCAAAAGCTTCTGGGAAGCCGGGACAGGCAACATTTCCCGGTGGTCCCTGGGGCCAGGGTAACCTGCGCCCTCAAATCCCATACGGTCCAGGGGCCGAACTCCGTCTGGGCGGCCCTGGCGGTGGCCATCGCCGAGGACCGCACCAGGGACGCCCACCTGTTCATCGAAGATGTCGGCGAAGCCATCCCTGCCGCCGATGAACCCGCCCGGCAGTTTTACCTCGACCGGCTGTTGGAAAAAATCTCTTTCAGCATCCTGCGCTGCGGTGACAATTCTCACGTCCGTTTCAAAGAAATCTTTGTCGGTTACAAAACCGCCTGGATCGAAGCGGGTTATGTGGGCTGCGCCCTGGCCTGCGTCCCCTACCTGGTCCTGGCCCAACAGGCCGTCCCGGCGGCCGGCCCCGCTGCCCTCCTGTCCTTGACCCTGTCAGAATGGGAAAAAGCCATAGGGCTGCATCCCTGAAAGATTAGTGAATGGAGGTGGGCATCTCTGCCCTGACATCCTGCCCCCAAGACTCCGTAATCCCCAACTCCGCGGCAATGCTGTCCCAGTCCAAGAAGGTGACGATGCGCTGCAAGGGTTGTTTGCCGCCAGTCGAAAAGAGGACCGCCCACCAGTAAAAACGGCCTTCCCGGTCCTCCAATAGTTTGTTGTTGCCACAGACTCCCTGCCAGGTTTTGATCACCCGGGCTACCAGATAGATGGTTCCTTCCCAGGAGTCTTCAATGATCAGTGGCTGAAAATCTCTTTCTCCGGCCCCGGCTCGCTTAGAATTCGATAGTGCCATCGTAGATCTCTGCCATCTGCTCCACGGTCGGGAGCATCATCGGGTCCCCGCCGGTGACCTTGATAATGAAATGTAACTGTTCCATTTCCCGGGCTGTTTGTCGCTGCACCACCCGCAGCAAGACCTTATCGGAAAGTTGATCCATGTACAAGACCTTCCCCTTACTTTTCAGAGCCTGAGGCCGCTTAGCCTGGCGCCTTCTGCGCTGATCCAACTTAATAACGTCCATGTCTGCCCTCCTAAATATTTTTTATCAATATTTTTGGATAGTTATATTTAATAAGGGCAAAAAAGTCTAACACACATAGGACAAATGTCACAAAACCGAAAAAGGCTGGAGGTTTTTGAAAGATTTTTTTGACCGGGAGTGGTCGGTGGGATTAAGGGAGGTTTAAATTAAAGGGAACTTATAAGAGTGCAGGGAATTTTTTTACCTCGTGCTCAGGATTTAGTTGGACACGCACCATGGTGCAAACCTGGGTGGGGCACCGGCCCACCAATTCATCTCAATAACCTACGCCACCACCCACAACACCATCCCCAGCAGGAGCGAAGCTATTACCCCCAAAGGGATGGTCAGGCGCAGGATCCACCCTTCCATCCCTACCGCTCCGCACATGGGGGTCGCAATGGCGATTTTAAAGGGGGAGGAAATGGACCCGATGGAGGCCCCCACCGTCAGGCCGGCGGCCAGCATGGTAGCGGAAACCCCTAACAGCGGCGCCGCCTGCACCTGGAGTTCCCCGAACAGCATGAGTGAGGCCACCCCGTAACCGGTGAGGAAGGTGCCCACCCACCCCAACAGCGGCACGAAAAGGGGATATAAACTGCCGGTATACAGCTTCAACCCGGCCGCCAGCACCCAGGGGATGTTATGGGCCTTGGAAAGGTGGCCGAACCCGGGCTCATACCCCGAATAGGCAATGACCTGCCCCATGGCCCCAAACAGTCCCATGGCCAGAAGCGCCCGCCAGCCTTTCCCCACGCCGGCGGCCCACACGAGCCGCCATTGCTCCGGCGTCGCCTTGAGAACTTTAACTGCCAGGACCAGGGCCAAGAAGAGATACAGGTAGGCCGAAAAGAACGGTGTAAAGGTGATGGCGTGGATAGGAATCAGCGACAGGGTGAAGGTCAGCCGCCGCATCGTCAGCTCCTGGAGCCAGGGCACGGTGTTCACCAATAGCAAAGGCACCAGAATCATGGCGAAGGGGATCAGATCTGTAATTATGCGGCGATCCCGGGCCGGCGGCCGTTCTCCCACACACAGCAGAACTCCCGTCAGGACCAGTCCACCCACCATGCCGGCAATGGCCACTCCCAGCCACACCGCCGCCGCCAGCGCCGCCCCGCTCACCAGAAGGGCGCAGCCCAAAATCAACGGCAGCCGCTGCCAACTCTCCCGCCAATCGGGCAAAAAAAAGGGGATGCACAGCGCCATGAGAAGGGTGCCCGGGTACTGACAGCCAGGCCGCCGCCACCCCCAGATCATAAAACGGCAGGCCGGTTACCAGGGACAGGACCGTGATAATAATACCGGCCATCTCGATGCTCATCAGACCGGAGTAGCCGATAATGGAAAGGGCTGCGGCCCCCGCCGGTTTGACTCCGGCGGTGTAGAGCATCGGGGCCACCATAGGCTCGGCAATGATGCTGGCCCCCTCAAAAAAATTTCCCAAACCCAGGGTAATCAATAAATAGCGGGAAAGGGGCCGGTCCAGGCCGCTGAGCAGCCAGGTGACCAGGCGCTCCAGAGAGCCCGTGGCCACCAAAAGCTGGGAAAAGAAAATGCCCAGAAAGACTACGGCCAACAGCGGCACGGTGGTTAAAAACCCGTCGGCCGCCGCCAGCCACACCACTGCCAACGGGGTCTGAAAAGCCAGGACCGCCAGCAGCGCCACATAAAATACCCCATAGACCGCGAGTTCCAGGGCCGATCTTTTAAATAAGACCGCCAGCACCGACAGCAACACTACCGGGGTCCAGCACCACAGAAAAAGACAAAACGACATTATCATCCAACCATCGTGAACTACAAAACTGTCAACCAGCCTAAGGGGCCAGTAGGTGGTCCAGCTTGGCCTCCAGTAGAACCGTAACCCGAGATAAGGTAGAGCCAGTCGGTGGCAGTTGTATCTGCGGCAGGACTTTGCCGATGCAGGCGTCCAGGGATTTTAATGGCGGATCTATGACTTTGCACCACACTACCTTGCCGTTCCCACCCAGATTAAACCGCAGCATCATGCTGGTGGGAACTTTACCCACCCGCTGATACTCTGACTGTATACAATCGACTAAGGCCGGCAGCACGGCGGTTAACGCCTCCCGAACCGCAGCGGGTGCCTGTTCACCCTGAACCTTTAGGTCAGCAATGGCAACCCGGAGGATGGCCTCAGACTGGGGCTGTTCCCCCTGTTCTAACTGAGCCAGGGCCGGAAAAACCATGAAGGCCATAATAAGAATCATGGCAATGAGTCTGAAACCGCCAAATCGCATCCTCTTTTGCATATTCTGGTCCTTGGAATTGGGATGGTAGGAGGTATGCTTATTATAAACCAACTATCTCCGGGAACGGGAATTTTCTTTGAGAAAAAACCGGTGGGCCGCAGGCTGCAGTTATCTTCTTGGGGAATCGTTAAGAATTGCTAAAACAAAAGGCAGTTACGAATGAGGACAATTTTTCACGGCTGTCTATTACCTGTCATCGTACAGCCTAAAAAAAGCCATGGGAGCACTCAGCTAAACTATGGCCGCGGTTTGGCAACTTTTTATTACCACCTGATCTCAGGAAAAAGCTATTAGCTTTTTGGCCAACTCCTCCCCGTGCGCCATAATCTCTGGCTTCTCCCGCACTTCTCCCGGTTGAGAAACACCGGCAGCCCGCCATAGATACGTTTCGGTGAATCCATAAACCTTGAGCCAATGTTTAAAGCGGGAATAGATATCGCTAGACAAGGCCGCATCCGGATGCCCCTGGCTCAGGATTATCACTGCCTTCTTCCCGGAGGGCAGACGGCTGGAGAAGTCGGGATTTAAAAAGGAATAGGTCCGGTCAAAAAAACATTTTAAATGACCGGAAATTTTGCCGAAGTAGACCGGCGAGGCCAGAATCAAGACATCGATCTGTTGGCAGGAGTCCAATACCGAAGTCAAATCGTCCTGAACAATACAGGCTTCGGCTGCCGTCTTGCAAGCATTGCAGCCCGGGCAGCCTTTGAAATTCATGCCATGCAAATAATGGGTCTCAATGTCGGCGCCCTTAGCTCTCAGGGCCTCCATGAGCTGCTGCGTCATGGCCTGACTGTTGCCGTTTTTCCTTGGACTTCCGCAGACGACCAGAACTTTCATCTGTTCTCACTCCTGACAGGTAAAAGGGTAATTTGGGGCTCTCTACCCGCAGTGATCACCAGAATCCCAAAATACCCAAATTACCCCTCGGACCGACGTTTGCCAGGCGTTGGCCGCAAGGAAAAACTGCCAGGATAGAGAACCACCCTATTGATACCCACCGTTGCCGTTCAATCCCTTCAAACGCATCTTGACACCCGTATTCGTCAGGTGATCTTCCTCTAACAGTTTTTTTATGGTTTCAATGGTATTCACTTCATCTAAGGCTGTACTCTCTTCTTTTGAGTAAGTCCGAGTGGGCTGCAAATAGTCTTGAAAGGTCTTTTCCCAATAACGCAAGGTTGATTTTTTCACTCCGGTCAGCCTGGCCACCTGATCAATGCTTAATAAGATGTTTCTACCGAGTTCCTGCATTATCGCACCCTCCTGGTACTTAATTTACCTTCCGGTTGGTTTTCTTACGCTCCTTACAACCCCTTATCGAATTATCTTTTTGATAACTTAAATAAGCATCCAGAATATTTTTTAACCCGGCTATCTTGTCCGATTGTTCCAGCAAGAAAACTAATTAGTTAGGAGAGTTACAAAACCATTCGCCTTGTGTCGCTCCCGGCCCCCAGGTATAGTGACCCTCACCGAGTCCCCCTTCGGCTTACTCACTGGTACAAATTAGTATTGAAACCAATGCTCCGGTAGTCTATAAAGGAGAAAAGGTAGACTCGGCCAATCGACCAAGAAAATCTTATCCGTCTGGACCCGGAATAACTATGTTAACCCTGTCGACCTGAGAATCCCGACCCACGCTTCTTTGGCGCCATTTATCTGAGGAGGATGCCCATGGATATCCAAAACCCGATCGTCAGCCATTATGGGCTAGAAAATCATGGTATTAAAAACGTCAACTTCGTCTATTGGAATCTGGCCTCGTCCACGTTGTACGAAGAAATCATCCGCCGGCGGGAGGGCCGCCTGGCCCACCTGGGACCCATCGTGGTGCGTACCGGCGAACACACCGGCCGCGCCCCCAATGACAAATTCATCGTCCGGGAACCCTCCAGCGAGGCTAAAATCTGGTGGGGAACCGGTAAACAAATGCCATGGACCCCGGAAAAATTTTCGGCCCTGTATCATCGTCTGCTGGCTTACCTGCAAGGCAAGGACCTCTTTGTCCAGGATTGTTTTGCCGGCGCCGACCAACAATACCGCGTTCCTATCCGGGTGATTACCGAAACGGCCTGGCACAGCCTCTTTGTCCGCAATATGTTCAAACAGGGGACGCCGGAAGAATTGCTCAGCCATGTCCCGGAGTTTACCCTGATTTCCGCCCCCAACTTCCATGCCGTCCCCGAAGTGGACGGGACCCGCTCCGTGGTTTTCATTGTCATCAATTTCGCCCAGAAAGTGGTCCTGGTGGGGGGCACCCAATACGCCGGGGAAATTAAAAAATCCATCTTCACTATTATGAATTACCTTTTGCCCCAGCAAAAGATCCTATCCATGCATTGTTCGGCCAACGTCGGCCCCCGAGGCGACGCCGCCATTTTCTTCGGTCTCTCCGGCACCGGCAAGACCAGCCTCTCCGCCGATCCCTCCCGGACTCTCATCGGCGACGACGAACACGGCTGGAGCGACCACGGCATTTTCAATCTCGAAGGCGGCTGTTATGCCAAAGTCATCCGCCTGTCTCCCATCGCCGAACCCGACATCTACCAGACCACCCGGCGTTTCGGCACCATTCTGGAAAATGTCGGCTTTGACAGTAACTCCGGCCGCATAGACCTGGATGACGACTCCCTCACCGAAAATACCCGGGCCTCCTACCCCATCAGTCACATCACCAACGCCAATCGGGAGGGCCTCTGCGGTCATCCCCAAAATATCATCATGCTCACCTGCGATGCCTTCGGCGTCCTGCCGCCGGTGGCCAAACTCACCCCGGAGCAGGCGGTGTACCACTTTCTCTCGGGCTATACCGCCAAAGTGGCCGGCACCGAAAAAGGCGTCACCGAGCCCAGCGCCACCTTCAGCACCTGTTTCGGGGCCCCGTTCATGGTCCTGCCGCCCACGGTCTATGCCAATCTGCTCCGAGAAAAAATTGCCCGGCATAATGTCGTGGTCTGGCTGATCAATACCGGCTGGAGCGGAGGGCCGTACGGCGTCGGTCGGCGGATGGAGATCGCCTATACCCGGGCAATCGTGCACGCTGCCCTGGGGGGAACCCTCGATAATGTCCCCACCATGTCCGAGCCATTTTTTGGCCTGCTCATTCCCTCCACCTGCCCGGGCGTGCCGGACGAGGTTTTGAACCCCCGGAACACCTGGGCGGACCAGGCTGCCTACGATGCCCAGGCCCGCAAGCTGGCCGGCATGTTCACGGACAACTTTAAAATGTTCGAATCATCGGTATCTGAGGATATTAAACAGGCCGGTCCCCGCATTTAGGCCGTTTGGGAGTACAGAAAGATGTCAAAGTCGATGCCATCTGAAAAAACACCCCTCACGGAACAGCAGGCCAGATCCCTGGCCCTCTGGTGGGACGGCGATTATCAGAAAATCTCCCCGACTGGGGGAGAGAGTGCCGTCCGGCACGGCGTTGTGATCACCGGCAAGAGAGGCTGCTGCGCCCAAGTCTACGCCGACGGCCCCATCATGGTGTTTTCTCTGGAAGAAGCCAGGGACATGGAAAACCGCCGGGGTTTCCAAGAGGCCGCCTCCCCCGATTGGATCGGCTGATAGATGTAACCTGTCGGTCTGGAAGACCGGCCGGCCGAAAAGGCCCCTGAGAGTTTCTCAGGGGCCTTTTCGTTTCAAATGCTTAACATAATGTTTAGATTTACAAACAGGTCGGGGTGGTGCCTTTTTTTACCAAAAAAGCGGCTTATTACCTCTGCATCTCCATTAAGCTATGCAATTACATATATTTACTTTACAAGCGGTGGTGGCGGCAGAAAAATTTACCACTGAGAGAATATTAACTTTTTATATAACCAAATCAATCTCTTAACAGCCTTTTCGGATCGCTGGCATGATATTTGAAAATAAAACATCAGATGCCATCTAATAAAAAGTCCTTCGAAGCGGTGAGCATGACGGTAGGATCTACTAACCCCAGCCAAGTGAGGCTAAAAATGAAATTATCTAGAGGAATAGTGTACATTCTGGTTGCCCTAGTCCTGGGTCTGATGGGCACCTTTGTCATCCATGCTTATGTCACACCCAGTAACCTGAGTACGGTTCAAAAGATGGTCCCGGTGGTGGTGGCCGGCGCCAACATCAATCCCGGTACTGCCCTGCGGCCGGAGTTCTTGCGGGTGGTCCAGTGGCCCCAGGAGATTCTACCGCCCCATACCGCTAATATGGTACAGCAGGTGGAAGGAATGGTGGTTACCGTCCCTGTTACCAAAGGCGAGCCCATCCTTTTGCCCAAATTAGCCCCCATAGCTAATCAAAGACATGACCTCAATAAGAAGAAATTATCGAATATTACTTTAAGTGCGGCTCATTCTAATTAAGTTGGTTCGGAAGATTGCTAACGAGGCGGTAGGGGCGGCGCTGCCATCTTCTGGGAGCAGGTGAAATAAAGAGTAAAATCTCCCAGTAAAAAAAAGCGTAATCCATTAAGATTACGCCTTGTTAAATTTCTAATGGTGCCGAAGGCGGGATTTGAACCCGCACGGGTCTCCCCACCACCCCCTCAAGATGGCGTGTCTACCAGATTCCACCACTTCGGCATAAGAATGCTATTTTGCCGGTTCGGCCGGCGCCGTCGGCGTCTCCGCCGGGGCCGTTTGAGACGGCGAGGGGGAGCCGCCCCTTGCATCACCGAAGCGCCACCCCGATGGCCCAAAAACGTCAATGCCAGAGACGTCACCATAAATAAAATGGCCGCTGCAGCCGTCAACTTGGCCAGAAAAGGTGTGGCCCCGGAACTGCCGAAAAAGGTCTGGCTGGCCCCCCCAAAAGCTGCCCCAATACCGGCGCCCCGGCCGGTCTGCAACAACACAATGAAGATCAACGCCAGACAGACGGTAATATGCACGATTGTAATGACTGTATTCATAACAAAATTATATAACCCATCAAATTGAAAAATACAACCCTGGCCCCAGGAATAATTTTACCCGGGCATTTAAAGGTTCGGCAAGATACTTACCACTGCCTTCTAATTCTGACCACTGATCACTGGCCGCTGTCTTTTTCAAGCTCCCATGGCTACAATCTTCAAAAAGGAGTCCGCCTTCAAAGAGGCCCCCCCCACCAGGGCCCCGTCGATATCCGGGGCCTGGGCCAACTCCCGGATATTGTCGGGGGTGACGCTGCCGCCATACAAAATTCGCAGCACGTTTGCCACCTCGGCCCCGGCCTGATCCACCAGCAGCCGTCGGATAAAGCTGTGTATCTCCTGGGCCTGCTCCGGCGTCGCCGTCCGCCCGGTGCCGATGGCCCATACCGGTTCGTAGGCTATCACCAACCGGCTTATTTCCCCAGGACTTAAACCTGCCAATCCTTCGGTAAGCTGGGAGGTTATGACCGTATGGTCTCCTGGGCTTCCCGTTGGGCCAGGGTCTCCCCGATACAGACTATGGGATTTAGACCGGCTTCCTGGGCGGCCTTGATCTTCTTGTTGACCGTCTCATTGGTCTCGCCGAAATACTGCCGCCGTTCCGAATGGCCGATGATCACCAGGCTGCAGCCCACGTCGAGCAGCATCCCCGGTGAGATGGCCCCGGTATACGCCCCCTGCTTTTCCCAGAACACGTCCTGGGCCGCCAGTTGGATGGCGGAGCCCTTTATTTCCTGGGCTACATCGGTCAAGGCGGTAAAAGGTGGCGCCAGCACTACCTCTGCCGCCATGGTCTCCTGGTAGCCCTGGCGTATCTCCCGGGCCAAAGCGCAGCTTCGGCCAGCGTCTTGTGCATCTTCCAATTGCCCGCCACCAGTGGTCTGCGTGTAGCATTCATTGGTCTCATCCTGCCTCTTGGTGTTTCGCATGCCATTCTTCCAGGATCTGGATACCCGGAAGCTTCTTGCCCTCCAACAGTTCCAGGAAGGCCCCGCCGCCCGGTGGAAATATACGAAATTTTGTTGGCTTCCCCGGCAGCATGGATGGCCACGTCGGTGTCGCCGCCCGCCCACAATGGTCAGGGCAAAGGAATTGGCCACATTGTGCACCATGGCCATGGTCCCCCGGCTGAAGGCGTCCATTTCAAAGGCGCCCATGGGACCGTTCCACACCACCGTTTTGGCATTCTGCAAGGCTTCGTTAAACAACGTGATCGTCGCCGGGCCGATATCGGCAATGAGCCAGTCATCCGGCACTTCCTGGATGGGGGTGACTTTGGTTTCCGCCCGGGAGTCCAGCTTTTCCGCCACGATGCAATCCACCGGCAGATAAAATTTTACCTTCTTCTGGATGGCGGTGGCCATCAATTCCTTGGCCGTCTCCAAAAGGTTGTCATCCACCAGGGATTTGCCCACCGGATACCCCTTGGCCTTGATGAACGTGTTGGCCATGGCCCCGCCGATGATAAGTTTGTCCACGTGTTTCATCAGATTGACCAGGGCCGTCAGTTTACTGGAGATCTTGGCCCCGCCGATAATGGCCACCAGCGGCCGGGCCGGGTCTTCCATGGATTTATGGAAATAGTGAATTTCATCCCGCAACAGAAAGCCGGCCACACACTCGGGGCAAACTGGGCGACCGCATGGACCGAGGCATGGGCCCGGTGGCCGACGGCAAAGGCGTCGTTGACATAGACGTCCACCCCCTCCATGAGCTGCCGGGCAAAATCCGGGTCGTTCTTCTCTTCCCCGGGATAAAAGCGCAGGTTTTCCAGCAGCATGCACATCCCCGGGCTGCATTTCACTTTTCATTTTCTGGACTTCCGGCCCGATACAGTCCGGAGACAAACTTGACCTTTTTGTGCAGCAGCCGGCCCAGACGCCGGGCCACCGGCGCCAGGGACAACATCTGGTCCGGCCCCTTGGGACGGCCCAGATGGGAGGCCAGGATAACCTTGGCGTGTTCGTCTAAACAATAATTGACGGTCGGCAAGACCGCCCTGATCCGGGTGTCGTCCGTAATATTACGGTTCCGGTCCAGGGGAACGTTGAAATCTACCCGAATAAAGACTGTTTTTTCACGAACATCCACGTCTTGCAGAAACTTCACCCCGACCTCCTTTTCGAACGCCTAAGTGGTTTACGAACCTAATCGCCCAAACTCTGACCCATATATGCGGCCAGGTCAATCATTCTATGGGAAAAGCCCATTTCGTTGTCATACCAGGCCATGACTTTGACCATATTGCCTTGCATCACCGCGGTCAACTCGGCATCCACGCTGGCCGAATAGGGGCAGCCGTTGTAGTCGCACGAAACCAGGGGCAGGCTGACAAGTTGGAGAATGCCCTGCAACTCACCGGCGGCAGCCTTTTGGAAGACCTCATTAACCTCCTCTTTGGCCGTTGGCTTCTTTACCGTGGCATTGAAATCCACTATGGAAACGTTGGCCGTGGGGACCCGTACCGAGATGCCGTCAAGCTTCCCCTTCAATTCCGGCAGGACCTCCGCTACCGCCTTGGCCGCCCCGGTGCTGGTGGGCACCATGGACAGGGCCGCAGCCCGAGCCCGTCGAGGGTCTTGATGGGAGCCGTCCAACAGACGCTGATCCATGGTGTAGGAATGCACCGTGGTCATGAGGCCGTACTCCACCCCGAAGTTCTGATGCAATACCTTGACCACCGGCGCCAGGCAGTTGGTCGTGCACGAGGCGTTGGAAACCACCGCGTGTTTTCCTGGGTCATAGGTCTGCTCATTGACCCCCAAAACAAAAGTGGCGTCCAATTTTTTCCCCGGCGCCCCCACGATGACCTTCTTTGCCCCTGCGGTTAGATGACCCTCATTGGAAACCCGGTCCCGAAAGACCCCGGTTGACTCCAGGACGATATCTACCCCCATTTCCTGCCACGGCAACTTCCGGGGATCGTCCAGACGAGTGATGTGGACTTCCCGGCCGCTGATCACCAGACCTTCAGGCTTGGCTTCCACAGTGCCGGGAAAAATCCCGTGGATAGAATCATATTTGAACAACAAGGCCGACGACTCGATATCTCCCCGGCTGTTGATGGCGATCAGCTCCACCTCTTTTTGTCCTGAAAAAATGACCCTGGTTAGACATCGGCCAATACGGCCGAAGCCATTAATGGCAACACGAACTGGCATAACAAATCTCTCCTTTCCCCTGGCCTTAGCAAAGCCCGGGACGGTTTGGCCTCTTCATTTCTGCCAACCTCCCTAATGTTAAAGTACCAAGCCGTCGCCGTCAATCTTTTTTGCCATCTTACCCTGACTATAACCCATAATAATAACTAATAAATCAACCGCCTTAGTATATTTTTCTGACTCGATTCTATTAGTTCATAAATCTGCCCGCCGGTGCCTCCCCTACAATCCGAATCTCCCCCTTTGCCTTTTATTCTTTTCCTTTTCACTGCCGGCGTTAGACCGGAGCTGGCCGGATGGGAACAACTTAGACCAATTTAAGTTTGTGATGCCACCAACTTCATATCTAATTCTTTAATAATACATTTTATTGCATGGAAATCGAAAACTGCAGACTGTGTGAGGATTTAGACTGTAATAACTGGCAGGATAGTCGTACTTTGAGTAACTTGTTGTTGGATGTCTAATATAGTAGTATGTTACGGACGTCCCAGTTTTTAACGGAGGTGTCAGGCCGGGCCATCCCAGCAGAACTTTGCGCCCGGCCCACCTCCTTTTATAATTACCTCCCGATAAAAACCACCTCCCTACAATATTTTGGAACTTTTTTCCACGACGTTAATATCATGGAGCAACATTTGTCTATTAGTATATGCAATTTATTTGCCAAACATAACTGAACAGATAATGTTGCTGTCTAATTTGATGTTATTATTTGATATAAACGGTAGTGTGATATTTTATTGGAAAGTTTTGGAAGGTAGATTACAGGTATCATTGTTTTAAAATGTGGTTTATTTGTTCATTATTATAAACACTTCATAAGTATAAAATATTTTTATACCATAGATAAGCAATTGTTGTTTTTATTTCTAATTAATTAATTTAATTGTTACGCATTTTGAGATACTAATTCCATCAATGCTATTAGTTAATAAAAGTGATTTAATTTCTATTCCATAATTTTTTTGATAATACCAATAACATATTAAATCAGTACACAACTTAGGGACGCGCGTGAGTAACATTTCAGTCAAATGCGCACAGCCAAGCAAATATTCCTAAATCCAGGGTAAGGGGCGAATAGGACATTACTTTTGGCAACGGCTCTAGCTTGAATCCTGGGGCGGGTTGGTTGGCTTGAGATAATGGCAGGGCAACCATCAGGGCGGGTCGGTTTGTCGATGCATGCTAAGACTAGACACTCGGGCTCAGCCGCGTCATTTTGTGTCAACGGTTGAGCCCGTCGTTAAGCTAAATCAACTCTATATCGAACTGGCCGTCTTCGAAAACAAAACTGGTGCCAGCCACGCCATTGCAGGAGCCATTGCCGCTGCTGGCGCCGTTGACCACCACCCGCTGACTGAATCCGGCATTCCGGCCTGTAACCGTGCCGCACCACTTGCCTTGAAAAGGAACTTACATATTCCCCCTTTTCAGAAAAGTTCGGCAGAAATGAGACTACGACAGGCCATGACCAAACAGAGATGGCTCTGACGCCTGTGATAACCCATCTAACTTTTTTTCTTCTCTCCTTCTTTTCTTCAAGTCCAGGAATTTTTTGCCAAACTCAACTATCGAACTTATTGTTGTTAATAACAATCTAATTATAGTTATTAAAAATGCTATTAATTTTTAAAATATTTGATAAATTAACTTTATAATATCTATATTATGATAATTATTATTTATATCGGGATTCTTATAATAAAGGAGCCGCTATGCCTCTAACCACCCGGAGTCCTAAAGTCGCCACGGCTTTTGCCCAGGCTCGCGCCGCCGAACCCCGGAGCCTGATCCTGGAAGGCCAGGCGACGGAGATTCCTCATCCTTTTCCCTCCCCGGCAGATTGGCGGGACCAGTGGATTTATTTTCTGCTCATCGATCGTTTTAACAATCCCCAGGGAGCGCCGCGCTGCGCGCCCTTCGACGGGATGCACGGCGTCTTTCAGGGAGGGACCTTCAACGGGGTGCGGGAGCAATTGGGTTATCTCCAGCAGCTCGGGGTCGGCGCCATCTGGCTCTCCCCGGTGCTGAAGAATTGCCAATACAACTCCTTCACCTACCATGGCTATGGCTTCCAGGATTTTTTGCAGGTGGACCCCCGCTTTGCCTCTGACCCCCAGGCAGCACAGGCCGACCCGCAACTGGCCGAGGATGAGTTAAGAGCCCTCATAGATGAAGCGCACGCCCGGGGCATCTATGTGATCTTCGACATCGTGCTCAACCATGCCGGCGATGTCTTTGAATACGTCCTGGACGACGGCGCCCATGTGGCCGAGACTGACTGGCGCGATCACCCCTATACCATCAATTGGCGCGCTGCCGATGGTCATGGCCGGCCCGACTGGACCGCGCCCCCGACAATCCGCCGCCTGACTCCGCCCTCTGGCCGGCCGAACTCCGGCGCAATGAGTTCTTTCGACGCCAGGGCCGAGGCGGCGAGGCCGGGGGCGACTTCGCCTCCCTCAAGGAACTGGTCACCGGTCTTTCCCGGACCACTCCCGAGGAGGGCTTTCATTTCCCCGTTCGCAACATTCTGATCCGATCGTATCAATACCTCATTGCTAAATATGACGTGGACGGCTTTCGCATCGATACCTTGAAATATATCGAGCCGGATTTCGCCCAGGTCTTCGGCAACGCCATGCGCGAATTTGCCCTCAGCATCGGCAAAAAGAACTTTTTCACCTTTGGCGAGGTCTACGATAACGAAGAGCAGATCGCCCGTTTCATCGGCCGCCAGGCTCGGCAAGAGGGCGATCTGGTGGGGGTGGACGCCGCCCTGGACTTTCCCCTGTTTTACCAGCTCCCGGCCGTGGCCAAAGGACAAGTCGCCCCGGCCGAGGTCATCAAGATCTTCGAGCATCGCAAAAAGGTGTCCCAAGATATCATCAGCTCTCACGGCGAAGTCGGCCGTTTCTTCGTGACCTTCCTGGATAACCACGATCAACGCCAGCGCTTCTTTTTCAGCCCGGCCCAGGCGCCCATGCAATTTGAGGCTCAACTGACCCTGGGCGTCGCCTGTCTGTTCGCCTTACAAGGCATCCCCTGTCTCTACTACGGCACCGAACAGGGGCTACATGGCTCTGGAGATCAGGATGCGGCCGTGCGCGAGGCCTTATGGGGAAAACCCGGCGCCTTTGATCGCACCCAACCTTTCTATGCCGCCATCGCCCGGCTCGCCGTGGTCCGCCGGAGCCAACCGGCCCTGCGCTACGGCCGCCAATACTTCCGTCCCATTTCCGGCGACGGCACCCATTTCGGCATCTCCACCTTGCCCCTGGGTGTCCTGGCTTTCTCCCGTATACTGAACGACCAGGAAGTGCTGGTCGTCGCCAATACCAATACCCAGGCCGGCTGGACCGGTGAGGTGCTTGTCGATCTGGCCCTCAATCCCGCGGATTCGCTCTACCAGCCCATCTTCACCAATAAAGCCGGCGACGAAGGCGGTGCAGCTCCCGGACCGGTGCGGCACAAGCCGGCGGGCCAAGTCGAAATTCACGAAATCAGCGGCGCCGTTACCCAAGGCCCCGCCCGGGTCCTGCCCGTAACCTTGAGTCCCATGGAGATTCAGATCCTCACCCAACCAAGGGGAAATTATAGTAGGGGCGACTCCGGAAAGACCTTAAATGCAGCGCCAAGTGCTGCTTAACACCAGAGACAAGCAGAGTTCGATATCAGCAAGATATCCGGAAATTTCCGGCAGGGGCATGCGACGAGGATAATATCAAGATATCACTTACCATGGAATATGGCCATGGCTGCGGCATAATCTCGGCATACAACTTTTCCTGTAATTGACCTCATGCTCTCACGAAGAGGCTTTTGCCAAAAGATACTTTTTAAGGGCGGGGGGCAGCGCCCTCCTTGCCTCGCCGAGTTCAAGCTGCGGGAACCCGCCCCAGAGATGTGCGGCCCAGGACAGGACTGGATCCGTGGCCACAGAGTGGATGGGCCTGGAGGGGTAGGATTCGGACTTCAACAAC
The DNA here is from genome assembly GCA_963705135.1 of uncultured delta proteobacterium. Lineage (GTDB taxonomy): Bacteria > Desulfobacterota > Desulfobaccia > Desulfobaccales > Desulfobaccaceae > Desulfobacca. Next base: position 86,399 of record CAVPJB010000012.1, read on the forward strand.
TCACCCACACCCCATATATAGCCCACAAAGGCCCGGTTTATGATACCGGGATAGGTTTGGTAAGGATCTTGGAGCCGGGATAACTGGGCTGCCGGGGTTTCATATTCCCGATTCCACAGCAACCAACCCAGAGCCGTCATGTCATGGGCCAAAAGTGATTCAGAGGCGAACACCAGTCCTGGGTCTGCTTCTGCCGCAAAGCCCCGATCCGGCCCGAAGGTGGTTTGCACCTTGGTGGCAACGGAAAGCACCAGCCTGAGCTTTTTTCTCAAGGTGATGGTGTCATTGATTTCCACGATCTTTTTAGAAAGCTCCGGGCATCGCGGTGCAGTTCCAGCCGGCTGTCGTCACGTAGCCAACCTACTGCGGCCTTGAGCCCTAAGGTCGATCCGGCCAAAACATGCCGGCTTACCCGGGGCAATAGAACCACATGATCCACCCGGGTCAAAATTTCCGGGAGCATCAACTCTCCTTTCCAATGGCCCCCTGGATGTTCGGTCTGGTCGCCGAAATAAGCTTCGCAGCCGGCCTCGTCGAAATAATGGACCTCCGCCCCGGAGTCCAGGGCCGCCTGGTGCAGGCCGTTATGGGTAAAGAGTTGACGGCTATACCCCATTGCCTCTGGCCATCCCGGTAAACGAACTGCACCCCGGATTTATCCCCCACGATGACCCTGCCTGCCCCCTTTTTCCGCAGCAGACTCACCATCGCCTGCACCGCCAGCGGAGAAGTGGTAGCTGGATACCGGTTGCCGGAATTGCCAGCCGGTTTGATGAAGACCACGTCACCCCGGGAAAGCCAGGAAAAATCGCTAGCGGCCTCAGCCACCCGCTTCACGGCAGAAACTACCGCATCTGCTCCCGCCCCCTTGGCTACCGCCTCCATGACCACCAATTCTGTTGTCCCGGAGAAAGCCGGCCGCGTCCGTGGCGCTCCCGCGCCCTGTAAACCATGTGGTGCTCCCGAAACTTCCATACGAACCTTACCAGTGCCTGTTAAGCGTTCCCCTCCCAAATCCCTCCTCTGGGAAGTGGTGACAGGCGGAATTATTTAATAAGAATTTTCTAATGATATTAAAGCACAATAACTCGTTCCCTGCAAGCTCACTGCTATATAAATAGACCATCTAGTCAATAGAGACGATTTCAATAGCACTTTCATCTAAGTAATGATAGCAAGACCGCTTCCCTGACTGTCAAAGTAAATCCTACCAGAAAAGAACCCACGGAATTATCTTCGACATACTGACCTTAATGATATACTGCATACCGTAAATGCCGGGAAATTTTCCGCCTTATAAAACTTAAGCGCCGGTGGCTCAAACACCCCCAGAAGTTTGAAAGGTGCTACTAACCAATAACCAATAACCCTCGACCACTGGCCTCTGGCCGCCTCGTGTGATAGACTGACGCCATCATTAGAGAACGGCTTGCATCTACAGTCTTTTAAGAGGACCATCGTGACCCCTTCATGCCACCTCACCGGCAGGTTTTTTGACTACCTGCTCACATCCAACCGGCCACACCTAACTGGCTTCAAGCACTGGCTCTTCCATCCGGGTATGCTTTTTCATTCCCGGCAGCAGTGGTGGGGGGATGTCAAAGTCCCGGTCCACCCCCCATGAAGGAGTGGACCTCTGCTGGTTCCAAGATGTCACCGGCAATCGCCAACCCATCGATCAGACTGTCAAAATACCCACAGCCTTTCCCGGTTAGTCTTTAAAATCGAACGGGATTTCCTGGGCCAATCGATTTATCTGGGCCACGAGATCTTTCAAGAAGACAGTCGCAAGTTGTATACTGCCTTTGGCCATACCAACCCGCAGGCAGACCTGGCAGTGGGGCTAAAAGTGGTCGAGGGGAAATCATCGCCACCGTTTCGGTCCCCCCCGTAAAAACTACGGTTCCGCCCCACCTGCATATCACCCTGGCCTTGATCCCCACCTCCATTACCCCGGCTCAGCTTACCTGGGAAAAACTCGGCACTGATCCGGCCATAACGCTCCTGGATCCCCTGACCGTTTTTCCCACCCCCTATACCATACTGCAGCCTCCAGGCAATTGACGCCTCACCTGACGCCCATCTGCAAACTTGGTCTGTTCATTCCAGGAAAACTTGAGGTATATTAGGCGCACTTATGTCGTCTTTTCGGGAGAGGAACCTGTGAAACCCCGGCTTATCATCCTGCTTGCCATGATCTTGCTGTTCAACGGCGCCTCAGCTTGGAGACAGACCAAAGAACCCATTAAACTCGGCGCCTCTTCGCCCTCTCCGGCCCTGCCGCTGCCAGGCGTGGATTCCATGATCATCGTCCAGGTAAAGGACGGTAAATTCGTCAAGATGGATTAATGGGAGCTCTGCCTGGAGCTTGCGGAGTGCGGCAGCCTGGTAGGAGTAAGACCTTGTTCCCAAGCTCCTGCTTGGCTAACATGGTTATCGGAAAAGGGTCATTTCCTCTAACTAAAATCCGGGTCCGAGTCACCTGCCCACTTGCCTATGATCCTTGGCCTCCGGTCCCTGATTCCTGACCCCTAACAAAGAAGGGCCGACGTTTCCGCCGAGGCTTTTTTGTAACCTACGTCTGTTTATTCTTCAGGCTTCTTGCCTTCCTGTTCTTTCTGGGCATGTT
>CAVPJB010000013.1:0-78837 GCA_963705135.1 uncultured delta proteobacterium
TGGAAGCCCTGAATGTTCGTATGAGGTGCATAGAACGAGGCAAAAGAAGACATATCGGGGGTTACCGTGACAACATAGAGGGTGGCCTCGAACTTTTCCGCTAAGGTCACGGCATACGGCATAAATATGTCAATGGCTTCGCTGAAATCTACGGGAAACAGTATCTTTTTGATTGCTAACATACAGTTTGGCCTCCTTAGATTTTAATCCCGCTCAAGGAAATTACCTCATACGTCACCTGGATGGTGCCGTTCCGCCGGAAGCACCTCTCATAGTGATCCACTGCCGCCGCCAGCAGTCTCCTGGGCATAAACGCCGGCCTGGTAGAGGTGGCCCCCATGCCCCGCACGGCCCTCAAAAAGGCCCAGAGATCGGGATACCCTTCCAGCCACAATTCTTCCGTGCGCTGCGATGTTTATAAACCCGGCCTGTTGCAGAAAAACGGCCCAGTCCTGGCCAGGAGCAAAGTTCTGGGCGGGAATCAACGGCAGGGTTAATTCCGGGAACTTTCCCCCGGCCTGGGTGAAGCTGGCCGCCAATTCCCGAAAAGTCAATGGACCCAGAGTGGTGAATGCCAGGAGTCCGCCCGGGTTCAGGTGTTCCCAATAAAGCCGGCAGGCTTGACGGGGTTGGCTGAACCACTGGAAAACCGAGCTGCCGGTAATAATATCAAAGCGGCCCGGCACCACCTGTTCACCGTCGGCCACCAGCCACTCAATGCCGTCAGCTTCTGCCAGTCTGGTCCGGGCGGCCTGCAGGGCAGCTGGGGCCAGATCAATGGCGGTGATCCGGGCCTCCGGGAAGGCCTGGCGCAGCAAACCGGTGAGGTAACCGGTGCCGCAGCCGATTTCTAAGATGTGGGCAAATTTCCCCGGATGTTGCTTCAAACTGCGGACCAACTGTTCGGCCAGACGCCGTTGCACCAGGGCATACCGGTCGTACTGGCCTGCCTGGCGACCGAAATTGTGTCCCAAGCGATGTTTGTCAGGGTTCATAAAAATTCCGTAATTAACTCATTAAGGTCGCGGCTGCGGCTCACCATTGGGGCGTGACCGGCTCCAGGCAGGATAACCAGGCGCGCTCCAGGTAACTGGTCCCGGAGAAAATACGCCTGGGCTGCAGCAGTAATCCGGTCCCGGTCACCATGGACAATAACTATATCGCCAGCGCCCGCCTCGGGCAGTATGTCCCGGAGGTCCTGGCGCCGCAAATAATCCAACCCCTGGGCCAGCCATTCTGGATCCTGACCTGGAGGCAGCAGGGCCGCTATACTTTCCTGATACTGGACTTCCCGGGGGGCCAGAAGCTGCTGATAAAATTCCTGCACCACCTGACCAGGGTCCAGGCGGAGCCGTTGCCGCATACCCCGCACTACCGCCAGCGCCGCCCCCAGCCCGTAATCCGGCCGCCGGCAGAAGCTGGCGCAAGCAGAAATGGTAATCAGGGCCCGGGTCTAAAACCAGCGGCGCATACCTCCAGGGCCAGCATACCCCCCAGGGACCAGCCCACCAGAAGTGTCTCGTCAGGGTCAAAGTCCTGGAGTTTTTCCAGCAGCCAGGCAGCCTCCCAGACCGGCAGATCCGGCGTCCAGAGATTCGTCAGATGTTCCAAAGCCGCCCGCTGCTTATCCCAGATACGGCCATCCGCGGCCCAGCCATGCAATAAAACCAGATTTTTCAAGGTAATGCGGTTTATACTCTTCCCTAATTCAAATAAAATCAAAACTCGTTCCCAATCTCCTGCTTGGGAACGCCATTTCCTGCGAAGCTCAGCTTCGCTACCTTAATTTCTTGCTGACCGCTCAAATCTTGTATCCAGCCCCATTTCCCGACCGATCTGGATAATCACCTCGGTAGCGCCTGCCAAATCTTCCGCTCCATGCGCCGCTGACAGTGACAACCGCAGCCTGGCGCTCCCAGGCGGTACCGTGGGCGGGCGGATGGCCACTGCCATCAGCCCTGCCTGCCGCAGCCGGGCGGCGAATTCCAGGGATAGGAGATTATCTCCCACCAGAACCGGAATAATCTGGGTCTGGCTGTCAAGGGTATCAAAGCCGGCCTCCCCCAGACGAACCCGGAAAAGTGTGGCTTGATCCAATAGATAGGCTCTGGTAGAGGGCTCCTGCCTGACAATGGCCAACGCTGCCTGCATTGCCCCTAAACTGGGGGCGGCAGCGCCGTGGAATATATAAAAGACCGGGCCCGGTTGTGTAAAACTTCAATCAGGGGCGCGGCCCCGGCCACATAGGCCCCGAAACTCCCCAGGGCCTTGGAAAAGGTGCCCATATGAATGTCGATGTCGCTGGTCAATCCCCAGGCCTCCGCCAACCCGGCCCCTTTGGCCCCGAAGACGCCGGTGGCATGGGCCTCATCGATCATCAGCCAGGCGCCGTGACGCTCCTTCAGGGCCACCAGTTCCCGGAGCGGGGCCAGATCGCCGTCCACGGAGAAGATGCTGTCAGTGACGATTAACAGCCGTCTAACCCCGGTATACTTCTTGAGCAGGGTCTCCAGCCGGTCCAGGTCCCGGTGGGGATAGCGGTAAAAAGTCGCTTCGGACAACCGCATGCCATCGATAATGCTGGCGTGATTGAGTCTGTCCGAGAGGATCACATCCCCTTTGCCCATCAGGGCGGCGATGACCCCCACGTTGGCCATATACCCGGTATTGAAGAGTACCGCCCTCTCGGCGCCTTTAAAGTCGGTAACTTCCTCCTCCACCTGTTGATGCAGGGCCAAGGTGCCCACGATGAGACGGGAGGCGGTGCTGCCTGCCCCCCAGCGCGCCGCCGCCTCCTGGGCTGCCTTGATTAAGCGCCCATCGCTGGCCAGACCCAGGTAATCATTGGACGAGAGGTTGAGGAGTTCCCGACCGCCAACCTTAACTTTGCCCCCCGGCAGGACCTGGTCAATAACCTGCAAATGCCGCCGCAGGTGCTGAGCCTCCAGGCTTTTAATGTCTTGCTCTAGATCAAATCCCAAAGATGATTTCCTTAATTTCCCCCTATCCATTGATTTTTACACTACCCATAAATTCTAAAACTGAGGGAGAGAAATCCAAAAGAAATTCTAATTATTCCCCCCTTTTTAAAGGGGGGGCAGGGGGGATTTTAATCACCACAAAACCGTCGCCAGGCCGGGGTCTCGAAAATTTCCGCCAGCGCCCCAATAAGGGCCGCCTTCCCCTGAGTGCTCTCCAGATCGGCAATGACCGGGACTTTGGCCAGGATGGTTCTGCCGCTCAAAACCTCAATGATCTCCGGGTTGGTTCGGGCCGCCAGATTCGGGTGTTCCGGGTATTGGTTGATGATGACCCCCACCACCGGTAATCCGGCGTGCTCAATGGCTTTGACGGTCATAACGCTGTGATTGATGGTGCCCAGACCCGGGCGGGCCACCACCAGCACCGGCAGGCCAAGCCAGCGGGCCAGGTCCAGAACCAGGAAGTCATTGTCCACCAGGGGCACGTATAACCCCCCGGCCCCTTCCACCACCAGAAAATCATACCGTCCGGCCAGGTCCCGGTAGGCCGCGGCAATTGTTTCCAGGTCAATCCTGACCCCGGCCAGGGCCGCCGCCACCGCCGGGGCCAGGGGCAGTTTCAAAACCACCGGCGTCAAAACCGCTAAGGGTTCCTGCAGGCCCGCCAACGTTTGGGCGAAGCGGGCATCAGTGGCGATGAGTTGGCCGTCCTCTTCCTGGCAACCGCTCTGGATGGGTTTAAAATAGGCGGCCTGAACCTGGTGGGCCCGTAAGGCCGCGGTTAACCCGGCCGCCACCACGGTCTTGCCCACATCAGTGTCGGTTCCGGTGACGAATACTCCCCGGGCCTGGGGGAGGGCAGGCCAAGGTCCCCTCATACGCCCTCCCTGGCGGCGTGCAGTCCCAAATCCTCCAGCATCTGGAGATCCTGGGCCGGCAACTGGCCCTTAGTGGTGAGATAATCCCCGGTCATGAGGGCGTCGGCCCCGGCCGCAAACATCAGCGGCGCCAGGGAGCGCAGGGCTCCGGCCCGGCCACCCGCGATAATGAGCCGTTTCTGGGGAAAGAACAGGCGAAAGGCCAGGATGATCTGGAGGGCTTCCAGAGGTTCCAGCAACCTGCGGTTTCCCAGGGGCGTGCCGGGAATGGGCTGTAGAAAATTCAACGGGATGGAATCCACCTCCAACTCGCTGATGGTCCGCGCCATCTCATACCTCTGAGCCACGCTCTCCCCCAACCCGAAGATGCCCCCCACACATACCGCTAACCCCGCTTCCTGGGCCTGGCGAATGGTGGCGAGCCGTTCCTCATAGCTATGGGCTTGCGCGATCTCCGGGAAAAAGGAGGCCGCAGTTTCCACATTGTGATGGTAGCGGTGTATCCCAGCCGCGGCCAGGGCCCGTAAAAAATCATCTTCCACAATCCCTAAAGAGACGCAGACCTTGAGAGGCGTCGTCCGGCGAATTTCCTCCACCGCCCCCAGAATCGACTGCTGTTCCTCTCTCCCTACCACCCCCCGGCCCGAGGTGACGATACTGAACCGGGCCGCTCCCTGCGCCGCGGCCTGCTGCGCCGCCGCCACCATCTGCTCTCGGGGCAGTAAGGGATACTTGTCAATGGGCGCCGTCGAGCGCCGTGATTGGGCGCAAAAAGCGCAATCCTGGGGACAGTGCCCGGATTTGGCGTTGATAATCACGCACAGGCTGATGCCCTTGTCTACTCGCTCCCGCAGACGGCTGGCCTCGGCAAATAAAGGCCACAGCCCCTTAAAATCAAGACGAAAGATATCTTCCCACTCAGTTAGCTGCATCCCTAGAAACCTTTAAAAAAGTAGGGTGGGCACCGCCCACCATAAAAATGACCGTTCCATTGTATCACCATTGTCAACTTTGACAATCAATAAAGTTGACAATGGTATTATTGTTCTTGTTAACTAATGCTGGTTAAGGTAAAAAATAATTATTTTCAATCTTTCAGGCCAAGGAGCCCAAACCATGCCTCGATGGCTGCAATGCCTGCCTTTCCCCCGGCCAGCACTTCTCATCGGTCTGCTGTCCCTCCTGTTGCTATCGCTCACTTCCTGTGCCCCCACTATTTCCAAACAGCTCCGGGAGCAAGTGGACCAAAGCGTCAGCTTCGGTCTGCTTTCTGCCGATCCGGAGGCCTACAAAGGGAAGATCGTGATTTTTGGCGGCGTCATCGCCCAGACAACCCCTAAACCGGGACAGACGGAACTGGAAATCGTGCAAAAAAACCTGGATTCCTCCAACGAGCCGGAAACCACGGACAAATCCGATGGGAGATTTCTAGTAATCGCCGACGGTTTTCGAGATCCGTTCATTTATAAAAAAGACCGCAAAATCACCGTGGCGGGAGAGGTGATTGGCAGCGAGGTTCGCAAATTGGATGCATTGGACTATCGTTATCCTGTCATCAAGGCCCTGGAGCTGAAACTTTGGCCCCAACCGAGCCCAAACCTATCTCCATTCTATTGGGGGCTTGGGGGGTCCATCGGCTGGGGACCATATGGCTACTGGGGGTGGGGTCCAGGGCCGTACTACCTGCCCTGATGGAAATGTTGGTAGGGATAATTGAAAGTCATATTACCAGGTCCAATATATTGTTTACTTTACCCCTCACCCTCTCCCCGCAAGCGGGTCCAGGGGAATAAGGTGTAATCTATTTCATGCACCCGGTAATATCTATTGTTGCTGGGGCGGGCCTCCGTGCCCGCCCAATGGTGTTAGGCAGTGGACTTCTGCGGCTCTATGCAACCTGGCGCCGCCGACGGAATTAATCTTCGACTTGTCCATCAAACCAGAACAGGCAGGGCCATTCGACCCTGCCTGTTCCATTTGCCTCTGGTTCCCAAGTTGTCCTTGGGAACCCGGATATTTCGCCAAGCTGTGCTTGGCCTCCTTATCTTTTTACTCGATATCCAAAGCCTCCCCTAAAAACCGGCCGAAAGTCCCCAGATCCTCCTCAACCGCAATCCACCCTATCATCACTTTGTCTTTGAGCTGGCGCAGTCTCCCTTCATCAAGCTCATAATCATAAGCATGCCGAAAAGTATGCCGAAACCCCCGCAGTTCATTTAAGAGCTGATAACTGGGGGTGTTCAGCAGCCGGGGGCGGATGCCGGGAATGTCCAGACGCATCCTCTGTAATAGTTCCCGGTGATAGCGGGCTGGATCTTCCAGGCGGTTTTCAAAGGTCCTGGCTATTTCCTGCAGCAGGTCCTCCAGAGCACAGTACAGGTTATGCAAAAGATACCCTAAGTGACTTTTCCTTTCCCTCTTATCCGGCTCGGTCGCCTTAATGTCCCCTAAAATTTTAGCGCTAATTTCTTCCTGGCTCTGCAGGAAACCCAGCAGAACTGCCAATTGTGCCTTTTTCATTTTATTCTGACACCCTGCCTTTCAATCCGGTCTCGAAAACGGCATTTCTCCAACTCAATGACATCCACCCAACGGCCCATTAAGTCTTCCAGAGCCACCACCAACTTGAAATAGTCTTCCTGGAGCCCCTCCACCGCCAGGTCGATGTCTGAGAAAGGATAGAACCCATCTTCCCTGAGCAGTGATCCGGTCAGGTAGACTTTTTCCACCTTTTTATCCTCGAAAAAAGCGCGCTAGTTCCCGTCTGGCAAACAAGACCAGACGCTGCCGTTCCTGCTCCCGTTCCTGCCATTCCGCCTCGATAGACCGTTCCCAGAGGGCCAGGGCCAGGCGAATATCCTCCCGGCGGCTGACTTCACCTTCACGCCTGCCGCTGCTCAACCCTTTTTTCATACCGCTATTATAACACTGAGAAATTCATTCAAGTATAATTTTGTCGCCGATAACCGAACCCGGCCTTCAGCCCCTAGCCTTCTTTCTTTACCCTTTCACCTCTGGTTCCCGGGTCGTACTTGGGAACCCGGATATTCCGCCAAGCTATGCTTGGTCGCCTAATCTTCTCCATTCACCCTTTTCAGTGTCAATTGTCTCACCTGTCCTGTCTTTTTTCTTCCACCTTTGATATAAGAGGTAAAATTCGGTTGCTAATCGACGGTTGGTTTTTGGTATCTGGTTGTCGTTGTCTGGTTTGATGTGGGGTGTTTCATTTTTTGGGGTACGGCGGGGTCGTTCATTTTTTTGGTGGGGCGGGCCTCCGTGCCCGCCCAATCGATATCGCCCATTTCTCATCGCAAAGAGTGGCAAATTGGCAAAAAAGTGGAAAAAGAAGCGCGAAATAACCGCGAAAAAAGCGCGAAATGAGCGCGAAAATTACCACAAAAATATTAATATATAAGGTATATCAATAAGTTGAAAAGTATAAAAATGTTTTCCGGCAATATTTTTCCTAAAGTGGGAAAAAAGCGGGAAATTGCCGGGAAAAATGGTGCTAACCTGGTAAGGAAAGTTGCCGGCGGCGAGGCATGGCAAATAAAGGAGAAAAAGAAGCGCGAAATAACCGCGAAAAAAGCGCGAAATGAGCGCGATAATTACCGAAAAATATTTAATATATATGAAATATCAATATGTTATCAATAAGTGAAATTTCTCCCCAATTCTTCCCACTGAAGTGGGAAAAAAGCGGGAAATTGCCGGGAAAAATGCTGATGCTTGGAAAATAACAATTAAATATCAATAAGATATCAAAGAGAAAAAGTTTTCCCGTTCGCCTCTTTGGCCTATTCCGTTAAAAGGCGGCCGAGCAACTGATTCACCACCTTGGGATTGGCCTGGCCTTTGGTCTTTTTCATGATCTCGCCCACGAAAAACCCCATGACCTTGGTTTTGCCGGCCTTAAAATCCGTCACCTCTTTGGGATTGGCGGCCAGAATCTCCCGGGCCAGGGCCTCCAGGGAGCCGGTGTCGCTGATCTGAATCAAGCCTTTCTCTTTAACGATGGCGTCCGGGTCCTTGCCGCTGGCAATCATGTCTATGAAGACGGTCTTGGCGATCTTGCCGCTGATGGCGCCTTCCTCCACCAGGGCCAGGAGGCGGGCCAGGGCCTGGGGGGCCACCAGACAGGATTCGATACCCTGGTCCTCTTTTTTTAGTTCCCGCATGAGTTCGGACATAATCCAGTTGCTCACCTTCTTGGCTTGGGGAAAATCCCGGAAGCAGTCCTCGAAATAGGTGGCCAGGGTTTTTTCCCCGGTCAGTACCCCGGCGTCGTATTCCGGCAGGTCATACTGGGCCATGAACCGTGCTTTTTTGGCGTCGGGCAGCTCCGGCAGGGTGGCCCGGACCTCCTCCAGCCACTCCGGGGAAATGACCAGGGGCGTCAGGTCCGGGTCAGGGAAATAGCGGTAATCGTGGGCTTCTTCCTTGCCCCGCATGGAGTAGGTCTTGCCCTGGTTGGCGTCCCAGAGGCGGGTTTCCTGGATGATCTCTCCTCCTGACTCCAGGATACTGCGCTGCCGCCGGATTTCGAATTCCAGGGCCCGCTGGACGTTACGGAAGGAGTTCATGTTTTTTAGTTCGGTCCTGGTGCCGAAGGGGGTGGCGCCCAAAGGCCGCAAAGAGATGTTGGCGTCGCAGCGCAGGGAGCCCTCCTCCATATTGCCGTCGCAGATCTCCAGATACAAGAGGATATTGCGGATGACCTTGAGATAGGCCGCAGCCTCCTCCGGGGTGCGCAGGTCGGGTTCGCTGACGATTTCCAGCAAGGGCACGCCGGTCCGGTTATAGTCCACATAGCTCACCGGCAATTGCTCGTCATGGATAAGTTTGCCCGCGTCCTCCTCCATGTGGATCCGGGTCAGGCCGATGCGTTTTTTGCTGCCGTCCACGTCAATCTCCACCAGGCCATGCTCGGCTAAGGGCAGCTCGGTACTGGGAGATCTGATATCCCTTGGGCAGGTCGGGATAGAAATAATTTTTCCGGGCAAACCGGCTGTAAGGGGCGATCTGACAATGGGTGGCCAGGGCCATCTTAAGCCCAAACTCCACCACTTTCTTGTTGAGCACGGGCAGGACGCCGGGCATGCCCAGGCAGACCGGGCAGGTTTGGCTGTTGGCCGGCGCCCCGAACTGCGTCGGGCAGCCGCAGAAGATCTTACTGTGGGTCAAAAGTTGGGCGTGGACTTCCAGACCGATAACTACTTCATATTCCATGTCATTGCACCATTCACACAGTTTCTTGCGAGCAGTTGCTCATTCGCTTCGAACCTTGATCCTTGAGCTTATTATCCAAGCTTTTCGTCAACAAGCTGAGCACCTTCTTTATTATCTCACTTATATACCTGCGGGCCAGATGATAATCAAGCCAGATTTTGCGCCGCCGCGCTCAACTGGTTACGTGCCGGAGACGCTGGACTGCTCCAGGAACACCTTTTTAACTAAACAACGCGATGATCCGAAAAAAGGCCAAAGGACTGTTGCCGTTCCTGGAAAAGGACCGCCGCCTCAAAAATCTTTATCGACCCCGGATTTTGAAGTTTTCTTGACCCCTAAAGGGTTTTTGGATATAGATTAAAGAACAATGCGCCTTTGCTAACTACGTTATACGAAGTTGCCACCAAATAGGTAATTTTTATCTAGTGGCTTGATTTATCACACCCTTTAGGCGCAACTCGATATTGCAGGCGTCACTAGTCATGAGCTGTATATGAATAAAGCCTTGTTGACCCAGGAAGGCTATTGGAAGCTGCTGCAGGAATTGAAGCGACTGCGACGATTTGTGCGACCCCTCATTCTTGAGGAAGTGATGGAAGCGGCCGCCGACGGACGTTTGGAGAAAAATGAATCATACTGGGAGGCCCGGAGCCGCCAGGTCCAGGTGGACCGGCGCATCCATAAACTCCAGGAGATACTTTCACAATCTGAAGTTTTAGTGGGGAGCAACCTTACCCCTTCTCAGGTCAGGTTTAACTGCCGGGTCAAAGTCTGTAATCAGGCCACCGGTGAAATATCGATTTTTCATTTAGTCAGCAGTGAAGAGGCGGATGTTCGCCAGGGATATTTATCCATCGAATCTCCCATGGGCCAGGCCCTTTTAGGGAGAAGAGTAGGGGAGCAGATCGGCTTTCATCCTCCCGGCGGGCAGCGGTCTTATCAGGTCCTGGAGATTCAGATGGAAGGAGTCTGATGTCCATGGCAAGTAGTAGCTACCAGACTCGAGACCGCCGAGGGCTGATTTTGAGTTTGATCCTTGCCGTCGTTTTTTTCCTGGTGGAGTTGGTGGGGGGCATCTGGACCAACAGTTTGGCCCTGATCAGCGACGCTGGCCATATGTTTAGCGATGTCGGGGCCCTCGGGTTTAGTCTGGTAGCCATCACCTGGGCGGCTAAACTTCCCACCCCGGCCAAAACCTTTGGCTACCATCGGCTGGAAATCCTGGCAGCCCTCATTAATGGTTTGATACTCTGGGGCATAACGGCTGTTATCTTTTTTGAAGCTTATCAACGGCTGCAGGAACCACCAGTGGTAAAAAGCGGCGCCATGCTGGTCATCGCCGCGGCCGGTTTAGGAGTTAATATTCTATCGGCCTGGCTGCTTTATCCCTCCCAGGACCGGTCCATTAATCTGCGTTCGGCTTTCCTGCATGTTCTGGCCGACGGGCTGGGTTCCGTGGCGGCCATCGGTGCCTCTTTAGCCATGCTCTTGAAAGGTTGGTATTGGTTCGACCCACTGGTTAGCTTTTTTATCGGTTTCCTGATCATCGCGGCCAGTTGGCAACTCATTCAGGAGGCCGCAGAGATTCTCATGGAATCGACACCTCGACACCTTGATGTCCAAGAGGTGACCGAGAAGCTGGAACTGGTTCAAGGAGTTATTAATATCCATGATCTCCATATCTGGACCATAACCTCCGGACTGTATACCTTGAGTGTACACGCCGTAGTGAATGGCAGCCGGGACCGGGAGGCAGTGCGTTGCGAGATGAGGGAAATTCTGAAGGATCAATTCAGTTTGGACCATACCACTATTCAGATCGAAGAAGAACCTCATGCCTGCCCCCACCTTTGTCTGTTGCGGCCGTTGTCATCCGACTAGTAGAATTGAACCAGGCACTAGAATGCCTGCCCCTTACGTCTGCTGTGATCTTGAGGAGGTGTTATGCCACGAAATGACTGGGAACTGAAGCCGGAAGATTTACGTGAGGTCTGTCTGCCGGAAAAGTTTGGATTTGAAACTACGGCAGAAATTGAATCCCTGCCGGAACAACTAATGGCTCAATACCGGGCCAGGCACGCCCTGGAAATCGGGCTGGGGATGAAAGATTACGACTTTAATATCTTTGTCTCCGGTCAGGCGCGTCACGGCAGGACGGAAATCATCAAGGAGTATGTGGAGAAACTTGCTGCGGCAGAAGCGACCCCGCCGGATTTCGTCTATGTTTACAATTTTACCGAGCCGGAAAAACCCAGATCTTTGCGCTTACCCACCGGCACGGGTAAGGTCCTCCGTAGCGATTTAGAGGAATTAATCAAAACGCTGAAAGTGCAGATTCCAGAAATTTTTGAAAGTGAAGACTACAGCAACCGGCGGGAAAAGTTGGTGCACCAGTTCACCCAGGAGCGCAACAACATCCTCAAGGAGTTGGATGAACGGGCCACGGCAGAAGGATTTGTACTGAATATCTCCCAGGCTGGGATGATGATTTTTCCCGGTAAGGAAGGCAAGCCACTGAACGAAGATGAACTCAAAGCTTTAGCCGATGAGGAGCGGGAAGAGTTAAGGCAAAAGTCCAATGCCCTCCACACGGAAATGAATGAGGCGCTGCGAAAAATCCGCAAGATGGAGAAGGAATTCCAACAGTCGGAAAAGAAGCTGGATCAGGACGTCGCCCTCTTTGTGGTGGGCCATCTCATCGAGGAACTCGTTGAAAAGTATCAGGGACAATCCGAAGTAACCGACTACTTGAAAAGGGTAGAAGAAGACATCTTAAAAAATATTGATGAGTTAAAACGCCGCCCGGGAGCTCCCTCACCTTTTCCCTTTCCAACCCCGGAGCCAAGTTTCGTGCAATACCAGGTGAACGTCTTCGTGGATAATTCCGAAACCAAAGGGGCCCCGGTAATTTTGGAGAGTCACCCTACCTATCCCAATCTTTTTGGCAGCATAGAACGCAAAGCGCAGTTTGGGACCCTGCTCACTGACTTCACCTTAATCCATTCCGGCGCCCTCCACCGGGCCAATGGCGGCTATCTCATCATCAATGCCATGGATCTGCTGAAGTGGTATTATTCCTATGAAGCCCTGAAACGGACCTTAAAGGAACGGGAAATCAAAATTGAGGATCTGGGAGAACAACTCGGCCTGATCACCACCAAGTCCCTGCGGCCAGAGGCCATTCCCCTGAAACTCAAGGTCGTTCTCATCGGCAATCCCTGGATCTATCAACTGCTCTATAGCTATGATGAAGATTTTCATAAACACTTCAAAATTAAGGCTGATTTTGATTGGGAAATGGAACGGACCCCAGACCATTTGGCTCAGTTGCTGTCTTTTGTCCGCAGCTACTGCGATAAAGAAGGGCTGCCACCCCTGCATAATACGGCCGTGGCCCGGCTCGTGGAGTATGCCGGTGAGTTGGTTGGCCATAAAAATAAATTGAGCCTGCAGGTGGAAGAGTTAGCCGACATCATCAAAGAGGCCAATTTCTGGGCCGGTAAAAATGGACATACGGTGATCCGCGGAGAAGATTTAGAGAAGGCCATCAGTGAGAAGATTTTCCGCTCCGACCTGTTTGAAGAAAAATTGCAGGATCATATCCAGGAAGGTATGTTATTCATTGAAACCACAGGCGCCGTAGTGGGGCAGGTCAATGGTCTTTCGGTTTACATGTTGGGGGATTACGCTTTTGCCCGGCCCAGCCGTATCACTGCTACCATTTCTCTGGGCAAAGAAGGCGTCGTGGCCATCGAGCGGGAATCCAAACTGTCCGGGAATATTCACACCAAAGGGGTGATGATTCTTTCCAGCTTCATGCGCAGCCGCTTTGCCAAAGACAAACCTCTAACGTTGTCGGCACACCTGACTTTTGAACAGAGCTATGGCATGGTGGACGGGGACAGCGCTTCTGCCGCGGAACTCATCACCATACTCTCGTGTCTGGCTGAGGTGCCTTTGTCCCAAAACATCGCCATGACCGGCTCAGTCAGCCAGAGGGGTGAATTTCAGCCCATCGGCGGGGTAAACTGGAAGATCGAAGGTTTCTATAAGGTCTGCCAGGCCCGGGGACTGGATGGGAGTCAGGGCGTCATTATCCCCCAGGCCAACGTCCAGCAACTTATGCTGAAACGGGAAATCGTGGAGGCGGTGCGCTCGGGAAAATTTCATGTTTGGGCCGCCAGACATGTAGATGAAGCCATGGAAATTCTTACCGGCCTGCCCTCCGGCAAGCTTTTACCCGAGGGAGGTTTTGAAGCCGACAGCATTAATTACCGGGTTGACCAAAAGTTACGGGACATGATGGAAATTGCCCGCAAACTGATGAAAGAGGAAGAAGGCAAAAAGGACGAACAGTAATATTTCAGGTTTTACACCCCAAGTAAGGGAGAATTGCCTGATTCTTAAGGGATAATAGGGAAAAACAGCTGAAACCTGTGGCCCCCGGCTGGGAGAAAACTATGTTAACGGCAGCAGCGGCGCAGCAATCCTGGGAAGAACTTTCCCAACGCTATAATCTCGAATGGGCGGACATCCAGGTAGGTCAGGTAAAGCTGCAAATCCTCCAGATTCGAGATCTGGAAGATTACCTGGTCAGCAACATTGAAGCTCAAGGCCTGTCTTTGGAAAATTTCCCCTATTGGGCCATGGTCTGGGATGCGGCCCTGGTGTTAGCAGATTTCTTAGTCAAACAAGAACCGCAGCCGGACAGAACAATACTGGAAATTGGCGCCGGTTTGGGATTCGCCGGTCTGAGCGCTGCCGGCCGGGGGCACCGGGTCACGATAACCGATAACATGCCGGACGCCCTGGCCTTTGCCCGGTTGAGCATGCGGCATAATAATCTGGCCAATGTCCAGGTGGAATATCTCGATTGGACAACCCCAACCTTGGAAGGTAAATTTGATTGGATTGTCGGCTCGGATATCCTCTATGAGCAGAAAACCTTTAATCCCCTGGTGAACCTCTTGGCTAGGTATCTAAACCCGGGCGGGAAGATCTACCTGGCCCAGGGAATCAGGGGGACAGGACCGAAAGCGTTTTTTGACTTGATAAAAGATAACTACGCCGTGCGCTATCAGGAAAAAAAGCTGCACAGCGGGGAGGGAGAAAAGAAGATTCTCTTTTTTGAAATGCAACCCCAAACCTGACACAACTAATACCAATACCGGCCCGAAGGAACACTCTCTACCAATGCTGGCTTGCAGTCGGGCCGGCGTTAACCGGTTATGACCTCCCGACAAAATAAACCCGGAGAGTATAAAAATCCACCATATCCATAATGACCAGGGGATTTTCAGATTCGGTATACTGGGCTCCTTCCAGCCGTTTGTTCACTTTTTCCTGCACATGTTTCTGAACCTTGTCAGATAGTTGCGGTTGTTGCGGCACCGCCGCCTGCAGGAACTGCTGGTAGAATTCAAAATTTCTCAGTACCGATGGCCTTGGATTGTTCCCGGAGTCTTAGGCGGAGAGGTTTTAAGCCGTCATCATAGTAATCGCCGATATCTTCATAGTGTTTTTTTATTGCAGCCATGTCCCAGTGCACCATGTGCCGGTACTTGTCGGCGTCGCTATCGGCAATCTTATCCGTGGACAAAGCAATTAAATTGATGCCGGGGGAGCCGGCGGCATGAGTGGGTATGTGTTCGATATTAATTGATAAATTAGGGTATTGAGAGTTTGACAAAAGAAACTTTTTGGTCCCCGGGCTACCGGCTCGTCCGGTGGTATTCTTTTGCACGCTCCAGCCTTTTTGTTCCAGGAATCCCAGGGCCGGTCCGGCGGCGGGCATAAGTTGGGCGATCTCGCTCATGGGACCGGAGGTGGGACGTCGATAATCCGAGGTATCAGTAGAGGTCCGGCTGCTCTCCGCTGAGGCGCGGTCTTCAGAGGCAGCCGGTGGTGTCGCAGGCTCCCTTTCGGAGGGATAATTTCTGGTTGGCGGGGAAGCCGGAGCTGATTCCTGGGCAGGGGCGGAGGACCTTTTATCCGCCACTAAACCGGGAGATGAACCTTCGCCCCCTTGGGGGTCAGGCTTTATGCCGATCATATATTGATTACCGCCACTGGTCCCGGCCTTGCTTGAACGCCAATATGTATAGGGTCGACCAGGGAATAAATCCAGTATGATCCTTACCCCGTCTCCCCCAGGTAGGGCCACCGTCCGTACCTGTTTGACCAACTGCTGATCTCCCGGCTGGTTGGCGGGCACATCAAAGACCTTGGCCTTGGGAAAATCAATGAGCAGCTGAGGCGATTGGCGGTCCGTTACAGGATGAATCTTGGGCTGGTCGGCGCGGCTGAGGATCATGGTCAAGAAGGTGGTACCGTGCGCCTGGCTAAGGCCCACTCGGGAGATAATAACACCGTTACTCTGGCCGAAACCAAGCTGGGGTTGCCAGACAAACCCTACCAAGACCCCGAAAAGGAGCAGCAATTCCCGCAGACGTAATTTCAATGTTAAACGCCTCACTCACATGAATGTAAAAATGCCCGGTTCGAGCTATCCTTTATAATATTCGAAAACTCCGAACTAAGCTCCCTCCCCCAAACCGATTGATTGCAACCGGCTTCTCTGGCAGGCTGGGCAGTAACCCTTAAAACCCCTTATTTCAACCGGGTAAAATTAATGCATTTTTCCGTGGGGCAGCCCTCGTTCCATTCACCGGACACGTCCACGGACAGATGTTTGCCGCCATCAGTGGGAGTGCTGATAATAATTACACCTTCCTTGGTGTAAAACCAAACGCGACCATCCTGGACGCGCCATTTGAATTTCGAGGTCTTGCCTTGATCCACCCAACTCCAATCTGCCTCACCATTATCTCGGAGGACGAGTTCGATATGCCCTTTACCGGCGACAGCTTGGTCAGATTTATAGGTGCCCACAAAAGGCGTCCGGGATTCGCCGCAACTCCCCAGGATAAGGGAACACGCGAGAAGCATTCCCAGGGCTGGGATCCATTTGAAAACGTTTCGGCTCATATTTTACTCTCCCGCCAGACAAACCCGCCCCGATCCAAAACAAAGAGACGGTCATAGAAGAAGATTTGCACGGTCATGAGCAACATCCCCACATTCTTGAGAACCTTCCACCAGTTCACCGGCCCCCCGGTTTCACCCACGCACCCGCAGTTGATGGGATAGCCCTGGAGAATGGCGTTGACCAGTCCCACAATGAACATGACATTCATAGCGCCGATAAAGATGGCCGCGGTCCGGGTCCGAATTCCCAGGATCAGAAAAAGACCGGCAACTAATTCCGCCCAGGGTAGGATGAGGGCCCAGAGATTGACCCCCCAGAAGGGCATCAGTTGGTAATCCACCACATTCATACCAAAAACCGCCGGACGCAGGATTTTACTCAAGGCGAATTGAATAAAAATTACTCCCAAGAGAATGCGGCAGAATATGGACAGATACGGGCTGCGGCGCACCGAAGGGATCAGCATGAACACAAATATGGAAAGCGGCAGCCATTCAATCAAGCCGGCCAGACCCAGGTGCATAGCTGCCGGAGCCTTTGCCGGCT
This sequence comes from uncultured delta proteobacterium, assembly GCA_963705135.1. GTDB lineage: Bacteria > Desulfobacterota > Desulfobaccia > Desulfobaccales > Desulfobaccaceae > Desulfobacca. Next base: position 16,623 of record CAVPJB010000013.1, read on the forward strand.
GCTTCTCAACCGGAAAACCCTTTTCCCAGGCATCGTAATCTGAGCCCAAGACCATAACATTTTTATAGCCCTTGGACTTAAGATCACGGGCCAGATCGAGGTCGAAACGACGGCTGCGAGTGCCACCATAAACGAAAATGGGGCTGTCTGGGGTTAACTGTTTCTGCTCCAGCTTAAACTGGTACATGGGAAACATCAGATCGAAAAAAACCACCTGGAAATTTTCGGCTCCCTTTATATGCTCCAGGCGAAAGAAACCCTCTTTCCGGGCATCAATGACCATGAGTTTTTGCTCATTGTAGAGCTTTCGAGCCTCATCCAGGGAGATTACCTTTACCGGTTCGCCGCCCAGGCCCTGAATAAGTGGTAAGGCATTGTCATTGTATAGGTTGAACACCAGAGCAAAGATGATGCTAAGCCCGGCTATGAGGGCAAAATCGAACCAGGATATTTCCCGGATCTTTACTTGGTGCACCACCTGTTTTTCCAGGCGTTTGTCACCCTCCACCAGCCACTGGGTCAGTTGTTTGATAATCTGGCGGGCCAGAGGCGGATTGTCATCCAGCAGTTTATCAAATTCCTCCCGGCTGATTTCCGTCAGGACCGTCTCTTCCGCAGCCTCCACGGAAGCAGTCCGGGGCTGGCCGGTAACAATTGCCAGCTCACCGAAATAAGCACCTTCCCCTAGTTCGGTCAGATCAGTGCGGATGCCTTCCTCGCTCAGGCGAAAAACCTTCACCTTGCCTTGGCGAACAACATAAAAGTTCTCCGGGGCGTCCCCCTGCCGGACGATAATATTCCCTTTGGAAAAGGTTTTTTCGGTGCCGATCTCGGAGATTTTTAGATCCGTCGGCCCGGAGGGGGAGGGTGGTCCTTTGCCTTTAGCCTGACCTTTGTCTGTGGGCTTCTCTGGCTGCGCCATGACAGGCTTTCCCTTTCTGTCAGATGGTGGTAGTTAGCTAAGCGGTCTTCCGGGTCCTCTTTCTCAAGCGGTTGATTCTCCTCCGCAAGATATTGATCTTCGTCCGGCTTTCGCTGGCGGCGACGGCCTCCACCTTGGCTTGCCGCAAGAGGTTGATTTTTTCTTTCAGGTCCCGGACGTTTACGGTTTTAGCCGCCTTGGTGTTGTCGTCACTGATGCCCTTGATTTCTTTAATGGCCGCAACGAGTTCTTCTTTGTTCATGCCGTGGACCCCGATGATTTCACCCAAAGACAGGGCATGTTCCCGGAGTTCCTTGGCGGTCATGCGGTCTAAGGATTTTTCCTTTTTTTCTTTCTTCTCTTTTTTTCCCATAATTTCCTACCTAATAGTAAAATCGAATGCTTATTTTATTCAGTTTTAAGTCTATCTGCAAGCTTAATAAAGGGCGTCAGTAAATCAATGGGTATGGGGAACAGGGTCGTGGAGTTTTTCTCCGCGGCTATTTCCCTCAAGGTTTGTAAATAACGTAACTGCAGGGTGACAGGTTCTACGGCCATAATATGGGCTGCCTCAACCAGCTTGGTGGCGGCCTGGAATTCACCTTCGGCAGCGATAATCTTGGCCCGCCGCTCCCGTTCGGCTTCGGCCTGCTTGGCCATGGCCCGCTGCATCTCGATGGGCAGATCGATGGCTTTTACTTCCACCAGGGTCACCTTGATTCCCCAGGGATCAGTGTGTTGATCTAAAATTTCCGCCAGCTTGATGTTGATCTTTTCCCGGGCACTCAGGAGTTCATCCATCTCCGATTGGCCGCAGACACTTCGCAAGGTCGTCTGAGCCAGAAGGGCCGTAGCCTGAAAATAATCCTGCACCTCAATGACCGCTTTGACCGGATCCAAGACCCGGAAATAGACCACTGCATTGACTTTGACACTGACGTTGTCCCGAGTGATGACATCCTGGTGAGGGACATCATAGGTTACCAACTGCAGGTTGACCTTGCGCATCTGGTCAATAATAGGGATGAGGATTATGACGCCGGGGCCTTTGGCCTCACGCATAGCTCTACCAAGACGGAAGATAACGCCCCGCTCGTATTCATTGAGAATCTTGATGGAGCTGAACAGGAAAAAAACGACCAGCACCAACACTATAATAGGCATTGAAAGAAAAGCCATACGTAATCTCCTTCTCAGGGTTTTACAACTCGACGAACCACCAATTTAAGATTATTCACCTCCACCACTTCCACCGGCTCATGCCGGGGGATGAATTCCTCGGCCAGAGCATCCCAATATTCTCCATGCACTAAGACCTTGCCGGCAAGGTCGAGGTCGGATAAGGCGACACCTCGCTCTCCCACCAATCCGGCCTTCCCGGTTAGGGGTTTCCGGAGTTGGGCCCGGGCAGCCAGATAAGTGATAACCAGAAAAAAAGCCGAAACTACTGCAATCGTGGTGAGCAGGACGCTCCAGGAGACCTCCACCCCCGTTCCCTCAGTTCGGTACAGCATCATACCGCCTAAAGCCAGGGAGATGATCCCGGCCACTGACAACATCCCATAACTGATAACATATATCTCCAATAGAAAAAAGATAAAAGCCAAAACAATCAAAAGGATGCCGATAAAATTCACCGGCAGGGTCTGAAAGGCGTAAAATGCCAGCAATAGACAGATGCCCCCCAGAACGCCAGGCAGGATAGCGCCGGGATGCGCCAGTTCAAAATAGAGACCGGCCAGCCCGATCATCATCAATATCATCGCTATGTTCGGGTCGGCCAGACGTTTTAAAATCTGGTGGCGCAGTCCTTCCCCCACTGGGACGACCTTAGCCTTGGCGGTTTTCAGCGTCCGGGAAATCTGGGTCAGGCGCACTGTGCGGCCATCAATTTTCTTCAATAAATCAGGTAAGTCGTCGGCCAAAACATCAACGACCTTTAACTTGAGAGCTTCTGTGGCCGAAACGGAGACACTCTGGCGGACTGCTTTTTCGGCCCACTCGGCGTTGCGGCCTCGATCTGCAGCCAGGGAGCGGACATATGCCGCCATGTCGTTGACTATTTTGGCGGACATTTCCTTATCCATCTTTTGGGCGCCGATGGCCACCGGGTGGGCTGCGCCGATATTGGTCCCCGGTGTCATAGCGGCGATATGGCCGGCCAGGGTAATCATCAATCCGGCCGAAGCCGCCCGGGCCCCCTTGGGAGCAACAAAGACCACCACCGGCACCTTGGCGTTAATGATGCCTTGCGCGATCTGACGCATGGAGGTATCCAACCCGCCCGGCGTGTCCAATTCAATGACCAAGGCCTCAGCCTGGGCTTTTTCCGCCGTCCGAAGGCCCTCCAGGATGAATTCGGCCAGTCCCGGGTTAATGGACCCCGTGGCCGTCAGGACAAAGACCTGGCCGGGGCCTTCCTCCGCCCAGGCGGTCGGATAGGCGCCGAGAAAAATAATCACCAACACCGACATCAACCATCTCTTCCGGATGCCGCGGTAGAATTTTTTTAGCATAATCTGCCTGCTAAACATTGTCAGGTCGCCACCATAACGATGAGCCCTGGTGGCAATGGATATGTCGGTAAGACAGGCTTTCCAGCCTGGGCAAACTTAACTTGCCAGAAGCAGAATGCCCTGACATCTAATCTTGTTGACTCCGGTAAACCGACAGAACCTGTTGCATATCCTCCCAGGTTTTAATCCGGTCTTGAGGAACCCGCAGCAGGTAAGAGGGATGAAACGTCGGCATGACGGCAATGCCGCCCCACTTTTGCCAGTTCCCCCGCAACCGGTTAAGCGGCGTCTTGGATTCCAAGAGGGCATGGGTGGCCACTGCCCCCAGGGTGACGATTATCTGCGGCTGGATGGCCTGGATCTGCTTGAGGAGAAAAGGCCGGCAGGCGGCAATTTCTTCAGCATCCGGGTTCCGGTTGCCGGGGGGGCGTGATTTAACGACGTTGGTAATGTATACTTCCTGCCGGCTGAGTTCCAGCTTCTCCAGCAAACGGTTAAGGAGCTGGCCAGCAGCGCCCACAAAGGGTTCTCCCTGTCGGTCCTCTTCTTCGCCGGGGGCTTCGCCGATGAATACCAAACGGGCCCGAGGGTTACCCACCCCAAAAACCAGGCGGGTGCGGGACTGCCAGAGATTGCAGCGCCGGCAATCACCCATCTCCAGTTGGATCTCTTCCAGACTCGACACCTCTGCCGGTCTCAGGGCCTGGGCCGGCGGCAGAACGGGCTTCGGAGCCGCAGCGGGTAAGGTACCCTCCACCAACTGCATCCCCAATCGCCGCTGATATTGGACAAATTCCTTCAGTCCGGCGGCCAGGCGGCGTAACTCATCTTGTGGTAACTCCGGCATGAGTGCATCACCTTGGGAGTTCGGCCAGCAAAGCGGCAACCCGGTCCAGCACCAGGTCGGCTACTTCTTCCTTGCTGAGAAGCGGTAGCGGCTCTATCGTCCCGGACTGGTGGATCAAGGTCACCTGGTTGGTATCCACCGCAAAGCCGGAATGCGGCGCCGACACATCATTGGCCACAATCAGGTCTAACTTTTTCCGCTCCAGCTTTTGTTGCGCGTGCGTCTGGATATCCTCGGTTTCGGCTGCGAATCCCACCATCACCTGCCTGGTCTTCAGAGTCCCCAGACTTTGCAGAATATCTGGGTTGTGGGCAAGTTTGACCAGCATTTCTTCACCGCCGCGCTTGATCTTTTGACCGACAAAACCGGCCGGCCGGTAATCGCTGACCGCGGCCGCCATCATCAGAGCGTCGGTTTGGGGAAACCTGTCTGCCAGGGCCTGTTGCATCTCCAGAGCCGAGCGGACCATGAGACGTTCTACTCCCGAGGGGGCCGCCAACGATGAGGGGCCGCTGACCAGGCAGACGGCGGCGCCCCGTCGCCGGGCCATCCGGGCCAGGGCATAGCCCATCTTGCCGGTGGAACGATTCGTCAAAAATCGGACCGGGTCCAGGTCTTCATGCGTGGGACCGGCACTCACCAGGATCTGATAACCCTGAAAATCTTTGGGTGACAAGAGTGTCGCCAGGGCCTCGACGATGGCGGCAGGTTCAGGCAACCGGCCGGAGCCATAGGCGCCACAGGCCATCTCGCCCATATCCGGGGCCATGATGTGCCAGCCTCGCTGGCGTAGACGTTCCAAGTTTTCCTGGACTACGGGATTTTCATACATCTTAACGTTCATGGCCGGGCAGAGCAGGATGGGCCGGGTGGCGGCGAGGACCAGGGTGGTGAGGAGATCGTCGCCGAGGCCGGAGGCCATCTTGCCGATACTATTGGCAGTAGCTGGCGCTATGAGCAGGGCGTCAACTGTCTGGGCCAGGGAAATATGTTCCAGGGGGTCAGCTCCCGGACCGAAGAGCGCCGTGCGCACCGGCTCCCCGGAAAGAGCGTGAAACGTCAGCGGCGTGATGAACTCCTGGGCGCTTTGGGTCATCACCACCTGCACCTGGACCCCGGCACTCACCAGCAGCCGCAGCAGTTCCACCGCCTTATAGGCAGCGATGCCGCCAGTAACGCCTAAAACAATTTTTTTGCCTTGAAAGATAGCCGACATAAAGTAAAAGGCTTTTAGCGATCAGCTAAAATGTAGGGTGGGCAAGGCCAACGCTTCTATTCTGTATACTCGTTCCCAAGCTCCAGCTTGCCGCCTTCTTAAAAAAACGGATTATACTGCCGTTCCTGACCCACGGTGGTGGCCGGTCCATGGCCCGGCATCACCACATAATGGTCTCCCAAAGTAAAAATCTTGGTCCGCACCGAGGCGATGAGATCATCGAAGGAGCCTCCCGGAAAATCGGTTCGACCGATGGAACCGGCGAACAAAGTGTCGCCCACGTAAACAATGGGTTCGCTTTGGAGGACCAGGCAAATGCCCCCCACAGTGTGACCAGGAGTGTGGAGTACTTTTAACTGATAGGATCCGAACTCTAACACATCATCTTCTGTTAAGAGGATTTCAGCCAGTGAAGGTTCCAGCCTCCCGCCGGTAAAAAAGAGCGCTTCGGCCGAAGGCTGGCTCAGCATGCTGGCATCAGCCGTGTGGATGGCGATGGGCGCGCCGGTGGCCGCTTTAAGGGTTTGGTTGGCCCCGATATGGTCGAAGTGACCATGGGTATTGATGATGGTCTTGAGTCTAAGGTTTTCTTTTTGTATCACCGCCAAAATATCGGGACCGTCTCCCCCCGGGTCGATGACCACGGCTTCCCGGCTGGCCTCATCACCCAGAATGTAACAGTTCGATTCTAACATACCGACACTCATCACTTTTTGGATCATATATTTTCCCATTGAAAAATTATTTCGTATTGCCTGAAATCATAACTATAAAAAGTCAGAGGGCGGCCCCTGGCCGCCAATTCTGTTGACCACTGATCAATGCCTTTACGCCCCCAACAGTGTCTTAACGCCCTCATAGCCAAAGTAGCAGCCAAAAACCATGAGAAAGAGGGCGCAGACAACCATGAAGCCATGGTAGACCCGGTCTGAGATAAATTTTTTCCCCTGGGCTACAGCCAGGGATACCAGGCTGTACCAGCCAAGATCAGCTAGAAAATGACCGATAAAGAAAAATATCACGCCCCAGAGGCCGTACTTGTAGGCAAAGAGGACATAGCCTAAACCCAAAGTGACCCACCAGATGAGCCAGTAGGGATTGGCCAAACTCATGATGATGCCCGCCCAGAACGGATGGAGGACCCTCCCATTGCCGCTTGTCAGAGTTAGCTTGGAGTTCCGGGCTGAGGTGATCAAACCATAGCCTAACCACCAGAGAATGCCGGCCCCGGACAGGGCAATGACTCCCATGATTACGGGTTGGTTGATGATGGCCCCGATGCCCAGCAATAACAAGATGAGCAGACCCATTTCCAGAAAGCCGTGCCCCAGCATAATGAGAGGGCCGGCCCAAAAACCTCGCCGGGCGGCTTCGGCCACCGTATAGGTCAATAATGGCCCCGGCATCAAGGCACCGGAAAGGGCGATCAAAAACGAGGAGCTGAAAATGCCCAGGAAGATCAGGGCAAGTTCCATGACGGTCTTCCTTCAGATTATGGCTATTTGAGACAATATAGTCGTTGCCATAAGTAATATTTAATTTTCCAGTCATCCTTTCCACGCAAGCGGGGCGAGGAGAAAAAGGAAGGGACTTGTGATAGTTGGTATAATTCTAACCATTAATGTTAACAAAACAACCTGAAAAAACAAAGGAAAAATCCAGGCGTAGCAACTAGCCCGGGTCTAGCTGTTCTGAAAGGCGGCCCGCCAGAAAAGGTGATGCACCGAAGTCAATTCCCACCTGGAGATCCGGGCTTGCTGAAAGGTGGCGGTAAAATTGCCGGCCCGCAGGGCATGATTCCAGCTCAAGATTTTAAAACCAGCGGCAACAAAGGCCAGAGGCAGGGCTTCCTCCTGGGCCAGGGCGCGCAATTGCCCCCAGGTCGCCTCGCGATTCATTTCATAAATCCAGGCCCTACCTCCCGGTTTGAGAAGGCGTTGCATCTCTTTGATTCCCTGGACCGGATACTCCCAAGTGTGAAAGCTGAACGTGGCTACCGCCAGGTCACAGCAGGCCACTTGCAAGGGGAGCGCCGCCGAGTCCCCGGCAAGGCGCAGTACCGGCCGTAATCCGGGAGTATCCCCTGGACGCAGATGAGACGGGCGCAGCATGCTAAAAGACCGGTCCAGGGCCGCCAGTCGGACGTCCGGACGTTGTGTCGCCACGATGCTCACAAGGTGGCCGGGCCCGGCGCCAATGTCCACCAAGAGCGAATCGTGAGGCAACGCCTCCACCAGATCAGCCGCCACCCGCCGATACATGCGCTGCATCAGCGGCCCCCGGGACAGGAGGCGGTACATCCAGGGCGGCGGTTCCAGCTCAAAGGGAAAAAAAGCACTCATGCCAAGATCCTCTATGTCCTCCAGTGGTTTACGATAATTTTTTTAATATATCCGGATAGTGGTTTTTTCGGGAGAAATATTTATTTTTGTGCCATTTATCTCTAATATGCTGTACATAAAATCTGATTTGTCAGACCCATTAAGCACAGGCTGGAAAGAGGCTTAGCCATACAATAGTGCTGCTGGTTCCAAGTCGGATTTTTTAATCGTGGCTCTGGCAGGCATCGGATTTTTTAATTAATAAGCCCCGCACCATAATTTTCTAACAACAATATGCCGAAAACAACTCTAGCCCCAGTGGGGGAAGCAGGCAGGTTGGCAGAAGTGAGCGACCCTCGGTACCGGCTGGACCATACCTTAACATCATGGTAAACCAGAGGCTCTTTGCCAATCAGTGCGGAAAAAACGTTAAGGCGGGATTATGACACTGCGATTTACTCGACTGGAAATCAGGGAAGTGAAAATTCCCTTTCGCTTCGCCTTTAAACATGCTCTGGCGGTTCGCCGGGGAGCGCATAATCTTATCCTGGCTTTGCACACCACTACCGGGGAAATCGGCTATGGCGAAGTGATTCCCCGTCAATACCTCACCGGCGAGTCCATTGACAGCGCCTGGCAGGATATCAGTTCCCATTATTGGCCAGCCATCCGGGAGTTGACGCCAGCCATCGGTCAGCCACCCAGGGACGCCCTGCAGCCGGTTTTCACCTGGGCTACGGACCACCGGAAAACCGCCGCCTATGCCGGGATTGACCTGGCCGTATGGGATGCCTGGGCCAGGACCGCCAGGCGGCCGGGTTTTGCCCTGTTTGGGCAACGGCGCCCACTGGCCGCAACCCTTACCGGTCCCCTGGGGGCCGGATCTATGCGGCAGTTGTATCGGCTTACCGGTCTCATGAAATTTTTGGGATTTTTGGACTATAAATTGAAAGTGGGCACTGTCCAGGATCTGGCCGCAGTACGCCTGATTCGCCGGATTATCGGCCCCCGACGCGGTCTCAGGGTGGACGCCAACGGCGGTTGGGAGGTAGATCAGGCCATCACTATGGCCAATGAACTGAAGCAGTTCGGCGTCAGTTCGGTGGAGCAGCCAATCCCGGCAGGTAATGTTCAGGACCTGGCCCGGGTGCAACGGGAGGGGGGGCTGCCAGTTATGGCGGATGAGTCTCTGTGCACCCTAACGGACGCCAACACCCTGCTGGCCGAGCAGGCCGCGGATATCTGGAACCTGCGGCTGGCCAAAATCGGCGGCTTCACCGGCTTGCTGGCCATGCTCAAAGTGGCCGGCTATCCCCTGCCGCCGGCTTTATCAGGCCAGCTACCGACCACCCCTAACAGGGGCCGTCAATTCCCGCTCTATCAGCCCAAGATACAGTTGGGTGTGCTGGTAGGCGAAACCTCCCTGATCAGCGCCGCCACCCGGGCCTGTTTGGGGCTCTGCCCGTACCTGCATGTGGAATATGGTTTCCCCCGCATTTTATTGAAAATCGACCCCTTCCAGGGAGATCCCGGCGGGTACAGCGGCACCGGCCAACCCCTGAGTGACGTCTTCGGTTTAGGTGTCTCCCCCCGGCAACACCTCCTGGATAAAGTTACTGTGAGGCGGGAGGAGTTGACCTGAGAGGCTGGATCTGCACCAGATATTTGAGTTGATGCCAATTATACTGGTTCTCAAAAATAATTTCTTGCCGCAGGGGCACGGCGTGCCGTGCCTTTTAGGTCCATGGGAAATAACTTTCGAGAATCGCCATCTACCGATTCCCGAAAGTTTTCTCACCGCAGGAACCGGGTCTCCCCGCCCCTTATGCCAGCCGTCTCCGGAACCGCAGGACTGAAAGGGTAAGTAAAGAAACCCCCAACACCGCCATGGCCGCCATCTGCGGCCAGAGCACGTCTAATCCCACCCCTTTGAGAAAAAGATCCTGGAGTATCACAATAAAATAGCGCAAGGGATTGAAATAGGTGACGATTTGCGCCGCCAGGGGCATGTTGTGGATGGGAAACACCAGGCCGGAGAGCAGGATGGCGGGCATGAAGAAAAAGACACTCACCATCATGGCCTGTTGTTGGGTGGCGCTGAACGTGGAGATGAAGAGGCCGCCGCCCACGGTGCAAAATAAAAAGAGGATCGTCCCGAGAAGCAATATTAGGGGATTGCCCCGGAAGGGCACGTCAAACCAGAACATGGCAATCAGGGTGATCAGGGCCACATCCACTAACGAGATAATGATAAAGGGGATGGTTTTCCCCAGCAAAAGTTCCACGGGACGGATGGGCGACACCAAAAGTTGTTCCAGGGTGCCGATCTCCTTTTCCCGCACCACTGCCAGGGCTGTCAGTTGCAGGCTTACCAGCATCACCACCATGGCCACCACCCCGGGAACGAAAGAGACGGAGCTGATGCGGTTGGGATTAAACCAGGTCCGTTCCTCAAGGAGCAGGGGCCCGCTGACGTTCAGGTTAACACCCAGCCCTCGAAGCCGGTACCTGAGGATTTCCAGAGCGTAATCAAAAATAATGGTGTTGGCATAGCGGCTGGTGATGAGGGCGGCGTTGGAATCCGTGCCGTCTAAGATCAGTTGCACCGGCGCGGTCTTCCCGGCCTGCAGCTTCTCGCTGAAATCCCAGGGGAGGTGGAGGGCGAGGGTAATTTTATTCCGGTCAATCAGGTCCTGGAGCTCCCGGGAGCTGTGGATAGTGTAAGCCACCTGAAAATAATCATTCTGGCTGAAGCGCTGAATAAATTCCCGGCTCTGGGAGGTGCCCGCCTCATCCCACACCGCGGTGGGAATCTGCCGGTAATCAAAATTGATGGCATACCCATAGGTAAGGAGCTGCACGATGGGCGGCAGAATGATAAAAATCCTGAGACGCGGGTCCCGCACCGCCTGGATGAATTCTTTGATAATGATATGCCGGATACGTTGCCACATGGTTTCAGGTTATTTTTTTTACAAATTTCCGGCCTGAGGCCACCAGAAAGAAACCCGCAAAAGCAGCCAGGGTAAGAGCATCCGGCCACAAGATATGCCACCCGATGCCCTTCAGATAAATGCTTCGGCTGATGTTCACCAGATAGGTAGCCGGCACCAGGTATGAGACCCACTGCAAAATATCAGGCATCTGCCTGATCCCGAAGATCGCCCCGGAAAGCAGAAAAGCGGGCAGGAACGTGGTGAGAATAGCCATCTGATAGGCCTCCAACTGACTCCGGGCGCTCACCGAAATGAGCAGACCCTGTCCCAGAACCACGATGAGAAAGAGGGCGGAGAGGGGAATAAACAGGGACAAACTGCCCCGAAACGGCACATCGAAAAGAAACTGCCCCATGACCATGGCAATGAACATGTCGAGCATGCCGATGATAAAATAAGGCACCAGTTTGCCGATAATGAGCTCGGATTTTTTCAGGGGCGTGCCCATAAGCCCCTCCATGCTGCCCCGCTCCTTTTCCCGGATGATGCACAGGGCGGTCAACAGGGCCCCCACTATGGTCATGATAATAGCGATGAGACCGGGAACGATGAAGTTGCGGCTTTCCAGATCTTCGTTGAACCACAACCGGGGTTCGCTCAGCACGGGGGCGGTGGGAAGCGTCAAGCCACACGCTTGCAGGCGCTCCACCAGGAGGTTCCGGTTATAGGCAGCGGCAATACCCTGGGCATAGGTTATGATCAGATTAGCCGTGTTGGCGTTGGCGCCGTCCACAATAAGCTGCAGTTTGACTATCTGCCCCGACTTGAGCCGGCTGGAGAAATCGTGGGGAATAACCACGGCTGCCATAATTTCCCGGCGATTTATCAGGTCGGCAATTTCATGGTAATGGGAAACGTAGCGGTAAATCTGAAAGTAACGGTTGGCCTTAAAGCGCTTTACCAGGTCCTCACTGATGCGGCTGCCATCCTGATCGTAGACCGCCAGGGGAGTATCTTTCAGGTCAAAATTGAGGGCGTAGCCGTTGATCAACAGCAAAACTACCGGTATCAGGATGACCTGAATGAGGCTGGCCGGGTCCCGGCGGATATGGATGAACTCTTTACGAAAAACCGCCCAGGTGCGGATGATGTCCATAATTTAGTGGTTAGTGGTCGGTGGTAAGTGTTATTATGGTTGGTCCGAAAAGTGAAGCGCTAGGTCCCAATCCGCCACTTCGCGGCTTTTTGGAAAAGGCTGGATTCGCATTCCACTTTTCACTTTTCCCCTGCCACTTATAGATGCTTTTCATTCACGGCCCGTTCAATGAGGGAAATGAAGGCGTCTTCCAGGGTCGGGTTGATCCGGTGCAGGGCGCGGATTGAAATGCCGTGCTTTGCCAGAATTTCACGCAGTTCGGACTCAGCCGTCTCCAGGTGGGCGGTGGAGAGGTGCAGGCCGTCCCCAAACACCGCCACGTCACCGAACTGGGGTAACTGCCTTAATAAGTCCAGACTCTCTCCCAAACGGTCCGGATAGACGGCGATAATGTCTTCGGGGACCAACTTTTTCAGATCCCGGGGCGTCCCCTGGGCAATGAGTCGGCCTTGGTAGATCAACACCAAACGGTCGCAAAACTCCGCTTCTTCCATGTAGTGGGTGGTTACCAGGATGGTCACGCCCCGCTCCGCCAGGGTATAGATCATATCCCAGAAGTTGCGCCGGGAAATGGGATCGACGCCGCTGGTGGGTTCGTCCAGGAAGAGGATGGGCGGCTCATGCAACAGCGCCGAGGCCAAGGCCAGGCGTTGTCTGAGACCCAGAGCCAGATTCCGGGTCATATCCCCCCGGCGTTCCCATAAACCCACCTGCTGCAGCACCTCCTGGGAGCGCGCCAGCAGGCGGCTGTGGCTCAGGCCGTACACCCCCCCGAAAAAAGCCAGATTTTCTGCCACCGTGAGGTCTTCATACAAAGAAAATCTCTGGGACATGTAGCCGATATGCTGCTTGACCTGCTCCGTCTGGCGCACGATGTCCCAACCTGCGACACTGCCCTGGCCGCTGGTGGGCAGCATGAGCCCGCAGAGCATCCGAATGGTGGTGGATTTGCCGGCCCCGTTGGGTCCCAGAAAACCGAAAATCTCCCCCCGGGGGACGGTAAAGCTGATCCGGTCCACTGCGGTGAATTTGCCGAAAACCTTGGTCAGGTCTTGGACGACGATGGCGTTCTCTTGGTTCATAATCGCCATAACCCAATACTTGCCAACCTAAACGTTTTTATTCCCCCCCCTCACTGCTTGCTGCTTGCTGCTTCCTGCCGGCTGATTACCTGGACGAAAACATCTTCCAGGCCGGGTTCGGCAACCTTTAGCGTCATATCGGTCAGACCGGCCTCGGCCAGATATTGGGTTAGAGGTCGCAGCGCCATAGAGCTGCGATCCACCGTGATCATCAACCGGTCGCCCATTAACAGCGTCTGCCGTACCAGGGGATGCCCCTCGAAAATCTTTTTAGCGCCATGAAGATTGCCATTCCTGGCCTCCAGGAGTTCTCCCTGAAAATTCCCTCTCACCGCCCTGGGGGTATCTGCCAACAATAAGCGGCCGCGGTGCAACAAGCCGACACGATGCGCCCTCTCCGCCTCATCCATGTAGGAAGTGGACAGGAAGATGGTGATACCGGAGACTAATAATTGATACAGAATCTGCCAGAATTCCCGCCGGGACACCGGATCGACGCCAAAAGTCGGTTCATCCAAAAAAATAATCCGGGGCCGGTGCACCAGGGTACAGATGAGACCTAATTTTTGGCGCATACCGCCGGAAAGGTTGGCCGCCAGACGGGATTGAAACCGGGCCAAGTCGGCGAAACCCAGCAGTTCCGGGACTCGACTCTGACGGGCCGCTTTCGACACCCGGTAGATGTCGGCGTAGAAGCTCAGGTTTTCAGCCACGGTCAGGTCGTCATAGAGCCCGAAGCGCTGGGGCATGTAGCCGATATGTTCCTTGATATTTTCCGACTCCCGCACCGTGTCGTAGCCCAAAACCTGGGCATAGCCGCGGTCCGGGTCCATAATGCCGCACAGCAATCGGATGGTGGTCGTCTTGCCGGCGCCGTCCGGACCCACCAGGGCGAAGGATTCCCCCGGAGCCACCTGCAAAGTCAGGTCGTCCACGGCCGTCAGGCCGCCGAAGCGTTTGGTCAAGCCGTCAACGAGAATTACTGGTTCCGGTAAGGTCATGTCCCAGGGAAATCACGGCTTCAGCCGGCATACCCGGTTTGAGCTCATAATTAGGATTTGCCACCCGAATTTTAGTGCGATAAACGAGGGCCACCCTTTCTTTATAGGTTTCCACCGTTTTGGGGGTGAACTCGGCCTTAGAGTTAATGAAGGAGATCCAGCCGGCATACTTTTTTTCCGGATAAGCATCAGTAGTGACTGCCGCTTTTTGACCGTAACGCACTTTGGCCAGATCAACTTCCGGTATATAGGCTTCCACATAGACGTTATCCAGATCACCGGTGGTCAAAATGGTGGAGCCGACGGCGGCTACCTCTCCCGGTTCCGCCGGCCGGGCCAGGACCACCCCGTTGACCGGCGCCGTCAAGGTGGCGTAGTTCAGCCGGGTCTGGGACAGTTCCAGGTTGGCCTGCATCTCTTTCAATTCTGCCTTGGCCTTCTCAATGTCTTCCCGCCGAGGCCCTTCCTGGACCAGACTATGATTTTCCCGGGCCCGGCGTAAAACCTCCTGGGCCACGAGGTAGGCCGCCTTGGCGTTGTCCCGGCGGGAAACCGCCACGGCCCGGCGCTCCAGCAGCCCTGCCATGCGCTCATAATCCAGCTTTTTATTATCCAGGTCGGCCTGGGCCTGGAGGACCGCAGCTTTGGCTTCAGCGATCTCCTGGGGCCGGGAGCCGGCCAGCAGCCGGTCCAAGGCCGCTTGGGCCGCCCGTACCCGAGCCTTGGCAGCCAGGAGTTCATCACGCAGGTCCTTGGCTTCCAATTCCGCCACCACCGCCCCGGCTTTGAGGTAATCGCCCTCCTGAAAGTTTATTTTGGTAATGATGCCGGGAAGTTTGAAGGACAGATCCGTTTCGGTGGCCTCAATGTGGCCCATAAGTTTCAGGTGATCCCGATGATTATCCGGGGAGCGCCAAAATTGCCAATAAACTATCCCACCCACCACAGCGAGCAACACCAGGAGGGCAACCAAAGTTTTTTTCATCATAAGACGTCCGGGCTCTACCCCGGTTTGACGGAAGCAGTTTTTCCCATAGGGGTTTGAGGCGTCAGTTTCTCAGAAAAAATCGAATAGCTAGACAGTCGAGCCAAGCGGCCAGGCAGACAGAGAACCGCCGTCTTCCCCCGCCCCTGTTCCACATATTGGAAATCTGCCGGCAAGTTGTCAATTATGAAATCGTTGAATTTAATTAAAAGGAATTGTTACCACATTATAAGTAGTGGATAATTTTGTCAATACCGGAAATAAAAAAAACCTTGACATGATCATATATGGTATATTAACATAAGATTAATACTACATGTTGTATACCCAGCCTATTTAATTTTTCTCATAATTCATCTGCTAGGAGGCGGCCATGGAGGCAGGTTTGGCAACACCGCAGTTGTCTGAAGACATTTCGTTAACTCCCAATGCCCTGACGGTGTTAGGAAAGAGGTATCTGAAAAAAGATGACCAGGGAGAGGTTGTGGAGCGCCCTACCGACATGTTTCACCGGGTGGCTCAAACCATTGCTGAGGTTGACCGGCGCTATGACCCCGAGGCCGACGTGGCCGAGACCGTCCGCCGCTTCTACCACCTGATGGCCTCCCTGGCCTTTATGCCCAATTCCCCCACCCTCATGAATGCCGGCCGGGAGTTGGGACAGTTGTCCGCCTGCTTCGTGCTGCCGGTGGACGACGATATCAGCAGCATCTTCGACGCCATCAAAAATACTGCCCTGATTCACAAAAGCGGCGGCGGCACCGGCTTTTCCTTCTCCCGCATCCGCCCCGAAAACGACCGGGTGCTCTCCACCAAGGGGGTGGCTTCCGGTCCCATTTCCTTCATGAATATTTTCGATGTCGCCACCGAGACCATCAAGCAGGGGGGCACCCGACGGGGCGCCAACATGGCCATTCTCCGGATAGATCACCCGGACATTGAAAAATTTATCACCTGTAAAAACCAGACCGATAAGCTGACCAATTTCAATATCTCCGTGGCCGTCACCGATGCCTTCATGGAAGCGGTCAGCCAGGGCAAGGACTTTTCTCTGCTCAATCCCCGGACCCAGCAGCCGGTGCGCCAGGTCAATGCCTCCGCCTTATTCGACCTCATCGTCAAGAGCGCCTGGGCCACCGGCGAGCCCGGCATCATCTTTATTGATGTCATCAACCGGGCCAATACCATTCCCCACGTGGGCCCCATTGAATCCACCAACCCCTGCGGCGAGCAACCCCTGCTGCCCTATGAATCCTGCAATCTCGGCTCCATCAACCTGGCCGCCGCGGTAAAAAACAAGGCCATCGACTACGCCAAGTTAAAAGACATTGTCTGGACCTCGGTCCATTTTCTGGATAACGTCATTGATGCCAATCGCTTCCCCCTGCCCGAGATTGAGGCCGCCACCCTCAAAAACCGGAAAATCGGCCTGGGGGTCATGGGCTTTGCGGATTTGTTGCTGCACCTGGGCATCTCCTACAATTCCGCCGAAGCGGTGAAGATTGCCGAAGAGGTCATGGCCTTTATCCAGACTCAGTCCAAGGCCGCCTCCGCCGCCCTGGCCGAAAAACGGGGCAACTTTCCCAATTTCCCCGGCAGTGTCTTCGACACCGGCAACGGCCAGGGCCACATGCGCCACGCCACCACCACCACCATTGCCCCCACCGGCACCATCAGCATCATCGCCAGCTGCTCCAGCGGCGTTGAACCCCTTTTTGCCATTTCCTTTGTCCGCCGGGTACTGGACGGGGCCGAACTGGTGGAGGCGCACCCCTATTTCGAAGAGGTGGCCCGGCAGCGGGGCTTCTACAGCGGCGAGCTGATGCGGCGCATCGCCCAGACCGGCTCTATCCGGGACCTCAAAGAAATTCCCAAAGATGTTCGCCGCCTGTTTGTCACGGCCCACGACATCACGCCCCAATGGCACGTCCGGATTCAGGCGGCTTTTCAAAAGCACACCGACAACGCCGTCTCCAAAACGGTGAATTTTCCCGCCTCCGCCGCCACCGAAGATGTCCGCCAGGTGTATCTCCTGGCCTATGAGTTGGGCCTCAAGGGGATCACTATCTACCGGGATCGCAGCCGGGACCAGCAGGTTCTGAGTTTTGGCCAGGACAAGCCCAAAGAGATCCCCACCATTGCCCCCCGGCCCCGTCCCGCCCGCACCCTGGGGGTGACTGAATTGATCAATACCGGCTGCGGCAAACTCTACGTCACGGTCAATCAAGATGAAGTGGGCTTCTGCGAGGTCTTCGCCCAGATGGGCAAAACCGGCGGCTGCGCCTCCTCCCAGATCGAATCCACCGGCCGACTCATCTCCCTGGCCCTCCGGGCCGGCGTTGAGTTGGACGCGGTCATCAAACAGATCAGCGGCATCCGCTGCCCCAACCCGCACTGGAGCAACGGCGGCCAGGTGCTGTCCTGCCCGGACGCCATCGCCAAAGTCCTGGCTTCCGCCGCCGAGGTGAACATGGCGGACCAATCCGAAGACGGCGTCACCATGGGCTCCTGCCCCGACTGCGGCGGCTCCATCGACCACGAAGGCGGCTGCGCCGTCTGCCGGGCCTGCGGGTTTTCAAGGTGTAGTTAATCAAAAATCAAGGTTTTTATGATAAACTATACCCGGTTGCACACCTAAATCTTAATTAACTGGTGAGGGCGATATGGAACCAAAAACTGAAACAATTCCATCAGATCCTATAACCCTAAAAAACCTTGAAGATCTCATTAATAAAGTCAAAGCCATTGTTCAGGGACCAAATAGTGACTTACTTTTACGATTCGTAGACGTTCTCTATAAACAGGAACATTTCGCCGAAGAACACTTTTCACCAGACGACCTGGCCGACATTCAAGCCGGAATCGACGAAATCCGCCGGGGAGAAACCGTCTCATGGGTTGAATTTAAGAAGGAACACAATCTGTGAGTTATACGGTCGAACTCTCCCGCCGCGCCGCCAAAACCTTGAAACGTCTGGACCAGACAACCCTGAAACGTTTGCAGGCTAGAATTGATGCCTTGGCTATTGATCCCCTTTCTCCAGTTTTATCCAATCCCTTGATCATGGTTGCTGGGCAGCGTTACACCCACGTTGGCGATTGGCGGATCATCTATGAGGTGCAGGAGTCTGTGAGACAAATTTTCGTCGTCACCATCCAACCCCGGAGCAGGGTATATCGCCAGATATGAATAGCGAATTATTCTGCCCTCTCCAGACAGGGACAGTACGAGGAATGGGCGACTGGCCCGACTGCAGCGGCTCCATCGACCACGAAGGCGGCTGCGCCGTCTGCCGGGCGTGTGGCTTTTCGAGGTGTAGTTAAGTTAAGTTGTGTGCCCAATCACCGGTAAAAAATAGTCATAGTAGGGGCCGGGTTTCCCGGCCCATTTCGGGATTATGAGAAAATATTCTAATATGTAGGGTGGCACCGCCACCATCCAATTGTATGCTTATCTCAAAGGATATTCTACCTTCAGCCTATGATCAAAGTCTTATTCCTCACAAGCAACCCTGAAGGCACTCACCGCTCTCAAACTGGACGAAGAGGCCCGTCTCATTACCCAAAAAATCCGGGCATCAGAATATCGGGATGTTCTAAAACTGGAAACTCTCTGGGCCGTACGACCTGATGATCTCCTCCAAGCATTAAATGAGCATAAGCCGCAGATTGTCCATTTTAGCGGCCACGGCAGTGAAATCGGGCGAGATTGTCTTGATGGATAACAATCGGCAAGTTAAACCAGTTAGTGCCGAAGCTCTTAAAATGCTCTTCACCACTTTGAAAGATAATATCCGGGTGGTAGTGCTGAATGCCTGTTATTCTGAGATACAGGCTCAGGCTATTGCGGAAGTTATTGACTGTGTCGTTGGCATGAGCACCGCTATTGGGGATGATGCCGCTATTATCTTTGCTGCTTCTTTTTACCGGGCCATTGGGTTCGGACGTTCAATTAAGGAAGCATTTGACCAAGGGAAAACTGCTATCATGCTGGAGGGAATTCCCGAAGCCAATACGCCACAGTTATTAACCCGTATGGGTGTTGACGCCTCATCTCTAACCTTGCTCAAGGGTGATCAGGGTGAAACCCCTGCTGCTGATTCTTTGGTTAATTTGCCAGCTGGTACGGTTATATTTACTGCGGAAAATATAAATCCATCAGAACTTGGTTATGCTGGAATTTGGAAGCCTTATAATGGTTCAGACAAATCAGAAACCAAATCTATTCAGCCATTAGGAGAGAGAAAAAAGCCTGAATAACGTCCAGCTACCATTTTAGTGATAGAGTGTGGGAAAGCGCAGCGCCTCCCGCCTTTTGCTTCATTCCATTTTTAAATGCCGAACTTCATCATCTGCCGCCCACTCAAGCTTATAAATACCTTGCCTCACATACCGGCGGAAACTTGAATATGGCCAATCAGCCACCCTCGTCACATGACCGTGCTTTACCGGATTATAATGGATATAATCCACGTGACGCTCATAGTCGCGTTCGTCACGGATGGCATGTTCCCAAAAGCGTCGCTGCCAAATACCTCGTTCTCCCTTTTTTAGGCGCCGGGCTGAAAGTCTTTCCCCTCCGGAAATTTGTGCAGCAAATCGTGCTTTGATTTCATGCCAGCGTGTGGAGAAATCCGCATCTCCGGAAGGCAAGGTCCAGATGCAATGCAGGTGATCGGGCAAAATAACGATGGCCTCGATTGTAAATGGTCGTCTTTGGTGTGCCGCTTTAAACCCCACCCGAAGATTGTCAATATGTTCGGTCAAAAGGTTCCGGCGGCGTTCAAGCAACGTGACCGTGAAAAAGAACGTCCCGCCTGGAACAAAGGCGCGAATATATTGCGGCATTATTAGCTTGATCCATTGGCTAAAGGCGGGATGCGTTTCACTTTCCCGCCCTACATAAAAAAATCACCCAGTGCGGCCGGCTTGCCAGTACCGGAGGCACGCCTTGCAACTCTGCCTAGTGGCCGGATGAGGAAGCTTCCCCAGATGTCGGGTCGCACCTGCGTTCCAGCTTTGGAGAGGCCGGCGGTTATATTTCCACCTCGGTCACCGGCGGCTCCAGCTCTTCCGGGAACTCCTGAAATGGAAAAGGCTTCTGGTTTTCGTTGAGGGTCAGATACCGCAGGGTGCGATAGGCAAAGGTAGATAACTTGTTGGCCAAACGGCGGATGGGTTCGCACGTTTCCATGGTGATCAGCAGGTAAACGAATTGAAAAATGGTGGTCAGTACTACCAGCATTTTCACGAATTGATGAATAAAGATAAAAAGCAGGGAATAGAGGAATCTAATGCCAATCTGTTGACGGGACGAAACCATTTTAATCTCCTGATAATTTTTTTTAAATATATCCGGAGATGAAGAAACCGACAAGCGTCTTAAAATCGGTGCTGAGGAGGTCCGGGAATCACAGGGACGGCTGCTTGGTGGCTAGGGCCTGCGGATTTTAGGGGTTTAGTAACTAATTGCTTCATAAGAAGGACGGAGGGTTCAAAGGTCTTTGCTACAGACCAAACATTCCCGCTTTCTCCGAATCGGTTCTTCCAGGCAGTGGCAGAGGTCGCCGTCATAGCCGAAGAGCCGCTCCAGCAGCACCGGACCCGGGCCGCCCAGGATGCGCAGGGCTTCCAGGGCCATCAGGCCGCCCAAAACGGTACTCATTGGCGCCATCAGGGCCCCACAGCCGTTGACCCGATCCTTCAAAGACGTGCATTCCAGGCACAATCCCCGGCCAGGTTTCAAGGTGACAATATAACCCCGCATTTCCTGGGTCCAGGCCAGTACTAAAGGTATCTGGCATTTGATGGCGGCGCGATTGAGCACCAGGGCCGTTTGGCTGTTACTCAGGTCGGCCAGGAGCAGGTCAGCCCCCTGAATAATCTTCACGGCATTATGATCACTAATATTTCTTTCGAGGGCCTCAACATTGGCAAAAGGGTTGGCCTCCCGCAACCGTTGCCGCATCACCGCCGCTTTGGGTCTGTTCAGATCTTTTTCCCGGTAAAGTATCTGGTCGCCCAAATCCGGCAGAGTGACGCGTTGAGCATCCACCAGCCGCAGGTGTCCCACCCCCGCCGCCACGAGATTGAAGGCTGCCGCGCTCGCCAGACCGTCGGCCCCGGCAATGAATACTTTTGACGTTTTTAATTTTTGCTGGGCTTCCAGGCCCCAATCCGGCAGGCGTAGCTGTTTTTCATAGCGGGCCAGTTCCGCCGGGCTTAAATTGCCGAATAAAGCCAGAGGCAAATGATTAGGAAGTTCCAAGGCATTTTCCTTAACCCTGATTGGCGTAGTTGAGTGGGTTCTACGAATCCATATCGGCCTGAAGCAGGAGTATCTTAAATGGAATCCTCAGATAGGCTATTTTTTCGTAGTTATCATAAGTTATCTCACGCAAAAAACGCTCCGCTTTTGGCTCCGAAAAAGGAAAATGGTTTTTCTAAGCGATAATGATGTATACTTTCTAGTAGCTGATCTCGTGGTAACCTTTCAGCCAGGCAGTTATTGGGAGCCGCAAGCTTTAGGCTGGCGCCGGCTGAAACCTGTGACTACCTTGGGCAATTGATATTTCTCTCAGAAGAGGGAAGTATCACCTCTTGGGTAAAAGATATATAATCCCACAAAAAAACATATCTCAGGGAGAAGGTTATGAAAGACAAAACCTGGTGGTTAGTATTGATTACGGTAGCTTTAGGGATGGTATGGGTTAGTGGCGGTTGGGATTCTAGCTTCGGTCAGGCCGGCCCCGGCAACTGGGAATTCTTTGCGACACCTACCCGGAACCCTACGGAGCCCAGGTGGGGAACGTTTAAAACTGAAATGCGGCAGGAGCGGGAGGCCGCTGTCGCCAAGCATAATTATTGCCCTACCAGCGGTTGTGTCATTCGCCTGGAGAAATTGGCCATTACTCCTAAACGAGTCCAGAGGGGCCGCACTGCCTCCATCGGTCTGACGTATACCATCCTGACGGCTGACAATACCGGCATTCCGGTTACTATCAACCGGGAAATGTTTTATCAGGGCAAATCCCTGGGTAAGACCACCTCGAAGAATATGCGCACTCCCAACGGCACCTTTGACCAGGACGTGGCCTTCACCCTGCCGGACAAAAGCAGCCCGGGGCTCTACACCCTCAAAACTCAGGTCGTCACCGGCTATGGTCAGGATGAAAAGAGCGTAGATTTCACCGTGGACTGATAAGGCGAATCGGGCCAAAGAGATGGAAATAGTTAACCTAAAAACCTCCGGATAAAGGCGGCCACCTCCTTTTTGCCCCGGTAGACGCCGTAGTGGCCCTCACAGAGAATGTCCGCCTCCAGGTCCAGCAGCAGGTGCAGGGAACGGCGGTAATCCGTCCGGTTGGAAAGGAGGCTCGGGTGCAGGGGGCCGTGGACATCCTGCCCGAATAAAACCTTGAGTCCTGCCGATTCCATGACATACACCGCCGAGCCCGGCGAATGGCCGGGGGTGTGATAACCCACCAGGGGCCGGTCGCCCAGACTGAAGGTCTGACTGGCGCCCGGCCATTTCAGATCGATGACCACGGGATCGATTCCGGCCCCATACCAGGAAGCCGCCGTGACTTCATTATCACCCTTTTCCAAATAGGGGGCATCCAGGGCATGGGCCACAATTTTGAGGGGCAACAGCTTTTGCAAAGCCGCGGCGCCCCCGGTATGGTCGTAATGACAGTGGGTCAGGAAAAGGTAAACAAGATCTTCCGGGTTGACGCCGCAATCCCGGATATTGGCCAAAAGTTTGTCGGTGGCGGCACCGCCGCCGGCGTCGATTAAAGCCGCCGCGGCGCCGATTTTAATCAGATAACCGGCGGCATCATCTGCAGTTGTCAGGCCGGTCCCGGCCACTTGAAATATCTCTGTGGTAATTTGCATCTGCTCTTCCTGACCTGGAAAAATCGTCCATACATGTCTAAAATGATAAAATTTGTTTAAAGCTAATTGCCAATTAATAAAAGCTTGCGTTATATAGTATAAAACATGCCTGGGCATAAAAACGACCGCATTTTCAAAGGGGCAGAGATGATCCTGAAACTTTTTACCATCCCGGCCTGAGGAGAGTGTGAGGCGGTTAAACAATTTTTGCAGCAGCAGGGCGCGCCTTTTGAAGAACTCGACGTGGCCGGCAGTTTTGGTAACCTCAGACAGCTGCGCCGTTTAACCGCGGGCCGGCGGGTGCCGGTCTGTGCCCGGGATGATCGAGTGGTGGTGGGGTTCAACCCTGCGGCCCTCAAAAATTTACTTACCTCAGAGGAGAAACTGCCTGAGTGAATCATGCTGGAGATAACCGACCTCTCCTGGCCGTCACCATGGGTGATATCACCGGTGTAGGGCCGGAAATCATTATCAAAGCCCTGTCTGACCCCGGTCTGTATGAACGTTGCCGGCCGCTGGTTTTGGGCGATCTCCCGGCCTTGACCAAGGCCAGGGATATCTGCCGGGCTGATCTGCAACTGCACGAGGCGGCTGCTCCCGCCGACGGGGTGTTCCAGCCGGGGACGGTGGATATTTGGGTCCTGTCCCGGCTCAACCCGGGGTCCGTCAGCTATGGCCGGCCCACCCCGGAAAGCGGCGCCGCCATGGTGGGTTATATCCTCCAGGCGGTGGATCTGGCGCGGGCCGGGGAAGCCGCCGCGGTGGTGACCGCCCCCATCAGTAAAGCGGCCATGCATTTGGGGGGCTATCGCTATCCCGGCCACACCGAGCTGCTGGCGGAACGGTGCCAGGCGGCTGAATTCGCCATGATGTTAGCAGGAGATAAGTTCCGGGTGGTGCTGGCCACCATCCACTGCCCTATCCGGGAGGTGCCGGGGCGCTTACGCCAGGCCGACCTGGTCCGGCTGCTAACCCTTACCAATCGCAGTTTAATATCTGATTTTGGTCTGCCCCGGCCCTGCCTGGGCGTGGCGGCCCTCAATCCCCACGCCGGTGAGGGCGGGCTGTTTGGCGATGAAGAGTCCCGCATCATTCAACCCGCAGTTGCCGCGGCCCGGGAGGACCATATCGACGTGGTGGGCCCGCTGCCCGCCGACACTATTTTTGTCCGCCACCAGAGAGGAGAGTTCGACGCCGTGGTGGTGATGTACCATGATCAGGGGCTGATTCCTCTGAAACTATTACATTTCGGTGATGCCGTCAACGTCACGCTGGGGCTGCCCATCATCCGCACTTCGGTGGATCACGGCACGGCCTATGACCTGGCGGGCACCGGTCAGGCCGATCCCGGCAGCCTCAAGGCCGCCCTGCGTCTGGCCACCCAGATGGCCCAGGCCAGGGCACAACGGTCCTAAGTTTTGGTGTTAACCCTTAAACATTGAGAAAGGAAACAAGATGCCTTTAGGCCGAAAAATGACTATTCTGTGCACCGGGCTCCTGCTGGCGCTGGCGCCGGTTAACCTGATGGCCGCCGAGGAGGAAAGCAAAAGCGCGGTCCCTTTGGCCAAGATTAGCAGCGAGGGCATGGTCAAGGCGTATCCGGATGTGGCCCTGTTGATGTTCACCATCGTCACCGAGGCCCCCAAAGCGCCCCTGGCTTCGGCCGAAAATGCCAAAAAAGCCGACGCCTTTCTGACAGCAGTGAAAAAATTCCTTCAAGAAGGCGATACCGTTAAGACTACGGGATACCGCCTCACGCCTCTCTACACCTATGGTGATAAGGGAAAAAAACCGGTTATATCCGGCTATCGCGCCAACAACGGCCTCCAGGTCCGTCTGAAGGACCCCTCCCGGCTGGGAGATCTCATCGATCTCGGGGTGCAACAGGGGGCCAATGAAGTCCATGGGCCGGTGTGGGAGTACTCCGGCATCGAGGCTTTAACCCAGGAAGCCGCCGTTCAGGCCCTCCAAAAAGCCCGGCAAATGGCTGAGGCCCTGGCCCGGTCCCAAGACCTGAAAGTGAAGCGTCTGCACAAAGTTTCCACCGGGGTCAGAGTCATGCCCTACCCCCGGGATGAAGCCCGAGTTCTGCGAGCTGCGGCCGCGCCCGAAACTGTCGCGACTCCCATCGAAGTTGGCGAACAGGAGATCCGCGCCCAAATAGAAGCAGTCTTTGAGCTGGAATGAACGGTGTTGGTTATCCTGCCGCAATGCTTGAGGGGAAAACCGCGGCCATGAGTCTCATAAGGCTTTACATTCGAATAGATAATGGTTAATTTTTACGGATAATTATTCGTTGACTAATATAAGAGGAGGAATCTCTTTTGAAAGAAGCAGTAGAAAAGGCATTAGGCAAAATCCGCCCCATGTTACAACGGGATGGCGGCGATGTGGAATTGGTGGAAGTCGACAATGGTATCGTCAAAGTCCGTCTCACCGGGGCGTGCAAAGGTTGTCCCATGTCCCAGATGACCCTGAAAAATGGCATCGAGCGTCTGCTTAAACAGGAAGTGCCGGGACTTGTGTCAGTGGAATCTGTTTAATTCGTTCAGGGGGTGAAAAGGCACACCTGAGTAGCCCCGTTAGAAAAAGGGTATGATGCTTAGTAGTGATAGGGGTGGCCGGCCTTAATAGTGGCCGCCCGGTAAAGCTGTTCCAGCAGGATCAGGCGGCTGAGTTCGTGGGTGAAGGTGAAACGGGACAGGGAGAGACGATGCTCGGCGATCTGCAGCACAGCCGGCGACAGGCCTAAATGACCGCCGATGACAAAAACGATGGGTGTATGGCTCTCCTGTTCCAGTCCGGTAAGCCATTGGGCCAACCCCTCCGAAGTAAATTCTTTGGCGCCTGCTTCCAGGGCGACCACCCGGGCCGGTTTCGGCAACCGGGCCAGCAGCCGCGTCCCTTCCCTTGCTTTGATCTGCTCCGGCGTCAATCCGGCATGGGGCTTCTCTTCCCGCACCGTCAGCAAAGCTAACGGGTGGTAAAAGTGCAGCCTTTTACTGTAGAAGTCCAGGCCCGCTTGAATAAAGGCCGACCGGGTCTTTCCCACCATGATGATCACAAGCTGCATATTTTTCTTCCCACCAGCTCAAAAAATCTAGATCTACCCCTTGTCCTCCTGCAATAATAGAAACCGTCCCTGGCTGTTGGCGATGAGCCGGCTGTCCGCCTGCCGGATGATTTCTCCCTGGGCCTTCAGGCGGCGGCCTTTCGTTTCAGTCAACTTTCCCCGCACCAGGACCAATTCCCCCGGGGCCAGGGGCTGACGGAATTGCACTTCCAGACCCAGGGTCACCCCTGGTCCGGCAAAATGCCAGACTGCATGCATCATGATCTCATCCAACAGGGTGGCCAAAATCCCCCCGTGAATGACCTCCTGCCAACCTTGATATTCCATGGGTAAGGCAAGCAGGGATTCGGCCGCCCCGATTTCCTCCAGGTAGTTCACCTGCATGCCGAGGCCTCTCGGGTTGCGGGTGCCGCAGGCAAAGCAATAATCGTCAAAGGTCGGGATATCCATAAGGTTACCTGTGGCTTGCTCCCTGGCCTGGCAGGCGGCAGCAGGCAAAGCGGTTATTTTGATTGTTTTCTGAGATTTTTTGTAATAAAAGATTACCTATTATAGTAAGGTCTAAAAGGAATTTCAATATCCTTGCCGTTTTCAGGTCATCGCCTCTATGGCCTTCTCTGTTACCAGGAACCATAACTCGTAAAGGAGCGTCTGCTCATGAGACTCAATCAGATCTGGGCACTGAAAAGACCCACCGTGTCTTTTGAATTTTTCCCCGCCCGTACTCCAGAAGCAGCTGCCAATTTGGAACGCGTTATTGACCAAATGTATTATTTGGAACCAGATTTTATAGGAATCACCTTCGGGGCCGGGGGCTCTACCCGGGAAGGCTCCAGGCAGTTGGTGGATAAGCTTCACAATGATAAGGATATGGAAATAGTCGCTTATTTTGCTGGCTACGGTTTGCCGCCCGACTATATCGAATCCATCCTGGAGGATTACCAGGCTTTGGGGGTGGAGAACCTCCTGGTGGTGCGGGGGGATCCACCCCATGGCCAGTCCGATTTTGTGCCCCATCCTAAAAGTTTCGCGCATGCTTCGGATCTTATGGGCTTCATTCGACCCGAGTTTCCTTTTTGTTTAGGAGTGGCGGGTTACCCGGAGGGTCACATCGAGGCTGAGAGCAAAGAGAAAGACCTGGACTATCTCAAGTTGAAGGTTGATCTGGGGGCGGAGTTCATCATCACCAATTATTTCTATGATAACCAGTGCTTCTTTGATTTTGTGGGCCGCTGCCAGGCCCAGGGTATCAAGGTGCCCATCCTCCCCGGCATCATGCCGATATTTAGCCTCAAAATGATGCGTAATCTGGCCAAATTGTGCGGTGCTAGCATCACTGACAAACTGGAGCAGGGATTGGCCGCCCTGCCTGAGGGAGATAAGCGGGCCCTGATTAACTTTGGCATAGACTTCGCAGTGGAACAATGCCGGGAGTTAATTAAGGCTGGAGTTGTCGGGCTGCATTTTTACACCATGGATCGGAGCCAATCCACCACGGCAGTAGTGTCCCGGCTACGCAACGAGGGAATTTTATAATCTGTTTTAAGTGAATTCACCGGATCAGCCCCATCATCCGGGTAAATCCTGACTTGACAAAGAATTGTCTTGATCATACAATAATTTCAAATTGAACCTATGGAAATAGTTAATTATTTTAGATTAGTCGATGTCGCCTTAGCCGCCGGCCCCCCTGGTGCCGCCGTCTCTGATCTGGATATTGTGCCCCTGATTTTAAACGCCGGTCCCGTGGTCAAAGGCGTAATGTTGATTTTACTGCTGTTTTCGGTGACTTGCTGGGGTATCATCTTTGCTAAACTGATCCAGCTCTCCCGGGCCAAGAAGCAGACCGCAGAATTTTTAGACATCTTTTGGGGGGCCCGCAACCTTTCCACCGCGTATCATGAAACCCGTCATCTAGAGGCCTCGCCGGTGGCCGCCATTTTCCGGCTCGGC
Organism: uncultured delta proteobacterium; assembly: GCA_963705135.1. GTDB lineage: Bacteria > Desulfobacterota > Desulfobaccia > Desulfobaccales > Desulfobaccaceae > Desulfobacca. The sequence goes on from CAVPJB010000013.1 coordinate 44,527, forward strand.
TATATCGAGCTAGGGAAACTGATGCAGACCCAGACCAGCGGCGACAGCGGCGACCGGGATCCCCTGGGAACCATAGCCGTCCGGGGCACCGGCCTGGAAAACGTCAACCGGTCCTTGCGACGAGCCATGAATTCAGAGAGCGCTCGGTTATCCAGGGCTATCACTTTCCTGGCTACTACCGGCAACACCGGCCCCTTTATCGGGCTCTTCGGTACGGTGTGGGGGATAATGACTTCCTTTCGGGGCATCGGGTTGAAAGGGAGCGCCAGTCTGGCGGTGGTCGCGCCAGGGATTTCTGAAGCCCTGGTTGCCACAGCCGTAGGTCTGGCCGCAGCCATCCCGGCGGTAGTCGCCTATAATTATTTTCTAAGTAAGGTAAGGGTGTTGGAGACCGAAATGGGAAATTTTATCTCGGATTTCCTGAATATTATCGAGCGGGACCTGATGCGGCGGGTTCAGGCAGGGGAGAAATAAGCCATGGGCATGGGCGGCGGTTCTGCCAACGGCCCCATGTCGGATATCAACGTCACTCCTTTGGTGGACGTGATGTTGGTGTTACTGGTGATTTTTATGGTGACGGCCCCCATGATGACTACAGGGTTGGATGTCAACCTCCCTCAGGCCAAAGGCGGCGCCCTGGATGAAAGCAAACAGCCCATTATTGTCTCCATTAACGGGCAAAGTGACATCTATATCAATGACCGGCGCACTTCCCTGGAAAAACTTGGCGCCGTTATCCTGGAAGAACAAAAAGTTCAAGGAAATCCTCAGGTTTTGCTTAAGGCAGATCGTTCTGTGCCTTACGGCGTCGTGGTTCAGGTCATGGGCGCCCTGAAGGCTGCAGGAGTGGAGAAGTTGGGCATGGTGACCGAACCCCCTGCTGCCGCCAATGAAGGATGACGAGCCGCATGAGTAATGATGATTTCCCGGAACCTGAGCCATCCGATCGTTTAGGCCGGATGCTGGTGTTATCCATGGTTTTCCATGTGGCCCTGTTCGGCGGGTTGGTGTGGTTTAATGTAAAATCACCCAAGGTCAAACCGGTACTGCCAACTTATACGGTGGATCTGGTGAATATGCCCCTGCCGGCCCCGGCGCCGGGACCTAAAACTGATCAGCCTTCGGAATCTCCTCTCCCGAGTCTGGTTCCTAAACCGGGGGTGGAGGTGCGAGAAAAGCCGGGTCCACCAGTCAGCCCAGCACCTAAGCCAAAAATGGCTGAGGAGAGAAAACCGCTCCCGGTCGAGAAAAAACCTGTTATTCCCATGAAACCGGCAGAGTCTCCGCCCCCGGCCAAAACCGAGCCGATACACCCGAAAGTAACTCCTAAAGTTGCCGTACCGCCCAAGCCTGAACCCAAACCGGTGGCGTTGGCCCCCAAACCCTCAGAGCTTCCCGCTCCGGTTCCGGCGGTAAAACCGGCAACTACATTGAAAAAACCGGTGGAACCAAAAGCCACGGGAGAAACCAAGGCCCTCGCGGAAAAGGTGAAGAAACCAGCGCCGCCGGCGCCCGAGCCGGTAGCCAAGGCTGCGGACCCCAAGGCTCGCGAGCGGCAAATAGCCCAGGAAATTAACGCCTCGCAGCAAAAAGTTGCCGACTCCTCCCGGGATCAGAAAATTCAAGAATCGGTCCATAATCTCGAGAAAGGTCTGGCAGCTAAGTCCAGAAACCAGGCCTACCAGGAAGCCGTGGGACAAGCGGCGGCGAGATTGAGCGCCGGTAAAGTAAGTGCTAAAATTTCCCACGGTGGCGGCGGGAGTACTGCTGGGGGGAGCATGGGCAGCGCCCAGACTGCGGTCTATGGCTCCCAGGTGTCACAGATGGTCCGGAGTCACTGGCAGCCCAATTGCTTGCAGCGCAGCAATATGCACCATTTGAAGGCCGTAATCATTGTCAGAATCCAGGCTAATGGCACCATCTCAGCTTCTTGGTTCGAAAAGGAATCAGGCGACCGCCTCTTCGATCAATCTGCCATGTCTGCCGTAACCCGGTCCAGTCCCCTGCCGGCCCTGCCGCCGGGTCAGGAACAGGTTGAAATCGGCATTACTTTTACTCCAGAATGGAAGGCAAGTTCATAATGAGAAAAAAACGGTTTGTGAGTTCAGAGGGTATGCTTTGGTTGGTGAATGTTGCTTTTGCCGTCTTAATGCTGAGCACCCTGGTAGGCGACGCTTCGGCCCAATCCAGGGAGTATGTCGATGTCAAGGCGCCGATTACCAAAAAATATGTCATTGCGGTCCCCAGTCTGCAGGGACCGGGGGACTGCGGCCCAGAGTTGGGGACCGCCTTGGCGGCTCAGGCGAATCAGGATTTGAAAGTGTCGGGCCATGTTACGGTGTTGGATCCCGCCGCCTACGATTCCAGTCCCGTCGGGCCTTCTCCTGCCACCGCCAAGCTCCATAACTTAACCGCCTTGGGCTGTAATCTGGTAATTGCCGGCGGTTGGCAACAGCAGGGGCAGCAGTTAACTCTGGACCTGAAATTAATGGATCCGGGTTCCGGCGCGATGCTGCTGGGCAAGCGCTACCGGGGCGGCCCCGATGACGGCCGCAAGATGATGACGCAATTTGTCAATGAAGTGGTCACCTACCTGACCGGAGAACGGGGTATCCCTCAGGGGCGTATAGCCTTTATCAGCGGTAGCACCGACAACAAGGATTTATATCTTACCGACCTGGGTGGTGCAGCCAAACAACTGACTCGCTTTGGCACCATCACCTTGACCCCTGCCTGGTCGCCGGACGGCCAGGAAATTTTCTTCTGTTCCTATCGGGGTGGCTTCCCGGCGTTATACGCCGTTAACCCCGGTTCGGGTAGTGTGCGCAAATTGACTAGCCACGGGACCCTGAATGTTACTCCAGCCGTGGGGCCAGGGGGATTGCTGGCCGCCACCCTCAATAAAGACGGCGATCAGGAGATTTATCTGCTTGACCGTCAGGGAAATATTAAACAACGCCTGACTCAAAGCCCGGGGATCGATATCTCCCCGACATTCTCACCGGATGGTCGACAGCTTGCCTTTGTCTCCAATCGGGGGGGCAACCCCCAAATTTATGTTATGCCTTTGGGGGGCGGACAACCGAGGCGCTTGACCTATGGTGGTTCGTACAATGTTTCCCCGGCCTGGTCACCTAAAGGAGACTTAATCGCTTATGCCGGCCGTGCCGGTGGCGGGTTCCAAATCTTCGTCATCTCGCCCCAGGGAGGCAGCGCCCGTCAAATCACCCAGGAGGGCAGCAATGAAAATCCTACCTGGTCGCCGGACGGCAGCTTCATTGCGTGTAGTTCCACCCGGGGCGGTAAGGCCGCGGTTTACGTCATCAACGTGAAAACCGGGGCTGCTACCCGGGTGACGAATATGGCAGGAGCCCAGACCCAACCTGCCTGGGCCCCCAAATGAGACCAAGCATCCATGCTGAAGATATTCACCAAAGAAAAATCCAACGGCATACCTGGGGGTTACAACTATCCGGTATGCCGCCAAGTCGGGGGAGAAAAGGGTTATGAGAAATAAAAAATGTGTCATGTTCTTGCTGATCTGCCTGATAGCCATCGTTCTGATGCTGACCGGATGTGCCAAGAAAAAGGTTACCGCCACCCAGGGACCTGAGGAGGGTGCGGGTGAAGCCGGCCAGATTCAAGAAGAATCATTGGGCGGAGGAGCTCCGGGGGAGCGGTTGGGCCGCAGTCGCAAGGGTGTGTCCGCCAAAGCCCAGGCCTACGGCCCGGAAGGTATTGCCTTTGAAAGTGAGGATGTTTTTTTTGAATTCGATCAAGCTACTCTGACTGAGGAATCCCGCAATCTCTTACAGAAAAAAGCTGGATTCATGAAAAAGCATCCAGAAGTGCAGATAACCATTGAAGGTCATTGCGACCAAAGGGGCAGCGGCGACTATAATCTCGGTCTGGGACAGAAGCGGGCCGACAGTGTGAAAAATTATCTCCAGGACCTGGGAGTTGCCGGTAATCGCATGGCCACCGTCAGCTATGGCAAGGAGCAGCCGTTGGATCCCGGAGAAAGTGAAGCCGCCTGGTCCAGAAACCGCCGGGGCCACCTGGTTATTGGCGGTATCAACGATTGATTTTGACCTCCTGTAAGAAAATGTTAAAATATCATATGGTTAAATGTTTAAGATCATACCGGCCCATTTGGGGTGTGCTCCTTTTAATGGGACTGGTAAGTATTGGCTGCCAGGACTTGCCGTTTGTCAAGAAGTCTCCTCCCCCGGAACCTGTGCCGGAAACGGCGTACGAACCGCCACCGCCGCTACCTGCGCCTCTTGAGCCAAGTCCGGCAATCAAACCCACCCCCCGTCAAGCTTATGCTCCGGGTGGGTCGAATGTCACCGATACCAGGCTGGCCGACCTGGCCAGCCAGTTCGAAGCCATGCGGGCCCGCCTCCAGGCAGTGGAGGGCAAACTGGCAGAGCAAGAAAACCAATTAAATCAATTGGTACGGTCCGGCAATCCGGAACAGGCCCAGATGCGGGAGAGATTGACCAATCTGGAGAGAGAGCTGGCCGCGACGAAAGAGCGGCTGGCCCGGCTTGAGGGGCAACGCCCCTCTCAAACTGCCACTGCCAGAGTTGATACCCCCCCTGCTGCCGTCGAAAAAGAAGCCTCCCCTCCCCAAACTGCTGCCAAATCAGGCGGCGATCCCTTCCAAGAGGGGATGACTCTGTATAAACAGAAATCTTATGGCCCGGCGAAGGACAAATTTCAGCAACATCTCAAGGAGCATCCCCGGGGGGAGAAAACCGTGGAAGCGCGTTATTACCTGGCTGACAGTTTACTCCAGGAAAAAAAATATGATGAGGCCGTTGTCGAGTTTAACAAGGTGATTGATGGCCATCCCAAGAGCTCATTTGCCCCGCCGGCCCTCCTCAAACAGGCTCAAGCGTTTAAGGCTCAAGGAAAATCTAAAGTCTCGAACCTCGTTTTAGAAAAATTAATTGCCGACTACCCTCAAAGCCCTGAGGCTGTTCAGGCCCGAAAACTTCAAGGGGAATCGTCAATGAGCCCCGATAAGAAAAAAGGGAGATAATACGTGCTTGACTTCATGCGCAAACACGCCAGTTCCTGGTTCGTCACCGTCATTATCGGCGCCATCGTGGTGGTCTTTGTCCTCTGGGGTATAGGCACCTTTCGATCCGCCCAATTTCAGAAAGTGGCGGAGGTTGAAGGCACCAACATTTTCCTGCCCGAATATTATAAGGCTTATCACAACCTGCTGCGCACCTACCAGGAACGCCTGGGGGGGGAGTTCAACGAAGAAGTTGCCAAGTCCCTCAATCTGCGGGAACAAACCTTAAACCAATTAATAGATGAAATTCTTATCCAGCACGCCAGTAAACGGCTGGGGCTGATGGTCACCGATGCCGAATTACGGGATTACATTCAGAAAAACCCTGCCTTTAATGATGGGGGGGGCTTTAATGAAAAGCGGTATTATCAACTCTTAGCCCGCCAGCGCATCCCGGCTTCGGACTATGAATCCCTAGAACGGCAGCGGTTATTAACTCAAAAAATGGTTGGGTTTATCACTGCTTTTGCCAAGGTCTCCGAGGCTGACCTCCAGGAAGCCTTCAGATTGGAACAAGAGGCCGTCCGGGTTGATTATGTTACGATCAGCCCCTCGGGTTTTATAAAAGAACAACAGGTTTCCCCGGCTGAAATCGAACGTTTCTATGATTCACATAAGGAGCTTTTTCGGGAGCCGGAAAAATTTAAAGGCCGCTACACCTTCCTGAAATTTCGTGACTTTGAGCCCAAAATCAAATCCGATTCCAAAAAAATCGAGGCCTTTTATTATGATCACCTGGAGAATTACTCCCAACCCCAGGCGATTCGTGTCAACGAGATACTCATCGAACCACCCAAGCAGGCTACTGCTGCCGACCGGCAGCGCCTCCGCCAACAGGCTGAAGCCCTTCTCCGGAGTGCCAGGGCTGGTGAGAAATTTGACCAACTGGTGAAAAAATGTTCCCAAATTCCAGGGCTGCAGGTTAAGGGAACGGATTTGGGTGTGGTTAAACGTGGCCAGAATAGTTCGGAATGGGAAGCCGTAGCCTTTAACCTGAAAAAAGGTGAAATCGGTCTGGCCTCGACGGCCAAAGGATATCATGTGTTGCAGGTTATGGATATTCAGGAGAGCAAAGCCCCGACTTTCGCCAGCATCCAGTCACAGGTGGAAAAATCCTGGCGGGAGGAAGAAGCCATGAAAATGGCCCAGCAGCAGGCAGCAGAGCTGAGGGCCGAGATGCTTAAAACTTCCTTTGACGCCATTGTGACGCAACATCAATTGAAATTGCAGGAAACTCCACTGCTGACGGCCACGGATGCCATCCCGGGTTTGGGAGTACAGCCGGCTATTTCGAAGGCGGCCTTGAGTTTGAAACCCCAGGAAATAAGTAAACCTCTGATTTTGAATGATGGGATAGCCCTTCTCCAGGTCGTTGAACGCCGGGAAAGTGTGCTGCCGCCTTTAGCCCAAATCAAAGACCGGGTGGCCGAGGCGGCGCGCCTGGAAAAGGCCAGGGAAGCTGCAGCCCAGGAGGCCAAAAAAGTGCTGGCCCGCCTGCAAAAAGGCGAAAATCTGGCAAAGCTGGCGGCCCAGATGGGATTATCCGTCCGGGATAGCGGTTTTTTTACCCGGACCCAAGGCTTCCCGGGCCACCCTCAAGCCAGAGATCTAAGCACCGCGGCTTTTTCCTTGACAGCTTCGCAGCCATATCCGGCTGAACCCATCAGTCTTGATGGGGCGAATTATCTTTTGGTCTTTAAAGAACGGCGTCAGCCCAACCCCGAGCAATTTGCTCAGGTTAAGGACCAGATGCTGAAAACCCTTTTTGAAATGAAACGCCAGATGGTGTTTTCCCAGTGGCTGGCCATGGAGCGGCAGCGGGCCAAAATCAAGGTGTATGAACTGCCTTCCTAATTTGTTACTGCAAGTCTACCATCATTAAGGAGTGACGGCATGCTTGATTTCATCGATAGTTACATTTTGACACCCTATGTCCAGGTGGTGCTTTTCTTCATTCTCCTCAGCCTCTTTTGGCTACAGCACCGTAAATTTAAACTTGCCAGTTCCGGCTTTAGTTGGTTGCGTACCATTCTCTTGTTTGTCCTGTTTTTGTATTTTGCCTGGAACTGGACCACATCAATTTCCCTCGTTATTGCAAGATTCAGTGTCTTAGGCATGTTTTTCATCAATATGTATATGGTTTACAATTTAGTGCTGGGGAATTTGGACGAAAAATACCGTCTGGCCATTGAGGCCTACAGTCAGGATATCGCCAACAAAGGATTACTGGAGGCTGTCTGGAGTTCGGGTAAAAAATACGTGTATACCCGATATTTTTTCGATTCCCTGTTCAGCGGTTATTCTCCCGGCGATTTTCTCAAGGGCGTGGTATCCCGGCAGATACCCGACGATATCCAGAGTGTCTTAGTAAAGCATGGCATCGACCAAGAATTGATCACTACTCGCAACCTGATTGCTTTCCTGATGTACACGTTAAACCAGAGCTCTGATATCCCCCAGGAACTGAAAGACATTTTGGCGCCATTGATTAAACAATTCGGGGAGCACGCCTGGGTACAGGAACAGGTAAATGAATTTCTCCGACTTGCCCTAAAAGATCCGGAAAAACTCTACAATTCCGCCTGGAGTGAGACTCCCCGGGAAGCAAAATGACGGCTGCCGTGCTCCTTTATTCCTTGCCCCTATAGGGGAGATTGGAAGATATTGTTTTTGTCATCTCTTACTCAGTCCCCAGTCCTTAGTCCTCAGCACGCCATTGAGATCCCTGCGGTTCGGCTGGCGGCCCAGCGCGCCCTGACGGCTCGGGCCCGGCTGGTGGAGGACTATCCGGAATGGGAAGCCTGGCGGCGGCAGGCCAGGGCCATTAAAACCGAGGTGGTCGCTCACCTGGACGAATACCTGGACCAACTCCAGCGCCAGGTGGAAGGTTGGGGCGGTCAGGTGCTGCGGGCTGCGGATGGGCCTGCCGCCTGTGCCCTGATCAGGGATCTGGCGCAACGCCACCAGGTCCGGCTGCTGGTCAAGTCCAAATCCATGACCAGTGAAGAAATCGGCCTCAATGCCGCCCTGGAAGCCGGCGGCTTTCAGGTCACCGAGACCGACCTGGGTGAGTTCATCGTCCAGGTGGCCGGCGATACCCCGGCGCATATTACCGCCCCGGCCATGCACCTAAACCGGGAAGATATCGCCGACCTCTTTTCCAGCCGTTTGCACCTGCCCCGGGAGAGCGACCCGGTGGCTCTCTCCCGGCAGGGCGCCGGGTTTCTGCGGCCTCATTTCTGGGAGGCGCAGATGGGGATCACCGGGGTGAACTTCGCGGCCGCGGCCAGCGGACACCTGGTGATGCTGGAAAACGAAGGCAACCTGCGCCTGTCGGCCACTGCCCCCCCGGTGCACGTCGCCCTGATGGGCCTGGAAAAAATCATCCCGACGCTGGCTGACCTGGAGGTCTTCCTGCGGCTGCTGCCTGCCAGTGCCACCGGCCAGCGGTTGACTGCCTATGTGAATTTTATCCGCACCTTGAAAGTCCAGCCCCAAGGGAAGCAGGCCTTCTACTTGATTGTGTTAGACAACGGTAGGCGGCGGCTGGCTGCCGACCCCATATTTCGGGAAGCCTTGTTTTGCCTGCGCTGCGGCGCCTGTTTGAATATCTGCCCTATCTTTCAGTTGGGCGGCGGCCATCTCTACGGCAGGGTGTATCCCGGGGCTATTGGCATTCTCTTGGGGCCGTACCTGGGAGGGAGCGTGGATCTCACCGACTTTTGCACCCAATGCGGGGCCTGTAGTCAGATCTGTCCGGCCGGCATTGAACTGGCAGAAAAGATCGGCCATTTGCGCACCCACAGCCGCCTGCATCCCTGGCTGCAGGCTTGCACTCGGGGAAGCAGTCTGGTGATGCAGCATTCCAGGCTGTATCGGTTATTGGTCCCAGTTTGGCGGTTACTGTGGCAGTATCTGCCCCAGAAGGTTGCCGCCCGTTGGTGGGGCCAAGACCGGGCGCTGCCCCAGGTGGCCCCCCGGAGTTTCTTCGAGTCGCAGCCGCTGGAACACCGGAGACAATAATTTTCCTGCCTTAGATGAGGATTGCTATGCAGGCTGAACTGTTGTGGCAGAGGTTGGCTGAAAGCAAGGCTCACCTGGCCCAGGTTCGGGGCTCGGAACATCTGGCCCAAACGATCAGCCAATTTGCCGGCCACATCATGGTCTTAGAGGATCACCCCTGGTTGCGGGCGGCCGCGGCCCTTTTTTTAGAAATTCCCGGCAGCCATTGGCATTTTACTTCGGAGCCTGAAGAGGGCCACCTGAAGCCTGATGCCGTTGATACGCTGGTCTCCATCGGGTTGGGGGCAGTTCCGGAGACCGGTTCGGTATTGCTCGGCGGCCGCTCTCCCCAGGGTTTTCGGATGTCTCTGTGTCCTCGCTGCCATATCGTGGTGATCCCTCAAGACAGGGCCTTTTTGACGATGGCCGCCGCCCTGGCTTTAACCGCCCAGGAGTCCTCGGGTCTGGTGAGCTGGCTGACGGGACCCAGTCGAACCGCCGACATCGAAAAGGTCCTGGTTCTGGGCGCCCAGGGAGCGGCGGAACTGGTGGTCATTGTCTTTCAAGAGGAATAACCTAAGGAGAGAAATCTTCCTCATCTCTAACCCTTAATCTCTCATCCCAAATTCCTTTCCCCTATCCCCTGATTTTATATGGGAGGACGCATGGAACCGGTGCCGGTTGCGGAAATACTGAGCCGTCAAGCCTACTTGCAAGAACTCCTGGCCGAAGCCGAGATTGAGCTGGCATTGATCCGCCAAACCGCGGATTTGTATTATTACAGCGGCATCATCGTGGACGGCTTCCTGGCCCTGGGGCCGACGGGCGAACCGCTGTTGCTGGTGCGGCGGCCCCAGCATCGGTTGCAGGACCGCGAACTTCCCTACCCGGTGGCTTTCTATAAGGACATCAAAGATATCCCTCCTATCTTGAGCCAGTTAGGTTTGGGTCACTACGGCGCCATCGGAATAGAGCTGGACGTCATGCCGGCAGCTCTCTACCGCCGGATTAAAGAACAGTTATTTCCCCAGCGTCCCATCCTTGACTTGTCGAACCTTATTCGCCGACAGCGGATGATCAAAAGCCCTTATGAGATTGCCCAAATCCGCCGAGCGGCTCATATTTTGGACGGGGCTCTGGCGGGAGCCGCTACGGTCATCAAAACCGGTCTCACTGAACTGGAACTGGCGGCGGCCCTGGAATACCGCCTCCGACTGGCCGGGCATCAAGGGCTGGTGCGAACCCGCACCTGGAACCTGGAGATGTTTTTCGGCCATGTACTGTCCGGGGCTTCCGGTAACCAGGCAGCCTACGTGGATACGCCCAGCGGCGGCACCGGCTTCAGCCACGGCTTTCCCCAGGGGGCCGGCACCAAGCCGCTGAGCCCGGGTGAGCCCATCAGTGTTGACATTGCCGCCTGCGTCAACGGCTACATCGCCGACGAGACCCGCCTCTACGTCATCGGCGATTTGCCCGCCGCCGCCTGGCAGGCGTTGGATCTGGTGGAAAAACTGTTTGAGATCTACGAAGCCGAAGCCCGGCCCGGGGTCATGCCGGGGGACCTCTATCAGCTTCTTTTGGCAGAAGTTATCAGCGCGGGCCGGCGGGACCAGTTTATGGGCCTTGGCAAGGACCGGGTGGCATATTTAGGGCACGGCGTGGGCCTGGAACTAGACGAATTCCCCATTATCGGGGCCAAGTTCCCCTATCCCTTGGCCGCGGACATGGTCATTGCCTTTGAGCCGAAGTTCTTCCTGCCGGACATCGGCATGGTGGGCTTTGAAGACACCGGCCGGATCACCGCTGACGGGGTGGAGTGGCTTACTCAGGGGCCCCGGAAGGTGTGGAAGATTTAGTGGTCAGGAGTCAGTTTAAAGCTAAAAGCTATTATCTGAAATCAGCTTGTATCAAAAGGTGCGGGAAAAGGACAGAACAGATGGGACAATGGTCATAAAAGCAGCGGATAGCGAATAGCGGATAGAGAGGGGAGGAGGAATTCAAGGCAGGGAAAATTGATAAGGGAAGAGGGAATAGGGGAAAAAAGGGGAGAAGGAGAGTAGATTAGGGTTTAAGGAGCAGTTTGTCGCTGGATAGGCATAGAACGGTCGAATAATTTGTTGAAATATAATCTAACGAGATACGATACAATCACGAAGGCATCATGTTGAGAGGAGATTGTATGGGCGCAAAGCAGAAAAATCACGATGAACTCTGGCCGGCTTTGCCCTGGGAGGCCTGGCAGGAGACATGTGCCACCATGCATATGTGGTCTCAAGTAATCGGCAAGATCAGGCTGGCACTGGCCCCCATGGTCAACCACTGGTGGCAGGTGCCTTTGTACCTGACGCCCCGGGGTCTGACGACGTCGCCGATGCCCTATAAATCCCGCATTTTTCAGATGGATTTTGATTTTCTGGACCATGAGCTGCAGATCAGCACCGACTGGGGGAACAAGCTCGCTTTTACGCTTAAAGGCAAATCGGTGGCGTCTTTTTATGGGGAGACCATTTCTGCCTTAAGGTCTCTGGGGATAGAGGTTCCTATCTGGACGACGCCAGTGGAAGTGGCTGAGCGCATACCCTTTGAACGGAATGCCCAACACGGGGCCTATGATCCCGGGTATGCCCAGCGGTTCTGGAGAGTGCTGGTGCAATCCGACCGGGTGCTGAAGGAATTCCGCTCACGGTTTCTGGGCAAGGTCAGTCCGGTCCATTTCTTCTGGGGGGCCTTTGATCTGGCGGTGACCCGGTTTTCGGGACGCCGGGCTCCGGAGCACCCCGGGGTGCCCAACGTGGGGCGGTCTGTCATGGTGGAGGCTTACTCTCACGAGGTGAGCAGTTGCGGCTTCTGGCCAGGGGCGGGCTTGGGCCAGCCGGCTTACTACGCCTATGCCTACCCGGAACCGGAGGGTTTTAAAGAGTATTCGGTCCGGCCGGAGGAGGCTTATTACCACCAGGACTTCGGAGAATTTATCCTGCCCTATGAGGCGGTGCGGAGCGCGTCAGACCCGGATGAGACGCTGCTGGCATTTTTAGAGAGTACGGTACGAGGCGGCGGCGGAACGGGCGAAGTGGGATAGGGAAGCTTTGGAGCGCCGATGATGAGTCAGGGTGAGGCAGTGGGTGGGGGGATAGAGTGAGTTACGGCTTAATGGCGTATCTCCCTCACGGCCAACTATTGGTCAACACTTAGGTTACGGCAAATACGTTTTTTTTCATAACCCTATAAATTCACGGAACCGAATTCATACCACTGTGCTTCACCTGCCTTCCCCCACCATGATATAGGGTGCCCAGAAAAATGGGTGAGCCAGGGGGACCTGCACCCCCTGGCTTAAGGTAAGAGAGCCGCCGCCCGCAATCATGGCCCGCTTGGCGTCGGCCAAGGCCGCAGCCCGGTCCTGGTTTTTCAGCCTGGCATAAAAATCCCCCATGAGGCGCATGGCGCTCTCGCTTTCGACACTCCACAAGGTGACCGCCAAAGATTCGGCGCCGGCATACATAAAGCTCCGGGTCAGGCCGGCAAAGCCCTCGCCCCGGTCTTCCGGGGCGGAGCTGCGGCCGGTATTGCAGGCCGAAAGTACCACCAGGTGGGCCTTCAGGTCCAGCCCCAGGATCTCCCCCATCTCCAACAGGCCGTCATTGTCCGGGTCGCCAACAAAGCTCAGGGCCAGGGCCGGCTGGAGGCCGGGGCGAAATTCCCCGGCCATAAGGCCATGGGTGGCAAAGAGCAGGACGCGATACGAGGACAAAGGCAGCCGCTTGAGGTTGTGTTCGGTGGCGCGCTGTTGCAGGTAGAGGTCTTCCTCCCGGCCTCCCAGGGCCTGAAGGGCGCGCCGGGCCTCCTCAGCGGTTTCCGGCAGGCGGGTCAGCTTGCCGGCACTGAAAGCGCCGCCGCGGCGCAGCAGTTGCAGCCGGGCCTGGCGAGTAGCGGCGGTGGCAGTGGCGGCACCGCTTTCCTCGGTAAAAACCGGATCGGCAAAGGCAATCAGGGCACCCTGCTGCGAAGGGGGGCTCTTGGCCAGGGTGCGCAACGAGCGCAGGACTGACAAGGACGGCACATAGGAGAGGCTCTGGTGCAGGACCCAATAGGGGGCCTTGGTGAACTGTTCGCCCCAGGGCTCGGGTTTATCGTAGGTGGGGGGTAGTGGCCCCGTCAGCAGGGCTTCAAAAGGCAGCTGGTAGAGGAGATCGTCGGGGGCCACCAGGACCAGGCGCTTGCCGGCCAAAACCCCGGCCAGCGGCCCGACGAGTTTCTGGTACATCGAATGGGCGTCATTGAGGTCAAAAGAGGCGAACCTGGCCGGCAGTTTAGGCAGCGCCGTTGTATTGCCGGGGAGTAGTTCCTGCTCCATCAGGGCCGCGTCCAGGGCCTGAATCCCCCCAACGAAGGCGCGGACCTGCTCCCGCACGGTCCGGCGCCCCCAGGGGACGACCATAAGTTCCACCCGGTCCCGGTTTATGGCCCAGACGGCGGTGCGGCGGGAAGTGACAAAATAGCTGAGCACCGCTTCATCCGGCTGCACGATTTCCTGGATATCTTTGCAGTTTAGCGGCCGGGGGTTTTTCAAGTCGGCATAACGTGGAAATTTTTGTCTGATCTCCCCCTGGGTCTGTTGAAAATCGGCCAGGGTTCGGCCCAATTCCTGTTCCAGGGCCGTTTCCTGGCCGGGTTGGCGTTGGGCCGCGGGGAGTTCCAGGAAGCGCTCCCGCTGGCGGCGGACCGCCTCGAGATGGAGGTGCGCCTCCCGTTCCCGAGTTAGCAGGCGTTTTAAATCCGGGTCCTGGCTGGTGGCGGCGAAGGCCTGGGCGGCCCGCACCTCGCTGACCATCTCGGTAAACAGGCGGGCTCGGGCCTCCTCCGAACGCTGAAAAGCCTCTTCCCGATACTCTGACCGGGGATTCTGTTGGTAGAGCTCCAGGAGCAGGTCGATATAATCACGGTAAAGATCGACGAACTGATTGAGAAAGGCCTGCCGGGTCTGGCGTGGGGTCACTCCCAGGTTGGCGTAAAGCTCCTGGAGTACGGCCATGGCTTCCCTGAAATCAGCCAGGGCTTTGGCGGAATCTCCGGCCTGGCGGTAGCAACGGCTCCGGAGGTACAAGGCCTGGAGGCGGCTGCGGGGGTCGCCCATGGCCTGGGCCAGACGCAGCCCCTCCTGCACCGATTTCAGGGCTGCTTCCCGGTGCCCTTGCTGGAACATGGCTTCCCCCTGATTGATCAGGGCAGCGGCCAGGAGGCGGGGATCGTTCAGTTGCCGGGCCAGTGTACTGGCAGCGGCCAAGGGCTTTAGTGCCTGGGCATAATCCTGTTGCATCAGGTAAAGAAGGCCGGTGGTGTTCAGGGCCAGAGCCTGCCCATGGAGGTCGCCGATGTGGCGCTGAATATGCAAAGACAGGCGCTGGGCCTCGAAAGCCTGGTTCCACTTGCCCTGGGCCAGAAAAGTGGCTGCCAGTTTTTCCTGTATCCGGCTGACAGTCCCCTGGTCTCCCTGGTATAAAGCCAGGGCCTTACGGTAGTGCTCATGGGCCCGGTCAAATTCGCCTAGCTGGTAATGGAGGTCGCCCAGGCTGATGGGGGCCAGCCGGGAGCCTTTTTCTGCCAGCCATTGGAAGTGGTGCAGGGCTTCGTCGGTACTGGCCCAAGGCCAGGTGCAGGCGCCCGATCTGATGCCGGATCTGCAGGATCGCGCCTCCCTGGTCGGAGTGGCTCTTGGCCAACTCCCGGTACAGAGCCAGGGCCTCGTGAAACTGGGCCCGATCAAACAGGCTTTCCCCCTTCTGCAATTGGGCCTGGAGGCCGGTGGGGTCATTTGCCATCTCCACCACCAGGTCATCCAACCAGACGGAGCCGGTGTCCTCCAAGATGAGACGCAGGTCGATATAGTCATTGTGACCGATGTTGATGGTGGCGCTGAAGGGAGTCCAATTGTAGGTGCCCGGCGGCAAAGCCAACGGTCGTTTGCCCCAGGCGGCGTCCACCGCGAAGCTAACTCCCCGGCTCAAGTTCTCTGCCTTGGCAAACAGGGAGATGCGGTAGATCGTATTAGGTTGGAGACCTGTGAGGCGCTGGGAGGTGGTGACGAAGACATGTGGTTGAACGGGGGAGTAGCTGGTGATCCTGAGGGAATTTTTCCCCGAATGGCGCTGGTCGGTATCAATTTTCATGAAGGCCCGGGCGTTCATGCTGTTCCACCAGACACCGAAGCGGCTTTGGCCCTGGGAGGTCTCATAGTGGCCGGTGCCCCAGGGGTGGGCCAGGCCATCTTCAAAACCGCTGTTCAGAAGGAGGTTGCCGGAAGTGGGGCGGATCAAGCCGGCGGCCGGGGATTTCTCCCCGGACCACTGGCAGGCCCGCGCCTGGGCAAAGGCGCGGTGAAAATTCTCCATCTCGCCTTGAGCCATGAACACCGCGGCGATGTTGTTGAGAATTTCACACTCCGCGCCGGGGTGGCCCGGCTGCCGGGCCTTGAGCAGGGCCTTCTGGTAGTCACTTAGGGCATCAGCGTAACGGCCAAGGTTGAAGCGCTGGTCTCCCTGGCGAATTAGGGATTCGATTTCGGAGCTGGATCCAGGGGGACTGCCCTTGCCACTTGGGGGGGCTGATGACTGGGCCAGGACCGGCCCGCCCTCAAGGAGGAAACCAATAACCAAGGCAAAGATAAGGAACATTACCGCCCCCTTCGATCCTTTCAGGTAATCTAAGGCTCTATCGAATATACCTCAACCGGAAGGCCGGCAATGGAGAGTTCCAGTTTGCGACCCTGAATGCCGGCCGTTTCCGGGATATGTCTGAACGCAGCCGCGGTGACCAGGATTTCCCCGGGGCCCCCGATGTCTTCGCCGATTTTGCTGGCGCAGTTGACCGAATTGCCGAAATAGTCGGGGCCGCCGATGAGCAGGACGTCGCCGTAGTCAATACCGATGGAGACGCGGATGTCGGACTCGTCTTCGGTCAAGATGTTCATGGCAAAGAAGGCCGTATTCAGGGCAATGGCGGCGCGCACCGCGGAGAGCGGGTCGTCAAACATGGCGAAGCAGTTGTCCGCCTCGAATTTGACTACCTGGCCGCGATATTTCTCAACAATGGGCTCCGTCGTCAACTGCATGCGCCGCACTATGGACAGGTAATGCACAATCCCATGCCGGTAAGACAGCAGGGAAAATCCCGACATGTCCATCACGAAAACCGCCTTGACCTTACCGAACTCTTGCCACAGCGTAGCTTCGATCTTCTGCCGTTTGTCCTTCTCGTTTTCCTGGGCATAGAGCAGGAGCAACTCTTCAAAACGCTTGTCCATAACCTCCCTCAGATTCCAGACGTCGGGGTGGGCGGCGCCGGTTGCCGGCTCGGCCTGCTCTTTGAAAAGTTATTGGTGGCGGGCGTTAGCACGCCTCCAGCGGAGCATAAGAGCCTCCTCTAATACGTCTTTTCAAAGATGATGGTTGGGCACGACTCAATGGCTACCAAGCCAGGTAAAGAACTGGCTCACGAGTTTGTTTGCTAAAGTTCGCTCGCCCCCGGCTTGCAAGAATATGGCTTCCTGCAGCGGCTTCAAGGCCTTGCGGGCTTTCTGTATGAACACAGATTTGGATTTATGAGTGAAGTGGCTCTCGTCCATGTAGGCCCCGGCCATGTACAGCAGGTTGCCGAAATAGTCGTTCGCATCGAGCCCAAAGTGAGTGAACAGGCTCAATACTACTGGCACATTCAGCCAGGGTTTATATGGATTAGGATCCCCCACCAGCTTAATTTCAGGTTTCCCAAAAGCCTGAACGGCGAGCCGCATATATTGGCTGATTTTTGGTTCCAGTCCCATTTTGGTTGCTCCGACCCAGTCCACGGCAACCAGATCCGCACCGCCTATTATCGTTTCGGTGATATTGGGGTCAGGGTCAGCGAAAATCCCAAAGGGGCCATCAGCGCTTAGATAGGCGTCAATGAGGCCGTAATGGATTGGAAAAGCCCGAAGATATTCCATGGTAGTGTGGTAGATGTCTCTGCCGGTGTGATATTCGGAGAACTTGTCCGCCAGGGGAAGAGCCCCATAAATATTCTTCAGCGTGAGGGTATAATAGGCATAGGCGTGCGTTTTATTCTTGGCAAAGGAGATCCGGAAGTCAGCATCCCTCCAGGTTAGCGGGACTCGATGCTGGCCGAGATGGGGACCTAATAATCGCTCCTCATAGTGGTCTTCGGTGAGATCGACCAGCTTGTAGCCGGAGCTGCCGTCAACGACGTATCCAAGGTATTCGGCCACCTCGAGGACCCGCCGCTTGTCAAAAAACTGGCCATAGGTGCTTTGCGCCTCGACTACCGCAATATTTTCAAAGCCGCCGCGATTTCTCAACACCTCCACCAAGTGGCCTACTAACTCCGGGTCGGTATAGGTGGTATGATCGCTCTTGTTGTAGGCAAACATGAAGTTTGGCTTGATGATGATAGAAAATTCAGGCTGGGGTTTTCTCGAGGCCTGCCATTTGTCCTTAACCAGATCAAGAAACTTGGTAATACTTAGGACCGAATCGAGAGCTTTGATTTTGTCCGGATATCTTTTATGGAAGCAACGGTGACATTTTTGGTAGAGTTTTCAGCTTCCAGCCTCATCAGATCCATGTCTTCTTCCAAGGCCAGGCAGGTCTCGCCTGACGGATCTCTTACTTCGATGATTCGCCGTTGAAAAATGGCGGTGGGAAAATGATCGTTATTGACTTCCAGGACAGGATTCCCAAGCTTCATAAAAAGAGGGGCTCCGTTCCCCGAGGATTCATCCTTGAGCCTGAGATCCTGGACACTCAATTTGCCTGCGGCCATAAGCATTTCCTTGGAGGCGACGCCGAGAAAGCAAAGCACCCAGGAAGGCATCAGTCTGGTCTTTCGCCAGCCGTTGGCGTTCAGTGCGCAGCGCGTTCGCGTGGATCTGAACCCGAGCCTCTTTTGCCTCCGGCCTTACTGCACAAATATATCCATAAAGCAGAGGGGGTTTTCTAAGGTTTTTGAAGGTCGATCTCTCTGCCTCACCGAAGGTTTTCTCCGGGACAATGGTGTTAGCCGTGGTCTGCCCGCCTTGGTTTATCGTCAAAGCGCCACTGTTGACTGTGACCGTGTGGGGTGTAATGAATATTCCCAGCAGGTGCATCGACGGTAAGATACCTTGAAGCACCGATTTCAGGGCTGAAGGAATTTTGGCCAAAACGGGGTCGGCGACGGCAAAGGGAAACGGCGTGATGTCGTAGGGCTTGGCCGTGAAGTTGATAGTGAAGTCTGCCCGGCATTCTACGAGAGTTGATTCCTTGCTTCGTATATGCGAGAAAGAGGTGGCAAATCCCTCGGTCAATTCAAAGATGGGGCCTTGGTATCGGTAGGTTCCCGCTCCGACGTTTAGTTTTAGCCCCTCCAAGGTCCTGTCCGTGATGCAGTATTTCTTATATCCAGCGGTGCGGTCACCGATGACGAGAAGCACATCCCAAAATATTTCCCCGTCTCCCCAGGGAAAGTCCTTCTCATGAATGCCCGAGACCAGAAAGAAATCTTGCACTGCGCCGTTCCGTAACACCTGGCCGGAGAGAACCAGGTTCTCATATTCGGTATCGTAGAGTGGATTGAATTTGCTTAAGTATTCCTGCCTGATTGGTCCCCAGGCAAAAGATATGAAGGCCAACTTGGCTTGGGCCATTTTATGCACCTCCCACCACGCAGTCCCGGTCACTTTCATGGAACTCATGAGAGCGGGCGTATCCTTGAGATAGAAAAACATCTGACCAGAGCCGTAACTTTGTGCAGTTTTGTCTTCGCCGGCGTAGATAGTGGTGAAAAGGGTCGTCATATCCTCGGTCAGGTCTAAGCCGGGATCGTCCTTGAGTCTCTTTTCGCCATAGAGAAAGTATTTCTTGCCGTTGTTTGCGGTAAACCGAAAAGTATAGACCATCTGACGGATGCCCTGGATGGGTTCCACCGAAAAAAGAGAAAATGCACCATCCTCCATGGCAAACGTACCACCCAGGGGTTCGAAGGTAATGGAACCCTCCAGGCGCGCCTGATGACCTGATATATTGATGAAACCTTCCAAATCCTCAATAATGATTTTTGCGTCAAAGCGTATCGGTGTGTTTTCCTGTTGACCTGCAAGGTTGCCTTCTTCATACGTGTTTTTGCCGATGCCGATCCAGCCGGACATAGTTTCCTTGAACTCCAAACCTATACCTTTTAAGCTGCTCATTGGGTCCTCCAAGAATAGGCTAAATAGATCTGGAAATAGCCATTGATAGATGTGATGGTTAATCCGAGATTAGGCGGCCCGCTTAGCCAACGCAATAAAAATGGTTTTTGGCATGCCTCTTCCCGAGTATAAACCCGGAAAGTTTTCTTTTTTCCAATCAAATTCTCTTATGGAAAGTTATGATAGCTTGAATTTCGTTAAAAAAGGAATTTTATTCTCTGGCCTTAGGGTAATGGCTTTCTCAGGACAGATTTCCTGGCAACCAAAATTGTCTGCGCAGGGGATGATGAGGGGCGTTCCAGCGGTATGAACGTTTACCCCTATTTAATCCCGAAGAAGCGTTGCATCTGATGCAAGAACCAATGCCCGTTGTTTGTTGGCTCAAAGGCGCAGATTTCGGCGTCGGCTTCCGATTGGACGCGGCAGAGCTGCATCTGGCGGTCGGCCATTATAGTGCTAATTTTCTCTAATAGTTCTGGCTCCTTCTGAAAAATGGGCTCCAGGATCTCTTTGGTGATTTTGTAGCAGATAACCTCGGTGGCGGCCTGGGCCGAGGCGGCCCGGGGCTGGCCGGTAAGCAGGGACATTTCGCCGAAGTAGCGGCCTGGCTCGATACGGGCCACCCATTTTTCCTGGCCGTGGTTATCATTCACGAGGATATTGACCAGCCCCTCAGCCACGATGAACAGGGAAGCACCCTCCTGGCCCTGGCGCACAATGTACTCCCCAGGTAGATAGCGGCGCTCCTGCATATGGCCGGCCAGTTCGGTAAGCCAGTGTTCCTCCAGAACCCCGAAGAGGTCGAGCCGTGAGATAAGGGCTTCCTGCAGCGGTTTTTTGTTCAACTCCGAGGCGTCCGATTTTATCAGGCGCTGCTCAACGCGATTATAGGAGATGTTGATGCCCGCCACCTGCAGGTGCCGCAGGATGTTTTCATGGACTGCATCCATTACCGGGCGGTTCTGGGAATAATCGCTGATCCAAAAGCGGACAGACCAAAGCACTCCCCGGGTATCGAACCGCAAGAGACTAATAAACGGGGGCGGCTCCTCCATTACTCCGGGAGAGCTCTTTATGGCGGCCATCAGGATTCGCCTGACCCGCTCGGAGGGAATGGCATGGCTCAGGGGAACCTGCACTTCGTTGCGGAAGCGGCTCTCTGGAAGGCTGTAGTTGATGAACTTACTTCTGGCCATCTCGCTGTTAGGGATGATCACAACCTCGTTGGCCATGGTCTGTAGCCGGGTGGCGCGCCAGTTGATTTCCATGACCTTCCCGGTGATAAGGCCCTGGGGCCGGGTTTTTAACTCAATTTCCAGCCAGTCGCCAATGCCATAGGACTTCTCTATATTAAGGGCCATCCCGGAAAAAACATCGGCGATCATCCGGGTGATAGCCAGGCCGACGACTGCTGCCACCACACTGGAGCCGGCGACCAGGCCGGAGATGGGGGCATTGAAGACGGAGCCCAAAATGGAAATAATGATGGTGAAGATGACAGCAGCGTTGATGATATCCAGGAGAAGTTTGGGCAAAGGCCGTCCGGTGGGTCGCTCCCACAAGGCCCACACGAGGATGCCGATGAGGCTGATGGCCAGCCAGCCACAGGCCAGCCAGGCAAAGACCTCCACCGTGGCGTTAACCACTTGGGCAACGGCCGGCCAAACCCTGAAATACTCTTGCAGTTGCTTTTGATACCCCAAGAGGACCAGGGAAAGAATAGCCAGAATGATTTGCCAGAGAAGTTTTTTGGGTTTTGGCAGTGCCACGGGCTTTGTCAGACCTCCTTTAAAAAAAGCGAAGAGCGGCTAGCGACAAGCGAATTAGAGGTAAAAGGAAATGGCTGTGGTCATTATTTAGTGTCCAAGACTGGTAATCATGGCGTTGAGCATTGGTCGTCGCCGAACTTAACCACGGATAGAGTGATTTCTCAAAGCGTTGGAATATATCATCCATCTTTCAGTGAAATAAGCTAGAACTATTTTCGGAATTATTGCAAGGAACTTTAATAGGGAGGATTGGCCAAAAAGTCTAATACTCGGCTGCGGCAGTTAAACCTAAAAACCGAACCCAGTTCAGACCAGGCAGACGGCGGATTTTTACTTGGGGTCAGGGCCGGCGGTTCAACCGGCTAGTGTCATGCTTTTCAAATAATATGGCAAATTAAGCAGCAAGTGGTTTGCCGGTATAGGTCCACTTAAAGGGGTGAGTACCCGGTCCTCAGTGTATTTTTGATTGGTACAAATTTGGGTTAACCAGTTCTTTTTTGGAGTGCCTAATGCCGCCCCGGATAACGTCCCGGCTGAAAATATTAAACCAGATCTCTACCTGATTGAGCCAGGAAGCATAGGTAGGCGTGAAATATATCGTTAGGCGACGACGCTTAGCAGCCCAGGCTGTAACTTCACGGTGCTTGTGGGTGGTCAGGTTGTCCATGATAATCTGCAAGTGCTTGCCGGGGTATTTGCGATAAAGATATTTGAGGAACCCCAGGAACTCTTGATGTGTATTTCGGTCCACACAACGGCCAGCCACCTCTCCATTGTGCACCGCCAAGGTGGCCAAGAGACAGGTAGTGCCGTGGCAAGTGTAGGTGGCGGTCTGTCGGCGAGACCGTCCCGGCTCCAGAGGCAGCATGGGTTGGGTGCGGTCCAGGGCCTGAATGCTGGTCTTCTCATCCCCCGACAGCACCAGGGCATTATCCGGCGGGTCCAGGCAGAGCCCCAAAATGGCGGCTTGCTTTGCCTCAAACTCCGAGTCCGGGCTCTTGCCGCACCAGTACTCCATCTTATGCGGCTTTTGTGACAGACCGCAGCCGGGTAGTCTATCTGCCGACCACGGCTGGGTATGTGGTACTCCTCAGCGTTGAGGCACCAGAAGCTTTTTTGGCCGCGTTGCAGCGGATTATGGGATAAAAATTGGAAACGGTTTCAAACGGCTAAGAATCGGCCAACCTCCAACCAAAAGAGGTGACTCAGGCCAGTCCCGGCAGATATTCTTTGATGGTGGCACTGATGGTGTCGCAGCTTAGCAGGAAGGGCTTTTTGGTGATATTGAGATTGAGTTGGTCACCCTCGATGGTGTAGTCGCCTTCGATACTGCCGAGAATGAAATTCAAGGAGACATTACCGGATATTTCGTCTCCCTGGAACTGGCCCTGGTATTCCTGGGCAAATTTGCCAATCTGGCTGAGCAAGTCTGCAGTGGGTACCTGTATCTGGAAGATCAACTGGCACTGACCCATTCGTTTCTCCTTCCCGAAATAGAAAAATAACAATATAAAATTATCATAAATTTACTCAAATATGTGAGGTTTTGATTGAATTTTCGTTAATTTTGGGCAGCAGAAAATTTTTGCAGAAATTTATGCCGTACTACTCACGCGGCCCAATTAGGCTCCCAGGAATAGGGGGTCGCGGCGCACAGTTTCGGGGGTCTCTGGGCAATGAGGCGGCCGCCATAGTGTTTGGTCTGGCCGGATATCTGGAGGAGCGCTTGCTCAGAGGAATTTGGCATCCCATTAGTTTCTATTTTTGAGTTCCGAGGGAAAATAAGGCCCTCTCGATCCTTTGCCTGCCCCAGACGGCGCCGGGCCAGGCGCAGGCGAACCAGACACCAGGCGGTGACGAATCCCTGGGGGAGAAATAACAGAATCAGCACCATAATGGCCCCATGGATGAGATCGGAATAGGCCGCTAAGAATTCCAAATAATGGGGCAGCAAAAGTTATATCAAGGCCACGCCTGAAGAGGGTGCCCCAGATGGAGCCCGGCCGCCCACCACCACCATGATGACCAGGTCCACGGACTTAAAGACGCTGAAGGCATCGGGGTTGACATAAACGAAATAGTGGGCGTAGAGGCTGCCGGCGACGGAGGCAAAGACAGCGGAAAGAACAAAGATCTTCACTTTACTCCATTTGACATCCACCCCGAGACAGGCGGCGGCCACCCCCTGGCCGCCCAAGCCGCTGCTGATGATTTGTTGTTTGGGCCTATCCATTTGGTTACATTATGTATCGCAGCCGCCCTACCGTTGGCAAGCACCTTCTCCTCTAAAGATGCCATGGCGCTTCCTATCTGTGCCCAAAAAAATCCGGCCCTGAAACAGGGCCGGATTGATTAAGGTTAATGTTGTTAGCAGATTTGGTTAGAGACCAGGATTCACTTCATAATAGCCCTGCCCAAAACCGTAGGCGCCATTGTTGTTGGTGATGATGTAATCGTATTCGCTCTGCAGATAGTTGGTGCCGGCATAGGTATTGGCCTGTTTCTTGAACGGAGTATAGGTGCCGACGAGATTGCCGTTTTTGTAGTAATAACTATTTATCCACACCTGACCGTTTTTGGTTTCATCCAGATCCCGGACCGGGGTGCCGGTGATAATGTAGGAACCCCAGCGACCGTTTTCATCCTTTTTGACGATGACCGGGCGGTTCAGGACATAGAAACTTGGGTCAGCCACGGCGTAGACATAGCCTTTGTAATAATCGCCATCCGCATAGTTAAAGGTATAGCTATAACGCATGGTGTAATCGGCTTCCCGCACCAGACCGTAATACATGCCGAAGCGATACTGGTCCACATCCGCCTTTCGAATATAGCCCCATTCGCTCCCCAGATAATTCGTCCCCAGAGGAGAGGTGTAGTTTACCGGTGCGGTGCTGGAGTTGGTCTCCTTGTCATAGTAGGTCTGGACAAAGACCTTGCCGTTATGGACGTAGCTATAATTGAGGCTGCTGGCGTCCAGATAGGAAACGGCGGTGACATTGTAAGCACCGAATTTACTGTCGTCATCCTTGGCTACGGATTTGTAGCCGAGGTAATAACCCTTATCCGTGCTGGCATAGAAGTAACCGCTATACTTATCACCCTTGCCATAGGTGTAGTTATAGGTGTATTGGGCGGTGACATCCGCCTCCCGTTTGCCGTAATATTCCCCGAAACGGTATTGCTCAATGACGCCGGCTTTCAGGATCCAATCCATTTCACTGCCCAGGTAGTTCGTGCCGGAGGCAGTGCCGGCCTTGTTATTCACGGGTTGAAAATCCTGGATGCTCTCGAAGTCGTGGTATTTGGTGACGAAGACTTTGCCGTTGTCATCGATGTTTTTATTGTAACCCATCACTGCGGTGACCTGGTAATTCCCCCAGAGGCCATTCTCATCGATAAACGGCGAGGTATAGCCGACCTTGTAGGCATTGTTGGAATAATCCGAGCCGGCAAAAACATAGCCTTCGTACCAGTCGCCATTGCCATAGGTGATTTTGAAGCCATACTGGTTGGTGGTGTCGGCCTCCCGCCAGCCATAATAGTTGCCGAAGCGGTACTGATCGTAGTTTTTCTTCAGCATGAAATCCATTTCACTGCCCAGATAGTTGGTGCCGCAATAGTTGGTTTTGGCAGCCACCGAATCCGGATCATAGTATTGAATCGGATTAAAAGATGAGGTTACTTTCTTTGTCATAGTAATTGTAAACATAAACCTGCCCGCGCAGTTCCGGCCCATAATTCGCCATAGGTGACACTGGTAATTTTGTAATAGCCCTCCTGACCGTTTTCGTCAATGTTATTATTGGAGATATAACCGACTTGATATTCATCATTATTATAATCGGTACCGGCGTAGACAAACCCTCATTCGTAGTCTCCGGTCGCCAGGGCCGTTATTGTAATAATAGGTAGAAATAATACTTGGCGACGACGTCGGCCTCCCGCCAGCCGTAATATTCGCCGAAGCGATATTGATCATTTTTTGCAATGATCCAGTCGGATTCGCTGCCCAGGTAATTATTGCCGGAATAGTTGCCGTCATCAAAATTTAACGGTTTATAATTCTTATTATTTTCGAGCGTTGTAATAATTTTCCACCCATACCTGGCCATTGCGGGCGGCGTCATAACTACCCGAGGTCAAACCGAGGATTTCAAATTTGCCGTAATCGCCGCTTTCGTCGGCCTTATACCAGGTCAGCCCCACCGAGTAGTAATCTGCCGGGGTGTACACATGCCCGGTATAGTAGTCGCCGTTGGCATAGGTATGTTTGAAGGTAAAGCCGTTATACTGCCCACCGGTTTCGCCGTCAGCTTCATAAAATACCGCATTATATGTGCCGAAGCGATAGGCGATGTCGGTGTTCTGATAAATAAACCCGGTTTCACTGCCCCAGTAGTTGGTCCCCATGGGTTCATCATAATTAAGGGGAAGGTAGTATTTGTTCCCTTCCAGATCATAGTAGCTGGTGACGAAGACGTTTTTGTTATCGGTGCTGTTGCTGTGGAGATTGATAAAATCAGTGATGCGATAATACCCGGCTTGAGTATTTTCATCACTGGCAATGGTTTTCTGAGAACCGACAGTCAGTCCCAGGGTATCAGGCCCAAAGAAATAACCGTCATAGCGATCGCCATTGCCGTTGTTATAATAATAAGTGAAATCGTATCTCCCATACTCCACTGCCCCCGCCCCGGGGGCCAGGACCAAGAGGGCCAGGGCCACCAGGCAGCAGCTTGCCAACGCGCCAAAGAACAGATTTTTGCGAGACATTGCTCCTCTCCTTTATCGAATACTTCTTAGCCGTATCGTAAATTTACGCAAAAAACATTAATTATTTTATCTGCAATAATTATACCAAAAAAATAAATATAATATTTTATATCGTATTGATATATTTATATAATATAGACGTCAATTAATTGCTGAATGTCAATGTGCGAAATTATTGACATGTGTTTGAAAATATGAACATAGGCTTAGGATAGGCGGAATATAATAAAATTATTAGGAAATTTAATTACTTTCCAAGATGTTAAAGATATGTTCGTTTGAATGGAGTGAAATCTTAACTAGTAATATTAAAAAGTTAGATTAACATAAAATACTAGTTAATATGTGCGATCAATTTGTTATCTTGCTGTTATCGCAGTAGAGAAAACAATATTAATTATATTGTAACTTGTTAAAATATTATATTAAAAAGACGTTTTGACTTTTTTGTAAAAATTATATATAAGTAATATAACCTATAATAAGCGCGTTTGAAAGATCATTAGCGCAGCTCATACGGTTGTAAGAAGTGAGGAATCCGGGTCTTCTGGCACAGGCACCGGCGGCAGCCGCGGAGAGATCTCCCTTTTGAAAAGAAGGGTGGCCGGGGAGGATTGAGATTCTGCTGGGAGGAGAGGGAGTTCAGGCCGGTGAGGCCACAATAGACTCAGCAGGTCAGACATAGACGCAGACGCCGCAGCCAGGGCAGCGGGCGGCGTCCACCTGCACCTGGCCGGTGTCCGGGTAGCTATTAGGGCCTCGCACTCAAAAATTTCCAGGCAGTGCTGGCAGGCGAGGCAGGCCTCGGTAACTTCCACCTGGTAACAGGGTTGGCTGGTAGCGGTTTTTTCCAACATGCAAGGGTGCCGGGTGATAATGACGGCAGGCTGCCCTCTAAAGGTCTTTAGTGTCATCAGCGGCCTTCAGGAGCATTTCACGAAACTTGGGGAGCTGGTAGGGATCGCCTACTCCCAGGAAACGGATGCCACTGGCCCGGATGGGGTCCTCCAGGGGGACGCGGGTTGGTGGTCGGTCATGGCGGTGGTGGCGTTATCCTGGATGACCAGGATAAGGCGGGCTTGCTGCACCGAGACGTTGATCAGGGCCGGAATCCCGGCATGGAAGAAGGTGGAGTCACCGATGGTGGCGACGATGGGGGGCTTGGCCGCTGAGGTGAAAGGCACGGTAAAAACCGGCGGCCTGGCTGACCCCGGTCCCCATGCAGTGCACCCTTTCCCCGGTCCCGAGGTTAATCCCCAGGATATAGCGGCCGATGTCGCCTGGAAAGATACCATCCGGAAAGGTTTCCCGTATAGCATAAAAGGCGGCCCGATGGCTGCAACCGGCGCACAGGGTGGGGCGGGCGGCGTTTCCGGCCGATACGAGGGCGGATATCGGGGGCAGGTCCAGGAAGGTTTCCAGTATCCCCAGGATGACGTCCGGAGTTAGTCCGCCTTGATTGGGGACCGCAGGGTTGAGGCGGCCTTGGATGCTTTGGTGCCAGTTGGAGTTCGATAACCGGATAGGTCTCTTCGATGACCAGGATACGCTCATACGTTGAATTGACGTGCTCGATAAAGTCCGGGGATGAAGGATAGGGCATGAGGACCTGGTAGAAGTCGATTCTTCCTATAACCCCAACTCCCCCAGCCAGTCCCAGGTGTGAGCCCAAATCACGCCAGAGGAGATAATGACGATTTTGGCCAAAGAGCTTGTCTCCTGGGGTCAAAAGGTGGCGAACTCTGGTTCCTGACCGATCCGCACGATTTTGTCATTGAGTTGCTGGTTTAAATCCCCTAGGAATTTGGGGGTGCCGCACCATCGGGCTGGATTTTTCGCAAAGGCAGGCTGCGGGCTATACTTGCCGGCGGGGAACAGGGAACCTGTTGACGGGCGTGGCAAACCCGGGTGGTGGGCCGGGGCAGCACCGGCAGTTCATATTTTTCGGACAAGATGTAACCCAGTGCCACCATCTCTTTGGCATTTCGGGGGCTGGCCGGATCCAGCACCGGGATTTTGCCAAACATGGCAAAGAAGCGGCTGTCCTGCTCGGTCTGAGAGCTATGAAGACCTGAGTCGTCGGCGACGATGACCAAGAAGCCGCCTTTGACCCCCCACAGATAGGCGGAGCGCAGAAAAGGGTCGGAGGCGACGTTCAGACCCTCCTGCTTCATGGCGACGGCGGCGCGCTGGCCGGTGTGACTGTGCCCCAGGGCCATCTCGTAGGCTACTTTTTCTTTGAGGGACCATTCGCCCTGGAGCTTACCGCCGGTTTCCCGGGCAAAGGTCACTACTGCGGTCAGGATTTCTGAGGCCGGGGTGCCGGGATAGGAGGCGTCCCAGGGTGCAGCCGGCTTCGATGAGCCCCCGGGCGATGGCTTCATTGCCCGTCAGAAGGCGTTTATTATTCATGCTCTCAAATATCTCTCAGATAATAGATGATTGTTATAATCCCGTTTCCAAACTCCACTTTGGGAACGCCATGGTCCGCCAAGCTCCACTTACCCACCTTGAACCGAAGTTTCACAATTAGTGCCAATCGTCGCAAGTGTTCTGTTAATTTGAAGCTATTTCATTATAATGAGGTGGTAGTGCGTTTTTTTACCGAACCTGAAGATTCTTGATCCTTGTCTCTGCAGGTATCGCAGCTGTAAGCAAATTTACCGAGCCTCTTGCAATCGTCGTCTTTTCCCTTGATGGTCATTCTGAACGAAGCGAATAATTTAATTATTTCAAGAAGGTTAAGATTTTTCAAGACGTTCAGGATGACAAAAATACCATTTTGCAAGAGCCGCTACCATAAGGCAATTTTTTGCCCTTCAATCTCGGAGGAAAATATGCTTCGTTTTTTTGAAATATTTATCATTTGTTTCGATTTCTGCAACGGTATGCTTCTAGGATGGCTGCTCTGTGAACGCTGTGCCCAAACCGAACCGGCTCCTGATAGCGACCTGGCAGTTGAGACACTGGAAAACCTGATCTATGTTTATCCCCGCATTAAGGCGCCGAAAAAACTCATTCTCCTCTATTATGTTTTAGCCTTGCTTTTTTTCGGGGCACTGAGTCTTTATCTGGCCATCACCAAGGTGATCTGCCCATAATCAGAATAGTCCGCGAGGTCGTACGAAGAGCATCAGAAGCAGGATTATAAAGGCGATGATATCCCTTATAGGCGCTGCTGAGGTAGGCGGCGCTGAGGTTTTCCAGGAGGCCCAGGGTGAGACCACCCAGCATGCGCCGGGAAAAGAGCCGAAGCCTCCCCAGGATGGCGGCCGTCCAGGAGCCGCACCGCCTCTTCTCCGGCCGTCACGGAGGCGTTCAGGTCGCTTCCCAGCGTTGCCCTATCCTCCTCCGAGACAACTTCACCATACAACAGGGTGACATAAAAATCAACCGGACATTTTATGTGCTATGAAAACCGGACATTTGTATTTGCTATTGACACAAGGTCAAGGTTGAGTTGACAAACGGTTTGAAATGATTTAAATAAAGTTGGTTTATTTTAAGGAGGTGCTGGCAGTGGCCAATGTCGTGGTAGTTGGAACCCAATGGGGAGATGAAGGCAAGGGCAAGATCGTCGATCTGCTCACTGAACATGCAGAATTGGTGGTGCGGTATCAGGGCGGCAACAACGCCGGCCATACCCTGGTGGTCAAGGGTCAAAAATATATTTTTCACCTGATTCCATCGGGGATTCTGCATGCCGGGAAAAAATGTCTCATCGGCAACGGCGTGGTGGTGGATCCGGAAGTATTGATTATGGAGATCGACCGTCTGCAAGCCCAGGGGATTAAGATCGGTCCCCACAATCTCGTGCTCAGCGAAAAGGCCCATATCATTATGCCTTACCACCAGCGCCTGGACCTGGCCCGGGAGCGGGCCAAAGGCGCCGGCAAGATCGGCACCACGGGCCGGGGCATCGGCCCGTGCTACGAAGACAAGGTGGCCCGCTGCGGTGTGCGGGTAGTGGACCTGATTGACCCAGTTGCCCTAAAAGCCAAGGTGGAATACAACCTGAAGGAAAAGAACTTTATCCTGGAGAAATTTTTAGACGATAAACCCCTAAACGCACTCGAGGTTTTTGACCACTACCGGCAGATGGGAGAGTATCTCAAGCCCTTGGTGGGGAATGTCTCGTTGTTGTTGGACGAGACCATGCAACAGGGGAAAAATATTCTGTTTGAAGGGGCCCAGGGCACCCACCTGGACATCGACCACGGCACCTATCCCTTTGTGACCTCCTCCAACCCGGTGGCGGGCGGTGCCTGCACCGGCGCCGGTATCGGGCCCAACCGCCTGGAGCGGATCGTGGGCATTTCCAAGGCCTATACCACCCGGGTGGGGAGCGGTCCATTTCTTACTGAAGCCCTGGATGCCGACGGAGAGCACATGCAGGTGCAAGGCGCGGAATTTGGGGCCACCACGGGCCGCAAACGGCGCACCGGTTGGCTGGACATGGTGGTTTTGAGGGATTCGGCCCGACTCAACGGACTTACCGGCCTGGCCATCACCAAGCTGGACGTGTTGACTGGTCTAAATACCATCAAAATCTGCGTGGCCTATGACTTGAATGGCAAGCGCCTGACCGTGCCGCCGGCGTCACTCACCGCCCTGGAAAAGTGCACCCCCATGTATGAGGAATTTCCTGGTTGGCAAGAAGACATTACCCAGGTCCGCATTCTAAGCGACCTGCCGGCCGCGGCGAAGAGCTACCTGAAAAAAGTCGAAGAACTCTCGGGGGTGCCCATCCAGATCGTTTCGGTGGGACCGGACCGGGAAGAGACGATACTCCTTGCCAACCCCTTCGCCATTTAAATCCGCAATGCAACCGAGGGCGGCTTCATGGGCCGCCCTACGAAATTTTATAAAACGTTCCTTCCAGATTAATAATCTCTCAATCATGTAATATTACGCAAGAGTAACTTTTTAATATCTTGCTGTAATTATTACAAACTCATAAATTTCTTGACATAGATAATATTAAAAAAGTATTTTTAGTTTTAAATATTCCATCTGAAGGAAAAGCCATGTCGATACCTCTCGGTACTCATGTTTTCGGTAGGCTTCTGCTGGGTTGCCTGGTTCTGACCAATATTTTGTCAGGTCCCGTCCTGGCGTCTACTTGGAATGAAACCTTTTTTACTAATGATGGTAAGGATAAGTATGAATACAAATTCGAGGATGACCGGATTATTTGGCGAAAACACACCCACCACTTGGGGCGGCGGCATACCCACGGAAGAATCTATTTTTATAAATGGAAAAAATTTAGTTATTAATAAAGTTGAAATGACTAAAAATGAATATGGTGAGGTGACTAAATTCAGCGAAACATCCTATAAATATGATGAAAAAGGAAGGAAAACCGAGATATATGTGGAAGTGAAAGATCGCCAGAATCCGGAGAACAACTATACTCATACAACGACATAGACTTATGACAATGGCAATGTAACGGTGACGACGACTTTGAACGATAAATCAGGAGAATCTAGCAGTGGACCTGCAATAGAAAAAGCCATTCCACTAAAAATCACCAATCCTCTCGAGGAAGAATATAAGAGCGTAAAAGCCCAGGCGGAAGCGGAGAGTGGAGAGGGTAAGTTTAATAGAACCATCAGAGAAAGCTTACGGTATTCTTTCCCGCCGCCAGCCCCGGCGGAATTCACCCCAACTCCAACCCCGGTGGCATTAGGAGTCCCGAAGGACCCCAGTTTCTATGTGGGCTTTTTTGGCGGTCCTTCTTTGACGGGCGTCAATGGCCTGGACGCCGACTATAGTGACTTCAACGCCTTTGCCACCTTGATAGGGAAAAAGAACTTGCCCTGTAGTTCGTCGACTATGATGAGTGGCGGGGTCAGATTCGGGACTTGGGGCAATTGGGGAATAGCCCCTCAGTGGACGAAGTATCTGGGTTTCGGGATGGATTTTTCCTACCAGAAGTTGGGTATCAACACCCCCATGGGAACCTACTCCCAGACTATTCACCCTTTTGGGGTGACGCAATCCGGTGCCGTTAACTTTTCCAGCACCGGCTATCTGGCCACCCTTGGGTTTATGTTCAATGCTAGGTATGGGATGTTCCCGGATGAGAAGATTTCAACTTTCGGGACTTTGCAGCCATTCCTGGGGGTGGGGCCGGTCCTGGGATTTGCCAGCGTTGAGCCAAACGTGTATATAAAAAGCAGCAATGGCCTTGCTAGTGATTTCGTCAGGACATTTGAACGCCAGAGCAGCGTTTTCCCGGGTTTGGGGCTGGAAGCCGGAGTGCGCTACCTCCCGCATAGAAACATTTATCTGGAGACCTCCTACCGATTTTTCTATGGGCAGCCAGGTTTTGGCGCCTTCAAGCAGCAGAATTTTCAATATAATTTCAATCCCGATATTACCACGCACAATTTCCGGTTTGGGGTGGGGATGCTGTTTTAGACTGGAGCCGGGAGACCGGGTTCTTGGTTGAAAACCTGCGAGAAGCGGTCCTATTCTCATGTTGGGGCCGCCTTGCTGCTGGCAGCATCTTATTAACTCATCATCCTACTAGCCACCTTCACCTCGGGCCATTGTGTTGTTCATCCCATTCCCATCCTGGCATATTTATCCCTGTTTAAAACGGATGTTCCAGAAAAATTAAATCATAAATGTACCGTAACATATTGATATTGAATTAGATATTATTCTTTTGACAGTTTTTTTCTGGTGGCTACATGAACTTTCCTGAGGGGCAGGACATCGGGTAAGGTTATTTCTGCCTCAGTTAATAATTTTTGACTGAGCCCCGTGGGCTGGGGGACCTGTTGACAAGTAGTATTGCCGATAGTTATTTCTACACCCCGGAGCGAACCCAATTCATCCAGGGCCTCACTGACCGGGAGGTCAAGAGGACGCCAATACCGGTCTAACTCCCGTTCCAGGAGATAGGCCAACATCACCACGAACACGTGACCTCGGGTGCTGGCCTCGGTCTGTACAAAGGTGGGGCGGATTTCCAGATGTCCGCTTTTAAAGGTGCGAAAGGCTCGCTCTACTTTGGCCAGGTCCTTGTAGCGCTGATGAATGGTATCAGCCGTAGCGGTTTTTCCCGGCACATCGGTCTTGATCACGTAACAACCATCGAGCTGGGCTTCGTGAGCCCAAGCTTCTTGATCAATTTCCAGGGTCAGGCTCCGTTCCTGTCGGGTTACTTTGGCCCAGCGCTCAATCTGAAGTAATTTGGCATAATCATTTAATTTGTTTTGCGCAATGTCAGGATTGGCCCGCGGGTGATCCTCCAGATAGCGATGCTGAGCGGTCAGCCGGACTGTCAAGGCTTCCATCTTTTTCTGGCGGGCCTGGGCCATTTCCATTACTCGCTGCGGATTGCGCCGCAAGATATAGCGAACGGCATCGCATTCTACTTCAGCCAATTCATGGTCAAAAAGATGCATCTGGAAGGCGCCGGTTTTGAGCAGTTGACGAATCTGGGATTTCGTAATCGCCGTAATATAATTAAACTCATGTTCTGCCAGTGCTTGCAATTGCGGCAGTTTCAACATGCCCCGGTCGCCCACCAGGGTGACCTTGCTGACCCAAAGCTCTGGACCAGGGTGCGAATCTGTTCAGTCACGGTTTTAGGATCCTGGGTGTTGCCAGCAAATACCCGCACCGCCACCGGGTCGCCTTCGGGACCGGTGAGGAGTCCGATGACAAGTTGCTGTTTTCCCTTTTTGCCGTCCCGGTTGTAACCGAAAGCGGCCAGGATGTTGTTGACGCCCTCCAGGTAAGAGCTGGTGACATGGTCCAGAAACAGTTGCGGTGGTTCGGAGCCGTAGCGCCTGCGGAAGAGACGTTGTTCAATTTTCTCCTGATACCCAGCCAGCCAGGCAAGATTTTGATAGAGATGGTCTTCGTTGAAGGTTTCCAGACCCAGGATGTCACAGGCAGCGTGGCGTTCGGCCAATCTGACGGCGCTCAGACGAGATCCTTGATCGATCAATCTGGCAAAGAGCTGCCACAGGGCCAACTTACCAGCACGCTGATTACCTAATATTTTGGCGAGCCCAAGACGCTCGGCCACGACTTTTAAACAGAATACCGCCCCGATGCGGGCGCCCTGTTGCATGGTTACATCTTTGATACTACCCAATTGGGCCAGATTGTCTTTGTGCCGCAAGGCCAGCTTAATGGCCGCGATTTCCTCCTCGGAACAATGTGAGAGGTTGGCGATAGTGCGATGCTTGACTTTGCCGCCTTCCCGGAATGACTCTCGCAGCAAATGCCGCCGATAGGTCCTGCCGGATTGGGTGGATTTGGCAGTGTCGATATACATAATGGCTACATTAATAACATTAATATCCTTTTTTTGCAAGCATTATAATCATTATAAAGATATAATTTAGTGGCTACATATTTTCGCCAAAAAAGCCATTAATTATTGTATAATAAATAAGTTAACCGTTTTTTGGCCGGAACATCCGTTAAAA
>CAVPJB010000014.1:0-249911 GCA_963705135.1 uncultured delta proteobacterium
GCAGCAGCACCAGACTGCTTACGGCTGCCAGACCTGACCATATGGGTAATGATTTTTTCATCTGTGGCATTAAAACACCCCATTGTTATGATGATTTTTACTTTCAAGCACCTTCTTTAGGTGTCAGAAGCTGCAGGGAAACCAATCGGGCCAAGATGATGGCGGGATAGAGTTGCCCTGCCAGGGCTTCGTACATCACTAAGAGTTTCGTGGCTGGATGTACCGGCGTAATGTCACCGTAGCCCACGGTGGTGAGGGTGACAAAACTGAAGTAGGTTAACGCTTGCCGAAGCACCGCGGGCTGGTCGGTGGAGATGCTGCCCGGAAACTGCAACGCCCCCGGATCCAACACGATGAGAAGCTGGTACAGGTAAGACCACACCATTCCCAGGAGCTGATAGACCACCAGCGCGCCGGAGATCCGGTGGACCGTAACCGGGCCGGAGCGGAAAACCTGGGCAGTGACCACCACCAGCAGAATCCCCAGGTAGACGACACCGAGGCCGGCATCCAAAACGGCCAGGCGCAGGTTGGGCCAAACGTACACCACCCCGGCATGGAACATCGAAACCACGACCAAAGCGATGCAGAGAAACCTCACCACCGGATTGGCGAACGTGGACAGAATACCGGTAATCAGGACCAGGACAAAAAGGAGTCTGGTCAAAAACAAACTAAAGCGAAAATCTCCCACCATATTTAATACCAGGAAGACATTGAGAACAATAAGCAGGACGGTCAAGCCGCTTTCGCTGGTCCAGTAGCGTTTTTGGTAATGTTTTAGTAATCTTTTCAACATAACCGTACCGTCGTTTTTCCGGGTATCTGAGGGGAGCTAGGGCCGGGCCGGGATAAAATAGAACATCACGGCTAAAATAACATAAACCGCAAGTAACTGCACCCCTTTAAACCAGTTGGCTTTGCCGTCCCCGGCCACCATGATGCCGGTAAGAACGGTCAAAAACAACACACTGATCAGACTCTTGTCAAAAATCAGGTTTAGAGGTTGGGGAGCCAACACATAGCTTGCCAACACCAGTACGGGGGCCACAAAGAGGGCGATCTGGATGGAACTGCCGATGGCAATGGAGAGCGTTAGATCCACCCGGTTCTTTACAGCCATGACTACCGCGGAACCAGTCTCGGCGGCGCCACCCACCACGGCCAGGATTACCAGGCCGATAAAGGCCTGAGACATCCCCAAAGCCTGGGCAGTGCCTTCCACTGCTCCCACCAGGATCTCGCTCATAAAGGCTATGAAAACGGAGGCCACCAGAAGGATCACGACGGCTCGGGACAGGCTCCATCTGGCCTCACCGGCATCTTCGGCCGCCCCGGCCAGGCTTTCGAAGAAGTCCGGGTGGGTTTTCAGCATGAAGACCAGACTCAAAAAGTAGGTGACCAGGATCACTAGGGCTATGGCCAGATTGACATATTGTTCATTTTTGATTGATGCCTCGGTGACGAAACTGTGGAACATACCCGGGGCAGCCAGACTGATGACCGCCAGCAGCATCATCGTCATATAACTCCGGGTGGCCACGGGATTGAACTCCTGGACGTGGCGCTTTAACCCGCCCAGAAAAAAGGCCACTCCCAGGCCCAGGAGCATGTTGGCCAGAATGGCGCCGATAATGGCGGCCTTGACCATGTCATAAAGCCCGGCCTTGAGGGCCACCAGGGCAATGATCAATTCCGGGGCGTTGCCAAAGGTGGCATTCAGAAGTCCGCCGATGGTATCCCCGGTGTAATGAGCCAACTGTTCGGTGGCATGGACCAAAAGGGCTGCCAAAGGAAAGATCGCCACGGCGGCCAGAAAGAACAGCAGCGGTTGCGATACCCCCCCGATCCTGTCCAGGATGATGGTCAAGGGGATGAAGAGCAGGGCCAGCCCATATAGTATTTTTTTTAGGGTATTCATAGGCTTCTCCTTCGGCGCTGCCTCCGGGTGTCGAAGAAACTCTGTTGAGTTTGTCCAATCTTCAAAAAGTTTCAGGCTTTGCCGGCGCTCATGAGCACCTGTTCGTTCTTGTATTTGACCATCTTGATCAGTTCGTCCCGGGCCGGCCCCAGATATTTGCGCGGGTCGAACTCCCCCGGCTTTTCGGCAAAAATCTTCCGGAGCACCGCGGTCATGGCCAGGCGCCCGTCACTGTCAATGTTGATTTTACAGACCGCCGAACGGGCGGCCCGGCGCAACTGCTCTTCGGAGATGCCCACTGCCGCCTCCATCCTGCCTCCAAACCGGTTGATCAGGTCCACGTACTCGGGCATGACTGTGGAAGCGCCGTGCAGCACAATAGGGAATCCCGGCAGGCGCTTCTCGATCTCTTCCAGGATGTCAAACCTCAGGGGCGGCGGCTCCTGGCCGGGCTTCACTTTGAAC
This sequence comes from uncultured delta proteobacterium, assembly GCA_963705135.1. Classification (GTDB taxonomy): domain Bacteria; phylum Desulfobacterota; class Desulfobaccia; order Desulfobaccales; family Desulfobaccaceae; genus Desulfobacca. The sequence continues at coordinate 2,387 of CAVPJB010000014.1, forward strand.
TTGAAGGCCCCATGGGAGGTGCCGATGGAGATGGCCAGGGAATCCACCCCTGTCTGTTTCACAAATTCTTCCACTTCCGAAGGCTGGGTGTAATGGGACGCGGCGGCGGAAACCTCGTCCTCGACGCCGGCCAGCACCCCCAACTCTCCTTCCACGGTGACGTCGCGCTCATGGGCGTAGTCAACCACCTGGCGAGAGAGACGGATGTTTTCCTGGAAAGGATGATGAGAACCGTCAATCATCACGGAGGAGAAACCCGAGTTGATGCAGGATTTGGCCAGTTCAAAGGTATCGCCGTGATCCAGGTGCAGGGCGATGGGGAGGCTGGCACCCAGATCCTGCATCATTTCCACGGCCCCTTTGACCAGATACGGTACCATGGCTTCGTGCATGTATTTTCGGGCGCTGCCGGAACACTGAAGGATAACGGGAGATTTTGACTGGATGCAGCCAATAATGATGGCCTCGAGCTGTTCAAGGTTGTTAAAATTGTAGGCTGGCACGGCATAGTGCCCGGCCATAGCTTTTTGAAACATTTCCCGGGTATTCACCAACCCGAGTTCCTGGTAGTGAAATTGCGACATTATACGAACTCCCGTGATAATAAATATTTATGCAGGTTTTCCATGGCCCCAGAATGGAGGCTACAACCCATGTGAAGGTACCTGAGGGGAACACCACGGTTACAGGTCATGGTTCTCCCCTCAGTTCCTCCATAGTCCAAAAACCTACCGTCGACCGCCGCGGCCTCCGCCCCCGCCGCCGCGACCGCCGCCACCACCGCCGCCACCGCCACCACGCATGGCGCCGCCACCGCCTCCGGCCGGCCGGCTGACCGCAGGAGCAGGTCGGGCGCCGCCGCCAGAAGGCCGGGAAACACTGGGTCTGGGCGGGGCACTGGCCCGCTGGAAATTCTGGGTCCGCACTTCACCCCGCTGTCGGGCCGCATAGTCCCGATTCAACTGCCCATGGTCGACACTGGGCCGGGGGGCTGCCGCCGGTCGAGCCACGGGAGTTGGACGAGGCGCCGCGGCAGGCCGTTTTGCCGGAGTTGCCGCGGGTTTCCATTCATTCCCCTGGCGCGGCTGCATGTTGCCCTGGTTGTCCCGCCGATAGACATTGCCGTTTTTATCGGCCAGGACGTTGTTTGGCCCTCCGGCCGGCTTAACTTTGGGCTGAACGGGCTTAACAGCCTGGGCCGGTCTGGTTTCGGGTTTAGGTTTGGCTGCCTGGCCGGGCCTGGCAGGTTGGGTGCCGGGACGCTCTCCCGGGCCTTGACCAGGGCGGCCGGGAGCAAGTCCGCTTACCGGCATGGCAGTGGGTTGGCCGGGGCGAGAAGCCAAGCGATTGTCGTTTCCCGGCCGGTTATACAGATTCGCCCGGTTGGCGGGCAGGGTGGATGGCCGCCCGGGCGCTCCTCCCGGCCGCTCCTGCCAGCCCGGAGGACGCTGACCCGGCCTGGGGTTGATGACGTTATTGTGGCTATTGTCAATGTTGACATTATTATAACCACCGGGGCCCCAGTAGCCGCCGCCATAGTTGTTGTGATTGCCCCAAATGGCATAGCCGGCGAGCATACCTGCACCAGCCCCCACCAGACCGGGGCCTAACCAGCTTGTGGGGTTGTAATAGGAAGACTGATAACCCCAGGAAGAGGCGTAAGGGTCATAGGCAGCTGAGTAGCCGTACGTGGGCGGAGCCGGCGGCGGGATGTAGGTGTCAGCGGTGGAGTAGGCCGGATAATCGTAACCCGTCCCGTAGACCACCGAGCCGTTGTCCACGTAAGAACCGGTGTAGCCGGGAGTGTAGCCCGTGGTGATGGTGTCAGCGGTGGAGTCGTACACCTTGACATACTTGGCGTTGTAGTGCGGGTTGCTGGCTGGAATCTTGTCCACCTGTTGGGGGGGCGTTACTGACGGCGTCCAGGGGCCGTTGGGGGAGTCGGCCTCATACCAGACCCCCTGGTCCAGGACGTAATACTTGGCGCCTTCTTTAAACACGGACTTACCGGTGTTGACAGCGTATTCCAGGTCGGTAGCGGGAATTTGCTGGAACTTGGGCTCCCCGGCATACTCCACCTTGGTGGTGGCTTTTTTCCGGTCGATGGTGGCGGTCTGGGGAATGGAGTTGTCCAGGACCGCTTCTTTGGCCTGGGGGGTGTCGGCCACGTTTACCAGGACAAAGCCCTTGGCCGAGTTCTCCGGGATTTTGGCGAAGTCTTTGGGGAGCTGGTTCGAGGCCACGTAGGTCCAGGGCCCCTCGGCCAAAGCCTTGGTCTTAAACCAGCGGCCGGAGATCAAGGCATAGTATTCCTGGGTGGCGGTGTCCATGAAAATAGTGTTTGCCGTATTGCTCAGGAACAGGAGGTTGGTGTCCTTAATGGGGGTGTACTGGGGCTCCCCATCGGTGACCAGAAGTTCCGCCGGCACGGTGCTGACAATGACCTCCGGCATTTTCCCCGCCTTGGCCTCCACTTTTTGGGGAGCGCTTTTGCCCTGAGCAGTTTTTTGGGCCTCCGCCGCCAGCGTTTTGATGGCTTCCGGGACCTGTTCCAGGTCCTTCCAGGGACCCTTGAGATCCGCGGCAGCCAGCCAGTCTTCGCCACCCTTCAGGTAATAGGTCTTGGCCGGGGGATCGTAGAGCATGAGGAAAGGGGTATTCGCCACCCGCATCAGGGAGGATTTGGGGACGGGCAGCAGTTTGGGGTCGCCGTCCAGAGGCACCAGCACGGCGGGATGGCTGACGAAGATGATCTTGGGGGGATCGTTTTTCAGGCCCCGGTCTCCTCTCTGTTCCTGCTCCAGCACCTCCAGGGCGGCCAGGAACCGGTCCAGGGCAATGGGGATGCTCCACCCCGCCATCTCGGTATTCAAGAAGGTGGTCAATTTCTCTAATTGCTCCGGCTTGGCGTCGGGGAACTTGGCTTCAGTGACCTTGACCGCATCAATGGTGGCCATGCGGGTGTCCCGGTCGGTGAGGACCCGGCCCGAGAGCCAGACAGCCCCAAAAACCGGGGCCTTCATTTCTTTGGTTTTTACCGACACCGCGGCCCGGGCCGTGAGCTTATCGTCTTTGAAGTCCTCCACTTGAGGTTGGTACATGACCACGGTGCCCTTGGGATCATCGAAGCGCTTGGGCCAGGCATCCTGGGCCGCCAGGGCCGGCCGGCCGAAAATCAGGGCCAAAGACAGGACGGTAAGGATTGCCTTTGCCAAAAGGTTTCCAAATGGACATTTTTTAGTCATGATTAATACCTCCATTTAACGTTCAAAAATAATTTCGCATTGCTTTGGGGTGGGTCTGAGACCCACCCCCTAGTGCGCCTGGAAGCAGGCGTGATTGAGAGGTGAAAGTCCTCTTCCGGGAGATGCCCGCTCCCGGTAGCTGAAAGTAACTGCGTCGCCGTGAGGCGGGGTGGAGAGCAACCGTAGGCGAACCTGCAGTCCGTAGGATAACGAACACGATTCGGCCGGGCATAGCGGCGAGCCAGCTAGGGAATGGCGAAGCCCAGACCTGGAAGCCGACTGGATAGCCGAGGAGGCGAATGTCAGGGCTCCAGGAAGTCCGTCACGCTGGGTGGGCAGCAGACTAAAAGCGATGACGGAGCGTGTCAGGTGGTTGGTGACGGAATGCAGGGAAGGTCGTGCCATGTGAACCAGGGAGACCTGTAAGTCTGGCGAGAGACTTACAGGAGTCAGAGTCTCCATAGTAGCGCAGAAATACCGTAATGGGTATGGAGCCAAGGGAGACAGGAAGGTGGAGGCATGACAGACAACCAGATGGAAATACACCCGATTAGATTGCCGTTTTCGGCTAAAAGGATCGGAGAGGCTCCAGAGCATACGGAGGCCGAACCATCTGCGGGTCTGAAATGAATGTTGACAGGCTCCGCTAGTGGAGTCAAAGAAGAGAAATGGCAATATGGCTTCTTTGCTGGACATTGGTTGTTCTCGCCTTGTGCAAGCCAGTGTTTATCAGTCTGTCAATCCTCGTGAGGTAAAACCACCAACCGGAGAGCCGGATGCGGGAAATCCGCACGTCCGGTTCGGAGGGGGGAGGGGCCGGGCTCAACCGGCTCTTCCTACCTCTATCGGGCGAGGACCAAATTTATGCATAGCTTCACCATTTTGATGAAATCTGGAAACTTCCTTTGGGTTTGCAGGAAACTAACGGCAAACAATCCATTAAGCGGTATTGAGACCTGGTTGGTTAAAAGAGCGACGATCGACCCGGTCCACTAAAACGATTGCGAAAAAATATTATATTTGGTTTTTTAGAGCTGACAAACCAAAAACAAGAAATCCCCAGGCCGGCAGGTCCTGGTAAAGGCCCTGGGATAGCAAGCCATCGCCTTCCCTTTCGTAAGAAGTTTCACGCATCAGGTCCTGGAGGGTCAAAATAAGCTGGCCAAAAATTTTATTATCCGCACTAGTTGGTAAAAATTCTACAAATGAGTTGGACTTGGAGAGTTTTAAACCCTTTTAAATTTAGGATAATAGTAACTATCAACTACAATCTAATCTGCAGGGGTGAAGCTCTGAGATTCTGCTAAAAAGGTTTCGGCTTCTGGGGGCATGGCAGTGAAATTGACTTGAAAAACCCCCGGGTGATGGGAAAGGTGCGTTAATACTTTGCCGTACAGGTTATCGGTGATAAGCCGATGGTGGTAGTCATACAATGACAGCCGGAGGTTAGCTAGACGGGAAGGCACCATCGCCGCGGTAATTTCGGCCATTTTAGGAGCTAGTTTGATGATAGCGGCCTGATACCTTCTTCCCCCACATGTTTCCCCTCTAACACAGTAAACTGGATCTGCAACGGTTGCGTAAGCTCGAGCCAGTCCACCTCTGCTTTGGGGGGCAAAAAGAGCTGATAGTCGCCAGCAATGCCGCCCACCTCATAGATGGTCAGAGGTTCTTTCACCCCTTTGGGACTAACCTGCATGGCATTGTCCACCCGGACGATATCGCCGCTGGCGTGGAGGGTGTTTTCTGAGATAAAGATCTGGCCGCCCACCGTGTAGGACTCGATGCGGGCCGTAAGGTTGACATTGCTGCCGACCACCCCATATTTCATCCGCTTGGTGGAGCCGATATTACCCACCACCATTGGGCCGGTGTTGATGCCGATACCTAAAGCCACTTCGGGGTAACCGGCCTGGCGGTTGCGGTCATTCACCGAGGCCATGGCCAGTTGCATGGCCACGGCGCAGGCCACGGCGCGGCCAGCGTCATCCGGACGCTGGAAGGGGGCCCCAAAGATGACCAGAATGCCGTCCCCGATGAATTCATCGATGGTGCCCTGATATTTCAGGATGATGTCGGTCATGGTCTCCAGATAGATATTGACCATGGAAACCACGTCCTCAGCCGGCAACCCCTCACTCAAGGACGTAAAGCCCCGGAGGTCGGACATAAGAATGGTGGCATCCCGCTTTTCACCCCCGATTTTTAAGCCGTCCGGCCTCTCCAGAATCGACTCGACGATATCATCGGAAAGGTAACGTCCAAAGGTCTGGCGAATGAACCGGTTGCGCACATCCAGGGCGGCGTTGAGTTCCTGCAATTGCCGCTTTTGCTCTTTTTCCAGATCACGCAGCCGCTTCTTTTCCAGGCAAGCCCCCACTCTGGCCCGGAGCAGCACCGGGTTAAACGGCTTGGCCAGGTAGTCGGCGGCGCCCAGTTCAATGCACCGGACCACGCTTTCCATTTCATCCAGGGCGGAAATCATGATAACCGGCAGGTCCCGCCAGGCGGGGGAATCCTGCAATTGCTGGAGCACCTGGTAGCCGTTCAACTCCGGCATCATGATATCCAGCAGCACCAGGTCGAAAGCCCCGGTGGCAATCATCTCCAGGGCCTCCTTACCATCGGGAGCCGTCTGCACCGTATGGCCCAGGCGCGCCAGATAGCGGGACAGCAGGTCCCGGTTGATCTCATTATCGTCCACCACCAGGAGAGCGCCGGTTTCGCCGCCGGTAACGGCAGCACTTTCCTGAGCCAGTTCCCTCAGGCTGGCCATAACGCTGTCAATGAGAGGCGACTGATCCGGGGCCCCCGGGGCGGGACTCTTAAGACCGGCATCAAGGTTGGAAAAATCGATGATGTTGTTGAGGCGCGCCAGGAAGAGGTTCCCGGCGGTGTGGATCTTTTCAAGGTCGGGGATAATTTCTTCCTGGTCTTGTTCCGCGGCGTTTTCCAGCAGGATCTCGCTGTAACCGATAACGCCGTTCAAGGGGGCCCGGGCCTGATAGTCCAGGTTGGCGATCAGGGATTCCAGATTGAAGGCGACATCATCGGAGGCAAGTTTCTGGGCATCCAGGAGGTCATTGACGATGGCCAGGAGCTGACGGCCGGCGGCGAGGACCTGTTTGAGGTCGGCAGCGAAATCCGTTAGGGTGGCGTCGTCGGCGTCTTCCAGCAGCATTTCGCTGTAGCCGATAATGGCGTTCAAGGGGGTTCGCAGTTCATGGCGCAGGTGTGACCACAGGGCCTGGGAAGTCCGTTCGCCCTTAGCCTCCTGGGTTGGCTGACGGGTATTGGCTTGGGCGGGGTTGGGATCAGTGGTGGTCATAATGAGATATCTATTTGGGGTGGCGAAGCAGGAGCTTCCCGGCGAATGTACGTTCCCAAGCTGGAGCTTAGGAACGAGTTATTTCCATTGATTCTGAGTTTGGCCATGGTTCCGCTATGTGCCTAAAAGTTCCTGAATCTTGCCCAGCAGGCGAGGGAACTCCACCGGTTTGGTATCATAATCGTTACACCCGGCCTCCAGGCATTTCTCCCGGTCGCCGGCCATGGCATGGGCGGTGAGGGCGATGATGGGAATGGCCTGAGTTTCGGGCCTGGCCTTGAGCCGCCGAGTGGCTTCCCAACCGTCCAGCCCCGGCAGGCTGATGTCCATGAGGATCAGGTCGGGGGCCTCGGCACGGGCCATCTCCAGGGCCTGCTCGCCGTCCAAGGCCATGACCACCTCAAAGCCCTTTTTCAGCAGGCGCCGGGACAACATGTCCCGATTCATTTCATTATCTTCCACCAAAAGAATTTTAGCCATTTGTATTACTCCTCTAACGAAACTAGGCTGAGCCATCACCGGATTTTACGGGGCCCTTCTGCAAGCGGGTCTTCACCATTTTACTTACTTCGGCCAGAAGCTCCTCCTGGTCTTTGGTGTCTTTGCTAATTATATCAGTGACATAACCGTTCAGACGGAGACGGTCTGCGGGGGTTAAATCTTTGGCGGTGACCACCACAATGGGAATGCCGCGCCAGGCTTCGTGTTGGCGGACGTAGTCGACAAATTGAAAGCCATCCATCTCCGGCATCATGAGGTCCAACAATATCAACCCTGGCTGGCCCAAGGCCAATCGTTCCAAGGCCACCCGGCCATTTTCGGCCTCCACCACCTGAATTCCCACTTTCTCCAGAAGATGCCGGATTACCTCCCGCGTTGCGGTATCGTCTTCCACTACCAGAACCGTGGTGGGTTGGGAAGGCGGGCAATATTTCGCTAAAACAGCCTGCAGGCGGTCGCGCTGGATGGGCTTGGTCAGGTAATCCGCGGCACCCAAAGCGTAACCCAAATTTTTATTATCCACAATGGTCAGCATGACCACCGGAATATCTGCCAACTCGGGATCGGCCTTAAGATCGCTTAAAACGGCCCACCCATCTTTGTCCGGCATCATCACGTCCAAGGTAATGATATCCGGATGGAGCTCCCGGGCCAGACGGAGCCCGGCCTCACCTCCGTTTGCAGTCTCGACGCGATACCCTTCCTTGGTCAAAAAGCGAGTCAGCAGGTCCCGGGCCCCGGGGTCATCCTCGATGACCAGGACGGTATTCACCCCCGGCAAGAATGTGGGCTCGGCTGCCTCCGGTTGGGAAACCTCGGCTGGCGCCGGGGCCTTGACCTCAGTGGGGAGCAGGACCGTGAAGGTGGTACCGGCCCCTGGTTCACTGGCAACCCTCATTTCTCCACCCATCATTTTGACAAAAAGTTGGGTGATAGTCATGCCCAAACCGGTGCCCCCGTATTTCCGGGAGGTGGAGGCATCGGCCTGGACGAAGGGTTGGAAGAGTTTGTCAAGTTGCTCCGGAGTCATGCCAATGCCTGTATCCGCTACCCGGAAGGCAATCCACCTGGTTCCGTCTTTGAATACGGGTTCGGCCTCCAGGGTAATCGTCCCCTTTTCGGTGAATTTACTGGCATTACTGAGGAGATTAAACAGAGACTGCCGAACCTTGGTCAGATCAGCGTGCATGGCGCCGAGATCGGGGGCAAGGTGCACCTGGAGGGTATTGGCATTCTTGTCTACCAATGGCTTCAGGGTGTTGGCCACATCATTGATCATCCCGGCCAGGTCAAACGATTCCAGGTAGAGATCCATCTTGCCGGCCTCGATCTTGGACAGGTCGAGGATCTCATTGATGAGGCCCAGGAGGTGTTTCCCGGCGGTATGGATTTTTTGTAGATCGGGGATGAAATCTTCCTGTCCCTGATCTTCGGCGTCTTCCATCAACATTTCGCTGTAGCCAAGGATGGCGTTCATGGGGGTGCGCAGTTCATGGCTCATGTTGGCTAAAAAGACGCTCTTGGCCTGGGTCGCAGCTTCCGCCACCTCCCGCGCCTGCTCCAGTTCGCGCTCGGCCCGGTCTCGATCTATGGCCACGGCAATACGTCTTGGCAATGCCAGCGAGGGCGTGCACCGTATCGGGATTGAGCCTGGTGCGGGAGAAAAACGCCATGACGCCCACCACTCGAGCCTCGACAATCAGGGGATGACCGACAAAGCTGACCAGGCCATGTTGTCGCACCCATTCCTGGTCATCAACATCAGGTTCTTCGCCCACCCGGTTGGAAAAACGCACCCGGGCTTCCTGGGCGATGCGGCCGATTTTATATTTCCCCACGGGAATCCGGCTGCGGGTGCCATCTGTACGGGTGTGTATCCCGGCACTGGCCTGCATCTCCAGCAGATCGCCCGTTTCATTGACGGTCCAGATGCGGGCCAGGGCTGCATCTAATTGATGAACCAGGGCTTCGGCGCAAAGTTGCAACCTCTCCCGCAACGATTGCAGGCTCGTGAGGGCGTCGCCCACCTCCGAGCCCAAAAGGGCCAGGTGCTCCCTTTGCTTGGTATCCGTGACGTCCCAGCAGGCGCCGATCATGCGCCTGGGAAGGCCGCTTGCATCTCGGAGCACCGTGGCGCGCGCCTCCAGGACGTGCAGACTTGCATCCGGCCAGATCACCCGGAACTCCGTGCTATAGTCAGCAGTTCCGGCGATGGCCTGGCGCGTCACCTCTCTTATCCGCTCCAGGTCGTCAGGATGAATTCGCTGCAGAAAAATCTCGCTGTAGTCGGATAATGCTGCCGAGTTATAGCCGAAGATCGCCTGCGTGGCTTCATCCCAAACAGACGTGTGCCGGACCAGATCCCTCTCCCAGATGCCGATGCCCGTAGCCCCCAAGGTCAGGTCAAGGCGCTCTTTGCTTTCCCTCAGGGCCGCTTCGGCTCGCTGACGCTCCTGGTTGGCATGCCGCAAGCGCTGCCGCCAAATGAGAAAAGCAGTACTCAGGGTCAGCATCAGAACGCCACTTGTCAGGCCAATCAGGGTCCGCCGGGAGGCCGGCAGCAACATATCGAGGTCGCCCAGCAGCACCAGCGTCCAAGGGCCATTCGGATCGTTCCATTGCAACGGCGTCCGGGCAACGGCATAGCGGTGATTATCAATGCTGACGATGTCGCTCGTCAGGTCGAAGGGCAACGTCCTGGGTGTGCCGCTGTCGAAAACCTTGCCGAACTGTTTGAGCGTCCGGATCGCCTTGAGCCGTTCCGGGGTGCATGGCCCGGCCAGACACTCGATCCATTCCTCGCGGGTGCTGGCAAAAACAAGATCCTGGGGAGACAGCAGGAACGCCGGGCCAGACCAGGCTCTCAAGACGGAGTCGACCCGTTCGAGCCCCAGGCGAGCGACCACAGCGCCGATAATTGGAGCATTGGCCGATACTGCGTCATACAGGGGGGCGGCAAAGTACAGGGATCGCATACCAGTTGTGGTGCCGATGGCCGCATAGATATTCATCTTGCCCTGCATGGCAATCTGGAAATAGGGGCGGAACTTGACGTCCACCCCGGTGAGGGGTACTCCAACCGTGTCCCAGGAGGATTTGATGATCCCGTCCGGGTTCACTAAATAAACCCCGTTGGCCTCATAGGACTGGCCGATGGCCTGCAAGCTTTCCATGACCACCGGAGTATCCAGGGGAATCTCGACCGCGTGCGACTCTCTTGATCAGCTGATCGACCAGCCCTAAGGCGGACACCGCTCCCATGACATTGCCGTCCATCGTCTGTGCCATTACTTCGAAGCCGCGTCGAGTTACCTCGGTTTCCAAGGCCTCTTTGTAATCGTGTTCCAGAGAGAGGCGCGTTGCCTCTATGATGCCGAGTGCCACCGTCACCGAGAGCAGGATGGCGCCTATCCAGGGCAAGAGGCGGCGTAAGGATGGACTAATTTTCATGGTGGGTTTCCTGTGATTTGTATTCACCTGGCTGAACGCTATGAGATTCACAACATGTTTCGTATATCTTCTCGAATTTAGAGCTGGTAATTATTTAAAGCATCCTGCAGGCCGGCAGGTTTAGGTAAAGGCCCTGGGTTAACAAATCGTCTCTTTCTCCGTTCGTAAGAGGTTTCACTCATCAGGTCATAGAGGATAACTTTTTTTTCCGCTCAGATCAACCAAGGGTAAGAGTCACAGCATTGGCCCTGGGTAGGGCCATAATTAACCGTGACCAGCAGGCTTCGGGCAAACCTGGTAAAGCCCTCACTGACCTCATCCCCTCAGGCCCGGGCTGTCACAGGCAAAGATATGAAATCCCCAGGCCGGCAGGTCCACATAGAGGCCCTGGTTGAGAGATCGTCCCCCTGCCAGTCGTAGCGCGCTTCCTGCACCAGGTCCTGGAGGATTACTTGTTTTCCCCTTAGATCATCCCACGGCAGGCCCACATGACACTGTCCCTGGGTGGGACCGTAGTTAACGGTAATCAGCAGCCGTTGTCTGGCTCACCTTCCCAGGCGAAGGCCAGGAAGCGGTCCCAGGTGGGGTTGCCCTCCCAGGCCGGGCGGACTTCCAAAAGCTGCCAGCGGCCGTCCCGCACCTCCGGGCGCTCCAGGCAGGCCAGCAGTTTACGGTAAAATTCCTGCAAGATCGGGTCAACCGGCTCCTCGGGGCGGCGGCCCAGGTGCATGGAGACTTTGACTCGGCGGCCTTCGAGTTGACCTTCATGAAAGAACCGCAGGCCGGGGGTTAAAAAGGTGATGACGGCTGCGGCCTGGTGCACCGGGGGCGGAAACTCATGGGCCGCCCGGGGTTCATCGTGGTTTTCCAGGAATCTCGCCAGCCGGTTCTGATACGCCATATCAGCCCAGAGGTGAGCGCGCACTGCCGCGGCATCCCGGGACAGGAGACGATCGTAGAGACTCTTATCATAGCAATAGTCGAAGCCCTGCTGCATGAGGGTCCACTCCAGATCCCAGTAGACTTCCGCCATAAAAATAAAGCCCGGGTTCTTGGCCTTGACCCGCCCGATGGTCTCCGGCCAGAAAGGTTCGTCCACGGGGGGGAACCGTCGCTGGGCAAAGACCGCTCGCCCCAGGTGCGCTGGAAGACCTCGGGGAGAATCAGCATGGCCATGTCGCAGCGCACCCCGTCGGCGAGGCCGGCCAGCTTGAGGAGCTCCTGGGCCATGGCTTCCCGTAATCCCGGGTGGCGGTAGTTGAGCTGGAAGGTATCGGGCCAGCCGGCGAAGTAGGGGTCCCGGCCGTAGGCCAGGATCAGGGAGCCGCTGGGGGTCTCAAGGCGCCGGTAATTATGGGGCTCCCGCTCCAGGTCGGCTTCGCTCCCCTGGATATAAAACTCCGGATGGGCCTGCACCCAGGGATGGTCCGGCGCCGAGTGGTTGGGCACGAAGTCCACCATGAGCTTGAGTTTTCTTTTCCGGAGACGCTCTTTCAGATTTAAGAGGTCTGCCTCCGGGCCGAAGTCTTGATGCAGGGTGTAACCCGTCACCGCGAAGGGCGAGCCGCTGATGTCGGCCTCGGTAAAACCCGGGAGCGTTGCCGCGAATTCCTGTAGCCACTCATGATGACTCAAAGACACCAGGCGGCCGGCCTGGCCGGTCTGCCAGAGGCCCAGGAACCAGACATAGTCGAAGCCCAGGGAGGCTATCTGATCAAGAAAGGAATCGGGGATATCGGCCAGGGTAGCCGGACGCCCCAACGTGTTGGCCAGCTCCCGGAGCCACACCCGGGTGTTTATCTGATACAGGGAAGGATAAAGCGCCATCTCAACATCCTCCTAAAAATCGGTATGAAAGTCCAGCGGAGCCATCCAGCCAGTTGCCGCGGCTGTCACCGGTCGTCGGCCCGGTTCGCCTGTCTTTAGGAGGCGGGCCCTCAAGTCAGGACCCGCCTGGGTCAGACTTATTATACTTTCTGAGCGCCCGACGTAGCCTGTTGAAACGCCGCCTCTCTACCCACCTCCAGGAACCGCTTGGGGTCCAGGAGCCCGTAAAGCTGGATAAATTTGGCCACCAGCCCGGTCCAGCCGGTCTGGTGGCTGGCTCCTAAGCCGGCCCCGTTATCCCCATGGAAGAACTCGTAAAACAGGAGGTGGTCCCGCCAGTGGGGGTCGCTCTGGAACTTCTCCGTGCCGCCGTAGACGGGTCGCCGGCCGTGCTCGTCCCGGGTGAAGATCCGGCTGAGCCGGGCGGCGATCTCCTGGCTCACTTCGAAGAGGTTCATCATCGTGCCGGACCCCGTGGGGCATTCAATCTTGAAGTTGTCGCCATAGTAGAGGTAGAAGTTCAGGAGCGCCCGGATGATGAGCGCGTTCACCGGCATCCAGACCGGCCCCCGCCAGTTGGAGTTGCCGCCGAACATGCCAGTATTCGACTCGGCCGGCAGGTAGTCCACCCGGTACTCCTGGCCATTCACGTGGAAAATATACGGGTGCTGCTCGTGGAACTTGGAGAGCGACCGGAGGCCGTAGGGGCCCAGGAACTCGTTCTCGTCGAGCATCTTCGTCAGAATCCGGCGCAGCCGCTCCGGGTTGACCAGGGCGATGATCCCGCGCTCGGCTACGCCGAAATGACCCGGGCCCGTGGGGTGGATAGTCTCGAAAAGCTCGGGAATCCGGCGCATGCGTTCCAGCATCTGAGCCGTCGCCTGCGGTACACGCTCCCGTTGCCACTTCTCGATCACCGTGGTGGCGCACAGGGGCAGCAGCCCCACCATGGAGCGGACCTTGAGCCGGGTGGCGCTGCCGTCGGGGAGCCGCAGCAGATCGTAATAGAAGCCGTCCTCCTCGTCCCACATGCCGTCCGGCCCGGGCCGGTTCATGGCGCTGGCGATATAGCAGAAGTGCTCTGCGAACTTAACGACCATGTCCTCATAGGTGCGGTCGTGGACGGCGAGCTCTACGGCGAGTTCCAGCATGTTCTGGCTGAAGAGGGCCATCCAGGCCGTGCCGTCCGCCTGCTCGAGGTGGCCGCCGGTGGGGAGCGGGGCGCTGCGGTCGAAGACGCCGATGTTGTCGAGGCCGAGGAAGCCCCCCTCGAAGACGTTCTTGCCGAAGCGGTCCTTGCGGTTGACCCACCAGGTGAAGTTCAGCAGGAGCTTATTGAACGCCCTCTTGAGGAAATCCAGGTCTACTTCGCCGCGCAGGGCCTGCTCGGTGCGGTGCAGGAACAGGGTCGCCCAGGCGTGCACCGGGGGGTTGACGTCGCTGAAGTTCCACTCGTAGGCGGGCATCTGGCCGCTGGGGTGCAGGTAGACCCCGCGGAGCATCAGTTCCATCTGCTGCTTGGCAAAGTCGGGGTCGACGATGGCGAGCGGCAGCGTGTGGAAGGCCAGGTCCCAGGCCGCGTACCAGGGGTATCCCACTTGTCGGGCATGGAGATGATGTCCTCGTTCACCATGTGGAACCACTCCGGTTCCGGAACGTCGCGGCTGCCGGGATAGAGGGGGTTGGCGTCGTGCTCGTCCAGCCATTGGTCACCGTCGAAGAAGTAGAACTGCTTGGACCAGAGCATGCCGGCGACGGCCTGGCGCATGACGTTGGCCGCATCCGGGGAGACCGAAGGCGGGGTCACGGACTGGTAGAACTCGTCTGCCTCTTGCAGCCGGGCGGCCAGGGTCTTATCAAACTCCGGGCCGAACGGGGTTGCGGCGGCTGTGGTTTTTTGGCTTGCACCGGCAGCGGCCTGGGCGGTGAGGCGCAGCCGCACCGTCGCCGCTTGGCCGGGGCCGATGGTGAACCGGTAGTGGGCGGCCACCTTGGTGCCGGTCTTGCTCGGGGTTCACCGCGCCCTGCTGGCCCAGCACCACGCAGTTGTTGATGCCGTCCTTGACGTACGGGGCCTCGTTGGGCGTGCCGAAAATGCGCTCGTAGTTGGTTTCGTTGTCGGTGAAGAGCAGCGGCACCTCGCCTTCGCAGTACAAGGTGTACTCACCCACTACCGGGTGCGCCGCCGCCACCGCACTCGTGCCCGCCGGTCCCTTGATCTGCTTGAGGTTCGGTTTCTCGCCAGGTCTGGCAATCCACGCCGCCCAGTCGTTGCGGAACCACAGGGTGGGCAGCAGGTGCAGCTCGGCCGCTTCCGGCCCCCGGTTGAAAGCGGTGATCTGCACCAGGATGTCTTCCGCCCCGCCTTTGGCGTACTCCACGAAGACGTCGAAATAGCGGTCGCCGTCGAAGACGCCGGTGTCTAGGAGCTCATACTCCATCTCCTCCCGATTGCGTCGCCGGTTCGTCTCCACCAGGTCGGCGTACGGGAAGGCCGCCTGGGGGTACTTGTAGAGGAACTTCATGTAGGAGTGGGTCGGCGTGCTGTCCAGGTAGAAATAGTATTCTTTGACGTCCTCGCCGTGGTTGCCCTCTGAGTTGGTCAAGCCGAAGAGGCGTTCCTTGAGAATGGGGTCCTGGCCGTTCCACAGGGCCAGGGCGAAGCAGAGCCGCTGCTTGTCGTCGGCAAGGCCGGCGAGGCCGTCCTCGCCCCAGCGGTAGGTCCGGGAGCGGGCCTGATCGTGGGTGAAGTAGTCCCAGGCGTCGCCGCCCTCGCTGTAATCCTCCCGCACCGTGCCCCACTGGCGCTCGCTCAGGTACGGGCCCCACTTCTTCCAGGGGGCTTTGCCGTCCCGGGCCTCTTCCAGGCGGATGGTCTCGGTATTCTTGGTAGACATACTCACTCCTGACGTTAAGATTTTTTGGTTAACCTTAAATTCGAAATTTTCGACAGCGTTTGCCCCTGCGAGTCCTAGACCCAAAACCCTTCCACCCTCGGCTTAACCTGCCAGGCCCGGCTTCGTCTCGCGCAGATTCTCAACCAGAATGTAGATGCTCAAGACGAGCACCCACAGCGGAAACACCAGGGGCAACCAGTCGGCAAAGCGGCTGCTCAGCAGGAGCAGCGCCGCCAGAGCATAGCCCGGGAGGGTTATCCAGCGCGGCAAAATGTGCGTGCGCATGGCCAGGGTGGCGGTGGAGATCATGAAGACGCCGGCCATTTTGAGGGCAAAGACGTTCATGATCTGGGCGACAATGGCACGTCCAAAGATGTAGGCGCCGGATTCGATCATAAGTTTAGGGGCGGCGTTGAGGACCAGGATCATGGCCCCGGTCACGGCTGCTGCGGCAAAGAACATGGCGAGGAATAAAATCCCGCTGCCGAAAAAAACGGTGGCAAAAAAGCGGTCCTCGGACGCGCCGAGCCGGTCGCGCACCACGCCGATGAACCACAAAAAGGCGATGCCGGCGAACGGCACCAGGTTCAGCGCCAGCACCACGGTTTCCGACCTCATCGCCGACCAGTCCTGCATCTCTGGAGAGATGGCTGGAACGGAAATGCGCAGGAGGACCAGAGTGGTAGTAAGCAGCACCGAAAAGAGAATCCCGGCAATGGCTGCGGCCCGCGGCGTCTTCAGCCGTGCACGGGTCAGGGGTATGGGCTGTTGCATTTCTTGTTCCATAAAAAACCACCTATATGGTCAAAATGCTCTCTAGCAATCAGGGCAGGTGAAAGTGCAGCTTTATCTGCTTTAATAAGAGGCTGCTTTGCCGGCTAGGGACAATATGAGAGTTATGAGGGAGACACTCAGGCTCCCTCATAACTAGCCCAATTGGCTATATTATAACAGTTTACCGAAAGAAGCTTATTTATTCTCCATAACCAGTTTTTGGCCCGCCAGGAACTGTTTGATTCCGGTCAGGCCGCTTTCCGAACCTTTCAGAATCGTCCTGGTGGGCGCTTCCACCTGGGATTCCAGGTTCTTGGCGCGAAGCACGTCATTATTCATTTTGACGCCCTCCTGGATGACTTTCAGGGCATCCTGGACCATGTTGCCCCCCTCCATCATCTTTCCCAGGCCGGCATCGGCGGCTTTGGGGTTTTTGCCCTTGGCGGTGTTATACTGCTTCTGCCCCACATCCAGGTTACTCACTCTCTGGCGAGCCTGGCTCAACCCGGACTCGATTTTCTGGTTGCCCTGGGCGACATCAGACGTAAAGCCTTTTTCCTGGGCGATTTTCACGTACATGTCCTGCCCCTTCCTGATGGTGGCCACGCCGCTCTTGGCGACCTTTTTGCCTTGCGCCATCATCTCGACCCCTTTGTTGTAGAGGGCTTTGTTTTGGGCCAAAGCGGGCGAGGACATAATCCCGGCAAGCAGACCAATAACCATAAGGGACACCACTGTTTTGGCCAGAACCATTTTATACTCCATACTCATCTCCTCTGTTTCTGATATCACCGCAAATGAGCGGAATCTTGTTTCCTGATTCGGGTTACAATTCCATACACTTTTTTTGGGGGATTATCGAAGCATAATCGAGGAAGGTCTCGCCTACACCAGGAGCCATAAACTTGCGGGGTGGTTATCCTCTGAATGTCTTGAGTCGGTATTACAACACCCTCAGAACCCAGATCGACGGTGAAGTTTAAGAACCTTAGACCAGACCCCAATTAATAATGATCTAAAGAAAAAGTCGAGGTCACATGCACCTGCCATCGCCAAGAGTGGTAGGTAACCTCGGCTCTAAATCTTGGTCAACCGGATGATTAGCAATACTAACCAACGTGACCGTGCGCATCACTTGCCACGTAGGAAACCTACCGTCTAAGTGGTAATAATGAAAACTATGATCTGGAGATTGTAACCTCTCGATACCCTGGAAAGTTTTAAGTCTTAGAACATTTAGTAGAATCCCAGGTCAGAAACAACCCCCGAAAAGATACACTCAGCTTTGAATGAACCGGTTTTTTTATGATATCCCGCCTTGGTCTGGAGGGGGTGAAGGAATAGGCTTTGTGGGTTCACGGGTGGAGCAGGGTCAATCCCATTACCAGACAGCCGGTTCCCAACGGGGACGAGGTTGACTGCGCCCTCCAATGGAAACCTAATAGTGGCTTATTTAAGGACCTCTAATTCCGAGTCAGATAAGATTATGTGGATCAACGAAGTGGTGACAACGCCTCCCTGAACGATTTTCGCCTCATGGGAGGCGCACCAGGCTTTTGCCGCAGCTGGTGTCTGGCCTCCCTCTCCAGTGACCGTCCCTGGCCCCATAAAGTTTGGATAGTGGCCCAAAGAAAAGCGATAACCCCGGGGCGCCGACTCGGTTCAGTTCGGCCCGGCTCCCTTGATCGCCTGGGCAATCTCCTGGCTGAGCCGGCCCAACGCCCGGCTTTGGGCTGCCACCAGGTCGGAGTAATCCGGACCTGTCACCGGTTCGCTAATACTGGACCGCCTCGTTTTGACCAGCTTTTTATCCGGACCCTGCAAGATGTGCCAACGGCTGTCCAGCCGGGCGGCGTCGCCCAACCGGCCGTCAAAGCGGGCTACATCCACGGTAACCTGGTAGTCGATGGGCAGGTCCGGGCGCCAGGGATAAAGCTGGATCTGATCGGTGGGCAGGAGAAACCCGATATTATCGGCCAGAACGTTGACGAAATTATTCTTGAGGGGGCCGACCCAGCGATCGAATTGGGCTTTGACCACCTGGTTGTCACCTGTCTGGCTCACAATGAGAGATTGGTCCAGGTAATCAGCCAGCTTGACCGGGCCGATGCCCACAACGGCGTTTTGCCCCGAGCTAGACCTCATAGAGGCAACCTGGTCCTGGATCGGACTCAGCGTGTAAAATCGGGGCGATGGACTCCGGCTGCAGCCGCCGAGAAAGATAGCCGCGATCGCCAGGACGATTGCCAGGTTTCGAGAAAATAGCTTCAAGTTCATGCTTATTGACCTTTCGGTTTCTTCTTGCCGCGAATCAGGCTTTCGGGATGCTCCTCCATATAATCGGCCAACTCCCGAACCGACCGGCTCACGGCAGAAAGTTCCTTCAACGTATTCTCCATATCCACCACCAGCGGGGCGTCTGGGGACATGACGCCCCGGGCTGAAGTCAGGGTTTTATCAACGCCGGACAGGGTCTTGTCAAAACCTGACAGGGTCTTCTCCAAACTGGCAGACAGGCCCTTTATTTTGGAGTCAACCTCCTTGGCCAGCTTGTCGAAATTTTTCGTTATCTTTTTCACATCTCTGGCCAGGGGATCAACCTGGCCATCAACTTTGGTGATAAGCTTGCGGGCGCTCTGCAACGCCTCTTTGAGATCCCGGATGGCGGCAGTCAGGTTCGGGTCGTTGACGAGTTTATCGATCCCGTCCATGCCCGATTCCAATTTAATTTTTAAGGCCTGAAAATCAAAGTTATCAAAGGCACGGGCCAGCTTGGCACTGGTGGACGGGAGGGTTGGGATCTCGACATAGTCTTTGTTGATATTCTTCAAAACCACCGGCGTGTTGGGGAAGAAATCAAGTTCGATCAGTAACTGCCCGGTAATAAAACTCTGCATGGTCAGCATGGCCCGAAGGCCCTTGTCGATGAGCCGGGACATATTTTTTTGAGGATCGGCGATTCGGCCGGCTTCAGGAATTTTAAAGCGTTCCAATAAGATTTCAATGATGACCGGAATCTCGGTTTTTTGTTTAGCAGGGTCAGCGACGATAGTAATGCTTATCACCGACCCCACCGCCACACCCTGGAACAATACCGGGGCGCCCACACTCAACCCCTTGATGGATTCATCGAAGTATAAAACAAATTTCTGGGTTTTCTGGAAGAATTTGCCGGAACCGAATACGACCAGGCTGGCGGCCAGAATGAACAGGGCGATGACCACGAAACCGCCGATCATCATTCTATTTGCTTGTTTAGCCATCTGTGTCCATCCTATCGTTTAAGATTTTTCGCCACGGGTGAGAAACAGACGCAAAGTCGGATCCTTGGTTTCGGCCAAAAGCTTGTTGGGATTGCCGGTGGCCGTCATGGTCCGTTTGGACACATCTAAAAATACCGAATTGCTGCCAATGGCAAAGATGCTGGGCAGCTCATGGGTTACCACCACCATGGTGGTGCCCAGGCTGTCATTGAGCTCCAGGATCAGGTCATCCAGGCGGCGGGCGCTCACTGGATCCAACCCGGCTGATGGTTCATCGAAAAACAGGATCTCGGGATCCAGGGCCATGGCCCGGGCGATACCGGCCCGTTTTTGCATGCCGCCGCTGATCTCCGAGGGATAAAATTCTTCGAAACCGGCCAATCCCACCAGGGCCAGTTTCAATCCCACCACCTCACGGATCTGGCCCGGGCTCAAATCCATATAGGTCTCCAACGGCAGGGCGATATTCTCGGCCAGAGTCATGGAGCTCCAGAGCGCCCCGCTTTGGTACATGACCCCGGCCCGGCGAATGATCCGGTCCCGGGTCTGTTGATCGGCTCCCCAGAAATCGATCTCGCCATACAAGACCTTCCCCTTAGCCGGGGCTTTCAGGCCGTTCAAAACGCTCATCAGGGTGCTCTTGCCACAACCGCTGCCGCCCATGATGATGAAGATGTCCGCCCGGTTTATGGTAAAGGTCAGGTCCCGCATGAGGACAAAGTCGCCATACGCCATGGTGAGATCGCGCACCGTAATGTGGGCTTCTTTTTCAGTCATCTGCCTTTTTCCTGACGTGCCTGACCGGCATTCCCTTATATATCCAGAATGTTGCACACAATGGTGATCAGGGCGGTAGAGAGGATGATGCCGACAATGGAAGTGACCACTGCGGAGGTGGCCGCATCACCCACCGCCGAGGCGCTACGGCCGCACTGCATGCCCCGCATGCAGCCGGCCAGGGCCACGATGATACCGAACACGAAGCCGGAAAAAAGGCCGATGCCCAGATTCCACAGACCGATGGCCTTCACCGTCTCGTTATAGTATTCCATGTAGCCGATATCGAGCATCCAGACCCCCACCACCATGCCCCCCAGGATACCCATGACATTGGCGTACAGGCACAGCAGGGGCATCATCAGCGACAGGGCCAGCATACGCGGCAGCACCAGAAACTCCATGGGTGAGATACCCAGGGTTTTCAGGGCATCGATTTCCTGGTTCACCTGCATGGTCCCCAGCTGAGCGGCAAAGGCCGCCCCCGTACGGCCGGCCATGACGATGCCGGTCATAATCGCCGCCATGAGGCGCACCATGGCAATGCCCACCAGATCGGCCACATAAATTTGAGCCCCGAACAGCTTCAACTGGATGGCGCCGATAAACGCCAGGATCAACCCCACCAAAAAACAGATGAGGGAGACGATGGGCAACGCCTGGGCGCTAACGGCCTGCATGATTAAACCCAGATCGGTCCGGCGAAACTGGGCCTTACCGCGCAGCAGACTCAGAAAAGCCATGACGGCATCGCCGAGGAACTCCAGCAGTTCACCCGCGGAATGGAAGAAATCGACGGTTTGGTTACCCAAATTGGTGAGAAATGATACCCGTCCCTCGGCTTGACGGGCATCTTTCTTTTCCGGCACCGCCGCAGCCAATTCCAACAGTTTCTTCGCCCCTTCGGGGAGTCCGTCGCTGTTCAGGTGGATATTTTGCTGGGAACAGAAGGTGTGCAGGCTCACCAGGAAGGTCAGCAGGCCGGTATCCCAATGGGTCAGTTCCCGGGTATCAAAGACAAGGTTTCGCACCCCCGGCCGGCTTTCGAGCCTTTGCTGCACCTGATCGGCCCCGGGCAGGGCACCGCCAAGCTGCCAATCCCCGGAAAGAATCACCTTGAGCGTGTCAGCCGAAGGTTCTTCCAGGATCATTTCACCACGGGCCGTCATGGGCGTTTCTCTCCTAGCGAAGTGATTGATAGGTGACGATAAAATGACAATCATTCAGGGAGGCGTTGTCATCATCCCATTGGTATCCATGAGCAGATATGACTCGGAATCAGAGTCGTCAAATGAGTCATAAAAAAGAACATAGCCTATCGGTTGAAAAAATCAAAATACTAAATTTATTTTTATTGTTCTTTTGCTTTCCCCCTCACGTGCACTTAGGAGTCTTTTCCTTGGCTGCGTTCTCGGATTTACTAGCCGGAGGTAGCTATTGGCCTTCGGTTCTGCCCACCGATCGCTGATTCACTCTCTGCCGGTGAGCCGGCCGGAGACCTGGCCGAATTCCGGGGTTTTAGTCCAAGCGGACAGGGGCACCAGGCGGTCGTCGAAGCGGATATGGACCGGGGCGATGGCATTTCCCTGGGGCTGGGCGCGGATGGTCAAAGTGGCCTGGCTGTTACCCGGCTCCTGGGGGCCAAGCCGGATAGTAATGGTTTCAGGGTGGGGGTAAGGAATTCCCGCCACCGTAATGGTCCTGCCGCCCTTGACCTTTCCCAGGGCGCCAAGGCGGAAATTGTAAAAGGCGCTGATGGGATCGTAAATCGTTTCCGTCAGTTCCTTTTCCCACTTTCGGGCCAGAATGCCCTCCTTGCCTCTTCTCCAGAGTTCCAGGCGTTGCCGGTCATAATCAAAGCGATATTCATTGCCTAGCTGTTTGCCGCCCCACCTGATTTCTTCGAGGTAAACCAGGGGCTGGAGTCGGCCTTGAACCAGGCGCATGGTGGTGCGGTAGCATTCCCGGCGATGATCGGTGCAGAAAGCGATGAGGCCGTTGGTTTCAACATTGACTTCCCCCTCAAACTTCTCGTGGTCCACCTGCCTCAGGGAAACGGTGACCTGGGCGGCGTCTTTAAGAATGGATGCGTCTATGGTGTAGTGCAGGGTTTCCGGCTGCAGGGTCCAGGCCAAAGCGGTCAGGGCCGCCAGCAGCTGCAGGGCCGTTAGCCATGTCCCTAAAAGAATGCTTTTATACCGCCCAAGAAATCTCTGCTGCAATCCTCACCCACGCTTCCCAGGAGGGAGTAAACATAGCGGCACCCCCCGGCCTGACCACTGACCACTAATCCAACTGTCTCCCGGTAAGCCGGCCTGAGAGCTTGCCGAATTTGAGCACCCGGGTCCAGGCGGACAGGGGCACCAGAGTATCGTCGAACTGGATGTGCACCAGGCCGCTTTCATCCTCAAAGGCCCGGTTGCGGATTGACACTGTTGCCTGGCGGTTGCCCGGTTCCTGAAGGCCGATGCGGATAATAATTTCCTCGGGCCGGGGGTAGGGGACTCCGGCCACGGTGATGGTGTCACCGCCTTTGATTTCCCCCAATCCGCCCAGCCGGAAGTTGTAAAAGGCGCTGATGGGATCGTAGATCGGCCCGGTCAATTCCGTCTCCCACTTGCGGGCCAGAACGCCGTCCTCCCCTTGCTGCCAAAGTTCCAGGCGGCGCCGGTCAGAATCAAAGCGGTATTCCTTCAGGTGGTGTTTGCCTTTTCGCCAGGATTCCTCGGTGTAGACCAGGGGTTGAAGTCTTCCCTGGACCAGGCGCATGGTGGTGCGGTAGCAGTCTCGGCGGTGGGCGGTTAAGAAGGCGATGACGCCGTTGGTTTCGCCCTTGATTTCCCCTTCAAACCTCTCCCGGTCCAACTGCCGCAGGGAAACAGTGGCCCGGCCGGCGTCTTTAATAAGGGGGGCGTCCACAGTGTAGTGCAGCGTTTCCGGCTGGAGGGTCGCGGCCGGCGTCGCCAGGGGCGCAGCCAAAACCCTGGTAGCCAGAATGGTCCAAAAGAGCCACGTAGTAATGATGAGGCGTGGAAAGGTCATCAAATTAGGATTTCTTGGGGCGTCGCCGGGACGGTTGGTTCGGCCAGCCCATGCTTTGGCCGAAATGGGAATGCCACCAACTCTCGTAATCGTCCTGGTTTTCCGGGGCTTCCTCCAGGCGGTAGCGGTAGGTTTCTAAAAAGGCTAAAATGAAGTGGTAGGCCTCGTTGATTTCCAGCATGCGCTGGTGGCATTCAGCGCTTTTTTCCGGAGGCGCAGAGTCTGGATGCCAGCGTCGGGCCGCCCGGCGATAGGCTGCGTGAATCTCTTTCCGGGTAGCGTCAATACCGAGTTCCAGCAGTTGGCGGGCCTTTTCTAAGTCCATGGGCGTGCGTTCAGTTTTTTAAGAAAGTTAGCTCATTGTAACCATCCTCTGGCTGACGGTCAAGAGATGGTCGGCAATGACGAAGTTATCTTGAGGTGATAACCGTCAATTCTACAAAAGAACTGTTGCTTACATGGACATAACGTGTTATTTTGTAAGAAAAATTGATCTATAATAATTAATTCAGGCAAAAATCGGCCCTGTTGGGTCGCCGCCAAAAAAGCGGCGGGAAATTCTGCTTCGGGGCCGTCGTTTTCTCACAGGATGTCATTATGGAAGCTATGCAAAGAGTTGTGACCATGCCGGCGCCGGAGCTGGACGAGACGCTGAACCGTCTAACCGAGGAATTATTGCGCCAACATAGTGACTTATCCCGGCTGGCGCTGGTGGGGATCCGCACCGGCGGAGCCTTTTTGGCCCAGCGGCTGGGTGCCAAGATCAAGGCCCGCACCTCGGTGGCAGTGCCCGTGGGGATCTTGGACATCACCTTATACCGGGACGATTGGACCCGCATCAGCCACAAACCCCAGGTTGGCAAGACCGAACTGGATTTTTCCCTGGATGATGTTGACGTGGTGCTGGTGGATGATGTTTTATTCACCGGTCGGACCATCCGGGCGGCCATGGATGCCCTCACTGATTTTGGGCGGCCCCGGCGCATTGAACTGGCCGTCTTAATTGACCGGGGCGGGCGGGAACTGCCAATTTGTCCGAATTTCATCGGCCGTACCGTGGAGCTGTTTGGAAATCAAAGGGTTAATGTCTATCTCCAGGAAATGGGCCGCACCGATGAAGTGGTCATTGAATCGGCCCCTAAGAACAAAGGGTAGGATGCATGGGAGAGGATTCACTGCCGCGGCCGGTGGCCAAATACCTGGCCGGCCTGCGGCCCGAACGTCAAGAAGCTTTAAGCCCGCTGGTGGCTCGGGTGCACCAGGCGATCCTCCAAGGCGCCGAGAAGGGGCAGATTCTGGAGATTTTGGCCGCCAACCCGGTCCCGGGACCGGAAGACGAGCTGGCCCTGCTCGAGACCCTGGCGAGATTGGCCCACCCGCTGGTACCGGAAATTTTGCAGGCCCACTTTGCCCGTGCTAACGATAAAACCCACCAAAAAGCCTTAAAAAAAGCCTTCCATCACCTGAAAGCCCAAGGGGTGGAGATGCCGCCGGATCTGGTCAGACCGGAGGAAAGCGCCGTGATCAGGCTGATGCTGAGCCCGGCCCCGGTTAAAGGCTATATGAGTCGCATCGAAGGCAACGGCAGCCGCATGGTTATCCTGCACCTGCCCCGGCAAGGGCAGTCGTTTAACCTTTTTCTGGCCCTCTGCAATGATGTCGAAGGCCTCAAAGACGCCTATGCGGTGCTCCTCAGCAACAAAGAGACGAAAAAGTATCTGGACAGCACCAGGCAGGAGATGCCGGGAGAACTGGTGGATGTACCGCCGGCCTCTATCTTGAAAATCATCGAGGACTCCTATCAGGTCAATCCCGACCAATCATCAGAGGCCGTGGCCGCATATCTTCGGGTCCGGTCTAGCCTGCAAAACCGCCTGGGGCAGGAAATAGCTCCCAAATTGCAAGAATTACTGCCGGTTTTAGAAGAACGGGAACAGTACCTGGAGCATTCCAGGAATCTTTCCTTGGAAGAGGATTTTCTGAACTGGCATTTCAGCCCCGAAGAACTGGCGCCCTGGTTCGAAAAAATTCAAGATATTGAGAAAAGTCCCCTGGTCCTTACTCCGGATCAAAAAGTAGCCCGGGTGGAAAGGGCCGTGGATGAGGCGATCAGGGAACTGTTCCCGTCGGAGCAGAGGCATATCCTCAGCCGACGTTTGCTGGATATGGCCTATTATCTGGATCGCACCGGCAAGCCACATCTAGCCCGGCAGGCTCAGGCCGCCGGCGAAGATTTGGCACGGGACCGAAGCCTCTTGGAGCGGGAAAATCCTTTTCTTTTCAGCCTGCTCATGTTTCCGTT
The DNA here is from genome assembly GCA_963705135.1 of uncultured delta proteobacterium. Taxonomy (GTDB): domain Bacteria; phylum Desulfobacterota; class Desulfobaccia; order Desulfobaccales; family Desulfobaccaceae; genus Desulfobacca. Next base: position 27,793 of record CAVPJB010000014.1, read on the forward strand.
ACGGGAAATGTACGAAATGGAAAAGGAACAAACCCAACAACAACCGCAAAGCCCGGGACGGATTCTCACTTAATTTTAAAGGGTAATCCTTCGACGGCCGGTTTTCGAGGAATTACCATCAAATACAAGATTACAGATAAACATTATAATTTCCGATTCTTAACGAACTCTTTTTGATCGTTGCCTGCTGCCAATTTATTACCTCTAGTCTGTTAGTCAGCCAGGGTGATCTAATGGTCCATACTCTCGAGATCAAAACTGCCACGGCCACTGAACTCATCGATATGACGGCCGCAATCCAGGAGCTGGTCAATAAACATGGCCCCATGGACGGCGTCTGCTATGTGTATGTGCCGCATACCACGGCCGGGGTTACCATTAATGAAAACGCCGATCCCAGCGTCAAAGGGGATATTCTCATGGTCTTGAATAAGATTATCCGGGCGGATGAACCCTATCGGCATGCCGAAGGCAATTCCCCGGCGCATATTAAAGCCACCCTCACCGGGTCAATGGCAACGGTGTTGGTGGAGTCCGGGCGCCTGGTCTTGGGAACCTGGCAGGGTATCTATTTTTGTGAATACGACGGCCCTCGGAGGCGGCAGGTAAAAATCAAGTTTCTCAAGGGTTGAGCCTATGGGCGGCGTTTCATATTTTTCCGAAGTACGATTGGCAAACAATGTGACCCTGGCGGCGGTGCAAACCGGCAGCAAGAAAATTCTGGATCGGCAAATCCTCAAAGAATTTCTGGAATTCACCCACATCAAGAAGGGCCTTTTGGAGGCCTATAATGCAGACTATCCGCTTATCGAGGCCCGGGAGTTACTGCCCTCCTTTGAGGTTAATTTTGCGGAATATAAGTTTTTACCCTGCTTCAGCATGGTGGTCTTTAACCGCCCCCTGGAGTATCAGCAGGAAGTTTTTCAATTTGACCTGCTGCATAGTTTAACTGAAGCAGGCCCGGAGAAAACGGCGACCAAACCCAGGCGTCTCACGGCCAGGGAGAGGTTGCTGAAAGAAAACACCGAGAAAATTTTACCGCATCTTACCAAAGAATTGCGGGTCGATTTCAAGGCCAGGTTCTCTCAGGCAGATCTTACCGACCTGTCCTGTTATGAAAATCTCTTGACCTATCTGTTTCATATGGATCGGGCTCACGTTATTGCCCGGGATAACACCGATGAGTTTCGCCTGCTAGGCTGCTACGCTTCTTTCCCTTCGGATTTGGATACCGAACTAAAGACCTTAGGCCGTCGCCTGGGCAAATTCAAGACCGAAGATAATGCCTCCTATGAGAAAAACCGGACCTTTGTCTATCAATTTCTGATGGAGGCCTATGGATTTCCCATCTCTGCCGAGCGCCGTACCTCCAGCGCCCTGTTCGCCCGCAAATTAAGTAGACAAAAAGAACCCTACCTGATTAAAGTGTTAGGCTCTTCGGATCGAGTGATCACCAGTCTCAACGGTTTTGACCAGAAACGGTATCCCGTGGTGGAAAAAATCGCCCTTGTACCGGTGCCGCCGGATCTCCAGGAGATGCAGCGGTATTTTGCCGATCAAGGCTTTTATGTGGACCCGGAGCGTCGAGTGGTGATCGTTAAGGTAACTTACATGCAGCACCATTATAACCGGAACAACGTCCAGGAAGATCGGGCCCTGTCGGGTACTCAAACAAGAGATCATTCACCCACAACACGGGGAGCGAGCTTCATTTAATATACTCAAAGATACCAAAGGCTTCCTGGTGACCCTGAACGACATCATCAGAGGGGAATATGTGGGTGGCATCTCCTACCGGCAAGAGGGGCTGATCACCTCAATAAAAAATCACGACGAACGCTTGAAATTTTTATATGCCTGGTTGACCAAAAATCAGCGTCGCTTTACCAGTTATAGTAAAGAATTCTTTGATGAATTGAAAAAAATCCTCAATAACTATATTCTAAATCCGGAATATAGGTCGTATTTTCGTAAATATCCTGAACTCCATCGCGAGGTCTTGTCCAAGATCGCCTATTTACAGCAATCACATCATGTTCAACAACTAGAAAGGTTGGCTCTGCGTCGCCCACCCTTCAACCACCGGTTGACTCAGGAACGGTTGCTGGCCCTGGTGTTGGAATTTATAGAGGACAATCATGACGAAATTATCCATTATTACGACGACTTGTTCGATAAATGCGCTAATATCATTACCCTGATAACCTCTCAGCCTTACCTGAAAAATGTCGGTCAATGCGTGGAGGAGCCCCAACATCCCTATAAACGCACTCTCTGGATGATGCTTAACCGCCTGAGAAGCCTACAAGAGAATCTTGCCAAAGATCGCATCCGGATTAAACAGGCCGAAGAAGAAGGGTCTTTCGCCCGTCTCCTGCTGCGAGAACCCCTCGGTAGCTCCCGCAGCTTTTAATGAGCCAAGCATGGTCTATTGGGGGCTGGGAAGATCGATTTTCCCCCTCTGGGCATTATCATCACTGTACCGCCGGGCGGTTATTGGTATTATGGCTGCCTAAAGGAGAATCATGACCAAGAATATTATTCCTTTTGAAAAGGCCAAAAGGTCCGTGCAAGAGGTGGTCGAAAGATTTTACCAGGATTTAGACGATATAGAGGAAATTGTTGTCATCGCCAAAGATCGTCATGGAGAATGGATATTTGCCAATTCGGAATTGGCAAACGAATTGGAATGGATCGGCAGTCTCTATAAGTTTATTAATAAAGGAATCCTGGACGACTCAGATGAAATGGATTATTTTGTAGATTAGCCTAAATGGCCACTCGAGGACTGCGGCGGTGGCGCCCCAAGGAGCCTTTTATTTTTCTTGATCATAGTGCAGATAATTCTGACAGACATCTCGGACAAAGGCCTGGGTTTCGGGTATTGCTGGCACTTTCTGGCACTTGGCGACCCGGTTCGGACCGGCGTTGTAGGCCGCCAGGGCCAGAGGCAAACGGAAGCCGAATTTTTCCAGCATCATACGCAGATAACGAGCCCCCCCGAGATATTCTCCTGGGCATCATAGGGGTTGCTCACCTGCAATTGATCCGCCGTCCCCGGCATTAACTGCATGAGGCCCTGGGCTCCTTTAGGGGAAGTGGCGGCAGGATTGAAATTTGATTCCACCCGAATGACCGCTTTAATTAAAGCGGGCGGGACATCGTGTTGGCGGCTGGCTTCCCTGATCAAAGGCTCCAGGGCTTTGGCCGACTGCCTCCGAAGCCCGGTGGGGGCCGCAAGTTTAATTCTGCCCTGATTATTAGAGGCCGTTAATTGCTCCAGAGGCGAAGGCCGGTTGGAAAAATAATAATATATCACCCCTTTTTTCTGCACTCGCACAAACACCTCGCCCCGAAGAGGGGAAGGGAGGAGGAGAAAGAACATACTGATCAAGACAAGGTAAAAGCTGCTGCGAAGACCTTTATTGGCTGGGTACATAGCTTTCTTAAACTAAGAACATTAACTTAATATAAAATAAGAATCTCTTAAGCCTTCAGTGGTCGATCGCAGGATCGATACTCATTAGAGGCTCTACCAGGGTGGGATCGCTTAGCCTCTGACCACAGGGATTTTTATTATGGTGAAAGAAGAATCAGCTACCGAAGGCTAAACGCTTACAGTTTGATTTCAACATGTAGCAAATCACCGGTCTCAGGTCAAGCTTTTTTATCATCCTGATATCTGAGTGAAAAATGACATACTGCCCTCACCTTGACTACTCGGTGGGGAAATTATAGTTTAAGGTAACCTTTGGAGATTTCACTTTATTATGACTGGCATACAGATACACTGCAAAATCTGGCTGGAAAAAGATGGAGAGGTCCTTTTTGGCCGGGGCCGGTTAGAACTGTTGCGCGGCATCCTGGAATACGGTTCTTTGGCCGAAACCGCCCGGCATCTGGGTATGTCCTATCGGGCTGCCTGGGGGCGATTGAAGTCCTCGGAAAATCGGCTGGGTCATAAGCTGGCGGAGAAAGTGCCGGCTGAGGGCCGCGGCCAAAAGTTGATTCTGACGCCTTTGGCCAAAGCGCTTATTCAGACTTTTTTGGAATTAGAACAACAAGTTGCTGCTTTCATAGAAGAGCGTCAAGAAAAGCTTATCCGAAATTTGGAATAAGAGCCTGCATATGCTGAACGAACTTGAAAAAAAAGTAATCCGTGGACTGCAGCGTGATTTACAGGTCTGCCCTCGGCCCTTTCTGGAAATTGCCCAGGAATTAGGCCTGGAGGAAGAGGTGTTAGCGGCCACCATCCAAAAACTCATGGATGAGGGTTACATCAGGCGTTTCGGGGCCACCATCAGACACCGGATATCCGGTTTTCAAGCCAATGCCATGGCGGCCTGGGCCGTGCCGGCGGTCGAAGTAGAACGGGTTGGCGCCCAGATGGCGGCGTTGCGGGAGGTGACCCATTGTTACGAACGCCAGGTATCCGGAGACTGGCCCTATAATGTCTTTACCATGATTCACGGTAAAACGCAGGAAGAGTGCGAAGCTATCGCCCGGAATTTGGCGGCGGAAACCGGCATTCGGGATTATGTCTTGTTATTCAGCGACGTTGAACTAAAAAAAACCACGATGCGGTATTTTCAAGGACAACCACGCCCCGAAGACGACTAGTTAGACAATCCCACCGTGCCCGATGAAGATTGGGGTGTCTGGCAATAACGTGACCACAGGATAGAGGAACTCAGATGACCACACATTCTGAACAGCTTTTTCAACAGGCGCAACAACTAATACCAGGTGGGGTTAATAGTCCGGTACGAGCCTGGCGGGCCATGGGGATGTCACCCCGTTTTATCGCCAGAGCACAGGGCTCGCAGATCATAGACGTGGACGGCAACATCTTCATAGATTTTGTGGGCTCCTGGGGTCCCATGATCGTCGGGCACGCTCATCCCCAGGTGGTGGAGGCGCTCCGGCAGGCTGCCGCTGGCGGCACCAGTTACGGGGCTCCCACTCCGGCCGAAGTCGAGCTGGCCGAGTTGCTGGTGGCGGCCGTCCCGAGTCTAGAAATGGTCCGCCTGGTCAATTCCGGGACGGAAGCCACTATGACCGCCATCCGGTTGGCCCGGGCCGCCACCGATCGCAACAAGATCATCAAGTTTGACGGCGGTTATCATGGGCATGCTGATACATTGCTGGTCCAGGCCGGCAGCGGCGTCCTCACCCAGGGCATCCCCGGCAGTCCCGGGGTGCCCCCAGCAATCGCCGGACTGACCATTTCTTTGCCCTACAACGACCTGGAGGCCGTCCAAACGGCGGTAGACCAAAACGCTGGAGACATCGCCGCCATTATCGTGGAACCGGTGGCCGGCAATATGGGAGTGGCACCGCCGCAACCGGGATTCCTGCCGGGTCTGCGCCTGTTGTGCGATCACCATGGAATCGTACTTATTTTTGACGAGGTAATCACCGGTTTCCGGGTAGCCTGGGGTGGGGCCCAAGAACGGTATGGGGTCATCCCTGATCTCACCTGCCTGGGCAAGGTCATCGGCGGCGGTTTACCGGTAGGGGCGTATGGGGGACGGCGGGACCTGATGGAACAGATGGCCCCGGTAGGTCCGGTATATCAAGCCGGCACCTTGTCCGGCAATCCTCTGGCGGTGGCGGCGGGTCTGGCAACCTTGAAAATTCTCCGGGAGCCGGGGACCTATGAAAGGTTGGAGGAAAAAGGTCGCGTGGTGGAAGAACAAACCATGGTTTTGGCCCGCCAGGCCGGGTTACCCATCTGTTGCAACCGGGTGGGCTCCATGTTCACCCTCTTTTTTACCGAGGGGCCGGTAAACAATCTGGCTGCGGCCCAAACCAGCGATACTGGACGCTTCCAGCGATTTTTTCAGGCAATGTTGGCCCAAGGGGTATATCTCCCTCCCTCTCAATTCGAAGCCTGGTTTCTCTCCCTGGCCCACAGCCCGGAAGACCTTCACAAGACCCTGGCAGCCCTGGCCAAGGCTTTCACCACATTAATGGCACAATAAGTATAAATTTTGGACGCTCCTAGTCTTATATCCGACCCTAATTGATAGAATTAGCTTGAACATTGAAGCAGAAAAATTAATCTTAATACAATTTCGATCCGATAGGTTGATGAGCCTTTTTTTAAATTTATCTCGTCGGGCACTCAATTATTGGTCTAAGCCCGGCAGGGAAACGCCATCGATTTGGCTCGCCATAGCCTTGGCCCCATTTAAGAAAATCGTCCGCTAAACAACACCGGGGCGTATTTTGCACAATACCACCCGGAGTCAACGCTTCTATGGCTGCCAACCGGCAAAGGTAACTCCAGCCGTTAACTAATCGTCCCATTATTTTTTTCTTCCCTAACTCCTTGCTTAAGCTGTTCTCTTTAGCCAAGGCAGAGGCGCCCAAAGCAAGAAAGCCGCTTCATCGCCATTTAAACCTGCTGAGAAGCACCATCCTGGCAAAATATTTGCAGCGTCCCAATTGATGATAGAACTATCTCCCAAAAAAGGAGGTGAATAAGCTTCGCAGCTAGTCTGTAGGGTGAAAGATTTTGTACATTGATGTCCTTATAAATTATTGCTTTAGGAGGTAATCATGGCAGGTCCGATAGATAAAGTTCCGGGTAAGGCATGGGTAGTTACTTTTGCGGGAACCGCAGTTAACCTCTGTTTGGGAATCTTGTATGCCTGGAGTGTTTGGTCCAAGGCGTTGATTAATGAGAAAATGGTCGGTCAGCCAATGACCGGCTGATTCTTTGAATGCAGGGTGGAATTATCTGAATAACGCCCAAGCGGCCACGCCCTTTTCTTTGTGCGTTCTTATTTTTGCTTTATTTATGATTCCCGGCGGCCGGATTCAGGATAAATTCGGCCCCAAAGTCGGCGCCATCTCCGGCGGTCTCTTATTGGCCCTTGGCTGTATCATTGCCGGCATGACGAAGAGCTATACCGGGTTGATCGTCGGCTTCGGGATTTTGGGCGGCATCGGTATGGGTCTCGGCTACGCGGCGCCGACCCCGGCCGCCTTGAAGTGGTTCGGCCCGCATAAACGCGGCTTGATCGCCGGCCTGGTGGTGGGCGGCTACGGCGGTGCAGCTCTTTATATTTCTCCGTTGGCTGCTTACCTGTTGTCCAGTGGCGGTATTACTTACAGCTTTGTTTGGCTGGGCATCTTCTTTGCTATTGTGGTCATCATCGCCGGCAGCCTGCTGGCCTGGCCGCCCGCGGGCTATGTGCCCCCGGCGGCTGCCCTGGTGGGCGGTGTGGCTCCCAAAGCTGCGGGCACCTCAGTTGACTGGGTCGCCAGCGACATGATGAAGACCTGGCAGTTTTTTGCCCTGGTATTCATGTTCATCGTCACCACCCAGTCCGGTCTGATGATTATCGCCAACGCCGCCAAAATCCTGGCGGAAGCCGCCAAGGGGGTTCCTTTCCTGGTGGCCAACGCCTGGATCCTGGCCTCTTTCGGCGGCGCGGTCAACGCCCTGGGCCGGGTAGGAACCGGTATGTATTCCGACAAAATCGGCCGGGCCAACGCCTATTCCTTGAATTGCCTGGTGTCGGCCCTCTTTATGTTCATGATGCCCTGGATATCCTCTTCGGGCAACGTCTTCCTGCTGTTTCTGGCCATCGGCATCGCCTACTGGCAGTATGGCGGCGGTCTGGCCCTGATGCCGTCATTTACCGCTGACTTTTTCGGCGCCAAAAACCTGGGCTTCAACTACGGTCTGGTGTTCATCGGCTGGGGTCTGGGCTTCTTCATGGCCAGACTGGCCGGCACCATTAAAGACATGACCGGCAGTCTGGATTGGGCCTACTGGATTTCGGCCATGATTTTAGTCGCGGGCGTCCTCGTCTGCCGGGCCACCAGCCGTCCGGTGCTGGAAAGCGAAAGAAGATAGTCTCCGATAATCAATAACAGCGAAAGCTAAAGAGAAGGTAGGGGGATGTTCCTCTACCTTCTCTTTGCTTGTGATCCTTTAAAAAGCGGGTTTTTTATGGATATCGCCTCACCTATCCCTTATGTTCCTGATCTGCATAATTTGCAGTTGGAAAGCGTCATTGGTTTTGTCCTTGGTGTACTATTCGCCGTGTTGTTTAATGCCGAAGGCCAGGCTTTTGCGGCCACAAGCCTGGGTGACCGACGGGTCGGGGCCACAGACCGCTTTCATTTCAATGCCTTCCTGCATTTAGATATTCTGGGAACCGTGGCATTTTTATTGGGAGGCTTTGGCTGGCCGAGGCAGATGGATATTGATGCCTCAAAATTCGAACATCGGACATTGTATAAAATTCTCAGCCGATTGAGCGGTCCGGTGGCGAATCTCTTGTTTGCCGGCATCATGACCAGCATCATTGAAATAGTCATGACCCTGATGGATTTGTCTCCGCATATGCTTTTGGTCGTAGTGGCGGTCAGCGTCACCGTGGCGGTTTACAATCTCATCCCCATTCCACCTCTGGCGCTTGGGACTATCTGGGTGGAGTTGCTGCCGGATTCGCTGGCAGAGCTTAAGAAATGGCTGACCCTGGCCGGGCCCTGGGTAATCGTCGCAGTGCTGCTGTACGACCGGGTTTATCAGGTGGGCGTTTTTAGCAAGTATTTGAATCCATTGGTAGTGGCAATTTTTAATTTCATCAAAGGTTAGGCTTTACCCTCGGCAAATATAGCCGTGGCGACCGAAAGCCCGGCATATTTATTTGAGGTTAAAGCGGTCTCGCCACTTGGAGGCAAGTTCCTTTTCCTGGCCTTCTTCCCCAGGGTCATAAAAACTTGCTGCCGCAAAGTCCTCCGGCAGATAGGTTTGGTTGACGTATTGGCCCGGATAGTTATGAGGATATTTATAGTCCTGGCCGTGACCCTGGGCCTTGCCGTCCCGGGCGGCGTCTTTCAAATGGGCGGGCACCTGGGTGACACCTTGTTCTTTGACTTTTTCCAGGGCTCGAAAATACGCCTGAGTGGAATTGCTTTTAGGGGCCAGAGACAGATAGATGGTTGCCTGGGCCAGATGATATTGGGCTTCGGGCAGGCCCACCCAGGTAAGGGCCTGGGCCGCAGCCACCGCCTGCACCAGGGCCTTGGGGTCGGCCAGGCCGATGTCTTCGGAAGCCAGAATCAGCAGACGCCGGGCAATGAACTTGGGGTCTTCGCCGGCATGGAGCATGCGGGCCAGCCAGTACAGGGCGGCGTCTACGTCGGAGCCGCGCACGCTTTTGATAAAGGCGGAGATGGTGTCATAGTGGGCGTCGCCGTCGCGATCATACAACACGGCCCGAGCCTGAATGGATTCCTGGGCCGCCTCCAGGCTGATAGCAAGGCATCCGGTGGGATCGGGAGGGGTGCTCAGGACCGCCAGTTCCAAAGCGTTGAGGGCGTTGCGGACGTCGCCCCCAGCGGTGCGGGCCAGATGCTGCAAGGCCTCGGGGTCGGCTGAGACCGGATAGGCTCCCAAACCCCGCTCTTTATCTTGCAGAGCTCGGTGCAATATCTGAAGAATCTGCTCCGGAGTGAGGGGCTGGAAGACAAAAACCCGGGCCCGGGACAAAAGGGGGCCGATGACTTCGAAATAAGGGTTTTCCGTGGTGGCGCCGATAAGAATCAGCGTTCCTTCTTCCACATGAGGAAGTAAAGCGTCCTGTTGAGCTTTGTTAAAACGGTGGATTTCGTCGACCAGCACGATGGTGCGCCGTCCTTGCGACCTTTGCTGATGCGCCTGAACCACCACCTCCCGGATGTCTTTGACGCCGCTGAGCACTGCACTAAGGCTGGCAAAATGACTCCGGGTGACCCCGGCGATGATGTGGGCCAGGGTGGTCTTGCCGCTACCCGGCGGCCCCCAGAAGATGAGGGAGGAAAAAAGCCGGTCGGCCTCAATGGCCCGGCGCAGCAGGCGTCCTGGACCGATAATATGATCCTGACCGACAAATTCCGCCAGACTGCGAGGCCGCAGGCGGGCCGCTAAGGGAAGGCTGTCCGGCGGTGCTGGCGACTCAGGAGGGAACAGGGAATCTTGCACGAAGTCACTCGGTTTCTGGTTTCCGGGGCACGCACCCACCCCCGGACCTAAAGCCTGCTTGCAGGGCCGAGAGAAGTGAATATATTGTAATACTATAATTTATTTGCTATACTGGCAATATTAAGAAATCGACAGGAAAAAACCATGTTTGGTTACAATATCACCACTCTCGTAATTATTTTGGTCATTGCCCTGCTCTTGTTTGGTCCCAAACGGCTGCCTGAATTGGGCGACAGCATCGGCAAGGCCATCAAGGGCTTCAAGAAAGCCACCGAAGGGGATCCTGAACCTTTGCCGCCCTCGGGAGGAGACCTAAAAACCCCTGGACCTGGTGATGAGACTGCTGCGTCTCTAAAAAATTGCCCCCAATGCCACAAAAATATGGGGGGAGATTTCGCCTTTTGTCCACATTGCGGTCAAAAAGTTTAGGAATCCGTCGGTAATCAGGAGTTGCGGCAGTGTTCGGCATTGATTTCCCCGAGTTTATTGTCATTTTAGTAGTTGCCCTCATCCTTTTCGGTCCCGAAAAACTGCCGGAATACAGCCAAAAGTTGGGGCAGATGGTTTATAAGTGGAAACGGGCATATACTAATTTGCAGCGGTCCGTGTATATGCCTCCCGATCTCACCCAAATCTCCTCCCTCGACAGCCATTATCAGGAAGATCTCTGCCCCAAGTGCCGCCAGCGGATCAGTCGGGAATTTACCTTCTGTCCGGCCTGCGGCGAGCGGTTGAAAGGGGCAACCCCAGCAGATCAGGCTCCTCCGGCCGATCAGATCAAGACCAGTAATTCATAACACCATGAAAGTGGGAGGGGTTGAAACCCGACCTACAAGGTTAATTCCACCCGGCGCAGGCCCTCTTCTGCTCCCTTGACTTCAAATCCTAACTTCCGGACCAGCTTCAGCATGGGTTCGTTGGTGGCCAAGATCTCTCCCCACAAGAGCTTGACGCCGTAATCCCGGGCTATTTTAATGACCTCGGCGATGAGTTTTTCTCCCAAACCTTTGCCGTGCCAGGGATCGGCGATGATAACGGCAAACTCCGCCGTCTCCCGCTCCGGGGTCATGACCAACCGGCCCACACCCATCATAACTTCCGGACCGGGAGGGGTGCCGATGGCGGCCAGACCTAACTCCCGGTCGTAGTCATTTTGGGTGAAGCGGATGAGAAAGCTGTGGGGAAAGCTTTTCAACACACTGAAATATCTGAAATATAAGGTTTCTTCGGAGCAGTTGCGAAGCAGACCTTCCACCAGCTTTTCGTCCTCGGGGATCATGGGGCGCAGTATGACCGGCGTCCCGTCCTTCAGCAGCCAGGAGGTCTCGTATTGGTTGGGGTAGGGGGCAATGATGAGATGCCGGGGGGCCGGCACTTTGGCCGGTTCGATGACGATGCGGGCATCCACGGCAATGGGCAGGCCATTTTTATCGATGAGCAGAGGATTGATATCGAGCTCGGCAATTTCGGAAAAATCAGACACTAACTGGGACAGGCGCTCCACGATTTCCGCCAGGGCCTCCAGGTTGGTGGGCGGGATGTTGCGGTAGCCCTGGAGAATTTTATAGATACGGGGATAGGTCAGCAGTCGCCGGGCCAGTTGCAGATTTAAGGGGGGCAGGACCACGGCGGTGTCCCGGTAGACTTCGGTCAATACTCCGCCCATGCCAAACAGCAGCAGCGGGCCGAATTGAGGATCCTGCTTGCAGCCGAGAATGAGTTCCAGGTCGATATGGGGAATTTGGGTTTGCACCGTAACGCCCAGGATTTTGGCCTCAGGTCTCAGTTCCCGGGCCCGACTGGTTATCTCTTCATAGGCCTCTTTGACCTCCTGGGGGGTTTTTAGATTTAGCCGCACCCCGTCAACATCAGATTTATGGGAAATATCATAGGAATGAATTTTCACCACTACCGGGAAGCCAATATCTTCGGCGGCCTCAGCAGCAACCTCAGCCGAAGAGGCTGATACGGTCCGGTTGACCGGAATGCCATAGGCTGAGAGGATAGCCTTGCCCTCAATATCACTCAGGGCATAAAGCCGCCGCTGCAAACAGGCATCGATGAAGCTCCGGGCCTGTTTGAAGTTGACTTGGATATCCTGGGGTGACTGGGGCGGGGTTTCCTGGAGCAGGGCCAGATTTTTGGTGTAAGAGTACATTTCCATGAAGGTGTCGATGGCTTCTTCAGGCGTGCGGAAGGTTGGGATGCCGCCGTCATTCAAAATCCTGATACCCTCGGCCACATCCTGGGCCCCCATCCAGACGGCAAAAATCGGCTTGGCCTGGGCTTTTAATTCCTGGATGATTTCCTGGGCAACGGCAGTGGGATCGGTCATGGCCTGGGGAGAGAGAATCATGACCACCCCGGAGATTTCCGGGGCCTGCAGACAGGCCTGGAGAGCTTTTTCGTAGCGGTCCGGGGGCGCGTCTCCCAAAATATCGATGGGGTTGCCATGGCTCCAATGAGGCGGCAGAAACTCGCTCAACCTGGCAATGGTCTCATCGGTCAGATCCACCGGTTCCGCATCCCACTTGCTGAAGGCATCCACGGCCATGACGCCGGGCCCGCCGGCATTGGTGATGATGGCCACGTTGCCGCCCAGGGGGCGATTCATCTTGCCCAGGGCCTCGGCGCAGCTAAACAGCTGGGACACGGTATCCACCCGGATCATCCCGGCCCGCCGGAACAGGGCATTGTAGGCGTCATCCTGACCCGCCATGGCCCCGGTATGGGAGGCGGCGGCCTTGGCCGCGGCCTGAGACCGGCCGGACTTGGCGACGATGATGGGCTTGACCCGGGAAACGGAACGGGCGGCGCTCATGAATTTCCGGTGGTTGGTGAGATTTTCCATGTAGATAATGATGCTCTTGGTCTGCTGGTCATTCCCCAAATAGTCGATCATATCCCCAAAATCAAGATCGGCCATAGAGCCGATACTGACAAAATGGCTGAAGCCGATCTTTTCGACGGCAGCCCAATCCAGGGTGGCGCTGCAGATCGCGCCGCTCTGGGACAGGAGGGCCAGACTGCCGGGCATGGCCGAGTGGGCCGCGAAACTGGCATTGAGGTTGGTGTGGGGGGAGATGATACCCATACAATTGGGTCCCAAATACCGCACGTTGCCTTCCCGGGCGGCCGCCTTGATTTCAGCTTCAATTTTTTCGCCCTCTGCCCCAACCTCTTTGCCGCCGGCGGAAATGATAATGGCCCCGGGAACCTGGACCCGGCCGCATTCCCGGATGATCTCCGGCACGCCTTTAATGGGAATGGCAATGACGGCCAGGTCCACCGGCGCCCCGATGCTGGTCAGGGACGGATAGGTTGCCAATCCCCTGATTTCCTGGTGGTTAGGGTTTATCGGGTAGATTTTCCCGGGAAAATTATCTTGTTGCAGGTTGCGGATTAAATAGTTGCCGATGCTGCCTTCTTTAGGACTGGCGCCGACAACGGCAACAGCCTGGGGATTAAAGAATTTGTCCAGAATATGCTTTTTCATGATCTCCCTCGTGGTGGCATTGCGCGGTGAGCGTTCCGCTTGCAGCAAAAACAATATATTATTTTTACTATCTCATTGTTGTTCTCAGTACGTTGACGGCTGAAAGCTAAATACAAAAAGCTTACCTGCTTTGAGAAAACCTAACTTGAAAGAGGCATTGGTAAAATTTAGCACATGAAAGGATAGGTTAGAAGTTTAATCTTTACAAATTTATTATTTAGAGGGGAGTAGCCGGGGGTGGGGGCTGGTTGTAGGCTTTTTGCTACCAGCTGGCAGCCAAAAGCTGTTATATGTTATCGCCTGGCAACTCGGATTCCGGGAACTGTGACATTTGGCGGGCAGGTTCCGTTTTCCTGAATTCAAGGGGAAATTCAAATTCAAGAGATTGAACAGAGCAATTTTTGCATGGGCTGGAAAGCCTGAGCCACCGATGATTTAATTTTTTTGAATCTTTAGAAAAATAAGTTGACCGATTGGTTGGCGAGCTGAGAAAAAAATACTTTTGCGAAAGCAAAGATGCCATTGACAGGAAGGGAAATAAGGGATACAATAACACAATTATCCATTTAAAATTATTTATAATTTAGGCATAGTTAACAACAGTACAATCCTCCTTCCTAAAAAAAACTCAATGCCACAGGAAAAGAAAAAAAGCCCCCGCGCCCCCCGCGGTAAAAAGCGAGTCCAAACCTCAATCGCCGACCCCACCGGGCCAAGATTTGGTGCATACCGATGCAACGGGTTCGGTCTACAAGATGCTCATCAATGCCTCCGACCCGGAAGAATTCCGGGTAGCCATTGTGGAAGACGGCAAATTGGAAGAATTTGCCCTGGAGGTGGCCAGCCGGGAGCAACTCAAAGGCAATATTTATAAAGGGATCATTTCTAATATCGAACCAAGCCTGCAGGCGGCTTTTGTCCATTATGGGGCGGAGCGGCAGGGCTTCCTGCCGATTTCAGAAGTACACCCGGAGTATTTTCAACAGGAAGCTCCGACCCGGGGCCGGCCCAAAATTCAAGAAGTCTTAAAAAAAGGCCAGGAACTTCTGGTCCAGGTCATCAAGGAAGAGATCGCCTCCAAAGGCGCATACCTTACCACTTATATTTCTTTACCAGGACGTTTTCTGGTTCTCCTTCCCGGCCAGGAGCAGGTGGGCATCTCCCGGAAAATTGAAGAAGAAGCCCGACGCCAGGAACTGAAAGAGCTCATCAAAGAATTCAATCTTTCCCAGGGCGTGGGCCTGATTGTGAGAACCGCTAGCGCTGCCGCCAAAAAAAGAGAGCTACAAAAAGATTACCAATATTTGTACAATATCTGGGAAGAGATCAAAAAAAACGCCGGCATTTCTCCAGCCCCGGCTTTGATTTATAAAGAACTAGACCTGGTGATTCGAACCATTCGAGACTATTATACCACTGAGATCAATGAAATTTTGATCGACGACGTGGAAACTTTCAACCAGATCAAAAGGTTTTTCCAGGCTTTTTCTCCCAAGCACACCAGGGCGTTGAAAGTCTATAAAGAAAAACGGCCAATTTTTTCTAAATATCAGATTGAAGAGCAGTTAGAAAGGCTGTACGATAATCAGGTGCCGCTCAAGTCCGGGGGGAGCATTGTCATCAACGCTACCGAGGCCTTGGTGGCCATAGATGTCAACTCCGGACGCTGCATCTCACCCAAGGACTTGGAGCTCACCGCCTTTAAAACGAACCTGGAGGCAGCCGAAGAAGTTGCCCGGCAACTGCGTCTGCGAGATTTAGGCGGTCTCATTGTCATCGACTTTATTGACATGAAAGACCGGAAGCATCGCAAGGAAGTGGAAAAGGAGTTGAAAACCGCCCTTAAAAAAGAAAAAGCCCGGGTTACGGTGGGCCAAATCTCGAAATTCGGCCTTTTGGAACTCTCCCGCCAGAGATTGCGTTCCGCGGTGGCTACCAGCCTGTACATAGCTTGCCCCCACTGCCAGGGCCGGGGCATCATTAAGTCGGCAGAAGCCAGCGGTCTGAGTTTACTGAGAAAAATCTGCCATGAGGCTGCTAAAAATGACGTTCAGGAAGTCCGGGCTATTCTGTCCCAGGACGTAACTAATTATCTCCTCAACAAAAAACGCAAGGAATTGGTTACTTTAGAAGAAAAATTCAACTTGCGTCTGGTTATCGAAGCTGGCCCGGGACTGGTGGGAGCTGATAGCCGGGTGGAATATATCAAACGCCAGATGGACGCAGAAAAGACCAAAGCAGTCCTCCAGGGCCTCATCGAGGAACGTTTAAAAGATCAGAAAGGATTGTTTCATGAGGAGTGATCTGATGAAAGCCGGCCTGGAAAAATCCCCACACCGGGCCTTATTGAAAGCCACGGGTTTAACCGATTCCGAAATAGGGCGCCCTCTCATCGGCATCGCCAATGCCAAGAATGAAATCATTCCCGGCCACATACATTTAGACAAAATCGGTGAAGCGGTCAAAGCGGGCATCCGGCTGGCCGGAGGCACTCCCATTGAATTCGGGGTCATCGGCGTCTGCGACGGCATCGCCATGCACCACGAGGGCATGAAATATTCCCTGGCCTCCCGGGAACTGATTGCCGATTCCATTGAAGTCATGGGCATGGCCCACCCCTTTGACGGGTTGGTGCTGATACCCAATTGCGACAAAATCATCCCCGGCATGATTATGGCGGCCCTGCGCCTGAATATTCCGGCAATTGTCATTAGTGGCGGGCCCATGCTGGCCGGCCGTCACCATGGCCGGGCCATCGATCTGATCTCGGTTTTTGAGGGGGTGGGTGCGGTTAAGGCCGGCAGGATGACGGAAGCGGAATTGATGGAGATTGAAGACGCGGCCTGTCCGGGCTGCGGTTCCTGTGCCGGCATGTTTACGGCTAATTCCATGAATTGCCTGAGCGAAGCCCTGGGATTGGCCCTGCCGGGCAACGGCACCATCCCGGCGGTGTCCGCGGCCCGTTATCGTCTGGCGAAAATGGCGGGCATGCAGATTTTGGAGTTAGTGCGGCGTAACCTGCTGCCGCGTCAGATCGCCAGCCTCACCGCCTTTCAAAACGCCATAGCGGTGGATATGGCCTTGGGATGCTCCACTAACACGGTGTTGCATATCCCGGCTATGGCCCACGAAGCCGGGTTGGACCTTTCCCTGGACCTGTTTAACGCCATCAGCGAAAAAACTCCCCACATTTGCAGCCTTAGTCCGGGCGGAAAGCATCATATGGAAGATCTGGACCGGGCCGGGGGAGTGCCGGCAGTCATGAGCCTGCTCCTGCAGGCCGGTCTCATTGCCGGGGAGCCGCTCACCGCCACCGGTAAAACCATGGGAGAAAATTTGATCGGGGTCAGGGTTTTGGATAATCAGGTTATTCGCGACCTGGCGAATCCTTACCATGCCCAGGGAGGTATTGCCATTCTCAAGGGTAATTTGGCCCCCCAGGGCGCAGTGGTCAAACAATCAGCCGTTGATCCTAAGATGCTGGTGCGGGAAGGCCGAGCCCGGGTTTTTAATTCCGAAGAAGAGGCCTCCACGGCGATTATGGGGGGAGCCATACAACCCAATGACGTCATCGTCATCCGCTACGAAGGTCCCAAAGGCGGACCCGGTATGCGGGAGATGCTGTCACCCACCGCGGCCATCGCCGGTATGGGCCTGGATAAAGACGTGGCCCTGCTGACGGACGGTCGCTTCAGCGGCGGCACCAGGGGCGCGGCCATCGGCCATATTTCCCCGGAAGCAGCCTCGGGTGGGCCCATCGCTTTGATACGTGAGGGCGATGTAATCGCTATTGACATTCCCCGGAAATCTCTAACCCTAAAAGTGGCAGACACAGAACTGGCTCAACGCCGGGAGCAGTGGACCCCCCCGGAACCTAAAGTCAAACATGGCTACGCTTATCGTTACAGCCGTTTGGTGACCTCCGGCAGCCAGGGAGCCATTTTGCAGGATTGATCCTGGGACCCGATAGTTGTGAACAAAATTTTCCCCGAGGGTGTATTCCCGGGTGGATTATCGACAGTCCTGGCTGCTCTAAAATCGAACTGGTTCAAAGCTGCTTGCTAAGTTGATAAGGTTTCGCCGCTATGTTCATAAGAAGAAATGAAATTTTAATAGGTTAACTAAGTTATCAACCTAATCTTTTTCCCTATTAAGATTATTAAAAAAAGAAATTAATCTAAAACTTGAGGAAAAGATGAAACTGCACATCGAGAGGGATATCCTTCTGCAGGGAGCAGGTCGGACTCAAGGCGTGATTGATCGTCGGGGCAATATGCCTATCCTGTCGCATTGTTTACTCGAGGCCGACAAGGACCAGTTAAAGATTTCAGCGACCGATTACGAAGTTAGTTTCCGAGGTTATTATCCCGCCCAAGTCATAGAAAGTGGCGGCCTGACCGTCCCTGCCATCAACTTTTTTAATATTGTGAAAGAATTGCCCTCGGGACAGATCAGCCTGGAGAGCACCGATAACAGTAATCTTATTATCAAAATGGGCGACACTCGTTATCAGTTCTTAGGTCTGCCGGTGGATAACTTTCCTCCTCTACCCAATCTGGAGGACCACCCCATGCTGGAGTTGAAGAGCGCGGCGATTAGAGAGATGCTGGAAAAAACCAGTTTTTCCATTGCCACGGATGATCTGCAGCACCATCTGGCCGGGGTCTTTTTAGAAAAATTACCGGATAATAGTAAGCTGCGCCTGGTTTCCAGTGACGGCCACCGATTGTCGCTCATTGACCGGGAGATTGAGGTGGCCCATCAGGTTGAGATAGAGCAGGGCATTCTCATTCCACGCAAGGGAGTGGTGGAAATGCTCCGATTGCTGGGCGAAGAAGAGCACTGTGCCCTGGGCATGGAGAAAAAAAGCCTGGTCCTGAAACAAGGGAATAATTACCTTTATGTCCGCCTGTTGGAGAAAAAATTTCCGGATTACCGTCGGATTATTCCTGGCAGCCCCCACATCCAACTATTGCTTAACAGGCGCTCCCTGTTAGAAATCCTGAAACGCATCAGTTTACTGTCCAGCGAAAAATTTAAGGGCGTGGTTTTACGAGTCAGTGAAGGTTGGCTGGATATCCGGTATCAAAATCCGGAAGTTGGCGGAGGCGATGAACGGCTGCCCGTTACCGTAAACTTCCTGACAGAGGCGGACGAGGCTGAGAGCGGCGGGGAAAAACTAGAGCTGCCTTTTGAAGTCAGCTATAATGCCCGCTATTTGATGGAGCCTTTGAATGTGATGCAAAGTGAGGAAGTATACCTGGAACTGACCGAAAAGAAAAAGCCCGTCTGTTTGCGGGAAGCTAGTGATCCTGATTACTTGAGCATCGTGATGCCAATGGATCTTTAAGGCAGCGGCCGGCCCCGGGAACTGGGCTTTGGCTTAAAATTAATGTGTTGTGGTTATGAAGGAGGCTTGCCGGATTTTGGTAAACCCTGAAATAAATCAGCCGGAAGAAAGATTGGATTACGGCGCCGATAATATAAAAGTACTGGGGGGGCTGGAAGCAGTTCGGCAGCGGCCTTCCATGTACATCGGCAATACCGGTCCGGAAGGACTACACCATCTGGTCTATGAGGTGGTGGACAATAGCATTGACGAAGCTCTGGCGGGATATTGCGACCAAATTAACGTCACGGTGCACTCAGATAATAGTGTTACCGTGGAAGATAATGGCCGGGGCATCCCGGTGGACCTCCATAAAGAAGAAAATCTGCCGGCGGTGGAAGTGGTGATGACGATATTGCACGCCGGCGGCAAATTTGACCATAAAACCTACCAGGTGTCCGGTGGGCTGCACGGCGTCGGGGTTTCGGTGGTAAATGCCCTGTCGGAGTATTTGGAAGTGGAAATCCGCCGGGATGGCAAAGTATATCACCAGCGATACGAGCAAGGCAGCACGGCAAGTCAATTAACGATTACTGGTGAAACAAAACGACGGGGGACGCAGATAACCTTCAAACCTGACGGGGAAATATTTTCGGAACTCATTTTTAGCTATGATATTCTTGTCACCCGTTTGCGTGAACTATCTTTTCTCAACCGGGGCGTCCGCATTGTTCTGGAGGATGAGCGCTCTGGTAAAAAGAGCGATTTTTTCTATGAAGGCGGCATCCAGGAATTCGTCCTCTATCTCAATCGGAATAAAAATCCGATGCATGATCCCCCGATTTACCTGGCCGGCACCCGGCAGGACGTCATTATCGAAATTTCTTTTCAATATAACGACACCTACAATGAACAAATCTTTACCTATGCCAATAACATCAATACCCGGGAAGGGGGCACCCACCTCAGCGGTTTCAAAGCCGGCCTGACCCGCAGCATCAACCAGTATATGGCTAGCGCGGATTTGCCGAAAAATTTCAAAGAGCAGCACTTGGCCGGCGATGATGTCCGGGAAGGCCTCACCGGGATCATCAGTATCAAATTACCGGATCCCCAATTCGAGGGTCAGACCAAGACCAAGCTGGGCAATGGCGAGGTCAAAGGCCTGGTGGAGAACCTGGTCTATGAAAATTTGCTGACCTATTTGGGGGAAAATCCCTCAGTGGCCAAACAGATTTTGGCCAAAGTGGTGGATGCGGCCAGGGCCCGGGAAGCGGCCCGCCGGGCCAAAGAATTAGCCCGGAAAAAGGGGGGGCTCAGCGATCTGGCTCTACCCGGCAAACTGGCCGATTGCCAAGAACGGGATCCATCCCGACGGGAACTCTATCTAGTCGAGGGCGATTCCGCCGGCGGTTCGGCGAAACAGGCCCGGGATCGACGTTTTCAGGCGATTTTGCCCTTGAAGGGAAAAATCCTGAATGTGGAAAAAGCCCGTTTCGATAAGATGCTCCAAAGCCAGGAAATCCGGACCTTGATTACCGCCCTGGGCGCCGGGATCGGCCAGGAGGAGCAAGACTTAGAAAAACTGCGCTATCATCGCATCATCATCATGACTGATGCTGACGTGGACGGCTCGCATATCCGCACCCTGCTGCTCACCTTTTTCTACCGGCAGATGGCAGATCTCATTGGTCGCGGGCATCTTTATATCGCCCAGCCACCCCTGTACCGCCTCACCCGGGGCAGTGAGAAAATTTATCTCAAAGATGAAGGTCCCTTCCAAGACTACCTTTTGACCCGGGGTCTGGATAAAAAAACCCTGATTCTGGGTGATGGCGAGACCATCACCAACTCCGAGTTGATCAACTATCTAAAAAAAGTTATTTCCCAGCAAAATTCCATGGACCGCTTTGAAAAGCGCGGCGTGGAGCGGCAGATTTTGAAAAAAATTATCGACCGGGGTCTGATCGAGAAGGAATTTTTACGTGATCAGCAAAAGGTGGAAGCCTGGGGGCAAGACCTGGCCGAGGCCGGGTATCAGTTTCGCCTGGAGAGGGATGAAGAACATCAGGCTTGGAAAGTATACGTTTTCCAGCCTGGGGTGAATGATTTGAATCCCTGGTGTCTGGATTGGGAATTATTAAGTGGCAGCGATTTTCAGACTTTGGTAAAATTGCGGCAGGGTCTGATGGAATTGCGTCGGCCGCCCTACCGGCTGGAGGAAGGGTCCAAGAAATGGGAAATACCCACCCTGGAAGAGTTAGTCCTGCTGGTGCTGGAGGAAGGCAAAAAAGGTCTCACCGTGCAAAGATTTAAAGGTTTGGGAGAAATGAACCCCGAACAGCTCTGGGAAACCACCATGGACCCAGAAACCCGCACTCTCTTGCAGGTTAATGTTGAGGATGCGGTGGCCGCGGATGAAATCTTTACCATTCTTATGGGTGATAAAGTAGAGCCCCGGCGGGATTTTATCCAGAATAATGCCTTGGACATTAGTCTGCTGGACATCTGATAAGTTAATCATGTGCATTACGAACATCCAATCTCAAGGAGGTTTCTGATGAAAAGAAAAGCAAAGTATAAAATTTATACCACCCAAAGAGAAATGATGTATGTTGGGGACCAGATCGACCATACCCTAATGCTGACCGCCATGGAAGGGGAGCCCATCGATTACGAGAAGGGCGTGGCGGGAGAATTCGTCTCCCGGCGCAGTGTCGGCTTCCATGACCGCACCAAAGGCTCCGGCCCCATGCAGGGTTATGCCATCACTACGTTTGAAGAGGGCCAGGTATACACCCGGTACGAAGGCCAGAGGGATGCCAAGACCAAAGTGACCAGCGGCACCTGGAAAACGTATAAAGGCACCGGTAAGTTGAAAAGCATCAGCGGCCAGGGAACGTTCACGGTTTCCGTTGGCAGTAAACCGGAAGAATATATCCTGGAACTCGAAGGCGATTATAATATATAACGAGGGAGCCAGGAAGCTTAGCAAGGAAAGAAGGCCCGGTTGTCCGATTTGACACCGGGCCTTCTTTATTGAGGACCGCAAGGTATAACAGAGCATTGCCGAACTCTCCATTAGATATCGAGGAGTTGCCAAAAGTTGGGTCTTTATTATTTTTTATTTTTATTATATGATAATATAATTGAAGTGGGAAAAAAGATAAAATTTTTGGTATACTCTATATATTGAATCTTCCCTATTAACTGTGGGTAAGGAAGTAAAAAATAAAGGAGGTTTACCATGGCTAAATGCCCTCGTTGCCAGGCCGAAGTAGACGAGAAGGAGTTGCGCCCCCTCATGGCGGAAAAAGTGTGTGAAGAGTGTTATATTAAGCTCGTTGATTTCACCAAAGAGTGCGATCCCTGGGCCAGTTTCACCGCCAAACGGACCATGGAACAGCAAGGCAGCAAATTGAATGCCGACCAACAAAAGCTCTATGACCTGGTGAAAACCAAAAAGGAAATCGCCGTAAAATTGGCGGCTAAGGAATTGGGCTGGGATGATGATAAAACTCATCATGAAGTCATAACCTTGCGCCATTTAGATCTAGTGAAGACCAAACCTCTGGGTCCCGATACGATCTTGAGCCTTTAGGGTATGACAAAAACCATCTGAAAACGTTGGTTGCAGCCGAACTAGCCAAGGCCCGATTCCATCTCAATCGGGCCTTATTGTTTATACGGTTGCCGGTATAACGGTTTTCGGATAAAAAAATGATTTATGTTATACTTAAAATTATGAGATGAAATTTGCTCTGTCAAAACAAACGGCATTTAATAAAAACCAACCATGTAGGGGAAAGATATCTATGGCTCATTGCACCAGGTGCCAGGGAGAATGTGACGAGGCTGAATTAAGGGAGTTTTCTGAGCAGCGGTTGTGTGAAGACTGCTATATCGACAGAGTGGAATTAAGCAAGACCTGCGATCCCTGGGCAGTCCACAGCGCCAAAAATACGGTGGCTTCCCAGGGTCTACGGTTGACCCCGGAGCAGGAAAAGCTTCTGGAGCTGGTGAAAGCCGAAAAAGAAATCGGCTTCCCCGAGGCAGCCAGCAGATTGGGGATGACCGAAAAGCAATTGCAAGAGGATTTTACCGTGCTCCGGCATATGGAGCTGCTCCGGGCGGCTAAAAAAGGGGACGGCAAGGTAATTACCCTTTTTTGACGGTCAGAGTCGATGCCGGTTCTATTGTCGTTGCCAAAAGTATCGCCTGATTCACCCAAAACCTGACCTTCTCCCCTGGAGGGGGGAGGGGAAAATAAAGGAAAGAACTTTTGGCAATTGGAATAATTCGCCGAAGGGTCTTCTGGTAGTCCTGCATGACTGTAGTTGATCTGGATTATGCCCTCCTGCGTAAAGTGGGCCGAGGTGATCAACGGGCTTTTGTGGAGTTGATGCAGCGTCATCAGGATAGGGTCTACCGGCTGGCCTTGCGACTGCTTCGTCAACCCCAGGAAGCAGAAGATGCGACCCAGGAGGTTTTCCTCAAGGCCTATCAAAACGCCAACCGTTTTACCCCCACCGGCACAGTCGCTGCCTGGCTCAATCGCATTACTGGCAACCACTGCCTAAACTTACTTCGATCCCGAAACGTGAGAAAAGAAGTCCCCTGGGAAGACCTGGATACTCCGTCGGTCCAGACCGTGGACTTTTCTGCTGCTCTCACTGATGCCGGCAATCCCCTGGACCTACTCACCGGTAAGGAATGCGCTGCTCAGATCCAAAAGGCCCTGGCAGCGTTGCCGGAAAATCAACGCCAAGCCCTCCTGCTGAAACGTTTCGGCGATTTTTCGTATCAGGAGATCGGGGAGATGCTGGGGCTCAGCGCCTCGGCCGTGGATGGTCTCATCAAACGGGCCCGGCAGAATCTGCGGCAGGCCCTGGGGGAGTATCTGGAGGAATAGAATTCAATTGCTCTCCCCCCGCTTGCGGGTGGAGAGGGGATATTATGAAGTAATTTTCGGAAGATCCTCCAGCCCAATTTACGGCTTTATTCAGGTGACCAGTAGAACAACGCCGCCTTTTTTTGGGGCAGCAGGTGAGACAGGCCCAGGTTGGGAGCGATGGTTTCAAAGCGTTCATAGGGGCAGTGCATGGCTTTGGCAAGGGCCAGGCCCAGGCCGTGTTCCATGAAGTTGGTGTTAGTGTCCACGAAGAGGGCCGGCAGGCCCCGGCGGGCGATGGCGGCGGCGGCCTTGAAGGCGTCTGCCTTGGGGTCGTTGGAGAAGCAAGGGACGTTGGGGTTGCCGTCGGAGATGACGACGATGATGGGTATGAGGCTTTTTTGCCGCCGGAGCTCCCGTTTGGCCATCTCATAGGCCAGATAGAGGCCATGGGCCAGAGGCGTCTTGCCGCCGGTGGGCAGCACTTTGAGTTTCTTTTGGGCCAGGGCGGCGCTGTTGGTCGGGGGCAACAGAACCCGCGCCTTGACGCCGTGAAAGACGATCAGGCCCACCCGGTCCCGGCGCTGGTAGGCCTGTACCAGGAAGGACAGGGCAATCTGTTTGGCCGCGGCCATGCGGCGCTGGGCGCTCATGGAGCCGCTGGCGTCCACCACCAACAACAGCAAGGCCTGGGTTTTGCCAACCCGGCGTTTATAGCGCAGATCATCACCGGTCAGAGGCCGGTGGTCCCTAAAGACTTCCGGATCCCGTTGGGCCGCGGCCCGGAGGGTGGCAGCCAGGGCCACATCCGGGGCGGCGGCGTCGGGCAGTCGGGGCTTGACGTAGCGGCCGTAGCGGCTGCGGGTGGGGGTGGCCAGCCGGCGGCCACGTTTTCCCTGGGAAAATCGGGGAAAATGAAACTCCAGGTGCTTGAGTTGAAAGGCTGGCGGGGAGGCGAAAATCTGGGCGCCTTCGGAGATGGGGGCCTCCCGGATCAGGGGCTTTTTTTTTCCGAAGGAACTACAGTGGGGGGCTCAGCTTGGGAGGTCTGGGCCGCAGCTTCCACTTGTTCGATGAGCTTGTGGGTGTCAAGTTCCTCATCATCCAGGGGATTAGCCATCCGGTGGCGCAGGGCCAGGACGGCACTGCGTTTGACATCTTCCCAGGTGATTTCCGTCCGTGTTTCCAGCGCTGCCAGAGTGCAGGCGGCCCGAATGGTGGTGAGGTCGGCCCTATGACCCTCGGTCCCCAATGCCAGGGCCAGGTGTACGGCCAAAGCCATTTCTACATCGCCGACCCTCACCTGGGGGAGAAAAATCCGGGCCTGTTCCAGCTGTTGTTTTAAAACCGCCTCAGCATTTTGATGGGCTGCCAGAAAACCCTTGGGGTCAGCCTCGAAGGCCAGACGCTGCCGAACGATTTCGGCGCGAGCGGCGGGATTAAGGATCCCCTTGACTTCGACGCAGATACCGAATCGGTCCAGGAGCTGGGGCCGCAGCTCCCCCTCTTCGGGGTTCATAGTGCCCACCAACAAAAACCTGGCCGGGTGCGAGAAGGACACCGACTCCCGCTCCACCACATTGATACCGGAGGCGGCCACGTCCAGCAGGATATCCACGAGATGGTCCTCCAGGAGATTGACCTCGTCAATATAGAGGATACCCCGGTGGGCCCGGGCCAGCAGTCCCGGCTCAAAGCGTTTGCGGCCTTCGTGCAGGGCTGCTTCCAGGTCCAGGGTTCCCAGCACCCGGTCTTCGGTGGCCCCCAAAGGCAGGGTAACAACCGGCACCGGCCGCTGGGCCACGGGCAGGCCGTTGTCTGCCACTTTACGACCCTGGCAATCGTCGCAAAGGCCGTCAAGGCCCTGGGGATGGCAACCGTAAACACACCCGGCCACTACCTCCATTTCCGGCAGCAGACCCGCCAGGGCTCTGACTGCGGTGGATTTGCCGGTGCCTTTTTCTCCCCGGATCAACACCCCGCCGATGGCCGGATTGACGGCATTTAACAGGAGGGCCAGCTTAAGATCTTCTTGCCCGACGATGGCGGTAAAGGGGAAGGTGGGCAGGTGGGAACGCATACTATCATTGTAGCGCACGGGGCGGGGGAGTCAAGAGGGTTTGGGGAATAGGGAGTGGAAACGGAAGTGGGTTAGGTGGACGCAGCGATAAATCCTTGACGAGTCTTCAGTCTCCTGATATAAAAAAATAGAGTTATGTTCAGGCGCAAGCCACCCAGACTCATGCTGGGCGGCTTTTTTTATTTTGGGGGTTGGTATGCGGCTGGTGATGATCGACAATTACGATTCCTTTACCTATAATCTGGTGCAATTATTTTATGAATTCGATCTGGAGGTAGTGGTTCGTCGGCACGACGAGGTGGACCTGGCTGGGATTGAGGCCCTCAGACCGGATTGGCTCTGCATCTCTCCCGGACCCAAGGCCCCGGCGGACGCCGGTATCAGCAAGGCCGTGATCGCCCATTTTTATAAAGATTTACCAATATTAGGCGTGTGTTTAGGGATGCAGGCCATCAACGAGGTTTTCGGCGGCCGCACGGTGCTGGCCCCAGTGCCGGTGCACGGCAAACGCCAGCAAATCTTCCATAAGGGCGAGGCGGTGTTTACGGGGCTGCCCAGCCCCTTTGGGGCTGCCCGATATCATTCCCTCATGGCCCACGCGGTCTCTAAAGACCTGCTGGTCACCGCCCACAGTGCCGACGGGGTCATCATGGGGCTCAGCCACCGGCATTATCCCTTGCATGGAGTGCAGTTTCATCCGGAGTCCTTTCTGACGGAATACGGCCGGGACCTGGCGGCCAATTTCCTCGGGCTGGCGCCGGGGTTTGAAACTTTAGGGACGGCAACCGAACAAATCAAGAAGTTAAACAACATCATCCGCCCACCTCTGCATTGTTCTCCTTTGGCCCCCCATCTGGGACAGATTTAGGTTATGTGGGGTCGCATCACCGACCTTACCATCCGTCCCCTGAGCCTGCCCGAGGATGTTGCCGGGCTGGCTGAACTCTTCTCAGGTCTGCGCCATCTCCCCTACGCCATGCTGCTGTTAAGCGGCGGCAGCCTGGACTCCTCCCGCTACTCCTTGATGGGCTGGGACCCGTTTCTCATCATCCGCGCCAAGGGACGCCAACTGGAGGTGCAGGTGGGGGACCACTGTCGCACCTTTGAGGCAAATCCTTTTGGTATCCTGGAAGCGGCCTTGGACGCTTTAGCACTGCCGGGCCAGACGCCGCTGTTGCCATTTGCCGCCGGCGGCCTGGGTTTTCTGGCCTATGATCTAAAAAATCACCTGGAGCGCCTGCCCGCCACCGCGGTGGACGATTTGGGCCTGCCGGACATGGTCTGGGCCTTCCCCCGCCGGGTCGTAGTGCATGACCGGTGGGAGAAGCGTTTCTGGCACGTCAGCGTCGATTATGAGCCGCCGGCTGACTGCCCCTGCTCGGCCAAACAGCCGGGACAGGCAGAGGAAGAATTATTCCAGTTATTGCGCGTCCCGCCCCCGGGTTCCTACCAGGTAGGTGAACTGACCAGCACTTTTTCCCGGGAGCGCTATCTGGAGGTAGTACGCCAGGCCCGGGAGTATATCCGCCAGGGCGACATCTATCAGGTCAACCTCTCCCAACGGTTCAGCTTTCCCTTTCAGGGGGACTATTATCGTCTCTTTCTCCAGCTTTTTCAGCGCAATCCGGCGTCTTTCTATGCCTACCTCAACTGTGGCGGATTCCACATACTCTCCACCTCCATGGAGCGCTTTCTCCTACGTCAAGGAGACTCCTTAGAGACCCGGCCCATCAAGGGGACCCGCCCCCGGGGGCGCACTCCTACCGAAGATGCGGTCATGCGGCAGGAACTGACGGCCAGTCTGAAAGAGGATGCCGAACTGTCCATGATCGTGGACCTGCTCCGCAACGACATCGGCCGGGTTTGCCTGGGCGGCAGCGTCCAGGTCAAGGAGCACAAACGTCTGGAGGCCTACGAGAACGTCTATCATCTGGTGTCCATTGTGACCGGGCAGTTGCAGCCGGATTGCAGCCACGCGGATATTCTTAGGGCCACGTTTCCAGGGGGGTCAATCACCGGCTGCCCCAAGATCCGGGCCATGGAGATTATCGACGAGCTGGAGCCGGTGGTGCGCCATGTTTACTGTGGCTCCATAGGTTATTTAGGACTGCACCGCAACCTGGATCTGAATATCGCCATCCGGACGGCTATCCAGCACCAGGATCAGGTTCACTTTGCCGTGGGCGGCGGCATTGTCTATGATTCGGAAGACCAAGCGGAATATGAGGAAACGCTCCACAAGGGGATGACGTTATTCAAGCTTATCGGCCAGGGAGGTTTAGCAACGGATATCAAGATGGAAGAACAGTCGGAAACTGGGTTGACTCAGGAGAGCGAAACAGAGCAGGGTTAGGGCTCGCCATAATATTGCTGGATAATGGCCAGCCAGTCGGCCAGACCCAGGTGGCTGGCAAAGTAATCTTCATCGTGATACGGCGGGCTGCACTCGTCAATAAGACCATCGGCGGTGACCAGGCAAACCGGCCAACCCGGGGCACCGGGGGATTTGCCGGCCGCGGGCAGCAGTCTGTACACCACGAAGGACGCATCTTGGCAGGAAAACACATAAGCATCCCCTTCGTGCTGCAGGGTCAGCTTCCGGTTATAAATTCCCCACTTTTTAAACAGCTTTTGGAGGTGCTCCAGCAAAAGGCCGGGTGGGAGTTTTTGCAGCTCCCCCTCCGAAAAATCGAAGATTTGTTCAGTTGTGGGGCCGGCCATGGTAACACCGCCGTGAAGTTATAGCATCCTTTAACAAATGACCACTAACTCCTGATCAATGCCCATTTTCCTGGGATACCTCGAAATGGGCCTGATATCTGGACCAGAATTCATCCTGGGTAAAAACGTGTTCCTGGGTGCCGTAACATTCCACGGCATAGCTGGCGCAGACGGCGCCGATCTGAGCGGCCTCAACCAGGCCTTTACCGGTGAGCAGTCCCTTAATAAGACCAGCCCGGTAGCCGTCGCCGGCACCGGTGGGGTCCACGACCTGGCTGGCGCGTACCGCGGCAATCTGCCGCTGTTCCTCTTGGGATTGAATCAGGGAGCCGTTTTCTCCCAGGGTGGTAATGAGGACGCTGGTGCGCTGGATAATCTCAGATTTTTTTAAGTCGGTCTTTTTCATGATCATTTCCAACTCATAATCGTTGGAGATGGTGATACTGGCGCCGGTGAGCATTTCCACCAGCCGCTCACCCGACCACATGGGAATAGACTGCCCGGGATCGAAAATATACGGGATGTTCTTTTCCCGGTAAACCTGGCAGTAGATCAGCATGTCGTCCAGATTGCCCGGCGCGACGATGGCGAGAGTCTGCTGCGGGTTAAGGTTCTCAAAGGTGTAGAGCGACCGGTATTTCATGGCGCCGGGATTGAATCCGGTGATCTGGTTATCGGACTGGTCTGTGGTGATATACGCACCGGCGGTGAATTCTTCGGGAATCAGACGGATGCCGTCCAAGGGGATATTATGGCGCTCCAGCCATTCCCGGTAGCGGCTAAAATCCTTGCCGGCGGTGGCCAAAATAAGGGGCTGCTCGCCTAACAACGCCAGGCTATAGGCGATATTTCCCGCGGTGCCGCCGAATTTCTCCGTTAAGCCGTTGACCATAAAACAGACGTTGAGGATATGAATTTTGTCAGGCAGGATATGGTCAGCGAATTTGCCTGGAAAATCCATGATCCGGTCATACGCCAATGAGCCGGAAATAAATATCTCCATACCGGGGCTCCTTCAAGGCCCAAAGGAATCGTTGGGATTTTTGCCCATTGTATCGCAAGCCACCTGCCTGGGCAACCCATTTTTCTCGCCGCCTCTGATTGTGGCTAAGCTGTTAGATGAGATATATAATCTGCAGAGGGAAAATGGATTTTTTATTTTTAGTTGAACTTTTTTGCCGACGAGGCGATGATGTAGAAGCATGGCAGGCGATTGCAGCCAGATTTTGGTGGGCATCTTTCTGGGTATTTTTATAGAGTTACAGTTGTCAGGAAACACCCGCCACATTGTCTGGAAGATCTTGCCCAACTGTTTTGGCTGATGGCTTATCGCTGGGCGCTTGTCAAGAAATTTTGTCCGCAGTGCACTCTGTTCTCATAACCACTTAAAAATATATGTATTTAAAAGGTGGGGAAATGCCTCGACCTACTCCTGTATTGTCCAAAGGCAAAAAATCCGCCTCCCCGGTAGGACGGGTGCCGCCGTCCAATCTCGAGGCGGAGCAATCGGTTCTGGGCGGCATCCTTCTAGAGCCGGGGGCCTTGGATCGGATCGCCGATATCCTGGCGCCCGAAGATTTTTATCATGAGGCCCATGAAAAAATCTACCAGACCATGTTGGAGCTATACCGGCGCCGGGAGCCCGTCGATTTGGTGACGGTTACGTCCCTGATGTATGATCACGAACTTCTGGATGCTATTGGCGGTCCAGGCTTCCTGGCCTCTCTGGGAGACAATGTCGGCTCTGCCGCCAATATCGAATACTGGGGCCGAATCGTCCACGAAAAATCTATCCTGCGGCGGCTCATCTTCTGCTCTAACGGCATTGCCGCCGAGTGTTACGAACAGATTCACGATGTGGATATGTTTTTGGACGAGGCCGAAAATCGTATCTTCACCATTGCCGAAACCAAGATGCGGCAGGGGTTTTTCAAGTTGGGCCCCCTGGTGGAAAGCGAAATCTCCCTGCTAGAAAAGTTGTATGGCCGCCAAGAAATGACCACGGGGGTAGCCTGCCATTTCCGGGACCTGGACCGTTACACCGCCGGTCTGCAAAATTCCGATCTCATTATTCTGGCCGCCCGTCCCAGCATGGGTAAGACCGCGCTCGCCTTAAATATCGCCTATAACGTGGCCCATTACTCCCAACTGCCCGTGGCCGTTTTTTCCCTGGAGATGTCCAAAGAACAGTTAGTCCGGCGACTGTTGAGCACCATCGGCCGCATCGACGCCTCCCATCTCCGCCGGGCTTTTTTGACCAACGACCAGTGGACCAGCCTCCAGGAAGCCGCGGGCCAACTCATGGACTGCCCTATCCTGATTGACGATACTCCGGCCGTCACCGCCCTGGAAGTCCGGGCCAAATGCCGCCGCCTGAAGCGGGAAAAGAAGCTGGGGATGGTCATCATTGACTACCTGCAACTCATGCGGGGCCGTAGCGATTTCGTCAGCCGGGAGCAGGAGATTTCCGAAATTTCTCGTTCCCTCAAGGCCCTGGCCAAAGAACTGCAGATCCCGGTCATCGCCCTGTCCCAGCTCAACCGCCGGGTGGAAGAACGCCCCAACAAACGGCCCCAACTGTCCGACCTGCGGGAATCGGGGGCCATCGAACAGGATGCCGATGTCATACTTTTCATCTACCGGGATGAGGTCTATCGCAAAGATTCGCCGGACAAGGGCGTGGCCGAAATCATCATCGGTAAACAGCGCAACGGCCCCACCGGGACCTTTAAACTGCATTTCGCCAGCCAGTTCACCCGCTTCGACGATTTTGCCGAGGAACTGCCGCCGGATTTGGAGTAAAACCAAGCCGAGATGTGGAGATATTTTTTACTGTGGATACCCATGGTCTTGATCGCCATCGCCAACGGGGTGGTCCGAGAGGCGTGGTACGGCAGACACCTGAGCGAACTCCGGGCCCATCAACTCTCCACCCTCACCGGGGTGGTCCTTTTCGGCCTGTATATCTGGATTATTCTGCGCTGGTTCCGGCCGGCCACAACCACCCAGGCTTTGGCCATCGGCTTGATGTGGTTGGGCCTCACCGTGGCCTTTGAGTTCCTCTTCGGCCACTACGTCGCCGGTCACCCCTGGAGCCGACTCCTCCAGGATTAC
This sequence comes from uncultured delta proteobacterium, assembly GCA_963705135.1. Classification (GTDB taxonomy): domain Bacteria; phylum Desulfobacterota; class Desulfobaccia; order Desulfobaccales; family Desulfobaccaceae; genus Desulfobacca. The sequence continues at coordinate 59,409 of CAVPJB010000014.1, forward strand.
AACCTCTTTGTTGGCCGCCTCTGGTTGCTGGTCCTTTTGTGGGTGACGGTGGCGCCTTATCTGTTTTATCGGTGGCAGAAGTAGACCGGTGAACACTAGTTTCCGGCTTGCGATGACAGGGTGCATAAAAAATTATCGTTAGCCGCAGGCTTCAGCCTGCGGCGGATGGGAAAATTATTAAAGGAATATCGAGTGTTTTGGTATATATTGTCTACGACAAAAACAAAGTCCAAAACAAAGGCATTGATTGACCACAAAATTGCTCAATGAATTTCATCCCCCTCTACTTCCAGGATAAACTGACCATTGTCAATCCCGCCGGGACCATTGGCGTTCTCACCCTGTGGTCCAGGGTGGATTATGTGATGGAGCGCTTCCGCCAGGCCGGGGTTGATCTTGATCCTGCTACTTCTACCATAGCCGTCTTCGGCACCCTGTACGGCAATGGACTCCGGGAGTTACTGCGGAACTTACTCTATAACCCTCAGATTCAGACCCTACTGGTCTGCGGCCGGAACCGCTCCAGCTCCTATGAAGAATTGAATAAGTTTTTTGAAGGTGGATTGGAATATGGGGAATCGCCTTTTGTTTCCTATGAACCCCTATCTTCTGGTGAAGTGATATATACATGCCGGATCTCTGGCACAAATCGCTTAATAGACAGTCTCGTGCGAGCGGAACATTTCAATTTCACACCCAACCTCCATTGGCTGGGGGAGCCAAAGGACGAAGAAACTCTATCTCGGGTGCGGGAGTTTTTCCAGCATTGGCGGCCGAGTACTCAGGTGATGGTGGGAGAAAAGGACCGCCAGGAAATCCCCCTGCCCCAGGTAAGCATTTCCCATTTTCCCAGCCAGCCTCAGGCCCATAGCATAGTCCGGGACACTCCCCTGGAGGCCTGGCAGGAGCTGCTCTTCGTCGTCAGCCGGTTTGGTCATCCGGTCAAGCTGGCCAAAGGGGAGCGGCTGGAGCTGCAAAACCTGAAGGTGGTGGTGACACAGCCGGTCTTTGAGCCGGATAAGGCTCTTCAGGAGCACCATTTCGACCCGGAAAAGCTGCGGACCTATCAGCGGGACTTTCTGCGGGGAGAGAAAGGGGCCGACGAAACCTACAGCTACGGCCACCGGCTACGCTCCTATTTTGGCGCCGATAACCTGGTTGCCTGTGTGAGGCGACTAAAGGCTGATCCGGAGGACCGCAAGGCCTACCTCACCTTATGGGACAACCGCCGGGACTTGGAGGTTGCCAAGGGCCAGCCCTGTTTCGTGTCGCTGTTTTTTCGCCGATTTGACGAAAAACTCACCCTCACCGCCAATTTTCGCACCCACAACGCCCTGGACGCCTGGCTGCCCAACGTCTATGGCCTCATGGCGGTGCAGCAGTTGGTAGCCCTGGAAGTGGGGATGCCCCCCGGCCCTATCACAGTGGTCAGCCATTCCATCAGCATCGACCGCAAGGAGCTGGACCGGGCCCTGGCCATGGTCAGCCACCGCGGTTTTGCTATCCGGGAGGACCCCTGCGGCTACTTCCGCCTCAGTCTGGATGAGGGCGAAATCCTGGTGGAGCATCGTCATGGCGACGTCACCTTGAAGGAATACCGGGGCAAAAAAGCCGTGCACCTGCAGCATCAACTGGCTCGGGATCTGGCCCTGTCCGATCTCAATCACGCCATGTATTTAGGAAGGCAATTGGCCCAGGCGGAAGAGTGTTTGCGGACCGGCCAGGAATTTGAGCAGGAATAATATGAGTTTAAATAGTTGGATACCTATGAAAGGGTCGCCTTAATATGGAAATCGTCCAGGTCAAACCTCATCCACCGGAGGAACTCATCACCCGCTTGCGGCAGGTGCCGCTGCAAGAGCAACCGGATGTCAAAATCTATCGGGAGACTTTGATTTCTTTGGAATGTATTCACACCAATTGCCTGCACCCGCCCCAAAACTACATCTGGCTGGCAGAGTTGCACAAGGTGCAGGCATTGCGCTGGAGCCTCCAGGAACATGGGCTGAATATGTTCCGCCTGAACGGTTTCGTCACTTATACCGTCAAGGAGCCCAGCGGCGAACTGGTGGACTACGACCTCTATCCCCCCATCATCGAAGAGTCCTTTGAGGCCGACGGCACGGTGGCGCTCCTCATCAATGACGGTATGCACCGGGTTTACCTGGCCCGGTCGGAATGGGTCGTTCCCCAGGTGGTTTATGTCCGGGGGATTCCCAAGGAATATCCCTACTATGCCTATCCCCGGCCCCAGGGGTGGGAGGGTATCGATCTGTTGGCGGACAACCCGGACAAAAATCGCTACCTCAAGAAATGCCACCGCATCCGGCACAACAAGACCTTGTACCGCAATTTCCAGGCGGTGTTTCAAAATGTCGGCGGTTCCCGGAGCGGTATGGGTAAAAAGGAACATCAATCCATCTGAAGAAATATGATTTCGAAGGCCAAGCTATTTTCCGGCGGCGGCATCGGGTGAAAAATGCTGCCAGAATGTTTTATCCTTGACTAAATGAGTCCTGATTTTATTATATGGGAATAAGGTGCGGTTGGACCGAAGCATTGATTTTTCCCAAGGAGGTAAGGTGCGGCGTTTCCTGACAATCTCTTTGGTCGTGGTAGCCATCGGCTTAGCCGGGTTTGCCATCGTCGCCCTGGCGGCGATCCAGCCCCGGGTCATGGGTGATGACATTTTTGATATGCTAACGAAGGGATACAATGACCTGTCCCAGAGTAAATTTAACCCGGCCCAGACAGAATTCGAAAACGTGATCAAAACTGATTTTGATAATCCGTTTGCGAACAACAACATGGCCGTTTTAATGGAAAAACAGGGCAAATTGCCGGACGCCATGACGTACCTGAATATCGGGGAAAAGTTTGCCGAGCACTATTTATACACCGTGGATAAGGCCTACCTCATTGGCGGTCTTTGTGCTGCTGTCAACCCTGAAAAGACCATAGCCGACAAAAGCATGGTGGCCCAAGTGATTTCCGACAACAAAAAGAAACTTGCTGAGAAGATGGGCTTTAAACCAGCAGATATATCTAAAGACGCACCTAAATGAAGGAAAAGATCCGCTTAAATCTTCATTCTAGGTTTTTCTAGTAATAACTTAGCCTGGAATTTTTTTACCCTTCATACGGAGTTTCTGCAAAAGCGTCTAGCGCCATGAATTTATTGGATTTGGGGATAATAGTTGTCTTGTTGCTCATCGGGCTGCGGGGTTTCTATCGTGGCTTGTTGCAGGAGATTTCAGTCATTGTCGGCTTAGTATCAGGGTTGATCATTGCGGCTCATTATTATCTGAGGTTGGCCCGCCTGGTTTCCCACTGGGTGCATACGCCCCTTTACAGCCGCATTATCAGCTTTCTGGTTATTTTAGTGCTGTCTTACTGGCTCATTAGGGTTGCCGGCCACTTACTGCACCGTTTCTTATCTGTCATCTACTTGGGTTCCCTGGATCGCCTGCTGGGAGGAGTTTTTGGAGTAATTAAAGGTGCTGTGATTCTGGGATTTATTTTGACCGTGATCACTCTGGTGGTGCCCAAGGATTCAAAGCTATTGCAGGAGTCTATTGCTGCACCTTACTTGAAAAGTATGTATAATCAAACCTTAAGTCTTCTGCCCGAAGAATTCAAACAGCAGGTAAAGGAGCGAGCCTTGCAGTTCGAGCGGGAATGGGGCGGCAATAAAAAAGCCACAAAGCAATCGGAGGAGATTTAACATGGCGGTGGCACTTCCCCCGGGACAGGGAAAACAGGTGAATCCGGCGGCAGCGCTTACCGCTTTCGTGGAAGTAATCCGCCGGCTGCGGGGACCTGGGGGATGCCCTTGGGACGCCAAGCAAACTCCGGAGACCTTAAAAACCTACATGCTGGAAGAGGCTTATGAGCTGGTGGAGGCCCTGGATTCCCGTGAGATTGATAAAATCAGGGAAGAATTGGGAGATGTTCTCCTGCACATCGTTATGATCAGTGAAATGTATAGAGAAAACGATTGTTTCTCCCTGACCGAAGTCATTGACGACATCCGGGCCAAGATGATCCACCGCCACCCCCATGTTTTCGGAGAGGAGAAGGCTGAGACCTTAGAGGAATTGCGTTCTATCTGGGATAAGGCCAAAGCTGAAGAAGGTAAAACCACCACTGCCTCGCTACTGGCTGAGCTGTCGCCGCGGCAGCCGGCCCTGGCGCAGGCCCAAAGGCTGGGGGAGGCAGCCGCCCGGATCGGCTTCGACTGGCCGGATCTGACCGGGGTGTTGGATAAATTTGAGGAAGAGTTACACGAATTCCGGGAAGCCTTAGAAGAATCCGATCCGAGCCACCAGGAAGAAGAGTTGGGAGATTTACTGTTCTGTTTGGTCAACGTGGCCCGTTTTCTGCGCATCGACTCCGAAGGGGCCTTGCGCCGCACCATTCATAAATTCATCAAGCGTTTTCACATGGTGGAACGAGCGCTCATCAAGCAGGGGAAAACTCCGGAAACCGCCAGCCTGGAAGAAATGGACGCCATCTGGGAAGAAGTGAAAAAACAGCAGCGAGCCCGGGTTTCCGAATGACCCTTAAAATGCAAAAGCTACCAGTGTCGGGGCGGGTTAGATATCGTTGGGGTTGGTGCAGATGGTTAACCTACCTTGGAGGCATATGCTTAGGGTCGTTATGGGTAGCGGTACAACCACTGGCAGGGATGGAAACCATTCATCATGGCGATGCTTCCCTTCCAGCCGTAGCCTTGACTTTTGACGACGGCCCCTCTCCTCGTTGTACCCGAAGATTTTAGAGGTGCTGGCCGAGCACGAAGCTCAGGCCACATTTTTCGTGATGGGCCGGCATGCCCGGCACTATCCCCATCTCATTCAGGCCATTGCTGCCGCCGGCCATGAAATCGGCAATCACTCCTACAATCATCTCCATTTGCCTAAAGTGAGCCAGGGAGTTGTGGCCGCGGAAATTGAAAATACCCACGCAGTTTTGGCGCGGTTAGGGATTCCTTGTTCGGGCCTTTTCCGGCCGCCTTACAGCGAAGTATCCCGTCAGCAGGAACAGTACACGGCCCAGTGCGGCCAGCGATTAATTTTATGGAACATTAATTCAGGAGATTATCTGGGGGGTAGTGGTCCGCAGATCGCGGACCGGATATTGCAGCAAATCAGCAACGGGGCTATCATCGTTTTGCATGATAACGATGAATTTGACCGGGCAGATCGCCGGCCGACCGTGGAAGCCCTGCGGCAGCTTTTACCTGTCTTGAAAAAAATGGGCCTGCGGTTGCTGACGATATCAGAATTATTGCACCGGTCCGATCAGAGGAGTAACCCAACAATCCTTACGCAAGTCTTTAAGTCCTCAGTTCAAGCTCAGCCACCAGACGGTCGGCAAATTCCATGATCCAGTCCCGCTGCTGCCGGGTAGCATAACCGATGCAGGGACAGCGCATGGTCCGGCGGCTGCGGATGAGAAACTCGAATTTGACGAAATCCCGGCCCAATTCCACCGCAAAACAATGGGGCTGGCAGTCCGGGTGGGCCAACTGAGCCTCACTGAGCTGTTCCCGGCCAAATTCCACCCACCAGATGCCGTCGAGGCCGGAGGACAGGGCTTTCTCGTCCAGATACTCTTTGATGCGGGGAAGATCCGGACGGGCGATCTCATCCAGGACATATTGTTTCATACTGACTCCTCGGGGAACATGGCAACTCAGCGGGGTTTGTCAAATTTTCGGGGCACCGGCAGATATTCCACCGCCGGCTGTTGCCGCACGGGCTGGGGAAAGAGTTCCATGAGCTCCAGGACTTCCTTGGGCATGTCGCTGGTCACCGGCAGCCCCAAATGTCTGGCCAGCTCAAAGGAAATGGGATGATCGTGAGTCCAGGTGCCTTCAGACATCAGCCGGGCCAATTCATCGGCTTTTTCCGGTGGCATGGTGTCCAAGAGGAACTCCCGTACCCCTTCCCGGATTTGGAAAATGGCCTTTTCCGCCTGGTCCGCCAGGACCAGGGTCTCGTCGTCAACGGAGTCGATCGTCTTGCGGGCCACGGCGCGCAGCAGCGAGGCCGCCGGGAACTGCCCCAATTGGGGGTCAACCGGACCCAGAACCGCGTCCTCGCACATAATGATTTCATCCGCGGCCAGGGCGATGAGGGTTCCCCCGGACATAGCGTAGTGTGGGACTAAGACGGTTGATTTTCCCGGGTGACGATGGATGGCCCGGGCGATTTGCATGGAGGCCAGAACCAATCCCCCGGGAGTGTGCAGAATGATGTCCAAAGGAACTTCGGGATCGGTGAGATGAATGGCCCGAAGCACCTGCTCCGAGTCATTGACATCAATGTAACGGAAAATGGGGATACCTAAAAAACTCATGGTTTCCTGGCGATGCACCAGGAGGATGACCCGGGATTGGCGTATTTTCTCCAGGCGGGCGATCAACCGCTGCCGGGCCGAGGTTGAGAAATTTCTGTCTCAGCACCGGCTGCAACGCCATGATCGTGATGAATATCCAGAATATTTCATTAAAGCCCATGATTCAGACCTCCTCCGCCTGCTTTACGGTCATCTTCCTCCCGGCATCGAAGACACCGTAGACCCAGGTCGCCAGCAATAGTCCGAAAATGAAAAGGATGAAGGGGCGGGTGATAACGTTCACCAGGAGTTGCTGCAGTTGGGCCGGATCAATGGCCTCCGGGGAGGCCGATTGGGATGCAATGTCGGCATAGGCATAGCTATACAGGATGACGACTCCCAACACCAAAACAGCCAGCAACAGAGAAGCCGAGAGGATTAAAAAAACGCCTTTTCGCGCCTCCCCTTTGTAGACCTGACCTAAGCCAGGAAAAATAAAAGCCGACAAAAAAACGGCAAATATGGCGCTGCCCATAATCCACCTCCAGGTTAACTTATAGAAAACTCTAACAGGGGTCAAGTTTTCCTTGAGAGAGAAATAACCCGGAGAAAAGTGTTCTTGCCCTTTGCGAGGCACATCTTGTATTTTGCATTTGTAAGGGTTATATTTACCCTTGATATTTTTAATAATTATACCTTGCAAGCCTGGAAGGCTAGGCGACCCCAAAATGTTCACCGGATTGGCGGAAGGAACTGGAGAGATCACTGCTTTGACGCCCACCGCCGACGGCTTGCGTCTGAGCGCTACGGCGCCCTTTGACCTGGCCGAGGTCAACCTGGGGGAATCCATTGCGGTCAGCGGCCCGTGTCTGACGGTAGTTGAATTGACGGCCCGCACTTTTACCGTGGAAGTTTCGGCGGAGACCTTGCGCCGGACCAACTTGTCGTCCAAGCGAATGGGCTCCCGGGTTAACCTGGAGCGGGCCTTACGTTTGGGTGACCGGTTGGGTGGCCATATCGTCAGCGGGCACATTGACTGTGTCGGTTTGCTGGTGAAAAAAGGTGTGGGGCCCCGACATATGCAGCTTATGGTGCGCCTGCCGGACTACTGGAGCCGCTACGTCATCGAAAAAGGCTCCATTGCCCTAGACGGGATCAGTCTCACGGTTAATTCCTGCACCGGGGACGAGGTTAGCGTCAACATCATTCCGTTTACCTCTCGTCACTCCACCCTTGAAGACCTGCGCGTGGGCGACCGGCTCAACGTTGAAACAGACATCATCGGCAAATATGTGGAAAAGCTGCTGCAACGCCAAAACGGGTCGGCGAGCGGCGGCATCACCGATGAACTGCTGGCCCGCCATGGCTTTTTATAAAGGGCTGGAAGTCTGTGGTCGCGGCCCTGGCAGCTTTAATCATGGTCTCCGGAAACACCACAGCGTTCAGATGGTAAAACCGCATTCTCCTGGCTTCTTTTAAAAAATCGGACCTTGCCAGATTTGCCCTGCTTCAAAAGGCCGTTTCCGGTTTCTCCTCCAGGGTAAGGCAACGTAATAATAAAATATAACATTAGAGGTATGAGTAATGCCGATCTCACCGATCGAGGATGTCATCGACGATATCAAACAAGGCAAAATGATCATCCTGGTGGATGATGAAGACCGGGAAAATGAGGGCGACCTCACCATGGCGGCGGAAAAAGCTTCCCCGGAAGCCATCAATTTCATGGCCCGCTATGGTCGGGGTCTCATCTGCCTGGCTTTAAATCCTGACATAATCGAACAATTAAAGATTCCCATGATGGTCAGCCAGAACACCTCCCCTTTCAAAACCGCCTTCACGGTGTCCATCGAGGCCAAAAAAGGGGTTACCACCGGCATCTCCGCCGCAGACCGGGCTGCTACTATTCTTACTGCGGTGTCTGAAAAGGCCAGACCGGAAGACATCGTCAGTCCCGGACACATCTTTCCTCTACGGTCCCGTAAAGGTGGGGTCCTGGTGCGAACCGGGCAGACCGAAGGCTCCGTGGACCTGGCCCGGCTGGCAGGTTTGCGGCCGGCGGCCGTTATCTGCGAAATCATGAATGACGACGGGTCCATGGCCAGGATGCCGGACCTGGAAATCTTTGCTGCCGAACACAACCTCAAAATTGCCACCATCGCCGATCTGGTGGCTTACCGTCTACGCCACGAATCTTTCGTCAGGCGGCGGGCCGTGGCTAAGATGCCTACTTACTATGGTGAATTCACGGTCATCGCTTATGAAAACGACGTCGATCCCGAGCAGCACCTGGCCCTGATAAAGGGCGACATCAATCCGGAGGTTCCCATCCTGGTCCGCGTTCATTCCGAGTGCCTTACCGGAGACGTCCTGGGCTCCCTGCGGTGCGACTGCGGCGACCAGCTCGTCTCCGCCATGCAGCAGGTGGAGGCGGCCGGGTCCGGCGTCATCCTGTACATGCGCCAGGAGGGCCGGGGCATCGGTCTGGTTAACAAACTCCGGGCTTATGAACTCCAGGATCAGGGCGCTGATACGGTGGAAGCCAACGAGGCCCTGGGATTCAAAGCCGACTTGCGGGACTACGGCATCGGCGCCCAAATCCTGCGGGATCTGGGCGTGAGGAAAATGCGCCTCATGACCAACAACCCCAAAAAAATCATCGGCCTGGAAGGCTATGGCCTCAAGGTGGTGGAGCGGATATCCCTGGAAGTCCCCCCCAACCGGGAAAACCTGAAGTATCTGAAAACCAAATGCTTGAAATTGGGCCATATGCTGGAAATGGTCTGAGGGGCTTACGGCCGGGCACGCCGGTCGAGCTGTTTTTAACTGTTGTTAGTAACATTCAGTAAACGGATGAGAGTAACCAGGGTTCAGTCTCCGATGGCTGTGCCCCAGGAAGGATATGGGAATGATCAAAACCATAGAAGGCAACCTCTTGGCTGAAGGGATGAAATTCGCCCTCGTAGTCAGTCGTTTTAACGACATTTTCTCGGAGCGGCTGGTGGGAGGTGCGGTGGACAGCCTGCGGCGACGGGGTGCCAGAGAAGAAGACCTCACCATTTATAAGGTTCCGGGCGCTTTTGAAATACCGCTGGTAGCCAAGCGGGTGGCCGAATCGAAAAAATTCGATGCCGTCATCTGCCTGGGGGCAGTTATCCGGGGGTCTACCCCTCATTTCGACTACGTGGCGGCGGAAGTCAGCAAAGGTATTGCCTCGGTATCTCTGAGACCGGTGTGCCGGTGCTCTTTGGCGTCATTACCACGGACACCCTGGAGCAGGCCATCGAGCGGGCTGGCAGCAAGGCCGGCAATAAGGGGTTCGCCGCCGCCGAGGCGGCGGTGGAAATGGTTCACCTCTTGCGCCAGATCGGAGCTTAAGGCCTCGTGTCCCGACCTTTAAAAAGCCTGGCCCGGGAGTGGGCCTTGCAATGCCTGTATCAAATTGAGGTTGGCGGACAGAATGGGGAAGCGGCGGCCTCCCTCTTCTGGGAACATTTTCACCCCGAAGACAAGGCATCTCCTTATTTTTACCGCCTGGTTAGCGGGGTTAGAGCCCACCTGGAAGAACTTGATGCCTACATTTCCCGTTTTTCGGAACACTGGCGACTGGAACGCATGGCCTATATTGATCGTTCGATTCTGCGGCTGGCTCTTTTTGAATTGCTGCACTGCCCGGAAGTGCCGCCTAAAGTGGCGGTTAACGAAGCGGTGGAATTGGGCAAGCGCTTCAGCGCCGAAAATTCCGGGGCCTTTATCAACGGGATTTTGGACAGCTTTCTGAAAACCGTGCAGCCAGAGAGCGGCAACGCCGCCAAGTGACTTTAAGATCAGGGAAAAAGGGAAGAGGGCCAAACACCGGGGTCTATTCCCAAAGAGTTTAAATACTGGTAATCTCTTCCATGGGTTTATCGTCTCCAAAGGCAGACCTTACCCCATCTGGCCGAGACATCGTTCGTTTTTTTGGGGCAGTTGGGCTGGCGGGGCGACTAAAGCTTGACATAATCAAGTTTATTGATTAAATATTATCTTTTGCTCCTTGCTCCGGGCTGCAATCCGGGGCTTAATAATCCATAAGGAGGGCAGATGAATCGCTACGAAACTATTTTCGTAATCAACCCTGATTTGGGGGACGATGAGATTCAAAATGTCGTCACCAAGTTCACCGGGATTATCAGTTCCCAAAACGGCGTCCAGTTAAAGTTGGAAGATTGGGGTCGGCGCCGCTTGGCCTACAAAATCGAAAAATTCAGCCAGGGATACTATGTCCTGGCAGATTATGCCGGCATGCCGGCAGGGCTGGCGGAGCTGGAACGAAATCTTAAGATTGACGACCGCATCATTCGCTTCCTGTCGGTTAGAACCGGAGAAAACGTCAACGTGGAAGCCTTGCAGACGGAGATCGCCGCCAAGGCCAAACCACCGGTGGAACCCGCGGCTTCACCCGAAAGAGAAGTAGAAGAAGCAAGTCCCCAACCTGTGGCTGAACCCCAGGCGCCGGCCGAGGAGCCAGCCGCCGCGGTGGAACCCGAGACCCCGGAGGAATAACCCATGGCCATCATCCCGAAAAGAAAGCGCCGCCCCATTTTTCACCGCCGGAAAGTCTGCCGTTTCTGCGTCGACAACAAACTTGTCATCGACCACAAGGACGTGAATACCTTGCGGCATTTCATCACCGAGCGGGGCAAAATCATTCCTCGCCGGATTTCCGGCAACTGTGCCCGCCATCAACGCAAAATCACCACTGCCATCAAGCGGGCCCGGCATCTGGCCCTGATGCCGTACGCCGCCAGTATGATCCAGGGGTAAGGTTAGGCCACAGCGGGCTGGAGGCGAAGGAATTTGGAGGCCAAACAGTTCCCGATTATTATCATTAACGGTCTCTTATCGCTCCTGCTGTTGTATTACGCCTCTATCCAGGTACCCTTTGCCGGCCTCATGATCGGGGCCTTAATGCCCCTGCCGACCATATTGGTCATACGGCGGGCGGGCTGGATTGCCGGCTTGCTGCTGGTGGGAGCTGGGGTCGGCGTTATGTATTATGTGGAGCATTTTTTCGGCATCAAAGCGGAAGTGCTCCCTTTCCTGCACATGGCGCTCATCGCCTTTGTCCTGTCGTTCCTGGCTTCCCGCCAATATCCGCCTGGAAGTTATCGTGGGAGGCGCAGTCGTTCTGGCGGCTTTAATCCAGGCCAGCGTTTTTCTGGTCCAGGCGTGGCAGCAGGGGCTGACGCCCTTGGCATACCTGCAGCAAACGGTAGCAGGAAGTTTGGACCGCTTTTTAATGCAACTGGTTGAGAAAGAACAGATTCTGGAACAGGAAATTCCGCTGTCCGGTCTTGAACTTAGCCGAGGTCAGCACCTTGATCGCGCAGATAACCCCGGCTTTGCTTCTGATCAACAATACGGTGGTAGTCCTGCTCAACTACATCCTCAGCCGGAAGCTGGGGGGACAGCACGGTTGGGAGGACCCTAAGCTGCCGCTGGCTTGTTGGGAAGCCCCGGGTTGGCTGGTCTTCGTGCTCATCGGCGCCGGCTTCCTGTTGCTGGTGCCGTACCAGGCTTGGCAAATGACCGGCGTAAATGTGCTTCTGCTGTGCGGTCTGTTCTACTTTTTCCAGGGGCTGGCCATCGTGGCCTTCAGTTTTAGGCGTTTTCAGGTCCCCCGGTTTTTTCGCTGGACCGCCTATATGCTCTTGGTGCTGGTAAAGCCGGCCATCCTTATGGTGATCCTTATGGGATTGACCGATTTGTGGTTCGATTTTCGCCGCCTTCATCAGCCTCCCCCTGAGATTTAAGCCCTGAAGGCTTTCAATCTGTTGAAAGCCGGGCATTTTATGACGACGAGGTATTATGCCGTGAAAGTTATTTTAATTGAAGAGAATCCCAGTTTGGGCACTATAGGTTCTGTGGTTGAAGTCGCGACCGGCTACGGCCGCAACTATCTCATTCCCCAAGGCAAAGCCCTGGAAGCCACCAAAGGCAACATCGCCCGTTTTGAACAGCAGCGTTCTCGCCTCATGCAACAGCATGCCAAGGAAAAGGATGCGGCCCAGGCCCTGGCCGGCCGCCTGGAAGAAATCACCCTCACCATTTCCCAACGGGTGGGAGAGTCTGACCGCCTCTACGGCTCTGTTACCAATGTCCATATCGCCGAAGCCCTGGCCAAACGGGGACTGGACATCGACCGGAAAAAGATCGACATGCCCGAACCCATCAAGACCCTGGGCGCCCACGAAGCAGTGGTCAAGCTGCACACGGAAGTCAAGGCCATCGTCAAAATCAACGTCGTACCTGAGAGCGCCTGATTGACGGTTGGGCTGTCAAAGTTCGAAGTTCAAAGTTTATTAAGTTGAGGCAGGCGGATTAAGGCCCCTGCCTCATCCCCAAAACTCTCTCCTCCAAACCTTACTGAGCGGCGCAGCAGGCGCGGTCATGAAAAACCTCCCACCTTTTGCCGTCCGGGAAAGCTCCAAGGCCAAAAGGGTCATCCTGAAGATATCGGCCCGTAATGGACTTGAAGTCGTTATCCCCTTGGGCTTCAGCAGAAAAAATATCCCGCAGATTGTCAGGGAAAAGACAGACTGGATTGAGCGAGCCTTTCGCAAAATCCAGCAGGTAGAATTTTTTGCAGAACAGCCTCGGGAATTGCCGGCGGCAATCTATTGTGAGGCCATCAGCCAGGGTTTTACCGTAGAGTATGCGCCAGTCAAAAGCCATTCTCTTGAATTAGTCCACGTTAACGATTCTCATCTCAGAATCAGCGGCGATATTACTGCTCTTGCAGACTGCCAGTATCTCCTGAAACGCTGGCTCCAACACCAGGGCCGGGTTCATTTAATCCCCTGGCTAAAGAACCTGAGTTTTGAGACAAGGCTCAGCTACCAACAGGTGCAGATTCGTGGCCAGAAAAGCCGTTGGGGCAGTTGTTCCAGCCGGGGAACCATCAGCCTGAATTACAATCTCCTGTTTCTCCGGCCCTCGGTAGTACGTTACCTTATTCTGCATGAACTCTGCCACACCGTTCATCTCAACCATTCCAAGAGATTTTATCAGCTCTTAGCAGAATTTGAGCCGGATTATCAAAAATTGCGGGCAGAAATGAAAAAAGCCTGGAGTCGGCTGCCGTGGTGGGCCGGATGAACGAATGCAACCACTAACCACTGACCACTATTTTTTACAATTTCTGCAGCAAAGGAGTCACCAATGCAACTCGGGATGATTGGTCTTGGCAGGATGGGGGGCAACATGGTGCGCCGGTTGCTGGGCGCCGGACATGAGGTCATCGTGTATGCCGCCACCGCGAAAACGCGGGAAACCTTTGCCCAGGAGACCGGCGCCTTTGCCGCCTCCTCCCTCAACGAACTGGTGGCTAAACTAAGGCCGCCCCGGGTGGTCTGGCTGATGGTACCGGCGGCGGTGGTCGATCACACCTTGAGTGATTTGGCCGGGCGTCTGCAAATGGGAGATATCCTTATCGACGGGGGAAATTCTTATTATGTCGATGATATCCGGCGAGCCCAGGAACTCAAGGTCCAGGGAATTCATTACGTTGATTGTGGCACCAGCGGCGGCGTCTGGGGACTGGCACGGGGGTATTGCCTGATGATCGGCGGCGAGGCGGCGGTGGTGAAGCACCTTGATCCCATCTTGGTGGCGCTGGCGCCGGGCGCGGAGCGGGCGCCCCGGATACCGGGCCGGGACAAGGTCGGCGGCACCGCAGAACACGGCTACCTCCATTGCGGGCCGAACGGGGCCGGCCATTTTGTCAAAATGGTGCACAACGGCATCGAATACGGCCTTATGGCGGCCTATGCCGAGGGATTTAATATTCTTCGTCATGCTAATGTGGGTAAGCAGGAACAGAGCGTGGATGCTGAAACCACACCGCTCCGCCATCCCGAACAGTACCAATACGACTTCAACCTCCGGGATATCGCCGAAGTCTGGCGCCGCGGCAGCGTCATATCTTCCTGGCTGCTGGACCTGATAGCCACTGCCCTGCTCCAGGACCCGGAACTTGCGGAGTTCGCCGGCCGGGTTTCGGACTCGGGCGAAGGGCGCTGGACCATCAAGGCTGCCATCGATGCGGCCGTACCGGCGCCGGTTCTCACCATGGCTCTCTACCAACGCTTCAGCTCCCGGGGCGAATCAGACTTTGCGGATAAGCTCCTGTCCGCGCTGCGCTAAGAGTTCGGGGGACATGTCGAGAAGCCACCCAAATAATACCCAGTTCAATTTGGCACGCAACCAACTAATGCCTATACTATTCTATGATACGAAATATTTTAACCGGAAACTGGAAACCGAAAACTGAAAACGGTACGAGGCGGCTACCTTGAGTCTGAAGTGGCGGTGTCCTCATGAAAATTAAAGTGCTGCCTGGTGCCGAGGCGGTGGCCCGGGAGGCGGCGGCCTATATCGCCGGGGCAGCCAGGGCGGCAGTCGAGGCCCGCGGTCGTTTCATCCTGGCCGTCAGCGGCGGCCGTACCCCCTGGCAGATGCTGCGCGCTCTGACAGGTCTGGAGGTTCCCTGGGAAGGCGTCCATGTGGTGCAGGTGGACGATCGCCTGGCCCCAGCGGGGCACCCGGACCGCAACCTCACCCAAATACGGGAAAGTCTGCTGGCGTCGGCCCCGTTGCCCCCGGACCAGATCTATGCCATGCCGGTGGAGGAAGTAGACCTGACCATGGCCGCAACCATCTACGCCCGGACCCTCCAGGAGATCGCCGGCTCGCCGCCGGTGCTCGACCTGGTCCATCTGGGTCTGGGCCTTGATGGCCATACCGCCTCCCTGGTGCCCGGAGATCCGGTCCTGGATGTGACCGACACGGACGTGGCAGTGACCGGGATCTACCAGGGGTGGCGCCGGATGACCTTGACCTATCCCATCCTCAACCGGGCCCGCCGCCATCTCTGGCTGGTGACCGGGAAAGAGAAGGCCGCTATGCTGGCGCGCCTCATGGATGGCGATGAGTCCATTCCGGCCGGGCGGATCCGCCGGGACCAGGCCCTGGTGCTCGCCGACCGGGCCGCGGCCGGGGAGTTTCTGGGGCAATGAAGCCGTAAAAAAATGGTTTATGATAAACCCGAACCTGCAACGGATACTACCCGCACAGGATAGGAAAGAAAGCTGGCTCCGGAATCTCTAACTGCACAAGCAATGTTCATTTAATTCAGAAATCTTCTGTACCATCCCAACAGACCCACACCAGTAACCCAAAAAAGCCAACTTGGTGGCAACGGTGTTACTATGGGTGGTTCCACAGGTGCTTCAGGTGGTTTAGGAAACATGTCAACCGGTTGGATAGTTCTGAAAATGACATAGTGGTCATCGCTTGGTGTGGGACTGTTTAAAGAATCGGCCCAGATACATTCGGCGGTTGGAGATATTTCATTCCTTTCACCCCACCAATTTACCGAGGAACTCGGGCGCGCCTCTTGCGGCAAAGTCCAAAGATTATTTTCGGTGGTATAGAGAATTTCATTCTTTAAGGTAGTTATGTCCGGTGGATATCCAAAAATGTATGGTTCCGGTCCCGCACCTAAATATCCTGGATTCGGATTACCAGAAATATAACATTGCCAGGCCGCCTTATTGGTTTCAACATAATGTAAATTATCGATATTAAATTGCGCCAGCAAAAATTGCGGATTAGAAGGATCAAAGGTAGGTTGAATTAAACCGTCCCAGGCCACAACATAAATATAATCACTTGGGTTTATACTAAAATTCCAGTATTCCTGGGATGGCCACCAGGCCGGTGGACGCTCTTCTGCTTTCCATGCCAGGTTATAACCGGTTACCTCTCCGGTATAGATTACATAGAAGTTGTCAGCAGTTATTCGTGCGCCCACCGATGCCGCCTCTGCTGAAGGTATACCGGCCAGCACCACGAACAAGCCTATCATTATGAACAATAAACTTTTCACAGAGATATTTTTCATTTTTAAGCCCTCCGTAAAAATAACATTTTGCCAATTAAATTAATAAAATGCATCCTCGTGATAAAAAAAAGCCGAAATGCCCCATCCCAGGCAACTCGGCTATCTTGTTTTCCCATCCTCAAGACCCGTGGCTTTCCGCCCCACGTCCGTGTAGGTTGGTATTTTCTGGTATTTAATATACTATTTAAAATAATTGGGCTATGCACTTGACTACCGTTGCCACTATATGTAGTATTCCCTCTTATGGAGGAATATCCCGGAACTGTGCAGGAATTTGAAGAAAAATTTGCCTCGGAACAATCCTGTATCGATTATTTGTCTCGACTGAGATGGCCTGAAGGTTTTCGATGTCCACGGTGTGGTTTTGAAAGATTTTGGGTCATGAACCGTGGTTTGTATCGATGCGCTTCTTGTGATCTTCAGACCTCCATAACTGCAGGGACCATTTTTCAAGATACCAGGAAACCTCTGAAACTTTGGTTTCAAGCGATGTGGTACATAACCAATCAAAAGCCTGGGATCAGTGCATTGGGCCTTCAACGTGTTTTGGGGCTTGGGAGCTATCGTACCTCTTGGACCTGGTTGCATAAGTTGCGTTGCGCCATGGTCCGCCCTGGCCGGGATAACCTTGCTGGTCCGTGGAAGTTGATGAAACCTATATTGGCGGCGGTAAACCGGGTAAGCGTGGTCGCGGGGCCACTGGAAAGGTTTTGGTGCTGGTCGGGCCCAAGAGGACGGGAACCGGATTGGACGCATTCGTCTTCGCCGCATACCGGATGCTTCTGCAAAGAGCTTGGGTGAAGCAGTCCAAGGAATGGTGGTGCCGGGCAGTATAGTTCGGACCGATGACTTCGCCGGATACCGCGGATTGGATCGGCTCGGATATGCTCATGATGTGATCCGCCAAGATGCGTCTATAGGCGAGAACCTTCTGCCGCTTGCTAACCGAGTTATCTCTTTGCTGAAACGGTGGCTCCTGGGAACTCACCAAGGGGCTGTGCAAACATCGCATCTTGATTACTATTTGGATGAATTTACCTTCAGATTTAATCGCAGAACCTCCCGGTCCCGAGGAAAACTCTTTTACCGCCTTGTTCAACAAGCTGTATCCATTAACCAGTTACAGGTAGCAAAATCATTGGCGGAGTAAAACACAACATATAGTATATACGAGAGTGAAGTGCATACCCGCAATAAAATAATATTAAGAGTCAAGCCCCAAATGGCCAGACGTCCAATCGGGAGTTTCGCTTACGGGTGGCAGGTTTTCCTTCTCGTTTCCAAGCTCCCGCTTGGGAACGCCATTAACTGCCAAGCTCCTGCTTGGCCACCTCTTTCCCCTCGCCACCCTCTGGGAGAGGGTTATTTAAGGTGAGGGGCAAATAACAACTTAGATCTCCGCAAAAACCATTTTTGTCATCCCTTCATCCGCCGGGAGGCGGTGCTGTCATCCCGCATTGAGGGCACCCAGACAGACCTCACCGATCTCTACGCGTATGAGGCGGGGCAGTTGCCCCTCTTTGCCGGGTTGAAGACGGTTCCGCCCGAGTCCGACGTCAAGGAAGTGACCAATTACGTCCGGGCCATGGAATATGGGCTGGAGCGGCTCAAGACCCTGCCGGTGAGCCTGCGGCTCATCCGGGAGTTGCACGGCATCTTGATGGAAGGGGTGCGGGGCGACCGGGCCACTCCTGGGGAGTTTCGGCGGAGCCAGAACTGGATCGGGCGGCCCGGCTGCACCCTGAACGAGGCAGAGTTTGTCCCCCCACCCGTGCCCGAAATGCACGAGGCCCTGGATGTCTTCGAAAAATATCTCCATGCCGCCAACATCTATCCCCCCTTGGTGCGCCTGGCCTTCATCCACTACCAGTTTGAAACCATCCATCCCTTCCTGGACGGCAACGGCCGCATCGGCCGACTCCTGGTCACACTCCTACTGGTGACCTGGGACCTGCTGCCCTTGCCGCTCCTTTACCTCAGCGCTTTCTTCGAACAGCACCGGCAGGCATATTACAACCTGCTGCGGGGGGTGAGCGAAAAAGGGGCCTGGCAGGAATGGGTGGCATTTTTTCTTGAGGGGGTGGCGGAACAGGCCCGGGATGCTGGCGCCAGGGCGAAACGCCTGCAGGATCTGCAAAGAGAATGGCGGGAGCGATTGGTAAAGGTCCGGGGGTCGGCTTTGCTACTGCGTTTGATCGACAGCCTGTTTGCCTCACCCGTGTTGACCATTCCCCAGGTCCAGCATTTGTTGGGAATAACCTACCGTAGCGCCAAGGCAAACGTTGAAAAACTGGTACAGGTGGAGATCCTGAAGCAGTCAGGAGAATCCTCTTACGGAAAGACGTACTTCGCCCCGGAAATTATAGAGGCTATAATTTAAGATTGACAAATTATACTTTATTGACTTAAAAGTATAATTTATGACAGAAGATATTTACTTTAGTGAAATTCTGAGGAACTGGGTTCCAGGAAGCCGGGGCAATTTAACCATCAATAAGAGGGCCGGGCATGAGTCATCGCCGGTAGGCATACTTTCTATAAAGACACGCATACGGAAATTTATGCTTGACTAGTATACCATAATAGGGTGTCATCCTTTTCATCCTCAGTGGAAATCTATCGCCTGCAGAGATCGTTTCACAATCATGCCTTCGCCTCTCATCTAATCATGCGAGGCGCCGGCCTGAAGACGGTTCAGGAGCTTCTGGGACACTCCGATATCAAGATGACCATGCGTTATGCGCACCTGTCCCCCGGCCACCTCCAGGAATCCGTCAACCTGCTGAACAACCTGGCTGCAAATCCCGCCTGAAAACCGATGGGAAACTTTTGGTCAAAAAAGGCCAAGGGGCTGGCAAGAATATGTCGCCAACCCCTTGATATTATTGGTGCCCCCGGCCCGACTCGAACGGGCGGCACACGGATTAGGAATCCGTTGCTCTGTCCACCTGAGCTACGGGGGCGGTTAGGTCTGAATGCCGGCGGGGGAGCCGAAAATACCTTGGGCATCCCCTGGCTCCATCGATTGGTAAAGTGGGACGTGGTATCCCAAAGCGTCGATGCTTACATCTTCCGGGAAAGAGAAACTGCTGTCAATGGGAAAAATGCTGGACTTTTAAAAAATATTGGGAAACAATGAACCGAAGCCGGATTTTGTGAAGGAGACAAGGCATGAAGCGGATTTTGGTAACGGGGGGCGCCGGGTTCATCGGCTCCCATCTAGTGGAATACCTGCTGGCCCAGGGACATGAGGTCCTGTCCCTGGACAATTATTTCACCGGTTCCAAAGACAACCTGCTGCATCTGCGAGACCAGCCCCGGCTGGAGATCATCCGCCACGATGTGGTCAATCCCATCATGGTGGAGGTGGAGCAGATCTATAACCTGGCCTGCCCGGCCTCGCCGGTGCATTATCAATATAACCCGGTGAAAACCATCAAAACCAACGTCATGGGGGCGCTGAATATGCTGGGGGTGGCCAAACGGGTAAAAGCCCGCATCCTGCAAGCTTCCACTTCAGAGGTTTACGGCGACCCGGCGGTGCACCCGCAGACCGAGGACTACTGGGGCAACGTCAACTGCATCGGCATCCGCAGTTGTTACGATGAGGGTAAACGGGCCGCGGAAACCTTGATGATGGACTACCACCGCCAGAACGGGGTAGAGGTCCGCATCGCCCGAATCTTCAATACCTACGGACCCCGCATGGCTATTCACGACGGCCGGGTCATCAGCAACTTTATCGTCCAGGCCCTGAGTGGAGAGGACATTACGGTGTATGGGCAAGGGCAGCAGACCCGGTCCTTTTGCTATATCTCGGACCTGGTGGCAGGGCTGGTCAGACTCATGAACGGGGAGGTCTTCGAGGGGCCGGTGAATCTGGGCAACCCGGAGGAGTATACTATTCTGGAGCTGGCCCAAAAGACCCTGGAACTTACCGGCAGCCCTGCCAGGCTGGTCTTCAAACCACTCCCCCAGGACGACCCCCAACAACGCTGCCCGGACATCAGCCGGGCCAAAAGGCTGCTAAACTGGCAACCCACAGTGCCTCTCACCACTGGCTTACAGGAAACCATCCGCTATTTTAAAGAAAAGCTTCAGCAAATGGGACAATCACCGGCAGCTTAAGCTCTGGCCGGTTTTTCTGGCAGTCCTGGCCGTCTCGCTGTGGCTGGGATGCACCCCCCCCACCGGGCCGCCCTCGGAAGAGTTCGCGGCCCGGGTCCTCGACGGCGACACCATCGTCCTCGCCGATGGCCGGAAAGTCCGCTACCTGGGTATCGATACCCCGGAATTGAGCAGCATTGACCCCGGGGAGCTGGAACTGGCGCGACAGGCCAAACAGGTCAATGCTATGTTGGTCCAGGGGGCTAAGCTGCGTCTGGAATATGACCTGGAGCGCTACGACCAGTACAATCGTTTGCTGGCCTACGTCTTCCTGCCGGATGGACGGCTGCTGAACGCGGAACTGGTGCGCCGGGGACTGGCCCGGGTCTTACTCAAACCACCTAACCTGCGTTATCGGGACGTGCTCCTCCAAGCCCAACAGCAGGCCATTGACCAACGGCTGGGTTGGTGGCAGGAATTGCCGGTACCCCAGGAAACTCACTACATCGGCAATATCAAAAGTTTCCGCTTCCACCGCCCCTCCTGCCCGGGGGCCAAATCCATATCTCCAGGCAACCGCCGCCTGATTAAAACCCCCCTGGACGCCTACCGGGAGGGCTACAGCCCCTCTAAAGATTGCAAACCCTGAAAAATAGGAAAAAGGGAGAAAATCCTTGGGGTCTAAAAAGAATATTTCGGTCTCAATAAGAAGCCGACTTACCTCTACCTCTCCCCTGTCCTCAGTCCTCAGTCCTCAGTCCTCAGTCCTCAGTCCTCAGTCCTCAGTCCTCAGTCCTCGCCCCAGGGCTAAGATCCAGGGGAAATATCCCCTCCTGCTGGAAAGGCCGGGTGTCGGTGAGAATCTGGCCGTGTTTGGCCAGCAGGCGACTCAAATAGGGGGGCAGCAGGGGCACCGCCGGGGCAAAATCCGGCTGGAACCATTGCAAGGGGGGTAGGTGCCGGTCGGCCTGGGTCCTGGCTAGGTGTTCGGGGCTGGGCCACTGACAGTCGGCCCCCCCGGCCAGGATAAAGCCGTACAGGTCGTTGAAGCTCGGGATAAAAGCGGTATAGGGCACGACCCGGGGAAAAACCGCCTTCAGGGTGCGGTTGAGGTGCGGCAGCAGCCGGATAGCCTGCCCGGCAGAGCCGGCCTGGATGCTCATCAGACCCTCGGGCCGGAGTTTGGCCTGGGCCAGCCGGAACATTTCCCGGGTAAAAAGAAAAAAGGCCGGCCCCCCTTCCAGGGGATCGGTGATATCCATAATAATGACGTCCAGGCTCCGGTCCGGTTGTGCCGCCAGCCAGCCCCGGGCATCCTCAAAGAAAAGCCGCAGCCGGGGGTCCTCCCAGGCGCCGGCGGCAAAGTCTGGGAGGAGTTCCCGGCAGAGGGACACCAGCTCTTCATCCAAATCGATCATAGAGACCAACTGGACTGAGGAGTGGCGCAACACCTCCCGAATGGTGGCGCCTTCCCCGCCACCCAGGACAGCCACCTGTCGGGGTTGGGGGTGGGCGAACATGGCCGGCTGCACCAGGGCTTCGTGGTAAATGACCTCGTCGCCTTGGGCCGATTGGAGCACCCCGTCCAGGATCAGGGCCTTCCCCATGACGGGGTTTTCCATGATCTGATAATCCTGAAAACGCGTCCGCCCCCGGGCCAGGATTCTGGTGAGGCGAAAAGCCGCCAGATCATCAGGACTGGCGAATTCAATGAACCAGTGGCCCTCCGGCCAGCGGTTGGTCATAAGGTTTTCCCTTTCCCACCAAAATTGAAGGATTCTAAACCTCTGATTCTCCGGTATCAATCCAAATACTATCTTAAATCGCCAACAAGTAACCAAATTTCTTCAAAATAATGTGTTTCACCCTAATAATTTTTTCCCTATCCCTTTCCGCTTTCGCCCCTGCCGATCCTTTTTTCTCTCATCCCTCACCCCAATTCCCTGTTTTAGTGACATCTGCCTCACCTGTTCTGTCTAATTTCCTCCCGTTCTGCTATAAGCACTTGATAGATAACTGCTTTTAGCTTGTAGTTTTTAAACTTTGAATTTTGAACTTAAAACCGAACCGCAAACCAGAAACCAACAACTGGCTCCCGGTCATTAGCTTTAACCGACCTCTGGTCCCTAATTCCAAAGGAATTTAAAATGAAATGCACCGTCTGTAAACACAATCAAATCAAAGACATCGACCGCGCCCTCCTCACCGGCGCCACCCTGACTTCCCTCAGCCAAAAGTACGGCTTCAGCACCTCCGCCCTGCACCGCCACCGGGAGCACCTAAGGCAAAAAATGGCGCAGGCCCAAAACCGGTTCCAGGACAGCCTGCGCCAGGGCTTGCTCTGCAAACTCAATATCGTCCTGGAACTGGCCCTGCACACCGCCCGGGCCGCCAGCGCCGGCGGAGACTTCAAATTGCTCCTCCAGGCCACCCGGGAAGTCACCCGCATTATTAGCCTCATGCATAAAATGGATGTGCAGCTGGATCAGGAAATGCTGTATTGTCTTATGGCCTCCCCCCAGTGGGATCTGCAGGACAGCCTCCTCCCCAACGGCTTCCAGGCCTTGTCCGCCACCCGCCAGACCCTGGCCGTGAATCTCTTTGCCCCCTGCCCGGACCCCGACTCCGAACTGATCCCGGAACCGGCTCAAAGTTCTCCCCTCGAAACTCAACACTCGCAACTCGAAACTCCTAATCAGACCGACGACTCGACTGACCCAAGCCCGGACCTGCTCCAGAGGGTTAACCCAAGCCTGGCCCAACCACAAATCTTCCAACCAGAGACTAAAAACCGCAGACTGAAAACTGTCTCTTCGTGAAGTGGGAAAAAAGTGGGAAATTACCGGGATAATCCTGCCATGCTGATGAAATATATGAGCAATATCTGAGAGATATCGAGCGGGAAAAAATTGCTAACCGAACACTGAAAACTGAAAACCGGAAACGATATAAGACCATATTTTTGGCAATGACTACAATGTGTTCGTTGAACTATGTCAAGAAGATATTTTTTTCAGGCTCCCAAGAGCACAATCAAAGCTTGCAGATGCCGTGGATGGAGCTGCAGGTGGCGGAGTAGAGCCGGTCGATCCAATCGTCCCGGCGCAGGTAGTATACCGGGGAAGCGCCGCAGGCGGGGCAGGCCTTTTGTTTGGCCAGCCGTCGCAATAATGAGTGCATGGTGGTGAGAAACGCGGCATGGCTCCAGGTAAGGGGCGAAACCGATAAGGGTTCCCCGGTGTGAGGATGAAATTGCTCCGGCAACACTCCCGAGGGCAGGGCGCGTTGGGCAGTGAGTTCCAGAATCTCTAAAGCTTGGTGCAAGTCGTCATCGGAGCTGTCTTTCTGAATGAGATATTCGGCCAACCAGAGAGTGCAGATGATCCAGGGGTTGCCGGAGGTTTCAGGAATAGCCCGGTGGTAGCTGTCGTCTTCGTAGCGGGCCAAACCGCCGGAGTTGCCGCCGACCCACAGCTTTTCCTGGAGGGCTTGCATGGTAGCGGCGAGCCGCGGGTCGTCGGGGGAATAGAGTCCGAAGGCAAATAACCCCCAGAGGCTGGCGTCGCAGACCGGGTCGATAACCAGGGTGCCATCCGGAGCATGGTGGAGGAGGCGGCTAAAGCGATTGAGTTCCGGGCGCCAGAGATGGGCGGAGGCCGCGTCCCGGATTTCGGCCGCAACCGAGCGATATCGTCGGGCCCGCTCCTCCTCCCCGAACACCGTGCAGAACAGGGAAGCCGCGGTAAGGCCCCCAAAGACGGCGCCGACGGTGAAGGCGGAGATGCCCCGGCGCTCTTCCCAGAGGTCGTAGGAGGGGGCTGGCAGACCGGTTTGAGGATCGCGGTACTGGCTCATGAAATCCGCGGCCCTTTTCACCAGGGGCCGATAAAAGAGCTTGATGAATTCAATGTCCCGGTAAAGGACAAAGTGGTGCCACAGGGCCCAGATTACCAGGGCTGTGGAATCTTCCTGGATGGGGAGCTGGTTCTGGCCGTCATGGTACCAGGGGTGCCAGGAGGAGGCCAGGGTGCCGTCGGGATTGTACTTGTGCAACAGGTACCCGGCGGAGTCGATGCGTTCGGCGATGAACTCGAAGAACTGTTTGGCGTAAATGGGGTAGCCGGTGAGATCCAGGGCATGGGCCGCCAGGGCGCCGTCCCGGGGCCAGATGTAGGCGTAGGTGTCGCGATTAAACTGGATGACGTCGGAATCGGTGGCGGCCAGGATCCCCCCCTGCCAATCGATCTGGGTAGCCAGGATCAGGAGGCTGCGGCGGTATAAGTCGGCCAAATTGTCGGGCACCAGATGCAGCGGCGGGGTTTCTTTGCGCACCCAGAGCCGCCAGTAATCCGCAGTGCGCTGGATCAGGTACTGGGGCTGTTTGTATCTCACCAAATTATCCAAACGTCTGACTTCATTCCAGGTCTGGCCGGCGGCCAGCCAGAAAGCGGCCTGGCCGGAAGAGAGGCCGGAAACGGTGAGGGTGAGACCGATGACGGAATCCACCGAACCCTGGGCGATGGGATTGCCGGAGAGGTAACCGTCTTCGGCATCCCGGAAAGTGCCTTCTTTGCCATCAGTGCCTTTTTGGCCCACAGCATACTGGGAAACTCCCCCGGAACCCGCTACCAGGCCGTTGGCCAGAAAATACCGGGGCCCCTTGTAGTGCACGATGCCGCCGGTCTCCGGATCAAAGGCGGCGGTGTCGCCCACTTCATTGCCGGAAATACTGAAATCCAGGTGCAAGAAGAGCTTGACCAGTCGCTCGGAGGGCAGGAGATTTTCGATGGTAATTTCCTT
Organism: uncultured delta proteobacterium; assembly: GCA_963705135.1. Classification (GTDB taxonomy): domain Bacteria; phylum Desulfobacterota; class Desulfobaccia; order Desulfobaccales; family Desulfobaccaceae; genus Desulfobacca. The sequence goes on from CAVPJB010000014.1 coordinate 84,604, forward strand.
GAGATACATGTTTTCATGGAAATCGACGGCGTCCCGGCAGCGGAGCAGGATCTGGAGGCCAGGGTGGTAGAGACTTACCTGGGTCACCAGGGTGTCAGTTTCGTATAAGCGTTCGATCTTCCATTCCGGGCCGACCCAGGAAAAGCGGCCGTCCACCCAGACCCCGAAGCGGGAGAATTCGCCACCGATGTGGTTTTCCTGACCGACGTGGGGGAAGTAGAGGTCCCGCAGATTGTAGTGCTGATCAAAGGCCAGGAGGAGTTTGCCGTTGCCGACGGGGATATCACGGGGCATTAGATCACCTTTCGATGGAGGGAGTCAGGCAGACCTGCACCCGGGCGCCGGGGGAGGCGTCCAGAATCCGGGCGGCGCTGCCCTGGCGGCAGGCTATTTCCAGGTAACCGTGGCTGCCGCCCAGGGCTACCAGGGTTCCGAGGGGAGCATCATGATAGGTTTGGCCCAGATGGGGTATGAGGTGGCTATTGAGACGCAGACTGGCGAACCGTCCCCGGAGCCAGGATTGCAGCGCCTGAAATGGGATATTGCTGATGAGATTGCCAAAATAGTCGCAATAGATGATCTGCCCCTCCACCATTTCTTCCCGAAACTCGGGAGAGGGGAAAGCCAACCTTACAGGGTCGGCAAGCGCCGGGCCCAAAGATGTCAAAGGCACCCCCAGGGACAGGTGCGCCGCCACCGGGGCGAAGATGTCCCGGCCGTGAAAGGTGGCTGAGACATCGGGTAAAAAGTATTGGGGATTCTCCAGGCTGACCGCGGTCCAGGGCGGTTGTTCGGCAAAAACCAAAGAAAATAAGCCATTGTCGGGGCCGACAAAAAAGTGTTCCCGGCAGGCGGCGGCCACCGCCCGACGGTGGGAGCCGACGCCGGGGTCAACGACTGCCAGGTGAACGGTACCGGCGGGAAAATATCGCCAGGCAGACTGAAGTACAAAGGCCCCGGCCATAACGTCCTGGGATGGCAGGTCGTGGCTCAGGTCCACCAACCGGACGTGTGGGTTGAGGTTTAAAATAACCCCTTTCATGATGCCCACATAGGCGTCCCTCAAGCCGAAATCGGTCAACAAGGTTATGAGAGGCGGACGGGGAACGCCGGCTGCCATGAGTTAATGGGTAGTTATGGCAAGGTGCCGGGAGACCTCATCCCGGATGCGCTCCACCGGCAGGGAGCCGGCAAACCGGCCCTGACCGTTGATATAGACGATGGGCGGGGGGTAGGTAAGGGAACACAGGAGCGCGGTTTGGGGCAGTTTCGGGCCCCGGGGATCTTTGAGGACGTTGATATACTCCACGGTTACTCGGCCCGGGAAGGCTTTTTCCAGGGTCATGGCCAAGGCCTGGGTTTGCATCTCAATGCTGACCCTGCCCAGGGGATCACCTTGATCGTGGTGATGACCATGACTATGACCATGGCCGTGTTCGTGGCTCTGGTCGTGGCCGCCGCAGCCGCACCCGCAGCCGGAGCTGTCGGCGGTGGCCAGAGTGGGGGCGTCATAAACGATGACTTCGACTTTAGAAATAGGGGACATGATACGCCAACCTCTTCTCATATATGTTGGGTGAAGAACGCAGTGGCAGAGCCGAGGGTATTAAAATCAAGAGCGCCATTTTATTAATTTACTATATCTATCATAGTAAGGCAAAATTTTGTGTTCGCCAAGTGGTTGCAAGGGAATGTGCCAAGATTCACAAAATTATCTTTCCCTCTTGTGTTTTTGTTTAATGTTTGGTTAAAATGAAAATTCTGGCATTTTAAGTCTTAATTAGTTCTCATCCGAAAACTATGATGAGAACTAATTAAGTTTCTGATTTGGAAACGAGATAGTTTCTGCAAGGCCAAGGAAATCAAGGGCTTGTGCGGAGGCGAACATTCGTTCGCCGCACCAGCAAGCCCGTGGATTGACGCTGAAATTGTGGAAATTAGCCGTTTCCGGACAGAAACTAATTTAATGAGAAATAGGGGGACCTGCATGGCTGGGAAACTTGATCATCTCCGCAATGTGGCCTTGATCGGACACAGCGGCGCGGGCAAAACCTCGGTGGCGGAGGGAATGCTTTTTGCAGCCAAAGCGACGACCAGGTTGGGCAAAGTGGATGACAGCAGTTCGGTATTGGATTTTGAGGCGGAAGAGGTAAAGCGCCGCATTTCGATTGCGGCCGCCTGCCATCATTTCGATTGGAAGAAACACGCCATTCACTTCGTAGATACGCCGGGTGATGACAATTTTCTGGCTGAGACGCGGGCCGCCTTGCAGGTCGCGGACAGCGCCCTCGTAATCATTGATGCCGTGGACGGGGTAAAAGTAGGAACCGAGAAAGTTTGGGCCTATGCTGACAAGTACACGTTGCCGCGCTTGATTTTCATCAACAAAATGGAGCGGGAGCGAGCGGATTTTGCCAAAGCGGTCAAGGAAATCAAGGATATTCTTAAAGCCAAGCCGGTTTTGCTCCAGATTCCCATCGGTCAGGAAGCAAATTTTAAGGGCGTGGTGGACCTGGTTGCCTTTAAAGCCTACACCTTCGACAGCAGCGGCAAGATCGCCGAGACGGAAATACCGGCCGATCTGCTCGATGATGCCGAGGCCCAGCGCAGCGAGTTATTGAACTTTGCGGCAGAGTCTGATGATGCCCTGATTGAAAAGTTTCTGGAAGAAGGGCAGCTAAGCCAGGAAGAGATCTTGCTCGGTTTGCGGGCCGGGACGCTGGCCGGGAGTTTTGTGCCGGTGTTGTGTGGCGCCGCCATGCAGAACATGGGTACGGCCCTGCTCCTGGACGCCCTGAATGCTTATCTCCCCTCTCCCACCGACCGCGGTGCGGTGACGGGGGTTGATCCCAAGACCAAGGCCGAGGTCAGCCTGGAACCCGACCCGGATGGTCCCTTCTGCGCCTATGTCTTTAAAACGGTGGCCGATCCCTATGCCGGCCGCTTGAGCGTGTTTCGAATCTACTCGGGTACCTTGAAGTCTGATTCCAATTTCTGGAATGCCAACAAAGAAACCTCGGAGCGCTTCGGCCAGCTTTTCCTGCCGGAAGGGAAGAACCAGAAGTCGGTGGAAAGTGCCGGACCTGGGATGTTTGCTGCGGTGGCCAAACTCAAGGATACTGTTACGGGCGATACTTTGTGCGAGGAGAATAAGCCTTTAATCCTGCCGGCCCCGGCTCCGCCCAAGACCGTGGTCACCTTTGCCGTGGAACCCAAGAGCCGGGGGGATGAAGACAAGGTGTATTCTTCCATCTCCCGCTTAATTGAAGAAGATCCATCGCTGGCCCAGGGCCGGAACGCTGAAACCAAGGAAATTTTACTTTCCGGCATGGGGCAGGTCCACATCGAAGCCACGGTGGAGAAGCTGAAGCGGAAATTCGGGGTGGAAGTCAATCTGAAGACGCCCAAGGTGCCCTATCGGGAAACCATCAAAGGGCGCACCAAGGTGCAGGGCAAATATAAACGTCAGTCCGGCGGCCGGGGTCAGTTTGGCGACACCTGGCTGGAAATCGAGCCTTTACCCCGGGGCGGCGGCTTTGAATTTGCAGACAAGATCGTTGGTGGGGCCATTCCCAAACAGTATATCCCGGCGGTGGAAAAAGGCATCGTGGAGGCCATGCTGGAAGGGGAGTTGTCCGGTTGTCAGGTGGTGGATATCAAGATAACCCTCTACGACGGCTCCTTCCACGAAGTTGACTCCTCGGAAATGGCGTTTAAGATTGCCGGTTCCATGGGTTTTAAAAAAGGCTTTATGGCCTGTCAACCCACCCTGTTGGAGCCGGTGATGCAGATGAAGGTCACCGTGCCGGAAGATTTCATGGGCGACATCATCGGTGATCTCAACGGCCGCCGGGGCCGGGTCCTGGGAGTAGACTCAGAAGGCAGCCTGCAAATTATTAAGGCCAATGTGCCTCTGTCGGAAGTGCAGCACTATCAGCCGGACCTGACCTCCAAGACCGGGGGGCGGGGCACCTTTGAGATGGAATTTTCCCATTACGAGGAAGTGCCGCCGGCGCAAGCAGAAAAAATCATCGCCCAAGTCAAGGCTGAAAAGGAAAAAGAATAGTTCTTTAAGGGGGCCGGAAGTCAGCGCTTCCGGCCCTTTCTGGTTATCACCCACCACCTGCCGGAACGGTCTGAGGCCGGTTCCGGATCACCTTGAGGGGGAATGACAAGGATGACGGCGCCAACCTCCCCCGTTGACAGTCTGCCGGCTCGAGTCGTTGCGGTATCTATCAGCGAAACCACAGGGGTTAAAAAAGACAATGTCGCCGGGGCCAGGGTCCTGGTTAATTTCGGCCTGGAGGGCGATGCCCACGCTGGCGACTGGCACCGGCAGGTGAGCCTGCTGGCGGTGGAGAGCATCGACAAGATGCGGCAGAAAGGGCTGGAGCTGAAGCCCGGGGATTTTGCCGAAAATGTGACCACCCAGGGCCTCGACCTTCCCAACCTGCCGGTAGGGACCAGACTGCGGCTCGGGAATGAAGTGGAGCTGGAAGTGACCCAGATTGGCAAGGCCTGCCACCACGGCTGCGCCATCAAACAGCAGGTGGGTGACTGTGTCATGCCCCGGGAAGGAATTTTTGCCAAGGTTTTGCGAGGCGGCCTCATACATCCAGGAGATGGCATCGAGGTTTTAGATGGTTAGAGTGGGGATCCTTACCTGCAGCGATAAAGGCTCTCAAGGCGAACGGCAGGATACGAGCGCCACGGAAATCAAAAAATTATTGCCTGGGGAGGTGTTCCGGGTAGAGCGCTATGCGGTTGTCCCGGATGAGCAGGAGGCGATCACGGCCAGGCTGGTGGACTGGTGCGATCGGGAAGGACTGGACCTGATCCTGACTACCGGGGGAACCGGTCTGACGCCCCGGGATGTGACGCCGGAGTCGACCCTGGCAGTGCTCGAAAGGGAAATCCCTGGCATGGCTGAGGCCATGCGGGCCGCAAGTATGGCCAAGACACCCCACGCCATGCTTTCCCGGGGTGTGGCCGGTGTTCGGGGTCAGACCCTGATCATTAATCTGCCGGGCAGCCCCAAGGCAGTGCGGGAAAACCTTGAGGTAGTGCTGCCGGCTCTCCCCCACGCCCTGGAAAAGATTAAAGGCAGTCCCAGGGAATGCGGGTCGGGGTGAGTTTATACCGCTTGCCAAAAATTCTGCCCTTTATTTTCCCCTCGCCCCTCGAGGGGAGAGGGTCAGGGTGAGGGGTGAGACAACAATTTTGGCAACGACTACTCCCCTCTCCACCCCCTTTCAGGTAAAAAAGCAGGGTCTTTTTAAACCCTGCTTTTTTCTTGTTCGGGAATAAGTCCGGATTACCGGCAATTGCGGCAGATGAAGTAGCGCTCCACGGGGTCACCAGTTAGTTTGGCCCAGTATTCCAGTTGGGCCATGGGAGCAATATAGTTGCCACAGGTTTCGCAGGCAAGCAACTCAAAATCCCGCCCCCAGATGGTGCGGATGCCGTTCTTTTCGGTGTATGGGATGACGTTGTTCGGGCAGATGAAGGCGCAGGAACCGCAGCCGATGCAAGCGTCGGATTTTTCTTTAAAGGGTGTGGCCACTTGTTTGTCCGGGGTGCGATTGGCCATGCTGATGGCGCTGACCCCGACGATATCACGGCAGGTGCGGACGCACAGACCGCAGAGGATGCAGAGTTCCTCGGGGTCTTCGGTTTTAAACCGGGATTCCGTGACGCCCAACTCTGCGGCCATTGTTTGGATGAGTTTGGCTTTGGGAGTGCGGGCCAGCAATAATTCCAAAACCAGACGGCGGGCCTCCAGGACTTTTTCGGAATGGGTCTGCACCGTCAGGCCTTTTTCTGCCGGATAGGTGCAGGAGTTAACCAGTCTGGTGCGGGGCCAGTCACCGATTTCCACCAGACAAAGGCGGCACTGGCCCTCGGGTTTCAAATCAGGGTGATAACAGAGGGTGGGAATATCTATGTCGAGTTGCCGGGCGGCGGTAAGAATTGTTGTGCCTACGGGCACTTTGACGTAGAGACCGTTAATGAGAAGACTGACTTCCCCCATGATAAGCTCCAATTTCTGAAGAAAATTACTCTACCAAGACGGCATCAAACTGGCAGGCGTCATGACAAAGGCCGCACTTGATGCAGATTTCCTGATCGACTACTTGAGGTTCCTTTTTGGGGCCGCTAATGGCGCCCACCGGGCATTCCCGGACACAGGCCAGGCAGCTGGTGCACTCATTGGGATCAATGAGGTACTTGAGCAGCGGTCGGCAGACCAGGGCCGGGCATTTTTTCTCCCGGATATGCTTTTCGTATTCCTCCCGGAAATATTTCATGGTGCTCAGGACCGGATTGGCAGCACTCTGACCCAAGCCGCAAAGGGAGGCGGAGGCCATGGTCCGGCACAGATCGTCCATCAGAGCCAGATGGCTTTCTTCACCTTTGCCGCTGGTGATATCGGTTAAAATGGCCAGCATCTGCTTCAGGCCTTCCCGGCAGGGGGTGCATTTGCCACAGGATTCTTCCACCAAAAATGAGATGAAATAGCGGGCGACATCCACCATACAGTTATGGCTGTCCATAACGATCATGCCGCCGGAGCCCATGATAGAGCCGACCTGCTGGAGGCTGTCGTAATCCACCGGCAGGTCTAAAAATTGGCTGGGAATACAACCGCCCGAGGGACCGCCGGTCTGCACGGCTTTGAACTCCCGGTTATTGGGGATGCCGCCGCCCAGTTCGAAGATAATCTGGCGCAGGGAAGTGCCCATGGGCACCTCCACCAGGCCGGTGTTATTGACGGCGCCCACCAGAGAAAAGACCTTGGTGCCTTTGCTCTGTTGGGTGCCCATGGCGGCGAACCATTCCGGCCCCATATTGATGATTTCAGGGACATTGGCCCAGGTTTCCACGTTGTTGATGACTGTGGGCAGGCCGAACAGTCCGGCTTGGACCGGATAGGGTGGGCGGGGCATGGGTTCGCCGATCTTGCCTTCGATGGAGGCAATCAGGGCGGTTTCCTCCCCGCAAACAAAGGCGCCGGCGCCCTGGCTGATTTTTATGTCAAAGTTAAAGTTAGAGCGCAGGATTTTGTTGCCCAGAAAGCCGAATTCCCGGGCCTGCTCCACGGCTTTATGCAGCCGTTTGACAGCCAGGGGGTATTCATGACGGACATAAATATAACCCCGCAAGGCCCCAATGGCATAGGCGCCGATGATCATCCCTTCGATAACGGCGTGGGGATCACCCTCCATAACGGCCCGGTCCATAAAAGCCCCGGGGTCGCCTTCGTCGCCGTTGCAGATGATAAATTTAACCTCTCCGGCAGCTTCCCGGCAAAGGCGCCATTTGCGGCCGGTGAGGAAGCCGCCGCCGCCCCGGCCGCGCAGGCCTGAGTGTTCCACGGCATCAATGACCTGCTCCGGAGTCATCCCAAAGAGAATTTTGCGCAACGTCCGGTAACCGCCGAAGGCCAGGTAGTCATCCAGGCTTTCGGGGTCGATGATATCCAATTTGCGCAGGACCAAAGGATTTTGAGCTTTGTAAAAGGGAATATCCCCCTTATGGGGGCAGGTCTCGTGGCTTTCGGGGTCCTGATACAGGAGACGCTCCACCAAACCGCCGTTCAAAAGGGTGGTTTCCACGATCTCCGGCACATCTTCGGGAGTAACCTTCTGATAGGTAATTTCCTGGGGCCGGATGAGGACGCGCACACCGTGGGAGCAAAGGCCGTGACAGCCGGTGGTCTTTAACAGGACTTTGCCGGCGATGTCTTTGGCTGCCATTTCGGTCTGAAAGGCGGCGGCAAGTTCTTCACTTCCCAGGGGCAGGCAACCGGGTCCACCGCAGACCAGCACTTGCAGCTGCTTCGGATCACGTTTGGCTCTAACCTGGCGCCGATATTCCGTAAGGTGGTCAACTGATTCAATGATGGGCATAGGTCGTTCTCATTTTATCAGGCAAGTGGCCGGGCATCCCAGGCATGCAAAGAAATCGTCTTTCCCCCACCCGGCGTCGGCCGCCATCGCCTATTTCTGATATGTTTTTATAATCTTGGGAACTTTATCCACAGTTACCCTGGCGTAATAGGTGTCATCGATCATCATCACCGGGGCTTGGGCGCAGGAACCCAGACAGCCCACAGTTTCCAGGGTGAAGCTCATGTCCTTGGTGGTGTAGCCGATATCAACTCCCAGACGGTGGCTGACGGATTCGGCCAGTCGCTGACCACCCTTCAAGTGGCAGGTAGTGCCCAGGCAGACACGGCAGATATGCTCCCCTTTAGGCACCAGACTGAACATTTTATAGAAAGTAGCCACACTGTAAATTTGGGTCAGCGGCACATTCAGGCGTTCGGCCACGACCTTGATTTCATCTTTAGGGAGATAATTGTAGAGGTCCTGTAATTCTTGGAGGACCGGGATAAGATCAGCCGGCAAGCCGTCAAAACGGGATAGGATACCATCTAAACGTTCGAGGTCCATTAGTCACCTTCCTCAGAGGGAGCAAGCGAAGGAAATTCCGGATAGGCGGCTTCGCATTTTTTCAATAACAGTTCATAACGCTCTTGAGTCTGCTGCTGGATGAAATTGACTTCCGGTTCCCGCAGATGGCGGAAGCGGCCCTGGGGTTTGAGATAGTCTTTTATAGGCCGAATTTTCGGCACTTCCATGGTGAGGTGATAGCGGCCATCGATTACTTCGTAGAGGGGAAAGACCCCGGTTTCCACAGCCAGGCGGCCCAACCGGACGCTCATGTCGGTGGCGGAGCGCCAACCGGTAGGGCAGACCGAGAGGATACTAATATAGGCTGGCCCAGGAGTTTCAATGGCCTTCTTGACTTTAAAATAAAGGTCAAAGGGATAGCTGGGGCTGGCGGTGGCGACATAAGGAATCCCATGAGCCACGGCAATGGCCACCATGTTCTTCTTCCAGGTGCTCTGGCCGATGCTTCGTTTCCCAGGAGGCGAAGTAGTGGTCATGGCACCGAAGGGGGTGGCACTGGAGCGCTGGATGCCGGTATTCATGTAGGCTTCGTTATCCCAGCAGATGTAAGTAAAGTTGTGGTTTCGTTCCAAGGCCCCGGAAAGGGACTGGAGACCGATATCGCTCGTGGCGCCGTCTCCACCCATAGCCACGACTTTGGGAAGGGTGGCTAGTTTGCCTTTGCGCTGCAGAATGCGTAAGGCGGTTTCGATCCCAGAGGCCACTGCGGAGGTATTTTCGAAGGCCACGTGGATCCAAGGATGCATCCAGGCAGTTTGGGGAAAGCCTGAAGAGACAATTTCCATACACCCGGTGGCGTGGGCAATAATGGCGTCTTTTCCTATGGCTTTGCAGACCCAGCGGACTGCCAAAGCTTCCCCGCATCCTTGACAGGAACGATGGCCCGAAGTAAAAAACTCTTCCCGGGGCATCAGACGGGAGGCGTAAACATCATATTTTTGGCTGTTAGCCACACCGAACTTTTCCATCAACCTCTAACTCCATACAGATAAAATTCCTGGGTGGGTCCCCGGTCGCTCTCTTCTTTGGCCTGGGTGAGGATTTCTTTAAAAGCTTCAGGGGAAACATCCCGACCTCCCAAGCCAATGATGAATCCCAGCATCTGGGGACGGCTGGCCAAGGGATAAAAAGTGCTTCTGAGTTCCGCCAGCACCGGGGGAGCTGCTCCTCCAGGAGACAAAGCGCGATCACAAACTATCACCAGGTCTGCTCCAGCCAGGGCTTGCCGCAGGTCGGCGAAGGGGAAGGGGCGCCAGAGGCGTAATTTAACCAGACCCACCGATTCGCCGGCGGCCTGGAGCTCGTCCACGGCAATTTCAGCCACTTCACTGAGGCAACCCATCGTAAGAAAGAGAATTTTGGCGCCGTCGGTCTTGTAACGCTCCACTGGCTGATACTGTCGTCCGGTTAAGTTGCCCCACTCTCGCCAAACCTTGGTGATATGTTCATAAGAATTCATTAGCGTCACCTGATGCTTCATTTTCACTTCGGTATAGATTTCGGGCATGGCGAAGGCGCCCATGGTGACGGGACTCCTCGGGTCCAAGCGGTGGCGGGGAAGGTAGTCGGATAAAAATTTGTCCACCATCTCCTGGTCGACGAAATTGAAAGCTTCCACCACATGGGTGAGAATAAAGCCGTCCATATTGATAATAGTAGGTAGGAGCACATTGCCGTTCTCAGCGATCTTAAAGGCCATGACGGAGTGATCGAAGGCTTCCTGACCGTTTTCCACAAAAATTTGGATCCAGCCGATATCCTTGGCCGCCATGATGTCGCTATGGTCGTTCCAGATACTCAAGGGACCGGAGAGGGCTCGATTGGCCACGGTCATGACAATAGGAAGACGCAGAGCCGAGGCGATAAATAAAATTTCATGCATGAGGGCCAGCCCCTGGGAACTGGTGGCCGTGTATGTGCGGGCCCCGGCGGCAGACATGCCGATACAGGCGCTTATGGCCGAGTGTTCAGACTCGACATTGATAAATTCAGCTTCTAATTCTCCATTGGCCACCATGGAAGAGAGATGTTCCACAATATGGGTCTGAGGAGTAATGGGGTAGGCGGCGATGGCCTCGGCCCTGGCAAGTTGCACCGCATGGCTGACGGCGATTGAAACTTCCATACCTGTTCGGTGGCCCATTATTCCTCCTCCGGTACCATGCTGATGCAGCCGGTGACGCATTCCCGGGCACAGATGCCGCACCCTTTACAATAATTGGGATCCATATCGAAATAGCCCCCCGGTTCCTCGATGATGGCGGGTTCAGGGCAGACGGTCCAACAGACTCCACAGCGAATACAGCGGCTTTTAGTCCAAACCGGATGTTGCGAACGCCAATCGCCGGTGCGGTAGTCCCGGGCGCTGCCGGGGGTTCGGAGGAGTGCCCCCAGCTCGATTTCCTGCCAGGTCATTTGATCTAATGGTTTGCTCACGATTTGGCTTCCTCCACCACAGTTTTGTCATAGGCTTCCTGAAGGGCGGCAGTATTCTTTGCGGCCATCGGTCCAAAACGTTCCTTTAAAGGTCCAATCATGGAATCCACCTTGACGGCGCCGGTAGCCCGGAGCAAAGCGCCCAACATGGTAGTATTGGTAATGGGCACGCCCAAAACCTGCTTGGCGATCAGATTGGCGTCAACCACCGCCACGGTATGCGTAAAACCGAATTCCCGGCGGGTATCGGCAATGGACTTGTTCGTGTTCAAGACGATGACGCCACCCGGCTTGAGGTCAGCGGCAGGGTTTTGAATTCGGATTAAGCTGGGGTCAAGAATAAGCACCACATCGGGGTGGGCGATTTTACAGCGCAGGCGGATATGCCGGTCGTCGATGCGCAGAAAGGCCAATACCGGGGCGCCTCGGCGTTCAGGGCCGAAGCTCGGAAAGCCCTGAGCGAACTTGCCTTCCTCGATGGCGGCCATGGCCAGGAGTTCTACCGAGGTTACGGCTCCTTGTCCCCCCCGCCCGTGAAAGCGGATTTCTAACATGAATATGACCCTCGTTCCATAAGGTTTGCAAGCAGCACGGTCCCGGACGATTGAGAGAACTGAGGCCAGGGAGTGTCAGCTTGTAGTTTTTTTTCCTTACCGAGTAATTTTATCTGATTATTTTTGTTCCACAATATTTTTTAATCGCCAAGAATGGAATTTGTTTTGAGGGCGCCGCAATCAACTTAAATTATTTAAAATAATTTGGCTGCAAAGCCATTGTGTCAGTAAAATCACAATAAATACTACAAGGAGGGGGTTTCTTGAAACAAACATTATCGATTCAATGGAGTTGAATTATTTTTAACATTTGAGATTTTTTTCACTTGACTTGGATTGCCTTTTTAATTCATATTAGATAGCGGTTAAAAATGTGCTAAGAGTGGAGTAAAGTGCAAATGGCGGCTTTGAGAAACATGGGGGTCATGTGCATTAACGGGGAAATACAGGGAGTTTGCCAGAATTGCCTCTGGTTGGAATGGAATCCGGAACTTAAAAGATGCACCAACGCTAATACTTGTTTTTGCCCCGGGCGGCAGGAAGAGCATTTGTTCAACATTGAATCCTTCTACCCGGCGTATTGTATGTTAAAAAATTGACTTTCATTTTAGGTTCGGCACTGATTGCCCGCATGCCGACGTAACATATTACTTAAGAGGTGGGCTTCCCGCAAAGGGAGCGGTAGCCGATATTTTCCCAGGCATTGACGGATTAAGTCAAGGGATTCGTTTAACGTGATCAAATGGCCTGGGGAGATGAACAATGGCCGGCACCTGTGCCGAGACCGCAAGACCCAACCTATCTTTTCATCCTGCCAAGTGAGGGGAGAAAAACTCCCTGCTCCTGATCCTAACTGACTAAAAATGCCAATTAAGTGGCTTTTGGCGCAGCCAATAGTCGGAATCCCAACCAAGAGACCCAGATGTGCGGCCAACCCTACCCCCCGGGGATGGGCGATACCCTGACCGTCCACGAGAATGACCTCGGGTCGGTGCCTGGTTTTTTTCAGGGCGGCAAGCAGAATAGGCGCCTCCCGGAAGCTGAGCAAACCGGGAATATAGGGAAAGCTTTCCTGTCCGCAGACGCCTACAGATTCAATAATGGCCAGTTCCGGCAGGGACATGACTACTACAGCGCCAAACAATTTCTGGTCTTTGGGGGCGTACGCAGCGTCCACGCCAGCCACCAACCGGGGTGGAGCAGGGAGAGGCTGCAGGATTACCTGAGACCTCAGGCGCCACTGACACTCGAGGGCCTCAGCATAGGTTCGGGGCCATAAGGCCTGGGAGTCAGTCATGGCGAGGCTCTCGCACCAGTTCGGCGCTATAACTGAAAGCCCCCTCCCGCCGCCGCCACCTACCTCGTTGTTTTTCTAAAATCCAGCCGCTGTCTTTTTTGCCGCCAAAGGGCAGACGCAAAGGTGTAAAAGTAAAATCAGGGTTGAGGTAAACCATGCCGAAGGTACGTTGTAAAAGTTCTAATCCTTCGGCAGGGGGCGACCCGAACAGGGAAACACTAAAGGGATACCGGGTACGGAGGGCCCGGGTGATAGCGTCCGCTCCGTCTGAGACTTTAATTAAAGCCAAAAAAGGGCCGAACATTTCCAGATCGGGGACATCGGCGACCTCGCAGATAATGGGCCTGATCAGTTCTGCCTCGAAATTTGGCGGCTGGAGATACCGGGGGCTGGATAAGCGGCGGAGGGCTTCCTGAAGGAGGATGCGGGTGCGTTGGACTTTTATGGGGCCGATCCAGACCTCGGGGTCCTGGGGGTCTCCGACTTTGAGGCCGGGAATGAGATCCAGGAGAGCACTCTTTACGGCGTCATAAATTGGGGCGGCAATATAGGCTTTTTTTATGGTGGTGCAATATTGGCCGCCGTTGATGAAGGCGCGGCGGACCAGGTAGCGGGTCGCTGGTTCCACTGGGCTGTCGGCGCCGAGGATGGCCGCAGGCATGCCGCTGGGCCCGGCAAAAAAAAGTTTTTCAAAGGCAACTGCCTGGGATGCATAAAGTCTGCCGACATCGCTCCCACCGGAAATAAAAAAGGCCTGCACCGCCGGATCGGCAATACAGGCGGCCCCAAACTTCCGGTTATCCAAGCCCACAACGGGCTGCAAGGGTTCAAAAGACTGCAGTAGTTCAGTCAATAGCCGAGCCACATGAGGTGTCTGGGAAGAAAAACTGAAACGGAAGATATTGCCGCCCAAAACCGCGGCGCCTCCCACCCGGGCCAGCATCACCGGAACAGCGTCGTAAGGGAAAATAGCACCGACAGTGCCGTAAGGAGCTTTACCCAGGACGTGGGGGACGTCTTTAATCATGGTTTGCAAATGTTCTACCGCCAGCTGTACTTCGATGCCGGCGATGGTGCAGGGAGTGCCGCTGTCATCTCCAGCGGCGGCCACCAAAGCGTCTTGATGGGCTCCCAGGACAGCGCCTAAAGATGACAGCAGGTTGAGTCTGGCTGTAACTTCAGAGGGAATCGCTTGATCTTCTTTAGGCAGATTGTTTTGATGGGCTTTAGCATCCAAGGGCATTTCCTTAAGGTATGGTGTTGGGTTCTGGTCCAACTGTGGCCGAAGGGGCCGTTATTTTTTGTTTTTTCATCTAGATTACTATAAAATGGCAGCAACGGGCAAGAGTTGGCGCATCAAAAGTGAGGTCGGAGTTGCTCTTTTTACTCTGGATCAGCGGCTTGGCGGCGTTTTGGGTGGGCGGGCTGTTGGCGCAAATCAACGGTTACCCGTTGAAGATCACCCAAAGCTTGGGAGCGGCTTTGATTTTGGCTTTGGGACAAAGTGCCTTGGTCTGGCGACTCCGGTGGGGCCGGGAACTGATCGGCGGTTTGTTTCTGGGTTTTTTGCCAGCTTACCTGGGTTTTTATCTCCAGAGCCATCACTGGGTCAGTGAATTATTTATTTTGGGCTTGATGCTGAGTTTTGCCAGCTTTAATACTTTGCAGGCTCAGAGATGGCAGCAAGAATGGTCGGTGACAGCTGCCGGAGCAACAGACCTGCATCCGAATGCCGTACGCAGGGGTTTAGTTTTTACCCTGGTGAATACTCTGCTTATCATCGGTTTGCTTTTAGTCTGGTATTTCCCGCCGACACCAATGCCGGGACGGGGGGGAGCCTGGGTCCTGGTGGCGGCGGCGGTACTGAGTCAGGAGTTTATTAAAAGGAAATATTATGCCTCTTTTCGGGGCAGTACAATTCTGGCCTGGACGACGGCAGCCTTTCAGGCCGGACTCAGCCTGTGGCTGTTGGCGGTTCTCTACCTGAGAGGGCAGGGTTGAACTAATCAATTAAAGTTATGAAAAGCCGAAAAACTAAAAGGGGCAGAAAAAAAGCCGACCCCGGTATCTGGGGTTGGCGTCAGATGTTGGTTCTGGGATTGATCTGTATTTTACTGCCTGGCTGCAACCTCAATCTGACCCAGATTTTTATTCCGCTGGCCTATGCCGGCATTGGGATGTGCATCGCTTTGTTGGTGTCGCCCTCGGTGACGGCGGCCATTGTCGGCTTTGTTATGGGCGGGATCATCGGCGCCGCGGTATACAATAATTCCTTGAAAACCGATTTAATGGAACCCCCCGATCTGAATCTTGGGTTCCAAAATGTGAAGTAAGATTGATGGAGACCACGGAGAAGAAATTGGTCCCAGACATCTTAGAATTGGATCAGGTGCAGCAGGACCTGCTCCTCATGCTTAAACAGACGGGGGCTCACCTTTCCGGGGAACAAATAGGATCTCGGTTGAACTTGAGCCGGACGGCGGTTTGGAAGCGCATTGAACGTTTGCGGGCCTGCGGCTATCTGGTGGAAGGAAGTTCCCGGCGCGGCTATCGGCTAAGCCCCGAACAGGATCTGCTATTATCGGCAGAAATCAGTCAAGACCTGCCCTGCCAGTGGTTACGGGGGCCGGTGTTGCACTTTGTCACCCTCCCCTCAACCAATGATATGGCCAAGGAATTGGCCCGCCAGGGTTACCCCGAGGGCTCCGTCTTGATAGCAGAAACCCAGAGTGCAGGTCGAGGCCGTTTGGGTCGGGTGTGGGAATCGCCAACGGGGGCCGGGATTTATCTTTCTCTGATTCTCCGGCCACCACTGCCGCCGGCGGAACTACCCAAGCTTACCTTAACGGCGGCAGTGGCAGTGGTGGAGGCCATCAAGGAGGCCACGGACCTTGAAGTGGGCATTAAATGGCCGAATGATATCTTGTTTGCCGGCAAGAAGCTAGGTGGTATCCTTACCGAAATGGAAACGGAAAGCGATCAGATGAGTCATCTTATTCTGGGAATAGGCCTTAATATTAATACCCCTGCTTTTCCGGAACATCTGCAAACGACGGCTACATCGTTAAGAAGCACAGGACGGAGGTATTCCCGCCTGGCCATTGTGCGGGCCTTTTTAAAGGCTATGGATTTGTACTATGGCAGATTTTTACGCCAGGAATTCCCAACTATTCTTGATTTATGGCGCCGGGCGGCGGTTACTTTGGGAAAACCGGTGACCGTGAAATGCGGCGGAGAAGAAATTTCCGGGTTGGCCTTAGACGTGGCTCCAGATGGCGCTTTGCTCGTGGCAAGGCCAGGGGGAGGAGTCGAGAAAATAATTTCGGGGGAGATAACTTAGGCCTCCTGACCAGAGAGGGCAGGAGGCCGGCAAAATTCTGTCTAAAATAAATAATTATTTCTTGAGTTCTTCAATCTCGGATTTTAAGCGGTCAACTTCGGCTTTGTAGCGTTCCACATCCGATTCAGAGGCGGCGGAGGGTTCCGGGGTGGAAGGTTCGGATTTCTTGAAGAACTTGTCTTTGGCTTCTTCATATCCCAGATAAACTGCTAAAGCTCCTCCCAGGAGCAATAACAGCGGAATCGAACCGGCCAAAAGATTGAGAAACTGTTTCCACCAAATGCCCAGCCCGATGAGTCCCAGTGCTAAGGCCGCCAAGCCACCTGTTAGTGCCGTCATTCTTTTACCTCCTTGCGTTTCCGTGAACCTGCTTCATTCTTTAGGGGAATTTTCTTTTTTGCCTTTAGGCAAAAAATTCTCGATAGTTATATTAACGACCGTTAGATATCATATTTTAAAAAATTAATCAAGGACAAGCTGTGCAAATTTTCTCAAGATTATTGACAAGAGACAAAATATCTGAAAAAGTTAAATATTCAGCAAGCTTGACAAAAACTCAGACGGATTTTATAATTAGCTAGTAATAAAATACTAATTCCGTCCCTTATTTATACATTTCTAACATATTTATTAAAATTCATCAACGATACTATGATCGAACAGGATTACTATAAGATATTAGGGGTTCCACGCAAAGCTGCCCCGGAAGACATCAAAAAGGCTTACCGGACCTTAGCGGTTAAATATCACCCGGATAAAAATAAGGGCGATAAACAATCCGAGGAAATGTTTAAAAAAATCAGCGAGGCCTATGCCGTTCTAAGCAACACGGAAAAACGGCAGGAATATGATGCTATGGGATCTTCGGCCTTTCGCGGTAAATTTTCTCAGGAAGACATCTTCCGTGGCTCCGATTTCGGTAATGTTTTTAGAGACATCGGTCTTTCAGGAGATATTTTGGGCCGGTTATTCGGCGGCCAGGGTTGGACTACCGCCGGTTTTGGTAAGAAGGGCCGGGGGAAAATGTTTGATTTTTCGACATTTGGGGATTTTGGCGCCGGGGAGCAGGTCCTCCGGGGGCAGGACTTGCTACTTGAGCTACCTCTGACTTTGCATGAAATGGCCTTCGGGGTGGAAAAGATCGTGGAGTTCCATCGGGACGGGCAGTTGGAGAAAGTTTCCGTGAAAATTCCATCAGGGGCCATGCATGGGAAAAAACTGCGGGTTCCAGGAAAGGGCAGTCCCCATCCCGCCGGTGGTCAGTCGGGGGATTTATACATTAAAATAAAAGAGATTGGCCACTCGGTATTTAAACGGGAGGGGCATGACCTTTATGTTGATAAGCGCATAAAATTTTCCGAGGCTGTTTTGGGCACCAAGCTCACTGTTCCCACCTTAGATGGAAAAACCTTAAGTTTAAAAATTCCTCCCGGCACTAACAGCCACACCAAAATGCGGCTTAAAGGGCATGGCCTGCCCATAGGCAATGGGAAATCCCGGGGGGATGAGTATGTCCGGATTATTGTCGACATTCCGCCTGTCATCAACAAAAGGCAGAAAGCCCTGATCGAAGAGCTGGCCAAAGAGGGGATATAAGAGGCTTGATTGCCGGCCAGAGCAGGGAGGGAGAACGCGACCTGCATGCAAGACGGTAAGACCTCTGATGCATCCACCCTCCAACCTTGTGGCCAGCTTCCCAAGGGGCTGAATTTGGAGCAGCTCATTCCTGCGGCCCGGGATTTTCGGTACCTGTTAGGGAAAGGGTACCCGCGTCAAGCCAGCCTGACCTTGGTGGGCAATCGCTACCATCTCTCCTTGGCAGCCCGACACATCTTGCTTCGGGGAGTATTTGACCCGGAGGCGGCAGTTCGCCGCCGTCTAAAGTTGTGCCCGGTCCGGAAATTAGCCGGCCGGTCGTTGGCATTGGACGGTCATAATATCCTGATCACCCTGGAGTGTAGTCTCCAAGGGATGCCCATGACGGTTGCTGACGATGGTTTTATTCGAGATATCGGGCAGATATCTAAAAAATACCGCCCTTCCCCCATTACTGAACAGGCTTTGATTCTCGTGAGCCGTTTTTTAGCCTCCCATGGAGTTGGGCCGGTGATGTTCTGGTACGATGCCCCCATGAGCCGCAGCGGTGAATTAGCGGCCAATACCCGGAGAATTTTGCAGCAACACCACCTGCGCGGTGAAGCCCAGGCTGTGCCGGTGCCCGAAAAGAGGCTCCTGGAATTTGAGGGCGTCATTGCCACCAGCGACACCTACCTTATAGACCGGTCCAGGGTTGTGGCGGATGTGGCGGGGGAAATTATCAGGCAGTTTCCCCAGGTCTGGATTATTTCCTTGGCTGAAGGCGCTTCAACTGAAAAACTAAGGCAAGACACAAAGAAGGGCTGACAGAGCAGAAAGCCGCGAGGTAAGCAGGAAATAGCATCTTACTGACAAGGTGAATTAAAGGAAAACGACTTGACAGCCGAAAAATTTAGGATAAAATTAAAATTCTCGACAACCAGACGGATTAGCAATTCGCTCAAAAATGAAGAGATTTTTGTGTCTATATACTACTACGTATGGAATGAACTCCCCGTCAGGTTGATTTAACAAGGGAGGAGGCGAATATGGATGCCAGGCGTAAGGGTAAAAGCCAATGAGCCCTTCGAGATCGCCTTAAAGAGATTTAAAAAGCAATGCGAAAAAGCTGGGATTTTGTCCGAAATTAGAAAACGGGAACATTATGAAAAACCCAGCATTAAGCGAAAGAAAAAAGCTTTGGCGGCAAAGAAACGGGCTCTGAAGAGAATACGCAAATTAGGGGCCAGATAATGTCGCTTCTTGACGAAATTGACCACTGTTTTAAGACTGTACTCAAAACTCAGGACCGTCTGAAACTCTCCACCCTGCGTTTGTTGAAAACTGCGCTGAAAAATCGAGAAGTTCAGGAAAGGCGTTCCCTGGCTGAGGCGGAGATCACAGCAGTCATTACCAGTCAAATAAAACAGCGGCGAGACTCCATTATGGAGTTCAAACGTGCAGACAGAAGCGATTTGGTCCAACAAGAAGAGGAGGAACTACAATTCCTCCTTTCTTTTTTGCCCCAGCAGTTATCCACCGAGGAACTTCAAAGTGAGTTGAAGTGTATTATTTCGGAATTACAGGCTGCTGGTCCGGGAGATCTGGGCAAGGTGATGAGAGCGGCTATGGTCAAACTTGCCGGCCGGGCTGAGGGCAAAGAGGTAAATAAGTTGACAAAAAAGTTACTGGGAGGGGAATAGTAACCTCTCTCGGAGGCCTTAAGCTGGGCCTTTGGGTTTGCAGGTGAAATGGCGCAGCAGACACTTAAAGTTCTTGAATTTCCGCAATTAATAAAAATTGTGCAACGTTTTGCCGGTTCCTCCTTGGGGCGGCGGCGCCTGGGGACACTGCAACCCAGTCCGGATTTTGAGGACGTGCAAGCTCGACTGCAGGAGGTGAATGAACTAGCCGATTTGACGGCGGTGGATGGCCCCTGCCCAATTGAAGGCTGCCCAGATTTGGCGGCGATTTTAAAGCGGGTAACGGTGCCGGGAAGTGTATTGTTCCCGGAAGACTTTAATCAGATTTTGACGGTGTTGCGCCTGGTCAGCCGAGTGCGGCGGTATTTCCAGGGCATTCAAGACCGGCAGCCGCTCATTTCCCGCTATGGTCACCAATTGCGTGACCTTGTCGAAGTTAAACAAGCCATCCAAACCGCCATTAGTCCACATGGCATCATTTTAGACCAAGCCAGCGAGGAATTGCGGCGGTTGCGCCAGGAGATCCAGACCTCCCGGCAGCAGATTACCCGGAAGTTACACCAGCTTTTCAGCCAGGCGGATTTTCGGGAAGTCTTGCAGGATCAGCTAATTTCGCAACGGAACGGCCGTTATGTCATTCCCATAAAAGCAGATTTTAAAGGTAAGATTACCGGAATCATTCATGATCAGTCCCAAAGCAAGGCGACCCTGTTTTTAGAACCTTTTGAGATAGTCAATTTAAATAATAGTATTAATCTGTTAGCCGGAGAAGAAAAACGCGAAGAAGAACGGATACTTCTTCACCTAACCAACCTGGTGCGAGCCCATCAGGAAGTTTTCCAGGACAATCTCCGAGTTCTGGGGGATGTGGATGCACTTCAGGCCAAGGTGCTATATGCCCAAGAATATAAGGCAAGGACGCCAGTGTTGACTCGCCAGGGTCGAGTACATCTCAAAGAAGCCCGACACCCTTTACTGGTTCAACGCGATAAGGATGAGAAAGGGTTTCATGCCACCATTCCCGTCGATTTAGAATTAACTCCGCAGTCCCGTTTTCTGGTGCTTTCCGGGGCCAATACTGGCGGCAAGACTGTAACTTTGAAGACGCTGGGTTTACTTTGCCTAATGACCCAATGTGGCATTCCTCTGCCGGTGGCCGAGGGGAGCGAAATCTGCGTTTTCGAAGGCATCTTTGCCGATATCGGCGATACTCAGAATTTAGCCCATAATCTGAGCACCTTCTCGGCGCACATAAATCGGACGGCAGAAATTCTGGCCAAAATTAAAGGCAGATGTTTGGTGCTGCTGGATGAATTGGGTACTGCTACTGACCCGGCTGAGGGCGGGGCCCTGGCCCTGGCTTTGCTGCATGCTTTTGGCCGCGCCGACGTCTACGGGGTGGTCACCACTCACTACCATCTGCTCAAGGCCTTTGCTCATGAAGAGCCAGGTTTTGCCAATGTTGCGGTGTTGTTTGACGAACAGACCCAGAAACCTCTTTACCGTCTGGCCTATGGCGTCGCCGGTCCCAGCAATGCCTTAAACATCGCCCGGGAATTGGGATTGCCTCCGGAAATTATTGCTGACGCGGAGCACTATCTTGGCCAGGAAGGGTTGCAAGCTTTGCAGGAGTTGGCCAAATGCGAGGCGGCCCAGCAAAGTCTGGCGCAACGTGAGCAGGACTTGAGGCAGGAACAGGAAAATCTGCACCTGCGGGAAGAAGAGTTGGCTGCTTTACAGGAAAAGCTGGCAAAGGAGCGCCGCAGTCTCCAGGAGCAGGAGCGCCGGGAAGTAACTGCGGCAATTAAAGAGGCGGAAAGACAATTCAAAGAGATATTGAACCGTTTAGAGAATCGTGAGGATTCCTGGGGCCGACTGCGCCAGGAGTTCTCAGCCCAGCAACGCCGACTGCAACTATTGGTTACTCCTCCTGAGGCAGCAACTCCAGTAAAACAATTTAAGCCGGAACCCGGACAGAGAGTTTGGCTTGCTTCCCTGGGACAAAAAGGCGTGGTCGTTTCGGGGCCTGACAAAGAAGGCCGCCAGGAAGTGCTGGTAGGAGCGGTGAAAATCCGCCTGGCCCCTCACGAAATGAGAGAAACTTCGGGGAGTTTGGAGGAGGGGCGAATTTTTCGGGGTAGAGCCAAAGGCGGCATTGAATTGGCCCAGTCCGCATCCTGGCAATCACCCTCTCTCAACATCATTGGGTTGAGGGTGGATGAAGCTTTGCCCCTGGTGGATAAGCTGCTGGATCAGGCCGTACTGCACGGGTGCCGCCAGGTTGATATTATTCACGGCATCGGGACTGGCCGTCTGCAGCACGCGGTGCGGCAGCATCTGCGGCAGCACAGCATGGTAAAACAGTTTCATCCTGGGGAATCGACCCAGGGGGGACGCGGCGTTACCGTGGTCGAGATTAAGGAATAAACCGGAGAGTGCCCTTTGGATTCCCAGGCTGGCATAAAAAATTTGTCAAAGCAAAAAACCTTTCTGAATGTAATAAAAAGGATTGTTAAACTATCTGGCGGCTGGCCGCAAAAAGAATTTTTCACTTACGGGCTTTAGAGTAGAATATTTTTATGGCGCCTTTCATCCCGGAAGCAAAGCTGCTGGAGATTAAGGACGCAGCGTCCATCGCTGACGTAATCGGTCAGTATGTCAGCTTAAAACTGCGAGGACGCTATTTAGTGGGCTTATGCCCTTTTCATGCCGAAAAGACTCCTTCCTTCACTGTCAATCCCGAACGTAACATTTTTCATTGCTATGGCTGCGGCGCTGGAGGTAATGTTTTTACCTTTCTCATGCAGCACCTGCGTTTAACTTTTCCGGAGGCTGCAACCGAACTGGCCCAACGCTACGGCATTCCTCTACAATGGAAAAAAGACCTCAGCCCGGCCCAGGCCCAATTAAGCCGTCAGCGACAGGCCCTGTATGAAGTCAATGAACTGGCGGCTAAATTTTTTGAAAACAAGTTAAGCCATCGGCAGATTGGGGAGCCTGCCCGACAATATCTAGCCCGTCGTGGACTGCCGGAGGCGGTGGCCTCAGCTTACCGCCTGGGTTATGCGCCGGAGGATTGGCGTTTACTAGTGCGGGCCCTATCAGATCAGGGGGCTAACTTAGATGCGGCCCAGCAATTGGGGTTGATCGCACCAAGAACATCCGGGGGGCATTACGATCGATTTCGGGGCCGGCTGATTTTCCCTATTTTGGACCTGCAAGGCCGGATCATCGCTTTTGGCGGTAGGATTATCGGGGAGGGAGAGCCCAAATATCTCAATTCACCGGAAAGCCAGCTCTATTCCAAGGGGCGAAATTTATACGGGTTGTATCAAGCCCGTGAGGCCATGCGGAAACATAATATCGCTATTCTGGTGGAAGGATACATGGATCTGCTGGCTTTGCGGGCTCGCGGCATTGAACCGGTGGTTGCCACCTTGGGGACAGCCCTGACCCGGGAGCAGGTCCGGTTGCTAAAGGGCTATACCTCCCGGGTCGTGCTGGTCTTTGATGCTGATACTGCGGGCCTGAAAGCAATGCAACGTAGTTTACCACATTTTGCCGGAGAACGTTTGCCGGTACGGGTCATGGCCTTACCAGGGGGTGAAGACCCAGACAGTTATGCTGCCAAGTTCGGGGTGGAGATTTTCAAATCTCCCTGGGACCAAGCCCAACCGCTCTTTGCCTTTATTTTGGACCAAGTCACGTCTGGTCCAGGGGAAGATTTTGAGGCTAAATTAGCAGCTTTCGAAAACCTCAAACCGTATTTTCAGGGTGAGATTGATTCTGTGGAAAGGACTCTTTGGTTACAGATGGCTGCCAAACGTTTAGGCGTGCCGGAATCGGCTTTAGAGGCATCCCTGCAGACCTATCGCAATGCACTCCCTCCTGCTATTATGACACCCAAACAGGATGAGGCATTGAATTTAGAAAAAAGATTTATCAAACTGCTTTTAAGTTATCCAGAAATCCTTTCCCGGTTTGATTTAGAACAATATTTGGAACAGTTCATAAATCCAGAGATGCAAGCTATTGCACATTATATTCATGCATGTCACCAGCAAATAGGTTACTTGGATCATAGTTTGTTAGTTATGCAGATTGGAGAAGAAGATATCTGCCGTCGAATTTGTTCTTTGGCTCTATCTTCAGAGGAATATCAGCTTGAAAATTTGGAACTAGAGTTAGAGGATTATACTCGGAGCTTTCAGAAAGTACAGCTCAAGAGACAACATCAGCAATTAAAAGAAAAAATGGAACAAATCTATAAAACTAATAAAGGAGGTGATTACTTAGCCTTACAGGCCCAACTGCAAGATATTAGACAAAGGCTAAAGGAATTGGAAAGCTCTCGCTAACCTTTGGGGGAAAAGGAGAAAATGGATGGGCAAGGGAGTAACGTTTAACAATTTGGGGGGGTATATTCCCCTGGAGGATCCGCATGGATACATCTCCTTTGAAGACTATACCGAGCAAGAAGCATCGGCACCAGTATTTCAAGAAGGCGCAGAGGAGATGATTGTTTTTGAGGATATTGACTTCGATTTATTAGCGCTGTCTACTAAACTAAATCTGCCCTCACGGGCGGATATGGAGTCCACAGAGGCCCTATTAAATATCGACGCCACTCCTTCGGCCCGTCTCGATGACCCGGTGAAGATGTATTTAAAAGAGATGGGGACGGTCTCCTTGCTCACCCGGGAGGGAGAGATAGAAATCGCCAAAAGGATTGAAGAGGGAGCCAAAGAGGTTGTCGTGGCCTTATTGGAAACAAATTTTGGCGTGCAGGCGATTTTAGAAATCGCCAACCATTCAGAACAAGAAAAGCTATGTATATCAGATGAATACAGAGATTTTATAGAAGAGGAGGATTTAGAGCAAACAATTCAGAAAGACCATTGGCAGCAACTTATGCTGGAAGTTTTCCGGGTAGACAGTCTAATGAAACGAGTCCAGGCCTGTTTGACAGCCAAAACGTTGTCGAAGGAGAAACGGCCGTTGCTGGAAGCCCAGTTGGAACGGCATCGTCAGCAGATGGTCCAGCTCTTAAAAAACCTTAAGATTCCACCGAAACATCTCAATAGGATTGTTCGGAAAGTTAATGATTATGGCTATGCCGTACGGGCCTGCCAACGGGATATGGACAGGTGTTTAAAAAAAGCCGGTCTTAATGCTCTGGAATTTAGACGAATTGGTTGCGGTCGGCACAAGGCCGCCCTTGTCGGGAAGAATTCGCAGCTACCCGCAGATTGGCCAGAGAATACGGTCAAGTTGGCAGAGAATTGGCGAAAGGCCCATCGACGACTTAAAAAAATTGAACAAGAAACCGGACTGACGGTAGCCACATTGCTCGAGATCCAAGCCCGAGTGCAAAAAGGGGAGCGTCAAGCTTCCCGGGCTAAACGGGAATTAGTGGAAGCCAATCTGCGACTGGTCGTTAGCATTGCCAAGAAATATACCAACCGGGGATTGCAGTTTCTGGATTTGATTCAAGAAGGGAACATCGGTCTGATGAAGGCCGTAGAAAAATTTGAATATGAACGAGGATATAAATTCAGCACCTACGCCACTTGGTGGATTCGCCAGGCCATTACCCGAGCCATTGCCGATCAAGCTCGGACAATTCGCATCCCGGTGCACATGATTGAAACCATCAATAAATTATTGCGCACCTCCAGATACCTGGTACAAGAAATCGGACGGGAGCCAACTCCCGAAGAACTGGCGGAAAAGATGGAGTATCCGTTAGAAAAAGTGCGCAAAGTGCTGAAGATCGCCAAAGAGCCCATTTCTCTGGAGACCCCCATCGGAGAAGAGGACGACAGTTATCTATCTGATTTCATTGAAGATAAAAAGATAACTTCTCCCACCGAAGCCATAGAAAATCTTAACTTGGCCGAGATCACCCGTACCGTCCTGTCCACATTAACTCCCCGGGAAGAAAAAGTCATCAGGATGCGCTTTGGTATCGGAGAAAAATCGGATCATACCTTGGAGGAGGTGGGGCGCAAGTTCATGGTCACCCGAGAGCGGATTCGCCAGATTGAAGCCAAAGCCCTGCGAAAATTACGGCATGCCTCCCGAATCAAACGATTACAGAGCCTTACAGAAAATTGACTGGTAACCCCATAGCAGGGGAGCCAGAAAAATTGTTCGATAAATTTTGTTTTTGTATTATACTTATCTTTTTTGCGTGTAAGTTGCTCTACAGACTACCAAGGGCCCATAGCTCAACGGTCAGAGCCACCGGCTCATAACCGGAAGGTTCCTGGTTCGAATCCAGGTGGGCCCACCAAAAACATGGCCATGGAAATGAAACTGCTTTGGATATACCAGCAAGACAGAGATACCTGATAGAAAGATGGGGTGCAGAGAGAGCACCCCATTTTTACTTGTTATGGGCGCCAACGTCGGTCAGATACTAAATCTTGTTGAAAAACAAGCTCCAGCCTCCCTAGCTTATTCCTGGGATCGGGTAGGTTTGTTAATCGGCTCCCCCTATCAGGAGGTCACAAGGCTCGTAGTGGCGCTGGAGGCCTCGGAAGAGGTTTTACAAGGGGCGATAGCAGTGGGGGCGCAAATGGTGTTGAGTCACCACCCCATACTTTTCCAGCCGGTGGAACGGTTTTGCCCGGATAAACCCTTGGAACGGGCCATCTGTTTTGCCATTAAGCATGATCTGGCGGTGGCCGCCGCCCATACCAATCTGGACACCGCCGCTGATGGCTTAAATGCATATCTGGCCCAGGTATTGGGCCTGACTCAGGTTGAGCCTCTGGAAGTAACCAGAACAGAGGCGCTGCTTAAGCTCTCCGTCTTTGTGCCGGTGGGGTACGAAGATCAGGTGCGGGAAGCAATCTGCGGCGTTGGTGGCGGAATCATTGGACAATATTCTCACTGCTCTTTTCTCGCGCGGGGACAAGGGACCTATAAACCTTTGGAGGGAACACAGCCATGGCGAGGGCACGCCTCGGGGTTAAACCGGGCCGCGGAATCGCGCCTGGAAATGGTGCTGCCGGAAGGTTTGGCAGCTTCGGCCCTGGAGCAGCTCAAGGCGGTCCATCCGTACGAGGAAGTAGCTTACGATCTCTACTCCCTAAAAAATCCGGGTATCAAGTTGGGTATAGGTCGGGTGGGAGAGTGGCCCCAATCTCGCTCTTTTGCTCAGGTGACAACCGAATTGAAACGGCTTTTCCAAACATCCCTTATGAAAGTAACCGGACAGCCGCCTGCCATGGTAAAAAGGGTGGCTGTCTGTGGAGGCAGCGGCGGCGAGCTCATCGCTCAGGCTTGGGAAAAGGGAGCAGAGATTTTTATAACTGGGGATATCCGTTACCATCAGGCCGTTCCCTGGGCTCAAGGAAACATGGCGATTTTGGATCTCGGACATTTCGCGACCGAAGTCATTTTTATCCCTGAATGGGGACGGCGGTTAGAGGCAAGTCTGCAGGCTGCGTCTTTGCCGGTGGAGGTAGTCGTCGATAATTTTGGTAAGGACCCGTTTTGTTATGTCTGAGTCTGCGGTTGGCTCATAGGAAGGTATGCTCCCCAAGAACCGGGTATGAGCAAAGGTTATGCGGCCGACCTCATCTGGTCGGATGAAATTTTGATATTGGAGGGAACCCTTGTTACAGGAACTCAGTAACCTTGTCTCTCTGCAAACGGTTGATTTGGAAATAAGGGGCCTTTTACAGGTCCAACAAGAACTGCCGGAAAGTATGAGAGGGCTTGAAAGCAAGTTGGCCGAAGTCCAGGCCATAACTGCTGAAAAACAGCAGGAACTGGAAGAAACCAGAAAACAGCATCGTCAATTGGAATCTGAAATGGCTATGCTGGATGAGGGCATCACCCGGAGTCGGCAGCGCCTCATGGAAATCAAAGACAATATTGAATATAAAGCGATGCTCAAGGAAATTGCCTTCAAGGAAGATCGCAAAGATCAGAAGGAAACGGAAGTTCTCGAATTCCTGGACCAAATAGAAACTCGCAGCTCCGATCTCGTTTCCTTAAACCAGGAGGTCGCCATCCGGCAGGAAGCCCTGGACAAGTTGCAGGCTGAGGTTATGGCCGAGATCGCCGGGCATATGGAAAAATTACAAGGGTTGCAAGCCCAGCGGGAAGAAATCCAGAAAGCTATCCCAAAGCCGCTTTTGAAACGTTATGATTTTATCCGGGAAAAACGCCAGGGTATTGCTATTACCGAGGTCCGGCAGGGGGTCTGTCAGGCCTGCCACATGAGTTTGCCACCTCAAAAGTTCATTGAACTTCAGATGGATAAAGAACTTATGACCTGCCCGCATTGTCAGCGGATTATCTATTTCGACCCTCAGGAAGAAAACGACAAATCAGACTCCGCCCACGCAGCCTGATCTCGCCTTCTCCTCACTCGGTCCGGTGGCGGCCAGGGATGGCAGTCGCCAGAACCGGGGTAATCCTTCCGGAAATCAGTCAAATTCTTGTTGAAAAAGTTTGATGCCTGTGCTATCTCACAAGTGGACTGACCATGCAAATGCAAGCGGATCGTTCGGCCCGGGAAGCCATTGACCGGCATTGATTAAAATTCTATAATAGTATTAATAAATCATCAGAGCAGGCCAGATGATCGCCGGCCAACCGCAAGGTTGGCGGGAGGAAAGTCCGAGCTCCACAGGGCAGGGTGCTGGGTAACACCCAGTGGGGGCGACCTTAAGGAAAGTGCCACAGAGAATAGACCGCCTGAGCGAAATTTTCGCTTTGGTAAGGGTGAAACGGTGAGGTAAGAGCTCACCAGTTCCGGTGGCAACATCGGAAGCTAGGTAAACCCCACCTGGAGCAAGGCCAAATAGGGGAGCGTTTGAGGGCGGCCCGTCCGAGGCTCCCGGGTAGGCTGCTGGAGGCCATAGGTAACTGTGGTCCTAGAGGAATGATCATCACCGGAATGTTCCGGAACAGAACTCGGCTTACGGCCTGCTCTCGATGATTTGTTAACTCCTAAAAACCCGTACTCACCTTGCCTTGTCTTATATCCTACGTTTACGAGGTTTCCCCACGATGACCCAGTCTGTCGAGCCTGTTGCCCCTGCCAGCCGGGAGAAAC
Organism: uncultured delta proteobacterium; assembly: GCA_963705135.1. GTDB lineage: Bacteria > Desulfobacterota > Desulfobaccia > Desulfobaccales > Desulfobaccaceae > Desulfobacca. The sequence continues at coordinate 113,062 of CAVPJB010000014.1, forward strand.
CTTACCTCTCAGTGGTAATCCCGGTTTACAATGAAGAAGAGAATTTGCCGGAATTAGGCCATCGTTTGTTTGCTACCTTGGACGGCCAGGATTACACGTATGAAATTATTTTTGTGGATGACGGCTCTATAGACCGGTCCTGGCAGATTATCTCTCAGATGCACCGGGAACACCCTGAGCAGGTGCGAGGGTTGCAATTTATCCGCAACTTCGGCCAACACCCAGCGATTTTTGCCGGTTTTCAGGTGGCCCAGGGAGAGGCGATAGTTACCCTGGACGCAGACCTGCAAAATCCTCCGGAAGAGATACCCAAACTGGTGGCCAAGCTGGCCGAGGGTTACGATACCGTGGGCGGCTGGCGGGAACTGCGCCGGGATTCTTTTTTCCGGCGTCTGCCTTCAGCTATTATCAATTGGCTCATGTCAAAAGTGACGGGAGTTCATCTGAAGGACTACGGCTGTATGCTCCGGGCCTATCGCCGGGAAGTGATTGACAGTATCAACCAATGCCATGAATCAACAAGTTTCATTCCGGCCTTGGCCAACATGTTCGCCCGCCGCATTACTGAGGTGCCGGTCCGGCACGCCGAGCGCACCAAGGGTGTGTCCAAATACAGCCTGGTGAAACTCATCCGCCTCAATTTCGACTTCATGACCGGCTTCTCCCATCTGCCCATCCATGCAGTAGGGATTTTGGGTCTGTTAATCGCCATCATAGGCCTGGGCTTCGGTTTGTTTCTCATCCTGCGGCGGTTATGGGTGGGTCCGGAAGTGGAAGGCGTCTTCACCCTTTTTGCCATCCTCTTTGTGTTCGCGGGCATGCAAATGTTCGGCCTGGCCCTTATCGGGGAATACGTCGGCCGGATTTACCGGGAAGTGCGGCAACGGCCCCGGTTTGTGGTCAGGGAAGAACTAATCAGCTACACGGAATAGCAGTGAATGTATTCCTTTGTTATAAAATATTAGGACTCAAACCCGGGGCCTCAAGTGAAGAATTAAGGATCGCTTACCGGGATTTAGTGAAAGTTTGGCATCCGGACAGATTTATTCACGACCCTCGACTTAGAGTTAAGTCCAATGAAAAAATTAAAGAAATTAATGAAGCTTACAACGAGCTTGCTGCTTTTTTAAGAAGGTTTCCAGAACAATATCAAAAAGAAAAATCATATCGAAGTAATCAAAAATCACAACCCGAGACAAGTTATTATCAAAGGGCAAACAATTATAAAAAAACTGAGGCATATACCGGGGAGTATTATTCAAAAAATATAACTGTAAAAAATATTTTCTTGTTATTATTAATAATTATTAGTGCCCCAACCTTTGGCATTCTCCAGCCTAATAAAGATAAGTTATTGAATATTTTCCCTGTTTTTAAAATTGTTTACCCATATAGATGAACCTGGAAAAATAATATTCTTGGCAGATAAGCAAAACAATACGGAAAAACTTTTTGTGCAGGGAAGATACGATTTCGGAACCGGTTTTGAATAGTATTGTTCCAACAAAATTGGCAAAGAAATTAAAAGGAACTGATAAAAAGATTATTAGTCAAACAGTCACAGAAATAAGGAAGAACTGCTGTCTAAAAGTTTCAGATTGTATTTCTCTGGGGATCATCTCCTTTGGGAAGTGGCATCCAAGATGGGAATGCTAATTTAACGGTTGAAAACGGGGCTAAAGAAGATGCTCTCGTGAAAGTAAAGAAAATCGGCAAAAAAGATCAACTTGTCAGGAATTTCTATATTCCCGCCGGAGAAAGTTACACTGCGACAACGATTCCCCCTGGGGAGTATAAATTGAAAGTAGCATTTGGCACAGAATGGGATAGTACTTCACGGAAGTTCACTTCTAATAGATCATTTGCAGAAACAGAATTATTCTTTATTCACGAAAGACACGCCAGAGAAAAATCATCTGATAAAAATATCAAAAAAATGCAACAATCAAATATAAAAGTATATTTATATAAAGTTAAAAATAATAATTGCAGATCCTATCAGATTGACGAGAAAAACTTTAATCAGTAAAAAAATATAAGTAACGCTTTTTATTATCACCGTATTTGAGATATTAGGTTGGGTTTCATTGGCGAATACATCGGCCGGATTTTCCGGGAAGTGAGGCAGCGACCGTGTTTTGTGGTGCGGGGGGAGTTGGGCAATCACCTTAACCATTTAAATGCAGGAGAATCAACATGTTAACCACTATTACGGATGATATAGAGAATAAAAAATGTCAAGAAAAATTATGTGAAATATTAAAAGAAAAATTGACATTTCAAGATAATTATAAATTTGGAGATCCGTGATATACTTTTGTACATAATATAAATCATAACAATAAGATATGGTGGCATTACCATTTATGGAATGGTAAAAGTGGAGCATGTCATAGTAATTTATTTGGATTTTTGTGCCACTTTTCAAGAATACAACAAATGATATAGATTTAACAATTAATATACCAATTAAAGAGATCAATAGAAGGTATACTGGTTTATTTGCTAAAAATTTATTAAATGATGAGATTTTAGTCATTCATCGAGGAAAGTTTCACCGGAAACACAAAAAAGATTTTAGAAATTTTTTTAATGGAAAGCTTGTTGAGGTATTTGATGGTGACCAGGCTCAAATATTATTTCATGTAATGAGTCTAAATAATCTTGATACTATAATTGATGAGTTAACTTATTTTTTAACAACAGTTATTAATTTTAAAAAAGCCTTTCCATAAAAAAGATAACTCCATAGATTATTGACCGTTTCTAAGTTGTACTTGATATCCAAATGAACGTTAATGAACAACACGATAGTATTAAAAAAGACTGAAGAGGGATTCAGTGTTTTCTGCCCGGGTCTGCCAGGTTTTTGGTCACGGGGCGATTCTAAAACGGAACCATTGGATAATATTAGAGATGCTATCCAAGAATATTTAGCCGCTAAAAAAGCAACAAATTGAGAAAGCAGAACTATCGTTATTAGGGATACATAAAAATCCCCTCTCCCCTTGAGGGGAGAGGGGATTTTGGTAGTAGTTTAAATCGGTTAATTCAAGTCCAATAAATTTTAAGTCTAAGATCGCGTTCTCTTTTCAGGATAATTATGCGCATCATTTCCATGGGTTACAGCAATATCGGACACATCTGCTTGGAGGTGCTCATTGATCTGTGCCGCCAGTTCAGCGATGAGATCGTGGCGGTGGTGACTCACCCTGATAGCCACGGTGAACAGATATGGTTCAAGTCGGTGCGGGATTTGGCCCTGGCTCACAATCTGCCGGTTTATACCCCGGAAGACCCGAATGATCCGGCTTTTGTGGAATTTTTAAAAGGGTTGGCTCCGGACTTTCTTTTTTCCTGTTATTATCGATTGATGCTGAAACAGCCGATTTTAGATATCCCCACCATGGGGGCCCTCAATCTTCACGGCAGCCTGCTGCCCCGGTACCGAGGACGCTGTCCGATCAACTGGGTATTGGTTCATGGCGAGCCATTGACGGGGCTTACCCTGCACTATATGGAGGCCAAACCGGATTGCGGCGATATGGTGGCCCAGGCCCAGGTGCCCATTAACCCGGAGGACACGGCCCTGTCTCTATCCGGGAAGATGACCACAGCCGCCGGGGAGTTGATGCGCCAGACCTATCCATTACTCCGGATGGATCTGGCCCCCCGAATACCCCAAGACCACCGCCGGGCCAGTTACTTCGGCGGCCGGACGCCAGAAGACGGCCGCATCGACTGGCGGCAGCCGGCCGGGCAAATTTATGATCTCATCAGGGCTGTGACCCATCCATTCCCGGGCGCTTTTACCACCTGGCAGGGTAAGAAAATATTTATCTGGTCCGGCATGGTTGCCATAGACTATAAAGGGCCGGAATTGCCGCCGGGAAAAGTCTATCTAGCTCCCGAGGAGAACCTCCTGCTGATCGGTGCCGGCCAGGGCGTGCTGGTAGTGCGGGCGGCGCAGGTTGATGGGGAAGCCGAAGTAATGGCAGAGGTCTTGGTGCAGCGATTTAGCATTCTTGATGGGGAAACTTTGGGTACAACGTGATTGTTTTGTATAAGGAGGCATTCTTGAAAATACTTATTCTCGGGGTAAATGGCTTCATTGGCAACGCTCTAGTCCGCCGCATCCTGAACACGACCAACTGGGAAGTCTTCGGTATGGATCTCTATAACAATAAACTGGAGCATTCCCTGAATCACCCCCGTTTCCACTTCCTGGAAGGGGACATTGCCATCAACAAGGAGTGGATCGAATATCACATAAAAAAGTGCGATGTGGTGTTGCCACTGGTGGCCATTGCCACGCCCATGACCTACGTCAAACAGCCTTTGCGGGTTTTCGAGCTGGATTTCGAGGAAAATCTGCGAGTGGTGCGCCAGTGCGTCAAGTACGGCACCCGCATCATCTTCCCCTCCACTTCGGAAGTCTATGGTATGTGCCCGGAAGCGGAATTTAAGGAAGACGACAGCGTCCTCGTTCTGGGCCCCATCAATAAACAGCGTTGGATTTACAGCTGTTCCAAGCAATTGTTGGATCGGGTGATCTGGGCTTATGGTCAGCAAGAAGCCCTGCAGTTTACCCTCTTCCGTCCCTTTAACTGGATCGGTCCCAAATTGGACGATATTTATGCCGCCAAGGAAGGCAGTTCCCGGGTGGTAACCCAATTCATTATTAATCTGGTGAACCGAGAGCCCATCCGTCTGGTGGACGGCGGTCTCCAGAAACGCTGTTTTACTTACGTGGAAGACGGGATCGATTGTTTAATGAAAATCATCGAAAATCCGGGAGGGGTGGCGGACGGCAGGATCTTTAACATCGGCAATCCCGATAATGAGGCGTCAGTAAAAGAATTGGCCTTCATGCTGAAAAAAATGTTTCAAGAGCACTCGGATCACCGCCAGGATAAAATCTATTCCGAGGTCATTGAAGTCGCACATGAAGAATATTACGGTCAGGGTTATCAGGATATCTTTACCCGCAAACCTTCCATTGCCAATGCCCAGAATTTATTGGGTTGGGAGCCGCAGACCGATTTGGAAACTTCCCTTAAAATTACGCTGGATGCCTTTGTCGAGGAAGCCTGGCTTCTTAATAACCAAGCCCCGGGGCAAGAGCTTTCCTGATGCAACTGGCCCTCAAGGTTGACGTTGACACTCTGGTGGGATTCAAAGAGGGCGTACCCGCCCTCCTGTCCGTCCTGGAGGCCAGGGGAGTGCCGGCCAGTTTTTTTGTGGCCATGGGGCCGGACCATTCCGGCCGGGCCATTCGCCGCCTTTTAACCCACAAGGGGTTTTTACAAAAAATGCTGCGCACCGGCGCTCCCCGCCTGTACGGTCTTAAAACCATGCTCTACGGGACGCTGTTGCCGGGTCCGCCCATCGCCGCCTCCGCTCCGGAACTATTGAACAACATTACCACCGCCGGACATGAACTGGGCCTGCACGGCTACGACCATGTCTTCTGGCAGGACCGGTTGCACGGCATGACTCGAACCGCGGTGCAGGCGGAGATATTGCGGGCTCAGAAGATTTTTGTCGAAATCCTGGGTTATCCAGCCATCTCCTTCGCCGCCCCGGGCTGGCAGTGCACTCCCGCGGCCCTGGACGCCCTGGTGGCTGCAAAATTTTACTATGTCAGCAACACCAGAGGCCATGCTCCCTATTTTCCCCGCACCCCGCAGCGAACCTGGCCGATTCTGGAGATTCCTACCACCCTGCCCACCATGGACGAATTGTTGGGTTTAAATGGACGCCGCGCCACCGACTTTAACCGGGAAATTCTGGCAGGCCTGCAGACTGACCGGACCCAGGTTCTCACCATTCATGCCGAGGTAGAGGGCCGGGTATGCTTGCGGGAATTTTCTGATCTGCTTGAACAGGTGCAAGCCAAAGGGGTAAGGTTTATTCGCCTGCTTGATTACGCCCAGGAACTCTGGCAGCAGCCGGAACTCATTCCCCGGGTGTCGATAGCACCGGGAGTCTTGCCTGGACGGGCCGGTACCGTGAGTTGTCAGGGCCGGGGGGAGGATTAAGCATGAAAGTGGCGGCCATTATCCCGGCAGCCGGGACCGGCCGGCGCATGCAAAAAAACATTCCCAAGCAGTATCTCTCTTTGGGGGGCAAACCCATTCTGGCCAATACCCTGGCGGTCTTTGAAAACCTGTCGGAGATTAATGAGATCAGCGTCGTGGCCCAACCCGAAGCACTAGATTACTGCCAGAATAAGGTCATTACCCCTTTCGGCTTCAAAAAAGTTTTGCGGCTGGTGCCCGGCGGTAAAGAGCGGCAGGACAGCGTCTATAATGCCCTAAAAGCCCTGCATCGACACAATGATTGGGATCTTATCCTGGTCCACGACGGGGTCCGCCCTTTCGTCACTCCGGAGGAGGTACGCCGGGTAATCCGGGCCGCCTGGGAGCACGGGGCCGCCATTCTGGCCTTACCGGCCCAGGACACCGTGAAAAAAGTGAACCGGGCCGGCCGAATCCAAAAAACCCTCAACCGCCAGGACATCTGGCTGGCTCAGACGCCACAGGCTTTTCAGGCTCCCATCATCTGGCGGGCCTTTGTGGAGGCCTACGGTCGGGATTTTTACGGCACGGACGAAGCTTCCCTGGTGGAGGCCTTGGGTTTGACGGTGATGGTGGAGCCCGGTTCTCCCTTTAATATCAAAGTCACTACTCCGGAGGACCTGGTTATGGCCGAGGCCATCTATCAACTGCGGGAACGAACCTGAGCCTCCTCAGAGTTGGAAAAATAGCAGATATGACTAAAATGCGAGTAGGAATGGGGTACGACGCCCACCGCCTGGTCCCTGAACGCCTCTTGATTCTGGGCGGGGTGGAAATTCCCCACATCCTGGGTCTGGCCGGACATTCCGATGCGGACGTTCTCACCCATGCCATCGGCGACGCCCTTTTAGGAGCGGTGGCGGCCGGCGATTTGGGGCACCATTTTCCCGATACCGATCCGGCCAATAAAGGTATTTCCAGCCTGATCCTGTTGGCGAGGATTGTGGCAGCGGTTCATGACCGGGGTTACCGTGTGGGTAATGTGGATGCAACCGTCGTGGCCCAGGCCCCAAAGCTGGCCCCGCATATTCCCCAGATGATCTCCCGTCTATCTCCCGTTTTGCAGATTCAGCCCGCCGACCTTAACATAAAAGCTACCACCACCGAAGGCATGGGGTTTACCGGGCGGGGAGAGGGCATCGCCGCTTATGCCGCAGTTCTGGTGGAAAAAATCTCTTAAGCAGTGCTCATCCTAACTATATGCGATTCGAAGGTCCCATTTACCGGCCTCCCAGCGAAGCCGATAGCCTCCTGATCCAGGCGACGGTGGGCTGCCCCCACAATCAATGCACCTTCTGCATGGTCTACAAGGACGGTGTGCCCTTTAAAGTCAGGCCGACCTTAGAGATTATGGCAGACTTGGCCGAAGCCCGAAAAATCTATGGGGACCGTGTTCGGACCATCTTTTTCCCCGCCGGCAACACCATAGCCATGCCAACGAGGGCTTTGGCTGAAATCTGCCGCCACAGTTACAATTTGTTCCCGCACCTGGAGCGCATTACCGTCTATGGCTCGGCCCAATATATCCGGCCAAAAGGGCTGGACAAGCTGCGCCTGCTGGCGGCAGCCGGTTTGAGCCGGATTCATGTGGGCCTGGAAAGCGGCGAGAACGAGATCTTGGCCCGCATTAAAAAAGGGAGCACCCGGGAGGGGCAAATCGCGGCCGGCCAGCTCGTGCGGCAGGCAGGCATCGAACTCAGCGAATATGTCATTTTAGGTATCGGTGGCCAGGAGCGCACCGCCCAACACGCCGCTGCCACCGCCGCCGCCATCAACGCCATTCAACCCCATTTTCTGAGACTGCGCACCTTTATCCCCAAAATCAATACTCCCCTGCTGGCCGAGGTCTTAGACGGCCGTTTCCAGATGCTCTCCCCCCACGGTGTCATCCGGGAAACCATGGCTTTGCTGGAGGGGGTCACGGTACCCACCCAGATTACCAGCGATCACTATACCAATTATGTCAGTGTGGAGGGGCGCTTACCGGAGGATAAAGAGAAAATGCTCCAGGTTTTAGAGGCTGCCCTGCTGCGGCCGGAGACGGATTTCCGTTCCTTTTTTATCGGCCACCAGTAATCACCCCCAAGCCCACCTCATCCTCCTTGACTTCCCCCGGCCTATGGGGTAGAGTTGCCAATTATGTCAATAAAGACATGCAAGTCTCCCAAAGTGCCCTCGTCATGATCGATTTTTTCCGTTTAAAAACCATAAATGAAGTTTTAGAACTCCTCGGGCAATTTACTCCCCTGGACTCCGAACTAGTCCCCCTGGCCATGGCCTGGAACCGGGTATTGACTGCGGCGGTTATTGCTGAAGCCGACGTGCCGGAATTTTCCCGCTCTACCATGGACGGCTATGCCGTCCGGGCCCGGGACACCTTTGGCGCCGGCCCCGGTAACCCGGCCTGGCTGACGATCTCCGGAGAGGTGGGCATGGGAGAAGAAGCCAGGCTGCTGCTGGAGGCGGGGCAGGTTCAACGCATCTCCACCGGAGGCATGCTGCCGCCTGGGGCTGACGCGGTGGTGATGTTGGAATACACCCAGGAAATGGCGGACCAGACTTTGGAGGTCTACCGCACCGTGGCGCCTCTGGAAAACGTGGTGCAGCGGGGAGAGGACGTGTCGGCTGGAACAACGTTGCTGCCCGCCGGCTTCCGGCTGCGGCCCCAGGACGTGGGTCTGTTGGCGGCTCTCGGGGTGTCAGGGGTGGAGGTACGCCGGCGGCCCCGGGTAGCCGTCATTGCCACCGGCGATGAGATCGTACCCCTGGAAATGCCCCTTAAACCGGGCCAGATGCGGGATGCCAACTCCTATGCCCTGGCGGCCCAGGTAGCTGCCATGGGCGGCGAACCCCTATTCCTGGGCATAGTCCCCGACCGGCTGGAATCGCTGGTGGCCGGACTACAGGAGGCCCTGCAGACTGCAGACCTGGTATTGCTCTCCGGCGGCAGTTCCGTGGGCGCCCGGGACCTGGCCATCGCCGCTATCCAGTCCTTCCCGGAGGCCGAAGTCCTGGTACACGGGGTGGCCATCAGCCCCGGCAAACCCACCATCCTGGCCAGGATCGGCCCCAAGCCCCTTTTCGGCCTGCCGGGCCACCCGGTATCCGCCATGGTGGTCATGGAGGTGCTGGTCAGGCCCCTGCTGGACCGGTTGCTGGGTCAAACTGCCCCTTATCAGTCCTGGGGTCGGATGGTTACCGCCACCTTGTCCCGTAACCTGGCTTCCACCCCCGGGCGGGAGGATTTTATCCGGGTGCGGCTGCAACTGAAAGATGACACTCTCTGGGCTGATCCCGTGCTGGGGAAATCCGGCCTCATCTCCACCATGGTCAAGGCCGACGGCTGGATTTCCATCCCGCTTAACACCGAAGGCCTTGAAAAAGGCGAGTTGGTGGAGGTCGGGCTCTTTCAATGATAAAAAGGCTGTCAGCTAATAGCCACAAGCAAAGCTCCTACTGACGGGAACAGGACTTCAAAAAACCAAGGATGTCCCATGAAACGCCACATCTACCTGAAAATGAAAACCGTGGAGGAGGCCCGGGAACTTTTTCTGTCCCATTTTGACCTGGATGGTTTGCTGCTGCCCGAGGAGATTCCCACTTCTGAGGCTTTGGGTCGGGTTACGGCAGCGCCGGTGTTCGCCCGGCTGTCATCGCCCCACTATCACAGCGCCGCCATGGACGGCTACGCGGTGGTGGCCGAGGTTACATTTGGGGCCAGCCAGGATAAGCCCAGGCTTCTGGAACTGGGGCGGGAAGCCTTCCCGGTGAACACCGGCAACGCCTTGCCCATCGGTGCCAATGCGGTGATCATGGTGGAAAACGTTAATCCAGTGGACGAGGCCACAATTCAGATCGAGGCGGCCGCGTACCCCTGGCAGCATGTTCGTAAAGTGGGAGAAGATCTGGTGGCCCATGAGATGGTGCTGCCGGAAAAAACCGAGGTTACGCCATACGCCATGGGGGCCCTGCTGGCCGCGGGGGTGACCCGGCTTTTAGTGCGGCGGCGGCCCCGGGTGGTCATCATCCCCACCGGCGATGAACTTGTCTCGGTAGTCGAAATCGAAACCGGCAACGTCCCCCCCGGCCGCATCATCGAATTCAATTCGGTGATGTTGGGGGCCCTGGTGGAACAACTTGGCGGTCTGCCTGAAATTCATCCGATAGTCCCCGACCGGCGCCCGGAGATCAAGGCCGCCCTGGCTGAGGCTATGCAGCAAGGAGATATGGTCATCATCAATGCCGGTTCCTCCGCCGGCACCGAGGACTTTACCGCCCAGGTCATCGCCGAATTAGGGGAGGTGCTGGTGCACGGAGTGGCCATGATGCCCGGCAAACCCACCATCCTGGGAGTGGTGCAGGGCAAACCGGTGATGGGCAACCCTGGCTACCCGGTGTCCGCCGCTCTCTCATTTGACCAGTTCGTGGCGCCCCTCCTGGCCGGGATCTTGGGACGCCGCCTGCCGCCCCGGCCCGTGGTGTTGGCCCAGCCGGCCCAAAAGATCCCTTCCAAGGCCGGCATCGAAGAATTTATCCGGGTAAGCCTTGGGAAGGTGGGTGACCGCATCATGGCCACGCCCCTGCCTCGGGGAGCAGGCACAATCACTTCGTTGGTCCGGGCCGACGGCCTTATTCGCATCCCGGCCGGGAGTGAAGGGGTCGAGGCGGAAAAACCGGTGCTCACCGAACTGATGTTGTCTCCCGAACAACTCGAGCACACCCTGGTGGTCATCGGTAGCCATGACAACACCCTGGACGTACTGGCCACCCTCCTGCGCCGCCATCATCCCCACCTGCGCCTGTCTTCAGCCCACGTGGGAAGCACCGGCGGTTTGCTCGCCCTGCAAAACCAACGGGCCCATTGTGGCGGCAGCCACCTCTTCGACCCGGAGACCAATTCATATAATGTGCCTTATATCAAACGCCTGCTACCGGAACTGCCCCTGAAGCTCATCAATCTGGTGCACCGGGAGCAGGGGCTCATGGTCCTTCCCGGCAATCCTAAAAAAATCCAGGGCTTTCAAGATTTGAGCCGTCCCGACGTCCAGTTCTCCAATCGCCAGCGGGGCTCCGGCACCCGAATTCTGCTGGATTACCAACTGAAACAGCTTCAGATCTCCTCCCAGACCATCCAAGGTTACGACCGGGAAGAATACACCCATATGGCCGTGGCGGTGAACGTCCTCTCCGGGGCCGCAGATGCGGGGCTGGGGATTATGGCCGCGGCCAAAGCCCTGGGGCTGGACTTCATTCCGGTAGTCACCGAGCGCTATGACCTGGTGGTCCCCCAGACGACGTTTGCCGATGATCGCTTCCAGAAGCTGCTGGCCATTATTCGCTCGGAGGAGTTTAAAACAACTGTGACGGCGCTGGGCGGCTATGACACCCGGGATACCGGCACCGTCATGTATGAACAATAAAAGACCCGCTGGAACGGGGATCCCCAGGAATACCGGGCCTGCGAGATTTATTTAGATCAATTCATCAATGACGGGGAAAAATACGCCACTAAGGCCGAGGAATGGCAACTCCACCCCGAAATCAGGCGTCTGTGGGAGTGGTTAGAAAGCATTAACGCCAGGCTGCACAGAGGTGAATTATAGTGCGCTTTTGCCCAAGGTAAGGTCCGATGCACCTCTCTCCAGACTTACAGCATTGAACTTGGAACTTTCAACCAATGACCCTTGCTCTGGAACTCACCGTTTTTGACAAGCTGTTCGCCGGCGTGGCCGAAGAGATGGGCATCGTCCTGCGGCGCAGCGCCTTCTCCCCCAATATCAAGGAGCGCCGGGACTATTCCGCCGCCGTCTTCACCGCCCGGGGGGAGCTGTTGGCCCAGGCGGCCCACATCCCGGTGCACCTGGGGGCCCTGCCCTTGACCATGGCCAAAGTCCTGGCTGAATATCCGCCTTTGAATGACGGTGACATCCTGATGCTCAACGACCCCTACTGGGGGGGCACGCACCTGCCCGATATCACCCTGATCGCCCCCCATTCTGTTGACGGCGCCGGCCCCAGGTTTTACGTGGTGAACCGGGCCCATCATGCCGATGTAGGCGGGGCCACCCCAGCTTCCATGCCCCTGGCCGACGACCTGAGGCAGGAAGGGGTCATCATCCCTCCCACCTTATTGTATCGTCAAGGAATCCTGGAACAGGACTTTCTCGACCACCTGATCCAGCAGATGCGGGCGCCCCAGGAGCGCCGGGGCGATCTGGCGGCCCAGATTGCGGCCTTACACCGGGGGCGGCGCCGGCTTGCTGATCTTATCAACCGCTACGGCACGTCAAAGCTGGAGGCCATGAGCATCGCCCTTCTTTCCTACTCCGAAAGGGCCATGCGGGCCCTTATCAAAGCCATCCCGGACGGGCATTATACCTGCACCGATTATCTGGATGACGATGGCTACGGGCACCTCGATCTCCCTCTGACAGTGACCTTGATCGTGCAGGGGGAGATCGTGGTCCTGGATTTCCGGGAATGTACGCCTCAAACACAAGGCGGGGTCAATACCGTGCCGGCTGTGGTCCAGGCTGCCTGTTATTATGTTTTTCTGGCCCTGTTGGCGGAAGAGTATCCCATCAACCAGGGCTGCTTCCGGCCGGTGCAGGGTACTCACCCGGCCCGGCACCCTGGTGGACGCTCAGTACCCCGGGGCCGTGGCTGCCGGCAATGTGGAGACCTCCCAGCGCCTGGTGGATGTGGTCCTGGGGGCTCTATCCCAAGCCCTGCCCGAGGCCATCCCGGCGGCCAGCCAGGGGACCATGAACAACCTGGCTTTCGGCGGCAAGCAATCCGAGGGGGAGGATTTTACGTATTACGAGACCATCGCCGGAGGCATGGGCGGCTTTCCGGGCAAACCTGGTCTGGACGGGGTCCACACCCATATGACCAACACCCGGAACACTCCCGTAGAAGTGCTGGAGCAGGAGTATCCGTTGCTCGTTGAGAGGTACGGTCTGCGGGAGAAGTCAGGTGGTATGGGACGGTATCCGGGAGGCAGGGGGGTGTGCCGGGACTTTCGGTTTCTGTCCGAGGTCACAGTAAGCCTGCTCACCGAACGGCGGCGGCTGGCACCTTACGGGCTGGCCGGGGGCGGGCCCGGCCAGGTGGGGGAAAATGTGCTTTTGACCGCGGCGGGAGAAGAACGGCTGCCCGCCAAAGTAAATCTGACCCTCCCGGCCGGCTCCCGCCTCTCCATCCGGACGCCCGGGGGCGGCGGCTGGGGATCCAGGATTGAATGCTGAGAACTGAGCAAAAGCCTGTAGGGCTGGAAAGCGAGGCGCATCCCGCCTTCGGCTAAAGAATTCTTTATCCGGCACACACCAGAAAGCCCTGGGACAGTCGGCGAAGCATTTTCCCCGCGGTCGTGCCGAGCACCAGGTCCCTGAGCTTGAAATGGCCGTGGGCGCCCAGGCCGATGAGGGAGAAATAACGTTCCTCACTGAAGGCCTGAATGACCTCCGTTGCCCTGCCTTCCCGGGCTTCCAGAGAGAATTTCAGATTGTAAGGCTTAAGGTACAAACGAGCCTCCTCCAGGCAGGGGGAGGTGGTTTCCGGCGGTCCCACAGACAACACCGTCACGGGCGCCTGGGCCAGGGCGGCCAGACGGGTGAGCTGCCGCAGGGTTCGGTTGGCTGCCGGGCTGGCATCATAGGCCAGCAGGAACGGGCCCTGGAGCAGCTTCTGCGGCTGGCTGCCGGGCAGCAGCACCGGGGCCAGGGAACGCTTCAAGACCAGACGGGTGATGTCACTGATCCAATCGCTCTGGTCCCCGGTGGCCAGGCGATTGCGGCCCATAGTGACCAGGTCGGCGGTGCGGCTGGCCTGGACCAGTTCCTCCACAACATCGCCCCGTACCACCTGGAGCCCGTCAGCCAGGGAACCGACCACCGAGGTGAACCTTTCCGCCAACTGCCGGGCGGTTTTCTCTTTTTCAGCTTCCAGGTTGGCCAGCAGTTCCGGGTCTAACATCACCGGGGGGGCTGCGCCCAGATCAGGGCCAGGCGACATAAGGCCCATTTCCACCAGTTCAAATTTTTTGACGAAAAGCCCCCTAATGCGGCCGCCGGTGAGGTGGACCAGATGGACCGCTGCCGTCAGCCCCGTTTGGGATTCCTCGCCGCCGTCAAGAAAAACCAGGATATTTTTAAACATAGTCCCCTCTCAGAACCGGCGGACCTTCGGCCCTGCCGTTGTCTTTACCTTGTTAGAGACATTATAACACAGGATATCCTGTCTGCGTTCAGGAAATGCCTTGACAGGGAGAGAAAAATACCATAAACAATTACAGGTTGGTCCCATCGTCTCAGCGGCCTAGGATACTGCCCTCTCACGGCAGTGACACGGGTTCGAGTCCCGTTGGGACTACCAATTCTTCTTTTCTAAAAGATTGAGCGAAACGTTTCGCTAACTTTTATATCCCCCTCTGTACTGCCCCTAGAAATCATTTGCCGTTCCAAACCATTTAAGGTATGTTGAAAAATAGCCGAAGGGCCAGCATTGCGTCAAACCTGGTATCGGTTTTGGCGACGACTGTCCGCCGGCCGGCTTTCCCAGACCGGCCCCGGTTTTGAGAGGAGCAGGTATTCCATGCCCCAGTCTCTTCTGCAGGCAGGTGACGAAGCCGTCTTGCCGGCTGCAGCTTTGACCACCCTCTTCGATATTTTGGTGCAGCAAGGTTTTCAACCGGTGGGCCCGACGGTCCAGGACGGTCACCTGGTCCTGGACACCCTGGGTAGTGTCGCCGATCTGCCCCAGGCTTGGACCACCGACGCCGACGCCGGTGCCTTCCGGTTGGCCCGCCGGGCCGATGCGGCCTTTTTTGGGTATAACCTGGGCCAGGAATCCTGGAAAAAGTTCCTCTTCCCCTCCCGGTTGCCCCTGTTTCGAGTCCAACGGCAGCACAGCGGTCTGAGCTTCCAGCCTCTCCCCCACGAGGCCCCGCCCTTTGCCTTTTTTGGCGTCCGGGCCTGCGAACTGGCGGCCTTGGCCATCCAGGATAGGATTTTCCTGGAAGGTCCCTACGCCGACCCCGTCTATGCCGCCCGCCGGCGCTCGCGGTTTATTGTTGCCGTTAACTGCACCGAATCTGACGCCGCCTGTTTTTGCGCCTCCATGGGAACCGGCCCCGGCGCCGTCGCCGGTTTCGACCTGGCCCTGACTGAAATCAGCAGCGGCCAGGACCATATTTTTCTGGTGATTGTGGGTAGCCCCCAGGGGGCCGCGGTTATTTCTCAATTGCCCCACCAGCCGGTCCCCACGGCAATACAGCAGCAAGCCCGGGAACTCATCCACCAGGCCGCCCGCAGCCAGACCCGGTCTTTGACCACCAACGATCTGCCTGGTATGTTGTATGATAACTATCTACACCCTCAGTGGGACGATGTGGCTGCCCGCTGCCTCAGTTGCGGCAACTGCGCCCTGGTCTGTCCTACGTGCTTTTGCCACAGTATCGAGGATAAGACCGACCTGGAGGGCCTGGAGGCCGAACGCTGGCGGCACTGGGACGTCTGCCACACCCTCGAGTTTTCCTATATTCATGGCGGCTGTATGCGCATTTCTCCCAAATCCCGTTATCGTCAATGGCTGACCCACAAACTGGCCGCCTGGATCCACCAGTTCGGTTCGGTGGGCTGTGTCGGCTGCGGCCGCTGCCTGGTCTGGTGTCCGGTAGCCATCGATCTGACAGCTGAAATTCCTGCCATCCGGGAAAACCCCAAACAGGAGTAATGTCCATGGACAACCTGGAATCGACTCTGGCGGCCCATCCCTTTCTGGCCGGCCTTTCCTCGCAGCATCTCCAACTGGTGGCTTCTTGTGCTTCTTTGGTCAGCTTTCATGCCAACCACGTTATCTTCGCCGAAGGTGAGGAAGCCCGTCAGTTATTCCTGCTGCGCTACGGCCGGGTGGCGGTGGAAATCCATCGGCCCCGCCGGGGGCACAAAACCGTTTACACCCTGGGGGAAGGCGATGTCTTGGGCACCTCTTGGCTGGAGTTGCCGCATCGCTGGTTTTTCGACGCCCGGACCGTGGAAATCACCCGGGCCATCGCCCTGGATTTAGCCTGTCTGCAACGTCTGGGCGATGACCACCCCGACCTGGGGTACGAATTGTTAAAGCGCTTTGTCCAGGCCCAGGCCAAAAAGATAAAACTCTTGAAACTGCAACTGGTGGATTTTTATGGCTCCTGAGGCACAGTTGGCAGCAGCCCCAACAGCATCCATCGGAGCAGATCCCATGCTGCCCCGCTCCTTTCAAATAGTGGGTTACCGGCGAGAGCTGAAGGATACCTTTACCGTATATTTACAGCCGCAGCACGGGCCCGAGGAGTTTCATTTTCAGCCGGGCCAGTTTAACATGCTGTATCAGTTCGGCGCTGGAGAAGTGCCTATTTCCATCAGCGGCGACCCCCAAAAACCCCGGCAACTGGTGCATACCATCCGGGCCGTGGGGAACGTCACCCGCTTAATGCCGACACTGCCGTCCCGGCGACGTTATCGGCGTCCGCGGTCCCTTTGGCGCCCCCTGGCCGGTGACCGAGATCAGGGGGCAAGACCTGATCATCCTGACCGGCGGTCTGGGGCTGGCCCCGCTGCGGCCGGTTCTTTACCATGTCCTGGCCCACCGGCACGAGTACGGCCAGGTGGAGTTAATCTATGGCGCCCGCTCTCCCCAAGAAATACTCTTTCGTCGGGAACTGGAGCGCTGGCGTGGTCGTTTCGATCTGCGGGTGCACGTCACCGTAGACAGCTCCGGCCCCAAATGGCGGGGGAACGTGGGAGTGGTGACCAATCTCATCGGCCGGGCCCGGTTTGATCCCCTCCATGTCGCAGCTTTGGTCTGCGGCCCGGGAGTGATGATGCGTTTCAGCGTCCAGGAACTGAGAAACCGTGGGGTGCAGCCCCAAGACATTTATCTCTCTATGGAGCGCAACATGCAATGCGGCCTCGGCCTGTGCGGCCACTGCCAGCTCGGCCCCTTTTTCGTCTGCAAGGACGGCCCGGTATTCTCGTATGACCGCATCGGCAAATGGTTTGAAATGCGGGAGGTTTAATTATAGTCGTTGCCAAAAGTATAGTCTGAATCACCCATCACCCTAACCCTCTCCCCTCGAGGGGAAAGGGGAAAATAAAGGACCGCACTTTTGGCAATTGGTCTAGGATAACCCATGGCACCTCGTCTTAAACTTGCCGTCTGGAAATTCGCCTCCTGTGACGGCTGTCAGTTGAGCCTGTTAGACCTGGAAGATCACCTCCTGGCCCTGGCCGGCAAGATCAATATCGCCTGCTTTTTGGAGGCCAGCCGGGCTGTGGAGCCCGGTCCCTATGACCTGTCCCTGGTGGAAGGCTCCATCACCACCGCCGAGGATGCCCGGCGCATCAAGCAGGTGCGCCGTCTCTCCAAACTGGTGGTGACCATCGGCGCCTGTGCCACTGCCGGGGGCATCCAGGCCCTGCGCAACTTCACCAACGTCCAAGACTACATTCCGGTGGTGTACGCCCATCCGGAGTATATTAAAACCCTGGACCGGTCCACTCCCATATCCGAGCATATCAGAGTGGATTACCAACTCCCCGGCTGCCCCATCAATAAAAATCAGCTTCTGGAGGTGCTTAAGGCCCTCCTCCAGGGGCCGCACCCCCCGGTTTGCCGATGAGGCCGTGTGTCTGGCCTGTAAAATCCGGGGCAATATCTGCGTTCTGGTGGCCGGCGGCGAGCCCTGCCTGGGCCCGGTGACCCACGCCGGCTGCGGCGCCATCTGCCCCACCTATCACCGGGGCTGCTACGGCTGTTACGGCCCCAAGGAGGCCGCCAACACTGCGGCTCTCAGCGCCTGGTTCCGCCAGAGGTTAGGCCTGTCCGCAGCCGATCTCGTGCGCCTCTTCCGGACCTTTAACGCCTATGCCGCCCCTTTTCGCCAGGAGAGCCTGGCCCATGAAGTAGAACCATCAACGTCGCAAACCTGGCCCGGGTGGAGGGCGAGGGTGGCCTGAGCTCAAGATCAAAGACGGCCGGGTCACCCCGGCCAACTTAAGATCTTCGAATCTCCCCGCTTTTTCGAGGCCTTCCTGCGGGGGCGCCGGGGCGCCGAGGCCCCGGACCTCACGGCCCGCATCTGCGGCATCTGCCCGGTGGCCTACCAGATGAGCGCCGTCCATGCGGTTGAGGCGGCCCTGGGACTTGCGGTGTCCGGCTCCTGGCGGGAATTGCGCCGCCTGCTCTACTGCGGGGAATGGATCGAAAGCCACGGCCTGCATGTCTATTTTCTCCATGCCCCCGATTTTTTGGGCTACTCCAGCGCCATCGCCCTGGCCCAGGATTATCCCCAAATCGTCAAGGGAGGTCTGGATTTAAAAAAAGCCGGCAATGACCTCGTCGCCCTCCTGGGCGGCCGGGAAATTCACCCCATCAACGTCCGGGTAGGCGGTTTTTATCGGGCGCCTCGAAGTCGAAGAACTGCACGCCCTGGCCGGCCCCCTGGAGACTGCCCTGGAACTGGCCCAGAAAACCGTGCGCTGGGTCGCCGGCTTTGACTTCCCAGACGTTACCTATGATTACGAATTCGTGGCCTTGCGGCATCCGGAGGAATATCCCTTCTGCGAGGGCCATTTGGTCTCCAACCGGGGTCTGGAGATTACCGCGGCCAGGACTACGAAAGTCATTTTGCCGAGGAACATGTCCGGCACAGCAATGCCCTGCACTCCCGTTTACTGGCCCGAGGCCCCTACCTGGTGGGCCCCCTGGCCCGCTTTAACCTGAATTTTGACCGGCTGACACCCCTGGCCCAGAGTCGGCCCGGGAAGTGGGCCTGACCCCTGACTGCCGCAATCCGTTCCAGAGCATTATCGTCCGCAGCGTGGAATTGGTCTACGCCTGCGAGGAAGCCCTCAGAATTATCAACAGCTACGAGCGCCCTGACCGACCTTACCTGGAACCCTCCTGGCGAGCCGGCGAGGGCTGCGCCATCACCGAGGCCCCCCGGGGTATCCTCTACCACCGCTACTGTCTGGACGACCAGGGCGTCATCCTGGACGCCCGCATCGTCCCCCCCACCTCCCAAAACCAGAAGACCATGGAAGACGACCTCTGCCGGGTGGCCGAACAACACCTGCACTTAGAGGACGACCAGCTCACCTATATCCTGGAACAGGCTATCCGCAACTACGACCCCTGCATCTCCTGCGCCACCCACTGCCTGAGCTTTAAAATTGAGCGCGGTTGAGTGGTATCGAGTTAAGAACAGGAGCCAAGCGGAGCTGGGCGGAATATTGGGATCCCGAGTACAATGTGGGAAAAAGTTATGAAACCAGTTATGAAGGCGGCGCCAGATGATGGGTTCCGGTTTCCGGTGGCAAAGGGCCATGATCAGTAGCAGCCTCTGATCTTCCTGGGATTCCCGAAGTCTTCTTCCCAGCGGCGGTCGGGGATGTATTTGGGGCGATCCTCCAGCCGATGGCCGTGGGTCACGGCGTAATTGTATTCTTTCTGATTGAGAAATGGGTCCAGGGGCTCTCTGGCCTTGGGAGTTTCGGGTGCCGGGGTTGGGGTATCCGATGGTTGGTTTTCGGTTGCCAGGGCCGGGGCTGACGCCTGGGAAAAGGGAGGAGGGAAAAGGGAAGAGAGGCCTGGGGCACCGGTAGCGGTGCCGTCGGCAATTTTTTCCGGCTCGATATCTTTTAGATATTGCTCATTAATTTCATCAGAATTGCAGGAATATTTCGGTGCTTTCCCGGTTTTTTTCCTCTTGCGGTGAAGTTTTTGAAAGAGCGATTCGGATTGCCAGGAGTGTTGGAGTTCACCGGCGGGAGGCGTTTCATGTTCTAGATCGGTAGCGGTCGAGATCTTAGCGGCGGGAGGCGCTTGGGCTCCGCCGCCCTGCGGGTGCTTTCCCGCTGCACAGGAGGTTTGCGCGGCAATTTTTTCGCACGGGGTATGGTATTTATATTGTTCGATAATTTGCTCAGATGGGTGGGGATTTTTCGGTAATTTCGCGCTTATTTCGCGGATTATTTCCGGGCGGGAATCACACCTTTTCCCAACTGGGGGATATTCCTCTTCTTCCTCCTCGTCATCAAGGTCATCCAGATCGGGATGAGGCTCCGGGCAGGGGATGAAGAATTTGTCGGCCAGGAATTGATTGGCAGCGGCGATGAATTCGGGAGCGGTGGGCAGGAGGCTGCCTTGCTGGGCCCACTGGGGCGAGGCCAGGAGGCGGTAGACCGTGTCCTGGTCCAGTTGAATATCCATTTTATCGATGTAAGTAAGGATCCGGGTGGCATCACGGTCGGCCTGGAGGACGAGGCGGGAGTTGCCGTCGGCTTCGGCGGCCTGGGCGGTGCGCTCGTTCCGCTCCAGGCGGCTATTGAGTTTTAAGAGGACACCGAGGCGCAGATTGTCCAGGAAACGTTTTTCGGCCTGGGCCATTTTTTCCAGCAGGTGTTTTTTGTGACGCCAGAGGGCCGACATGCTGGGCCCGAATCTTTTCTTGAGGGCCTCAAAGGAAACGCCCCCGGCCAGGAGGTCGCGGTCGATGTCGTGGCGCTCAGGGTGATTACAGACGGTGCATTTCATAAGAACTCCAGTGGTTAGTGGCCAGGGGCCAGTGGTTAGTGTCAGGGAAAGACAGTTTTCCGTTTCTGGTTTTCGGTTTCGGTATTACTAGGAAATCCCCTTAAATCCCCCAGAGGGTGCCTTATTCCCCCCCTGTTTTCGGTTTGCAGTTTGCAGTTATTGGTTAAAAGTTTTAAAAGGGGGTCAGCTATCAGTTAAAAACAGCTTTTCTCTGATATTTGCTTATATCAGAAGGGGGAAAATTATCCAGAACAGATGGGACAGATGTCGCAAAATCAGGGATAAGGGAATAGGGAATGGGGGAAGGGAATTTTTGTGTAGGGCGGGCAATGCCCGCCATGATAACGTTTTTAGATTACATATATGAAATCATAATCAGAATATCTTTAGGGAATCTGATGTTACGTATACATAGCAGTGATCTTGCATTCCGTTTAGGCCGGATTTGCACTTGGGTGTCGGGGAGGATCCTGGTCGGAGCCGGTAGCGCCCGACGAAGCTTCCGGCGTTGCCGGTAGACACACTTTCCACTTTCCCCGGGGGTTCCAACGGCCTGATCGTTCGCCTGCGCTTCTATCTCTACTTCCTTGATGCCCTTTCCTTGGGCGTCCTCGGCGATGCCGGACAGCCGAAGTAGTCTCCGGCCTCCGCCGTCGCCGCCAGGGGGCTTCCAGGGGGGCGGTGACGGGCATGAAGAGGGCCGCAGTAAGGACCATGAAAATCATGTTATGCCGCTTACGCTTGGGCAAAACCTCCTTCATTTGCGTAATAATCTTAAGTCATTTGCCAAAAACTCACTAACACCCTTATTGCTTAGGGAAATCTTACTCTCCCCCCAGATGGCCCCAAAAAACCAAAGGCCTGCCAGAGTATCAGTCTCCGCCTGGCAGGCCTTAAAACTGGGGCTATTTACTATATCTTACTTGGGTTATTCCTCACCCATTTATGATGGGGGCATCTGTTCCCGCTCGCGGTGTGGGCGACTGTTTTAATTCGTTATCGGCTCATGGTCAGCGGCCGGACAAAGGTCACCACCAGCAGATAGACATTACACAGCACGATGGTAATGATCATGGGCCACCAGCAGGCCTTCATGTACTGCACGAAGGAGATATGGTAGCCGGACTTTTCCGCCAGACCCACGGTAACCACGTTGGCGGAGGCGCCGATCATGGTGCCGTTGCCGCCCATACAGGCCCCCAAAGCCAGGGACCACCAAAGAATGCCGGACTCGGCGCCGGGGATGGTGGTATTTAAAAAGGCCACGATAGGCAGCATCGTCGCGGTGAAGGGGATGTTATCGATAAAGGCGCTGGCAATGGCGCTGACCCAGAGGATCATCACCGTGGCCACCATCAGATTGCCCGCCGACATATCCCGCACCCATTCGGCGATGATCTGAATCAGCCCCGTCTCCTCGGCCCCGGCGATTACCATGAACAGGGCGATGAAGAAGATCAAGGTCGGCCACTCTACCTCGTGCTCCAGCATCTCCACAATGTCCACCCGGGAGATTGCCAAGAGAAGCACCGCGCCCGTCAAGGCGGCGATGGACGGTTCCATATGCAAGCACCCCGTGGAAGATAAACAGAAAGATGGTGAAGCCCAACACCCCCAATGCCAGGGCCGCCAGTTTGCCGTTGGTGATGCGGTATTCTTCCTTTAAGTAGGCAATGGTGCGGTCCACATCCTTGACCTCGGCCTTCAGATAAGACTTCTTATACCAGTACAAGTAATACACCAGGCAGACTACCAGGCAGATCAGACAGATGATGGATAGGTTGGCCACAAAATCCAGGAAGCTCAATTTGGCGTAGGAGCCGATGATGATGTTGGGCGGGTCGCCGATCAGCGTGGCGGTGCCCCCCACATTGGAGGCGAAGACCTCAGGGATGAGGAAGGCAATTGGGTTGACCTTCAGGGTCACGGCGATCTCGATGGTCACCGGGATCATCAGGAGCATGGTGGTAACGTTATCCAGAAAGGCCGAGGCCACCGCAGTTACCACCATCAGGATAGCAGAGAGGGCAAAGACGTTCCCCCGGGCCAGGGCATAGGATTTGTACGCCAGCCACTGAAAGAGGCCCGTCTTCTTCAAGACCCCCACGATGATCATCATCCCCATGAGCAGGAAGATGACGTTGAGATCGATGGCCCGCATGGCATCCTCAAAACTGAGAATAAAAAACTCCTTATTGAAGGTCCCGGCGGTGTAGCTGATGAACAGGACAGCCGCCGCCCCCAGCAGCGCCGCCAGGGTGCGGTGCATTAATTCTGCGGCGATAAGAATGTAGACCAGCACCAGCACCCCCGCTGGCGATCCAGAAGGCCGGGGTGATCTGCCGCTTCAGCTTAAGGGTATGGTGAGTTTGGAAAAGCCGGTTGCCGGCTGTGTCCTGTCCCGCGGCCAGGATTGCCACCGGTTCCGAATCCGCCGCCTGCCAGGAGGGCTTCACGGCCCGGATTTGCAGGCGAGCGTCAGGGAGCGTCCCGAACGGCAGCCGGTAGCGGCCGACGAAGGCCCCCGACGAGCTGCTGGCAACGCTTTCCTCTTTGCCCACCAACCCAGCGGGTTGGCCATTAACTAAAACTTCGATCTCAACCTCTTTCACCCCCTTGCCTTGGGCATCATCGATGATGCCGGAGACGGTGAGCACATCTCCTGCTTCTGGCGCCGCCGCCGGCAATTCCAGGGGGCAGGCAACAATACTCAAGAACATTGCCAGCACCGAGGCGCCTGCCATATATTTAGACCACTTCATAGGTCCTCCTTTGCTATGCACAATTTTATATCCAGTTCGGTTTGAAATGCAGCAAATTTAATCTTCAACCTACTAATAATACAATTATTTTAACTGGAAACCGAAAACTGTATTAGGTCGGCCTAAAAAAAACAAAGGCCTCCCAGGTGACAGACTCCTCCTGGAAGGCCTTTTAACATGGCCATATTCTCACTCCCCGTCCAAAATTTATTTATGCTGGACGGAGATTATACTTTTAACTCATTGCCTTTCCCTTTCCACTTTCCCTTTCTTACTACCGGCTCATGGTCAGGGGCCGGACAAAGTTTACCATCAGCAGATAAACGTTACACAGCGCGATGGTAATGATCATGGGCCACCAGCAGGCTTTCATATACTGCACGAAGGAGATATGGTAGCCGGCCTTTTCGGCCAGGCCCACGGTCACCACATTGGCGCTGGCCCCGATCATGGTGCCGTTACCGCCCAGACAGGCCCCCAGAGCCAGGCTCCACCACAGGATACCGGACTCGGCGCCAGGGATGGTGGTATTTAAAAAGGCCACGATGGGGAGCATCGTCGCCGTGAAAGGGATGTTGTCGATAAAGGCGCTGGCAATGGCGCTGACCCACAGGACCATCACCGTGGCCACCGTCAGGTTGCCCGCGGACATATCCCGCACCCATTCGGCAATGATCTGGATCAGTCCGGTCTCTTCAGCTCCGGCAATAACCATGAACAAAGCAATGAAGAAGACCAGGGTGGGCCATTCCACTTCGTGCTCCAGCATCTCCACAATGTCCACCCGGGAGATGGCCAGCAGGATCATGGCCCCGATCAAAGCCGCAATGGAGGGCGCCATATGCAATATCCCGTGAATAATAAACAGGAAAATGGTGAAGCCCAGGACGGCCAGGCCCATTACGGTCAGCTTGGTGTCAGTGATGCGGTATTCTTCTTTCAGGTAGGCGATGGTCCGCTCCACATCCTTGACTTCAGCCTTGAGATATTCTTTCTTATACCAATAGATAAAATAGACTACCGTCACTACCAGGGCAGATGGCGCAGATAATCGTTAAATTGACCACAAAATCGGCAAAAGTAAGGTTGGCGTAAGAGCCGATGATAATGTTGGGCGGGTCGCCGATGAGGGTGGCGGTGCCGCCCACGTTGGAGGCAAAAACCTCCGGGATGAGAAAGGTCATGGGGTTGACTTTCAAGGTCACGGCAATTTCAATGGTCACCGGGATCATCAAGAGCATGGTGGTAACGTTGTCCAGGAAAGCCGAAACCACCGCGGTAACCACCATCAGAATGCCCGCCAGGACAAAGATATTCCCTTTGGCCAGGGCATAGGATTGGTAGGCCAGCCATTGAAACATGCCCGTCTTCTTCAGCACCCCGACGATGATCATCATGCCCATGAGCAGGAAGATGACGTTCATGTCGATGGCAGCAATAGAGTCTTCAAAGGACAGGATAAAGTAATTTTTGTCAAACGTCCCGGCGGTGTAGCTGATGAACAGGATCAGGGAGGCGCCCAGCAGGGCCGCCAGGGTGCGGTGCATCCATTCCGCGGCGATGATCACATAGACCAGCAACAAGATAATGGTGGCAATCCAAAAAGCCGGGGTGATCTGACGCTTCATATTGAAGTTCTGCTGGGCCTGAAAGAGCTTATTGCCGGCGGCATCCGTCCCCGCCTCCATCACCTGAACAGCAGTGGGCGCCAAAGGCACCCAGGAGGGTTTGAAGGCCTTAACCTCCACCTTGGCTGCTGGCAGGGTCCCCGCCGGCAGAACGAATTCGCTCAGGAAGGCCCCGGACTTGCCGGTGGCAATGTCTTCGTCCTTGATGGCCTTGACGTGCTGGCCGTTTACCAGCACTTCCACTTCCACCTCTTTGACGCCCCGGCCCTGGGGGTTCTTCATGGCTCCCGCTACGCTTAGCCGGTCCCCGGTCTGGGGTGCCGGCGCGGCCAAGGCGGTGTTGGCGGCCAGGAGTCCCGCCAGAAACACCAGGGATAGCATGACTATGAGAATTTTAATATTTTTCAGCATGTGCAGTAGTCCTTGGTCGATTTTATGAGTTGTTTCGTCTTGGTAGGGGCTGGGTGGCCCCTCCCCTAGCGGGAGCCATGCTTATTTTGCCAACACCGGCATGCCCATGAGAGGCCAGATAATATAGCAGAACACCGCCAGCGCCGCCATCAGCACCAGGGACGGAATACAGCCATAGGTGAAGAATTCACCCGTGGTAAACTGCTTGGACTCGTAAGCAATGGCATTGGGCGCAGCGCCAATGAGCAGGTTGAAAGGCATGCCCGCGGTAGCCAGGGAGGCAAACAGGATAACGTACGGCCCCACTCCCAGATAGGGGGCGATGACCAGGGACACCGGCAGGGAGATGGCAATGGCGGCCACGTTCATGATGAAGTTGGTCATCACCAAGACGAAAAAGGCAATGCCCAGCACGAAGACCAGCCAGGGGGCATTTAGGAACATGGTGAGCCAGTGGATGGCGATCCATTCCGCGGCCTTGGTGTTCCACAGGCAGAAGCCGATGGACATGGCCCCGCCGAAGAGCAGGAGGATGTTCCAGGGGATGGTCTCTAAATCTTCCACCGTCAGGGTGTTACTCATGAAGAAGGCCACCGTGCCCACCAGCATGATGCCGGCCCGGTCCATGTCCCGGAAGGCCGCCACCGGCAAGAAGGCCTTGAGCATGAATAAGACGATGATGGTCACCACCGTGGCCAGCACGAACTTTTCTTTGGGATTCAACGGCCCCAGCTCTTTGGTGAGTTCCGCGGCCTTTTCCCGCAAACCGGTGATCTCGGCGCGCTCCGGTTTGAAGAAGGTAATGATGATCAGCCAGATGGCGAAGATCATGAAAAGACCTAATGGCGCCATGTACCAGATCAACTCGAAAAAGCCGATGTCCTGGCCGGTAAACTGCTTGAACATCCCGGCCGCAGCCACGCCCCGGGCCGCGCCCAGAAAGGTGATGATCGAACCGGCCCCCGCAGCCCAGGCCATGCCGATGAACAGGCCCTTGCCGAATTTGGTGGGTTGGTCCGAGTCGCTGTACAAGGCGTTGATGGCCATCAGCAGGGGGAAGGTGGCCGCCGCCACCGCGGTGTGCGCCATGATGAGGGTCATGGCCCCCACCACCAGGAAGGTGCCCAGGAGGATCATATTGGTGCGCTCACCCACGACAGTGAGCATCTTATACGCCATGCGCTTGGTGAGGCCCGAGGCGGTGAAGGCCGTGCCGATGACCACGGACCCAAAAATGAACCACACCGAGGGATCGAAGAAATCCCGGAGCGCATCATTGGCCGGCCGGATCATGAACAGCACCTGGAAGAGACCGATGGCGATGGCGGTAATGCCGATGGGCATGACCTCGAAAATCCACCATACCCCCGCCATCAAAAACAGCCCGATGGACATCTTGCCGGCCCAGGTAAGCGTGAAGACTTTCCCGGCCGGGTCCTTGGCGTCCGGCAAACCGGGTATCATATAAAAAAGAAAGAAAATTCCTAATCCCAGGAGAATAAAAAAGATGCGCTTCCAATCAATAACCTTTTTCGGAGGCGCCAGAATGATTTCTTCGGGCATTTCCGGCAGCCCGGCGCTCATGGGCACTTTTTTGGTTTCATCTGCCATATCAGTTAACTCCCTAACAATATCTCTGCAGGTTCAAAATGAAGATTTAGTCGCCCAGGACGACCTCGGAAATCTCCTTAAAGAGTTCGTTCATGCGAACCATGCCCACGACTTTCTTGTCCAGCAGCACCGGCATCATGCCCACGTTCTCCTGGATCATCAGGAACAATGCCTTGGTGATGGGGTCGTCGCCGTTGACGGTCACTTTAATGGGGCTCATGACCTCACTCACCGCCTTCTGGGACTGTTCCTTCATGTTCGGGCCGAACATATCCCCCATCAGCACCGCCAGGCTGGGGTCGGCTTTAATCAGGCCGGTATCCTTGGCAAACTTGGGCTCCAGACCCTGGATGATGTCCCGCAGGGTGAGCATGCCCATGAGCTGATATTTTTCGTCGAACACCAGCACCGCCCGAGGCTCGAAGCTGCCTTCAAACTTGATGGCCGCTTCGCGGACGATGGCCATGGCCTGACGCAGGGTGAACCAGTACGGAATGTGAGGATAATCCTCCAGGGGGATCATGAGATCCTTGATTTTTTTGCTGTACGGCATGGGTTCCTCCTTCTTTATAGATATTGGTGTGTTAAAAGAAAATTGTTGCGGCCTCGGTCTGGCTGCCGTTGCCCCTGTTTTTCGGTTGGTAAGTTCAATCCCGGGGCTGATATAAATCTTACCGGCCTTTAGCTGCTGCACGGCGGTGAGCAGTTCTTCATGGGCGCAGTCCTTGAGCAGGTATCCGGATACCCCGGCATCCAGAGCCTGCTTCACGAAACGCCTGTCCATATACATCGCCAGGGCCATCACCTTGACCCCGGGGACCTGGGCCAGGAGCTTGCCGGGTGCTCTCCAGGCCGGCAGAATCGAGGATTTCTATGTCCATGATCACCAGCCGGGGAGCCAATCGTCGCGCCAACCTCAGGGTGCTGGGGCCGTCCGCCGCTTCTCCCACCACCAGCAGGTCAGCATGGCCAGCCAACAGCGCCCGCAGGGCCTGCCGGATGGTGGGGGTGGGGTCGGCCACCAAGATCGTAAAACTCATGCTCTATCTTTCCCTGCTCAAGTTCTGACGCTCCAAAGGAGAGGGATATTTTTGGCTTCGATCTCCGGCTATGGATATCCCTCTTCTTCTCATGCTGCCCAAAAAAGACAAAGGCCTGCTAGGGTGACAGTCTCCGCCTAGCAGGCCTTCCAACGTGGGCCATAGTATGTCTATTTTTTTAAGTCTGTCCTCCGCACCAAAGGAGAGTGATATTTTGGGCTTCCATCTCCGGCTATGGATATCCCTTTTCTTTTCATGCTGCCCAAAAAAGACAAAGGCCTGCTAGGGTGACAGTCTCCGCCTAGCAGGCCTTCCAACGTGGGCCATAGTATGTCTATTTTTTTAAGCGTGTCCTCTCGTTTCTAAAGTGCACCTGGACTGGCCTTATTGCCTCTTGACCAGGAACTTACCATTAACGGTGGATTATATATACACTATGGGACGGATGAGAGCTATAGGGGAATCCCTTATTTTTGACTTCGCATTCCCTAGTTTTGTGATTCGAAATCCCTTATATTGATAACAAGTTCACATTTATTTAGTATGGAAGCTATCGCCACGAAGCATTTTCTCTAACGGATGATGCAGGCTTAAACCGGGAAAGCTGGATTATCATCAAAAATGGGTTGATGATTTCTGGCTGGGAACAGGTTGGCTGGGACCTATCTGTCTTCATACAATTGCCCGGCAGTAAGGAGGTCATAGATGTGGAGTATAACTTGCCACTACACGTAATAAAAAGATGATTGACTCGAACTAGTTCAAATGCCATCATCTACCTGTTTTTTCTAAATAATTAGAAAAAGGAGGGAACGATGAGCTTCGAAACAGTTTCAGAGGAAAGCAGACTTGTTCGCCAGACAGCTTTATCCTCAATTTCTCCCATAGATACAAAACCACACCAATCTCGAACTAACGTGTTGAACTCCTGTAGATCAACTGACCAGGAGTCGAGGCATCTTCAGATCAATACCTATCTCAAAAATCTGCAAGACAGGGGATTGTTCGGCTGGGTGCATGTGAAGGACTATCTGTCAGACCAGAAGCGACGCAACTGTCGGCCGAACACGCTGAAATCCTCTTTTGGGACCCTGGCGCTCTTTTTATCTTTCCTGAAGGGGAGGGGTCATACCGGTATCGAGACGATCACCCGGGAAGACCTGAGCAGTTATATCGAGTATGAACAGGACCGGGGCATGAAGCCCAGGACCGTCTCTACCCGCTTGCGGCATCTGTATGCTTTCTTGAGATTTCTGGAAGATCGGGAGGTAGTGCATCCTGATCTGCTGAAAAAGAAGCTGCGCGTCAAGGTTCCCGAGGGCTTGCCCCGGGCCATGGATCCGGAAGATGTCCGGCACCTGCTGAGCCTCATCGGCAAGCCGCGCGATCGGGCCATGATCCTGGTATTGCTGCGGACCGGTATGCGCATCGGGGAGTTGTTGGCCACCCGGGTGAGTGAGGTTGACCTGAGAGACAAGCGTATCTTGATTATGGAAGCCCAGAAGACCCGGATCGGCCGGGTGGTCTACTTAAGCGAGGATGCCTGCCGGGCCTTAAGAGTCTGGCTTAAGATGAGAGACCCGGAGAAATCCTTGTTGTTTTATGGGCAGGGGCGACCAAGCTTGAGCTACACGGCGGTACGAGTGATGTTCGCCAAAAATCTGCAGATGGCCGGTTTACGGTCCCGGGGGTATAGTCTGCACTGTCTGCGGCATACCTGTGCCAGCGAACTGTTAAATGCCGGGATGCGATTAGAGTGTCTGCAGCAGCTTTTAGGTCACAGTAGCATCGAGATGACCCGGCGATATGCCAGGCTGACGGACAACACCCGCCGGGAAGAATACTTCCAGGCCATGGCCATCATCGAAAAGGGAGAAATTTATGGCCATTACCACCGCCCTGATCAACTACCGCCGGTTCTTGAAGAGACGGAATTACTCCGGCCATACGCTTAAGCACTATATGAACACGCTGAAGCATTTTGTCCTGTGGCTGGATGTGCGGGTTGAAGCCGTAGATCATAAAAAGCTCCTGGCCTATATCGATCATCTCCTGGACCGGGGGCTGCAGCCGAAAACGATTAACTGCCATCTGGACAGCATCCGGGGATTTTATCATTACCTCATTGAGGAGGAGCAGGTGCAGATGGTGAACCCGGTAAAACGCGGCTATGCTCTGCGGCTGTCCCGGCCGCTGCCGCGGCATCTCCGAGATGAAGAAGTCGTGCAGCTCCTCGGGTTAATCGAGGACCGACGGGATCGAGCCATGTTTATGCTGATGCTGCGCTGTGGGTTGCGGGTCGAGGAAGTTGCCAGGTTGAAGCTGCCGGCAATAGACTGGCGCCGGCGCCAGCTCTTTATCTATCAGGGGAAGGGCGCCAAAGATCGGGTGGTCTATCTGAGCGATGACAGCTACGAAGCCCTCATGCAGTACCTCCGGATCAGGCCGACCAGCCGTGCTAAAGAAGTCTTTCTGGTGGGTAAAGGGAGATGTCAAGGCAAGGGTATCTCGGTGCGCGGCATCCAGAAACGCTTGGAGCATTATGCCCGGGAGGCAGGCCTGAAGGTGTCATGTCATCAACTGCGGCACACCATGGCCACGCAACTGCTCAATGCCGATGCGGCCTTGGTGACCATCCAGGACCTCCTGGGGCATACCCGGATAAAAACCACCCAGCGCTATTGCCGGGTCTCCAATACCAAAGTGCAGCGTGATTATCACCGGGCCATGGCGTTGGTGATGGAAAAAACCGCTGAGGAAGAGGTATGGAGATGAGGGCTTATCCCTCAGAGCCGCTCCGGCAGAGGCGCCTGTTCCGACGGGCTAGTGAGGGCCCATTCTCGGCGGCAAGCCTTGGCCGGGAAGAGTTTTCTGGGTGCCATGAAGGGCGGATTCGACCTGCCCTGCATGCACTTTGTGCCGGCAGGCCGAATCCGCTTTGGCCCGGCCGGCGGCTTGCATGGCCACCTCACCCGGTCACCTTAGGCGCCTCTGATCCGTTCCCCCATTCCAGGAAACAAGATTACAACGGGAGGAAAAATATGATAAAAACTTAATAGAAAAAGATGAAAAAGAAAAATACATGTAATTAACTACAATTATTAGAAAAAGCAGGATTTATTACGTATAGCTTGCCACAAAAGAGACTTATGGGGCGATTTTGAAAATCGTTTATATGGTTTGGATATGAAATGTTTTTGGTCTTGTCTCAAAATTCGGTAATGACCCTTTAATAGTTGACAAATATCTTCAAGGACATTAACTCTCGCAGAGACCAATTGTGGTCTGCTAAGCCAGCCGCCATGGCTGGTGTCCTGGCTTGCCACTTTCTCGTTGTGTCATTGACTTGGGAAATAGGGAGCCTTAAGGCACGGTGGGACCGGACAAAATTGTAGTATCCTTGATAGATGAACATTTGGCCCCTTAATTCTGTTACTTTTTTGGAAAAGGCAATAGTTTTTCTGGTCAATCGCCGATTCTCATGCCTGAGGGTAAGGTTATGACGTTCGATGTAAACGGTGCTGATTTTCTCCAGAGGAACTTCTCCATATCGACACCGTTTGAAAATCCCGGTCACTCGATGCTTCTCATCCCTTTGTTTGACCACTTGCCCGTATTTCAGATCAGGGCAGGCAACCAGTTTGGGGCGACGAGGCCGGCCCCGTTTTCCTGTCCTGGGATAGTATTGGAGAAAACAGTGACGGCTCTTGAGGGCTTCCCCATAGGCATCCAACCCATCGCTCACCCATACCGGCCAACTGCCGGCCCGAAGACGTTCCTCAGTAGCCGCAATCAGGGGTTCTGCCAAAGAAGCCTCTTGAGGGCCAATCATGAAAGAAAGCATCAGGCGGTATTCTGTGGCAAAGGCAATGCCAATCCAAACTTCGCCTTCCACAGGACCGCTCTTTGGCGAAGAGAGTTTTTTTTAACAAAAGTCCAAAGAGCGTCTAGTTCCACCTGGCTGACGTGCAATTCCTTCATGAGCACCGCATCCAATTTTTCACTCTGCTCCGCTGCCACCCTGAGCCAGTATCGGACCGTATCCAACTTGACTCCCAACACCTCTGCGACCCCTCTCAGGGGCATTCCTTTGACCAGTAGATTGAGGGCCATCAGGACCCTTTCCTCTGGAGAGCGGAGGTCATAGAAGATGGTCCCTGCCCGACTACAGAAAGAGTGGCCGCAAGCCCGGCAAAGAAATCGACGGGCGGCGACTTCGCCCTTTCTCTGGTATGTGCCATTGGAGACAATGTTGCCCTGGCTTTTCTTCCCATACAGGGGACACTCGGAATTTGGACAGGCTTCCTCGGCCAAACTATATTTGGGTTTCCTGCCACGCTTTGCCATCCCGTTCACCTCCTATTTGGTGAACAGGTTACCATATAGAAAATATATTATCAACTATTAAAGGGTCACTACCCAAAATTCCCCCCCCCATTTATCAAAATTATAGTTTAACAGGATACAGTATTCCCAAATTCCTACTTGGGCGGGCGCGGAGGCCCGCCCCACCATGGAAAGAAGAAAATAGTTGTTCATTTTTATTGGGGGCAGAGGCCAGAAGGGCTATATCAGGGGAAAGTTAGATCCTTCGGCTGGCTCGGAATGACATATAAGAACGGATTTCAGTTTTCGGTTTGCGGTTCTATAAGCTTAATTTCTCGGTTCAAAAAAGCCTTAAGGCCAGGGGCCAGTGGTTCGGGTTTCGTTGGTGGTGGCCAAGCGGAGCTTGGCAGATAATTACGTTCCCAAGCGGGAGCTTGGGAACGTGATGGGATGATGTTGGGCACAGGCCGGCAAGCCTGTGTCACCAGTTAGTTTCCATCCGGAAACGGCTATTTGGCGCAATTTCTGCGTCAATCTGCAGGCCTCCTGGTGCGGCGAACGAATGTTCGCCTCCGCGCAAACCCTTGATTTCCTTGGCCTTGCAGAAAAAAACTCGTTTCCAAATCAGAAACTTCATTAGTTCGCATCAATGTTTTTCGGATGAGAACTCGCTATCGGGGGAGAGAAATTATTCGGGATAATTGAGTCCAACGGAATGGCCATTAGGGAATATTTTCCTTGCAACCGGGGGGAAATCGGCGATAAATTATAAACTAAGAGGCAGAAGTTTGCTGGCGTTCACTGGTTCCCATGGGAGGACAAGACCATGATTAAAGTACTGATGGAACGTACGATCAAAGGCACACAGGTGAGAGATATCGTCCGCCTGCTGAGAATGCTCAGGGTCAAGGCGATGCAGCAGCCGGGCTTTATTACCGGAGAAACCTTGCACGCGGTGGACGATCCTAACAACTATCTGGTAATCGGCACCTGGGAGAACTTAAAGGATTGGGAGGACTGGTTCAAGAACCCGGAACGACAGGAGTTGCAGGCGGAATTGGACAAATTTCTGGAAGTCCCGATGAAAATGCGAGCCTATACGTATTGAGGCCGGCGGCAGCCAATAGTCCTTTCCTGGTGGGCGGCTTCGGGCCGCCCATTTGTTTTGGAGTTTTGAGTTAAAGAGATACTAGTCGGCTTCCAAAGACGGTTTATTGGAGACGGCAGAGGCTGGCAAGGTTTGGTTACCGGACCCTTGGGTTTTGATGGCGGATTGGGATAAAAAGTTTGATTTGTTAACAAAAATAATATAGAAAATTAAATTTTGATACATTTTATTTTTTCTTGGGGCGGTTGTTCTTGAGTCCGCCGCCAGGCCTGAAGGCAGAAGAAGTGGCAATGGTGGCCAAGCCGGAGCTTGGGAGGGCGATGATGCACAGGCGAGACGGCTGTGCCACTATTTTTATGCCTCATGATGTTTGGCCGGGGGAATTCCTGGGCAGGAAGAACCTGGGAGAAATCGGGGCGAGATGAGCTCTCAATCTACTGACGGTCAGCAGGCCAGCAGGCTAGCCCTGGTAGCGGACTTTGCCCGGCACCTGCAGGTGGAGCGGTCCTTATCGCCGCACACCGTCCGTAATTATCTCAGTGATATCGGGCAATTTATCGAGTTTTTGAACGGCCGGACGCCGCCGGTGAGCCTGGAAGCGCTGACGTATCAGGACCTGCGGGCTTATCTGGCGGCGCGGCACAAAATCAACCGCAAGACCTCGGTGGCCCGGAAGCTGGCGGCGCTGCGCACCTTCTGTAGATTTCTGGTCCGTCAGGGGGCGCTGTCGCATAACATTGCGGCCCTGGCCCCGACCCCGAAACTGGAAAGCCAGTTGCCCAAGTTTTTGACCATCGATGAAGTGTTTCACCTGCTGGAGCAGACCGCGGGGCAGACAGTCCTGGACCTGCGGGACCGGGCCATCCTGGAAGTGTTTTACTCGGGCGGCCTGCGGGTGGCGGAAATGGTGGGCTTGAATCTGGAGGATCTGGACCTGACCCAGCACCTGGCGAAGGTGCGGGGCAAGGGCGGGAAAGAAAGAATGGTCATCATAGGGAGCGCGGCCTACCAGTCCTTAACCCTCTATCTGCGGGTCCGGCGGGAATTGTTGACCCCCGATTCCCCGGCGTCCGGCCAGGAGGCGGTGTTTCTCAATTACCGGGGCGGCCGCCTCACCACCCGGAGCGTGGCCCGGCTAGTGGAAAAATGGGCCCTGAAAGCAGGGCTGGGCCAGCCTCTGTCCCCCCACGGCCTGCGGCACACCTTTGCCACCCACCTGTTGGAGGGCAAAGCCGATCTGCGGGCGGTGCAGGAACTCCTGGGACATGCCCAGCTGTCCACGACGCAGAAGTATCTGCACGTGAATCTGGATTATTTGATGGAAGTGTATGATAAGGCGCATCCGCGGGGGAAATGAGTGGTTGGTTATTAGTGGTTAGTGGGCAGTGGTTAGTGCTTAGTTTAGGGAAAAATAGAGATATCCTATTGAGTTGAGAATCGTGGCAGACACAACATGAACGAATACCGAGAACCGAAAACCGAAAACCGAAACCCATCTTTTCGGGGGACTACTATTCTGGCGGTGCGGCGGGATGGGAAGGTGGCCGTGGCCGGGGACGGTCAGGTGACCCTGGGCGAGACCGTCATGAAGCACAAAGCCCGGAAGGTCCGGAAGATTTACAACGGCAAGATTATCGTGGGCTTTGCCGGGGCCACCGCAGATGCCTTGAGTCTGTTAGAGCGCTTTGAGGCCAAGCTGGACAAGCACCAGGGCAACCTGACCCGGGCCGTGGTGGAGTTGGCCAAAGACTGGCGCA
The DNA here is from genome assembly GCA_963705135.1 of uncultured delta proteobacterium. Taxonomy (GTDB): domain Bacteria; phylum Desulfobacterota; class Desulfobaccia; order Desulfobaccales; family Desulfobaccaceae; genus Desulfobacca. The sequence goes on from CAVPJB010000014.1 coordinate 148,359, forward strand.
CGGACAGAATCCTCAGAAGGCTGGAGGCCCTGATGCTGGTGGTGGATACAGAAAATTTCTTTCTGGTTTCCGGGACCGGCGACGTCATCGAGCCGGATGACGGGGTTATGGCTATCGGCTCCGGCGGCGCCTATGCCCAGGCCGCGGCTCGGGCCTTGATAAGACATACGGATTTGGGACCCAAAGAGATCTGTCAAGAGGCCATGGAGATCGCGGCCGGTCTGTGTATTTATTCCAATAACGAAATTTCGATTGAGGAGCTGTAATCCGCAGGCGGGTGATAGACCAAAAGGTGGGAGGCGCTTCAGTTTTCCGCCCTACAGGCTGTAGCCCGCAGCAGGGTTCAGAACTACTAAACTATGGTAATTGAAGTGCACCAAGCTTTAATCCCAGTTGATGAGCTGCAGCGTGGCGATCACCTGGCGCCCCGGGAAATTGTGGCGGAACTGGACAAATACATCATCGGCCAGGCCGACGCCAAGCGTTCGGTGGCCATTGCCCTGAGGAACCGCTGGCGGCGGCAGCAGATCCCTGTGGGGTTGCGGGATGAGATTGCCCCGAAAAACATCATCATGATCGGCCCCACGGGGGTGGGCAAGACCGAAATCGCCCGTCGGCTGGCCAAGCTGGCCCAATCGCCCTTCCTGAAGATCGAAGCCACCAAATTTACCGAGGTGGGGTACGTGGGCCGGGATGTGGAATCCATGATCCGGGACCTCATGGAGCTGGCCATCAACATGGTCAAGGCCGAGGCCCGGGAAAAAGTCAAGGTCAAGGCTGAGGAGGTGGTGGAGGAGCGTTTACTGGATATCCTGCTGCCTCCGGTTTCCCGTGCGGTGGCAGCCGAGGACGAAATCGCCAAACCGGCGGACAATGACCCCACCCGGGAAAAAATGCGGCGGCTGCTCCGGGAGGGGAGGTTGGATGACCGGTTCATCGATCTGGAAGTCAATCAACGGAACACGCCCATCGTGGAAATCTTTTCCAACGCGGGCATTGAAGAGATGGACATCAACTTCAAAGAGATGTTCGGCAATATTTTCCCATCCCGCACCAAGCAGCGGAAGGTGAAGGTTTCCGAGGCCCGGGAAATCCTCATGCAGGAGGAGGCCCAGCGCCTCATCGACATGGACCGGGTGGTGGACGAAGCCCGGCGCAAAGTGGAGCAGAGCGGCATTATCTTTCTGGATGAAATCGACAAGATCGTGGGCCGGGACCATGCCCGGGGGCCGGACGTTTCCCGGGAAGGGGTGCAGCGGGATTTACTGCCCATCGTGGAAGGCTCCACGGTCACCACCAAGTATGGCATGGTGCGTACCGACCACATCCTCTTTATTGCCTCGGGGGCCTTCCATACCTCCAAACCCGCGGACCTCATCCCGGAAATGCAGGGCCGTTTTCCCATCCGGGTGGAACTCCAGTCCCTGGGGGTGGAGGAGTTTTATCGAATCCTCACCGAACCGCAGAATGCCCTCATTACCCAGTACCGGGCCTTGATGGCCACGGAAGGCCTGGAGCTGGACTTTGAGCCGGAGGCCATTCATGAAATCGCCGCCCTGGCCACCCAGGTCAATGAACGTACGGAAAACATCGGCGCCCGGCGGCTGCACACCGTAATGGAGAAACTGCTGGAGGAAATTTCCTTTAATGGGCCGGATTTAAAGGATATAAAGATCACTATTACCGCGGAGTATGTGCGGGAGAGGTTGGCGGCGTTGATTGCGGACGAGGATCTTAGTAGGTACATCCTTTGAGTTTCGGAACTCCTTCTATGCAAGAATGGATTAATAAAGCGGCGGTTCTGATCGAGGCTCTGGCCTATATGCGGCGGTTTCAGGGGCAGACCATGGTCATCAAGTACGGCGGGCATGCTATGAAGGATGAGGCCCTGAAGCAGGGGTTTGCCCAGGATGTGGTGCTGTTGAAGTATTTGGGGCTTAATCCGGTGGTGGTGCACGGCGGGGGACCGCAGATCAGTCAGACGTTGAAGCGTATGGGCCTCGAATCCCGGTTCATCGACGGCATGCGGGTCACCGACGGCGAGACCATGAATGTGGTGGAGATGGTGTTGGTGGGCAAGGTGAATAAAGAGATCGTCAATCTGGTGAATGCCGCGGGCGGCCGGGCCGTGGGCTTGAGTGGCAAGGACGGCCAGCTTATCCGGGCCCAGAAGATGCATCTCTACCGCCCCCGGGGAGATGAAGAACCGCCGGAGATCATCGATATCGGCATGGTGGGAGAGGTGACCGCAATCAATACGGAGGTCATCGAGACCCTGCAGGCCAGCAATTTCATCCCGGTCATCGCGCCGGTGGGCGTGGGGAAAGACGGAGAGACCTACAATATCAACGCTGATTTAGTGGCCTCGCAGATAGCCGGGGCTTTGAAAGCGGTGAAATTGATCCTGCTGACCGATGTGGAAGGCGTTCTCGATCCTGAGGGGAAGATTCTGTCCACCCTTACCCGGGTGGACGTTTTGGACGGCCTGGACCGGGAGATCATTACGGGCGGTATGATCCCCAAAGTCAATTGCTGCCTGGAAGCTCTGAGGGCAGGAGTGTCCAAGGCCCATATCATTGATGGCCGGGTGCCGCATTCGGTGTTGTTGGAAATTTTTACGGATACCGGTATCGGCACGCAGATTGTCTGGCAGTAGGGGCGGTAAGGGCGGGTCTGAGACCCGCCCCGACGGGGAAAACATTCGGGCTCGGGGAAATTTATTGATCATGAAAAACGATAGTGTAATACTCGAAACTCGGAACTCGAGACTCGAAACACCTGCCACGAGTGAGGCTTGGATGGCCAGGGGGCAGCGGGTTTTAATGAATACCTACGCCCGGCAGCCCATGGTGCTGGTGCGGGGGCGGGGGGCCCGGGTCTGGGACCTGGACGGCAAGGAATACCTGGATTTTCTGGCGGGGATTGCAGTGTGTAATCTGGGGCATGCCCATCCGGGGGTAGCCGCGGCGGTCGAGGCGCAGATGCAGGAGTTGGTGCACGTCTCCAATCTGTATCACACCATTCCGCAGATTAAGTTGGCAGAGCGGTTGGTCAGTCTCAGCTTTGCGGACCGGGTGTTTTTCGCTAACAGCGGTGCGGAGGTGAATGAGGGGGCCATCAAGCTGTGCCGGCGTTATGTCTCTCAGGTATTGGGTCAGAAGCGCTATAAAATCATCTGTGCCACCAATTCCTTTCATGGGCGCACCCTGGCCACTTTGTCGGCCACGGGCCAGGAGAAGTTCTGGCAGGGGTTTGAGCCGCTAATGCCCGGCTTTGTTTTTGTGCCCTTCGACGATCTAACGGCCCTGGAGATGGCCATTGACGGGGAGACCTGCGGTGTGCTATTGGAACCGGTGCAGGGGGAAGGCGGGGTCAAGATTCCCTCCCCCGGTTATTTCCCTGGGGTGCGGGACCTGTGCAATCGGCATCAGTTGTTATTCATCCTGGATGAAATTCAGGTGGGGCTGGGGCGTACGGGCAAGCTTTTTGCCCATGAGCATTTTGGCATCACCCCGGACATCATGACCCTGGCCAAGGGTCTGGCCAACGGGTTGCCCATCGGGGCGCTGCTGGTCACCGAGGAGGTGGCCCAGGGGTTTGTGCCGGGGACGCACGCCAGCACCTTTGGCGGGGGGCCGGTGGTGACGACAGCAGCATTGGTGGTGGTGGATATTCTGGCCCAGCCGGCATTTTTGGAAGAAGTTGTTGCCAAAAGTGAGTATTTTCTGGAAGGCCTGCGGCAATTGCAGCTTCGTCACAGCTGTATCAAGGAGGTCCGGGGGCTGGGCCTGATCCTGGGGGTGGAAATCGACGGCGACGGCCTGCCCCTGGTGGACGCCTGCCGGGAAAAAGGCGCTTTGATCAACTGCACTCAGGGCAATGTCCTGCGGTTCCTGCCGCCCCTGGTGGTTACCCGGGAGGAGATTGACCGGTTATTGACTATTTTGGATGAGGTGTTCGCAGGCACATAAAAAATCCCCCCACCCCCCCTTTAGAAAAGGGGGGGAAAGGAATGCTCTCTTTTTTAGCTGTGATTGGTGGTAAATGCCCTCTTAGATTTTGGATTACCGTCCACAAAATTGTAGGGGTCAGGTTACCCGGCTCCTACAGGATAGAAATACTTATGAAACGTGACCTTTTAACCATTTTGGACCTCAGCACCGTAGAGATTCGGCAACTACTGGACCGGGCGGCGGAGCTTAAGTCCTTGCACAAACAAGGGCGGGACCCCAAACCCCTGACCGGTAAAACCCTGGCTTTGATTTTTGTGAAGCCCTCTACCCGCACCCGGGTCTCTTTTGAGGTCGGAATCGCCCATCTCGGCGGCTCCACTGTTTATCTCGGCCGCGTTGACAGCCAACTTTCCCGGAACGAGCCCATTTCGGACACCGCCCGGGTACTGTCCCGCTATGTGGACGGCGTCGTCATCCGCACCTATGGGCAGGAAATCGCTGAAGAAATGGCCCGTTATGCCGATATCCCGGTGATCAACGGCCTGACCGACACTCACCACCCCTGCCAGGTGTTGGGCGATCTGCAGACGGTGCAGGAGCGTTTGGGGCGGGTCGACGGATTTGAAGATCGCCTGGATCGGCGACGGCAACAACATGGCCAACTCCTGGATCACGGCGGCGATGCGCCTGGATTTTACCCTGTACCTGGCCTGCCCGCCGGGATATGAACCGGACGGGGCACTGCTGGAGCAGGCCAGAAAGGAAGGGCGGCAGGTATATTTGAAAGACGATCCGGTCTGGGCGGTAAGGAACGCCCACGTGGTCAATACCGACGTCTGGGCCTCCATGGGCCAGGAGGAGGAATCCCGGGAGCGGATCAAAGTTTTTCTCCCCTATCAGGTGAACGGTGTCCTGGTGCAACAGGCCAGGCCGGAAGCCATTGTCCTGCACTGCCTGCCGGCGCACCGGGGGGAAGAGATTACCGACGAGGTGCTGGACGGGCCGCAGTCTGCGGCCTGGGACCAGGCGGAGAACCGGCTGCATTTGCAGAAGGCGTTGTTGGAGTGGGTGGTGGGGACCTCGTGAGAGATGAACAAGTTGGCCAAGCACAGCTTGGCAGCACAATGGGATCCCATAGACAACTTGGGAACCAGGGTGAAAGGAAATCTTAGGAAAGAATTTAACTATGAGTAAAATAAACAAAATTGTCCTGGCCTACTCGGGGGGGCTGGACACCTCGGTCATTCTCAAGTGGCTCATGGAGACTTATCAGTGTCCGGTGGTGGCCTTTGCCGCGGACCTGGGACAGGGTGAGGAACTGGACGAAGTGCAGGCCAAGGCCATGGCCACCGGTGCGGCGGAAGTTCACATCCTGGATCTGAAGGAAGAGTTTGCCCGGGATTTTATTTTCCCCATTTTCCGGGCCAACGCCCTTTATGAAGGGGCCTACCTGCTGGGCACCTCCATCGCCCGGCCTTTGATTGCCAAGGCCCAGGTGGAGGTGGCCAAAAAGACCGGGGCGGACGCGGTGAGCCACGGGGCCACCGGCAAGGGTAATGATCAGGTGCGCTTCGAGCTGACCTATATGTCTTTGGCCCCGGAACTCACAATCATCGTCCCCTGGCGGGAATGGACCCTACAGGGCCGGGCCGATTGCGTCGCCTATGCCGAAAAGCACGGCATACCGGTGCCTGTGACCCAGGAAAAGCCTTACTCGAGCGACCGGAACCTCTTGCACATCAGCTTCGAGGGCGGCATCCTGGAAGACCCCTGGGCCGAACCGCCGGCGGATATGTTTGTGCTGACGAAGTCGCCCCAGGCGGCTCCGGACCGGCCGCAGTATCTTGAAGTTGATTTTGAAGCCGGGGACCCGGTGGCGGTGGACGGCCAGAAAATGAGCCCTTGCACCATTCTGGAGCACCTGAACCGCATCGGCGGCCAGCACGGCATCGGCCGGGTGGACCTGGTGGAAAACCGCTACGTGGGGCTGAAATCCCGGGGGGTGTATGAGACGCCGGGCGGGACGATTTTGCGGGCGGCCCATCATGCGGTGGAGTCCCTGACCCTGGACCGGGAGGTCATGCACCTGAGGGACAGCCTTATCCCCCGTTACGCGGAGTTGGTCTATTACGGCTACTGGTTCGCGCCGGAACGCTACGCCCTGCAGGCCCTCGTGGATGAGGCCCAGAAACCGGTGACCGGTACCGCCCGGCTGAAGCTCTATAAGGGAAATGTCACGGTGGTGGGCCGGAAGGCCCCCAAATCCCTGTACCGGCCGGACCTGGTGACCTTCGAGGCCGGGGGGGACTACCAGCAGGCCGACGCCACCGGGTTTATCCGGTTGAACGCCCTGCGATTGAAGATCAGGGCCAAATTGAGCAATGATTAGTGGTCGATGGTCACTAAAGACAGTGGTCAGTGGTTAGTAAAGACAAAAAACTAACAACCAACAACCAACAACTGACCACTGGTAACTGACAACTCAGAGACGAGACATGGCACAGAGCAAAGAAAAGCCCTGGCAGGGGCGGTTTAGCGGGGAGACCTCCAGGCTGGTGGAGGAGTTTACTTCCTCCCTCCATTTTGACCGGCGGCTCTACCGGTATGACATTGCCGGGTCCATGGCGCATGCCCGGATGTTGGGCAAGCAAGGGATTCTGACCCAGGCTGAGGTTGACGCCATTGTCTCAGGTCTGGAGGCCGTCCGGGGGGAGATCGACCGGGGCGAGTTTGTTTTCGAGGTTGCGGACGAAGACATCCACATGGCGGTGGAGCGGCGGCTTACCGCCCTTATCGGCGAAGTGGGCCGGAAGCTGCACACCGCCCGCAGCCGCAACGATCAGGTGGCTCTGGATATACGGCTGTACCTGCGGGATCAGGTAATTGATTTACTTGAGGCTCTGCAAAACTTACGGCGGGCCGGGGCGAGGCTGGCACGGCGCTATTTTGGGGTCATCCTGCCGGGCTATACGCATCTGCAGCGGGCTCAACCGGTGCTCTTCAGCCACCATCTGCTGGCCTATGAGGAAATGTGGCAGCGGGATCAGGGACGTCTCCGGGATTGTCTACAGCGATTCAACGTATTACCGCTGGGGGCCGCGGCCCTGGCCGGCACCACGTTTCCGGTGGACCCGGCTTACACGGCGGAGCTGCTGAATTTCCCGGCTATTTTAAAGAACAGTCTGGATGCGGTCAGCGACCGGGATTTTATCGTGGAGTTCGCCGCCGCGGCCGGCCTGATTATGGTGCATTTAAGCCGCCTGTCTGAGGAATTGATCCTCTGGTCGTCGGCGGAGTTTGCTTTTATCGATATCGCCGATGCCTACTGCACCGGCTCGTCCATCATGCCCCAGAAGAAAAATCCGGACGTGGCGGAGTTGATCCGGGGTAAAAGCGGCCGGGTCATCGGGCATCTCATGGGACTGTTGGTGACTTTGAAGGGTCTCCCGTTGGCCTATAACCGGGATCTCCAGGAGGACAAAGAACCTTTGTTTGACCTGGTGGAGACGGTGCTCCCCAGCGTCCGTCTCATGGCCGGGGTTTTGGAGAATCTGCACTTAAAAGAAGACAATCTCTCTAAGGCCCTTCAGGGTGGTTATCTGACCGCGACGGACATGGCCGATTACCTGGTCACCAAGGGCGTGCCGTTCCGTACGGCCCATGCCATGGTGGGGCAGACGGTGCGCTATGCCGAGGAACAGGGGAAAGAGTTGACAGAACTGACCCTGGAGGAGATCCGGGAGTTTGCGCCTCTGGCGGGGGCCGATCTTTTTGACTGGCTGCAGATTGAACAATCCGTCAACCGGCGCCGATCGCCTGGCGGCACTGCCTCGGAGCGGGTAGCCGAGGCGTTGGAGGCGGTGGAAAGGGAATTAGGGTTAAAGCCATAAAAGATTAACTTACTTAGGGGTGGGTCTGAGAACCGCTCCTACCAAAAACACTAAGTCAACTACAGCTAAAACTAGTGAGGTCCGGATCGTTGGGCTTAACTCAGGGCATGAAATCTCGGTATTTAATTTCATTAAGCATCTTATTGGTTGGATGGGCGGCTATCCTTTTGCCCGGCTGCGGCAAAAAAATGAATCCTATCCCGCCTGATTCCCTGGTGCCGGGGGAGGTGCGGAATTTCACGGTCCGCCAGGACGGGCAGGCCTTGAGTTTACAATGGCTTTTTCCCAAGGTGAATATTGAAGGCCAGCCCCTCACTGACATCCAGGGTTTTCGTATCCTGCGGAATCAGGACAGCCTGACCTCCACGGCGGGCTGCCCCCCGGAGTTGAAGCACCTGGCCGACATCGATCTGGCCTACCCCCTGGCGGGGGAGGTGCAGGGTGAACAGGGGCGCTATCGCGACGAAACTCTTGAACCCGGGTACCGTTATTTTTACCAGATCGCGGGGTTTGACCGGGGTGGCCATCTGGGTCTGCTCTCTCCCGTCGTTTCACAGGTCTGGGATACCCTGCCCCAGCCGCCCCAAAAACTGGAGACCCAGGCCGGTGACCGACAGGTGGTGCTCACCTGGGAGCCTGCTACTTTCCTGGTGAACGGCCGGCCTCTGGCAGGACCGGTAACCTATAATGTCTATCGGCAATCCCAGGGCAGTGGTTTTACCATGGTTAACAAAGCGCCGGTGACCGAGGCAAGTTTTCAGGATATCACCGTCTTGAACGATACTGACTATCGCTACCTGGTACGGACCGTTCGCACAGTCGGCGGGGATTTTCTGGAAAGCCTCGACGCACCGATGCAAAAGGCCAGACCCGAGGACCATACCCCGCCGGCGCCGGTGTTAAACCTGGTAGCGGTTTCAACCGAAAAAGGCATAGAATTGCGGTGGGACTCCGGCCGGGAACCCGATCTGGCCGGTTACCGTATTTACCGCCGTTCTTTGACGGAGCCGCAGTTCCGGCTGCTCAACCCCCAAATGCTAACCAAACCCTATCTTGTAGACCAGGAAACCGGCAAGGGCGTGACCTATTACTACTATGTGGTGGCGGTGGATAACTCCCGCCGGGGTAATCAAAGTTTGCCTTCGGAGGCGGTGGAAATAACGCGCTGAGGTGGTCAAGCGGTTGAACATGAGCCTTTGGATCAGTCGTAAAGGATGAAAATATTAGAGGTGGCGAAGCGGGAGCTTCGCGATCATAAAAGGTTCCCAAGCGGGAGCTTAGGAACCAGTTTTCCCGGGCAGGAGCTTGGGAGCGCTAAACAAGTTTTTTTTGCTCGAACCTCAAAACTCGAACCTTAAATTTACAGGTCTTTAACGATGCATCATTTTCATTATCAGAACGGGGAGCTACACTGCGAAGATGTCCCCGTGGCGGCCATTGCCGCCGCCGTGGGCACCCCGTTTTACCTGTATAGCTGCGCCACCCTGGAACATCATTTCCGGGTTTTTGATCAGGCTTTTGCCGGGACGCCGCATCTGGTCTGTTTTGCTGTGAAAGCCAATTCCAATCTGGCCATCTTGCGGATTTTCATCAACCAGGGAAGCGGGGTGGATATCGTTTCCGGCGGGGAGCTTTTCCGGGCTCTGCAAGCCGGAGTCGATCCCGGCAAGGTGGTGTACTCCGGAGTGGGCAAACGTCCTGATGAAATCCGCTTTGCCCTGGACAATGACATCCTGATGTTTAACATCGAATCGCCCCAGGAGCTGCAGGCCCTGAACCAGGCGGCCGGGCAGATGGGGAAGAAGGCCCGCATTTCATTGCGGGTCAACCCTGACGTGGATCCCCAGACCCATCCTTACATTTCCACGGGCCTGAAACAGAATAAATTCGGCATCAACATCGATCAATCCGTGGCTGAATATAAAGTCGCCCATGAACTACCCCACCTGGAGATCGTGGGGGTGGCCTGTCATATCGGCTCGCAATTAACGCAACTGTCCCCGTTTATTGAAACCCTGGGTCGTCTGAAAGAGCTCATCGCCCGTTTGCGCCAGGAGAACATCGACATCCGTTATCTGGATATCGGCGGCGGCCTGGGCATCCAGTACAACGAAGAGACGCCGCCGCATCCCTCGGAATATGGTCGAGGCATCAGGCAGGAGTTGGAAGGTCTGGACTGCACCCTGATCCTGGAGCCGGGGCGGGTGCTGGTGGGCAACGCCGGCATTTTGGTCACCAAAGTGCTGTTTACCAAGGAAGGCGAGGAGAAATACTTCATCATCGTGGATGCCGGCATGAACGATTTGTCCCGGCCCAGCCTCTATGGCTCCTACCATGGGCTGCAGCCGGTGGCAGAAAAAACCCGCCGGGAAGTTAAAGCCTCCCTGGTGGGCCCCATCTGCGAATCGGGAGACTTTTTGGCCAAAGACCGGATGATGCCGGCCTTCGAACCAGGGGAGCTGGTGGCGGTCATGAGCGCCGGTGCCTATGGTTTCACTATGAGTTCTAATTACAATTCCCGGCCCCGGATTCCGGAAATTTTGGTGCATAAAAACGAGTTTTATGTTATCAGGGAACGAGAAACTTACGAAGATATTATCCGGGGAGAAAATGTGCCAGCTTTTTTACAGGCTGGTTAAAAATAACAGATTTTACCGCATACCATGGTGAATCGGGTACCCTTCTGGAAAATGCAAGGCAGCGGCAATGACTTTATCCTCATTGACCACCGCCGTCCGCTGATGGCTGAGGCCGACTGCCCCGGCTTCGTTAAAAGGGTCTGCGCTCCCAAATTCGGCGTGGGGGCCGATGGCCTTATTTTTATTGAGCCGTCGGCACACGTTGATTTTCGGTGGCGGTTCTTTAATGCGGACGGCTCCGAAGCGGAGATGTGCGGTAACGGCGGGCGTTGCGCGGCCCGGTTTGCCTTTTTAAACGGCATTGCCCAAGAAAAAATGGCTTTTGAAACCCTGGCCGGCGTCATCCATGCCCAGGTGCTGGGCCGCAGGGTAAAACTGGAATTGAGTCAACCCCACAGTCTGCAGCTCAACCTGGAAATTCCACTGCCGGGGCAGTCCTGGACGGGGCCATTTTATCAATACCGGCGTGCCTCATGTGGTGCTGCCCGTCGCCGATCTCGCCATCGCGCCGGTGGCCGAAGTAGGACGGGCCGTCCGGTTTCATCCCTTGTTTCAGCCGATGGGGACGAACGTCAATTTTATTCGGATCATCGGTCCCCAGGAACTCCAGGTGCGAACCTACGAACGCGGGGTCGAGGCCGAAACTCTGGCCTGCGGCACCGGTTCCGTGGCCGCAGCCCTGATCGCCTCCCGCTTGCAGGGTATGGTCTCCCCTGTTGCCGTCCACCCGAGTTGCGGGGAGACTTTAACTATATATTTTGAAAATCAAAATGGAAATTTCAGGTCTGTCTTCCTGGAAGGTGAAGCTGCTGTAGTCTTTCAGGGTAATATTTGGCTGGATGAATTGTCGTAAGGAGGAAACAGGCATGATCCAAGGAGCTATCGTCGCCATTGCGACACCGTTCAAGAATGGGCAGTTGGATGAAGAAGCCTATCGGGAGCTCATCGAATTTCAGATCGAGGGCGGCACCCATGGCATCGTCCCCTGCGGCACTACCGGTGAATCCCCCACTCTTTCCCATAGCGAACACAATCGAGTGGTGGAAGTCTGCATCGATCAGGTCAAAAAACGGGTCCCGGTTATCGCCGGCACCGGCTCCAATAACACCACCGAAGCGCGTGGAACTTACCAAACACGCCCAGGCAGCGGGCGCCGACGCCGCTCTGATGATTACGCCTTATTACAACAAACCCACGCAAGAGGGTCTTTTTCAACATTATAAAGCCATCGCCGGGGCCACCAAAATCCCCATTATCGTCTATAACGTGCCTGGGCGCACCAGCCTGAACCTGCTCCCGGAAACCGTGGCCCGGTTGGCCCAGTTGCCGAACATCGTCGGCATCAAAGAGGCCACCGGCGACCTGAATCAAGGCGCCAAAGTTATTAGATTGTGCCCGGAGAATTTCATCGTCCTTTCCGGTGACGATTTTACTGCCTTTCCCCTGATGTGCATCGGCGGCAAGGGGGTCATCTCGGTGGTCTCCAACGTCGTGCCCCAGGATATGGCCGGCATGTGCAATGCCTTTTTTGCCGGCGACCTGAAAAAGGCTCGGGAACTGCACTACAAGATGTGGCCGCTCATGGAAGCCATGTTCTTTGAAACCAACCCGGTGCCGGCCAAAACGGCGCTGAAGATGATGGGCAAAATCACCGGTGAAGTGCGGCTGCCCTTATGCACCATGTCTGCCGCCAATGAGGAAAAACTGCGGCAGGTGATGTTGAATTACGGGCTGATAAAATAATTTCCTGACGCTTTCTAGAAAGCATGGTAGGGGCGGTTTACGAACCGCCCCTACGGCACAAACAACAGGTGTTTTATGATCAAGGCAATTGTGGCAGGCGCGGCCGGGCGCATGGGCGGCCGCATTATTCATATGCTGGAAGGGGCGCAGGGCATTGTCCTGGCGGCGGCCTTCGAAAAAGCCGGACATCTCACCATAGGCAAGGACGTGGGTGAAGTGGTGGGCCTGCCTGGAAAAAATATCAAAATTGCCGGCAGCCTCGCCGAAGTTCTCCCCGCGGGTGACGTCCTCATCGACTTCACTCATCCCGAGGTTTCTTTAGAGCATATCAAACAGGCGGCTCCGGCAGGAAAAGCTGTGGTTGTTGGTACCACCGGTTTTTCTGCCCCCCAGCTGGACGAGATTAAAAATCTGGCCAGGAATAGCCGGGTGGTGCTGGCCCCGAACATGAGCGTCGGCGTCAACCTGATGTTCAAAGTAGTGGCAGACATCGCCAGCATTTTGAGCTCGGGCTATGACGTGGAAATAGTCGAGGCTCACCACCGCCTGAAAAAAGACGCACCCAGCGGCACTGCCATGAAGCTGGCCCAGGTCATCGCCACGGCCCTGAAACGGGATCTTGAGCAGGTGGGAGTTTACGAACGCAAAGGTATGATCGGCCAACGCACCGACGCCGAAATCGGTATCCAGACCGTACGCGCCGGCGACATCGTGGGGGAACATACCGTCATGTTCGGCGGCATCGGCGAACGCCTGGAAATCATCCACCGGGCTCACAACCGGGACAACTTCGCCCGGGGCGCGGTGCGGGCGGCCCAGTGGATCGTTAATCAGCCCGAGGGTCTGTATGACATGCAGGATGTGTTGGGCCTCAAGTAAGTTTCGAGTTTCGAGAAAACAAGGTTGGATCTGATCGGCCCGAAAATATGACTGTGGAACGTTAGCGATTCATATGCAAATCATTCGATTTCTTTTTCAGGATCAGACCCACTTTGGCATCGTTGAAGGCGATGTGGTTCAAATATTGGCATCACCGCCGTATGACGGATTAAAAAAGACGGACCAAAGTCTGCCCCTGGTTGCGGTCAAGCTCCTGGCGCCCTGTGAGCCTACCAAGATTATTGCCCTGGGGCTCAATTACCGGGACCACGCGGCGGAAATGCGTATGGCCCTACCCGAAGAGCCGCTTATCTTTATGAAACCTGCCACTTCGGTCATCGGCCCGGAGGCGGCCATTGTCTATCCGCCCCAATCTCGAAGGGTTGATTACGAAGCCGAGTTGGCTGTAGTCATCGGTCGTTTGGCTCATAAGGTGCCAGCCGAGACGGCGCATGATTATATCCTGGGCTACACCTGCTGCAACGATGTCACCGCCCGGGATCTCCAGAAACAAGACGGTCAGTTCACCCGCGCCAAGAGTTTTGACACTTTCGCGCCGTTAGGGCCTTGGATTGAAACGGCTCTTGCCGACCCCGGGAACGTTATGGTGGAGGCTTACATCAATGGCCAGCGCCGCCAGCATAGTAATACCAGCAACCTAGTCTTCGGCGTGGCCACTCTGGTAAGCTTCATCTCCCACATTATGACCCTACTGCCCGGCGATGTCATCGCCACCGGCACCCCCTCCGGTGTCGGCCCGCTGCGCCCCGGAGACGTTGTCGAAATACGCCTGGAAGGCATCGGCTCTTTGCGCAATCCGGTTGTCCAACATGAAAATATTGGTAATCCTGGCTCATCCTAATCCCAAGAGCTTCAATGCCGCCATTGCTCAAACCGCTATCCAAACCCTGGAGGAAGGCGGCCATGAGGTTATCTTTCATGATCTCTATCGGGAAGAGTTTGACCCGGTGCTGCCGGCCGGGGAACTCAACAAGGACGATTCTCTGCCGGCTGTCATTCAGCAACATAGCGCCGAACTCGCCGCCGCCGAAGGTATCATTATCATCCACCCTTCCTGGTGGGGTCAACCTCCGGCGATGCTGAAAGGCTGGATCGACCGGGTCTTCCGCCTGGAGGTAGCCTACCATCTGCGCGGTGACGTTGGCAAAGGGAATCCCCAAGGACTCCTCAGGGCCGAAGCCGCCCTAGTTTTCACCACTTCCAACACGCCTCCCCTCCGGGAAATCGATTTCTACGGCGACCCCCTGCAAAATATCTGGGAAAATTGTGTATTCCGGGTATGCGGGGTTAGCCGATTTTTCCGACAGAACTTTGGCGTCATGGCCGCCAGCACGGAAAAACAAAGGCGACATTGGCTTAAAGAGGTCGTTAACATCGTCCAAGGCTATTTTCCGAAAGTCCAGAACACATGAGAGGTGCATGGTTTTATGCCAGTCTTTGAATTCGCCGAGCGGCTCAAACAGCTGCCACCCTATCTCTTCAAGGAAATCGACCGGGTCAAGGATGAGGTCAAGGCCCGGGGCGTCGACATTATCGACCTGGGAGTTGGCGACCCTGATCTGCCGACGCCTGATTTTATCATTGCCGCCTTGCAAAAGGCGGTCCTTGACCCCAGCACCCACCGTTACCCCTCGTACTCCGGTATGAACGATTTTCGGGAGGCGGTGGCCCGCTGGTACCAACGCCGCTTTGGCGTGACCTTGGACCCGGAACGGGAGGTCGTGACCCTCATCGGTTCTAAAGAGGGCATCGCTCACCTGCCTTTGGCTTTTAACAACCCCGGCGACCTAAATCTGTCCACCAGCCCGGCTTACCCGGTTTATCATATCGGCACCATGTTTGCCGGCGCCCGTACACATTTTTTGCCGCTTCTCAAAGAGAATAATTTCCTGCCGGACCTGACCCAGGTCTCCGGAGAAGTGGCCCGGCAGGCCAAGCTGCTTTTTTTTAATTATCCTAACAATCCCACGGCCGCGGTGGCCGATCTGGATTTTTATACCCGGGTGGCCGATTTCTGCCAGGAACACCATATTATCGCGGTGCATGACGCCGCTTACACTGAAATGGCCTACGATGGCTATCTACCCCCCAGTTTTCTGCAGGTTCCGGCTGCCAAAGAATTGGGTATAGAATTCCATTCTCTCTCTAAAACCTATAACATGACCGGTTGGCGGCTAGGCTTTGCCGTGGGTCAGGCCGACGTCATTGGGGGGTTGGGGAAAATCAAAAGCAACATCGACTCCGGAGCCTTCAATGCCGTCCAATACGCCGGCATTGCCGCCCTGGATTCGGATCAAGCCGTTGTCGCCGAAAATTGCCGCATCTTGCAGGAACGTCGGGACCTCTTGATCGCCGGTCTAAAAAAACTGGGCTACACTGTGGACGCTCCCAAGGCTACCTTCTATGTTTGGCTGCCGACGCCCACCGGCATTAGTTCGGCCCAGTTTACTTCCCTGCTTCTGGAACAAGCAGGCATCGTCACTACCCCGGGCAATGGTTTCGGCTCGCCTGGCGAAGGTTATGTCCGGTTGGCCCTCACCGTGAATAAATCACGCCTGGAAGAGGCGCTGGCGCGTCTGGCCCGCCTGGGTTAAAGGCAACCGTGGTTTGCTCCAACGGAGGGGTCCAGTCAGCTCCGACCCTACCCTATATCCACCCTTGGAAAGGTTTTTATGCCCTCACAGTTAGAACAGGCACGTCTCCTGATGCCGGCGGTTCAGAGGCTGGCCGCCTCCGCTGCTGTTCCCCTGACGCAACAGTATCCGGAATTGGCTAACTTGTTGGAAGATGTCCCGGAAAGCCGCTGGGATTTTTTTTTCATAACCGCAAGCATAGGGGTCACCTTTCTTCTGGCGCCGGTTCAGGTGGCGGAGGAAGCCCAATCTCAGGTCTGCGATATTGTGGCTGCAGCCCTGGAAGCTTGGCACCCCCAAGGTCACGAGGCTTTAGAGGATTTCCTGGAGTTTGTCAGGGGAAAGCTCCAACAAGAGGTGGAAATGCCCGCCGCCGTCGGTGCCTGGCTACTCTGGAATCTGAAGCAGGCCAAGCCCTCTCAGGAAGAGCTCAGTCTGGCCTGGCCCCTGGGCCTTTTTTTCCTGCATAGCTTTAAAGATTGGTGGGAAACCGACAAGGAAGAAAATGTTCTGCATTGACCATCGAGTCTCGGCAGCTGTACCGGCCGGAGCCGTCAACATGTACGTCCCCTTTTTACCATGGACGCTGAACATGACTCTGCTAAGGGAGTGAATAACTCCTGGCACGTAGCTTACATCGGCCTGGGGTCCAACCTTGACGATCCCGCGGCCCAATTGGACGAAGCCCGTCGGCGGCTGTCTCTGGTTGAGGGCCTGGAAATCACGCGCATCTCCTCCTATTATGCCACCCCGCCGGTGGGAGTGATTGACCAACCATGGTTTATCAACGCTGTCGCGGCGATCCGGACCAGACTCTCTCCCGAGGGGTTACTTGACGCCCTCCTGCAGGTGGAAAACGATATGGGCCGGATCAGGAAACAACGTTGGGGCCCTCGTCTTGTGGATCTTGACCTATTGTTATATAATAATATAGTTGTAAATACGCCTAGGCTGCTGGTACCGCACCCGGAAATGCCGAACCGGGGGTTTGTCCTCCTGCCTCTGGCAGAAATAGCCCCTCAGGCCCTTCACCCAGTGAGGCAAAAAACTGCGGTCCAACTCCTGGCGGAATTAGCCCCGGAGGCCAGGGTGGCGCATAAACTTTGAGGTTTCCTTGCTTTCCAAATTTATCATTTTCGCCATTATAAGTTATCTGGGTTTTAAAATAGTTAAAAAGATAGCCTCATATTTCTTTTCCCAGAAAATACCCGGCTCCGACCCTATGCCAGAGGTGGAGTCCGAGGAGTTGGTGCAGGACCCGGTCTGCAAAGTCTTTATTCCCCGCCGCAACGCTCTGAAAGCCCACAAAAACGGTGAGGATTTCTTTTTTTGTTCCGAGGGCTGCCGCAAGAAGTTTCTCAGATAACAATATCCTGCCCCAGTTTGGAGCGCAGATTAGGAGAAAAATATGAAATTTTTTATTGATACCGCCAACCTCGATGAAATCAAAAAAGCCTATGAACTCGGTCTGGTGGACGGCGTTACCACCAACCCCTCTCTGAGTGCCCAAGCCGGTGTCCGGGATATTGCCGCCTTTCACGGACAGATCCGGCAGATCTGTGAGATCGTCCAAGCCCCGGTTAGCGCCGAGGTGCTCAGCACTGCCAGCGCCGACATGATTGTCGAAGGCAATAAGTTGGCTAAAATTCATGAACACGTGGTGGTTAAGATTCCCATGACCCCGGACGGTTTGAAAGCTACCCATGTGCTGGCCCGGGAGGGGATCAAAGTAAACGTCACCCTCATTTTCCAACCCCTCCAGGCCATGCTCGCCGCCAAAGCCGGTGCCGCCTATGTCAGCCCTTTCATCGGCCGCCTGGACGACATCAGCCAGACCGGTATGGAAGCGGTGGAACAGATCATGGCCATATTTAACAATTATGGCTTTGAAACCGAGGTGATTGTCGCCAGCGTCCGAAATCCCCTCCACGTGCTGCAAGCTGCTCTGGCGGGCGCCGACATCGCCACAATACCGTATAAGGTCATAATGCAACTCATTAACCATCCTTTGACGGACATTGGGCTGGCAAAATTTTTGGACGACTGGAAAAAAGTACAACAGGCCTGATATGGATCGGCAGCGACCACATTTCTGGAACCTCCCCAATGCCTTGACGGTCTTGCGCATCGGGGTCATCCCGGTAATCATCTTCTTGATGACCTTTCCGGGCCAGTTCGCCAGCTTCCTGGCGGCCCTGGGCTTTTTAGCGGCAGGCATGACCGACCTCCTGGACGGTTTTTTTGCCCGGCGCCAGCGCTTGGTGAGCCGGGCCGGCAAATTTATGGACCCCCTGGCTGATAAACTTCTGGTTTCCGCGGCATTGATCATGCTCATCCCTTTGGGACGCGTGGAGGCTTGGCTTGTTTTTGTTATTATCGGCCGTGAACTTGCCGTGACTGGGTTGCGAGCCATTGCCGCCTCCGAAGGCATGGTGCTGGCCGCCGACCGCTGGGGCAAACTTAAGACCATAATCCAAATGGTCGCCCTCTTTGCCCTGATTCTCCATTACCCTTACGCTTCCATAGATTTTCAGCAACTGGGGACAGTTCTCATCTGGGTAGCCGCGATCATTACCGTTGCCTCCGGTGTCAGCTATTACCTCACTTTTTTCAGTTCCACCTCTTCCTCTCCTGCCTAAGTGGAATCAAGAACCGGACCTGACCCGTGGCAGGAAACCCCTTAACTCCATTTGCCAACCACGGTCCTTAAACAAAAGTATGGGATGGGGGGCATTGACGTTGGAAGAGGAAAAATCATCTGAAACTGCTGTCAGAACTTGACAGATAAAAAAGAAAAGATGATAATATATTTTTATTATTTTTCGTAGAGATCAAACGGAGGAGTGGCAGTTGGCTAAACATCGTTCGGTAATGAAACGGGACCGGCAGGGAAAAGTCCGGCGGGTCCGCAATATGAGCCGCAAAACCAGGGTTAAAAATGCAGTTAAAGCTGTCCGGGCGGCCGTAACCCAGAATCAATCCGAGCAGGCCCAGGCAGCCTTACAGAAGGCCTTACCGGTTATTCAGAACGTTGCCGCCAAGGGTGCACTCCACTGGAAAACAGCGGCCCGAAAAATCTCCCGACTGACCCGCAGCGTCAATGCTCTCTCGGCTGAAGCTTAAGAGCCGGTAGCGGGCATAAATCTAAAATAACCTTCTCCAGCAGCAGACGGGGAGCAGCCATTCCGGTTTTAACATTTTGATCCGCCTCATGCAGGCGGATCAGGTGGCCCTTGAGTTGGCCTAACCGGAAGCCGCCTGCCTGCCTTTGTAGCTTTTCCGCCACAATCTTTGGCACCCCCAGCTCTTTCGCCAGTTCAGCGGCGTCCAGATTCCTCCGCAAACCTTCCCTGGTTCTCATCAAGAGTCGGACCTGTCTAGCCAACATCACCAGGATCACGGGCGGCGGCTCCCCCAATTCCAGGAGTCGGTCAAGCACCTTAAGGGCCTTATCAGGCCGGTTCTGGCCTAAAGCCTCCACTAGCTCAAAAATGGAGTGAGGTACGGCTGTGACTGCTGAGCATGGCTGTATCGGCAGCCATTATGGTGGGTTCGGCGCCGGTATACAAAATGAGTTTTTCCAGTTCATGATGTAAATCCAGCAGATTGTGGCCCACCGCCTCAACGAGTTGCCGGGCCGCGCCGGGCCCCAGAGTTTTGCCCTGGCGCTTTGCTTCTCGTTCCAGCCAGGGCGTCAGTTCTGCCTCTCTCAGACGGGGAAAACCCAGGGCCGCTTCCTGTTCCAGCAACCTCCGCCAGACATTGTGCCCCTGGACGTCCTTGTGTTTGAGTCCAGGGCCGGCTAAAACCAGGCAGGTTTGCGTGGAGGGGGCCTGCAGATACTTCTCCAGGACGCTTAGATCCTTGGTTTTATAACGCTCCACCTGCCAGACGGTCACCAGTTGCTTCCCGCCCCAAAGCTGGGGTGATCTGGCTGCGGTCAAAGCCTCCGCCAGAGGTGTTTCCCCTGCATCCAGAACTGTTTTGGCGGCTAATTCAGTTTCTTGACTCAACCAATCCTCCAGGCGTGCCAGAGCCCGACGGATAAGGAACTCCTCCTCTCCAAAAAACAAATAGACCGGCTTCAAGCTGTTACTTTTAAGATGACGTTCCAAGACTGCGTGTGACATTGGCTGGGTCTCAAAAAAGGAGGCTGATCTTGTCGTTCACGCGCTGGGCCAACCGGACCGACGCCTGCCTGATGCCTTGATCCCGGGTGGCCTCCCCGATGGCATAGTAAGTATTAGCCACATAGTCTGATTTGACTAACTCGGTGCCCTTCCAGATAACCTTATTCTGCTTGGTATCCTTCAAGGTCATCTCCACCGTGACGGTAACCCGGCGAATTAACGAGCTGTCGATATCGAAATAGGCCGTAGAAGAATGCTCTAATCTTTTTATACTGCCCAGAAGCAGATAATCCGCAGTCGTCTCCCCTGGTTTGACCTGGACTACCTTGCTGTCTTGGAAGGCCCGGAGCATGTCGTTGGCGAATATGGTCTCCAACCCAACTTCCATAGACCTGTTTTCAAAGGGAGGAATGGCCAGTGTGGCCTTTCTTTGGCCGCCACCCACCGGCTCAGATCCCATAACCCGGTAACCGCAGGCCGACGCTGTGGCCAGCAACCACATCACCAGCAACACCAGGTTGATTAAGCCCTTGCCAGGGCGCATGATTCCCCGCTTCATAAATCCTTCCAACCCCAGGGGGTATACTTTGTTTGTTGACTATGCAGTCCCGCCGCGGCTCAGATGACGATATTTACCAGCTTCTGCCGGGCCACCACGATCTTTTTCACAGGCTTGCCCTGGAGCAGGTCTTGGATGCGTTCATCAGCCAGGGCCAGTTGTTTGATTTCGTCGTCGCCGGCACTGGCGGCTACTTCTATTTTGCTCCGGAGTTTCCCGTTCACCTGAATGACCACCAGCCTGGTGTCCGCAGCCATGGCGGCCATATCCGCCTGGGGCCAGGGTTCCAGATACACCGGGGTCACATGCCCCAGGTTATGCCACAATTCTGCGGCCAGGTGAGGTACCATGGGACTGAGCAGCAGCACCAGCGCGTCTATGGCCTCCCGCCACACCGACGCCGTCAGAGTATCGGCCAGCACCTCGTCCCCCTGTTCCTCCCGGGCTTTGTAAAGATCATTTACCAGCTCCATCATGGCCGCGATGGCGGTATTGAAATGGAAACGGGCTTCGATGTCGCCAGTTACCCGGTGGATGGTCTGGTGCACCTTCTGGCGGAGGCTCCGCAGCGACGGCTGCAGTTCCTCGCCGTCCCCCTCAAAAGCTGTTGCCTGTCGCAAGGGCTCCAGGAAATCCTTTACCAGTCCCCAAACCCGGTTCAAAAACCGGAAGCTGCCGGCCACACCCTGGTCGGACCATTCTAGGTCTCGTTCCGGCGGGGCGGCAAACAGACAGAAAAGCCGAGTGGTGTCGGCGCCGTAGGCCTGAATCATTTCGTCCGGGTCCACCACGTTCCCCTTGGATTTGGACATCTTGGCGCCATCGAGGAGCACCATGCCCTGGGTCAACAACCGGGTAAAAGGCTCATCCTGGTTAATATACCCTAAGTCCCGCAAGACCTTGGTGAAAAACCGGGCATACAGCAGGTGCAGCACCGCATGTTCGATGCCGCCGATATACTGGTCCACCGCCATCCAATAGTTGACCCGGCTCTTGTCAAGAATTCCCGCCTGAAAATCTGGACAGGTATAGCGCAAAAAATACCAGGATGATTCCACGAAGGTATCCATGGTGTCTATTTCACGCCGGGCCGGTCCCTGGCAGGCGGGGCAGGTGGTCTTCACAAAGGAATCTAACCTGGCCAGAGGCGAGCCGCCTGCTCCGGAAATCTCCACGTTCAGAGGCAGTACTATGGGTAGATCAGACTCTGGGACTGTCTGCATACCGCAACGCTGGCAGTAAATGATGGGAATGGGGGCACCCCAGTACCGCTGCCGGGAAATGCCCCAATCTTTCAGACGAAAATGGATGGAACGGCTGCCCAACCCTTGTTCCCCCAGGGTCGCGGTGATGGCTTCCTTGGCCAAGTCACTGGGCTGGCCGTCGAACTGTTTGGAGTTAACCAGGACGCCGGGGTCTTCATAGGCTGCGGTTAACGACTCGGCCGTCAGGATCCGGTCCGGCGGTTGAATCACCACCACGATGGGGAGCTGGTATTTTTGGGCAAATTCGAAATCCCGCTGGTCATGGGCCGGTACCGCCATCACGGCCCCGGTGCCGTACTCCATGAGCACAAAGTTGGCCACATAGATGGGCATTTGCCAGCCGGTGACCGGGTTGAGACAATAGCGGCCGGTGAAGACGCCTTCCTTGACCAATTCCTCGATGACTCCCTTGCTCCGGTCCCGCTGCTTCCAGGTGTGGATAAACTCCTGCACGGCCTGTTCCTGGGAAGTCCCTCGGGCCAGCTCCAGGGCCAGGGGGTGCTCCGGGGCCAGACTCATGAACGTCGCCCCAAACAGGGTATCCGGTCTGGTGGTAAAGACCGTGATCTTTTCCTGGCTACCATCCATGGGGAAGAGAATCTGGGCCCCCACGGATTTGCCGATCCAGTTGCGCTGCATGGTCAGGACGCGTTCGGGCCAGCCGGGCAGGCGGTCGCAGTACTCAAGGAGTTCCTCAACATAATCGGTGATCTTGAAAAACCACTGTTCCAGTTCCCGGAGGATCACCGGCTGGTGACAACGCCAGCAGCCGCCCTCCTCCACCTGTTCGTTGGCCAGCACCGTCTGGCAGTGGTCGCACCAGTTCACCGGGGATTTCTTTTTATAGGCCAGGCCCCGCCGGAACATCTCGATGAAGACCAACTGCTCCCAACGGTAGTACTGGGGATCGCAGGTAGCCAACTCCCGGCTCCAGTCATAGCTGTAGCCCAGGGATTTGAGCTGCTGCCGCATGTACTCGATGTTTTCGTAGGTCCAGGTAGCCGGATGGGTGCCATGGGCCAGGGCGGCATTTTCCGCCGGCATGCCGAAGGCGTCCCAGCCCATGGGGTGGAGAATGTTGAAACCCTGCATATGCTTGTAACGGGCCACCACGTCGCCGATGGTGTAATTGCGGACATGGCCCATATGAATCCGTCCCGAAGGATAGGGGAACATCTCCAGGACATAATATTTGGGTTTGTGGGGGTCCTCCGTCACCCGGAAAAGATCCTGCTCCTCCCAGAACCGCTGCCATTTCGCTTCGATGGCCGCCGGATTGTAGCGCGTTTCCATGCTGCGTGTTGCTCCTGCTGAGTGAATTAACTTTTTATTATCCCTTAAAATCTGTCAGGGGGCAAGCAGGATGATTTGAGGTAGGGGGGCTTTAAAGTTTGAAGTCCTAAGTCCATGAGCCAAAGTTACAAGCTCGGAAAGCCAGGGCTTGCCTGTGGCACCAACCCATGCCCTTCCCCCCAAAAACATTTTAACCGCGCGCCCAAGTTGCACTTGGGCGCGATCTAAGGTCCACAACTGTGCTGTGCTTTTATTAACTCATAACCCGGCTGTAAATCCGGGTGTCCACGGCGAAGACGCCACGGTCGTAGACCAGGAGAGGGTTGAGTTCGATCTGGTCCAGTTGGGGGTTGGCAGTGGCCAGGCGGGAGAGGGCTTTCATGATCTCCACCAGGGCCTCCTGGTCTTTGGGGGTTTGGCCCCGGGCCCCGGACAGCAGGGGATAGCCCTTGATGGACCGGACCATTTGCCAGAATTCCTCATCCTTGGCCGGGAGCAGACAGAACTGCACGTCCCGGTAGATCTCGGTGAAAATCCCGCCGAGGCCGAACATCAGGGTGGCACCGTATTGCGGGTCGGTGAACACTCCCAGGATGACCTCCAGCCCCCCGGGTTTGGCCATGGGGGAGACAGTGACGCCGTCAATTCGTGCCTGGGGGGCATGCATGACGACGGTTTTAAACAGGTCTTCACATTCCTCCCGGATTTCCGCCTCGGTGCTGAGATGCAGGCGCACTCCGCCCGCGTCGGTCTTGTGGGGCAGGTCGGGGGAGGCGATTTTGAGGGCTACCGGACCACCAAACTGCGCGGCCAGGGCCACGGCCTCGTCGGCGGTGGTGGCCAGAGGGCAGGCAGCCACCGGGATGCCGTGCTTGGCCAGCAGGGCGGCGGCCTCGCCGGAAGGCATCAGGCTCAGACCCGGGGCTGTAGGCAGGGCAATATCTTCCAGGACCGGGGTCGGGCCCGGTTCAAAGCGGAAAAACTGGTGCAGCGCGTTCAGACCCCGTTCCGGCGTGGGGAAGACCGGGACGCCCTTCTGATGCATCAGGGGCACCTCCTGGCGCTCCACCTCGGCGCCGCCCATAAAAACCACCAGTTCATGGGCGCCGGGGGTGACAACCTGGGAAGCGTCGGGGATGGGGTCGCCGAAGATCAGCACCAGATTGTCGTATTCGGGCCGGGCGGCATCGATAACTTTGGCATAGAGGCTGGGGTCGTTCATGACATCGCCGGTGAGGTCCACGGGATTGCCCACGGCGCAATGGGCCGGGACAATCTCCCGGAGTTTTGCCTGGAGCACGGGAGACGGCGGCGGCACCTGAAAACCCAGTTTTTCGGCCGCATCGATGGCCAGGATGGCCGCGCCCCCGGAACTGGTAATATTCAGTAGCCGCCGGCCCGTGGGTTTGGGGTAATAGGCCAGGGCCTTGGCAAAATCGTAAAGTTCTTCGATGGTATCGGCCCGATGGACCTTATATTTCCGGAAAATGGCATCATAAACGGCATCGCGGCCGGCCATGGACTTGGTATGGGATTCGGCGGCCAGGCGGCCCTGCTCGGTGCGGCCAGCCTTGAGAACAACCACCGGCTTGGTGGCCCCAGCCAGGGCATCCTGGAAGTAAATGGGCCGCTTGACCCCTTCAAGGTACAGAGCTATGACCCGGGTATGAGGATCATGATTAAAATACTCGATGGCGTCGGCCTCATCAATGTCGGCCCGGTTGCCCAGACTGACAAAGACGCTGACCCCCAGGTGTTCCTGTGAGGCCCAATCCATGAGCGCCGCCCCCACGGTACCACTCTGGGAAATAAAGGCCATACCGCCCGGGGTGGTGAGCAGGGGCCAGGAGGCGCAAAGCTTGTGGTGTGGGTTGTTGAGGCCCTGGCAGTTGGGACCGATGAGCCGGACCCCGCAGCGGCGGGCGGTTTGGGTCAACTCTTCCTGAAGTTTTTCGCCCTCCGGTCCGGCTTCGGCAAAACCGCCGGTGATGACGATGGCGGCCTTGACCCCTTTCTCACCGCACTGTTCAATGGCCCCGGCTACGGCCCGGGCCGGAATGACCACCACGGCCAGATCCGGAGGACTGGGGACGTCGCCGATCTGTTTGTAGGCCGGCAATTCCAGAACCTGGTCGGCCTTGGGATTAATGGGATAGATTGGACCAGGAAAACCGGCGTGAATCAAGTTATAGAGTATGTCGTGGCCTAATTTCCCGGCCACGGTGGAGGCGCCGATGACGGCAACGCTCCGGGGGCGAAAGACGGCGTCCAGATTATTACTAGATTCCATATGTCCTCCTGGGGGATTTGACGGTGGCAAGATCGTGGTTACCCATCGAAAGTATTATCCAAAATGTACCGCAGATGTTACCACAGGTGGGTCGGTCTGACAAATGTTTTCCCAGGGCCGGGCTTAACCCTTGTCAGCACAGGCGAGACGCCGGTGCCACTGAGTTTTTAGTTACTAGGAGGCAGTTTCTGGAAAGCACATCAGTCACGCTGATAAATGTCCGAACTTTAACTCCGCCGTTTTCTGAATAAAACCTCTGTTGGAATTATGGGATATCAGGTTCGCAGTAATCAACAAAAACCTCGACGGGTAAAATAAATTTCACGCCTAAGAAAGAAAGATTTTAAAAAATCTCAATTTCTGTTAATAATCCTGTAGTCGATGGTAATGAGGCAGTCAGGTGAATTTCCGCAGGAGGAGGGCAATATGGCAATTCTAAGATTTTTTATTCTGGTGGCGCTGTTGCTGGTGTTTGCGAGCGGCGCCGGAGCTGAGCAGCTCATCCCAGATCCTGATGTCCAGGGTAAAATTGATGATGCTCGCCAAGATATTACCCTAAATGGGAAGATCGCTTACTCCAAGGAGTTTGGCGGTTACTTTTTTCATGCCGGCTCAGCAGGAGACAAGATTATATTGAATCAAAATTATGAGGTTTTAAAACAATTGGCCCAGAGTCGCAAGGACGTAAAGATTCAAGGGCGGATCAATCCGGTGGACTTTAAGGCCAGACATATTTTTATCGAAAAAATTGATGGTAAAGCCTACAAGGGTGACAAGGCCCCTCTGGTGAAACCGCCCACCAAGATCACTCCATTTTTTTAGGCAAAAGGGAAGAGGGATAGGGGAATAGCTTTAAAGGCCAGGAGCTTCCGCAGTTAAGATATCTGCGGCATCGGCTCCTGGCCTTTTCCATCAGACCTTTTTGCTAAGCCTCCTTAGGTGATAAATGTCAAAGGCAATCCTTTTGGTATTGATGCTCGTGGCCGGGGCTCTGGTAGCCATCCAGCCTTCCGTCAATGCCCGTTTGGCCCAAAAAACCGGGTTGCTGGAAAGCTCCTGTATTTCCTTTACGGTGGGAACGACCGTCCTCCTGCTCCTGGCTTCATTCTTTGGCCGGGGCTCCTTCCGGGCCATCACCCAGGTCTCCTGGTGGGAACTTACCGGGGGGTTGATGGGAGCCTTTTATGTCTCTACGGTTATTCTGATAGTGCCCCGTATAGGAACCGCCGCCGCCATGGGAGTGACCATTACCGGTCAATTGCTCACCGCCTTAATCCTGGATCACTTCCAGCTCTTCGGTTTCCGGGGCATCCCCCTTGATTTAACCCGTCTTTCCGGGGCGGTGCTTCTCTTGCTGGGCACCTGGCTCATCATTCGGAATTAGCCGGGAGCCGGAGGACCAATGCGCTGGCGGGAACTGGTCAGGAAAAAGTCTATTGCCTCAGAAGAGGAAGGTGGGGACGGTCAGGTTCGCTTGTGCCGCTGCCTCAGCCGCTTTGACCTGGTCATTATCGGGGTGGCCCAGATCATCGGTGCCGGCATCTTTGTCATCGTCGGGGTGGGGGTGCAGATCGCCGGGCCGGGTATTGTTATTTCCTTTGTCATTTCGGGTTTGGCGGCCATGCTGGCGGCCCTGTGCTATGCCGAGATGGCCGCCATGCACCCGGTTGCCGGCGGCGCTTATTCCTACGCCTACGCCATTTTTGGGGAACTCTTCGCCTGGATCATCGGTTGGGATCTGATTTTGGAGTACGGCATGGGTGCAGCCACTGCCGCAGTGGGTTGGTCCTTTTATTTTCAGGAATTGCTTAAGGGCTTGAACCTGGTTCTGCCCCGCTGGGCGGCCGGCGCCGCCCTGGGCCATACCGGCGGCCTGGTCAACCTCCCCGCCGCCCTGGTCGTCCTGTCCCTGGCCATGCTCCTCTTGTTGCGTACCCGGACCAATGCCCTGGTGGCTCGGGGTCTGGTCTTTTTAAAGGTGGGGATTCTATTGCTCGTGGTAGTGGTGGGCATGTTTTACGTGCGGCCGGAAAACTGGACGCCTTTGGCCCCTCTGGGCGGCTTCAGCCTGATTCAGGGTGCTTCTCTGGTCTTTTTCGCTTATCTGGGCTTCGATGTGGTGGCCATCACTGCGGAGGAGGCCAGGCGGCCCCAGCGGGACGTGCCTGTAGGCATCATCGGTTCCCTGCTCATCTGCACGGTCATCTATATCGTTGTTACCCTGGTGTTGGTGGGCATGGCCCCGTACCGGGAAATCACCGCCGAAGCCCCTTTTGCCGCCATTTTTAAACGGGTGGGACTCAACTGGGTAGCCGGCCTGGTGGCCGTGGGGGCGTTGGGGGGCATCACCAGCGTTCTCTATATTCTGCTCCTGGCCCAACCCCGGGTCCTTTTCGCCATGGGCCGGGACGGCCTGCTGCCCCCCTGGACGGCCCGACTACATCCCCGCTTCCAGACGCCCCATGTCACCACCCTGGTCTGCGGCCTGGTGGTGGCCCTGCTGGCCGCTTGCACCCCCATCGAAAAACTTGCCTTTCTCTGTAACATCGGAACTCTCTTCGCCTTTTTCGTGGTCTGCCTGGGCGTGTTCATCCTGCGCTGGACTCGGCCCGAAATACGGCGCCCGTTTCGCATTCCCAGGCGGGAAAATTATCTCCTTTCTGGGAGCTCTGGCCTCTCTGGGTCTGATGCTGTCTATGCCCATTGACTCCTGGTGCCGCCTGCTCCTCTGGTTGGGGCTCGGTCTGACTATCTATTTCTTCTATGGGGCCGGGGGAAAAAGCCAAAATTATCCAATCGGCAACAGTTCAGCAATGTAACAATGACAAGTGCTCTTTTTTTCTTCGAAAATGTGATTATAATAGTTTAAGTGTAGAAAATGATTGGCTGTGGTCAAGAATTTTTTCAGGATATGGCCTCAAACTGCCGATCCATATCGGAAAAGATTTAACCTTTTAAGGAGAACCTCAATGGATGTTAGAAGTATTTCCTCCCCGGAACGGATTGCGGCAATGCAAGGTGAATTTATCCGCCGGGTATACAATTGGATGGGTTTGGGGTTGGCGCTGACGGCCCTGGTAGCCTATTACACTGCCGCCAGTCCGAACCTGATCCGCCTCATCTTTGGCAATCAACTGGTGTTTTTCGCCCTTATAATCGGTGAACTGGCGTTGGTTTTTGCCCTGAGCGCCGCTATCGGCAGATTGCAGCCGGGGACCGCTACCTTAATGTTTTTTGTTTATGCCGGGCTTAACGGCCTGACTCTGGCGGTCATATTTCTGGCCTATACCCAGGCCTCCATTGCCAGCACCTTTTTTGTCACTGCCGGAACCTTTGGGGTTACCAGTCTCTATGGCTATACGACCAAGCGTGATCTCACCAGTTGGGGAAGTTTTTTCTTCATGGGTCTGGTGGGCATTATTCTGGCTAGCGTGGTTAATCTTTTCCTACAGAATGAAGCCATCTACTGGATAGTAACCTACATCGGGGTCTTTGTCTTTATTGGACTGACGGCTTACGATACTCAGGCGATCAAGAATATGGCGGCAGGCGGGCTTTGCCGATGAAGCCAGCGAAAGGAAAGCTGCCGTTATCGGGGCTTTGAAGCTGTACCTGGATTTCATCAATCTGTTCTTAATGTTGCTGCGGATAATGGGCCGAGCGGGATTAAGTTTCGAAGACACCTGCGGGATCAAGCTGGCATTGGGGGGCAGTTTTTTGGGGACTAGCGGAAATAAAAAGGATATCTGCTTTTCCACTTTTCATTCAAAGGGATCTATCGGTAGCGCAGCTAAACCTGCGCTAAAGCGGGGGTGCAACAAATACAAAAAAGCCTTGGAGCTTACTGAGCCCCAAGGCTTTTTCATTGTCTCAACAGGCCAGGTTACCAGCCGTACGTCAGGAAGTCATGGATGGAGTTGGAGGCGATCCGGCCGGCGCCGGCAGCCAGGATGACGGTGGCCGCGCCGGTGACGATGTCGCCGCCGGCCCAGACCTTGGGTTTCATGGTCTTGCCGGTCTTGGGATCCGCCACGATGTTGCCCCACTTGTTCAGGACCAGACCCGGAGTACTCTTGGTCAAAAGCGGGTTCGCATTGGAACCGATGGAGATGACCGCAGTGTCGATCTCCACCATGAATTCAGAACCGGGCACGGTCACGGGACGCCGGCGGCCGGAGGCGTCGGGTTCGCCCAATTCCATGCGCAGGCATTCCACGCCGGTGAGGAAGCCATCCTCGGTGCCCGTAAAGCGGGTCGGGGCGGACAGCAGCATGAACTCCACCCCTTCTTGTTCCGCGTGGTGGATTTCTTCCTTACGGGCCGGCAGTTCTTCCCGGCCTCGGCGGTAGATGATGTAGGACTTTTCTGCTCCCATGCGCAGGGCGGTGCGGGCGGAGTCCATGGCCACGTTGCCGCCGCCGAAGGTAGCCACCTTTTTACCCCGGACCAAGGGGGTGTCGTAATTGGGGAAGTCATATGCTTTCATGAGGTTGGAACGGGTGAGATACTCATTGGAAGAATAGACGCCGATGTAATGCTCGCCGGGAACCTTCAGGAACATGGGCAACCCGGCGCCCACGGCCAGGAAAACGGCGTCAAAGCGTTCCAGCAGCTCATCCACGGTCTCAGAGCGGCCGATAACGGCGTTTACTTCGATGGTGCAG
The DNA here is from genome assembly GCA_963705135.1 of uncultured delta proteobacterium. Lineage (GTDB taxonomy): Bacteria > Desulfobacterota > Desulfobaccia > Desulfobaccales > Desulfobaccaceae > Desulfobacca. Next base: position 178,318 of record CAVPJB010000014.1, read on the forward strand.
CCGAGTTTCTCCAGGTAGTTGCACTCCGAGGCGACGATGGCCTTGGGGAGCCGGAATTCGGGGATGCCGTAGATCAAGACGCCGCCCGGGGCGTGCAGGGCCTCGAAGATGGTGACCTCATGGCCCTTGAGGATGAGGTCGCCGGCCACGGTGAGGCCGGCGGGGCCGGAACCCACCACCGCCACCTTTTTGCCGGTGGGCGCGGCCTTGGGAGGCAGGACATCCCGGCCTTGAGTGCGCTGATAGTCGGCGGCGAATTTTTCCAGATTGCCGATGGCCACCGGGGCGTCCTTTTTGCCGATGATGCACAGGCCTTCGCACTGGACTTCCTGGGGGCAGACCCGGCCGCAGACGGCGGGCAGGGCGTTTTTCTCCCAAACTTTACGGATGGCGCCCTCGAAGTCGCCTTCTTTGATATGTTTGATAAACCCGGGGATATCAATTTCCACCGGGCAACCCTGCTTGCAGCGGGGGTCCTTACACTGGATACAGCGCTCCGCTTCTTTCTGGGCCAACTCCGGGGTATAGCCCAGAGGCACTTCGCTGAAATTATGACGCCGCACCTCGGGGGGCTGTTCCGGCATCGCCTGCCGGGGGATCTTTTCTTTCTTGGGTGCTTCAGGGGCTTTGGTTTCTTCTGCCATGATTCTATCCTCCAATTATGTGGCCTCGGCTGCCGGCTCGGTTAGCTGCCGCAGGAGCATTTGTGGCCGGGGGCCGATTTGAACTTATCATATGAGACTTTTTCTTCGGGCAGGTAGGAGCGCAGCCTGAGATTGAGCTCATCAAAATCCACCTGGTGGCCGTCGAATTCGGGGCCGTCCACGCAGGCAAACTTCATTTCGCCACCTACCCGGACCCGGCAACAACCGCACATGCCGGTGCCGTCCACCATAATGGGGTTGAGGCTCACCAGGGTATGGACGTTATATTCCTTGGTGACATTGCAGCAAGCCCGCATCATGGGCACGGGGCCGATGCACACGGCCATTCCGATGTCTTTGTGTTTCTCCAAAGTTTCCTTCAGCTTATCGGTGACAAAACCCTTGTGGCCGTAAGTGCCGTCGTCGGTACAGATCATGAGTTCATTGGAGGCGAGCTTCATGCGTTCTTCCATGATGAGCAGCTCTTTAGACCGGGCGCCGATGACCCCGAAAACCTGGTTGCCCAGCTGTTTCAAACCCCGGGCAATGGGATGCAACACCGCGATGCCGGTGCCGCCGCCCACACAGACCACCTTGCCGACTTTCTCTAAATGGGTGGCCGCGCCCAAGGGGCCGATAACGTCCAGAAACGAATCTCCCGTCTGCAAGGTTTTGAATAGGGCGGTGCTCTTGCCGATCACCATGTAAATGATGTTGATCAGGCCCTTCTCTGGGTCGGTGTCCGCCATGGTCAATGGGATGCGCTCCCCGGTCTCGTTGGCGCGCAGGATGACAAACTGCCCCGGTTGGGCCTTGGCCGCAATCTTAGGGGCCTTTATCCAATTGCTGATAATAGTGCCCTGGGCCAATTCCTGACGTTCCACTATTTCAAACATATGTCCTCTCCTCGATTGATTATAATACCCTTGGTCAGGCAAACGTGTGGAGGCCGAAAACCTCAACCCCCCTGATTATCCTTTTTAATCTATGCTTTTATCATGCCAACGGGAAAAGATGCAAGTGATAAATATCACAAAACCCCAGCCTGATGAAAAATATTCGGTGGTGGCCAGAGTGCGCCAAAAAGGATTTTTAGCAGCCCCAGGGTCTAATCAGTTATTTCTCAGCTGTTAGAAAATGGGAAAAAAGAGAGTTTTTATGGCGTCGACAAGACCGGCATCTCAAGAACCAAGTGGACCCTACTGCCGGAGCAACAGAACTGGAGGAAGCATACCGGCGCTGGCGACTATAATCTCTCGCAGGTGGTGAGGGTGGCCAGGTCCTTATAGCCGCAATGCAGACACACAGTGATCTCGTGGGTGGTCTTGTCAAAACTGCTGCAAAAATAACTGACTGCAGCGCCATAGCAGAGTTCCGGCCGGCTGCAGCGGGGGCAGGGAGTGGTGATTTTATGGACATAGCGGATGGCCAGGTTCTCGGTCAGGTCAGCGGCGGTTTTTAAAAAGATTTTCACTTCTACGGGCGAGAGGTTATGGCGGAATGATTCCATGCTGGGATTATACTACAATTTTCGGTTGATGGTTTTCAGTTTCTGGTTAAAAAATCGTATTATTAAAGGGTTAACGTTTAAATTGGCTGCATGTGAAACCGAACTTGGTATAACCCCATAGCAACTGGTGGCAAACATGCTTATGGCATATGTCCCCCTAGCTTCGACATTTTTGCCCTCCGGGCGTCGGTGCGCCTCTACCTCATGGCACCGCCGACACCCGGTAGCAGCGACCAAAGGTTACTTCTTCGCTTTCTCGCAGACGAGTTTGCCGAAATCCTGGCAGGCCTTCAACCCTTCCTTGGAGGTCAGCTTGTCCTCCACCAGGTTGAAGGATCCGGCGTCCAGGTTCATTTTATAGACAAATTCCATGGTGTCGGCGATGATTTTGGGGGCGTCGCCGCTGTGGGTATAGGAACCGAAAGCGCCCCCCACCTTGCCGGCCAAGTCGGCCTTCTGGGCCAGGAACAGGAAGGTCTTCATGGTCTGGGTCATATCCCGGTGGTAGGTGGGGCAGCCGAACAAATAAGCATCATAACCATTTAAGGCTTCAGCTTCTTTGATCTCGGTGATTTTTTTCACCTCCACATCATTACCGGCAAACCGCACCCCTTCAGCCATAAATTGCGCCATTTTCTCGGTGTGTCCCGCCTTGCTGTCATACGCGATTAATACCTTCATAATTTTCCTCCGTTCGTGTTATGGTGGTAATGCTTCCTGAAATTAGCATCATTTTAAAAAATAATGTCTTATTAACGCCTTACCCTGATCCTCCCAGTTCGATGGAAGGAGGGAAAAAAGGACAGACCTTATAGCATACGATATAAGCGCCTTGATAAAAATATCGCAAAAGATATTAAAGAGCAATTACTAAATGATATTATTAATAAATTATTAATATTAATACTACTCCGACAGATAAGTGATCAAATCAACATTTTCATTAAGCATTTTGCCAGTTGATGGCGGATGTCTGGCAACGAAGGCATTTTTTGAGCCCTTTGTTTTCGACGCCATCGTTCTGAAGAACGGAGTGGGCATCTTCTGTTTATCCATTCCTTCACTGAAGCATCTGTCAGTTGGAAAAGCCTTTCTCCAGTATCCTCGCCGGCAACAATTCTTTCTGCCAAGAGCATCTTTGCTTCCGTTTTTTTTCTTGGAGTCGCACTTGGGTAAGGTAGCCAAAGGCCAGGAAAACCAGGAATACGTGTCTATGCCAGCCGATCCAGGACCGGCCTTCATGATGATCCATTCCCAACTCTTCTTTCAATTGCTGATATCCCTGTTCGATCCAGTATCTTTCATGAAAGAGGCGGACAATCTCCAAGGTAGGAATCTCCTGGGGCATATTGCTGAAGTAGTAGCGCAACTCAAAGGTATCCTGTCCCTGTCGACGTCTTTCGATGATCAGCCAAACCTCCTCATGGACCCTACCTTTACGATAACCTTGGGCAGGCCAGACACGCCGAGACACTGCTTCCACCATCAAGGGCTCTCCCCGGCTATCTCGTCGCAATTCCAGACTTTCCCAGGCATCTTCCTCTATCTGTCGGCCCAACTCGGAAACCTTGACCGGCCTGGGATGGGTCGGCGCCAAGGGCGGATATTTTCGAGGGCGGCCTCTCCGAGGTTGGGTGCGTATCTCCTCAAACACCGGGGGCTCCAAAAAAACTTCGGTGTTGGCATTGACCCCCACTACGTACCATTCCTCCCACTCAGACAATTTCTCCCGAAATTTAGGCACATTACCATACCAGGCATCCGCCGCCACTCCCCGATGGGGGACACCGGCTTGCCTGGCTTGTTCGATCATCTCCAAGGCCATCTGCCATTTTTCTCGATGGCGCGCCTCCGGCGGCATCCGCGTCTTTTGACGTCGCAAGACACATTGAGGATTCTCCGGATCGTCCCAAGAGGACGGGATGAACAATTCCATGTCATAAGGCCAGGCCACTCCTTGGCCCACATAAGTCAAACTGACCCCTATCTGACAATTCGCCACTTTTCCCAAAGCCCCGCAGTATTGCCGGGCTACGCCCACACTGTGACGCCCTTGCTTCGGGAATCCCGTGTCATCCACCACGAGTATCCCTTGGGGATCGCTGGTTTCGGCAAGCATCTGTCGGCGATATTCTCCAAAGGCCCCTTCTTGGTCCCACTTGACTTCCGTCAACAGACGTTGCATCCCCCTTTCCGAGGCATGGACCCGTTCCGACATCGGCTCCACCGACTTGCGTTCCCCTTCCATCATCAAGCCGACTACATAGCTTTGCGCCAATTCCCGGCCTTCCAAGCGGCGGAAAAAAGGGGCATACGGAGCCAAGTAATCGGCAATATCTGGAAAGTTAATCTCCTTGGACATGGAGCTAACATAATATAATATTCCTTAAAAAGCAATATAATCTGTCGGAGTAGAATTAATATATACCTAAGTTCATTAAAAGATATGGTCGATGATAGCAGATTGGCTGCCGCCCAGGGGGTATGTTATAATTTTCAGCGGTATGGAGGAAACTGCGATGCGCTACCGTATGTTAGGCAAAACGGGGCTGGAAGTCTCGGAGGTGGGATTCGGCGCCATCCCCATTATCCGGTTATCTTTTGCTGAAGCAGAGCAGGTGCTGCGCCGGGCCCTGGAAAGGGGCATCACCTTTTACGATACCGCCCATCTCTATGTGGACAGTGAAGAAAAGATCGGGCGGTCTTTTGCCGGGAAACGCCAGCAGATAATCCTGGCCACCAAGACCATAAAGCGGGACCGCCAGGGCGCCCGGGAGGATCTGGAATTAAGTCTGCGTCGCCTGGGAACCGATTTCCTGGATCTCTACCAGTTGCACCAGGTCTCCCAGGAGTCCGATTGGGAAACCCTCACCGGTCCCGATGGGGCCTTGGAAGCAATTGCCCGGGCCCAACAGGCCGGCCAGATCCGGCATCTGGGCGTCACCTCCCACAGCCTGGAGATGGCCGTGCGCCTGGTACAGACCGGACTTTTCAGCACCGTGCAGTTTCCGTTCAACTTTGTGGAAATGGCGGCGGCTGAGGCTCTACACCCGTTGGCCCGCCGGCAGCAGCTGGGCCTCCTGGCCATGAAACCCTTCTGCGGCGGTCTGGTGGAGGACGCCCGGGTGGCCTTTGCCTATCTGCGCCAGTTTCCCGACGTCATCCCCCTGGCCGGCTGCGATTCCGTGGCCCGGGTGGACCAGGTGGCCGACCTCTACGCCAGTGACCTGGAGATAACCCCCGAGGACCTGGCCGCCATGGACCGTTACCGGGCCGAATTGGGTGACCTTTTCTGCCGGCGCTGCGAGTACTGCCAGCCTTGCCCCCAGGGGGTGCTGGTGACCCCGGCCATGCTCTACGGCATCGTCGCCCACCGCATGGGCCCCACCAAGGCCGCGGCCTTTGCCGCCAAGGCCATGGAGTCGGTGCGGCTATGTGAAGAATGCGGGGAGTGCGCCAACCGCTGCCCCTATCACCTGCCCATTCCGGAGATCCTGAAAAAACATCTGGATTTGTATGACGAACACCAGCAGGAGGGTGGGGCGGCGTAGGACCGGGTCTTTTTTTATACTCTTGTGTTTTTGCATTATTGTTGGTAGCATAGAATTCATCATGGTTGCCATCAGAACCAAACAAGACGTCTTCGTTATCCTCCGCCAGCATCAGGACAGACTAAAAGCTCTCGGAGTCAGCCGTTTGGGATTGTTCGGCTCCTTTGGACGTGGAGAACAGCATGTGGGCAGCGATATTGATCTATTGGTGGAATTTACCCCAGGTCAGAAGAGTTTTGATAATTTTATGAACCTGGCTTTTTTCCTGGAGGAAATTCTGCACCATAAAATTGAACTGGTCACAGTGGAATCCCTGAGTCCCCATCTCAGGTCCGCACATTCTCCAAGAAGTGGAATATGCCCCCCTCGCCGCTTGAGTATTTGCGTCATATCATCGATGAAACAGCCTATATCATCTCTACCAGCAAGGACTTACGCGAAGATCAGTTTATGAAAAATGACACCCTCAAGCGTGCCTTTGTGCGCAGTCTAGAGATTATCGGGGAGGCCTCAAAAAAGATTCCAGATGAATTGAAACAACGATATCCAAAAGTCCCCTGGCGGTCCATCGCCGGGATGAGGGACCGTCTTATCCACGACTACTTCGGGGTGGACTATGACATCGTCTGGGACGTCGTTCAGCACAAAATTCCCATCCTGCACCAACAGATAATAGATATGCTGACCGCGGAAAACATTTAGAGAGGTTCGCGCCTTCCAAAAAAAAGGCCTTCGGATCTGGTTGCCTCCGAAAGCCTTTCATGAGCTCCAGACCCCGAAGGGTCTGGAGTTTTTTCTTTGGAGCTTAGAACAAGCCGGTGACTTTACCGGACTTGACATCCACATCGACACGACGGTAAGCCGGGTCGGAGCCGGTGCCGGGCATCAGGGTGATGGCGCCGCAGACCGGGCAGATGAATTTGGCGCCGCCGTAGATGAGGAAGTCGCGCACCGGCAACCGCCAGCCTTTGGGACAACCCTTCTTCGTCGGGTCATGGCTGAGGGACAGGTGGGTCTTCACCATCATGGTGGCGTATTCGTTGAACTTCGGATCAGCCTCGAACCGGACGGCCTTGGCGGTGGCTTCAGGGGTGAAGTCCACACCGTCGGCGCCATAGATTTCCTTGGCGATCAGCTCAACGCGCTTGCGCAGGGGCAGCTCGTTGGGATACAGGAACTTGAAGTCGTTCTTCTCTTTACAGGCGTCCATGACCGCATCCGCAAACTCCAGGGCGCCTTCGCCGCCGAACTGCCAGTGCTTGGATACGGCCACCCGGGCGCCTGCGGCCTCGCAGGCCCGACGGATCACATCGTGCTCTTCCTTGGAATCGAAATGGAAGGCGTTGATGCAGACCACGGGGTTGATGCCGGCTTTCTTGATGTTTTGGACATGGTGCACCGCGTTCATGACGCCGTCTTCCAGCCAGGGCATGGTTTTGGCAGAGGCTTCGAAGTACTCTTTGGGGACGGGTTTGCCCGGCGGGCACGGCAGGGCGCCGGCGTTGACGCCGTGGTGTTTCAGACCCCGGACCGTGGCGGTGAGCACCGCGACGTTGGGTTTCAGACCGCTGAAACGGCTTTTCACGTTCCAGAATTTCTCAAAGCCGATGTCGGCGCCGAACCCGGACTCGGTGATGTGATAATCAAACAGCTTCAGACCGACCTGGTCGGCGACGATGGAGGACTGGCCCACGGCGATGTTGGCGAAGGGGCCGGCGTGCACAAAGACGGGCTGCTTTTCCACACTCTGCATCAGGGTGGGGTTGATGGAGGGCACCATCCAGGCCATCATGGCGTTGCCCACTTCCAGGTCGCCGGTGGTGACGGGGTTGCCCTTCTTGTCGTAGGCCACGACGATTTCGTTCATCCGTTTTTTGAAGTCCGCCAGGCCGTTAAAGATGGACAGGATGGCCATGACTTCCGAGGACACCGCGATGCCGAACTTGGACTGGCACATGAGGCCGTCGGCCTTGGTGGCGCCGAGACCGATGATGATGTTCCGCATGGCCTGGGCGCAGAAGTCCAGGATCCAGCCCATTTCCAGGTTGCGGGGATCAATGTTCAGGCGCTTCAGGTTCCGTTTGGCCAACTGCTCATCGGTGTAGTTGAATTCATGCTGCATCCGGGCGGTCAAGGCCACCATGGCCAGGTTGTGGGCGTTCATGATGTTGTTGATGTCGCCGGTGAGGCCCAGGGAGAACTCGGTCATGGGGATCAGGAGCGAGATGCCGCCGCCGGCCGCGGTGCCTTTGATGTTCATGGTGGGGCCGCCGGAGGGCTGGCGGAGAGCGCCGCCAACGTTCATCTTCCGGGCGCCCAGGCCCTCGATGAGACCCATGGAGGTAGTGGATTTGCCTTCACCCAGCGGGGTGGGGGTGATGGCGGTGACGTCGATATAATATCCATCGGGTTTGTTTTTCAGGCGTTCCAGACACTTCATGTAGTCGACGCGGCCGATCTTATGACCGTGCGGGATACGCTCGTCTTTAGGGATTTCCAACTTGTCGCACATCGCGTCAAAGGGAATCATCTCCGCTTCGGCGATTTCAGCAATCTGCCAGTCTGCTTGTTTTACCGGATCGTACTTCGCCATAAACTTCCTCCTCAGTGTATGTTTTTGCTCGTTTTTTTTGAAGCTAACTGCCGTCCTAGAAAGGACTTTTTTGCCTGGACCGGGACTTCATAATTTTTTTCACATTCTCCACCTCTTATAAAGGGAAAAAAGGGTTTTGTCAACTGTTTTTTTCCTCTAATAACATCTATGAGGCGTGCTATAAAGCCCTGGGGAGTTCCTGTCTGATTATGAACATACGCTAGGCCATGTGAAGAACTTAGCAAGAGTTTGAGAGACATTAATTTATGCCTGATAAGGGCGATTTTCTATTTGACAGCCCGGCGGCTAGAGGCTTTAATTTATCTAGTGTGAAGCGGGTTGCAAACGCACACAGCAAAGTGCGAAATCTATTGACATAATAAAAAGTTGCGCTCAAGCGAGTCAAATTGGGTGAGGTCAGATTCCATTTGGTAAGGGCGCAGGTATAGCCTGCGGCTACCAAAAATATCTCTTTGAAAGCAGCTTGTGTAAAAGAGCTTTTGATATTCCCACGGGGAGGAAAGTGTTATGGCGAACAATAATGATCCCGGAACCAAGTGCTCTATTCAACCCGACACCTTGGCCATGTATGAGAAGGCCCGCCAGGAAGGCGTGGAAACCGTCTGGGAGCGGGCCCAGGCCCAGGAGCCGCAGTGCGGCTTCTGCTCCCTGGGGCTGAGCTGCCGCAACTGTGTCATGGGCCCCTGCCGTCTGGACCCCTTTGGTGAAGGCCCCCAACGGGGCGTCTGCGGCGCCGATGCCGACATCATCGTCGCCCGCAACCTGGCCCGGATGATTGCCGCGGGATCAGCCTCCCATTCCGACCACGGCCGGGACCTGGTGGAAACCCTGCTGGCCGTGGCCGAAGGCCGGGCCCCGGGGTATCAGTTGACCGATCTGGCCAAACTGGACCGCATCGCTGCCGAATACGGCGTCCCAGCCGACCTGCTGCCGCCAGCCAAGGCCAAAGAACTTGCCCTGGCCATGATGGCCGAGTTCGGCATCCATAAAGGCCACCTCACCTTCACCAAACGCCTGCCCGCCGCCCGGTTGGAACTCTGGGACAAACTGAACATCGCCCCCCGGGGGATCGACCGGGAAGTGGTGGAAACCATGCACCGCACCCACATGGGGGTGGACAACGACCCGGTGAACATCCTGCTCCACGCCCTGCGGACCTCTTTGAGCGACGGCTGGGGTGGCTCCATGATCGCCACCGAGGTCTCCGACATCCTCTTTGGCACCCCCCAGCCCATGGCCTCCCAGGTGAACCTCGGGGTGCTGAAAAAGGACGAAATCAATATTGTCCTGCATGGCCATAACCCCCTGGTCTCCGAAATGATTTACCGGGCCTCCCAGGACCCCAAACTAATGGGCCGGGCTAAGGAACTGGGCGCCCAGGGCATCAATCTGGTGGGCCTGTGCTGCACCGGCAACGAAGTGCTCATGCGCAAGGGCATCCCCATGGCCGGCAACCATCTGCTCCAGGAACTGATCCTGCTCACCGGCGCGGTGGAGGCCATGGTGGTGGACTACCAATGCATTATGCCTTCGGTGGGCCAGATTTCCACCTGCTACCACACCCATCTCATTACCACCTCCCCCAAGGCCAAGTTTCCGCATGCTCAACACTTCGAATTCACTCCTGAAAACTCCGAAAGCCGGGGCCGGGAGGTGGTGCACCTGGCTGTGGAGAACTTCGCCCGCCGCCAGGCCGCGCGGGTTTTCATCCCGGTGGCGCCGGTCAACCAGGTAAGCGGCTTTTCCGTGGAAGCCATCGTCGCCGCCCTGGGCGGCACACCCACGCCCCTCATCGACGCCATCAAGACCGGCCAGATCCGGGGCGCCGTGGGCGTGGTGGGCTGCAATAACCCCAAGATCTGCCAGGACCTGGGGCACACCACCATCACCCGGCAACTCATCGCCCAGGACATCATTGTCCTGGACACCGGCTGCACCGCGGTGGCCAACGCCAAGGCCGGCCTCAAGGACCCGTCTGCAGCGGCCCTGGCCGGGCCGGGTCTGCGGGCCATCTGCGAAGCCCTGAAGATCCCCCCGGTACTGCACATGGGCTCCTGCGTGGACAACACCCGCATCATCAATCTGGCGGCGGCCCTGGCCAATGCCCTGGGAGTGGATGTGGATAAACTGCCCGTGGCCGCGGCAGCCCCGGAATGGTACTCCGAGAAGGCCGCCGCCATCGCCGCCTACGCCGTGGCTACTGGCATCTACACCGTCCTGGGGGTGACGCCGCCGGTGTTGGGCAGCAAAATGGTCACCGACCTGCTCCTGGGCGGTCTGAAATCGGTGGTAGGGGCCTGCTTTGCCGTGGAACCGGACCCGGCCAAAGCCGCAACCCTGCTCATCAATCACGTGGAAAGCCAGCGGCAGGCATTAGGGTTGGATAGTAGATTATAGGTTATAAGGCAGAAGCTATCGGTTATGGGATAGGAGTATTATCAATTGCCAAAAGTCTCTTCCTTTATTACTACCTTCTCCCGTTGAGGGAGGAAGGTCAGGATGAGGGATGCAAAAAAATACTTTGGGCAATATCTCTAGACGTCCCCGTGCCTTCAGGTTTGTTTCCGGCTGCAGGTGTGGCAGAGGAGCTGAATTTTGCCCGCTTTGGGGGTGGGATGGACTTTATCCATGGTCTGGCGGCAGGATTCACAGACCAGGGGGTCCAAGCGCCGGGTCAAAGGATTCCAAATAACCGGCAGGGAGCGCAGCACTTTGTGCATCTCCAACTCCAGCAGCAGTTGCACCACGTCCACCAGCAGGCGCAGCGCCGCGCAGGCCGCAATACTAACGCGCACCCGATATTTCTGTTCCAGGTCAACGATCTTGCGGGCCATTTCCTGGGGCAGGGCGGCAATCTTCACCGACCTCTCCTGACGCTGGGACTCCGCCAGATTCGGGTGCGCCAGACTGGCTTCCATCTCCAGGTGCAGGGCCTCATAATATTCCCGGGTATTTTTCACATCCCGGTGCAGACGGCGCTGCATGCTGGCCAGGAAGTCCTGCAGTTCCGAGGCCACGGCCCCGGGGGCACCCTTCATGCCGTATTCGAGGGCCGATTCCAGCCTGACCGGAAAATGGGGCGGTATTTTGTCCAGAGGAAAGAATTGGGGATTGCCGCCCTCCCAAAGGTTCGGGAGATCAGGAATGAGCGCCCCAGTGCCTTCATGCAGACCAAGCCGGATAAGACCCTCTTTGCGTTCGTCGCTCAAAGCTACATAGTGGCAGATGAGGACCATGTAAGTAGTGCGAGCCTGGGCCCGGCTGGCCAGGCGCACCTGCCCCCCCGCAAATACCAGCTCTTGACCCAATAGCTGCTCAAATCCGGCTTTTTTCAGATAGGGGACGGTTATCTGGCCATAGGCTAACGGCACCTCCTGGGTGGCCAAATGGACCAGCCGATCCAGGAGGGGACTGCCGTACAGCAACGGCGCCTGTTCCGTCCCCAACCCCACTTCCTCCGGCAAATCCAATGCCTGGGCCAGGTGAGGGGGGAGCAGGGCCAACAAGTGGTCGCTTTCAGGCTCGATCAGACCTCCATGCCGTTCCAGCAAACGGGCAGCAAAAGAGCTGAGCTCGGGGTCCGAAAGGATGGTCATACGCCAAAGTCCTCCTGAAAGAGCTTTTCATCAAATTCCTTGCTCTTTTCATAGGCGTGACGGGCTCGCTGCAGCCGTGCCGCCAGGGCCTCAAAGGCCTGCTGGCGCTGGGCCTCATCCGGATGTTTCACCCACAGGTCATACACCAGGTCACTAAACTCCTCCTCACCCTGGAGCCGCCCTAAGATCATGTCGATCTCCCCCACCACCAGCTCGAACATATTGATCTTGCGGTCCAACACATTGAGGATATGGTCTTCCAAACTGTCGGCGGCGCAAAAGTTGTAAACCTGCACTTCCCGTTCCTGACCGATGCGGTGCAGGCGGCCGATGCGCTGCTCGATCTCCATGGGATTCCAGGGCAGGTCATAATTGAGCAGGACGTGGCAAAACTGCAAGTTGTGCCCTTCCCCCCCTGTGCCGGTGGCCAACAGCACCTGGCAGCCCTCTCCGAAGGCCTGCAAAGCAGCCTGTTTCTGGGCCGGGGTCATGCTCCCCTGGTAGATGACATGGGGGATTTTCTGCTCTCCCAGTATCTGGGCCAGGTATTCCAGCGAAGCGATATAATTGACAAATACTATTTTCTGGTCCGGCGAGGCCTGGAGGAGTTCCAATACCTTTTGAACTTTAGCACTGTGGTGGATCCGCTCCCCTAAAGCCATCAGGGCGGCGATCTGCTGAGTATCATGCTTGCCGCCCCGGTCCCTTAGCCGCCCCAACAACCGTAAGGCGGCCAGGTGGGATGAACCGGCGGCCTCCAGGAGTTTCCGCCAGGTGAGCTTATCAGCCCCCGAGGTCTGCGGTAGGGCCGCCTGCTGGCTGACAAACTGGCTGATGCCGTCATAGAAGGCCTTTTCCGGAGCCGTGGGGTTGAGGCGCACGGTCAGGGCAAAACGCGGGGGCAGGTGCAGTTGGGTGGTGGAGCGGGTATTGCGCACCATGACTTCCTGGAGAAGCTGCCGGAGCTTTTCCCGATTGCGGGGATCACTGGGGTTGCCCCGGGTGACGAATTCGGCTTTAAAGGCCTTCTGGGTCTTCAGGTGCCCGGGACGCAACAAGGTTACCAGATTGTAGAGTTCCTCCAGGCTGTTCTGGACCGGAGTGGCCGTGAGCATGAGCAGAAAGGTCTTTTGGATGGCATTGACCAACTTCCAATTCTGGGTAGTGCGGTTTTTCAGGTGGTGAGCTTCATCCACCACCACCAGATCATAGGGGCGGGAGGTGGCGTTATCGAAATGGCGCCTGCTCCTGACAGTCTGTAAAGAGGCCAGGATAAAGGGTTCGGCCCAGAAACGCTCAGGGTGCTGTTTAAACAGATCGTCTTGGGTAGACACAAAGGCAATCCCAAATTTGCCACCCAATTCATCCTGCCATTGGGGTACCAGGTTGCTGGGGGCCAGAACCAGGGCGGTGCGCACCAGACCACGCTTCAAATACTCCTTCAGAATGAGGCCGGCTTCGATGGTTTTGCCCAGCCCCACCTCGTCGGCCAGGATGGCTCGGCCCCGCAACGTTTTCATGACTTTGCGGGCCGTTTCTTCCTGGTACCACAAGGAGCGGACGTCGCACAAAGTGGGCAGGCAGATAAGCTGGTCATAGGAAGTTCTGAATGAGTGCCGATAGGCCGTCAGGGCCAAGTCCACCGCTCCGATCTCCGACCGCCGTTGGGTCCTGAGGGCTTCCAGGAGGGGCTCCGGATCAGTGGTAAACACCACTGCCAGTTCCGGCAGTGGTTCCACCAGGGCCGGAGGGGCGCTGACCTCGGGAACGGCCACTTTTGGCGCGGCCACAGACTTTTTAGTGGTGGGCTGCGTCGGGGTGGTGTTTATTTTTCTCTCTGAGATCGGCGTTTTGGCCAGCTTTTTCACTGCGCCAGATGTTTTTGGCCTCCCCCGTTCCTTGGGCGCCACCGGCTCCGACGGTTCTTGCGGGGGCGGCATGACCTGGGGTTTTTTAACCCGCCGGCTTAACACCTTAGGGGCGGCCGGCAGAAAGGCCGGAGGATTGGCCGAGTCAAAGTCAATGTCCTGGGTTTGCATCATCTGAGCCAGATAAAGACCTTGCTGGACCTGCCGCAGCATGGCTTTGGAGAGACGCCCCTTGAGGCGGGGCGCGCCTGCCGCAACAGACAGCAAGTTTTGGAAGACCTCTTCGGCCAGCGAATATTTCTTATGGACCAAAGCCATATCACCCAGCACGCAATATTCTTCTTTGGTGGCCAGGGCATCCGCCTGGTACAATTGGGTCAGAATGGCCAGCAGCGCCGCTTTGTCGTTTAAAAGCTCGGCGCACTTATAAGCCAGATGCCTCATCCCCTCATGCCCGGGGACGATTGCCAGGGTTTTCCGGGCCCAGCCCAGGGCTTTCCTATACTTCCCCTCGTAAAAAGCCCGGATGGCCTGGGCCACGCCCTCCTCCAACCGCAGAGGCGTCGATGGCTCCCGAGTCCTCTGAGTCTTAGTTTCCTTCGGCTGGGCCAGTTTTTTCTTGGTTGGTTTTTTGTTACTCAAGTTCGCACTTAAAAAATACACCAGGTGTTTAATTTTTGCATAAACTATCAATGCGGCAAGAACCATGCGGGACAGGCGTCCCCGCCTGTTCCGATTAACATGGTACAGCCGGAGGCGGCTGTGCTTCTTGACCGCTCCGCTTAAAAACGTCTGGCCGGCCGCTGCCTCTATTCTGCTTCTGCTAGGTTATCATAATGCAGGGGGCCGAGGTGAGCAAACTAAAATTGAGCCAGGAGACTGGAACTCTAAAAGAAGGAAATTCTCTTTGGGATATCAGGAAAAATCCTGCGAAGCCCACCCTCGGGAAAAGGGTTGACAATACTGGTCTATCATGGTTAGACTAAAATCGTTTTTTAGTTATCTCGGCCGGCCTGGAGCCGTCGCCGATAGTTATCTTCTCAGCCCCCATTGTTCTCAGCCGGGGGAAAGTAATAATTTTAGCTAAGTCTCGACAGTGTTCCCATCTTTCTGGCACGTATATCAGTTATTAAAAGGTCCTTCCTTTTTTCCCTCGGCCCGCTTGCGGGGAGGGGGTTCAGGTGAAGGGGAAAAATTACTTCTGACAATTATGAGAGAAGATCGTTAACCAAGGAGAACCTCATGGCAGATATTATGCAAGTTACCGACGGCGACTTTGAGCAGGAAATCCTTAAGGCCGACACGCCAGCCCTGGTAGATTTCTGGGCGGCCTGGTGCGGTCCCTGCCGTGCCATTGCCCCGGTGGTGGAAGAATTGGCCAAGGACTATGCCGGCAAAGTTAAAGTCGCCAAAATGAACGTGGATGAAAATTCCAAAACCCCGGTCAAGTACGGTATCCGGGCCATTCCCACCCTCATCCTGTTCAAAAACGGCAACGTGATGGACCAGATAACCGGTGCCGTCTCTAAAACCCAGATCGAAAACGCCATCAAGAAAATGCTTTAAATCATTCAAACATCAGAATCCACACTATGGCTGCATACGATTATGACATGATCATCATCGGCGGCGGGCCGGCAGGTCTCACTGCCGGCCTTTACGCCGGTAGGGGTCGTTTTAAGACCCTGCTCCTGGAAAAACTCATCACCGGCGGCCAGGTCATGACCACGGACCACGTGGACAATTACCCCGGCTTTCCCGAAGGCGTCGCCGGTTACGAACTCTCCCAGCGCATGCGGGACCAGGCCGAACGCTTCGGCGTCGAAATCCGCAGCGCCGAGGTCACCGAGCTCAAACCAGGCAATCCCCATCATACCGTAGTTCTGGAAGGGGGAGAAAAAGTGGTGGGCCGCGCTATAATCATCACCAGCGGCGCCCAACCTCGACGGGCGGGGTTTCCCGGGGAGGCGGAATACACCGGCAAGGGCGTGGGCTACTGCGCCACCTGTGACGGCGCCCTCTACCGGGACGAAACCATCGCCGTAGTCGGCGGCGGTGACACCGCCCTCCAGGACGCGGTTTTCCTGACCCGGTTTGCCGCCAAAGTCTACCTCATCCACCGCCGGGACCAGTTCCGGGGGGCCAAGCTCTACCAGGAAAAGGTCTTCGCCAACGATAAGATCGAAGTCATCTGGGACACCGTGGTCACGGAGATCAGGGGCGATAAAAACGTCACCGGCGCCCGCCTGAAAAACGTCAAAACCGGCCAGGAATCGGACCTGCCGGTCACCGGCGTCTTCGTCTTCGTGGGCATCCAACCCATCACCGGCTGGCTGGGTAAGGATATCCTGGACATGGATGAATTCGGCTTCATCAGGACCAACGAGGACATGGCCACCACTATCCCCGGCATCTTTGCCGCCGGGGACGTGCGGGTTAAATTTCTCCGGCAGATCAGCACCGCGGTGGGCGACGGCGCCACGGCTGCCTTCGCCGCTGAAAAATATCTGGAGGAACACCACTAAAGCCTATGCGGCGTTTTCGTTGGCTCCACACCTGCTTCCTGGTTGCCCTGCTCCTGAGCCTGAGTTCCGGCTGCGGCTGGTTCGGTAAGAAAAAGGCCGACAAGCCCCCTGATGTCCTGGCCCAGGAAGGGGCCCAGAAAATGAAAACGGGGAAATACGAAGACGCGGTAGAAGCCTACGAAAAGATCAGAGACCGCTACCCTTACAGCCAGGAGGCGATGCAGGCCGAACTCAAGGTGGCGGACGCCAAGTATTATAATAAAAAATACGACGAAGCCCTGCAGGATTACAAGACCTTCGAAAAACTTCACCCCACCAATCCCCTGGTTCCCTATGTCATCTACCAGCAGGGTCTATGCTACTATCGGCAACGCGCCACCATCGACCGGGACCCCACCTACACCTACAAAGCCCTCCAGGAGTTCCGACGCCTGAAACAACGCTACCCGAATTACGAAAAAATATCCAAAGCCGAGGATTACATGGCCAATTGCCAGAAGGCCCTGGCCGATCATGAGTTTTACGTGGGGGAATTTTACTACAAAACCAAGCACTACCAGGCAGCCCTGGACCGATTTTCGGTCATCGAACAGGAATACCCGGACTATCCCAAGATGACCAAGGTCAAAGAGTACGCCGCCATCTGCGAATCCATCCTGGCCAACCCCGTCAAAGCAGACCCCCCCGCTATCCTAAAACCCTGGTAATATCTTTTTGATGCCAACTGGTAAGACGGTTTTCGGTTTCCAGTTTAATACCAAGCCCTGTAGGGGGTGGGCACCGCCCACCATTACTTTGGCTGATCGCGGCTGCACCGCTTTAACAGGCTCGGCTCACTACCAGGCTTCTCTCCGCCCTTCCGGTTGATCTCTAACAGCCATCCCCTGCCCTCACATTTCATCCAGCCAATCCCGGCCGGTCAAGCTTTCCAGACTGGCGTAATGGGTCAGGTCATGGTGGATGGGGGTGATGGAGATATAGCCGTTCTGCACCGCCCAGTAATCGGTGCCCGGCTCCAGGTCCCGGTGTTCGTTGATTCCCGCCAGCCAGAAATAGATGTTCTCCCGGGGGTCTATCCGCCGCTCATACCGCTCCACCAGCACCCCTTTTTCCTGCCGGGTAAGGAGAACCCCCTTGATCTGATTCTCCGGCAGGGCCGGGACGTTGACGTTCAGGCAGACTCCCGGAGGCAGGTTCAGAAGCGGCAGTTTTGGCGCCAGCCGGGCGGCGAACCGGGCCGCAGCGCTGAAGTCCGGCTCTTTATAGGTGCTCAAGGATACCGCCATGGACCTGAGGCCCATAATGGCCGCTTCGGTGGCCGCGGACACGGTGCCGGAATAGAGGACGTTGATGCCCACGTTCGACCCCAGGTTGATGCCGGAGAGCACCAGATCCGGCTTCTGGGGCAGCACTTCGGCGATGGCGATCTTGACACAATCGGCCGGGGTGCCAGAGACTGCCCAGCCGAAAAAAGAACCGTTTTTAAATACCCTTTTAACCCGCAACGGGTTGAGCAGGCTGATGGCGTGCCCCACGGCGCTCTGCTCGCTCTCCGGGGCCACCACCTCAACCTGATGCTCTTCCCGCAAGGCCTGATAGAAAGCCCACAACCCGGGGGCATAAATCCCGTCGTCGTTGGTCAACAATATATACAAAGACTTCCTCCTAAACTTAGTGGCAAAAAGCTTTGCAGATGCCTATAAAGTTAGGCCTGAGAAAAACCGTCTCCACCTGACCACAGACATATTAACCTATTAATCTATAAAAAACCGTGGGCCATGGCAAAGCCTTTTTCCGGTAAGACCATAGCCTCTCTTTCTCAAAAAAAGAACCGCAATCCTGAACTATTCTTGCTTAACTGCGGCCATGGTTTTTATAAATTGCTGTAATCACATTGTTTATAGCTTTGCTTATTTTAGTCTGATTTATTTTCTACTTGCCCGAAGGAATATTCAACCATAATAACCTATCAACTTATTGAATAAATTATAATTATTCATTTTTTTACTCATCAAGGTACCAAAATTGACAATCCATTTTCCCACGATGCCAGTAATGTGGTTCCCTTCCCCGGCTCCCTGCTTTTCCTGGGCACTCGGCTTGTAGGCCTTATCGGCATCCGGAGAAAATTGCAGTAACCAATAACCAACGCCAACGCGCCACACCGGCAGGGGCAGCAATGCCCCTGCCTGTCTTTGCCCTTTTCCCCTCTTCCTGGACCTTTTTAAAAACGGCAACTCCCCTCCGCCGGCCTCACCCGCCCTACAGCCCCTTGCACAAACGCCGACTTTGGGATAAATTGTAAAGATAATTAGATTGCCGTTTTTTATACCGGCTCTCGAAAAGATATTCTAATTTTAGGGTCTGGGTGCGCCTTGCCCTTGACCTCAGGTGCCCAAAAATTCCTGCCCTTTCCCTCTCCTTTCGAGGGGAAATAATCAATTACTTTAGGCGACACCTACGCGTGCAAGGAGGAAAGTATGTCGGCCGTCAATTACCAGGAAGCCGCAGCATTTATCAGCAATGATTTAAGATTGAGAACCCTGCCGGTGGCGGCGAAATTTCTCAAGGATAAGGCCGGGTTTCCTGAAAAGACCAGGCAGCCCTCGGTGGCTTTGAAAAAAAGGGTGACCATTTGCATGGGTGTCACCATGACCCGGGTCTACGGCTGGACGGTGGGCTTGACCCAGGAAGACCTGATCTGCGTCCCCGCCATGATCATGTTCGGCTTCACTGACGCCCCGGACCAGCCCGCCACGTTGGCCCGCCTCTTTTGCGACATTAATTTTGCCAGCAGTCCGGAAAAGGCCCTGGGGGAAACCGGCAGCATGAACAAGCTGGCCAACCGGGAATACGAAGCCTTGCTCCTGGCGCCCCTGGCCAAGAGCCCTGAAACCCCCGACACCATCCTGCTCTATGGCAACCCGGCCCAGATGATGCGCCTGGCCCAAGCCTACAGCTATGTGGCCGGCGAACGGGTGCCCGGCCACTTCGGCGGCAAGGTGGAGTGCGACGAGTACCTCATCGCCCCCTTTAAAACCGGTAAACCCCGGGTGGCCATCCCGGGTATGGGGGACCGGATATTTTCCATGACCCAGGATGACGAGATGGTCTTTGCCCTGCCGGGCCAGGCCCTGGAGGCCCTTATCCAGGGGCTGAAAGAATCCGGCAACAAAATCGGCGCCCGTTACCCGGTAACCTTCTACCAAAACTTCCAGCCGGAATTTCCCAAGTATCATCAGGCCATGGGGAAGGAGCTGGGGTTGTTTTAAGCTAACGCTAACCGATCGTGGGCGCTGGGTTTTCCCGCCCTTGACCAGATAAAAAAATATGATCAAGAAGCAAATTCCGAAATTTCAAGACGAAGATGAAGCGCGCGACTTTTGGGTTCGTAAAACTCGTTCCTACTTTTTACCTCTCGTTCACAAGCACCAGCTTGGCCTCCTTAAAAAAACGAAGGGGCGGGTTTAAAACCCGCCCCAGCTTTTTAGTTAGTTCAACTCAGCATGCTAACGGCTTGGTACCATCCCCGCCCATGCCGCCCATGCCGCCGCCCGGAGGCATCGGCATCGGTTCATCCTTCTTGGGTTTCTCGGCGATCATGGCCTCGGTGGTGAGCAGCAGCGAGGAGACGGACGCGGCGTTCTGCAGGGCAAAACGCGTCACCTTGGTGGGATCGATGACCCCGGCCAGCATCAGGTCTTCATAGACGCCGGTTTCAGCGTTGAAGCCGAAGGCGCCGCTTTCTTTGCGCACATGTTCGGCCACCACGGAGCCTTCGGCGCCGGCGTTGTTGGCAATCTGCCGCACCGGCTCTTCCAGGGCCCGCCGGATGATGTTGACGCCCAGCTGCTCGTCGTGGTTTTCCAGAATTAAGCTATCCAGGGCGGGCAGGGTGCGGATAAAAGCGACGCCGCCGCCGGGGACGATGCCTTCTTCCACCGCAGCCCGGGTGGCGTTCAGGGCGTCTTCGACCCGGGCTTTCTTTTCCTTCATTTCCACTTCAGTCGCGGCGCCAACGCGGATGACGGCCACGCCGCCCACGATTTTGGCCAACCGTTCCTGGAGTTTTTCCCGGTCGTAATCTGAGGTGGTCTCATCGATCTGGGCGCGGATCTGTTTGACCCGGGCTTCGATCTTTTCCCGGGAGCCGGCGCCGTCAATGATGGTGGTGTTGTCCCGGTCGATGTTGATCTTTCTGGCGCTGCCCAGGTCTTTGAGAGTGATGTTTTCTAATTTGATGCCCAGGTCTTCGGAAATCACCTGGCCGCCGGTAAGGATGGCGATGTCTTCCAGCATGGCCTTGCGGCGGTCGCCGAAGCCGGGGGCCTTGACCGCGGCCACCTGCAGGGTGCCCCGCAGTTTGTTCACCACGAGGGTGGCCAGGGCTTCGCCTTCCACGTCCTCGGCGATGATCAGCAGGGGTTTACCCATCTTGGCGATCTGCTCCAGGATAGGAAGCAGGTCCTTCATAGCGCTGATTTTCTTTTCATGAATGAGGATGACCGGCTCTTCCAGGCTGACGTCCATCTTTTCGGGGTTGGTGACGAAGTAAGGGGAGCTGTAACCCCGGTCGAACTGCATGCCTTCCACTACTTCCAGGCTGGTCTCCATGCCCTTGGCTTCTTCCACGGTGATGACGCCCTCTTTGCCCACCTTGCTCATGGCGTCGGCAATGATGTTGCCGATGGTTGAGTCATTGTTGGCGCTGATGGTGCCCACCTGGGCGATTTCCTTCTGGTCTTTGGTGGGTTTGGAGATCTTTTTAAGTTCCGCTACGACTGTGGCCACGGCCTTGTCCACGCCGCGTTTTAAGGCCATGGGGTTGACGCCGGCGGCTACCAATTTAGAGCCTTCCTGGTAAATGGCCTGGGCCAACAGGGTGGCGGTGGTGGTGCCGTCACCGGCCACATCCGAGGTTTTGGAGGCCACTTCCCGGACCATCTGGGCGCCCATGTTCTCAAACTTGTCTTCGAGCTCGATCTCTTTGGCCACGGTGACGCCGTCTTTGGTGATGGCGGGGGCGCCGAAAGATTTTTCGATGATGACGTTACGGCCTTTGGGGCCCAGGGTTACCTTGACGGCATCGGCCAGGGTGTTGATGCCGCGCAACATGGCTTCCCGGGCCTTGATATCATATTTGATTTCCTTAGCTGACATATAAAACTACTCCTCTCTGAGGGAAAATTTAAAAGCTTTTTTGGCAAATTGGGAAAAATAGCTAGGCGTGATGTCTTAGTCTCCGACGATTGCTAGGATGTCGTCTTCCCGCATCATAAGGTGTTCTTCGCCTTCAACTTTAATTTCGGTGCCGGAATACTTGCCGAACAGGACCCGGTCACCGGCTTTGACGGTCAGAGCTACACGCTCGCCGCTGTCGGAAACCTTGCCGGAACCCACGGCCACGACCTTGCCTTCGATGGGTTTTTCTTTGGCGGTGTCGGGGATGTAGATGCCGCCTTTGGTCATCTGAACTTCTTCGGTCCGCTTCACCAGAACGCGATCGTTCAAGGGGATAATTTTCATGCTGAAACCTCCTGATTTATTTTACTGAAACTTAATGAAGGGCAATCTTATTAGCACTCGATGGCAGTGAGTGCTAACAACGTTAATTTAAATCGGATTACTCAGAAGTCAAGAGAAAAGATAAAAAAATTTTCGCTGGCGGCTAATTATTTTCTGCAGATGGAGAGCAGTCTGCTGAGCACCATGGCCATCCCTGGCCTATCGACCCGGGTTGAACCACCTTTTCTTGATGGACTAAACACAGTCGGATTAATAATCGGAAAACCCATTATTTTTACTCGGTCACCCAAGGTTAACGAATTCTTTACCGTGCTGAGACTATAATGCCCCAAGTTTGCTCAGGTAATATTCCAAACATCGATTTTTCATCTGGTTCCCAATCTTCTGCCCTGAAAAACTGGTTCCCAAGCTCCCGCTTGGGAACCTATAATACCAAGTTGCAATCTAATGAGTAATATGATAGACTGTCCCAAAAATTATCAAGGGGGCAGTCATGGGAAAAATAACCAAGAGCATCCCCCACCTTTCCAAAGAGGAGATTCAGGAAAGGATCAAGGCAACGGTGGGATTTTGGCGAGTGCAAAAGTGGCTAGTGATTTTGAATGCCCTAGTTGATCCACGGCCTGCCGGGGAGATCGCTAAGCACACTGGACTTGCGGAGCAATCGGTTCACAATTTGATATCCCGATATAATCGCTTGGGTCCGGAAGCGGTGGAGGGACCGGGAAAGGGAGGCAGGCGCCGCTCCTATTTAAGCTTGGAAGAGGAGACTATGTTTTTAGAATCATTCAGACAGGCAGCTCTTACCGGTCAGATCGCTACTGTTGCAGAAATCAAGGAGGCCTTGGAAAGACGTATCGGGAAAAAAGTCCACAAGACCACCGTTTATAGGCTCCTTAAACGACAGGGGTGGCGGAAAGTGGTTCCCCGACCGTTCCATGTCGATGCCGACAAGGAGGAACAAGAGGCTTTTAAAAAAAATTCCTGAAATAATTGCTGAAAAACTGGAAGAAAGAGACCCGGAAGATAACCGTCCGGTATTACTTTTTGCCCAGGACGAGGGTCGCTTTGGCCGTATCAGTGATGTCAGGCGTGCCTGGTCGCCTCTGGGGACGAGGCCGCAAGCACCGAGACAGGTTATTAGAAGTTATCTTTATGTTTTTACGGCGGTATGCCCAGCATTGGGGAAGATGACCTCTCTCATCTTGCCCTGGGCTAATACGGAGATGATGAACATCTTCTTGAGACAAGTGGCGGAGGATTTTTCGGATTATTTTATCCTCATGCTCACAGATCAGGCCGGTTGGCATGTATCCCAGAGATTATAGGTGCCTGAAAATATAAGACTAATAAAACTGCCGCCGCGAAGTCCAGAGTTAAATCCTGCCGAACATATTTGGGAAGAGTTACGGGAAAAGAATTTTGCCAATAAGGCATTCAAGGACCTTGATGAAGTAGAGGACAAACTCTGTCAGGGTCTAAATGATCTCGCCAGAAATCCGGCAGGACTTCGTTCGATGACAAATTTTCCTTATCTTAATATTACTTGTTAGATGGCAACTTGGTATAATTGCTTGCGAAGCTCCCGCTTCGCCTCTTCATGCTTTTCATCTTTTATGGGTGAGCCGACGGCTCATGTTCAACTGCTTGGGAATTCAATTTCCAGCGAAGCTCTGCTTCGCAACCTAGGTAAAAACCTGTTGGAAATTGACTCTCCGGAGATATAAAAGCAGGAGCTATAAATGATAGTGTGTGCCCAAGCGGGAGCTCGGGCTCGAGGATTAGGAAACCCTCTCTCCCAAGGGGGAGATTGGATAAGATTAGAAAAATATCAGGTCATTAGACTAGTTGGTAATTCTCAGCCTCGAGGGGAGAGGGTCAGGGTCAATGCTGTTGAATTAAGAGCGGTGGAACAGGCTTTCAGCCTGTTCAAAGGCGCACAGGATAGGAAGCCTGTGCCACCATTAATCTTTACTTGGGCTTAATTCAACAACATTAAAGCTCAGGGTGAGGGGTGAATCAGACCAAACTTCTGGCTGCTCCTATAACTCAATGACTGGTGATGCAGGCAGGCATAACTAAAACATCAATTTCACCACCACCACGGCCACGATAATTCCCACCAAATCAGCGGTCAGGCAGACCGGCACCAGATACTTCGATTTGCGGATGCCCACCGAGCCCAGATACACCGCAATGACGTAAAACGTCGTTTCGGCGCTGCCCATGATCACTGCTGAAAGAAAGCTGGTAAAAGAGTCGGGCCCGTGGGTTTTCAGAATTTCCGTAAAAATCCCTAAAGCCGCAGCGTTGGACATGGGTTTCACCAGGCCGATGGAAAAGGTTTCCGCCGGCAGGCCCAGGGGACCGGACACTGTAGCGAATATCCCCTTGAAAAAGTCGTGCGCCCCCGAGGCCTGAAAGGTCTTGACCATAATAAAGATGGCCAGGACATAGGGGAAGATCCCGATAATGATGTCAATACCCTCTTTGGCCCCCGAGACAAAAGATTCATAGACCGGCGTCTTTCTGGCAAAGCCGTAGGCCACGGTGAAAAAAATAAACAATGGGATGATGTATTGAAAGGCAGCCTGCAATTTTTCCATGTCAACGCCCCCTGCCGGAGATTTTTTTGAACAAGAAGAGAATCATCACGGCGGTAATTGACGAAATAACGGTGGCAATGAAGGTGGGCAGCATAATCCGATTCGGGTTTTGGGCACCATAGCTGGCCAGCAGCCCGATAACCGTGAAGGGAATCAACTGCACGCTGGAGGTGTTGATGACAATAAAGAGCATCATCTCAAAGGTGATGGTGTCGGCCTCGGGATTCAGGGTCTGGAGGTCCTCCATGGCCTTGATGCCCAGGGGCGTGGCCGCGTTGCCGATCCCCAGGATGTTGGCCAGCAGGTTCAGGGTGATGTTGGTAATGGCCGGGTGGCCGGCCGGGATGGTGCGGAACAACAGCGAGATGGCCGGCCGGAAAAAGTTGGACATCTTGTAGATGATGCCGCAATCATCCAGGATTTTCGTCAACCCCAGCCACAGGGAGACAATCCCCACCAGATACATACACACCTCCACCGCGGCCTTGCCGGCTTCGAACAGGGCCTTGCTGAACTCGTCGATCCTGCCGCTCCAGGCGGCAAACAAGACGCTCAGACAGATGAGCAACATCCAGATAGCGTTCATGCAACCTTCCCCCAAAAAACGTTTATATCATTTGCCGAAAGTTATCATGCTTCAGAATCACCACGAAGTAAAAAAATGATCTGGCGGCAGAGGTATCTCGATCCCTCGTTCCCAATCTCCTGTCCTGAAAAGCTGGTTCCTAAGCTCCCGCTTCGCTATTTTACAATGTTTTCAATAATTTATGGGTGAGCTGATGGATAGTGATTAACTGCATGGGAACGCAAATTCCCTGCGAAGCTCCTGCCTCGCAGCCTCATAGCGATTTTCAAAAGTTTTTTCGTATTTTGTCTCCCTGAGCTTCGCCCATGGTCTAGATTCTTCGGTCGCTACGCTCCCTCAGAATGACAGGAATAGGAAATTATTTTCAGAAAATTCTATGATTATTTTGGGCAACGAATGTAATTGATTTTTTTAATACCGCGCCGTAACCCTGGGAAGCAAGCTAATTCTTATGTAAGGAGATGTTCGTTCCCCAGTCGGACGTGTTTCACCCCGGCCGCTAAGGCCGTCTGCCGGGCCGCCTGTGCCATTTTCCGGGGAGTGGTGGGCAGATCAGTAAGGTAAAATTGGGGGTATAAGGCGAGAAGAATATAGGGAATCTCTGGGTTGAGCCGCGCCAGGAACCGGGCCAGGCCAAAAACCTCTTCCAGGTCCACATACCCCCGGCACCAGCAGGGTGCTGGCCGTCAGCAGCGGCCCATTATGACCTCCACCCGGAGGTGATCTTCCGCCCCGATTTCCAATGTTGATCAAAAAGAAAGGAAATAATTACAAATCACTGGCTGACGTGAGGTATTTTCTCGAAACTCACAACTTAAAACTTCCCTCAAAACTCCAAAGACGGCTGTTTGGCCTTCTTCGGCTTCTGGTCAAAATATTCCACGGCCAGGCGGGTGGCGACGCGGCCCCGGGGGGTGCGGTTCAAGAAACCGCACTGGATGAGGAAGGGTTCGTAGACGTCCTCCAGGGTGTCTCGCTCTTCGCACAGGGCCGCGGCCAGGGTATCCACCCCCACCGGGCCGCCGTCGAATTTTTCGATGATGGTCAGCAGAATCCGGCGGTCCATGCGGTCGAAGCCACGGTGGTCCACATCCAGCAGATTCAAGGCCGCGTCGGCGCTGGCCCGGGTAATGCGGCCGTCGCCGTGCACCTGGGCAAAGTCCCGGACCCGTTTCAGGAGGCGGTTAGCGATGCGGGGGGTGCCCCGGGAGCGCCGGGCGATTTCCCGGGCCCCGGAAGGCTCGATCTCAATCTGCAGGGCTGCCGCCGAACGGGTGACGATGGCCTGCAGATGATCCGGGTGATAAAATTCCACTCGCAGCATCAACCCGAAACGGTCTCGCAGGGCCGGGGTCAACAGACCCGCCCGGGTGGTGGCGCCCACCAGGGTGAAGCGGGGGATGTCCAGCCGGATGGCCCGGGCCCCGGGGCCCTGGCCGATGATGAGGTCCAGCTTGTAGTCCTCCATGGCCGGGTACAGGACCTCCTCCACCACGTGAGGCAGGCGGTGGATTTCGTCGATGAAGAGGACGTCGCCGGGTTTTTGGTTGGTGAGCAGCGCCGCCAGGTCGCCGGGGCGCTCGATGACCGGGCCGGAGGTGGTCTTCAGGCTCGCGTCCAGTTCCTGGGCGATGATGTGGGCCAGGGTAGTCTTGCCCAGGCCGGGGTGGCCGTGCAGCAGGATATGATCCAGGGCTTCGCCCCGGCCCCTGGCCGCGGTGATGGCAATGCCCAAAGTGCGCTTGAGCTCGTCCTGACCCACGAACTCCTGCAACGCCCGGGGTCGGAGACCCATTTCCAGTCCCAGGTCTTCCGGGTGCCGCTGGGGGCTGACAAAACGTTCCTGCTCATCCATAATTGTCCCCAGTTTACCGCACTTGCCGGGGTATTGCAAGCCTCCTCTTTAAACTTCAATTTTCCACCTTGCCCCCACCTGCCGCCTTTGGTAAACTGTATTATTTTTCGGTTATGAATATGGATCTGGCTATTCAGGCCCAAGGCCTCTTTAAAACCTATAGCAGCGGCATCTGGCGCCGGCGGCGGCAGCCGGTGCTCCGGGATTTGCACCTGGAAATCCCCACCGGGACCATCTTTGGGATTCTGGGCCCCAACGGGGCCGGCAAGACCACCCTCATTTCCATCCTGGCTACCTTGCTGCTTCCGGACGGTGGGTCGGTGCGGGTGTTGGGTCTGGACGCCCTGAAGCAGGCCACCCAACTCCGGCGGCGGATCAATCTGGCCAGCGGCGCCGCCAAATTCGTCTGGTCCCTCTCCGTCGAGGAGAATCTTCGTTTCTACGGCCGCCTCTATGGCCTCTGGGGCCACACCCTGACAGACCGGGTCCGGGAAATGGTGGCCCTCTTTGAACTGGAAGCCTGGCGGCGCGCCCCTTTCGAGACCCTGTCCTCAGGCCTGAAACAGCGGCTGGCCCTGGCCAAGGCCCTGATCAGCCGGCCGGAGCTGCTCTTCCTGGACGAACCCACGGGCGGTCTGGATCCGGTGGCGGCCCAGCACACCCGGGAGGAGATCGCCCGCCTGAACCGTGAGACCGGTATGACCATTATCCTCACCACCCATAACATGCGGGAAGCGGAAATGTTGTGTCACGAGGTGGGGTTTCTGGGGGAAGGCCGTATCCTGGCCCAGGGCGGCATACCCACCCTGCAAAGCCAGTTGGCCTTAGGGGACCGGGTTACCCTGACCTTTGCCCACTACCCCCCAGCCGTCGATTTCCAGCACCTGCCCGGGGTCTTGGAATGGCAGCTGCAAGCACCCACCGTGGAGTTATTAGTGGATCACAGCGACAGCCGCCTGCCCGGCATCATCCGGGAGATCAACGCCGCCGGGGGCGACCTCAGCCAGATTCGGGTGCGGGGTGTGGACCTGGAGGATCTGTACCGTGAATTTAGTCACTGAGGCCGTCAAAGTCTGGGCTTTTGCCGCCCGGGGCGGCATCATGAACCGCCGCAACGTCTTTGCGGTCTTCGAGATGCTCTTCTGGCCCCTCGTGGGCCTGTTTTCCGTGGGTCTGCTCACCCAGTTTCTGAAGTTGGGTCCGGAGACGGTCTCCTTCGTCCTCATCGGTGCCGTGGCCATGAATACGGTGCAGATTGCTCAACTGGACGTGTCCTATGCCCTGCTCTACGATGTCTGGGCCAAAAGTTTGAAACACGGTCTCATCGCCCCCATCAATCTGGTGCACGTCGTGCTCGGCTCCGGGCTGGTAGGTCTGGTACGGGGGCTGGTGGTTTTTGGCATCATGCTGGGCTTGAGTATCCGGTTCTTCGGGATGGATTTGAGCTGCCAGGGGTGGCCGGCCCTCCTCCTCTTTTTTGCCGGGCTCTTCCTGGTGGCAGTCATCGAGGGGGTGTTGGTGCTGTCCCTGGTGCTCCTTTTCGGCCACCGGGCCGAGATCACCGCCTGGGCCATTTCCTACCTGGTCCTACTCCTCTCCGGGATATATTACCCCGTGACCCTGCTGCCGGCCCCATTGCAGACGGTGGCCCAGGCCTTCCCCCTGACTCATTTTTTAGAGTATTTCCGACATTTTTACGGCTTTCCCCTCTCCGCCTCCTGGCCTCTATGGCGGGGCTTCGGGCTTAGCCTGGCCTATCTGCTCGCGGGCTATGGGCTGATAACCATGAGCCTCAGGCTGGCCCGGAAGCGGGGCACCTTATTGAAGCTGTCGGAGTAATCGTAGCGCTTGCAAGGAAAGCATTTAAATGAATGGGTTTAACCGAAAACTGAAAACCAAAAACTGGAAACTATCAAAATGATTGGCGTTTTTGATTCGGGCTTTGGCGGGCTGGCGGTACTTCGGGAGTTTTTAAAGGTCCTGCCGGACTACGATTACTTGTACCTGGGCGACAATGCCCGCATTCCCTACGGCACCCGCTCGGATACCGTAGTGTTAAAATTCACCCGGCAGGCGGTGGAATACCTATTCCGGCAGGGCTGCGTCCTCATCATACTCGCCTGCCACACGGCCTCGGCCAAGGCCCTCAGGACCATTCAACAGCAGTACCTGCCGGAACATTACCCCGCTAACCGGGTCCTCGGGGTGGTCATCCCCACCGTGGAGGCGGCCCTGACCCGTTCAACCCGGGGCCGCATCGGCGTCATCGCCACCGAAGGAACGGTGGCTTCCAATTCTTTTAAGATTGAATTGCGCAAGTTAGATCCGGGCGTGCAGGTCTTTCAGCAGGCCTGCCCGCTGCTGGTGCCCATCATCGAGTCCGGGGAACAGGAGGGGGAAGTGGCGGACCTGATGTTGCAGAAATACCTGGCCCCCCTGGCCGCCCAGAACATCGACACCCTGATTCTCGGATGTACTCACTATTCCATCTTGAAGCCCAAAATTCAGGCCCTGGTGGACCCCCGGGTGCAAATCATCTGTTCCGGGGAAGTGACCGCGATCAAATTGGCGGACTACCTGCGGCGTCATCCCGAAATCAAAAGCCGCTTAAGCCGCGAGGGCCGGCGCCGCTACCTCAGCACCGACCTGACCCCCCGTTTCCAGGATCTGGCCAGCCTCTTCATGGGCGAAGCCATCGCCGCGGAGGTAATGCAGCTGTAAAATAGGGAATGAGTCGCGGCCCTCGTTCCCAATCTACCCGTAGCCACCTTTCTTCTTTGGTTCTCATCCGGAAACCAGGCCCTCGTTACCAAGCTCCCGCTTGGGAACGCAATTATCCGCCAAGCTCCTGCTTGGCCACTGTTGAAAAACTGGTTCCTAAGCTCCCGCTTGGGAACCTCTGATTGCTCGCGAAGCTCCTGCTTCGCCACTTTATTTTTTTCATCTTTTATGGGTGAGCCGAAGGCTCATGTTTAACTGCTTGGGCACTTTTCATACCTAAGGGGAACCTAGCTATGCCACCCCATCGCTCCCTGCTTCACCTGGTCCCGGTTTTGGTTCTGGCGCTATGCCTTGGTGTAGTCCACCCCGCCGGCGCCCAAACCTCCCTTGACGAGATGCTCACTCCCTACCTCACCCGGTATCACCTCCCCGCCCTGGCCGCCGCGGTGGTTCGGGACGGGACCGTCGTCGCCAGCGGCGCCGTGGGCACACGCCGGGCCGGCGCCATGATCCCGGTGACCATCAACGACCGTTTTCATTTGGGGTCCGATACCAAGGCCATGACCGCCCTGTTGGCCGCCATGCTGGTGGAGGAAGGGAAACTCCGCTGGGATAGCACCGTGGCCGAAGTCTTTCCGGAGTTGGCTGCCAGGATGAATACCGGGCTCCGGGGCGTCACCCTGTCGCAACTCCTGTCCCACACCAGCGGCGTCCCCAGTGACAACCAGATCTTTGGGGACCTGCTCCTGAAAAGCCTGAGCCAGAATGGGAACCTGGATGAGATGCGCTTGTGGCTTGTCAAGCAGTGGAGCCAACAGCCCCTGGCCGCCAAGCCGGGCGCCAAGTTTGCCTACGCCAACATGAACTACGTCCTGGCCGGCGCTATGCTGGAGCGCCGCACAGGCAAAACCTGGGAAGAGCTGATCAGCGACCGCGTCTTCGCGCCCCTGGGACTTAAGACCGCAGGTCTGGGACCCCAGTCCACCCTGGGACGGGTCGATGCCCCCTTGGGCCATGTCAAGCTCAACGGCAGCGCCAAGGCCTTCCTGGCCGGTCCCAACGGGGATAACCCGCCCATCATCGGACCCGCCGGCATCGCCCATATGTCTGTCCTCGATTTCGCCGCCTGGGCCGGCTGGAATGCCGGCCAGGGTAAACGCGGGCCGGCCCTGGTCCGTCCGGAAACCCTTCGGAAGCTGCATGCCCCGGTTATCGCCATCCCCGAAAAAAAGGGGGCCAAACCCGGCACCCCGAAGCATGGGAAATACGCCCTGGGCTGGGGCGAGCTCACCGTTGACTGGGCCCCGGCCCCTCTCATATTCCACGGCGGCTCCAACGTCAAAAACCTGGCTCATATCTGGCTCGAGCCCCAGCGCGACTTTGCCATGGTTCTGGTCACCAACATCGGCGGCGACCAGGCCGACCAGGCCTTTCATGCCCTGGCCCCCGAGCTCTACAAAAAATTCGCCCCGCCGCCCGGCACCGAGGGCAGTCGGTGACCTCACCCACGAGGCTGAAGACATTGCCAAAAGTGCCAATAATTCAAACTTCGAATTAATTAAGGATAAACCTATGTCCATGATACCTGATCTGGAAAACTACTTTAAAGACTTCCTGCCTCCCCGTACCGAGCTCCTTGGGCGCCTGGAAGCCGAAGCTGAACGGGAACGCATCCCCATCGTGGGGCCGGTGGTGGGAGAACTGCTGTTTATCCTGGCCAGGGCCATGGGCGCGCGCCGGATTCTGGAACTGGGCACGGCCACGGGGTATTCCGCCATCTACCTGGCTCAGGCGGTGGCAGCTGAGTCTGGCCAGGTAGTCACCCTGGAAGCGGACCCGGCCATGGCCCGGCGCGCCCGGGAGAATATTGCCGCCGCCGGTTTGGCGGACCGGGTGGAAGTGAAAATCGGTGACGCCCTGGCCCTTATGGTCGCCCTGAACGGTCCTTTCGACCTGATTTTTATGGATATTGACAAAGAGGGCTATCTGCCGGCGCTGGACGGCTGTCATCGCCTCCTGCGCCAGGGGGGCTTGTTAGTGGTGGATAACACCGGCTTTCAGGGCGCGGCCGACTTTAACCAGGCCCTCTTAGCCGACCGGCGCTGGCGCTCAGTCAATCTCTTGACCATGCTGCCCCAGCACTCTCCGGAAAAAGACGGCCTGGCCCTGGCCGCAAAAATGTTGCCATGATGTTAAAGCAATAAGTCCTGAAACATTTCCCGGGAGGAGCGACTGCTGAACAATATCTTTTCGTCCGGCCGGCCTTCCACCAGTACGGCCACCATTTCGCCCTGCGGCGCGTCGCTGTAACTGGCGCACAGGGAGGCGGCGGTGGTTAAATCGGCGTCGTCCGGGGCCTGGGGGATGACTACCAGGGGCCCGGGGTAGAGCTCTGCCCTGAAAACCACGTCCCCAGGCCGGATAAGACTCTCCATGGCCTCGTTATCCCGCTGATCCCGGCCTACTAAGACCTTCATGGTGGGGCTGAGACGAAAATGCCGCCCACATTTCAACAGTTCCAGATCGCGCCGGTCAAGTTTGTCTTGGGTCTGATGCTGTACCAGATCCCTGTAACCGGGCGGCATATCCCGGGTTGGTGAGCAGGCAGCCCCCGGCTGGGGCGGGATACGAAGAAATGCCAAACTGCACTGCTAACTCCATCTGCCGTTTGCGCCCCCGCCCGCTGATATTGAGGAGCCTGTCCCGATCAACCAGGTGTTGCCGTTCCGGCCGGGTCGTTTTAAGTAAACGGGCACTGAGCGGCCGCAGCAATAGATCGGCGTAGCCCGATTCCCGGGCAATGAGGTTGAGGGACCCTTTGTTCTGGCTGAAGGGTCTCTGCCCCACAACTTCACCGGTAAACAGAAAATCGAATCCTTCCGACTCCATAATTTTGCCCGCTTCCCGTAGCATCAGCAGATGGCAATCGATGCAAGGATTCATCCATTTGCCAAAACCCCGGGGCGGTTCATAGAGCAGGTGTAGATAACGGTCCGTAAAATCCTCAACCTGGATGGATAAATTGATGGCCGCCGCCGATTGTTGCGCCCTTTCCGGTGTAAAAAAGGGCGTGACCCAGATCAGGCCGGTGACCTCGATATTCTGGGCCCGCAACACCAACGCGGCCAGTATGCTGTCTAAACCGCCGGAAAATAATCCTAAAGCCCTTGCTCGTTTCATAATAATAATTATACTAGTTACAGAGGATTGAATAGTTATCTCAGGCGCTGTCCAAGAATCCTGCCGCCTGAGCCAAAACCCGGGACTTGATAGTGATGAGAACTACCTGTTCTACAGAGCGAACTCTGTTGGAAAAACAGAAGCTCATTGAAATAAGTATCGCCTTGACCAGCGAAATCAACCTCCACCGGCTGCTTTTCAAGATAATCACCGAACTGCGTCAACTGACCGCCGCCCAGGGAGGAAGCCTCTATCTTACGGATAAAAATAAGCTAAAATTTGAAGTGGCGCAAAACGACTTCCTGACCCAGCGTTTTGGCAGTGATTTTCTCTGTTTCAAATATCATGAACTCCCCATCGATCAAAAGAGCATTGCCGGCTATGTCGCCCTCACCGGAAAAATTCTCAACATCGGAGATGTTTATCAACTCCCGGATTCTTTGCCGTTTCACTTCGATCCTTCCTTCGACCTGCGTAACGACTACCGCACTCAATCAATGTTAGCGGCGCCGTTAAAAGATCACCAGGGCGAAGTGGTGGGAGTCCTGCAGCTTATCAACACCGTAAATGATATGGCGGAGGTTCAGCCCTTTTCCATGGAAGATGAAGCGATGGTCCTCGCCTTGGCGTCCCAGGCGGCGGTAGCCATCAACAACGTCCGCCTCCTGGCCACCATAAAAAACCTTTTTGAAGCCCTCATGATCTATTCCGTGTCGGCCATTGACGCCCGCAGTCCCCACACGGCCGGACATTCCCGCCGGGTGGCGGCTTATGGCCTGGCCCTGGCCCTGGCCGTCAATGACTGTCAACATGGCCCGTTAGCCTGCCTATCCTTCAGTGACCTGGAACTGGAAGAGTTGCGCTTCAGCGCCTGGTTGCATGATATCGGTAAAATCGGGGTGCGTGACGCCCTTTTGGAAAAGAAACAAAAACTCAATGCCGAGCATCTGGAAGCCATCCGTTGGCGTTTTTGTCTAGCCCAGGTGCAAGCCATGACCGCCGATGAGCGCACCGACCTGGAGGAAGATTTTGCTTTCCTGGAGCAGATCAACTGCCTGAATTACCTGCCTGCTGGGGCTCCGGCCCGGTTGACCAAAATCGCCGAAAAACTGATCTCCCTGGACGACACCACCCAGCCCTTACTTACTACCGCAGAATTGCAAGTGCTGCGTCAGCCTCTGCTGACTCCGGAGGAACTGACTTCTCTGTTGGTTTTAAGGGGCAATCTGACCCCCCAGGAATATGCCGAAATTCAGGGGCATGCCCTGCAGACCCTAAATATTTTGGAGAAGATTCCCTTTACCAAGCATCTCTCCCGGGTCCCACGGTTTGCCGCCTCTCATCATGAGCGGCTGGACGGCTCCGGTTATCCTTTCCACCTGACCTCCCCCGACCTACCTTATCAGTCACGTATTCTGGCCATAGCCGATATTTTTGACGCCCTCACCTCAACGGACCGGCCCTACCGCTCCTCCTATGAAAATGAGAAAGCCCTGACCATCTTGCAAGAAGAAGCGGCCAGGGGCAAATTAGATAAAGACTTGGTGGACCTGTTCGTCTCCAGCCGGGTCTACGAGGAGGTTAGCGGCCGGGAAGCCGAAGCCCGCTAGCAATTTTAAGGATGCACTTGCTTCTGCAACCGTTCTCTCATCCCTGATTAATCCCTCCCGACCTGACCCTGACCCATTACATTCATGCTGCCGCTTTGATACCCGAGTAAGTCAAGGGTTAGATAGCGCCACCCCAGGTCGGTGACCATCTGATGCAGCGCCGCCCGTACATCCGGCTCCAAAACCACCGCCCATTGTTCCGGAGGCAATTCCAACCGCAGCAGTTCGCCGTGTACCCGCAGCCGCACAGAATCCAAACCTTGTTGCCGCAAAAAGGTTTCCACTCGGTCCACCTTCCGGAGAGCATCCTCATGGAGATGGGTCTGAGCCGGAAAACGGGTGGCCAAACAGCTTTGCGGAGGGCGGTCCCATCCCGGCAACTGCCAGATCCGGCTTAATTCTCTTATCTGGACCTTGCGCCAGCCGGTTTCCCGGAGCGGACTGCGGACGCCCATTTCCGTGGCCGCCCTAAGCCCCGGCCGGTCATCGGTGGAATCGTCTAAATTGGCCCCATCCAAAAGACATTCAGCCCCTAAAGCGGCCACGATTTCCCAACCACGCCGGTAAATCGCCTGTTTGCAGACGTAACAGCGCCTGGGAGTATTATCTCGAAAATCTGGCAGGGCTACCGGGTCAAAATCTTCCACCAGGTGGCGCACCTCCAGGTGACGCGCCGTTTCCTGGGCCGCGGCCATCTCCTCTGCCGGGCAGTGGGGTCCCTGGAAGGTCAGCGCTACCACCCCTTCCCCCATAACCTCAGCCGCTGCTTTCAAAAGCAGGGTGGAATCGACGCCCCCCGAAAAGAGCACCACCGCCCGCCGCCAGGTCCCCAGCAAGTGCTGCAGACGTTCCAGGTTTGCCATTAGCTCAGGGTTAAGGTGGTTCAGGATATTTCCTCAAATGGCACCTCTGGCTGCAGACAATACTCTTCCCGGTGCACCGAAGGCAATAGCTCCACCGGCTCGCCTAGAAGAAAATCTCCCGCCTGGATCCATTTTTTCAGGGTGGTGGCGATTTCCCGGGCCCGGCCCATGCTGGACAGAGGTACAGTCTGGATTTTTTGACCTTCCACTTCGATAATCCCTGCCCTCAATTCGGCATAGGTCACGTGGGTCAGGATGCGGCCGGTGGCATTGGGATAATCCTCCCCGTAATCAACCACGGGCATGAGAATATCTTCGTCGGCTAAGGCACAATAATGGGCAATTTCTTCATTTAAGATAGGGATGGGTATACCCAGCCCCACCGCCAGGGAACAACCATAGCCCAATAAACTGACTCCCACCAGGTACCGGGGGTGCATCTGCTTGAGGTCTCCCATAACCATTAAAGTCCCGGCGGGCTTCATGGGGATCCCATTTCCGGCCCTGGGCGCCTGGGGATTGTGCTGCGTGCCGGGCCAGGAGACGTAGCCCATACCTCCCCCTAAAAAAATACGGGTGCCGATACCGATGGTGAGGTAGTAGGGATCATTGAGTAAAGGACTGAGCTGTCCGGCAGTGCAATAGTTGGCATTCCCCATCCGTGGTCGCAAGGGCCCCATATAGGTGTAGATGATTTTTTTCGTCTTATTGACCGCACAGTTATAATTTTGGTAGGCATTTCTAGGGTTTAGGAGTACAGCATTTGTCAGTTCGGCCATGGTTAGATGCCTGTCCCACTTTTTCCGGGGATAGCAATCCGTGCCGTATGCTTCCGCCTGGAGATGAACAGTCTTGCCAGCCACCAGATCTTGAATGACGTGCCCGCCGCCGTATTTAAATTCTCCTGGATAGACTTTGTTCAGAGGATCATCCACCGTCGGCTCGGTGGCCCCTAAGTAGACATCCACTGCGGCCAGTCCAGCGTAAGCCGGCACATCATTCAGCCAGGCCCGGGAAATCTTGATGGGCGGATGACTGTGGCCCACATTCAGCAACGCCCCGGAGGAGCACATGGGGGAGAAGGTGCCAGTGGTCACCACGTCCACAGTGCGAGCCGCAGCCACTTCCCCCTTCCGGCGGACAATATCGATAATCTCATCGGCAGTCACCACCACTGCCTGGCCCTTTTTTATTTTTTCATTGATTTCCTGATATGTCTTGTTCACTTGGTGCGTCGCCATGGTTTTTCCTTGTCAGGCTTTGCAAGTCGCCTTATCCTGATACCGCCCAGAAATAAAAACTTCTACATATCATTAGCTTTTTGAATACTTTTATCAAGATCTACTGACCATTGGCCACCACTGCCTAGCCCCCCTCCCCGACAGCGGCGTAATCAGAGGTCTTCGTCAATAAAAATCCACCGGATCTATTCGCCGGTTAACCACATAATGGAAATAAACATTGCTGGGCAGACCCTGGAAAAAATATCCGTTGGGCGGCATCAGCAGTCGTCGGCAGATGGAAGAGTAGGAATAAAACTGCTGGAAACATCGCCACACCCCTGCTTCACATTGTTCCGGGGTCATATTTTTTGGCAAAAAATTGCACACCATACCCAGATATTTTTCTGCCTCCGGGTTGTGTACCCTGCCTTCCCGGTGAAGTTGATCCCACAGCGGTGTCCCCCGCCGTGGAGTGACGGAGTTGAAAAAAGCCATGGGGGCTTTGATGCGCTCTAAAAATTCCAGGGTTTCATCAAATAACGCCGTCGTATCCCCATCCAGGCCGAACATAAAGTTGAGAGAATAAAAAAGTCCCCGTTCCTGTAATTTTTTTAACAGCCAGCCGTACTCCTGCACCGGGTTCTGCACCTTGGCTATGGCATCGATACTCTCGGCGCAGACGTTTTCGATGCCGATATTAACATGGAAACAACCTGCTTTTTTGGCCAAGTCCAGCAGCTCCTCGTCTCGGGAGGTGTTAATGGTCCAGAGGCAACTCCAACGAATATCCAAAGGTATCAAGCCCCGGAAGAGCTCTTTGGCATAGTCCCGGTGACCAGTGAGGTTATCATCCACAAAGTAGATTTTCTTTAGACCGGTTATCTTGACCAGAGTTTTAATTTCCTCCAGGACCTCCCCCACGGGCCGCCGGCGGTAGG
Organism: uncultured delta proteobacterium; assembly: GCA_963705135.1. Lineage (GTDB taxonomy): Bacteria > Desulfobacterota > Desulfobaccia > Desulfobaccales > Desulfobaccaceae > Desulfobacca. Next base: position 215,734 of record CAVPJB010000014.1, read on the forward strand.
TGTGGCCGTAAAAGATGGGGACCTCACAGAAACTGCAATGATAGGGACACCCCCGGCTCGTTTGGGTAGGGACGATTTTCACCCGGTACTTGCGATAATCGATCAGCTCCAGGCGCGGCCGGGGCAGACCGGCCAGATCATGGAATTCTGCCGCCTGATAGCGAGGTTTTAAACATTTCCGGCCGGCATCTTCCAGCACCTGCTCCCACACAGGCTCTGCTTCACCAACTACCACGGCATCACAGTGTTCCAGCGCCTCTTCTGGATGCAGGGTCACATGAAAGCCGCCCATAACCACGGGGACACGGCGCCGGCGAAACTCCCGGGCAATCTCAAACCCCCGCTCGGCGGTGGCGCAGGTGGCGGTGATCCCAACCAGATCATAACGTCGATCCAAGGGTATGGGGCCTAACCGGTCGTCCGCCAGCTCCACGGTAATGTGTTTTGGAGTGAGACCTGCTAAATAAGGCAAAGTTAGCCCCAACAGCCAACGGGTTTTACTGCGAAGCGCTTTCTTCCCGGGGTAATAGGTCGTCGGCTGCACTAACAAAATTCTCACTGCAATTACTCCTCCTCAACTATTTACCGAGAACAATCTCGCTGCTTATTTTTTAATTGCCAAGTCAATAAAAATCAATATATTTCCCTTAGCCTGCTGTTGTCGATTATAGAAGAACGGGACATCGGCTTGGGCGTCCACCCTTTTCAAACTCTAACCTTCAACCTGCATAAGCCGGCAGCCGCCATCAGCTAGCTTTCAAAAATAACAAAAAGTTGGCCTCCTGGCAGAGAGAAACGGCTGTGTTATTTCGGTATCTCTTGGCCCTGCTTCATTAAAACTAATGATTTAGAGATTGATCCTAACTAATAAAATTATAACCATATGCGAACTATTTTGTGTCCTTTGTGCCAGGAGAAAGAATCCCTCCCGATATGGCAAAAAGTGTACGACGGCTTACAGGTCACCACTGTCCTATGTCAATCGTGCGGTTTAGTTTACCATAATCCGGTGGTGGAGGATGACGACCGACAAAAACTGGGACTGACTCACCGCCAGCTTCACACCAACGAGACCATCAACCAGCGCCAACTGCGGCGAGTTCAACGACGGGTGGACCTACAGATTAATTTCTTGCAAGCCGTTGTCCAGCCTAACTGGCGGACCCTGGAGATCGGCTGCGGTTTAGGGCTCTTGAGTCATTGGTTAAGCCGGCAAGGGTGTAGCGTTGTCGGAGTTGAGCCGGACTCCCAGCAGGCGGAGTATGCCAGGCAGCATTACGGCTTTGAGGTCATTAATAACCGCTTTGAAGAAACCAGTCTTCCTAAGGGATTCGATTTCTTCGCTGCCTCCCATGTCATTGAACATTTTCCGGAGCCTTTGTCTTTTTTAGAGAAAATTCGGTCTCTGGCCAGGCCCGAGGCCCTTTTGTTTCTTGAAACTCCCAATATCCTGGCGCCTAAGGTGGGACCGCGCCGGGTCTTTTCCCTGGCTCATAATTATTATTTTTCACCCCTGACCCTTTCCTCCTGCCTGGCCAAGACCGGCTGGCAGGTTGAGAAAACCAGGGTTTTCCGGCGCGATAGTTTTCAAATATTAGCCCGGGCCGACCAACCCCGTGATCTGACTCCAGAACAATCGCATGCCCGGGAGGTATGGCAGGCCATTCGCCGACACCGAGTTAGGTATTACCTTCACCTGTCATTTTTATGGCGCAAAATCCCCCTCTGGCGACGGCTGTGGATGTATCGTTACAAGGAATATCCCGGTTCTTTGCCCCAGTAAGAAAGACAATCAGTGCCCAAAATATTGTCCGGTTCACCCCTCACCCTCTCCCCTCGAGGAAAAAATAAAGGGTAGAACTTTTGGCAATTGGCTTAAGTGGGCGTTCAGCCTTAGTTAACAAATAAAATCGAAGCTCCAGGACCTAAAGCGAGTCAAGACTTCCGCTTTAAAGGAATGATCTTCCCCTTACTGTCCGTTTCGGTCGCCGGGGGAGGAGATACTGCTATTTTAGGAGGAATATATTCCAGGCGTACCGGGGTGCCGCCCATGGTAAATTCCTCACCCTGCAAATGAGCCTCCTCCAATATCCACACTATGCTCTGTAAGGGCAAACCAAGAACTAGCAGTTCCACCTGATACCAGTTCTTCTTGACATCAGGATTAATATCGTTTACCCGGGCAAAAAATGCCGGCTTGCTTTCGATATGCACCAGCACCAGGTCGTTGATCGTTGCCATGCGCGCCCCGAATGCTTATAATCAAGATAATTATTAACTCTATCAACAACCATTTCCTAAAGCAAGTTTTCCAAACCATGAGATCATCCTGGAGGCCCTGTTTTGCCTGAAACTGATATTCAATTTTTAGACTTGGGCGATTCCCTGCACCAGGATGAGAGCGGGTTTGTCTATTTTCCCTTTCAAAGCTTACCCTTTTCAACGCCGGTAACAGAGATGCTCACCAGTTGCCGCCTGATTTCCATCTTACCCGGGCAGATCCGCGGCCAACATCAGCATCCCCACAAAACCGAATGGCTTTACGTCTTTCGTGGCCAGGGACGGTTTTTTGGGCGCCTTAAAGATGATCGTCTCCGGCAGCGGTGGCTCGACGACCACCGCACCCTGGTGATCATCCCCCCGGGTATCCCCCATACCTTGCGGAATGACGGCTCCGGCCCCCTCTATCTGCTGGCTTGGCGGGTGGCGCTCCAGCCCGGCCTTGATGAGCCCGACACCCTGCCCGAGCCCCTGATATAAGGGGGATAGGCTGAAAAAATAGTTAAAGGTTTTCTATTAAACAATTTTCCTATCTCCTGTTCATCAAGCTATGATTCGTTTAGCCATCATCTCCGATATCCACGGTAACCTGCCGGCCCTGGAAGCCGTCCTGGCGGACATTGAGGCCCAGGGCATCAGCGACATCTACCATCTGGGTGACCTGGTGGGCTATAATCCCTTCCCTAATGAAACCGTGATGCTGATCGCCGGGCGGCGCCTGCCCGGCATTACCGGCAACTATGATCAGGCCGTACTGGCCCAGGTCCCTGATCCCATCGGTGAATTGCTCAATGCCAAAATAACCCCCATGGGCCGGGAAATCTATGCCTGGACAGTACGAGAGGTCACCATGCAGAGCCGTGAGTTTCTGGCGGCGCAGCCCCGGCAGCTATCGCTTGTCAGGGGAAAGTGGCGCCTGTTGTTGACCCACGGCAGTCCCTGGCATATCAAAGATTATGTTCGCCCCTCCTGGCCGGATGAAATGGTCGGGGATTTATTAGCCGAGGTGGAGGAGGATATCCTGCTCACCGGTCACACCCATATCCCCCTGGTCCGGCAGGTCAGCGGCAAATGGCTCCTCAATCCGGGCAGCGTCGGTTTTCCCAAGGACGGCAACCCCTTGGCGGCCTACGCCATTCTTGATTTAGGCCAGGAATTGCAGGTGAGTATCCGCCGGGTGGAATACGATATCGAGCGCACCATCCAGGCCATCCTGGAACGCGGTCTGCCGCCCAAGGCCGGGGAGGATTTGCGGGTCGGGCGCCGATAGTATATAGTGAATTTTAGCCATGCAGACCAACCAGTTTCTTCCAAAAAGGATCAGCCCATGACCATCGCCAGCAAAATGGCCGCGGCCATCCAATCTTCGTCGTGGATCCGCCGCATGTTTGAGGAAGGGGCGGAATTAAAGGCCCGCCTGGGAGCTGAAAACGTTTATGACTTCACTCTGGGCAACCCTGACCTGGAGCCCCCCACCGCGGTCAAGGAGGCCCTCCTGGAGGCGGTGCAAGACCCACGCACCGGTTTACATGGCTACATGCCCAACGCCGGCATCCCCGCCACCCGCCAGGCCCTGGCCACCTATTTGTCGGGGGTGCATCACCTGCCCTTTGCCCCGGACAATATTATCATGACCTGCGGGGCCGCCGGGGCTCTCAACGTTATTTTAAAAGCCCTCCTCGATCCCTGGGAAGAAGTGATTATTCTGGCGCCCTTTTTCCCGGAGTATCTCTTCTATATCGAGAACCACGGCGGGGTGGCCCGGGTGGTGGAGACCGATGACCAGTTTCAGCCGAACTTAAATCTTCTGGAACTGGCCATTAACGACCATACCCGGGCTGTTATCATCAATTCCCCCAATAATCCCACCGGCCAGGTCTATGACGAGGCAGTGCTGCGATCCCTGGGGGAGATGCTGACCGCCAGAAGCGCCCATTTCGGCCGGCCCATCTATCTCATCAATGATGAACCATACCGCCGGCTGATTTTTGACGGCCTCTCCGTACCCAGCATTTTCCGAGCCTACCCGGAGACCCTGGTGGCTACCTCATTTTCCAAAGACCTGTCTCTGCCGGGAGAGCGCATCGGCTACATTGCGGTCAGTCCTCAGGCCCAGGCTGGCCGGGAACTTGTGGGCGCGATGATTCTGGCCAACCGGATCCTGGGTTATGTCAACGCCCCGGCCCTGATGCAGCGGGTGGTGGCAAAACTGACTGAAACCACTGTGGATATAGCTCCTTATGCCCAGCGCCGGGAACTTTTCTGCCGGATTCTGGGGGAAGTGGGTTATGATTTTGTCAAACCCAAAGGCACCTTTTACCTGTTTCCCAAATCACCCCTGGAAGACGATGTGGCCTTTGTCCAGGATTTGAAAAAAGAAAACATCCTGGCCGTCCCCGGCCGCGGTTTCGGTCGCCCGGGCTATTTCCGGCTGGCCTTCTGCGTCCCGGAAAGCACCATCGCCGGCGCGGCTCCCGGTTTTGCCCGGGCTTGGTCCCGGGTGGCCGGGAAAATATAGTTCCGAGTTCTGAGTGCTGAGAGCTAAGTAAAAAATTAAAACTTTGGCAATTCAAGTAGGTAGTTATGGATTGGCTGGCAATCCATCTTAAAGTTAGCATAAGGGAAGACATTCTCAGCCATGGCTAAACGCCCCAACCTCGCGGCTCCGGCAGCCATTCAGGATATTCTCCAGAAAGTTCTGGGACCGGCGGATATGCGGCAACTCGAACTCCATGCCCGCCTGCGCCAGATCTGGGAACGGACTGTCAGTGAATCTCTGCATTGCAACACCCAACTGATTGATTTTAATCGGAAAACTCTCTATGTGGAAGTGACCGCCAACCCCTGGGTGCAGGAGCTGCATTTCCTCAAGCCCCGGATTCTCGCGGCCATGCAGCGGGAATTAGGCGAAAATGTCGTCAAAGATATCAAGTTTAGGGTCGGCTAAGCTCCTTAGGGCCATGAGGCAGGATTTTTTCCGGTAGTTTTCGAAAATTGATATCCTTTTGATAATCCACAGTATTTTCTTCAAAAGATGGTGTTTTTCCCGCTAATTTCCCGCTTGTTTCCCACTTCTGGCAAAGACGGTTTTCGGTTTTGGGTTGGGTGGCTGGCGACCGGTCCAGGCTGGAAAAAAACTTTTCGAGGAGGTTCTGGTTCAGGCCAGCAGGTTGAGGTTTGATTTCCGAGGGCGGAGTTGCGGGAACGGAGGTGGAAGTTTCCTCAAGGTGCTCAGTGCAGCCATCTTCAGCCAGGTCAGCCGGGGGTTCCGGCTCGGGGCAGGGGGAGAAGAGGTCGTCGGCATAGGCCTGACGGATATCGGCGATAATCTGTGGGTCGGTGGGCAGGAGGCCATCTTCCTGGCTCCACTGGGGCGAGGCCAGGAGGCTCAAGACCGTGAGTTCATCAAACTGCAGATCCATTTTGGTCATGAGGGTAATAATCCGGGTGCCTTCGCGAATGGCCTGGAGGGTCAGCCTGGAGTCGCCGGCGGCGCTGGCATTCTGGGCGGTGCTCATGGCAAATCCCAGGAAGGTAATGAGTTTAAAAAGGTAGCCCAGGCGCAGGTTGTCCTGGACACGTTTTTCGGCCCGGCACATTTTTGCCACCAGGTGCTGTTTATGGCGGTGCAGGGCGGATTTGCTGAGGCTGTACTTTTGGCTGAGATCGGCCAGGGTGGCGCTGCCGGCCAGTAAGGCGCGGTCGATGTCATGGCGTTGTTCATGATTACATACGGTACAGGTCATTTTTGAACTCCTTTAAATAGTGGTTAGTTTTCAGTTTTCGGTTTCCAGTTATCTGTTAAAGGGGTTGCAAAACAGTTGCTCATGAAGGTCATTCGTTCCACCGCAGAACTCCAAGAAAAAATTGGAAAACTTTTTAAGAAACGATAGAAAAGCTAAAAAAAGCTTTCGGCGAAAAAACAGTGTTGTCATCCCAAGCGAAGCGAGGGGTCTAAATTCCGCAACCGCTTCTGCTCCTTCGGAATGACAGTTTTTACTGTCACCTGTATTCAGCTTTTATAACAAGGAGGGAAAATAAGACAGAACAGATGCGACAGATGTCACAAAATGAGTTCCCCTCGAGGCGAGAGGGGAAATTTCAGGAAAAAACTTGTATGAACAAGGGGAGCAGGAAGCAGGGAGCGGTTAATAAAAGGGATCCTTGTCTCATGCCCCCGCCTGTTTTCATGTTTTGTTGTGATTTTTAATTATGAGAAGCAGAGAAATTTTCTCGGTCCAGGGCTGTGGACCGGTTAGAATGGTAAAGAAGGCTTTAGCGCTGGGCCGGGGCCTTTTGGGTCGGCACATGGTTTCCTCAGGGTTGGGGTGATAGTCGGCGGTCTGGTTAGATGCGTAGGGCCGCCAGTATCAGGTCATGCAACAGACGGTTACTTGCCACCACATTTTCGGAGGTCAGGGCGAAGGGCGAACCCTCAAAAGTGGAAACCTGTCCGCCGGCTTCTCGAACGATTAAAACTGCGGCGGCGGTATCCCAGGGTTTTAAACCCTCCTCCCAGAAGCCATCAAAGCGTCCAGCCGCCAAGTAACACAGGTCAATGGCGGCGGACCCGGGACGTCGGACCCCCTGGACCTGGGCAACCAGGCGTTTAAACCGCAGCATGGTAGCTTCCAGGTGATCGGAGACATTATACGGAAATCCGGTGGCCAGCAAAGCCCGATCAAGTTCCTGGAGTAGGGACACCTGTATGGGTTGGTCGTTGAGCCAGGCTCCCTGGCCCTGGACTGCTTCAAAAAGTTCTTCCCGGATGGGGTCATAGACTACCCCGTATATTACGGCGCCCCGCCACTGAAAGGCGATGGAAACGGCGAACATGGGGAAGCCGTGGGCAAAATTTACCGTGCCGTCCAGAGGGTCGATGATCCAACAGCCGTCGCTGGAATCCTGGGCAGACTCTGGAGCTCCCGCCTCCTCGGCAAGGAAATGGTGGTCCGGAAAGGTCTGGGAAAGACGTTGGATGATGAGATTCTGGCTCTGGAAGTCACTTTCCGTCACCGGATCGTGCCGGCCTTTGAGAGTGATCTGGTGAGGTTGGGAAAAATTTCGCCGCAGCAAGGCGCCTGCTTCCAGGGCGGCCTCCCGTGCGGTCTGCTGAACCTGTTTTAACAAGCTTTAACTCCGTTGATGAGATGGTGTGCTCATAATATAATCTTCCAATATCAGGAGTGCTATCGGCGACGGCGACTTTTTTCCCGTGGACTGGACTTTTTGCTTTTGGCCGCAGCCGGACTTGGAACAAAAAGGAAGACGCCGATAAGGCCGGTAAAAAACCCCCCCAGATGGGCGAACCAGGCCACTGGACCGCCCTGGCGCAGACCGTAAAATTGCAGCAGCAGCCAGAAACCTAGCCAGACATAGGCCGGGACGGCGACAATTTTAAATCGCACCAGTAAATAGATGAGGGTTTGCACCGGTGCCTGGGGAAAACGGATGAGGTGAGCCCCTAAAATCCCGGCGATGGCACCGCTGGCCCCGATAATGGGTGCCGACAGGCGGCCGGCGGCCACCGAATGGATCAGCAGGGAGAAAAACCCGCAAAAAAAATAAAACCCGAGAAATCGCCAATGCCCCAGTTCGTCTTCCAAAGCCTCGCCAAACACCCAAAGGAAGAGCATGTTCCCCAACAGATGCACCCAACCGGCGTGCAGGAAGAGGGAGGTGAACATGGTGCCCACCAGCTTCACCGATTGCCAGGAGCTGAAAAGTTTTACCTGGGAGAGTTTGGCCGGAATGGCACCTCCCTGCCAGAAGAGCTTTAAGGTGGCTTCCTGGCCCATGTACGATTGAAAGAAATAAATAATAACATTCAGGCATATCAGCCCAATTGTCACATAAGGCCATGACCTTTGGGAGGCTAGACCACGGATGGGAAGCAGCATGGAAATCTTTTTACCAGGATAAATTTTTTCACATCACCCAGGAAGGGTAAACTTTTAACCAGCGGTAACTATTTTCAAAACTAATATGACATAAAGTGCCTAAAAATTCCAGACGATTAGGAGCAGGCATTTCTCAGGACAAAAGACCCTACTGGAACGTCCAGGGTGGCGGCTACCGGAGGGCATTTGGCTTGGAGCAAAAAGAAAAGGCGGGGGTCAGGAAGATGGGCCAGGGTTTCGAAGTGCCCCATCCCCTTGGCAACAATAAGGTCGGCGTCGGCGAACAGGTGTTGGAAGGCAGGGCTGGCTTGGACCAACTCCAGGCCCACGGTCAGGGCCCCGGTATCGACGACGGGTTCCAGGGCCGGCCTCAGGCCGGAGTCAGACAAGTCCTGGGGGGAGAGGTCGTTTTGGATGGGCCCGCCTTTGACCACATACATAACCTGCCAGCCCAAATCCCGCAGGGACTGCACCAAGGGGAGGTCAAAGAACTGTTCCCCGGCGTTGTCGGCCAAATAGAGCAAGAGTCCCGGCCGGATGTGTAAACGCTGATGCCAAAGCTGAAGCTGCGAGCCGGTGAAGACCACTTGGGAGAGCATATCCCGGGCAATCTCGGCAGCCGGCCGGAAAAAATCCAGGGCATTACCGGCGGCAGCCAAGGCCAGGTGCGAGTCCGGAGCTGAACCCCAATTGGTGATAATTTCTGAGGCAATGCCCCGAGCCAACTCGGTTTCGGACAGTTTGCGCGGCAGGAACGGGTCGGGGTTGCCGGTGACGGTTTTAATCGTGTGGTGAAACTTGTTGGCAATGCAGGCGGAGATGGCTTCCGGAGAGAATTCTGCGGCCAGGACGGCCAGAGCCTGCAACCGGGCTTCGGCTCGGAGAGCCGGATCGTTGGTGGCCAACCCCACAGTCAGGTCAATCAGCCTTGCCAAACAGGGGCGGCATTCGGGTTGGATACGCATTTGAGGCATCTAAGGTCTCGTGCTGCGGTTATTATTTCGATGTTTTTTATAGGTCTGCAGCTTTCAGTAAAAATAAAGAGTTAAGTTAACTATCACAAAATTAAGGAATAAGTCAAGTTATATCAAGTATTTGTAATTGATTGTTAAGCCGATGGCCGCAAGTTGACCGCTTAGATTTTTTGGGGCTGCATTTATTATGTCGGGCCATGACCAGGACGTCAAGGTTCGCTTTTTACCGGGTTTTGGCGGGAGGCAACTGAAGATACCTGCTCGGCTCTTGTCAATACAGCCAAGCCGAAGTATGATGAAGCATGTCAGTTATCTTAACGTGGAGGGAGCCGGCGGATGACGCGATCCTGAGGCGGGCGGCCCAGGTTTTGGATGCGGGCGGCACCGTTGCCTGCCCCACGGAGACCTTTTATGCCCTGGCGGTGGATGCCTTTCAGGAAAAAGCCTTGCTTGGGCTCGTGAGAATCAAAGATAGGCCAAGGGACAAGGCTTTCTTGGTACTTGTGGCGGATCGAGACATGGTGGAGATGGTGGCGCAAGATATCTCTCCACTGGCAAGCCGTTTGATGGCAGACTTCTGGCCGGGACCGCTGACCCTCATTCTACCGGCCCGGCCTGGCCTGTCCCTGCCCTTGACCGGGGGCAGCGGCACCATCGCAGTGCGGCAATCAGGGCATCCTCTGGCCCAACGCCTGCCCAGGCTCTATGGCCATCCCCTCACCGGGACCAGCGCCAACCTCTCGGGGCGAGAGCCCTTACTCAGGGCGGCACAGGTGCAGCAGGAACTGGGAGATGGCATTGATTTGATTCTGGAGGACGCCCCTTGCGCCGGCGGCCTGCCCTCAACCATCCTGAACGTGGTCCAGGACCTGCCTCGATTGGTAAGAGCGGGGGCCATCGGTGTGGCGGAACTGGAAAGGAAGATTGGGAATATTATTAGATGAACGTGAGCCGTGAGCCGAGAAGAGATGCCAGATAGCAAAGGGTGAAAATAATTACTGGGGCGAATGACGGCTAGGTTGAAGATATGGCAAATTTGGAAGATACAAGGAGCAGAGGTTCAGGTAAAGAAGGACCCCTGGTTTTGGCTGCGGACCTGGGGGGGACGAATTTTCGTCTGGCGTTGGTAACCCCGGCCGGAGAGATCGTCCAGCGTCGATCCCAGCCTACCGCCAAAGGGGAGGGCAGGGACATTCTGGTCCGTAAGCTGGCGGCGGCGATTCTGGAACTGGCAGAGGAGGGAGACATTACCCATTCACGTATACAAGCCGTGGGTATGGGAATACCAGGGCTGGTGGAACCTGACAAGGGCCTGGTGGTCAAAGCTCCCAATATTCCGGAACTGGATCAGGTGAGGTTGGGTCCGGAGCTGGGCAAGCTCCTGCCTTGGCCAGTGGCCCTCGACAACGACGCCAATCTTTTCGCCTGGGGAGAAGCATATATGGGGGCAGGTCGGAAGGAGAAGAACCTGCTGGGCATCACCCTGGGGACCGGTGTTGGCGGTGGATTGGTGCTGGGGGGCCGGCTCTGGCAAGGCAGTGAAGGAACCGCGGCAGAAATCGGCCATATTACCATTGAACCAGGGGGAGAGCGCTGTAATTGCGGCAACCAGGGTTGCCTGGAAACCCTGGCCTCGGCAACCTGGACAGTGAAATGGACGGTCGGGCGGTTAGCAGCCGGGGAAGAATCCAGCTTGCAGACTCTTTGGCATCAGAATCCCGAGAAGTTTTCGGCTTACCTGATTTACCAGGCAGCAGTTGCCGGGGATCAATTGGCGCAGAAGGCTTTCCGCAGGGTAGGACGGGCTTTGGGCATTGCCATCGCCGACGTGGTGCATCTTTTGGGTCTGAAAGTGATTATTCTCGGCGGAAATTTTGCCCTGTCCTGGGAGCAATTTATCGGTTCCCTGGAGGAGGAATTGGAAAAGAGACTGACCTTTTTCCCCCGGGCTGATCTCAGCCTGCGGCCAGCGGCCCTGGGGGACAATGCCGGGCTTCTGGGCGCGGCCAAGCTGGCCTGGGATATTGGTCAAGGCAACCCTTAGTCTGAAACAGCCGAATGCTTTGGGGTCATTCGGCCGGGGGACGGATAAACATCAGGCGAAAATCTTCGGCCAGAGAATCGATATCATATTTCGACCAGGGAGGCAGATTCAAAAAGGTGTTGAGTTCCGCCGGCGGCCCCGGTTTGGAAAAATGCAGGTTAAGAATTTCCAAGAGATTGGGGATTGGTAGCTTTTTGTATAATTCACTGATGGTCAGCACCAATTCAAAATGCTCGTGAAACAGCCACCGATTATAAGGCCGCATCCTTCCTATCCTCCAAGAGCAAATTACCATATTTTAGCCCGGCCTGGCAAGATTCCCCTGAATAAGTCCATGTCCGGCGGAAGACTCTCTTTAGGCAATTTGATCTAACATACGGGTTCGTTAGAAAAAAAGAGATTGTTATAATTGAGTTTGGAGTGGCCTTGAGGGGCGGACAAAGTGCGAAAAAAGCGGGGGGCGGGCGGAAAATCGTATTTTAAGATTGTTTTTCCTGTCACACTTGCACTAAAATGAGGGTCATAACAGGATGATAGAAAATGAACAATTTCATCCTATCCTAGATTGAGGCGGATTGCCCAGGGAACTATACCGCACTACCCGGGAGGCAAGCCAAGGAAGGTTAACTGTGCTGATTTTTACCCGCAGAATTGGGGAAGAAATCCGAATCGGCGACGACATCCGCGTGAGAATTATCGATATTAAGGGCAAACAGGTGCGTTTGGGGATTGAAGCCCCTCCTGAAGTAATCGTCCACCGGGAAGAAATTTATTTACGGATTAACGAGAATAATGCCAAGGCAACAGAGCTTGGGAACGGAGGGGAAGATCCACTCGGCAAAAACGAAACAAAGGATTTTGAACAGGCGGATTAATTTCTCTTCCACAAGTTAAACTACCGTATCACTTCTGATCAAAACACAGCCAATTCCAATCGCTCATTTCCCCCCAAATCAGGTTTCTCGGTTTACACTTCAAACGGAAAACAATAACAGGCCAAACTTTAGAGTAACCGTTAATATATAGGGATTTTGGCAGGCCATTTACCCCCAATAGGATCGTGTCAATGACCTGCCGGGAATAATCTTCACTGCAATGATTATTATCACTCGCAGATTTTCTCTTTATTAACTCACTGAAAAAGACGATATGTCTTGTAAATATCTTATAAAATCATTATTTTTTGCGAGAATGGGATTTTGACGAAAATCCCTCGGCATCCGGAAAATTCAGAAGAGAGGCAGCAATAATGATGGTGGTTTATATTTTCTTGGGTTTGGTGTTTCTGCTCCTGGGCCTGGGAGTGTCAATTTACAATCGTTTGGTAAAAAATCAGAACCTGGTGCAGGAGGCCTGGAGCGGGATTGACGTCCAGCTCAAACGGCGATCAGATCTCATCCCCAACCTGGTGGAGGCGGTGCAGGGTTACATGGGGCACGAGCGGCAGGTCTTGGATCGGGTTACGGAATTGCGGACCCAGAGTCGGCAAGCAGGGAGCGTGGGAGAAAAGGCCCGGGCGGAAGGGATGCTGGGGGCGGCTTTAGGCAATCTTCTGGCCGTGGCGGAGAATTACCCAGATCTTAAGGCCTCCCAAAACTTTCTGGAATTGCAGCGTGCTTTGGCAGATATTGAAGAGCAACTGCAAATGGCCCGGCGCTATTACAACGGCGCGGCGCGCAATCTCAATATCCTGATCGGCTCTTTCCCCAGCAACCTCATCGCCCAGAGGTTTAATTTCCAGCTTGCGGAGTACTTTGAAATTGAAGCGCCCCAGGACCGGGAAGTCCCCAAAGTCAGCTTTCCAGGGAATTAAGGCCGTGAGACAGGGTTGGCGCAGTTTCGGGATTATTCTGGCGGTTGTGCTGGTTAGTGGGCTAGTAATAAGCCAGAGGCCGGCTGGTGCGGCAGAGGAGCGCATCCGAGCTTTTCACAGCCACATTGTTGTGCTTCCTGATGCCTCCATGACAGTGACCGAAAAGATCACGGTTAGCGGCGCCGGTCAGGAAATCAAGCGTGGCATTGTGCGGGAATTTCCAACAACGTATAAGGACAGGTACGGGAACACAGTCAGGGTTGGTTTTGAGATAGTGGAGATCAGGAAAGATGGCCAGCCAGAGCCCTATCACACGGAGAAGTTTGCCAACGGCGTCAAAATCTTCATTGGACAAAAGGACGTTTTTCTCCGGCCAGGGCGTTACACCTATACCATCACCTACAAAACTGACCGGCAACTGGGTTACTTTCAGGATTATGACGAGCTGTACTGGAACGTCACCGGCACGGGTTGGACTTTCCCCATCGATTCGGTCCAGGCCGTGGTGCAGCTGCCGCCTGGAACTAAAATAAGGCAATACGCAGCCTACACCGGGCCTTTTGGGGCCAAAGACCAAGATTACCGGGTCAGCTATGATGGGGCCGGCAATATCGTTTTTACCACCACCAAGGCCCTATCGCCCCGGGAGGGGTTGACCATAGCCGTGGCCTGGCCCAAGGGTATAGTCCAGGAACCTTCACTCAGTGAAAAGACCGTCGATTTTCTCAAAGACAACGCCTCAGTTCTGAGCGTCGCGATGGGTTTTTTGGTCTTGCTGGGCTATTACCTGATTGTGTGGTTGCAGGTAGGCCGAGATCCAGGAAAAGGCACGATTATACCCCTTTTTGAACCCCCGAAAGGTTTCTCTCCGGCGGCTAGCCGGTTTTTAATGAATATGGGTTTTGACGCCAAGACCTTTGCCGCAGCGTTGATGGATATGGCCGTTAAGGGTTATCTTCGCATCCGAGAGTCGAATGGACTTTTTGTCCTGGAGAAGAAAGGGGACGGCCAACTCTTCTCGGAAGAGCAGACTTTAGGGAGAGATTTGTTTTCCGGAAATCAAATCCTGGAAATCGCCGAAAAGCACCAGAGGACTATCTCCAGCTCCCAGGAGACCTTAAAAAAATCGTTGGGAAAAATGTTGGCGACGATTTATTTCAAGACGAACCGGGGTTATCTGGGGCCGGCGGTAGTGATTACCTTATTAATGTCCACAGCTCTGATAATAACCGCAGATGATGCGGCAGCCGCCTCGGCCTGTTTGTTATTTTATTTAGTTACCTGTGTGATCTTGGGTGTCATTTTTGTGCAGTGGGAAGGCTCCGGGTGGTTTTTAAAAATCTTTCTGACGATGTTTGGCTCAGTCTGGTTTTTATTCTCTGTCATCTTAGGACCGGCAGCGGCCTTTAACTCAGTCGTTGTGCCTTTAGGCTTGGGCGGCATTATTCTCCTGCACCTCCTTTTTTTCCAGCTCCTCAAAGCGCCGACGCTCCAGGGCCGGCAGATCATGGATCAGATCGAGGGCTTTAAGATGTATCTGTCGGTGGCGGAAAAAGAGCGCTTGGAATTGTTGCACCCGCCGGAAAAGACCCCGGCGTTGTTTGAAAAATATCTCCCCTATGCCTTTGCTTTGGACGTGGAGAATGAGTGGAGTGAACAATTTGCCGAGGTTTTGGCCAAGGCCGCGGCAGCCGATCGCGCCTATTCACCCTCGTGGTATGAGGGTAACACCTGGAGTTCCCAGAATCTGGCCGGTTTTGCCGAAGGTCTGGGCAGCAGCCTGTCGAGTTCCATATCAGCGGCGGCGACTCCTCCCAGTTCCAGTTCCGGCAGCGGCGGTGGCGGCTCCTCGGGTGGCGGCGGCGGCGGGGGTGGCGGCAGCGGCTGGTAAGGGAAATGAGGTTTAGCGGTTTTTTTAAGACCTCAAGGTGGCGGTCAGGCGCAGGGGGTTAAGCAACAGATCCAGGGCGTCGGTGATGGATCGGGTGATAACGTCGGCGGCCTGGATGGTTTCCCCGGCAATGCCTTCTGCCAGGATGACGGCCAGACCCAGGGCCGCGGCCTGGAGCATGAGGCGGTCGTTGCGACCATTGCCTATACAGACCGTCTGCTCAAGGCCGAGTTCCTGCACATAGCGGAGTTTGGCCTCGGCCTGAGATTCCTTCCCCAAGACTGAAACCTGGCAGGGCAGATGCGCCATCTGCTGCTGCACCAAGCCGAAGGTGTCGGCAGTTATGACATGGATCCGGAGGTCCCGGGAGAGGATCTCCAGTCGGGCCACTACGCCGTCAACAAGCTTACCATCCACTGCCAAAGTCCCGTTGTAATCCATGACCAGATGGGCCAGTTGCATTGCTTTGAATCCGGGGATATCGAAGGTCAACATGGTTGAGCCGTGGTCCTTTCTTTTGAGGTGGCGCGGCAACGGTCTTAGTTGCCGCTTTCCGGATAGGTTAGCACAGACAGGAGGGGAAACACTATGGTAAAGTCGTCGCGATCAACAAATATCCGGAGATTCTGTTAAGACTCAACAGGAGAATCCCGGACTTCGCGGGACGAAGAAATGAACGGGATAGTCGACTTAATTTTTCCTTGATTTAGGACGATACTATTGATTGACCTTTTTGGAGAAGCACCATGAAAAATCCAGGAGATCCTTTTGAACTTCATACATTGACCGAAGCCGAGGGAGGAGGCTGGCTTATTAACTTCCCTGAAGCTTCCGGGTTGTATGTATTGTTAAATAGTATTTTTTGTCTATCCCTCTAAGATATGATGGAAGGAAATTGAAAAAAATATGCGATTGAAAAAGTTGTGGCGGAAACTGGCCTGGGAGATGATCGTCTTAGCTGGGATCCTTTCATGTGCTGCTCCTATGGAACGGTCGGTGAATTGGGAAACTCGTCGATATGAAAGCGATAAATCTTTATTTCCCAAAGAATTTTTGGTTGTCACATCAGAAAAAAGTGAACGGATAAGTCCCAAATTAGAAAGAGAGATTTTAGCTTTTTTGGAAAAAAATTCGATGTTTTACGGAATTCCTCCAGAGTTAACCTCAAATTTAATTCTTGAGTTAAATTCGATTGTGGCAGCTTATATTAAAAGTTTCAATCTTAAACAACGAGCCTGGTTTGTGAATTCTCTTAAAAGGGGAGAGAAATATCTTCCCATGATGCGAAAAATTTTTCGAGAACAGGGACTGCCGGAGGATCTAGTTTACTTAGCCCTGATAGAAAGCGGTTTTAATCCCTGGGCCAGATCACCTGCCGGAGCAGTGGGAATTTGGCAATTTATCCATGGGACAGCTTGCCGTTATGGTTTGAAAATTAATTCTTCCGTAGATGAGCGCCATGATCCCGAAAAGTCCACTCGAGCTGCTGCCCGTTACCTCAAAGATCTTTATAATCAGTTCGGCTGTTGGTATCTGGCAAGTGCGGGATATAATGCTGGAGAAAATAGGGTGACCACTGCAGTGGATCGGTTTGAGACGCGTAATTTTTGGGAATTAGCGGATAAGAAAGGTTTGCCACGGGAAACATGTAATTATGTACCACAATTCATAGCAGCAGCATTAATAGCTAATAATCCAGGGAAATATGGTTTATCAGTTTCTAATATTTCCGCTCAGTCTCCCTTACAGTAAAGCAGAGAGAGGAAAAAATTAATTGCCGGCAAATATTTTGTAAAGGTATTTCTCCGCACATTAATCTCCCAGTAAAAAATTAAGGGTCTCGATTCTGAGCTTATTCAAGTTGTTTCACCCGCACCAAGTAAGAAATCTTTGATATCTTTTGAGATATGCACTCAACTATTAATTCAATTAATCGAAGATACATTGCTGAATTATGGATTTAGCTCAATTGATTTTATCTTCAAATAAGGGATAGTTAAACATGAGTTACGAGAAACTGCGGACTGTACAGAATCGGTTTGAGGGTGAACTTCTGACTGTGGCTCTGGAGCGGTCCGGGGTGGATTTTTTCCTGCGCACTTTCGAAGACACCGCCTATGATGGTCTCTTTGTGGCCCAGGAGGGCTGGGGAATCATTTGGGTGGCGCCGGAAGACAGGCAGGTGGCAGAGGAGATTATACAGAAGTTTGATGAAGCCTATGCCCGGGGATCTGAGGGGGAGATTGAAATTGAGGAAAAATGATCCTTGATCGGGGTCTATTTTAGCGGTAGAATTATTCCATACAAGTTGGCCATACTAAAGGGATATATATGGTACGAATAACCCGTAAGGTAAATTTTCTTCTGGAAGATGCTATCTGACGTGAATTAGAGAATCTGGTGCCTGCAGGTAAAAGAAGTCAGGCGGTGAATGAGGCGCTGCGAAAGGAGTTTGGAACTGATTCGCCGCAAACAGGCGGTGGAGGCGTTGCTGGCGGCTTCTGCTGCCGGGAAAAAGTTTTCCACCCAAGAAATTGTTGAGCTACTGATAGAAGATCGGCAGAGCCACTAAATGAAGATTTATACGGTAGACGCTTCAGTCATCCTGAAATGGGTTCTCGGTCACGAACTGGAGCCAGATCCCGGGAATGCCAAGTTTTTGCATCTAATGAAACATAGCAGCCGTATCCACCTCTTCCAGAAAATGGAATTGGCGGATACTTCTGATTCTTAGGGGTATTTAGCCACCTGTAATTTCTGCCTTTAGAGGAGAATGATTATGAAAGCTTTGGCAATTTCCGGGTCGCCCAGGAAAGAAGGGAACACTTGGCAGCTTTTACATCTGGCTCTGGAGGTGCTGGCCGTAGAGGACTTCGAGACCGAATTCCTTTCCTTGCATGATAAACAGGTCCAACCCTGCATCGCTTGCGGTTCCTGCATGAAAAATAAAAACCAGTGCGCCCAGGAAGATGACTTGCAGGAAATTCTTCCCAAGATGCACGCCGCCGATGCCCTGCTGGTGGGCTCGCCGGTGTATTTCGGTTCGGCCACGCCCAACCTCATGGCCCTGTTGGACCGGGCCGGGTACATCGCTCGCTACGGGGACAATTATTTTTACCGCAAGGTGGGCGCGCCCATCGTGGTAGCCCGCCGGGCCGGGGTCAATTTTACGTATGCCCAGTTGCTGTTTTTCTACTCCATCATGGGCATGGTCGTGCCCGGCTCCACCTATTGGCCTATCGCCTATGGACTCAAGCAAGGGGACGTCTTGCAAGATGCCGAAGGTCTGGACACCGTTAAAACCCTGGCGGCAAATATCGCCTGGGTCACTAAAAAATTAAGGGCTTAACTGGTTGTGGTTAAAAGTAATTTCTCATTAATATCCTCACCCCTCATCTACCCGTGAGCTAGCAGAGCGAAGGATCTTGATTCATCGGTTGCCAAGCTCTCTCAAAATGGTAGCTCTTCTTATTATAGTCAGGGCGCCTTTCGTCAAGTTAGGATCGTCTTAGCATCATTAAGCAGATCCAGGGACGGTAGACCGGCATATTAATGAAACATTTATGTTTCTAAGTCAAAAAGAATTGTTATAATTATATTTTGAACCCATGCTGTCTACCTTATACTGGCCAGGGTGGGAAATTGCCACCACCCAGGTCCCGGTCCAGAGAGAAGTTAAATCCATCTAAAGATACGGATAATGAAAAGTTTACCAACCATAAAGATCAACGAGGCCCACAAAGAAGTGATTTTTGTTCAAGGCGGTATGGGGATCGGCATCTCGCTATCAACGTTAGCCAGAGCCGTGGCCAAAAGAGGCGGTATTGGGACAATATCCAGCGCCGCTCTGGCCGCCATAGTGAGCAAAAGACTAGGCAGGCGAGTTGATGCACATCAGGCTGCCGCCATCGAGGTCGCCGAAAGCAAACGGGATGGAGGTTGTATCGCCATAAATATTATGGTGGCTTTGCCCCAATCATTTACCGATTCTATTCTGGGGGCCATAGAAGGAGGGGTGGATGCGATAATTTTAGGGGCTGGCCTGCCCACCACCCTGCCGGAGTCTGTAGTAAGTGCCGATGTGGCCTTAATTCCTATTGTCTCCTCGGTGAAGGCGCTCCGAATTATTTATAAGAGATGGACTGAAAGATTAAAGAGAATTCCGGATGCGGTAGTCCTGGAAGGGCCGTTGGCTGGGGGACATTTGGGATTTGCGTATGCTGATTTGAAAAAAGATGAGTTCCGGATGGAGAAGCTTTTTGGGCCGGTGAAGGAATTCGCCCAAAAACATGGCGATTTTCCGGTGATTGTGGCCGGTGGGATTTACTACCATGAAGACATTGTCCGGTGGGTGAATGAAATTGGGGCTGACGGGGTCCAGATGGGCACGAGATTTGCGGCCACTCATGAAAGCGGCGCCTCGGCTGATTTCAAACAGGCCATGATTGATTGCCGGGAAGAGGACATTATTGTGGCCAAAAAACCGGGGTCACCCTGCGGCCTCCCCTTCAGGATAATTAAAACCTCGCCCGGGTATCAGACTGCTTTGCAAAAAGCCAGGCCGCCGAAATGCAACCGGGGATTTGTGCTGCGCAAGGACGAGGACGGCGACTTTACCGTCTGCCCGGCCAAAGATTCGTGTGATAGTTTTTGCATCTGCAATGTGCTCTTAAGCGCCCACGGCTTTACCGACAAAGAAGAGCCGATTTTTACTATAGGCCGACGTGGTCACCTGGTGGATCGGATTTTATCGGTGGACGAGCTGATGGATGAGTTAATCGGCTTTAATAGCCATTAGGGGGCAGAGGGCGTGCCCAAGCCAGGAGCCCGGGCACGCGCTGGAAAGCTATTGATTGGCTAACTTAGTAATTAATTAGGAAAAAAAGGTTTAATCTCCGCCAGCACCTCGGGAATAATATCCGACCAGCCAAAAGGCATGAAGTGGATGCCCTGGCACATGGGGGCGAGTTCCTTGAGGAGCTTAATGGTCATTTCGGTGGCCTTTTTTTTGTACTGCTCCTTGGGGACGCTGTCCATCTCTTTGATCCAGGCTTCGGAGACGTGAATGCCGGTGACGTGTTCGTTGATGAACTTGCCCATACTGGGGGATTTGACCACCACCATGCCGAACATGACGGGGACGCCTAACTTCTGGGCCTGTTTCATGAAGGCTTCGAACTTCTTGGGCTCGTAGACCGGCTGGGTCTGAAAGAATTGGCAGCCGGCGTTAACCTTGTTTTCCATTTTGATGAGCTGCAGTTCCAGGGGCTCGAAATTGGGGTTGGCCGCGGCGCCCAAGGCCAGATTGGAGGCCTGGGAGAGCTTGTGGCCCATCATATCCTGGCCGGCATTAAGACCCGAAGCGATCTTGAGCATGTGGACCGAGTCGATGTCAAAGACCGGTTTGGCGGTCTTGTGGTCGCCCACCTTGATATGATCGCCGGTGAGGCAGAGAACATTGTCGATGCCCAGGGTGCAGGCGGCCAGCAGGTCGGATTGGATGGCCAGGCGGTTGCGGTCCCGGCAGGTAATCTGAAAGATGGGCTCCAGACCGAATTGTTTGGCCAGGACGGAGGCGGCCAGGGCCCCCAGGCGCATGGAGGCGCCCTGATTGTCGGTGACGTTGACGGCATGGACGAAATCTTTGATATCCAGGGCTTCCTGGATGTAAGCCGGGGGCGGGCCGCCGTTGATCCGGGAGCAGCCTTTCACCGGTCCCACCTCGCCGGTGATGACAAATTCCTTTTTCTGAAAAAGCTCCGTCAGTTTCATGCGCACCTCCCCTCTTTGATATAGAGCACCCGGGGTTTGGACATTTTGCTGTAGTCCTTGGGCTCCATGTAGCGTTTGAGCTTGTCCAGTTCACCCAGGGCAGCCATGCGGTTGTAAATCAGGACCCAGGCGCAGTCGCGGTTGGGGTCCACTTCGCACTTGCCGTTTTCCGAGCCGCCGCAGGGGCCATTGAGCAGACTTTTGGCGCACTTGGTCACCGGGCAGATGCCGCCGGTATCATTGAGGATGCACATACCGCATTCCTGACACTGCTCCATGGCCACGGTGCCGGGGACCACCATATCCATGTGGCCCACCGAGTCGAGACCGACTTTGACCGGGACGGTGAGACCATATTCTTCCGTAGTCTGACGGGCGATCTGCACGGCGCCGCCGCAACCCAGGACCAGGACGGCGTCGGCGGCGGCGATCTGGTCTTTACACGAGTCCAGGGCTTCCCGGGATTTCATGATGTTGCAGGTACGCTCCGGGCTGACTTCCAAGGTGATATTTTTGCCTTTGCTCTTGAGGTCTTGAGCCATTTCTTTCACCTGGTCCAAGCCGCCGGTGGCGCAGACTTTGGCGCAGCCGTCGCAGCCGACGACGGCGATTTTTTCATAACCCTCCAAGGCCTGGAGAATTTCTTCGAGGGGCTTTTTGGTAGTTCCGATCATGCCGGCCTCCTTAAGATATCGGTCAAGTTAATTTGGCAATCTTGTTCCTGCAGTTGTTGTCAAAAATACGATCTGATGTACCCCTCACCCTGAATCTTTCCCCTCGGGAGAGAGGGTAAAATAAAGGGAAAAACTTTGGGCAAACGGTATAATGAAAAATAATATAATATTTTTATTGCAATCGGTCAACAAGGATAATGAACATATGGCCTATTATCCAAACATCAGCCATTCGGGTTTGAAGATGATAAGGAGGCCGACGGCCAGCATGGCGACGCCGCCGAAAAGATGGGAGAGGCGGCTGTATTTGCCGGTAAGACCGGTGACCTGGAGGGTGGTCATGGCGGCGATGAAAACGATGAGGTCATCGAACATGAAGATAAAGATATAGAGGAAGATATAGAGATAATATTGCCAGGAAGGCAGTTGATTGAGCGTCAGCACCTGGAGATATACCACCGGCAGGCTGGCAGAGCAGATTAATTCCACCAGGTTCACCACAAAGGCCAGCATGATGATGCCGCCCAAGGCCAGCCAGAATTTTTGCTGCTGAGTGACATCTTTTAATTTCTGGAAGATTCGTTGGCGTCGGTGGTTGCTGGTGACCTTGCAGACCCCGGGTTGATTCAAAAAATATTCCTTGAGATTGTAATAGCCGGCCGCCAGAGCCACAACGCCCACTAGCAGTCGAACCCATAAGATAAAGCCAAGGAACATTAAAAGATTAAGCCAGGCGGTCATGAAGAGAAAATAGATCCCGGCGGACACCGCGATGAAGGTACTGCCCAGGATCCACATGCGCCGGCGGTCCTCCAGGCCTAAGAGCAAGCCGATGAGAAAGACCAGAACCCACATGGCGCAGGGGTTAAAGCCGTCCACGGCTCCCATCATGATGGTGAACAGGGGCAGGGAGACGTCCCGGGTGGGGATTTCGCCAAAGACAGGCAAGGTGATGGTTACCGGAAGAGCCTTATCGACCGGGGAGGCATGGCCGGTTTTGGGGTCGGCCAGACTATCAACCAGGTCCAGGTAGGGGCCGGCAAGATAACCCTGCACGGCTGCGGCGATGGCGGCGCCGGTGGTGGGTTCATCCAGCCAGCCGATGAAATACTGATCGCCCACCACCGTAAACGGTACTCCGGACACGCTAACCTGTAATCGGTCGGCCACTTTCTGGAGGAGTTCCTGGTTTTCCGGGCTGCCGCTGATTTCGTAAGCATGCAGTCTGACCTGGGGGTATTTGGCCGTTAATTTTGCTAAGAACTCCTTTTCCAGGCGGCAATGGTGGCAGCCCTGGGTCCAAAAAAGATGGATATTGACAATGGTATCGGCAGCGCTTGTTTCCCCAGGTTGAAAAAGGCCAGCGGTCAAGAGAAAGCAGATCCCTAAGACTAGGCTTAAACAGATAGAAGACACTCTTATTCCCATGGCTAAGCAACAATACCTGTTCCGCCTTGGACCCAGGCCAAGAGTTAAAAATGAAATCCTTGCATTGACGGTAAGCTATAGGTGGGCTTGTTTATAACCTGATGTACTTGGTTTTTTATATCATGCTCCTAATCAAATAAAAACAGTAATTTTTTTCTCCACAACCAAAATCGGAGACGATTAAATTAACCTTTTCATCCCTTGTTCGGTATGTGGTATAACTAAAAAAATTGTGATTAAAGGAAGTTTTTGGCATGGCTGTCCGACGCACCCGGTTTTCACCCAGTCCCACGGGCTATTTCCATATCGGCGGCGCCCGCACCGCCCTCTTCAACTGGCTCTATGCCCGGCATCACCAGGCCACCTTCATTCTCAGGATCGAAGACACGGATGTGGAGCGCTCCCAAAAAATCTATGAGGACGACATTATCGGCAGTCTCCAGTGGCTGGGGCTGGACTGGGATGAAGGCCCTTACCGCCAAAGCGAGCGCCTGGATACATATAGTTTTTTCGCCCAAGAACTTTTAGCCCGAGGCGCGGCCTATTATTGCAACTGCCCTCCCGAGGAACTGGAAAAACAGCGGGAGGAAGCCAAGGCCAAGGGAGATAAACCCCGCTATAACGGCCGTTGCCGGGAGCGCGGTCTGAAAGCCGGGCCAGACACTGCCCTCCGCTTTCGCGGCCCCTTAGAGGGTGTCACCCACTGGCACGACCTTACCAAAGGCGCCATCGCTTTTAACAACTCTGAACTGGACGACCTGGTCATCGGTACGGGCCGATGGCGTTCCCACCTACAATTTCGCGGTAGTGGTGGATGACATTACCATGGAGATTACCCATGTCATCCGGGGGGATGACCACATCCCCAATACTCCCAGGCAACTCCTGATCTATGAGGCCCTGGGGGCAACGTTGCCGCAGTTTGCCCACATTCCCATGATCCTGGGACCGGACCGGGCCAAGCTTTCCAAACGGCACGGCGCCCCCTCGGTCCTGGATTACCGTTCTATGGGCTACCTGCCGGGGGCCATGGTAAATTTCCTGGCCCGCCTGGGCTGGTCCCACGGCGACCAGGAGATTTTCAGCCAGGAGGAATTGATCCGCTTTTTTTCGCTGGACCATGTGGGCAAGGCCGCCAGTATCTTCGACACCGACAAGCTGTCCTGGCTCAATGGACATTACCTGCGGGAGACGCCGGCCGCAGAGCTAGCCCCGCTGCTGCAGGAATTTTTGCAGAAAATTGACATTCAGGCAGCCGATCTGGTGTATCTGGCCAAAGTGGCCCGAACTCTGCAACCCCGGTCCCACACGCTGGCGGACATGGCTGAGCAGGCCCGGTTTTATTTTCATGATCCCCGGCCCTACGAGGAGAAAGCCGCCAAAAAGTTCCTTACGGTCCAGATCCAGCCGGTCATAAGGACCGTCAGCGCCCGTTTGGCGGCGTTGCCCGTCTTGACCGAGGAGGCGGTAAATCAGTGTTTTAAGGAAATTCAGCAGGAATCGGGGCTGAAGATGAAGGAGATCGCCCAGGCGGTACGACTGGCTTTAACGGGTCGAACCGCCAGTCCCGGATTGTTCGAGATCATGGAGATTTTGGGTGAGGTGGAAGTACAGCAGCGACTTGAGGCAGCCATGAGTGCCTGTAGCTGATAACCATAGGGAATTACATTAAACTTCTTATCAAGATGATACATTAACCTGTCGGAGGTAAACAGCAATGAACGCACCGGAAAACTACCGAGCCAAACAGGCCGTTTTGGTCATAGTGGTCTTTTGCCTTTTTGGGGTGGCAATTCTTAATTTTAACTGGCTTGTCACTGTGGGGGCGGTGCTGGCGGCCGCGGCCGTAGCCCTCTACGCCTCAACTACGCAGCCGGCACCGACGCATAATGACCATGGGCATCACCATTAAAGACGTGATATAAGGATCAATAACTAACCTTTCACCACCGACCACTTACATGGAGGGTAGCTATGCGTATGGCATTGCTCGGCCAGGCGGTCTTTGGCGCGGATGTGTTCAAGGCTTTGCAGCCCCGTTATGACCTTGTGGGTGTCTTCTGTCCACCCGACTCGCCCAAGGGCAAGGTGGACCCTCTCAAGGAAGCGGCTTTAGAAGCGGGCACGCCGGTGTTTCAGCCCAAGCGGATGAAGGACCCGGAGGCCTATGAGCAGATGAAAAAGCTGACCCCGGATCTGGCTATCCTGGCTTTTGTGACGGATATCGTCCCCGGCCGGGTTTTGGAACTCCCCCGGCTGGGAAGTATCTGCTACCATCCATCCATCCTGCCCAAACACCGGGGGGCCTCGGCCATCAACTGGGCCGTGATCGACGGAGATATTAGAACCGGCTTGACCATATTTTGGGTGGACGAGGGCATTGACACCGGTGACATCCTCTTGCAGAAGGAGGTGGACATCGGCCCGGATGAAACCACGGGCGCGGTTTACTTCAACAAACTCTATCCCCTGGGGGTGGAGGCCTTGGTGGAAGCGGTTGACCTCATTGCTGCAGGTAAAGCCCCCCGGATCCCCCAGGACCATTCCCGGGCCACCTACGAGCCCCCTTGCGATGAAAAGGTGGCCGGCCTCAACTGGGAGCAGCCGGGGCGGGCGGTCTATAACTTCATCCGGGGCTGCGACCCCCAGCCCGGGGCCACCACCACCTTCCGGGGGGAGACGGTGAAGTTTTTTAATGCCGCCTTTGTACCCCAAGCCCACAGTGCTGCCCCAGGTGAAATTCTGGAGGTCTCGCCCAAAGGCCTCAAGGTAGCGGTAAAGGAGGGTGCTGTAGTCATGAGCCGTCTTCGCACCAAGGATCTGGGCAAGGTGAAGGCCGAGGAGTTCATCCAGGCCAAAGATCCCCAAGTGGGAGAAAAATTCGGCAGTTAGCAGGAAGGGGCAGGAACCGGAGCTATCTCAATGAGGCCCTCTTGGCGATAATGAAATGATGATTCATAGCGGCCTGTTGCTGCACGGAAGTAAAAAACTACCCGCCTGTGGCAGAGGTGGGGAGGGTGTGGGTTGAAAGGTACGCGGGGGTTTTAGGCAACCATTTTGCGCGAGAGACCTAGTAAACCCATCAGGCCAATGCCGAGCAGCAGCAGGCTTTCGGGTATGAGGGTGGGGACTACTTGGAAGACGAAATCGTTATAGTCCTGGTCGCCCAAGCCGTTGCCGGTAATATCTTTAAAGGCTATGATATCAGGCAGTTTTGTTCATTGTGACTGCTTGGGCCGGAGAGGCAAGGCCAAGCACCCATATCGCAAGGCGCAGCAGTAAAAATACTTTCTAGTTACCTAGGCTTCCAATAGAATATAATTTTTCTGTTTGTGGTTCCCTGACAATATGCGTCTATCATTGATGGATGGTTGCTTGTGCCATGGCGCTTCCTCCATCCCGAGATGATTTATTTTCATTTGGCACGACCAACTGACCACTGGTTGCAAAAAAGACAAGCTATAAAAGGAATTTTTTAAAAAAAATTTGATGAAGTTAATTTTACCAGGTTTGTAAGTCGATGTTAGACTTGCAATGGGACTTTTAATTATTATACTTTAAATCCAAGTAGATGAGCTAACGGCCAGTTTTGATTTGAAGGGCCGTGAGCAGACAATTATTTTTAACCAGAGACGTAGAACTTATGCCTACCTATAGCAACCGAAGTAAGCCCAAGGCAAACAGAAAACCGCATTCCCCCCAACGACCGCCACAACGCCGGTCTTGGGGACGGGTTATTGCCCGCCTGTTTCTGATCTTGTTCATTGTGGGTCTGGCGGCTGCAGGGGGAGCGGCTTATTATGGATATTACCACTTCAGCCGCGATCTTCCCGATTACACCTTGATCAGGGATTTCCGGCCCAACCTGATCACCCGCATCTATGCCCGGAACGGCCAACTCATCGGTGAATTTTTTACCGAGAGGCGCATCATCGTCCCCTACAGCCGGCTGCCCCGGCAGCTCATCCTGGCTTTTCTGGCCGCTGAGGACGCCCGTTTTTTTGAACATCCGGGGGTTGACTTATTGGGGATCGCCCGGGCTTTTATCGAGAATGTCAAAGCCGGGGAGATTGTCCAGGGAGGCAGCACGATCACCCAACAGGTGGTGAAAAGCATCCTGTTGACCTCCGAAAAGAGTTTTACCCGCAAAATTCGAGAAGCCGTCCTGGCCTATCGGATAGACAACTTCCTAAGCAAAGAGGAGGTCCTTCTTCTTTATCTCAACCATATTTATCTGGGCAACGGCGCCTACGGGGTGGAGGCGGCAGCCCAGGAATACTACGGCAAACATGTGGAAGACCTGAATCTGGCCGAAGGGGCCATGCTGGCTGGCCTGCCCAAGGCTCCCAGCCGTTATGCCCCCACCAGTAACCCCGTGCGGGCCAAGGAACGTCAGGCTTATGTCCTCAACCGCATGGTGGAGGCAGGTTTTGTCAGCGTGGCGGAAGCCCAGCAGGCCTTGAATCAATCCCTGACCTTCCAAACTTCCCGTACGGAACGCTTCGATGATGTGGGCTATTACGTCGACTATGTGCGCCAGCTTCTAGAGGAAAGATATGGCCGGGACCCGTTGTATAACGCCGGCTTTCGGGTATACACCGCGGCTGATATCGAGCTCCATAAAGCCGCCCGGCAGGCCATCCAGTATGGTCTCAAGGAACTGTATCAACGGCATGGGTTCCGGGGACCGTTGAAGCAGTTGACTGCCAAAGAGATTGAACCTTTTTGTCAGCACCAGCTAAATTATCAGCAGAAGCACCCACCCCTGAAGGGGCAACTGCAGACCGCCGTGGTGGTGCAGCCGGAAAAAGGACAGAACAGTCTGGTGGTCCGCTTTGGCAATGATTACGGGGTGTTGGTGAAAGGTGCAGCCCCGATTGATAAGGAATTGGTTGCAGGGACGAAGCAGATTGTTTCCCGGTTGCGTCTGGGAGATGTCATTCAGGTTCGACTCCTGGATCGGGCCACCGGCCGCTATCAGTGGCAGGTAAGTGTCGATCCGGACCCCATGGCCCAGGGCGCGCTAGTGTATTTAGAGAACCGCACCGGCAAGGTGCGGGTTATCATGGGAGGCAAGGATTACCGGGACAGTGTCTTCAATCGGGCCATTCAGGCCAAGCGGCAGCCGGGGTCAGCCTTCAAGCCCGTAATCTATGCCGCCGCTGTGGAAAAGGGCTACGGTCCCCAATCCACACTGCAGGATGAGCCCATTTCCTTGCCGGGGGGCCGCGGCGGAGAGCCATGGACCCCCAGAAACTACGACGACACGTACTACGGCCCCATGAGTCTGGCCTCCGCCCTGGCCCAGTCCCGGAATCTGCCTGCGGTCCGGCTGTTGGTCAGCATTGGCCTGCCGCCGGTCATTAATATGGCCAAGGCCTTGGGTCTCACAACCGAGATCTATCCGAATTATTCCTCGGCCCTGGGGTCTTCCGAGGTCACACTGTTGGAGCTTACCCGGGCCTATTCCTGCTTTCCCAATGAGGGGCAGTTAGCCAACTCCATCGTCATCGAACGGCTGGAGGATCGGGACGGGCGAATATTGGAGCAGGAGCAGCCCCAACTGCGACAGGTGATGAGCCCCCGGACAGGCAAGATCATGACTGAATTGCTCACCGGGGTGGTGCGGCGGGGCACCGGCACCAGAGTCCTGGTCCTGAAACGGCCCATGGGCGGCAAAACCGGCACCACCAATAACCACCGGGACGCCTGGTTTATTGGCTTTACGCCCTCGGTCACGGCCGGAGTCTGGATAGGAATGGATGACGAGCGCACCTTGGGAGGCAAAGAAACAGGTGGGCAAGCGGCGGCGCCCATTTTCATCAAGTTCATGCAGGAAGCCCTGAAAAACCAGCCGGTGGAAGAATTCCCGGAACTGCCAGCTACGCTTTTTGCTGGGACCCAGCAGCGCCATGTGGATTATGAAGCCTCCGACGACGACGATGATGAGGAGGAGGAACCGCCAGCCAAGCCGACGCCGACTGCAAAAAAGAATTTTTTTAAACGGGATTTAGGAGAATAGCTTAGCAGGCTGGAAGTGGTCAGCTTTTCAGCTCTCAGCAAAAACAAAAAGCCCATATTCCACCAAAAAGCTGATTGTGGCAGCCTTTTCCACGTGCCTGAAAATGGAATAATGATATGAGAGAAATCAACGTTCAAAAGATCACTGCGGCCGTGAAGCAAGCGGCCATGGATGCTAACTATCAACTGGGCGAAGATATGGTGCTCGCCTTTGAACGCGGTCTCAAGGAAGAAGAATCCCCGGCCGGCCGGGAGGTTTTTCGGCTACTCCTGGAAAATGCCCGCATAGCCCGGGACGAGACGATTCCCATCTGTCAGGATTGCGGTCTGGCCGTAGTTTTTATCGAACTGGGTCAGGAGGTCCATCTGGTGGGCGGCGATCTGA
The DNA here is from genome assembly GCA_963705135.1 of uncultured delta proteobacterium. Lineage (GTDB taxonomy): Bacteria > Desulfobacterota > Desulfobaccia > Desulfobaccales > Desulfobaccaceae > Desulfobacca. Next base: position 244,916 of record CAVPJB010000014.1, read on the forward strand.
ATGAGGCCATTCAGGAAGGGGTCCGCCAGGGTTATGAGGAAGGCTATCTGCGCAAATCCATGTGCAATCCTCTGACCAGGAAAAACACCGGAGACAACACCCCGGCCGTGATCTATACCACTTTGGTGCCGGGCGACCGCCTCAAACTCATGGTGGTCACTAAAGGTGGCGGTAGTGAAAATATGAGCCGGGTGCACATGTTGCGGCCGGCTGCCGGCCTGGCCGGCATCAAAGAGAAGATTGTGGAAACCCTGCGTGAAGCCGGCGCCAATGCCTGTCCCCCCGTCATCGTGGGCATCGGCATCGGCGGCACCTTCGAACAGGCGGCCCTGTTGGCCAAAAAAGCCTTGCTTCGGGAAGTGGGAACCAAAAACCCGGATCCGGAATTGGCTGCCCTGGAAGAGGAATTCCTGACCCTGGTCAATAATATCGGCATAGGCCCGGCCGGTCTGGGAGGCCGCCTTACTGCTTTGGCCGTCCACCTTAATATGATGCCGTGTCACATCGCCAGCCTGCCGTTGGCCATCAATCTCCAATGCCACGCCAGCCGCCATAAAGAAGTGATCTTATAAGGAGCCTTCTAGCTATGTCTCGCACCATACAATTGACCACCCCCCTTACCGACCAGGTTGTGGAAAGTTTGGAAGTGGGGGACACCGTTCTGGTCAACGGCGTTATTTATACCGCCCGGGATGCGGCTCATAAACGTCTGATCGACCTGTTGGACGCCGGGCAGCCCTTGCCCATGGATCTTCAGGGACAAGTGATGTTTTACGTGGGACCAAGTCCCGCCCGCCCTGGCCGGGTCATCGGTGCGGCCGGGCCTACTACGAGCTATCGCATGGACCCGTATGCGCCCCACCTGCTTCGCTTGGGGCTTAAAGCCATGATCGGCAAAGGCAGACGCTCCCGGGAAGTCATAGACGCCATGATAGCCAACAAAGCGGTTTATTTAGGGGCCATCGGCGGCGCCGGGGCGCTTATATCTCAATCCATCAAAGCCGCCGAGATCGTCGCTTACGAGGATTTGGGCCCGGAAGCCATCCGTCGTTTGGTGGTCGAAGATTTACCTACCATTGTCATTAATGACTGTCGGGGCAATGATCTTTATGAAATGGGCCTCCAGCAGTATGCTCGAGGCTGATCGTTGTTCTTGTCTGACGCCATAGTTTTGCTCTTTAGATGTCCTCTTTCTGGTTAGCGTCACGTTCAGGAAGGAGGCAGGTTAGACGACCACTCCTCACCTGATCCTGATTGTTAAATATTCATTCAACCAAATTTTTATTAGAATTTTTACTTTTTTTGGGTATACTGAAAATACTCTTAATCAGCTCAATCCTGGCAGACGCATAAAGAAAACTCGGGCAATGTATGACCTATCCTGTTGACATGGAAGTGGTGCGGAAACGCATTCTAGAAAAGAAAAGCAATTATAAGGAATATAATTTCGGCTCTCTCAAGGACGACGCCATCAAAACCTTCTTTGACCTGGCCCAAGAATACGAAACCTTAGAGAATCTTTTTCGCGTCTGTGTTACCGTCATCAAAGAATTTTTCGGCTTGGACAGTCGGCTCTTTCTCACGTGCAGCGGTTTGGGCTGCCTGGACTATGTGTGTGGCAGTCTGGACGGGTTCCAGTCTCAGAAGGTGCCGGCGCCTGAAGAAGTCTGCCTGTCGAATAGCGCTTATGGGATCAATAACTCCTGGGTGATCCCGGTGCGGGGCAACCGCCTTTTGGTGGACCGCCTCCCTTTTTTCGCCAAAGACCAGGTTATCGGCATGCTGGAGATTTTCCCGGCCAGTGGTTTGAACGAAAGCGATAAATTTTTCTTTGAAAAATATGCCAACCGCCTGGGATATACCCTCCATAATAAAATCATCACCTCCCAAAATATTCAGCATATCCGGTTTATCAACAGCCTGGTGGGGGATATCGAACACAATGTGATCATCCCGAATATCTCCTTAAGCCTCTATTTGCGGCACGTTAAAAAGAAGATTGAAGGGCTGCACGCCCTGGTAGACAACCCACCCGAGACAACCACTGCCTGCCCGGAATTTTTGGCTGCAGTGCGGGAATTAGCCCTGGGTATCGAAGTGGATTGCCAAATTTTTGATAAACAATATCGGGGCGTCAGCCTCTTTTTAGAATCTCTGTTTCGGCCCGGCCACTTCCAGAAAGGGCACCTGGTGCTGCGGAAGCGGAAATGCAATGTGCGCAGTGAGATCATTCAACCCCAACTGGAGCTGCATTTGCCCAAACTTCGGGAGCGGGGGATAGAGATTGATGAGAGCCTGGGCGGAGTGCCCGAAGAGGATTTTACCTTAATGGTGGACAAGGGTTTGATTTCCCAGGTTTACGCCAATCTCTTCTCCAACGCCGTCAAATATACCCGACCCTCTCCCTGGGGCCGAAAATATCTGTCCTATGGGCGCCGGTTGATTCCCGATTTTTTCGGACCGGGCAAAGACGGCGTGCGCTTTAATGTTTTTAGCTCAGGCTCTCATATCCCACCTCGAGACCTGGAACTTATCTTCGAGGAAGGCTATCGCGGCAGTAATATCGAAGGCGAGGTGGGCACGGGCCGGGGCCTCTACTTTATCCGCAACGTAGTGGAAACCCACGGCGGTCAGGTAGGGGTCGATCCATCCCCGGATGGCAATGATTTTTACTTTGTCCTTCCCGTCTTCAGCGATCAAGAGGCCACCGCCAATCCCCTGCCCGCAGAACCATCCCCGTCTTGATTTCCTTGACTTTGCAGAAAATATCTCGTTTTCACATCAGAAACTTCATTAATTCCAATCATTGTTTCCGGATGAGAACTAAATAGGTGCCGACTCCTTCCGGTAACGCTTCTGTCTATTTCTGCAACATCCCTGCAAACGATAGTGTCTAATTTTTCATCACATAATTAGTTAATTATTCTAAGCAGTTATCCTTCATCAAGAAAGCCTTGTGGTATTAATCAACACGAGGAAGAAGTTGGGCTGGACCGTTGTTTTTACAGACCAGGCCTATTTGCTAATTATATATAAATATATCAATATGTTATAGTATATTCAATATTTGGCATCTTAATTGCATCAATGTAAGACAACGATAAGTTCTAGTCATGATTTCAAAAGTGAAACATTATAACGGAGGTTCTGGTCATGAAGATGGACGTTTCTCCACAGAAAAGTCAGGCAAGGGTTGCAGTCCCGCCGGCTCTGTCTAAAGTGGTGGAAGTATTTGGTTTTAAAGTGCCGACTTCTACATATTATTTGCACCGGGGTCACACCTGGGCGGTGCTTGAAGATACCGGCCAGGTGCGGGTGGGAATGGATGACTTTTCCCAGAAGATTTTAGGTCCGGCCGAAGAGGTTGAGTTACCGGAAATTGGCCGGGTGTATTATCAGGATCATGTTTGCATGGCGCTGGTCAGGCAGGGTCACAAGGCCAAGGTTCTGGCGCCGGTGGATGGTGTCATCGAGGCAATTAACTCCAAGGTGCAGCAGCAACCCGGTCTGGTCCACGACGACCCGTATGGTGAAGGTTGGCTGTTTTTGGTCAAGCCCACGAATCTCAACCACAATCTGGATAGCCTGTATTCCGGGGAAATCAACGCCGCCTGGATCGATCAAGAGTCCCATCGGTTATTGAGCCTGATGGATACCACCGTCGGAGCCACCCTCCCGGACGGTGGGGCCATCATCGACGACGTGTACGGCCATTTTCCCAAAATGGGCTGGCGGCGGCTGGTGCAGGAATTTCTCTTGAAAGACCTGACCAAGAATTGGCGGAAAAGGGGCTAAACCCGGGGGACCGGAAGGCGGGGGCAGGGTGGAGAGTGAGATATAGTGGTTGCCAAAAGTAATGTCACCCCTGACCGTCTCCCCTCGAGGGGAGACGGGAACATAAAGAAAGGAACTTTGGCAATCGCTCCAAGTAAGTCTTGCCGCCCAGGGTTTTGAAACGATTCATTGCTAAGCTTATAAAGGAAGGAGAGGAAGATGATACCGAAAGAACTTGACCAAAAGAAACATTGCGTCTGGATGGAGGCCGGCGTCATTGATTATAAAATATGTGACAATAACTACGACTGCAATACCTGCAAGTTCGACCGGTCCATGAAGCAGACGGCGGACAGCAAATCTCGCCCTCCTGAAAGCCGGCCAGACACCACGGGGCAAAAAGGGTAAGATCATCCCCTGGCAGGACAAGATGCGGCAGCGTTCGGGTTTGAACCAGCAGTGCCGCCACATGCTCACCCACAGGGTGCCGGTCTATTTTTGCGGCAATAACTACGACTGCTTCAAGTGTCCCTTTGACCAGATGCTGGAAGACCAGTTCGAAATGTTTGCCGCCCCGGCCCGGCCTCAACTGCAGGAGGTTTTCGGCATCGCCGTACCCACCAGCGCCTTCCTCCACAAAGGCCACACCTGGACGGCCATGGAGAGCGGCGGGCGCCTGCGCATCGGCTTGGATGATTTTTCGCAAAAGGTACTGGGACCGGCGGATGAATTGAGGCTACCCAAGATCGGTGAGGTTTTCACCCAAAACGCCACGGGTATGGACCTGGCCCGGCAAGGGCAAAAAGCGGCGGTGCTGGCGCCGGTGGACGGGATCATTGAAGCGGTGAACCCGGAAGTACGCAAGCATCCCCGGGTAATGCACGACTATCCCTATGAAGAGGGCTGGCTGTTTGTGGTGACGCCCACCCAGCTCAAACCCAACCTGGAAAAGCTCCTCTTCGGGGAGAAAAACCTGGCCTGGATACATTATGAATCCCATCGCCTGCTGGGGATGTTGGAATCGAAGGCGGGAGTTACTTTGCCTGACGGCGGCTCCGTGGTGGACGATGTCTTCGGACACTTTCCGGAGATCGGCTGGAGTAATTTAGTAAAGAGTTTTCTCCGGACCAGATAAAGCTGCGACCCAGTCCCAGCAGGCCATCAGGGCTAACCAGAGGAACACGGCACCTGGATCATCAGGCCGTGTTTTTCTGGTTTTTTT
>CAVPJB010000015.1:0-213753 GCA_963705135.1 uncultured delta proteobacterium
GGTAAAATCACCCCAGCCAGGGGCCAATCCCCTTATGCTTTACGCATCACGTTGTACGGATCACGATTTATGGAGTCTTGATGAAGTACCACTTGCACGTCTTCGGCTGCCAGATGAACGAAGCCGATGCGCAACGCGTCGGGTCCGAACTCGAAAAGATCGGCCTGACGTATACTGATCACGCCCGCGATGCCGATATCATCGTGCTGGATACGTGCGTCGTGCGCCAGAGCGCCGAAGACAAAGCCTACAGTTACATCACCACCCTCAAGCCCATCAAGGAGAAGCGGCCCAATACGATCATCACCGTCATGGGCTGCATGGTCGGCGTCAAGGGCAACGGCACGTTGAAGAAGCAGTTCCCATGGGTCGATGTGTTCATGCCCCCCTCGGAGACTGCGCCGCTGGTCAATTTCATGCGCCAGCGCGAATCGTTTGCGCTGATGGAAGAAGAGACGCGCCACCGTCATGCCATTCAAGATGGCGACATCTTATTGCCCGCGCACGAACGCGGCGCGCTGGTGGCGGCCCACGTCCCGATCGTGTATGGCTGCTCCCACGCGTGTACCTTCTGCATCATTCCCTATCGCCGCGGCGTTGAGCGCAGCCGCCCCATCGGCCAGATCGCGCAGGAAGTGCGATCGCTGGCCGAACAGGGCGTGAAAGAAGTGACGCTGCTGGGCCAGATCGTCGATCGCTACGGCAAGGATTTTGCCGACGGCCTCGATCTTTCTGATCTGCTGCGCGTGATCAACGGTATCGACGGCATCGAGCGGATTCGCTTTCTCACGTCGCATCCCAATTGGATGAATGACAAATTGCTGGACACGGTGGCCGAACTACCGAAAGTCTGCGAGCATATTGAAGTGCCGGTGCAGGCGGGCGACGATGACGTCCTTCGCAACATGAAGCGCGGCTATACCGCCGACGATTACCGCTGCTTGATCGAAAAGATTCGATCGAAGATTCCCGACACCTCGATCGCGACCGACATCATCGTCGGTTTTCCGGGTGAAACGGAAGCGCAGTTCCAGGCGACTTACGATCTACTGGAAGAACTCAAGCTCGACGTGGCGCACCTGGCGAAGTATTCCACCCGGCCGGGCACGGTGGCCGATCGGACCCTGGTCGACAACGTGCCTGAAGAAGAGAAGGAACGCCGCTGGCGCGAATTGAATCATCAGCACGAGCGCATCTCAGACGGGATCAACCGGCGCTATCAAGGCCAAATGGTGGAAGTGCTGGTGGAAGACAAGCACAAGGGCAAGTGGCGCGGGCGCACCCGAACCAATAAGCTGGTCTTCTTTGAAGATGCTGGCACCAATCGGCGCGGGCAACTGGCGCAGGTCAAGATCGAGAAGACGGGACCGTGGAGCATGATCGGACAATTAACAATTAACAAAGATCAATGAACAACGGACAAAGAAAAACTTCCGCTAGCATTCGCCGCACAGCGGAAGTTTTCTTGTCTACTTGTCTACCTGTTCCCTTGCCTTCAATTCTCGGTCAGGTAGGCGCGGATGTTGTGCTGCACGGCGTAGGCCGCCGCTTCCGCGCGATTGGTCAAGGCCAGTTTGCTGAGGATGCTGCTGACGTAGTTGCGCACCGTGCCTTCACCCAGGAATAATTGCTGGGCAATCTCGCGATTGGTCTTGCCTTCCGCGACCAGGCCCAGCACGCGCATTTCCTGCTCGGTGAGTTGGCTAAAGGCCGATTGCTCGTCTTTGCGCTGCGCCTCGCGCACGCGGGCGAACACGCGCTGCGTCAACGCCGAATCGAGCAGCGCCTCGCCGCGCCCCACCGCTTCGATGGCGCGCACCAGATCGTCGCCGCCGATCTGCTTCAATACGTAGCCCGCTGCGCCGGCCGCAATCGCCTCGAAGAGCATGTCATCCTCGGCAAATGACGTTAACATGATGACTTTGATGTCGGAGGCCTGCGCCACAATTTCGCGGCAGGCGTCGATACCGCTGCCGCCGGGCAACCGAATGTCCATCACTACGACTTCGGGATGATGCTGCAGGGCTTTTTGCACCGCCTCTTTGGCATTGCTGGCCTCGTCTACCACGGTGAAGCCCGGATGCCGATCGAGCAGCGCGCGCAACCCTAGCCGCACGACTTCATGATCGTCGACGATGACAATCCGCAGATGCTTGTTCAACGCAGAGATTCCTTATGGGTAAAAACTTGGCCTTAGTGAGTATATCATACTTTAATCGTCTGCCACTTGCCGCTGCGGAAGCGCAGCCAGAAAAGACAGGCGCGCACGCCGAAGTCCGTACCGACAGCCAGCCACGCACCATTGAGATCGAAGGCGCGTGTCAGCATGTAAGCCAGCGGCACGCGGGTGATCCAGATGGCGCCGACGGTGATGAAGAGCGTGGTACGGGTATCGCCCGCACCGCGCAAACTGCCGGAGAACACGAAGGACGCCGCCATGAGGGGTTGAATCAGCGCCGCGAGATGAATCACGCCAACGCCATAGGCGATCACCGCCGCGTCTTCCGGCACAAAGACGCGCATCAACGGCTCGGCAAAAACAAACAGCAGCACACCGCCGATGGTCATGACGACGAGCGCCAGTTTGAACGAGATGTAACCACTGGCCTTCGATTTTTCCGGTTCCCGCGCGCCTAGAAACTGGCCTACCAGCGTGGTCGCCGCCACGGCCAGACCCCAGCCCGGCAGATACGACATCGACATGATGTTCAAGCCCACCTGATGCGCAGCGTATGCGGCCGTGCCCAGGCTAGTGATAGTGATCGTCATCGCCACCAGCGCTCCCTGCAACAACAGCTGCTCCAGACCAGCCGGCAGTCCGATTTTCAGCACGCGCTTGATCACCGCCCAGTGGACGCGCGGCCATTCGTGCGGCAATCTCACTCCGCTCCGACCGCGCCACAACGCCCCCAACACCAACAGGCCGCCGAGACCGCGGGCGATCATCGAGGCGGCCGCCGGGCCGTTGGACCCCATGTCGGGCGCGCCGCGCGTGAGGTACAGCGCCAGTCCGGCATTCAACACCACCACGACGATCATGACTTTCATCGGCGTTCGCGTGTCGCCGCTGCCTCGCAAAATCGCATTGCCCACAAACAGGACCGGCATCAGTGTGAACGTCAGCGCCGAAATGCGCAGGTATTCAGCGCCAACCGCGGCGACCGCAGCATCGGCGCCCAACAGCAGCATCAACTGTGGCGCAAAGACCAGCGCCACGATGGTCAAGACTGCGCCAATCGTCAGCGCCGTCAGGATCGATTGCTGCGTCGTGCGGCTGGCTTCTGCCTTCTCCTTCGCGCCAATCTGCCGGGCCACTACGGCCAGGCTACCGGTCGCTACTGCGCCAAACACCGCCGCCATCACATTGATGGTTTGATTGGAGAGGCCTACCGCCGCTAACGCTTCGGCGCTAAGGTGACCGACGACGTAGGTATCGGTGAGGCCGACCACGGCAAACAATGTCTGCTCCAACACGACCGGCCAGGCCAGCGCCGAGACGCGCTTGACCAGAGCCGGATCACCGAACCAGCGTAGTCTAGATGATCGTTGCTCGGCCTGAACGGGCGCGGCAGAAGTTACCGCGGGCGGAGATACAAAACCCCCAACGCCTTCGCTGGGGGTTTCTTTGACAGTTTCGACGGGCGACATGGTTGAGAATACCAACAACGGACTTGACTTCACGTGCTCAACGGGCCAGGCATACCTACTTGTCAGACAAGAAGGTACGTCTCATAGCGTCTTGACAATCATGGGATCATTCACGCGCGCCGCTTCTCGCTCTCCTGCCAGCGCCGATGCTCCACTTTCATGCAGCGATCCATCACGACGATCAGTCCGGCGGCATGAGCCTGGCGGGCGGCTTCGCGATGAATGATGCCCAATTGCAGCCAGAGGGCCGTGGCCCGAATAGCCATCGTTTGCTCCAGAATCTCCGGCACGAATTCCGCTTTTCGAAAAACGTTGACGATCTCGATCGGGTGTTCACGGGCCGCGGCCATCAAATCGGGATAGGCCTTCAGCCCGAAGACTTGATGGATGCGGGGGTTGATCGGCACGATGATGTAACCAACCGATCGCATATACGACGCCACATCGTAGCTGGGCCGCCACGATTTATCGGACAGGCCCACCACCCCGATGGTACGCGCCGTCTTCAAGAGGGTGTCAATCTGATCGTCGAGCGCCATTTATCCGATCGGTCCTGGCAGAGAGAATGTCACCAACTGCGTTTGCAGCACATCGCCTTCGTAAATGAGATCAATCTGGGTACGATACTCGCCCGGCATGGGTTGCTTCACGTGAAGGGTCAGGGCCAGGCGACGTTCCATGGTGCCGATAATGGTCAGGCTGCGTTCCTCAACGCCATCGGGACGATACAGCAGCACTTCGAGGTTGGGGTATTCCAGAAAAGGGGTCAGCGTAATGAGCAACGCCACGCGCCGGCCATCGGGCGCGGGCCGCGCCTCGGCCTCGGTGATGCGCACTTCACGTGGCGGCAGTGGTACTTCCGCTTCGTCGGCAAAAAACATCATCGACATACTGCTCTTCTCCCAACCCGAATGAGATTATACACCATCGGGTTACAGGGACCCGAGTTGATTGTGTGCACGCAAAACATGTCAGCTGAGGCGGCTCCTCGCGTAGCATCCCGAGCGTAGCGAGTGGACACGCCGCCATCACTCGGGCGTAGGAGCCCGGGCCACTAACCTCCTGACACGCGAAGCGTTTGCGTACACACAGTTGATCCGAACGGCTTGTGCTGGGGTAAGCTCAGCACTCCGAACGAGGCACGTGAGATCGCCGCCGAATTCGCAGCGCGGGCGGCTAGATGAACTAGACGTTCCACTTGCGCCCCGTCAGCACACCAGCCAGCAAGGTCGTGATGGGGACGGCGGTTACCAGTCCCAGGCTGCCGACCAGCGTCCGCACCACTTCTTCCGTCACAAACTCGCGATTGATGATCTGTCCAAATGGCTGCGGATAGATCGCAAAAAGCAAAAACAGCGGCAGCGACGCGCCGACGTAAGCCAGTACGAGTGTGTTGACGGTAGAGGCGATGTGATCTTGCCCGATGTTCATGGCGCGCCGATAGAGTTCGCGGGCACCGAAAGCGGGATTGGCTGCAGACAGCTCGAACACAGACGAGGCCTGACTGATCGTGACATCGTCCAACACGCCCAACGCGCCGATGAGAATGCCTGCCAGCAGCAAGCCGCGCGAATCGATCGGGACGCCGGCAGTCTGCAAGAAGCCCACTTCCTCCGAACCGTAACCCGTCAAGCGCGTGGCATCGACAAAAATCACCGCCAACACACCGGTAATGATCAGGCTGATAAGGATGCTCAACACAGCGGAGTGCGTCTTCAACGACCAGCCATAGATGAGATACTGCGTGATCGACAGCAGCGCAAACGCGCCGATGATGCTGACCAGCATCGGCGGATAACCGGCCAGAATCAAGGGCAGAATGAACTGCGTGATGACGAACAAGCTGACGCACAAGCCCAGCAGCGATCGCACACCTTTCCAGCGGCTGACGGCGATGATGACGACGATGAAGATGAGCAACAATGTCAACAACGGTCCCCAGCGATTGGGTTCGGTGATGAAGAAAGCATCGCCGCCATCGGCCCGCGCCACGCGCATCACCTGCACATGATCATCGGGCCGATAGAGCACCGCACTCGATCCGAAACTCTGCGTGCCATAATCGACAGTTACCGCACGACCGGCACGCTGGCCGGTGAGAATCTCCAGCCGCAGTTTCTGATACGGCTGCCTGACTCCGCCCTGATCGACTATACCCTCTTCCATCACTTCAATCACCCGCGCTTCTGCCGTCTCCTGGCTGGGATCGATCGGCGCCTGGACTTGCGGCGCGACCAACCGCCCCAGAATACCTAGCCCCACCAAAAGAAGCACGGCCAGAATTATCAGCGAAAGCGGCGGTCGTTGTGATTCATGAGCATGATCGTGATGATGCAAAGGAGCCTCCGTAGAGCGTGATACGTACTGCGTATTGTGTAAACTGCGGTGCGGGCTATTCTACCATGCACGGAACAAGGTTTGACCCATGCTGACAGGGCTGATATACTCGCCACATCACGGAAGCATCCCGAGCGGAGCAGCGCGCTTTGTCGCTGCGAAGTCGAAGGATGCGCAAGGCGTGATGCACATCATGCTCCATTCACCTGCCTTCATCCCGCTGCTGCACGGCGAGGTCGGCATCCTCGACGAGCTGCTGTTGTTTGGCGCGCCGCTCGTTGTGGTGATCATCATCCTCGCCATCGCCAGCCGGCGCGCGCGGAAGAACGCTCCGCCACGTGAACGAACAAGGCCCTCACCAGAAACAACCGCCTCCGCCGAAACCACAAAGGATGCAGAGCGATCTTAATCACTCTGCATCCTGGTGTTCTCACCCATGGGATTTACCGGAAGGTCGTCCTACATAGCCGCACTCAATCTTCCGCATTCCGCCTGCAGCAACTCCCACGCACGCGTGACGTGCTTCTCTTCGGTACGAATATTGCCAGTCGCCAGATGCAGGACATATTGATCGTTCAACTTGGTATGCGATAGGAAAACCTCAGCGGCAGAGATCAGCTATTGCCTGCAACGGCGATTGGGCATAGAATTAAGAATGTACGGTTCACAGTCCTTCGCCATCCGGCAAGCCAAAACGTGACGCAAGTCTTCCATGAATTTGAAAGGACAGGTCATTCCATGAGCGACCAAACCCCATCACCTGGCGAAAACAACAAGCCCGCTAATACGCCGGCGCTTATTCCACCGACAGCCGATCGGGAAGGGCGTGACACACACCGATCGGCCCGTGAAGCCCGACGGGAAGAGCGCCGCGCTCAACGCGCATCCAACGGTACCGCCTGGGTAGGAGGCGTCGTCCTCATTGTGCTGGGCGTCATCTTCCTGCTGCAAAACGTGCGCGGCTTCTCTCTGAACAACTGGTGGGCGTTGTTCATTCTTATCCCAGCCTTCGGATCGTTTGCCGATGCCTGGAATACCTATCGCCAGACCGCCAGGTTGAACAGGCGGGTGCGCGGCGCATTGATTAGCGGTTGTGTGTTCTTGCTGATCACCGCCGCATTCCTGTTCAATTGGAATTGGGGCCTGGTTCTGCCGGTGCTGCTGATCATCTGGGGCGTTACGCTGCTGCTGAACAGCTTGACTGAATAGGTGCCGAGGAAGATGGCGCAATCACGCAAGACACTTGAATCTTGCCATCTTTGACCATCAGGCGAACCTGTAAGATTTCGTAGTACTTGCGTTTATCTTCTGCGGTGGCATTCTCTAAGCCGCGAAAGACGCGATCCTTGAACTGGATGAGCGTCGCGATGTCGTCTGGCGATAGCCCAATCGTACTATCCACCTCCCTTGCCAGCTTCTCGCGGCGAGCCTTCAACTGGTCATATCGCTTGGAAACCTCATTGCACTCACGCTGAATCTTTTCACGCATGATCCCGATGGCTGACCCGACGACAGACGCCAGCTGTTCCGCTTCATCTTCTACCTCGGCGAGCATCGCGTCAATCACGCGAATTTCGGCCAACTGCGGTTCATGCTTGGCTTGTTCCGCTTCCTGGGCCTCGCGCAACGCTTCCTCGAAGCCGTCGTCGGTCATGAGATTGTAGATGTACTCCCAGACAATCTCTTCCACCCGCTCCATGCGCACACTATGCTCGCCGCAGGGTTCTAGCCCCTTCTTGGACGACACCCGACGCGAGCAGCGGAAGTAACAATAGTCAAAACGCCTCTCTGGCACCATAGCAAAGCCACAACCACATCGCACCATGCCGCTTAACAGGTAAGTCCGCTTGCGATTGCGCTTTGCGATCAGGCTGTTGTATTCACGAATCTGATCAGCCGCCTCACGATCGCTGTCAGAGACGATTCTGGGAATGCTGACCATGATGTTCTGGCCGCGCGGAACTCCGTAGTAGTACTTCCCAATATACAGGTCAGCACTGAGAATACGCACTACAGAATAAGGATGCCAACTCGCTCCATCTCGCGTCTTGTAGCCACCTTCATTGAGTCGGCGTGTAATCGCCCGGAGTGACAGATGCTCCTCGATGTACCAAAGGTAAATCAAGCGGACAATCTCTGCCTCTGTCGGATCGATTGCCATGTTGTCTCCGCTGAACTTATAGCCAAAGGGTGGAGAGCCAGCGGCGACAACCTTGCCATTTCTGGCCTTTGTGTATCTTCCGCGGCTGGTGCGTTCGATAATCTTGCGCCGCTCGTCGCCGGCGCTCTTGGCGTCTAACATGGCAATCAAGAGGCTGGCAAAATCCGTTTTCAATTCGCCCCGGTTGACCGTGTGTATCTTTTTTCCCAACTTAGCCAGCCCGCGAATGAGAACCGGCGTATCCCACTCGTCGCCATCCTCTGGCGGCCTGACCAAACGATCCATGGTGTAGACAATCAGTACATCAGCCTGCCCATTCTTGAGCATCGTGAAAGCTTTCTTCCCCTCTGGGCGCTGCTCAAGAGGAACAGTACCGGTATAGTCATCGCTAAACTCACCAACAATCGAAAAATCATGCTCAAGGGCATATTTCATACAGGCGTCCCTCTGTGAGGGCAAGCTATACCCTTTGTCGGCCTGCTCGTCAGTGGACACCCTATGGTACAAAACTCCCCTCTCGCTCATTGCATGCTCTCCTGTTTAACCTTTGGCGGATTCACCCAATACTGCGCTGTCCGTGGCTTGACGTTCACCATCTCAGCCAGTTCGGCCACGCTGCGCCGGGATGAGGAAAGCCATTCCTCGAAATTCCCATTCAGGCCATGCGCCTCGGCAATCTGCGCTACCTTTTCCGACGTCTGCGCGCCATACAAGCGTAAGAATTCGGCCTTCGTAATTGGCATTGGCTTGCGTTCAACTTGCGCGAAATTTGCGGGATTTTGCGCTGGCGGTTGCGTTACGTTCGTTTCTTTTCGCCGCGAAGATTTCTCAAGGCGGCGTCGGTGCTGCGCGCGCAAGGCGATGATCAGGCCAGCCACCACGCTCAACAGACTCAACAGGGCATTGGCGAATACCTTGACCGTGAAGCCTGCCTGCGTCACTTCCATTTCGAGCGCGGCGTTGACCGTGAGGATGATGACGATGTAGAACGCCATCGCGCCTGCCGCCCACCGAAATGGAGCGTTGCGTTGCTTTTTCTGCTTGGCTGACTTGCGCGCCTTTGCGTCCATGCTCACCAAGCGATTTTCCTTCTCGGTCGCCTTGGCGTCGTTGTAGTCCCAGAACTGTATCGCCGTATAGATGGCTGTAAGACCAAGACACTCGACGACCAACGCGCCGATGAAGGCTACCCAGGTTGGGTAAGACAAAGAACCGACCATGTGGGTATAGGTCAAATATGCCGGGATCAACGGCGCCAGCCACGGGGTGAAGGCGGAAAGATTGTCGATGACCACCCGCTCGAAGATCTGCGAGGTATCCTGCAGGGACTCTAAGCCCCCGCGCAGCCGCGCAAAGAATGGCTGGCGCTGCGTAGACTTAGTTTGTTTCTCGGGTTCCATGATGGACTCCTGATGTCAAATGGTGAAACTTCATCATCCTACAGCCGCGATTGCGCCGGCGCAATCGTTGGCGACTTTACAGATCGATCGGGGTCGTATCGCCGTCTTGACGGGCCACGATGACCGCCCGCTGCTCGACTTTGGGCAACAGATCGTCGAAGCGCGCCGCCGAGGGTTGCGCTGCCACTGGCCGCGCCTGCGCCCGTTCCTTTGCGCCCAACTTCAAATCAAGGCCGCGTTCCACGCCCCGCACGTGCGCCTTGCCGACTTGCAGGCCCAGCAGAAACGCGCCAAACACCGTGAAGATCAAGCCGGTTGCCAACAGCCGCCGCCCATTGTCAGAGAGATACCCCAGTAGGCCATAGACCAGGGCGATCACGATCCCGGCGATCACTACCGCGATCACAAACAATCCTACAAACTTCGCCATGTCATCAAGGTATTGGTTGCGCTTCATGGGTCGATCCTTTGCGTAGCATGCTTGAGGGCTCGTTGTCTGTCTGTCTGCTTGTCTGACACACACACCGATCCGGCTTTATTCCGCGTCAGACAGCGCCGCGCCCGTGTGTGTATCTGCGTCAGACAGACAGACAGCCGCGCCCGCAGTCTCTAGTTCGTCGTGAATTTCGCGGCCCAACTTATACAGGCGGCGCGCTCGATCGCCGTCTTTCATCGCCAACCGCTTGATCATTGTCGGGCGTCCGTCACCGGTTGCCGCGCACAACAGACTCACGGCCAATTCGCGCGCGCCAAACGTGCCGGGCTGGGGCGTGTCCAGTCGGGCCGCTTCAAACATCGGCCATTCACTCATCGTCGGCTGCGCCGTCAACAACCGATCGATTTCGCGCCGCTCGTAATAGGCAATCTGGACCCGCTGCACTTGACCCGGCACCACGGCATAGGCATCACCGGCTCCTAACAGCCAGTCGGCACGCGGGCTGGCCTGCCCGATCGCCACCTCTGAGGCTTTGTAGTCGGCTACTCGCAAAGCGATCCGGCCAGTGACGTTGCGCTTGATTGACGCATCGTCGCCCAGGGCTTTGGTCGTGGGATGTTGGGTTGCCAGGATGATCGAGACACGCGCCGCGCGGCCTTGCGCGGCGATGCGCCGTACCATCTCAGCGATGGACGCGTCACCGATCAGTTCTTGCACTTCATCCACCACGACGACCAACCGCACCGCGTCCGTTTCGCCTTGTTCATAACGGCGCACCATCTCGGCCACCGTCCAGGCCAGCGCCCCGCGCGCCGTTTCGATGTCCACCGCCAGCGGCCCCACCACGCCCGGCAAGTGGTCAAGGTTGCGCAACCCCTCGCCAAACTTGCCGTCAATCAACGCCAACTGATCGCCACGCTGTGACAGTTGAGTGACCATCGATCGCAGGCACACCGACTTGCCTGATCCGGTCGTGCCGGCTACTAGAAAGTGCGGCGCATTGTCGGACAGGTGCAGATTCACCGCCCGGCCTTGCTCGTTCATTCCGGCCACCCAACGGCCTGATCCGTTGGGGCGTGTGTTCAATTGTTTCACGCTGATCATTTTCTGTGCCAGGGCGTCATTCCAACCCGCCTCCACGCGCACGAAACGCCCTTGCATGTAGACGGCCGGCTGACCCACAAAGACCCACGGCACGAATTGACGCGCGAGGGCCATGTCATCGGCCGACAACGCCCGCAGTAGCCGCCCCGCATCGAAACCGGCGTCAATCTCCAACGCTCCAGCACGCGGCCCGGCGATATATTCGATCCGCTTGATGCTGATTGCTTTGGTGTCACTGGACAAAGCACCCACTGGGGCGGCTCGATCGATGGCGCTGGCCCATTGATTCAGCAGCGGTTGACGTTGATCGACATCGTGGTTTGCCATCATTTTCTTTCCACCTTCTGATTGAACAGGCCCGGCGCAATGTCATCGGCCTTGATGGGCGCTTGCGGCTTGGGCCTCCAGCCGTACGACGTGCGCTCGTATTCAACTGGATATTGCGGCTGCGCTGTGGGTTGGTCTTGTGCTTTAAGCAGCCTCAGCATTTTGATCGACACAAGGATGGTGATGACCGATGCCATAGCGCCGATGATCAAGCCGATGGTCTCAAGTGGTGAGGTGGACACCGGCACATTGACGACTGGCGGCGCTTGCTTTGGCACGTTGACCACGTCGCTTGCTGCGTCGGGACATGGACGATCACATTGGGCACGGGTTGTGGGATTTGTGTCGGGATGTTCACGATCACTTTTGGCGCTTCGCTTTTCTGGGAAGCGAGATTGAGAAACGCACTCAGCGCGAACACTGCGATCGCCGCGACAACGGCCAATTTGAGCAATGACGCAATCGCGCCACCTATCCCGCCGCCGTTATTACCATCATCACCAGATGAGGTATAGGCCGATCCGCCGTGCGCTTCGGCGCTGGCGTCAATGTTGACATTGATCGGGCGCTTGCTCATGAAGTGCAACGCCAGAATCACTCCACACACAATGCCGACGCTGACTAGCGCGATGGTCACTCCCATGATTTCTGCTCCTTTTGGTGGGCGGGGTGCAGTGGTGGGATAGCACCGCCACACCGCCGCCCGTAGAAAACGAAAACGGCATGACCGATAACGATCATGCCGTGTGGTGCTGTGGTAGAATTCCCCACAGCCAGCACGCGCCGCTATCCCGGTCGTGTTGGTCAGGGCTGCGTGAGTGTTCAAGCACTTGCGCGGCCCGCTTTAAGAGATGTAATTATTGACATCTTCTAACATTATAATACATGCTTGTCAAGTCCCGCCGATTTTGGCCCTCGTTTCGCGCCAAGTTTATCAACCTGTCTGCACGATAAGCCAATGACTCGACCGGTTGACCTGCCAGACAGTAGCCAATTTCTTGCCGCCTTAATCCTTTCACCTGAATCAGCCGCCGAATGTGTCGGCATGGTAGCCGCTGAGTCTCAGCTGCCTCAGCCAGTGGTGATCCAATCGTCTTTTCGTCATGCTTCACTCTTTCAGCCAGCCGCGCTCACGCTTGCCCGCTTTTCTCAGTGCTGGTTTTATCTGGCGGTTTTTGATCTACACTTCTATTGCGCCTGCCGCATCCGGGTCGAAATGGTCAGGCCATTTTGTAGCGTCGCTATATAAAGCCCCGCTCAGGTTGGCCTCGTACAGGTCGGCCCCGCTCAGGTTGGCCATGCTCAGGTCAGCCTTGATCAGGTAGGCCCCGCTCAGGTTGGCCTTGATCAGGTTGGCCTCGCTCAGGTGGGCCCCGATCAGGTCGGCCCCGCCCAGGTCGGCCTCGCTCAGGTCGGCCCCGCTTAGATTGGCCCCGCTCAGGTTGGCCTTGATCAGGTTGGCCCCGCTCAGGTTGGCCATGCTCAAGTGGGCCATGCTCAGGTAGGCCCCGCTCAGGTTAGCCTTGCTCAGATTGGCCTCGCTCAGGTGGGCCCCGCTTAGGTTGGCCTCGCTCAAATCAAGGGCATGTAACCACAATGGGCCAGGTCGATTCAATAGATCGGCTATTTGGTAGGGTGTCAGATTTGTCATGCTTCTAACCTCAATTTAGATTCACATCACCGATTGGCCCGGTAATGTTTTCACTCGCCGCCAGAACCTCCGCACCAATGTCAGCGGGCACACGGGTGATCAGTTCCCGCAATCGCTTCTTATACAGCCAGCGCACCACCTTTAGCATCAACCGTTCTAGTCGCCGTGAATTGGGGTACAACTGATCCGCACCTTCGACGATCCTGACCAGTGCTCGCCCGTGGGTGATGAGGTTCTCTCGGCGCTGCTCAGCAAGTGAAAACATGCTGTCATTGTAGTACAACACAGGCCGCGCGTGCAACTTCACACGCCTTGTGGGAATGCTGCGAGGGATCACTCTGCCTGGCTGATGATCTGGCCTTCCACGACATCCGATCGATCCGGCGTGGAAACCGTCACCTGCACGCCCGACGCCGTGCGGGCCGTCGCCGTGAACTCCGTGATCGGATCGCCAGAAGCCAGCAGCGGCAAACGGGCGAGGGGGGACATCGCGGGCAAACGGGGAACATCGGGTTGATCATCCACCGGCTCGGTCGTGTACTCCGGCGTGATGTTGTTGCGCAGAAAGTCTTTGTATTCCCGGACGAGGCCGGCCAGCGCCATCGGGCCGGTGTCCTCGTCCATGATGGTCGCTTCCAGCCGCGCCATCAGGTTGTGCATGAAGTTCAGGGCGCGCCGCTCCAACTCCTGCGCCGTCTGCATACGTAACGCCGCCAACGCATTCTTCTCGGCCTCGCGTTCGGCATCGATCCGCGTCTCGACTTCCTGGCGCACCTGCTCCCGCACCGCTTCCGGGATCAGATAGAACGAGGCGCGCGACATCCGTTGCGCCAGCGCAATCGCCCCATGCTCCCCGGAAAGCGGCAAGCCCTGTCGATACGCGATCTCGAAGATGGCTTCGAGGTCTTTTTGTTTGTCGGCATACTCCGCATCGCTGTTCATTCGTCCATTCTATTTCGCCGTTTGTTGTAAGTCAATCGAAAGCGAGGCACTATGACTCTGCACAAGGGCAGTCGCGTCGGGCGCGCTCCACAACGCTGCAGCATGTTGCCGGCGTGTCATTTGTCACATGACACATATGGCAGGGCCTTGCCGGTTGTCATGTGACACGCAAAGCAGAGTATCACGCGTTGAATGACGCTCCGACAATGACAAAAAAGTGATAAATCTCAAACTGGACACAAACATGCAAAAACTAATATCTACGTTGGTTCGAGCACAAAGCAGTACCGGATCAGATGACGTGAGCCGCGGTGCGTTTGGACAAACGGTTCGCGTCATCTTTGTGTGTGAGGCGCGGCCATGCCAGTCATAGCGCCCGGCGGGATTGCCCTGCCCACCCTGGGGGAATTGACCCAGATGCAACGCGCCGGTCTGCTCAACCTGAATGAAAGCCGCGTCCTCACATCAGTCGAGATGCAGCAGGCTCGTGCCGATCGACAGGCGCGTGCCGCCAAGTTTGATGTCGGCGACGAAAGCGAGGCACGCGGCAGCGGCTGGTTGAGCCGCTTCTTCAATGCGGAAGTGAGGAAGAACGCGCTGCGCCAGATTCAAACACCGGCCGGTCCGCAGTGGGTCAGCCAGGACGTTGACTTCGATCTGCTGCGGCCTTTGGGCATCGGCGACTGTCACAGTATCACCAAGGTCGAGATTAAAGGCACACTGGGAAATTCATTCCCGCTGTCACGCATCTCCGACCGCGAGCGCGGCTTTCTCAATCGGGCGTTGACGCATGGCTACAGCGCCTGGATTCTCTGCCTGTGGTGGCACAAGACCGCCGCCGGCCAGGATTGCGAACTCATGCACCTGGTCCCGTGGGCGGAATGGAAACAGATCGAAGCCGATCTGCTGACGAAGACCGCCGGCAACTTCAAAGGAAAAAGCATCCGCCGCAAGATTGACCTCAAGGGTTGGGATCAATACGCCATCCGCAAAGTCAATCAGCGCTGGCAACTCGATGAATCTCACTGGCTGCGCGCCAGTTTGAATCTTAGCGATTCAGCTTTCTCAAGGAGACGCATGACTACGCAACGAAAACAGAATCCACTGGCTGCACAGTGGCGCAGCGTGAAAGGCTCATCAACGCTGGCTGACCCAGAAACCGATCTGCGCGAGGCAAGTCGGAACATACCCAGCATCAAGCCGCGCAAGTACGATCCGCTCGCTGAACGCCGGCACAACACGCCGATCAAGCCGGAGATCCGCGCCGGGTACATCACGACCCGCGTGGGCGATGAGGCCACGCAGGAGGCGGAAGTCAAAAGCACGGCGGATCAACTGTATCTGCACGCCGTCAACGCCCTCGATCTGACGCACAAGGCCCAACTGACGCCGCTCGATAGGGCCAACGTGCGCCAGTCGATGATCACCCACGGCATTGAGGCCGAGGAGATCTACGACGAGATGACGATGCTGTTGATCGTCAGCGCCTTTCTGGACGAGGACTGGAAGGTGCAGGGCGTCTCGCGCCGGGCCTGGACGGATTCGACGCTGCCGCGCAATGCGTCGGCCACCTGGCGCTCGCGCTTTGAGTCGGACATTGCACTGTGGCTGGCCCCGATCCAGAAACTGGCCGAAGAGGGCGAGCCGATCCAGGATGAGAAAGGCCATGCGATCACGGCAGCCTTCTTCATCGACAACCGTAACGAGAAACGCTCTTTTGCTCAAGAAGCAGCGTCGCTCGTGCGGAACATGGATCTCGACAAGCCCGACGACAACCTGCGTTTCCGCGAAATCGTCGCGTATGCAGCGACCCATACCAAGAACGAATTCCGCGCCTACCTGCACGGCGATGCCCCACAGCCGGAAGACACCGCGCCAGAGGAAACCGACACCGAGACGGCCCCCAAGCCACGCGTGAAAGAAAAAGCCCCGGCGCGTGAAGAAGAGGACTACCTGCCGTTGGCCGATGAGGTCATGTACAGCAAGCGCGTCGTCTATCAAGAGACAGGCGAAGTCAAAGACAAGATCATCGTGCGCTTCACGCTGGAAGTGGATACCGAGCGCAAGGCGCAATTGGTCAGAGAGCGCATGAGCCCGTTCTTCCGCTTCCCGACCACATCCCGCACTGTTCTGGAGCAAGAACTCTATGCCATTTCAACAACAACCTGAACCCTTGACCGTAGTCATCACTATCAACACCGAGACGGTTGGCCGCAACGCCTATGCCGAGGTCACATGCCCGGCCTGCGGCCGGCATCTCATGGTGCTGGTGGAAGGCAGCAAACGCAACCGCAAGGTCAACGAGCGCATCTGCCGGGAAAGTGACGGCGGCTGCGGCTCGAATCTGATCATCATCGACGAAGATGGCAACGAACTTAACGAGCCGTGGGCCACGCTCGACAGCAGTCTGTCACGCGCCATTGGCGAAATGTTCCATGCGGATGCTTTCCCCGATCGGGTGACGGCGCAAAAATGGAACGCGCTGGAGCGCAGTGTGCCGCGTGATGCCCTGTACCACATTGCGCTGGCGCAAAAGGAACGCTACGCGGGCTTGGGCCGCAGCATCTGGGCGCAGTTGATCGCGTCCGCCGGCAAGGGCGCTGAGCAAGTCACGCCCGATTGGGAGACTGAAACCGTAATCGTCAAAGAATTCTCGGAGCCACTCAAGATCAAGAAATTCTGATGAAAGACGTCGCCTTCCCGACACCGGGCGCGCAAGAAGCGCTCCTCTCCTATCTCATCAGCATCGCCCGCGACGACACAGAGGCCGTCGCGGGCGTTGTTACCGACTTTGTACGCAACACCGACGCCGCCGACCTTGAACGCGCCTTGCCCGATCCCCGGATGGCCGCGATTGCGACGGCCATTCTTGCCATTGCCGGCGAGAACAGCGAATCTCGTCCCAACGCCCGAAATGCTGGCGCAGTGGCTGGTCGTCAACCAAATCACGCGGCCCTTCGCCAGCACCGATCCGGGCCGCATCGCCAACCTCATCCGGGAGATCGTCGTCGAGGGGCGCGGCAACAACACGCCGTCCATCCCGAACGCGCGCTTCATCCTCAATGACGTGCTCAAAGTGGCCGCGCTGCGCCGTGAATCACTGGCCGGCGCTGAGGCTGCGAAAGAAGCCATTCTGTACGGGCAGGGCTCGCCCGATGAGCGCCACGCGCAGGCGATGGAACTGCTGGATCGCAGCACGCCGCCGATGGCCAACATCGACGTGCTGGACGGCGATCAACTGGCTGAGCGTTATCTGCGCTCGATGCACTTTCGGAAAGCCTTTGCCGATCTCAACATTCCTTTCAGCACCCTGCCGCCGGAACTGGGCTTGCAAGACTACATCCACCGCCTCATTCCCGGCGACATGACGCTCATCACCGCCGATCCCAAATCGGGCAAAACGTCGCTCGCCAACACGATCGCGCACTGGAATGCCAAGACCGGGAAAGGCTATATCAAGGTGCTGTACGTCCATCTGGAAGATGGGCATGACAAAGTGGCCGACCGCACGATGGCCCGCTTCGGCGGACTGAACACCGAAGCAGCTGCGCCAGGGCCAACACATCGCGGAAGTCGAGAAGACCTTCGCGCAACTGGACTGGAAGAAGCACATCCTCTACATGCACGCGCCCAACATCCGGCCCGACCACATCGCCAAAACCATCCGCAACCTGGCGCTGGCCCTGCCGGAATATGGCTCGCTGCTGGTGATCATCGATTACCTCAACGAGAACAAACTGAACATGCGCTACGTGGATGGCAACAACACCGCCGAGAAGTTGTCGGCTGCCTTGCAGGTGTTCAAGTCCGTCACCGAGGAATGCTCGCGGCGCGCCAACTACAAAGGCTTCGTGCATACGGTGGTCTTTCAGCAGCAGAACAAGGAAGGCACGGCCCTGGGCAGCGAAAGCGGCTACAAGTTCGCGCAGAACGTCATCGTGCTGGAGCGCGCCAAGGTGAAGGACGGCGATACCGCCATCGACTTCTCGGATCACTTCAACACAGGTGCTGGCCCCCGGCGAAGAGCCGCGCTCGTTCATCGTCAGGCCGGGTGACATCGCGCCGGTGGTCTTGTTCAGGATCAAGTACACGAATGACGGCTATCCGGGCAAGTGCGCCGTGCTGTTCGATGGCGAGCGCTTCATGTTCATCGGCCCCATCGAGCCGCAGAGCCGGTGGGAAGACCTGGCTCCGCTGAAAGCGCCGCCCAAACCGTATCGCTAGGCAGGCCAGCGATGAACGACAGAGAGTTTCCCTACAAACAATACAAAGCCCGCTTCCGCATGCGGGATGTGGTCGAAACGGTGCTGACGCTGGATCGCAAGGATTCGACCGGCGCGTTCTTCTTCTGCCCGTTTCACGCGGATGGCGAAAACGGCAATCTGCACGTGCAGGACGCCGCCGATCATGTGACGTGCTTCAGCGGCGGCTGCCGCTTTGAAGGCGGCGACATCTTCGACTTCCTGACGGCCTACTTCGAGTTCAATCCAGACACCGCGCCGATCGACTGTGTGCGGTATCTGGATGGCGGCCGCATCCTGCAGGACGAGTGGCATCTCTCGAACGACGATCTGGCGCGCCTCCTGCGCGGCGACTTCACCTCGGCCCGTGTCAAGAAGTCCGCCGTGCGCGTGGCCAAACCGAAAGAGTTCCAGATAGGCAGCACGCCGGCGCAAAACTTCGATCAGATGAAGTTGTATGAGGCGAACCTGGAGCGCTACGGCGTGGACTACTGGCTCAGTCGCGGCCTGACCTACGAAACGATGCAGCGCTTCCATCTCGGCTACGACCCCGAAACGCACCGGCACGTCATTCCCAACTGCAACCACGTCGGCGTCTATGGCTTGAAACGCCGCCGTGACGATGCGTGGGCGAAGGCCGACATGCTGGCGCGCGGCGCGCAATGGCTGAACGCCGAGAAGGATCGCATCTGGCAGCGGCGCCTGGAGCGCGCCGCGCAGACCGGACTCGATCCCGTGCCGCCCACTGATGACGACGTGTTCAAGAAGACCTATCCCAAGTTCATCTGGGGCAAGGCCGGCGAGAACACCATGTGGCTGTTCAACGAAGATCGGCTGCTGAACGGCAACCTGCTGTATGTCTTTCTCACCTCAGCCGAAGTGGACACCATCACGCTGGAGCAGTCCGGCTATCCCTCGGTGGCCTGGGCCGGCGACGCGCAGTTTCCCGAAGCGCGGGACATCATCTTCTACTCGTTTCAAGGCAAGCGGATCAAGATGTCCATCCGCGATGTCTTCCGCAGCGCCCTGCACATCTACATCGTGGCCGACAACGACGACTCCGGCCTGGCTGCGGCCCGCAAGCGGCGCGAGGCACTGGGCCGTGGCGACATCATCAGCACGCCGTCCGAGAAGGATGTCAACGACTACTGCCGCCAGCACACCATCGCGGAGTGGCTGCCGAATGTGCCACCCATCTTGGAGAACAAACTCAATCATGCCTAAAACCCGACAGTGCTCAATCTGTGGAACCGAAATGAAGCCCGGCCAGCGCAAGTGCAAGAACGGCTGCACGGCCGAAGGCCAAGAAACGCCGGCGCAGTTACAGCCGGGTAAGCCGGACCCCGGATTGGGGCCGCATCCTGTACAACGTTTTGCCGAATGAAGAATCAACGTAGTGACAAACCAAACATCATCTCGAATTGGAGGTAGACAATGACGAACCAATCTTCAAGCGCCGCTGCTGCGCCTGTCACGCAGAAAGAAGCCGAGACGCGCTTCTTCACCAGCACCCGTCACACGCTGACCAAGGGACAACTGCGGCGGCTCTACAAAACCGAGGACGGCGAGGCGGTTCTGACCGCCACATGGGAAACACGTGACGGCCAGCCGGTGCTGGTCGGCAACGGGCTGACGATCACGTTCACGCGCAGCCAGGCCGGCGCCGTGGTCGGGGTCGTGGTGCAGAAATGACCGTCAAACTGGCCGTGCCAAGCAGAGCGATTGAAGTCCTCGACTTCATCGAGGATTTCATCGATCGCCATCATTATCCGCCGACCTACAGTGAGATTCAGGCCAAGATCGGGGTAAGCTCCAAGTCGCTCGTGGCCTACTATCTCAGACAACTCCGTGATGCCGGCCTGATCACGTGGACACCGAAAGCACCGCGCAGCATCCGACTCGTGGACAATGCGGCGGCGCAGATATGAACGATCATCAACTCATTCACCAGTCACTCAAGCCCTGAGTGGTATACGCCCGAACGATCCGTATCTGGTCGCGGTGCGAGCGTGCCTGGGCCATATCGAACTCGATCCCGCCTCGTGCGAAGTCGCCAATCGGGTGGTGTAGGCCGAACGCGTTCTACACGATCGAAGACAACGGCCTGAGCCAGTCGTGGAAGTCGCCGCGCCTGTTTCTCGAATCCGCCCTATGGCTATGAAGGCGCACCCGACAAGCGCAGAAGAACGGCGAGTGGAATCCGCGCCTGGGCCGGCCCAATCAGCGCATCTGGAGCCAGAAACTGATCGCGGAACACCAGGCCGGGAACGTCATGCAGGCCATCATGCTCTGCAATGCGCAGACCGGCGAGCAGTGGTTTCAACCGCTGTGGCAGTATCCGATCTGCTTCGTCAATCACCGCATCCCGTTCTACACGATTGACGAGCAGGGGCGCATGGTCGTCTCGAAGAATGGCAAGAGCGGCCCGACGCACGCCAGTTGTTTCGTGTACTTCGGGGCGTGGCATCACCGCTTTGAGCAAGCCTTCAAGGATATTGGCGTATTCCGGTGGCCGACCGAGAACAGGCTATCCGCACTGCTGTGACCAAGCGGGCGATGGAGCAATCCACCGCCCGTTTTCTTTCTCGCCAAGTGTTGAGGCGCATCCTCAGAAAGCGTATGCTGAAAACGTGAAACTTGAAGACACCCCCATCAATCCCGTTGAAGAACTGTCCATCGTTCAGCGTTGTGTCGTCGCGGCCAACCTGAACTACGCCGAAGATTTGGCCGCGCCAACCGCCTCAGTCAAGCAGCGCAGCCGCATCCGCAAGGCCATTCAAGATGTCATTCCGGGCATCACTGACGCCGATCGCTATGCCGTCACCGCCATGCTCGGCCGCTACCGGCCAGAGATGTTCACCAGCACCCGCGTCCTCACCGTGGGAGCCGCCCATGAACTGATCGCGTGGATGTATGGCGAGCCGAAGCAGCGCAGCAAGATCGGCGACGCGCTGCCGCTGGAACGGGCGGCGGTCGACCATTCGCTACTGCTATGACACCATCCGCGCCCGCCAGATTGCGCCGGCGCAATGAGGAGCAGATCATCGACGAACTAAGAGACACGCTCAAGCGCGAACTGCTGCGCGCCGCCAAATACAAGCCGGTCTGCCCGGTGTCCGGGCAAAGCATCGCACACACGGCCAGCCTGCACGAAATCGTCTGCCCGCCGTTGGGCGGCAGCAAGTATCACCCGCAGAACCGCGAACTCGCCGCCGCCGTGTTTGTCCGGGAGAACTGCCTGCTGCTCAGCCCGGAGGTGAACGTCAACAAAGCCAACTCGCTGCAGGGACGAGTTGCTTCAGATGCAAATGATGAAGTATGGGCCGTGGGCCGTGATCGGGAAGTTGCGCGTCATTGCGCGCTTCCTGAAAGATGCCGGCGGCCTACATGGATCGAACCATCACGTTCGACGGACGTGACTATCGGGTACTCAGACCCACCGACAAGAAAGGATAACCGCAAATGCCGTTTGCACCCGTAACTACCCCACAGAAACCCATCAAGTATGCCTTGCAGGGGCCGACCGGCTCGGGCAAGACGCATTGGGCGCTGGCGATCATGGATGTCCTGCGCGGCGACAAGCCGATGGCGCTGCTCGACACCGAGAGCGAGCGCGGCAAGTTGTTCGCCCGCAAGTACACCTATGACTACATGCAGCTCAGCGACTTCGACCCGAATCGCTACGTCCTGGCGTTGGCGGAGGCGTGTGGCGTGAACCTGCGCTGGCCGCTGCCGCAGTTGCAACTCGCCAGCGATACGGTTCCCGACCTGATCATGGTCGCCAAGGACACACCCTACGGCGGCTTGGTGATGGACAGCATCACGCACGCCTGGGACAACACCAATGGCTTGCTCGATCAGGTTGCCAAGGCCGGCGGGCAGTTTCAAGACGCCTGGCGCAAGATCGGCACGCCGCTCCAGAATCGCTTCATGCAGTCCATCATCAAAGCGCCGATCCATCTCGGCTGCACGATGCGCGTCAAGATGGATTACGTCCTCGAAGAAACGGTCAACAAGAACGGCTACAAGACGACATCCCCCAAGCGCATCGGCTTGCAGCCGATCCAGCGCGACAACACGGCCTACGAGTTCGACTTCATCTTTGACATCGACATGGATCACGTCTTGACCGTGAGCAAGTGCCCGCCCATCGATGGGCTGATCGGCATGAAGTTCCAGCCCGGCAAGACGCACGATCTGACGGACATCATCACGCAATGGATGAGCGCCGGCACGATTGAGATTCGCCCCATCCCGGTGCCATCTCCGACCTTTGCGCCAGCGCAAACCACCGCACCGCTGCCGAGACGGTCGTTGATGAAGCCGCTGCCGCCGAGGCCGCGCGCAAGGCCGGCTATGCCGCGATGTGCCAGAAACTCGTCGAGGGCGGTTACTATCCCGCGAAGGCGAACGTCACGGCCACGATGAAGTTACTGCACTTGTCGTACACGCTCGCCAAGAACGATGAGATTCTTGCCGCGCTGATCGCGAACGCCGCCGCCGTCGATGCGGCCATGAAGGAAGGCGCCGATGCCGCCGAAACAACCGGACCCGCAGAAGGAACTGAACATCCTGTTGCAGAGGGCGCGCCGGAACTCCCGTAATCCGCTGCTGGTCAAGGTCTTGGACTGGACGGGCAACACCGTCCAGTCCATTCTATTATGCGACGGAGATACATGGGTGCGTAATCGCTTGCGCTATCTGATGGGAGCATTGCGAGAGTATTACCATGTGCCGCTAGTAACCATTCTCGAAAGCCTTGATGATAAGTCTATTGGGCCGATGACACGTGTACTCCTGCAAAACGCTCACCATATCGTCATGACGCAGAGCAATGATCCAAAACCAATCTGTACCAATATCACTGTCTGGAAAGACGAAACCCAAACATGATCACTAGAATCTCTGGGAGATCAAATTCGACCTGAGACAATACGCTTGCTCACGCATCCTACTAGCGTCCGCCTACGTTCATCGGCATAATCACATGTATATGTCTCTTCTACAACACTTGCACTGCATAGCGTCTAGGTTGACATGACTACTGCCCTCTACTCCGCACGAGTCGAGTGCCTTACAGGTGTCATCCATATCGACGCAACCGTGTCTATGGCAGCCAGCACGAATCAGCGGTTTTGACTTTCCAATTGAATGGAATACAATTGGATAGAGTCGAAACTACACAATCCTACGCGATAAGTTACTATTGTTCTAAGGATAGACGACAGACCCGATACTAACCCCGGAGGTCAGAGGCCAGATGACCGATTGCGTATTCTGTCGGATTGTCCGCAATGAGGCTCCATGCCACAAGATTTGGGAAGACGAGAAACACTTGGCCTTTCTATCTATTCGTCCAAACACTGAAGGTTTCAGTGTGGTTGTTACGAAAGGGCATTATCCGAGCTATGTTGTTGATCTACCTAACGATGTGTTATGCCAATTAATGATGGCGGCCAAGCAAGTGACTCATCTTCTCGATCAAAAACTAGAAGATGTTGGTCGAACTGGCATAATTTTTGAAGGATTTGGTGTCAACCACGCTCACGCGAAATTATTTCCTATGCATGGAACTGCCGATACAAGGGAGTGGCGCCCAATCACGGCTTCGCTAGATAAGTATTTCTACAAATATGAGGGGTATATATCAACCCACGCTTACCAACGGTCAGATGATCATGTGCTTGCTCACCTAGCAGAAAAGATCAAAGGTTAATTACACGGTGGTTTGCTAGTTAGTTGCCAATTTTGAATCTGTTCAGATCGCGCTATCAGGAGGTCGAACTATGGATCCAATCACTCTCATCATCACGGCATTAGCAACTGGAGATACACTTGGTTCACAGGCAGTAGCCAGCGAAGCAATAAAGGACGCCTATCATGGCTTGAAAGATCTGATCGCTCGTAGACTTGCCACTAAGCCGGAGGCCGAATTGGTTGTGACCAAATACGAGGAAAAACCGGATGTCTGGAAAGCGCCTCTAGAAGACATGCTGAAAGCTCAGCTATCGATCAAGATGAAGAAATCATCAGTGCTGCCCAGAAACTGATGGTGCTTGTAGCCCCACAACAGGCAGCACAAGGTAAGTACAATGTACAGGTCGCAGGAAATGTTCAAGGTTTCGTTCAGGGTGACAATGCTCAAGTTGACATGAATTTTGGTAGCGCGCCGTCCAATAAATAATGTGAACAATCCTAAGTACGAGACCTATTTTGGTGACCAAGTACAGGGCGTTGTCCTCGGCGAGGGCAATACCGTCACGCTCAATTTTTTAGGCGGCGAATTTCGCGTTATTCCCTTTCTAGCCCCGCCTCACCCACCCTACAAACTTGTTGGCCGCGATGATATACTTTGGGAGCTTAAGCAGCGGCTTTTTACCGGTGGAATGCTAGGATTGTCTGCCATTAATGGCTTACCTGGCGTTGGGAAAACAGCATTCAGCTTATAGCACTAGCGCATGACCATTCCGTACTGTCCCATTTTCCAGATGGAGTACTCTGGGCTGGCGTTGGGCGATCCCCGAATGTGTTGTCCCTTCTGGGTGTCTGGGCAGCGGCTTTAGGGTTTTCATCGGATGAGACTCAGTCGACTGAGTACCGTTGAAGCAAGAGCGATGGCCATCCACGACACCATCGGTATGCGTCGAATGCTCTTGGTAATCGACGATGCTTGGCATCCGAAGACGGCATTGGTTTTTAAGGTTGGAGGAGTAAATTGTGGTCATTTGGTTACCACTCGGTTGCCCGAGGTCGCTCTGCGCTTCTCTGGCGAGGCTACTGTTGTTCGCGAGTTGAATGACGACGATAGCCTGGCTTTATTGACAAGGCTCGCGCCATCCGTGATTGAAGCCGAACCCAATGAAGCACTTAAGTTAATCCAATCTGTTGGCGGTTTACCTTTGGCGCTAATTTTGATGGGCAATTATCTTCGCGTGCAAGCGTACAGCGGGCAACCACGTCGCCTAAGGGCAGCCCTTAAGCAACTAAGACAGGTCAAGGAACGTTTATACTTGGCCGAATCACAAGCGCCGGCCGAGCGACATCCGAGTTTGCCGCCAGGTACTCAAATATCATTGGAAGCAATCATCCGTATCAGTGACGAGGCATTAGGTGAAATATCTCAACGGTCAATACGATCTTTGTCAGTTATGCCTCCCAAACCAAATACGTTTTCTGAAGCCGCGGCTATAGCGGTTTCTCTTGTTTCTTCTGAGGTAATAGACAATCTAGCCGATTCTGGTCTATTGGAGAGCATTGGGCCGGAGCGCTATACGATACATCAAACCATTTTTGATTACATGAGAGAAAAGAGCGCTGACGAATCTGCCTACCAGAGAATGGCGGAATTCTACGTTAGCTATGTAGAGACGAACGAGAAAAACTACACTGCACTTGAAGCAGAGACCGATAACATACTGGCAGCACTCCAAGTGGCGTTTGATCGAGGATTATTGAATACCTTAGTAAAAGGAGCAAATGCTTTTTATTCGTTCTTGCAGACCAGAGGGTTGTATGAGCAGATTGAGATTCACCTGGGACGAGCGGAGCAGGCCGCTAGATTATTAAGGAATACTGAGGCTTTAAATACAACCTTGCTCAATTTGGGGAGGATGTTGCATAGGCGTGGTGACCTTGCGCAAACAGAAGCATATTTCAAGGAAAGTCTTACTCTGGCCCGTCAAACAGGAAACCTAGAGAATATCAGCGCATCACTACAAGCGCTAGGTGCATTAAGATATAGCTACGGCAATTATGCCGAAGCCGAAACGTGTTTCAGAGAAGGTCTAGGCATTGCCCGGCAGACTGGGAACCTCGAACGAAGTAGCGCCCTACTGTGGAATCTTGGATCAGTTCTAGAGAATCGTAAACAATATAATGAGGCAGAGAATTGCCTGAACGAAGGATTGCAGATCACTCAACAAACTGGCAACCAAGAAAGAATCAGTAGTCTTCTCAGATCTCTGGGGAAGTTGGCATACGATCGTCAAGACTATCCAAAAGCAGAGCAATTCTTCCAAAATAGCCTCAATATCGCTCGCAAGATAAAGCATCGCTGGCTTATCTGCTATATATTGTACAAATGGGGTGAACTTGAACTAGATCAACAGAAACTAGAAGCAGCCTTCGATGCCTTTTCCGAGACGGTGGAAACTGCGCGCGAACCAGGTATGCGTGAGTTCGTGGCAAGGGGTTATTTCGGATTGGCGCGAGTTGCATTGGGTCGAGGCAAACTTGTCGAAGCACGTCGCTATGGTCAGGAAAGTCGTGCTATTTTTGACTCTATTGGGCATAAAGAAGCAGCTGAACTCACCCATTGGCTAGCGGAATTGCCGACGCAAGAGTTGTCTGCGTAAATACAGATAGCCTGCGTCCTTGTATTCTCGGACCAAGAGGGAGTGGATTTGTGATTTGACTTGGCCACTCCGCATGTGTTGGTAAAAGATTACGATAGAGTCTTGATCAGTTTTCAGCAGAGGGCTCCTGACAAACTCTCTCTACCAACAGCTATCCTTACTTTTTTGTTGCGCAGCCGGGCTTTGTCGACATTGTCTGATTTGAGGCTATCCTCTTGTCCAACTTTCCCCTAGCGCGGAGAGCGTCCGAGCGTGTCTCCACGCCGTCAGGCTTTTGCCGACCTTCCGACTCGTCGATCTTCGTGATGTGCTCGTTCGGCGTGAAGCACCCGCATACATAACAGTCGGCTTCCTTCTGATGCACCGGCGGCGCATTCTAGCCTTCGGCAACGTCGTGCCCAAGTTATCAATCACACCAGTGATCAACCCCACAGACTCACCTCCAGTCATTGAGCTCCTTCGCGTCGTGAGTCGTGGCAGCCGGGTTGACCAGGTACAGCACGATCGCTTCACGTAGCAGCCGCCCTTCGCACCGATTTCGGTTGCATCGCCTCGAGGGGATAACAAAACAGGCACACCTCGTCATGAGTGTGCCTGTTTCGCAGGAAGGAGTACCTACTCGGTGGTTAGTCCTTAACTGCTCGCCGTTAGTGCATCACGCTTGCGACTTATTCGCCGCGGCCGTTGCCTCGGCCTTCATCGCCTGCCCGTCCTCATAGGCAATCGCGCCGATGAGCACCAGCACCACCGGCTGCAAGGCCAGGATCACCGTCTTGATGTCCTCGACGGCGCCGGCGGCCAGGTACTTCGCCGAGAAGTACAGCACCAGGGACACGACCGTATCCAGCAGCAATACCAGAAACTTCCGCGACTTCAACAACGCTTGAAATGGGTTCATGTGTCTACATCTCCTTTTTCCAACTCAGTGTAGTTGATTCAATAGGGCCAGCGCAGCGGCCACCAGCCCGCAAAGGCCGGAAACTACGGCGGCCCAGAACTTCCAACTCTCAACGGTTATCGTCTTTTTGACATCGGCATTGGCGGCGATGGCCGCTTTTGCGACTTCGGCCAAGCCCAGCGAGTCGGGCTTCTTCTCGGCAGGGGATGGCCCATAGACCACCCTGCGGCACTCGGTGCAGACGATCATGAACTGATCGAATCTCGTTTCGAGAGTGCCCACCCGCTCCAGCAGCGGGGGTTGTCCATTCCCGATGAACACGGCCTTATCCAACCGATCCGATCTCGCCTGCAGGTCTTCCAGTCGCTCCAGAATCGTGGTGGTGCGCTCGTCGATACGCACCAGCAGTTCGTTATCGCTCATCATCCCACGCTCCCAGTTCAGGATCGGGAGCAGCCTCAAATGCCGATTCGGTTGCTACCGTTGCTATTACTGGCTCGGCAACCACCGGCTCAGGCGGAGTGAAACTCTTGTGGAACTGTGAATACAACTGCGCCAGATCGTCGGCGCTGTGGGCCACATACGTTGCGCCGGCGCAATCCCCGGTCGTGATGACCGTCAGCCCAAACCGGCCGAGTTGCGCTTGCACGGTGCTCACGGCCTCTGCCGGAAAGCCAACCAGCAGCAGGGTCTTACCTGTGGCCTCCGGCTCTTGCACTTCTTTCCTTTCTTCTTTCTGCCGCTTTGACATAGACGCTCCTCTAATCGTGATGACTCTGCTGCATGAAATTCAACGAGTTCACTTTGTCACTCGCTTGTAGTACACCGTGCGCCACGCTGTTCCTCCGCGATACCGTGGCGCGCTGTCCCTTCTAGGGTACTGCCAATATTCCGAAAGTCAACGTTTGGCGTTGCCACCGAAACGTTACTTTCGTCAGCGAATGGACACCCAACCCCGTGTAGCAGCCGTTGTTCCTGTCTGCGCAACATCACTCGCGCAGAACAACACCTCGATTGCGTGCTGACTGACAGCCACCTTTGAGTCAAGCGCAACCAGAATCTCGACGACGTGCTGAGTTACCCCCACGCCGTCTGGGGTCGTCGGAGAAGCAGCGCCCGGGTGTGCCAGCAAGACCTCAATGGCGTACTGCGTAATAGCCGCCCTACTGTTGGCTGCGACCAAAACTTCGACAGCGTGCTGAGTGATTACCCCGGCCATCAGGACACCAATTCATAGCCGAATTCGGCCGCGTTGATCTCAAAGGGCGTGAAGGCTGCGCCTGTCGCGGGATTAACGTCATCTAGGTCCAGAGCCATCGTGTAGGACGTTCCGGTGTTTACCGTCGCACCAGCAAAGTCAGTTCCACCGCTGCGCTGGACAGGGCGAATCGAACGCTGTGCGCCAACGCTCTGTTTGGCGTAGAGCACGTGCTGGATAGCAGACACCGTGCCGCCAGCCGAAAGATCGCTCATGACAAACGAATCCTTCTGCCCTGCCGTGGACGACTGGTTAAATGTGCCGTCATTGTCCGTCTGCAAGTCGTTCACATTGGAGAAATTCAACCCGAGATTCGGCGTCCACTGAGAGTAATTCCCTGCTCCCATCGGCCGCACAGTTTCAACCACCTGTGGACCCAGAAAGTCGATGTTGACCGAGCCAGTCGTGTCGCATACGTACAGATCGTCGTATTGAATCCCCTGATTTCCGGTTGTCCACCCAAGTCGTGTGCCTGTTACCTGGTTGTTGCCACCATTGCGCGTGTTGGCGCCGGTTACGGCGGGAATCCAGCCGGTCGAAGTGCCATTGATGCGCACTTCATATGTGCCGGTGGTGCTGTTGATTTTCGCCTTGCATTCCAGGTAGTACCACGCGCCGATCGAGAACGTGTTGCTCGATGTCGCCAGCGCGGTCGTGCCCCGGTTGAACGTCAGATTGCCAACGCCATTCTGACGCACGCTGCATTGCTCTGTCGTTCCATCGATGAAAGAGAAGATTTCGATATTGGATTGCACCCACTCGTATTTGAAGGCGAAACCGATGATGAACGTATCGACAGCCGTGCCTGGTCTGGTCTTGTAGATGTTATAGGCGCCATTGCCTGCGATGCGCATTCCTTGCCCCACTTTCTGGCGCGTATACGCAGATGACCACGTGTGCGTATTGCTGGTGGCAGTCCATTTAAGAATAGCATCGCCTCCACTATAATGATCGAACCCATCAATGAACCACACAGCCATTTGCTGCCTCCTAGAATGTGTATGACAGAATCAGCGTTGCGCGCTTGAGCGTTGACACCGAGTCGATGTTTACTCGAATCACGCTGCCAGCCGCCCAATTCGTTGTCCAACCGGTCAAGGTCGATGAGGTGTTCTTGGTAGCCGAAGATAAGGTCGGCTTGGCGCTGCCGGTCACAGTGTCCGCCACGGTCGGCGGGTAATTGGCGTAAGCTGTCTTGCCACAGATCGATGACGATACTCCCCGACTCGTTCGCCAGCAGTGTCCAGTCGGTGATCGTCAGATCGACTGGCACGACGAAATCCAGCAGCACGCCGGTCGATGGGACAAGTCCCCCGCCATCGATGCCGATCTCGATCTTGCCGCCGTTCGCCCCGGCGTGCGTGTGCCCGGACGTCGCCAGACCTGAGATAACCTGCCCACCGTCCTTGATCAACTTACCCGTAACGCCGTCAAAAACGGCGATGCGGCTGTCCACGGCAGAAGCCGGGCCTACCACATCTCCCGAACCGCCTGCGTGCGTGTGATTACCAAGAGAGACGTCGCTCGAAGTCGCACCCGTTGGCAACTGCGCGATCGGGACTTTGATGTTGGCGTCCAGTCCGGCGTAGCCGCTGGCGGCGCCCTTGCCAGAAACCAACTGATACTGCGGATGGTCGTTGTCAGCCAAACCAGCCAATAGGCCGTGATCAACCAGGTCGCTGGTCGCCATGATCGCGGCCTTGATAATGTACTTCACGACCAGGAAGGGCTGCATGTTGTTGTGCGCAAGGCCTTGCCCGGTGTCAAAGGAATCGATAAAGGAATCCACTGGACCAATCGGCCCAACACCGCCCACATAGTCTTGGTAGCCCTGAATCTCGCCGCCATTTATCCAGCGCTGACTCTGGCGGTGATGATGCACCGCCAGTTCATTGACAGATAGCGGATGACCTTCTGCGCCGCTCTTGGCGGCAATCACCCGGTTGGTGAGGCCACTTCCTTGCCCCACGCCGATCCCGGCCCGACCACGCAGATCCGGCAGATTAAAGGTCGTCGAACCGTTCCCAGCCCCGAAGACCACACCGCAGATTGCAAACAGATCGGCGTAGACCGTGCGCGACACAGCGGAGCCGTCGCAGTTCAGCCAGCCGGTCGGAACCGTGTCAGCGCCAAACGCGACAATCGTGCCAACGGGCAGGTTGGCAATCATGGGCGCGCCGCCGCCACCGCCCCCGCCGCCAACTGGACCCCAGTAGGCGCTTGTGCCATCACTCAGCAGGGCATCTGACACATGGCCGATCTGTGACGGCAGCAAGGCGTTGATCGCCGCTTGCTGCGTCGTTTGGCCCGTACCGCCATGCGCGATGTCCACCACGGGCAGATCGGCATTAGCAATGACCAGCGGCGTTCCAGACACCCAACTCGACCACGCCGAGTACATCATGTTGCTCGCCGATAGATACTGCAGAGCGCGCACCCGGAAATAGCGCGTCGTGCCAGTGGCGCAGGCATACACAAATTGACTGCCCTTGGTCACCAGCGCCGAAACCTCACTGCCGTCTTCGGCGGCCGCGGCATTGTGCTGCACCTGATAGCAGACGCTGTTATTGCCGGGGTAGAAGTCCCACTGCGCGGCCAAGAAGCGGACACCCGCCACTACCGCGAGATTGGCAGGGGGATTGAGCGACTGCACGACACCACCAGCGGAAGCGACCGTCTGCGCGTCCTGTATCGTGCCGATGACCACCGCCCCACTGCCAAAGCGGTTGATGACCACCAGCACATTCACGCCCGACGATAGGCCGCCCGTTGCGCCGGTGCAGTTGCGGATGACACGACCGCCCGATGTGCGAATCGCCAGCGAGCGCGGATCGCGCGGATCGTAAGAGACAATTGTGGCCTCTTCGATCACATACGGCGAAGCATTTCTCACCTGCTGCTGGAAATTAGAAGGCATCGATCAGCCTCCGGCAATGCAGCGTGCTTTCGTAGCGCACCCCGTTATCGGTCCACACCGCCTGAAAGTCAATCGACGTGATGCGGTATTTCACCGGGTCCGTGGCGTAAGGGAAGACCACGCCGATGACATCCTCTGCCTCAAGACGCGGGTCAAAGCGCAAAACCAGATCGAGCGAATCGGTCGCCTCAATCGCCTCGATCGCCTTGCGCCTGGCGCGCGAGAATGTTTCCATCTCCGTGAGGGAGTTGGGATCGTTGGCCGTCGCCAGCAAGTGGCCGCGCCACTGCTCCGTGCCGATGATGGTGTCGTAGCCGGCCAGCACATCGGCCTGATACATGCCGCCCACCAACTGAAAGTGGGTGGGCGCGTACAGGTCTTCCGTGACGGTGATCTGCTTGATCTCCGAGCTGTTCAATTGAACGTCCGTCGCAGACACATCGTTGCGCCACAACTTCACCGCGCCGTTGTATCTGGCCTGAACGCGCATCTTGTCCATGCCCACGATGCGCGACAGGGCAGAACCAGCCTGTTCGGTCGGGCCAACATAGACGATCTCCAGCAGCTGGTGGAACTGCTGCACGACGATGTTGGAGAACTGAACCGGATTGCTGGACTGATCCGCCTTCACGGCAAACCCGATGCGCTTGCCCAGCGTCGTGTCATACTGAATGGCGTAACTGAAAATCACACGATCGTCGAAGAACAGGCTGATCGCAAAGTCGTCTACAGCATCGACCGCCGTCGCCATGACCGGCTTGACCATCACGCGCACATGTGCCGGGCACACCTGATCATTGGGCAGCGTGATGACCGCTGTCTCGGTGTAGCCGCCGCTGCCTGACAGCCTCGATAGCCCGGCCTGTGTGGCAGACCACCACACAAGGTATCCGCTCGGGTTGTCGTGCTTCGCGCCGAAGAGGAAACCACCGGGCCGATTGCAATCGAAGTCAGCCACGAAGCCATAATCGACATCGGCCAGCGAGATGATCTTGTACCACTGGTTCGTCGCAGCGCCGATGCCCTGCACGCCTCCCGCAAAGCCCGTATCGCCCCACTGGTTGGTGTAACTCGATGCGAATTTCGTCCAGCCAGTTTGTTCTGTGTCCCAGTAGAAGGCGTCCCTCGGATCGGGGATGACCGTTCGCGCCTCGACGCGATGATTCCCGGCAAACGACAGCACCTTGCGTAGCGCGTCCTCCTGCGTGTACGCCGGCTCGTTGTCGTTGCATTGCCATTCTTTGAATTGAACATTCGCCATGGTCAGAACACCAATGAACTTCCCTTGTGATATTGAATGCCGGACGTCAATGACCACATGTTGCCGGTCATGTTCTCCCAGGTCGTGCCCATGCCGTCCCGGTTGATCCGCATAATCTCGCCGCTCTGTCCGGCCTCTGAAACCGTCATCAAGAGGCTGCCGCCACCGGCCTTTCGGCCATCGCCGACCCAATCCGCAAAGGGCCACTGCGTCTTGTATTCCACGCCGCTGGTGTCGCCAATCCACACCTTGCCGTTGTGAGTCGGCCCTGAACGCGTATTGATCACAAACACCTTATTGCCCTGAACCGATCCCCACACCAACGCTTCGACGCCGTAATTGTAGGTATTGAAGTCGGTTAACTGATTGAGCATCATGTTCGTTTGTGGCAGGTACAGGTAAACGTGGCCGCCCGATCCGCTGGAAACATCGGCGATCGCGGTCACATGGCTGTTGGCGTTGAACGACCAGATCGGAGAGTACGACCACCACGTATTCGTCATCGAGGGATAGCCGTTCGGCGCGGCAATAAGCGCGTTGTCCGAAAATTGGCGGAAAGAGGCCGGATTGCCGTTGCCATAGATGTAGGCGCTCTTCGGGTTATTCCACGAGTAGGCCATGTAGCCGGTTGACCACCCGCCCTGCGACCACGCCCAGCTGGTGCCGTTGTACACGCCCTTGAAGTAGCCATAGAAGACGTTCCAGCCGTTTGCGCGAGCGAAGACCACCAGATCGTTACCAACCATTCGCATATCGTAGTTGCCGTTGACCAGCATGTACGGGTATTGGCCGTAAGCCTGCCCTGCCAGAATGTCCGTCCAGACCGGATTGGCACTCTTGGGATTGGTGCATTTGTAGATACCTGCGTTAGCGCTTTGCGGATAGGCCAGGTAGATCGCCGAACCATCTTCGGCGGCCACACCGCGAAACAAGGGATTGCCATCAGGCATCGCGCCGGCCACTTTGTTCCAGGTCGGATCGCCGCCATTAAGCACGTCACCCGACCAGTAAATCCCGGTGGTCGTGAACCGCCAAATCTCTCTGGCGTCGCCCACGGCCACGGGCGGCGGCGGCGGCTCGGGCGGCGGATAGACAGGGGGATCGATCGGCGGCGGAGCATCGACGGTCGAATGGCCCTTGCCGACAAGCCCGATCTTGCCGCTCCACTGAGTCCAGACCGGCATTGTTTCGCCCACCCGATCGAGCGTCGTCATGCCGGGCAGTTCATTCGATCCGCTGCTCCAGGTCAACTCTGTCCAGGTGACACCATCGGCAGACGTGTACACGTGCACGATCGAGTAGCGCAGTTGCACGCGCAGCCAGCGCCAGACCTCAGCCGTTCGCCAATTCATCGATCCGCTGGTGGCATACACCGTGTCGGGTCCGCTCATGTTCCGGCACAACTGGATCGTGTCGCTCTCGATGTCGTAGAACACGTAGAAGTAGTTGTCTTTGTCCAGCAACCTAAAGGCGAGGCCGCCGTACTCTTTCCTGTTCGCGTCAGTCAGTTTGAATGAAACCTGCGCCGAACCGTTGAACGTGTCCGAGATCAGGATGCTTTCGGCCAGCGATCGGTGCATGGAAGAAACCAAGTCCAAAATGCCATTGGCGGCTTTCCACTGGCCTTCCAGCGGCGCCATGTGCTTCATACCCCCATAGCCTGTGCCCGTCGCATCCGTGAACGGGTCGCGCGAGACGACCTGCGACGGCCACTCGGCAGCGTAGTCCGACCTGATGCGCGCCAGGCGGCCAAGCACGTCGGTGCTTTGAAGTTGCATGATGCTGCGCGGCCCCTGCCAGGACCGAACACGCTTGACCACATCTTCGGTTGAAACCAAAACGGGAAGGGATACTTTTTCCGGCGTAGGCGGATCTCCCGCCATGACAGCGCCAAAGTAACCCAAATAGAGTTCCATTTGCAATCTCAGTTTGCTGTCAATCAGTGTGCCATTCAAGACCTGGGCCGGTACAGAATTCTGGACAGGCCGATAAGGATTCGCCAACTCGATGCCCGAATTTCGCACGTCGCCCGACTGACTGCGAATATCCAGCGTGCGAGTAGTCAATGTCTGCGAGCGCGGCGAAGAATGACCGGACCACACACAGCCATTGCTTGAATACAGGCCAGTCGAATGAACCGCGAACAAC
The DNA here is from genome assembly GCA_963705135.1 of uncultured delta proteobacterium. Classification (GTDB taxonomy): domain Bacteria; phylum Desulfobacterota; class Desulfobaccia; order Desulfobaccales; family Desulfobaccaceae; genus Desulfobacca. The sequence goes on from CAVPJB010000015.1 coordinate 35,084, forward strand.
TTGGTCGCCGTCGGCAAAACAACCAGCGGAGCAGTCGGCAGCATCACCTGCTCAGGAAATTCCCAGTCAATGCCATTCGCCGAGCGAGACACGACCGGCGCGTTTCTCAAGGGGCTGCTGGTTCTCAGCAACGATCCATCGTCGTTGTACTTGCGGAAGATCATGTGCCTGTCGTACGACATGAACGCATAGCCATTCCCGACCGACAGTCGCATCTTCGACCGACTGTAGCCATACACGTCACGATCGATCACGTCGAACGTGCGATAGTCCGACCAGCGGTTATTACGCACCGTAAAATAGATGATGCCCTGCACCCGCGAGAAGTAAGACGAGACCTGCGTTCCGATCGCGCGCGTGCCCCACAGCGGCGGCAGATCGCCGGAGAAGGCAATGACGTCTCTATCGCTCAACGACACCGCATCAAACGAGTTGAACGGGAATGGCCAGTAGATCCCAGACTGCCGGATTGTCCACGGGCTGCCTGTTTCAATGGACGCCAGGACGTGATTATTGGACGCGTTCAGGTACGACAAGTAAACCTTGTCCGGCGACACGGCGGCGATAGACTCGACGCCGGCCAGCGTGTAGATCAGCGTGTCCGAGCCCAGCGCCGGGCTTTGCGCAGACATATCGCCGGACATCACCCGGATCGCCGTCCCGTTGTAGTAGAACAGGTAGAGCGTGTCGCCGGAAGACGCCAACGAGCAAATACCTTTCGGGATCGTAGGCTGCGCGAGAGTGACAGTGGTCCAGTTCGTGTCATTCTCGGCGCGGATTTTGACGCTCCAGTCACCCTTGAAGTAGACCTGCGCGATGCGGCCGTTCACGACGACAGCATCAAGGTACTGCATAGCCTCGCCGATGAACTCGACCGATTCCCAGTCTGGTCCATACTGCTTAACGACAACCTCATAAGCAAGTCCAGCCCTGTCAGACGTCAGAGCCGCGTACTCTTCTTCCGTGAGCACCGTTCCGTCTGGCTTTTTCGCCTCGCCTTGCTTAATCATTGTCTATGATCTCGATTCCCAGGCACCAGTAAGTGCAGGCGGCGTCCATCGGGACCAGCGAATTGGGCTTGAGCATCAAAACCACTTGCCTGCGGTCTGTGGCGTGATCCGTGTCTCCGTCATCGCTGTGATCAATTGGAATGAAATAGATCGGCCTGGCGATCAGCGCGATCAGCGCGTCGGCCTCGGCGCGCGTCATGAACGAAATGGTCATCCGAGAGTTCTCGACCCTCTTCGGCTCCCCGCTGCTGTCCAGCACAGTGGCATAGTGCAACGTGGTGTCAAGGGCGCGGTCGACAGTCACCGGGATGGTGGGTGTATCGTCCCACGAGCCGTCGAAGCGGATGTGATACTTGTTCGCCTCGACGTTTGTTTCGCTCAGTCTTTGAAAGTGAACGTGGTTCTGAACCGCCATTTATTGATCTCCAGAGTCCCAACTGTTCTTGAACGGGATAGTCTTGGTCTCGCCGGGAAGCACCGCGTTCAGGATGACCTTGATGCGATCCGCCAGGTCCTTGATCGACACTTCCAGCGGCCCGTCCTTCTGGAACAGCATCAGCATGTTGGCCTGCTGATTCTGCTGTGCAACCGCCATCGCCACCTGCATGGCGTTCAGGGCAACCTGGGTGTTCAACATCTTGGCCTGGTGCACCAGCTGCGCCTGTTCTTCAGCCGCGTTCAGTGTCCAATAGGCGCGGCTTTGGCGTGTCGCCTCATCCTGCAATTTGTTTTGCTCTCGCGCCGCGCCCCTGGACGCGTCGAGTTGACGCTGGCTCAATCCCATTTCTTCATTGTGCTGGCGCAGCGCCAGGTCCATCTCACGCTGCCGAAACGTCATGGTTTCATCGAAGTAACGCTTCTGCCGGTTGAACTCTTCCTCGTCCCACCGCTGGCGCTGGTCGATACGTCCAGACTCAGTGTCCAATTTACCCATGCCCATCGCAAACTGCACCGTCTCGCGCTCCTGGCGCTTCAGCAACTGGCGTCGCTCACGGCCCGTGGCGTAGCGCAAAGCCTCCGAGATGTCTTCCTGTCCCCACGAATATTGCAGGGAAGACTGAGCGCCCTGGAAGGCCAAATCCTCACGTTGCCAGCCGTACTGCGTGCGCATCTTCTCAAGATTGGCCCCCAGGCTCTCGCGCTGGCGGCCGATGTCGGCATTGAACTGATCCCGGCTCAGCGCTTGGCGCTCGCGGAAAAACCTGTCACTCAGGCCCATGCCCTCCTGCTGGAAGGCAAAACCCTGCTGCTGCTGCAGGCGCGAAATGGCGCGGCCCCAATCCTCTAACTGCCACTGACCGCGGCCAGAAATCGGCTGGCCGGTCACGGAGTCCGTAACGATCCTGGCCTGGCCACCGATCTTGATCGTGACCGGGCCGCCCGTTGTGAACTCGCCGCCCGCTCCGGTTCCCATCAGCCCACCGCGGCCAGTCGTGAACGCAGATTGAAGATCAAACCGGCGCTGGTTCTGGCCAAGGGCAAATCGCTGGTTGTCAACGCCCACGTCAAAGTTGGCCTGCTGCAAGCCGCGCTCGGTGAAAGCGTAGGACTGATTGTTTACGGAGAACGCGCCAGTGTCCCCCCGATAGTCCATCTGGACAGGGGAGCCGGCGACGTGCTTCCAGTAAGAGCGCAGCGCTTGCGGCTGCTGGCGCAGCAGCGTCATGCCGCCCCAGTCAGTGCCGATCTGCATGCCCGTTTCCGGGTTGACAGTCATCATCTGCTTGATCGCGTCCTGGTTCACCCACGGCGCCATCTGCTTCACCCAGTCGTCCGTGATATTGCCGCTCCTCAGCTGCTGCGCCATGCTCGATAGCGTAAGCGGATCACCGGACATCAAGCCCTGGACGCGATTTGCGTCACGCCCCTGAAAGATCGGCATCATTGACGCCTGCAGTGGCGTCATTCCCCATCTTTGCGCCGGCGCAAAGAAGTCGGTCTTGTAGATGTAGTCCAGAATGGACTCCATGTCGGTCGGTTGAGCACGCGCAATACCGGATACGCGAGAGGAGTGCAGGCTGTACTTGCCAGCCACATTCTGCGCCAACTGCAATGCGCCCTCATAGCCGAGCGCCGACGACTCAAGCTGGTTCATGAGACTTGTGCCAAGGAACGGGCTATCCTGGCCGGGCCGAAAGGCCATCGCTTCGGCGTCGTAGGGGGCCACGGCCTGAATCTTCTTCTTCATGGCCTCTTGGTCGTAGCCGATGAACATGCCCTGATTGGCGCTGGTCTTCGACATCTCCGCGATGGTTCCCGGAATATATTCACCAGGCATCGACGCCAGCGATACAGCGCGCAGTGGCTGAGCCGCGAGCGCGTTCCTCCGCTTGCCGATCTGCGTATCGTACTCATTGAGCAGCGGGGTTGATCCAAACAGATTGAATCCAGACAGCGTTTGGGCATAATCGCGCGTGCTCTGGATGCCCTCAATCTCGGTTTCCAACTGCCGTGGATTCCTGGCGGAGAACTCCACCAGATTCTTGATCTGATTCTCCGGCGTAATGCGCGACTCGGCCTGCGCGATGTTGTGTTGCGCCATGTCCAGTCCGGCCAGGGCTATCGTGCCGCCTACCGCCAACCCAACCGGCAATGCCAGTGCGCCAAAACCCAACATGCCGGCAAGACCAGCCGCCCCAAAGCCGCCAATTGCGCCGGCGCCTACCGCAGGCCCACCGATGGCCTGCGCATCGGCAAACAAGCCGGCATTGGCGTTAACCATCGGCCCCCACGCTTGATAGGCGCGCCTACCGGCATTGATGTTGATGTCCTTGCGCATCGCCTCAGCGTGAACCAGTTCACCGGCCATGCCGGAGAGCGCACCCATTCGTTCGCCGCCGATCGCGCGCGAAGCTCCAGACAAGGCCAGCGCGTCATTCGCCGCAGCCGGAATGAACTGATTGAACGTCGGCGCGCCCGTCATGCCCCACACACGCTGCATGCGGAACAACTCAAAGCCCGACGTGATCTCGTTGATGAAGTGACCCACGCGCTTGCCGAGCGGCCCATCGGGATTGAATTCTCCCTTGCCCTCCAGCATGGCGCGTTTCATTTGATCGTCAAGTTGGCCGTAACCCTCGGCAACACCGCGCAATGGCTTCTCGTTCTTGGCGAGAATGCCCTGCGCGCCGGTGTCACCCCGATCAGCCGCCTTGACCAACTGCGCGATCATCTCGTAGTCCGACTTGAGTTTGCCCAAGCCTTTCGGGACTTGGTTCTTCCCAATCAACTCGGTCGCGTCTTTCAGGCCACCCTTGAACTTATCGAGATGGTCGGTCACGCGTGATGCCGCCTTGCCCATTTCCTCAAGGGCTTCGGGATGGATGCCGCTTTCTTTCCCAAACCTGGCATTCGACGCGGCCCTCGCCATATACTCTTGCGCCTGCTGCACCAGCGCGCCGCGCTCGTCTGCCGGAGCGTGCATAATGGCCGAATTGCGCCGATCAATCTCTTGCAGGACGCCGTTCATGCCTTTAACGCCAGCCGTCTGGAAAGCCGACTGAACGCCCTTCTTGCCAAGATCGCCGCGCTGGTAGTCGCCTAGAACACCAAGCACACCCACTGGATCAGTCAACTGTCCAGATTGAGCGCGCTCAAGAGTCGTGGCGAAACCGTTGCCGTACTCGTTGTTGAGCACGCCGCCACTGGCAGCCGCCTTCATGTATTCCCCGGCTAACTTCACCGCCCCCAGAGACTTCAAGCGATCGTAGGCAGTCTGGAACGTCTTGTAACCTTGCGCGCCCTGTCCCAGAGCCGCAATCGCGTTGATTCCAAACTTCGAGATGTTCGCCTGCCCTTCGCCACCCATCAACGCAATCGCCGCCGCCCGATCGGGCACGGCTTCACCGGCGACAACCTTCTTCAGCAGTTCGCCCCACGCCGGACCACCGAAGACGCTCGCCATCGTGGCAGGGCGATAGCCATTCAACGACCCCTGCCGCGTGTTCTTCGGCTCTGACGAGGTAGCCGTAGCCGCGCCAAAATTGGGATCGGCCTCGGCCAATTCCTCCGCCGTGCGCGCCGAAGCGTCCTTCTTCTCCTGGGCAATTTGCGCCAGCGCATCGGCCTCGCTCAGGCCGTGATTCATCAACTCATCCTTGCGCATCAGGATGTCTTTCATCTCAGAGTAGGTCATGTAGGCCAGTTCGCCGGGATCGCTAAACTGACCAGCGAACTTCTGGAACGCATCAGTCTGTGAGTAACGCGACATGATCCGCGAGCGCACCTGCGCGTCACCTTCGCGGCCGCGGGGAGCCAGTCGGCGCAGTAGTTCCTCTGGAATATCTCGCTTGGTCACGTCCAGCACGGTGCGAATCACCGACGGCAGCCGGCCTTTCATCTGCGCGATGTCCTTGATCATCTGATCGGTGCTGACTTCGCCACTGCGACCGCTGAAAAACGATTGCTCCGATTGCATGCCCTGAGCCAATTCAGCGATTTCGCCCCATCCACTCGCGCTCGCCGCCTGCGTATCGGTTGTACTCATCACTAAACATCATGTCGTAGTTGGCCCCGCCGCCCCGTCGCTCGGCGCGTTTCGCCATGTGCCCGCCGATGATCGCCGGCATGATGCCCGGCTCCACCCAAAACGATTCGGCTTTGTCGCCGTACACTTCTTTCATAATTTCCATGGCCACCGATCGGACTTCGCGCTCGTCAGTCGGATCGCCGATCAAGTTACTGGCCTTTATCAAATCAGCAATCTTCGCAGCCCTATCTCTGTTCGAAGTCAACAGACGGCCAATGTCATTTGCCCACGACTGATTGATCAGCGCGCCATCCTTGCCCAAGCCGCGCATCTCGGTCGAGAGCAGAGTGGCCCGAATGATCTCGGCGGGCATGTTCTTGAAATCGACTTTCTCAATCTCATCCTCGCCCATCTCGGTGCGCAGGCCGTGCTTGATGTTCCCGTACAGACGCCCACCCGCGCCGTCTTGAGTCGGCGTGTACGAATCGGAGATTTCAATCAGCCGCCGCAGGCCCGCGCTGATCGGATTGTCGATCGAGGCTTGGTAGGTGAAGTAGCGCAGCCGATCATTCGTCTGCTGATAAGCGCCTGTGTTCAAGCCCAGGCCCTCGGACATCACGGCGGCGTTGCGTGTGAAGCGGTTCATGACCATGCCCATCTGCTTCTTGTACAACTGCCGCTGCATATAGGCGTTCCGCACCTGATCGATGGATAGACCTTCTTGGAACTTGCCATCCTGGCCGATCAGTCTATCCATCGAGGCCGAATCTTCGCCAACCGTCTCCATCCATTTCGCCACTTCCGACATATTGCTGCCAGACGACTTACGCAAGGATGTCACAGCGTCGAGGTAGGTGTTCCACGTAAATTCGCCCTGCAGGTACTTGCCGGTGTTGCCGGTCATCGTCTCCAGCGCAGCGCGCATCTTGCCGAGATAAGCATCTTCCAGATTCGTGCCGCTGAGTCCCATCTGCTTGGCCATGTCGCCCATGTTGTAGGACGCGGCCAGGATCGCCAGCACGCGGTCGCCGTCGAAGTCGCCTTGTTTTGGATCCATCGCCGCTTGTGAGAAAGCAATTCCGTTGAAGCCCTTGGCGATGTGCGTCAAGCCCTGCGCGCGCGCCATCTCGGGTGTCAGAATCTGCATCGGCGTCATCGAGGTCAATTCAGGCAGGGGACTTGGCCGGCGCTGCGTCAGCGCCATGTTCTCGCCTGCCGCGATGCGCTGATTGATTTCCTTGAGGTCGTCTGTGCCGAACAGATCCCGCAGCGCCCTGTTGCCCATGACCACTTGCCACGGACGCAGGCCAGTGGTGCCGACGTAGGGCTGCTCGGTGCCGCCCGATCCGCTTACGTTGAACGCGGCGATATTCTTGTTCACACTCTTGGTGCGAACCAGTTTGCCCAACTTCTCGGCCAGTTCTTGGGAGTAGCGTTGCGCCGGCGCAGAACCCGGATTCTCGGCCACCAGGTTTTCCAGCGAGTAGATCAGCGAGTTGTGTTCTTCCTGCGGGAATTTGTCGTCGTCGCGATCGTAAGCGTGCGCAGCCCCGGCTACATCGCGCAGTTCACTGCCTACGGACATGATCGACAGCGTGTTGAGCGGCGGGATGATCGTGCCATCTTCCAGGCGGATCATCTTGCCCTGAATGGCTTTCAGCAGCGGGTTATCCTCGGCACTCCCGCGCGATCCCGCCAGAGCCGCATGAAAGTTGTGATCCTTGAAATAGGCCGCTACCTGATCGATCGAGACGACATTGGACTCGTCGAGTTTCAGCCCGCCCCGCGAGGCCAATTGAGCGTCGAACAACTTCTCGTAGTATTCGCGGGCGTGACCGGACTTCTCGCCCAGTGCCGGGATGAACTGCTCTTTGACCCACTGGGCGTACTCGGCTGTCTGAAAGCCGCCATTGTCCAACTGGCGCCCCGCCGAACGCACCATGTCGATCGCTTCTTCCATCGAAAGCGAAGCCCGGCCCGTTGACTGGTGCTCGAACTGCTGCATCACGGCCATGATCGCCGTGGGCACAGTCATACCCACACGAATGGTCTGACGCTCGTTGCGCAGGAGTTTCCACTGCTCCAGCGTGCCGCCGTTGTTGCCGATGCGCAGCGCATCCTCGCCAAGAATCCGGGCATACATCTCCGCTTCCTCATAGGACATATTGAGGTTGATTTGCGTGTTCTTGCCCAGGCGCAGGGCGTTCTGATACTTCTTGCGCGCTACTGTCTCTACGGCTTTGTCCAGGCTGTGATCCCAAATGATCTTCTGATCAGGCAGGGCGATGCCGAGTGACCTGGCGTGCTGGATTTCTTCTTCACTGTACGGGCGCAGATAGCCATCCTTTGCCAAGTCAAGACCGGCCTCATCCTTGAATATCTTGATCAGGGCGTTGAGGTTCTTCTGCGACTTACGCGCGTTCTGACCGGCCCCATACTCGCCGGCCAGCATGGTATAGGCCGCTTGCCGAATGTTCTTCGGCATCGGCAGCAGCGCCTCGATCGAGCCTTCCTTGAGCGTGCCGTTGGCGAAGGTGTCGTAGCTCAGCCCTTCGTGCGCCAGGCCCATGTACTTGTTGCCCATCCACGACTTGAACGTGTCCGAGGCTGGATTGACGTAGCCCACGCCGCTCAGTTCGATATACTGCTTGCCGTTCTCGATGACGATGCGCGGCTCGCCGCCCAGCTTGAAATCTTCAAAGTCTTTCAGGTCGAGCGTCTTGGGCACGCCGTTGATCGTGCCAAGATGCAGCTTGCCGTTGATGAGTTGCGGCTTGCTGTCCGCCTGGAACACGTCACCTTGATTGATCTGAATGCGATGCGCGTAGGGCAATTCAAGACGCCCCATCTCGCGCAGCACGTCAGCATCCACTGCGCCCATACCTTCCGGCAATACACTGGTCATCGCGGCCCGGCGCAGACGGATGCCGAACTCCACGCGGTCGGAGCCCTCCATCTGGATCAGCGAGGCGACGGTGCGATCCCTGCCGTTCTGAGCACGCATCAGCCCGGTGCGGCGCAGCGCCTGCTGGAGACGCTTCTCGATCTTCATCGGATCACTTTCGCCGGTGTAGATCAGGCCGTTGGCCACTGTGCCGCCGGCTGTGGCCGAGGCCACCTTGCTGATGTCGTAACCAATGCTCGGATCATCGCCGCGCGCCACGAGGTTGTGCTCGCGCGATCGGGCGTACCACGCCTGAATGTCCTCGGTGCCAGTCAAATGCACGGCTTCACGCAACAGGGCTTGCGCGCCGGAAGAAGAAACGTGCTGCCAGTTCGGATCAAGCCACGGCATGCCCTGCATCCTGGCGAGCATCAACTGCTTGACCTTCTCCGCGCCGTATGAACCGCCCCCGGCCATTTCAAAGGTCAGCAAAGCCTCTTGCAGCAGCTTGGCCTCACGCACCTTGCCGTCAGAGCCTTGTTCTTTGGCGATCAGGTAATTGTTGATGACGGGTCGGCCACGGAACTCGCCGATCTTGCCGCGCCAGGCCACCGGCATCAGGCCGGTCGTCTCGTTGCGCGACTTCTCGGAAGCGACTACGACATGGCCATCCTCAACGCGCGCACCCTGGCCGAGAATCTTGCTCAGAGCCTCTGACGCAGCGTCGCCATAGTTTGATGCGATGGAACCCTGTGGGCCCTCGGCCACGCCTGCTGACTTGGCGCGCTGCCCCTGCACTTTGGATGAATCCCACGGCAGATGCGTCGAGTATTGAAGCCGATCGACGATGCGTTTGGCATCCGAGGGAAGCACCTTGCCCTGCACCACCGCATCGGCCAACTTGCTGGCGACCGAGTACATCTGCGCGTACTGTTGGCGGTGTTCCTCTGGAATCGGATTGAGTTTGTCGTCGTTAAGTTGCTCTGCCGGTAAGCCGGTAAGCCGCTCGATCACTGCATCGCGTTCTGCCACGCCCCGATATTCACGGTAGATGCTGCCGCCCGGCTTGAACTCGCTCGCCGGAAGTGTATTCTGCCGCGCTGTCTGAATGGCCTGAATGGGAGCCAGGCCGGAAACTATCGCCGGCGATAGATTCCCCGTGTCCGCGACGTTGTAGCCGCCGACGAGGTAGGCTTCCAGAACCTTCGCCAAGTAGACTTCCCGATCATGAGCGTCGAGGGTTTCGTAGTGGGCGCGAATCTCGCCGGCCGCTTGCGGATTGATCTTGGTGATGCCCACTTCTTTCGCGCCAGTCGCGTGGGCATAGCCCTGCACCTGCACGCCGTAATTGGTGCGGCCGCGATTTGTGCCGATGATGATCGAGCCGGTCGCGGGCGATGTTACAAAATCCTTTCCGCCTGAAACCTTGGTGTCGGGGATGTACTGCTCTTGGCCCTGTGCATCCGTGAAGGCCAGGTCATACGTGCCGCCGAAACGCACGTCGTCCATTCTGCCTTCGACAAACTGCTGCGTCTTGAAGCCGCCAAAGCCATGCTGCTGGAGCACCTGCGCCACAGCGCCACCCTGCTTGATGCTGCGCTGGATGATGGTTTGAATGTCATCGCTGGACAGCCACTTATCAAAGTCAGTACCCAAGTCCATCGCCTGTTGTGACGCCTCATCCATCAGCGCCTTTTGGCTGATGATGTCGCGGTCCCGCTTGCCCAACGGATCGGTGTGCGTCAGCGACGCCACTTTGCTTGGATGGACTCGCACATCTTGATAAGTTACTGGTTTGACGTATTGGGTTTTCATTTTCTGGCTATGCCATCCAGGTACGGCAGATCGATCGCAGCGTATTCGTGTTCAGCAGCGCGACAGGCGGAGAACTCAAGCATCAGGAAATGCGGCTGATCGGCCATGCCGCCTTCCCACCACAACCGTCCCCAATCTACGCAGTCTCGATACATGAAGTAAACGTCAGGCGCACCATCAGGCTCACCGTTGGGGAACACTGCCTCTTTGGGCAGCAAGGTGAGTGCGGTACCGGGAATCGCGATTAGGCGTTGATATTCCCGGTACTTCAAGTGCTCACGCACAGCCTGTTTGATGCTGTCCAGGTGCGCCTTTACGCTTCCCCCTCCCAATCCCAATCAGGGTTGGTCTTGCGCACAGCCTTGTGGATCGCCATCGTGATGTACGACTCCAGGCCGCCCCACACCTTCTCGAAGTCGGCAAACTTCATCTTGTGGATCGGCGTGCTTGCAAAGACCGGCGTGCCGTCTTCCCATTCGAGATGACGCACTTCGACGAGTGTCATGTGCGCTTCATACATGAACCGCTGGCGCGGATTGTCCTCGACAATCTCGCTTACGGCCCCGGCGCCCCACTGCATCTGACGCCGCGCCTGCAACTCTGCGCGCGCGATGTTGTCCTGCTCGGTCGCCTGCCGCACGATGACGGCGGCGCGCTGGCCTTCGGGCACTTCTTCGTCTGGGCCTTCGTTCTTCTTGAACTCGTCGGACATCTCACGCAGCGGAATGGGCGGTGATACGGCTAAAGACTTGAGTTTCATTTGACCTCGTGACCTTTCTTTGGGGTTGGTGCTGCATTGCGCCGGCGCAAAATCGACAGGCAGGCTTGTCCCTGCCAGCGTTTGCGCCGGCGCAATTCACAACTACGTTGTGTACGGATACGCCGACGTGACGCCGTTCTGCAAGCGGACCAGCGCGTACTCTTTGCCGGCGGTCGCGGCGCGTTGCACCGTGCCGACCAGCGTCAAAGCCAACGGCTGACCCGGCTTCGGATCGACCGCGCCTTGCAGTGACCACTCGACGTTGCCATCTTCGGTCAATACTTGCGCGGCATACTGCGTGTCGGGACTCGCTACCGGCGAGATGCCCACGGACGAGTACGACCGGAAGTCGATGTCGCCGCGCATGATCCTGGACGACAACTTGCGGCCGGTCGCGCTGCCCGCGAAAACCTGGCGGTAGATGTAGTCATCCGTCATGAACAACTGCGCCCGGATGGTCATCGCCCGGTTCAACACCGGATAGTCCAGCGGGGTCATGTCACCGATGATGCGGCCGGCGTCGGGCTGCTGAAGATTGTTCGACATCGTGATCACGCAGCCGGTGCAGGGAATGGCGCCGCCGGCAATCTTGACCACGGACAGCGGATCAACGCTCAGGCCAAAGGCCGTGTCATCGTCGTAGCCGTTCAAAGCCGCGTCGTACCACCCGCCCTTGCCGGTGTTGGTGTCGGGCGTGCCGCTGTTGAATGGATCCGCGTAGAACAGATTACGGCTGGTCGGGGTGCGCCCGTTCAGTTCCAGCGAGCAGGTCATCGGCCCCACGTTCGGCAAGGTCAGTTCCATCTGGCCGAAGCGGTTGTCCACCGTTTCCTCGCCCAATGGGGTCGGCCCCTCGATGAGCTTGCGCACCATCACGTATGGGATGTCGCTCTGCTTCGCCTTGAAGACGAACGTGTGGACGTTCGAGCCGGTCACGCTCACATCCGTCGAACTCATGAGCGAGATGGTCGCCCGTACCCCAACCGCCTCAACCACTGTCGTGCCGGTCACGGTCAAGTCGCCTGCCGCCGCAGCCGTCACAGTGAGGACATTGTTATTGGACACGCTGCCACTCACGCGTACCTTGTCGCCCACCTTGAACGAGCCGAGACCGCTGGCGCTGTCCAGGATGTGCCCCGACGTGAAGGTGATGGTCGAGCCGGCGGGAGTGTAAACATCCACGCCGCGCCCGAAAGCCTTGCCCGTGCCGCTTGCCGCAACAATCTTGTCCTGGCCCATCACGGCGGCCAGAATGAAGCCGAGATCGTCCACGTAACGCGGAATGATCTGCACGCCACCCTGACCCCAGGCGCCCGCCTTGTACGAGCCGCGCGGAACCAGATCGCCCCCGCCTTCCAGCGGGAGATTCGAGATCGGTTGATTCACGCCGTAGGGCATGGACGTGAACGGGATCCAACGAAAGTCTTTGTTGGCCACCGTGTACACGCCCTTAGCGGATTGAATGCCAATGCCGATCTTGCTGTCGCCGGCAATTTGAATTTGATCAGTATCAGCCATCGGTTAAACTCCTTTGGGTGACGGCTGTACTTCGTAAACGCCAGCCACCGCAAGAAATATCTTGTCGAATTCGAGTTGTCACTGCCGGAGTCATATTCTGTGCCACTCGCTACTGCAAAAGCGAAACAGCGCTCGCCATACGTGTCGGCCAGTTGTGCGAACTGCGGCCGCGCATTGCGCAGCGCAAACTTCGCCCGCGCCAGCACTTCCTGCGCGTATTCGTCGGCGGTTTCGATGTCTTCTTTGGAGACGGTCATGTTGCCGTTTCAGCTCGACGATGCCACGCACCATCTCGAACGTCGTGCCGCCCACTTCGCCGGCCGGCAGTTGCATGCCGAGCGTGTTGGTGAACGCCCGATTGCCGACGGTCGAATCGCCCCAGGCTTCGGCGTTCAACGGATCGAAGTGCTTGACCGTCAACACAAACCGCGCCTTGCCTGCCTTGCCGCCCGCATTGCGGATCGCCACGATGTCCACGCGCGTCGGATCATCTTCGGCTATATTCGTCATGCATGCTTCGGTCAGCACGTCGCGCATCTTCTTGGCGAGCAGGTGCTTGATGCTGCTCATTAGCTGGCTCCATAGACGCGCTCTTGCGGCGGGAAGTGGCTGATCAAGTCGTTGTACCACCACGCATGCGCGCGGGCCTGCTGCTCGCGCGGATTGTCCAGCGGCGTGCCGCTGTCGATCTTGATCTTGTACTCGTTGCTCATCGCCGCCGTGATCGCCGGGGGCTGCAACACGGCTGCCGCCGTCAGATGCGCCAGCGCCAGATGCGCCCAGTCCGGCACGAAGACCTCGCCCTGCACGTAAGTCACCTTGCCCTCGTTGTTCAGGGTGTAGGTGACCTTCGGCCAGGCCGCGTAGTATTCGATGTCGATCTGCTCGGTCACGGGCCGGTCGAAGCGCAGCTGGCCGCCCCACGTCCAGTAGGCGAAATTGTCACCGTACTCGTTGCGTGCGCCGCCCTCCGAGAACATGCGGCGCACGTAGGTGCGTTCGTTACTGCGGTCGTACACCAGCGCCATCAGCAGGTAGTCATCGGGCAACAGCGCGTGCCGCTTGTCCTCACCGATGGACAGCCGCGCCGTCATCTCGCGCATGGTGTGATTCTGGAACACGCTTTGCGCCCAATTCCAGCCGACGATCCGCATGGGGAGGGGAAACTGATACTTCGCTTCCCCTCCCTCCGGGTTGTCGTCGAGGAACAAGCACAGCGTCGTGTTGATCTCGTCGAACGTCGTCACGGGCGTCCTTTAGCGGATGCTCACGCCGCCGCGATTGGCGAAGGAGCCTTCGCAGTACACGATTTCGTAGATGTCCGGATCCCACATGTTCATCTCGCCGCGCTCCTGCCACGTCACGCGCTTGATGGACGGGAAGTCGGCTTCCTCATCCTTCGGGCTGTGCCAGGTGATCTTCTCGCGGCCCGCCCAGGTCACCATGCCGCGCGCGCCGATGGCGAAGCACGGATACACGTGCTGCGCCATCGTCAGGTAGGCATAGCCGCCGGAGCCATCGCCCAACACCTTGTCGTACTGCTCGGTGATCGGCTTGCGCACCACGACGCGCTGATTCGCCACGTCCGCCGAAACCACTTCCACGGTGATGGTCATGCCGTCCAGCACGTCGCAGCCGTTGGTCACGCCGAATTCGCTGGTGCGCTGCGTGTGGATGTTCACGAAGTCGCCGTACTTCGGCGCGGTGTTGGCGTCGAACGAGTTCGCGGCGAGTTGGATGTAGTGCTTCACCGCCGCGCCGCCCTGACCGGTCAGCCAGATGTTGTCCACGGCCACGCCGCTTTCGGGATCGGGCGAGCCATCGCCCCACATGATCGGCTCGGAGACGACCATCTGCTTGATGACCTTGCCGGCGTTCCACAGGGACAGGCTCACGCCGTAGTCCTGGATCGTGATGTTGCGGTACTGCACCTTGCCGCCGTTGATGATGCGCTGATCGCTCAACTGCCGCAGGTCAACCATCCAGTCGCGCGCCGGGCTGTTCCACAAGTCCCAATAGACCGAGGTCGGCACGGCCAACAGCACGTTATCGCGGAAGTTGTCGCCCGGAACCGGATTGGCGTAGTCGCCGAACTTGCCCTTGTGCTCGCCGCTGCGGATCGCCAAGCGCAGGCTCATCTCTTCCAGATACTTGATGTCGAACTTGTTGCTGCCGCTGCCGTCGAAGCTGTTGACATTGTGGCTCGCATCCCACTGCGCCAGGTTGCCGATGAACTTGTTCTGCGCGAAACGCAGCACGGCATCGCGCGCGATCTTCTCGTGCACGGTCGTGACGTTGTTCAGCAGACAGGCGTTCATGGCCGCCGCAATGAACGAGTCGTTGTCATTCGAGAACCGAGTCACCAACTCGTCGTTAGAGTCCCATTGCGCCTTTCCGCCGTAGCGTTTCTCGAATACAGCGCCCGCTCGCGGGTATCCAGATAAATACCGTCTGTGTACCGGGCATACCATCCAATAGGATTGTGGTTCGCGTTTGCGGGAATAGCCTCACGTCCCGTGTACCACTTCTGATTCAGGCCCACGCCTGCCGGCATCTGCACGTAGTTCGCAAGCGGAGTAAAGAAAATCGTCGGCCCGTGAACGCGGCGTCTATCGCCGCATCCCGCTCATCCCAGGTGTTCAATCTGTTAGCCCTGAATCGATCGATTCAGTCGGTCGATCATTTCTGTCGGCCTCTTGCAGTTCATTTTCTGCTTGGTCAGAGCACACTTTCATCCCGTGGGATGCTCCGTCTCTGCTCGTTACACACTTCCGCTTGCGCGGGTCGGCTCGGTCTTGGCATTCGGCTTGTGGCCTACTATTGTTCTCAGCGTTGCACCGACTTTACGGAGAGTTTCACCGCCTGATTGCTCAAGCGGGCCGCAACTTACTCACGGTTCCATGCTGCTGTGGGATGAAAATCTAGATCAGTTTTGTTACCGCTTTTGGCGGGACTGTTCTTTCTGACAGTCTCTTACGGTTCACTTCCCGTAAGTCGGGCCATACCTTCACCAAATTGCTCTGGTGCTTCCCCTCTGGTCTCTAACCTTCCCGACACGAATCGGGCTTGGCTCGGTCTTGGCTTTCACCCTTTGCAGCGCTACTGTTTCTCAGCGTTGCACCGAATTTGGGAAGTCGCATAAGGTAGTTATTGACTTACTCAAGTCTTTCGTCTACCTAAGCAGCAATAGATTCACTGCTCAAGTGTTGCCATGCATAACCTCCGCTAAGATTTCTTGGCCTCTCGATGAAGTCCCCAATATTTGTCGCTCTCGGCTTTCGCCGCTGCATCTGTCCGGCCCGATTTGATCCAGCGATCGTGCGCTTCCATCGCCTTCGCTTGCAGTTCTTCCAGCGATTCATTGCCAGTGGGCGCAGGGCGTTGGCATCGGCGGCAAACCAGTCGGCTGCGCTGTTTGGCGCGGCAGGCTGGCGGCCAACTGCTCGGCCTTGGCTTTGAGTTGATCGGCGGGCAGATTGCTACTCAGCAGCAAGTCCAGCATCGGATTGCTCACCGTGCCATCTTCCGCTTTGGTCTGGGCCGCGAGCAGAGTCGGGTACTTCGTCAAGAGTTCGAGTCGTTCAGCGCGTGTGGTGGCCGCTTGCTTGTCGGCCTCCAGCGCCGTGACCTGATCCTTGAAGGTATTGGCCGTCGCCAGTTGTGCGGTCAGTTCCGTGATCTTGGCTTCGAGAGCAACGACCTTGTCGGTCGTGCTCTTTGACGAGCAACTTCTGCCGATCGATCTCGGTGCTCAGTTCATTCGTGCGCGCGCGATACGTGCCCACCAGGCCGTCATACTTGGCCTTCCAGTCGGTCGGTATCAGTCGGCGCACTCTGCGCCATCTCACGGCTGCTTTGCACAACAGGGCGGGGGCACTTTGGCTACTCGCGGGAGCAGTCGCAGCGGGTTGTTCCGTTGCGGCCGCGGGCGGTGTAGTCGAGTCGTTTTCCATGTCAGATCAGTCCTTTCTCAAAATGCTTCGGGCTTACGCCTCGAAGTAACTCAGGGTTTCGATGAACAGCCGCACTTTGCCGGCGGTGTACTTCACGCCATCAGCGCCGGTCAGCGCGATGGTCGGGATCAAGGTCGTGCTGTACTTCTTCGGCAACACGCCGGCATCGACCTTGTATAGCCCCGCCGCAGCGGTGATGTTCGCGTCAGCAATCGCCACGTCAGCTGTTCAGCTTCACGCTGTCCACGTCCTGCGTTGCGGCATCATTCACCAGCGCCGTCGCAATCTCGACGTACAGATCGGTCACACGCGCCATGGCCGGAATCGCCGGGAAGGTCAACACGCCACCCGCGCCGCCGCCGCACACCAGCGGATCGGTTGCGGTCATCACGGCCTCGAACTGCCACAGGTACTTCGTCAGGTGCTTGCCGCTGACTTCATCGCGCTCACGCTCGACCTGCGTGAACATCGTCTGCTCTTTGTCCGGGATCGGGTTGGGCTTGCCATCAGAAGCCACCACACCGCGCGCCGGAGTCAAAATCCGAATCGTTGCCATCTTCTTCCTCCGCTAGAGTTTGTTGTCGGTGTCCATGCTGAACAGCACGGAAATCTCCACGGCGCCGGCGGCCGTCTTGTCGCTGACCGTCGCAATGAACGTGGTCGGCTGCGTGGTGTGTTCAGGATGCGCCAGATCGGGATTGAACACACCCACAGCATCAATCGCCTGCGCTGCCAGCAAGTGACCCGCCGCGCCAACCTTTCCCAACGCCAATGTCGCGCCTGTGTTGAAAGCGTCAGACACGGACAGGGACGCGCCGAGAACCACGCAGTTAGCGGGAATCTCGAACAGCGGCACGTTGTCGGGATCGCGTTGGTGACCAGCGCTGTGATGCGGCGCACGACCGCATTTTGTGGAAACCTTGTCTTCATTCGCTACCTTCTCCTTTGTCGGTTTGTTCGCGGCCTCTACGGAACTCAAGACAAATTGCCCGCTATGACCCAGGCCGAGTGTGTTGCGCCAGGCAACGTGAATCAATGGAGTCTGCAAGATGACCTTCTTCACCTTCGTCGATTCGCAGGTCGGGCACGCGACCGGCGTGGTGTCGTCAAGCCGTCTTACGACCTCAAAGACTTCGCCGCATTGGTTGGTTCTAAACATCGAAAGTCGTACCGCACCGCTATGTCCTCTCTCGTGGCAGGGGCACCACGGAAATCTTCAAACGCGCGTTGCGCCGTGGCCCGACGCGGCGCACTCGCAAAAATCCTGACTGCGCTACTTTTTCCGCGAAGCCGTGCTCGACTGGCCCGCCCGGCTGCTCCTCGTCGAAGACGGTTGGCCCGGCTTCGGCGTGGACGTAGAAATCGGGTCGCTCGACGGTTCGGTAGTCGGGGCAGTGGTAGGATTGTCCGCCGAACTCTCCGAGCCGATCAAACTGATACGGCTCTGCCGTTTCTGAGCCAGGCGGCGTAGACGGCTCGCCACTCGTCTCCGTCCAGTTCCGTGATTTTTCTTGGCGCTGTTGCCATTCCCTGTGCTCCTGCTGCGCCTTAAGCGCCGCCGTGCGAATCTGCACGATATTGGCCGGCGTCCTGCCGACGCTCGCCCACGCGCGCAGCCTGGCTAGGATTGCGCCGGCGCAAAGGCCGCGCTCTGGAAACTGCATGAACGGCAGGCGCTTCGCCGCGTTCGCTACGTCTTGCTCAGTCATCAAGGCTGGTTGCATGTCTCTCCAAACAAAAAGCGCCGCCCTTGCTTTCACAAGAACGGCACTCCTTACGGGTTACCAGTCGATTACTTCCGGGTTAGCAATTGGTGGTTCAGGTCATACACCTGCTTGCGAAGTTCCTTGTTTTCTTTGGCGAGTTCGGCGGTGCGCCGCTCGGTCTGTAATTCGCGTTCCAGTGCGTCTAAAATCGCCAGTAAAGCCTGCCTCACGGCCATCCAAAACTCGCGGCTCAGGTTCATCATTCGCCCGCGATCACGGTGACAAGATGCGCCTGACTGTCGCTGTTGCTGAGGTAGATTTGCGCCAGCGCAACACCGTCCAGAGCGGTCATCCATCCACCGCCGCTGCGAGTCGCCTGTTCCTATCTGGTCACCGCCTGGCCGGTGGGCGGCGCGGAATTGCCCTTGCAGGAACACCGCCTGCTGAGTCAAACTTTGCAGGCGCTGTCACGCCATCCGACCATTCCAGCCTCATTTTTACAAGGTAGCCTGGTCGGACAACAACCGCCGTTGCCCATGCTGACCGCACAGGCCGACGGCCTGAAAAATCCGGCCGATTTCTGGACCGCCATCGGCAACAAGTTGCGTCCTTCCATCAGCGTGACCGTAACGATTGCAATGGAACGGTTCGCCCCGGTCACCGCGCCGATGGTAATCACAGAGGAGATACGTTTGGGAGAGCGGACCGGATTTGAGGAGAAGCAAATCAAGCCTTCCACCCGCCAAGACCTCTTCCGCATTGGGGGGCGGGTCACGGACGCTGCCAGTGCGCCGGTTGTGGGCGCAACGGTCACCCTGGTCGAAACCGGCCTCACCACCCGGACCGACGCCGATGGGCGCTATATCCTTGACAGCTTGGCGCCGGGCATCTATACCTTGCGTATGCAAGCAGGCGCGACTGCGAAAACTGTGCAGATCACCGTCCCGGCTCCGGCGGGAGCAACTACGATGTACAACTTTAGGTCATCCTAACCGCTAAGGAGTAAGGATTATGCCGCAATATCTTTCACCAGGCGTTTATGTCGAAGAAGTACCCTCCGCGATCAAGCCCATCGCCGGAGTCAGCACCAGTACCGCCGGCTTCATCGGCATCGTGCCGGACAAGGTTCACCTGCTTACCAAAGATCCTGCCGCCGCCACGCCGGGTACCACCAAGTTCGTGGACTTCACCCTGCCCACGCCCGCCAAGATCCCTAAGCTCATCACCAGTTGGACCCAATTCACCAAAGCCTTCGGCGACCTGCTCGGAGACGAGGCGGCGGCGGCGACTACCGATCCCGATCCGGCAATCGATGCGGGCCAGCGGCGGCTGGCGCACGCGGTTTACGGTTTCTTCAACAATGGCGGCAGCCGTTGTTTTGTGGTGCGAATCACCTCGGCGACGGATCTGGACGCCGCCCTCAGCGCCTTCGCCGCCATCGACGAAATCGCCCTGGTGGCGGCGCCCGGCATCATCGATGACACCACCCGCGACAAGCTGGTGACTCACTGCATCAATACCACCGACCGGTTCGGGATTCTGGATGGACCGGAAAGCGTCACCGACCTGACGACTCTGACCCGGACGTCCGCCGACCCCAGTCCCGGCGTGATGCCGAAGAAAACCGATTACGCCGCCTGGTATTTTCCCTGGATCAGAGTGTTCGATCCGGCCACCAAATTGCAAACCCCTACTGGCGATGGCGTGATAGGCGTTCCTCCCAGCGGCCATCTGGCGGGCATCTATGCCCGGGTCGATACCCAGCGGGGCGTGCACAAGGCGCCGGCGAACGAGCCGATTCTTGGGGCACTGAATGTCACCCAACCCTTGAGCAAAGCCGATCAGGACGGCTTGAATCCCAAAGGCGTTAACTGTATCCGGGTGCTCAACGATAACATCTTCGTTTGGGGCGCCCGCACCGTCGGTGGTGACGCCAACGCCGATTTGAAATACATCAACGTCCGCCGTACCCTGCTATTCTTGCGGGAATCGATTGACGAAGGCACCCAGTGGGCGGTGTTCGAACCCAACACACCGGCGCTTTGGCAGAAGATCACCCGCAATGTGACCGCCTTTTTGACCAATGTATGGCGTTCGGGAGCGCTGTTCGGCACGACTGTGCAGGAAGCGTTCTATGTCAAATGCGACGCCGAAACCAACCCGCCCGAGTTGCGCGAACTGGGTCAGGTGGTGACGGAGATCGGCGTGTCTATCGTGCGGCCGGCGGAATTTGTCATCTTCCGCATCAGCCAGTTCACCGCGCCCGCCAAGTAAAGGACGCAGATGGTCACCTCCTACCAGAGCCCCGGCGTCTATCGGGAGGAGATATTTCTCCAACCCGTGGCCGCTTTGCCGACCGGCATCCCCGGTTTCGTGGGGCTGGCGCAGACCAAGGAACCGGCTACGGTGACCCCGGTGCTGCTGCACCGAATGGAAGACTTCGCGATCGTATTCGACAGCCCGTCTACGAGCTATCTGGCGGCGGCCGTCACCGGGTTTTTCGAAAACGGCGGCAGCCGTTGTTATCTCGCGCCGGCGGATCCGAATGCGGACCGGCAGACCGTCCTGACCGGGGCGCTGGCCACCCTGGGACCCTTACCGGATCTCGATCTGGTGGCCGTGCCGGACGCCATGCTGCTGGCCGACAATAATGCTATCCTGCTACAGCAGAAGGTGCTGCAACACTGTGCCGAACACGGCGATCGCCTGGCTATCCTGGATGCGCTGCGCAACCGCACGCCGGACACCGTGTTGGAGCAACGCAACCGGATCGTGCCGGGGCTGTCGGAGCCACTCAACGGCGCCTTGTATTATCCCTGGCTGCGAACCGCCGCCGACCGCTGGGTTCCCCCCTGCGGTCATGTGGCGGGCATCTTCGCCCGCACCGATAATCACGTGGGGGTTTTCAAGGCGCCGGCCAACGAGGAGGTGCGGGATGTCTTGGATCTGGAAATGGTCATCGATAATTCGGTGCAGGACCGGCTTAACCCCGAAGGGGTGAACTGCCTGCGCGCTTTTCCAGGGCGGGGCATCCGTGTCTGGGGCGCGCGCACCCTGAACCGCGACCCCGCCTGGCGCTATGTCAATGTCCGCCGGCTGTTCCTGACGGTGGGACGCTGGATCGACCGGAACATGACCTGGGCGGCGTTCGAGCCGAACGATTCCCGTTTATGGATGCGGATTCAACGCGAATTGGGCGCCTATCTGACCGGATTTTGGCGGGCCGGCGCTTTGCAGGGGCAAATCCCGGCGGAAGGTTTTTACGTGAAATGCGATGCCGACACCAATCCGCCGGAAAACCGCGAGACAGGACAGGTGATTACCGACATCGGTCTGGCGGTCACGGCGCCGGCTGAATTCATCGTAGTGCGCATCATTCACCGGGCGGGCACGACGGCAACCATCTAGCCCGACTAATGAACAAACGACACGCTTTTTCTCATAACCTTAGCTATAAGGAGGTTTAAATGCCTACCGGAACCCGTACCGATCCTTATCGTGGTTTCAACTTCATGGTCGAAATCGATGGTATCACCCAGGCCGGCTTTCAGGAATGCGGCGGTCTGGACGCCAGCACCGATCCCGTCGATTATCGCGAGGGTACCGACCCGAACCATGTCCGTAAATTGACCGGATTGAACAAATACTCTCCCGTCACCCTCAAGCGCGGCATTACCGATTCGGATGAATTATGGAAATGGCGCCAGACGGCGATCGATGGCAAGACCGAACGAAAAAATGGCTCGATCGTGCTGCTGGATGAGACCGGCGCCGAGAAATTACGTTGGAATTTCGTTAATGCCTGGCCTTCCAAGTGGACCGGGCCGGCACTCAATTCAACCGGCAGTGCAATTGCGGTTGAAGCGTTGGAACTCACCCATGAGGAGTTGAAGAAAGCCTGATTCCAAATCTCCCCGTAGATCGGGTTAGACGCGCCTGCTACCGAGCCAGGAAATAGCAGGGACGTTACGGGCGCGTCGTAACCCGACAGGGGAGCCGGTTTTCATCCTTGGGGTTACTCTACCAGAGGCGCCACCTTTCGCTGAAACGCAGGAAATGACATGTTGCAAACAGAGTTCCCCTTCACCCTGCCGATGGGTTATGTCGATCCTGACGGCAATCTGCATAAGGAGGGCGTGATGCGTCTGGCCACGGCGTTCGATGAGATCGCGCCCTTGAAGGATCCGCGGGTGCATAACAACCCGGCCTATCTGTTGATCATTCTGTTATCACGGGTGATTACCCGGTTGGGGACTTTGGAGCAGATCAATCCCAAGATTGTCGAGAGCTTGTTCGCCGCCGACCTGGCGTATTTACAGACGCTTTATCGCCGCCTCAACGACAGCGGCGCCAACCGGGTGCATACCCAGTGCCCGTACTGCGAAAAGGAATTCGAGGTGGAGATCAGCGACCTGGGGGGGTCTGGCGCTACCCCTTAGAGCGGCTCTATGAGGAGGTGGCGTACATTGCATTTCATTTTCACTGGCCGCACGAACAACTCCTGGCGCTCGACCATATCGAGCGGCGCCGGTGGGTGCTGGAAATCAGCAAGATCAATCGACGCTTGAACGAGCAATCCGAAAGTTCATAGGATAACCGGAGAACGAACGCTATGCCTGCTTTGGGTTTGAGTGCCGCTTTCAGTCTGGCGACCAATCTGTCGGGGATCCGCGCTGATCCCTATCAGGCATTCAATTTTCTGATCGAAATCGAAGGAATACTGGCCGGCGGCTTCTCCGAATGCAGCGGCCTGCAGGTGAGAAACGGAGACCTTCGAATACCGTGAAGGTGGCCTCAACGACTATATGCACCGCTTCGCCGGGCCGACCAAGTACCCGCCGTTGATTCTCAAACACGGCCTGACGCAGATCGACGGTCTCTGGGCTTGGCACCAGGACGTGGCGCAGGGCAAAATCGAGCGCAAGAACGGCACCATCTATCTGCTGAACAAGCAGCAGATCCCGGTGATATGGTGGGATTTCAAAGAGGCTTTTCCCTTCCGCTGGAGCGGACCGCAGTTACAGGCAAATTCCGGTCAGGTGGCTATCGAGAGCGTGGAACTGGCCCACCGTGGTCTGAGCCGGCCCAAACTGGCGAGCCTGTTGGCAGGCATCGGCGCCGAGATCAGCGGCTCCCTGACGATTTCCGGAGGACTTTTCTAGTGTCCGCGGCGTCTGCTGAAGAAAGCCCGGCGACCGCCGTGAGCGCCGGATCGCTACCCGAACGCCTGGCGCAGCGGGGCAGCGAGCCGCTCGGGGTGATCGACGTGCGCCTGCCGCAGCAGCACTACGCCCGTATGGCCGGTTGGTTCGGGCAACGTCTTCCCTTGCTGAATCAACTGCTGACCCGTTATCACGATGGCGGAGAGTATGGAACCGGAACCGGTAGTTTCGTTTACCGGACGCCCCCTTCTTTCCCGCCGGACATGCCGACTACCTTTAACCCGGTAAATGCTTACTCTCCGGCAGTCAGAGTTGCTCGACCCATCCCGGTCGTGTCCATGGCTGTTGCGGGAAACGACCGTTTATCGTCAGCCAACACCGTGTTTTCCGCCACCGCCGTTACAGGTTCGAGCGCCGCACCACCGGAATTAGCGCCATCCACCTTCGCTCAGCAAGCCGGCCTTACACCATCACCTGGCTCCCAACTCGGTGGGTTGGGCATTGCCCACTTTGCTCCTGCTGCCATAACCGGCCATGATCACCATTTCGGCCAGGAGGAACCTGGATTACGCTTCGCCAGTAGGGGCGCGATTAATCGCGCCCCTACTCCCGCTCCATCCAGGCTACGCCACTACGCCACCTATGGCCCAAACGATGATCATGGCCCCATAACCCGTACGGCGGCCACCGTGAGCACCAGACCGTTGCCAGAACGTCTGGCGCAACGGGGCAGCGAGCCACTCGGGGTGATCGACGCCCATCAGCCGCAGCAGCATTACACCCGCGCCGCCGGCTGGCTCGGGCAACGTCTTCCATTACTGAATCAATTGCTGACCCGCCACCACGATGGCGAGGAGCAGAGGACTGGAGCTGGCAATTTCGTTTACCGAGCGGCCCCTTCTTTCCCGCCGGACATGCCGAATGCCTTTATTTCAGGTGCGAGTTCTGATCTGCCGGGAACGGTAACAACCAGTGTCGCTCAGCTTGGCGACCTCACACCGTCAGGCAAAGTTTCCCTCGGTAGGGTGGGCATTGCCCACCCTACTCCTGCTGTGATTGCTACGGCAGCGGGAACCGAAGCGCCGGGAGGGACGACAGCGACTGTCGCTCAGCCTGCCGATCTCACACCGTCAGGCAAAGTTTCCCTCGGTAGGGTGGGCATTGCCCACCCCACTCCTGCTGTGATTGCTACGGCAGCGGGAACCGAATTGCCGGAAGGGACGACAGCGACTGTCGCTCAGTCTGCCGATCTCACACCGTCAGGCAAAGTTTCCTTCGGTAGGGTGGGCATTGCCCACCCTACTCCTGCTGTGATTGCTACGGCAGCGGGAACCGAATCGCCGGGAGGGACGACAGCGACTGTCGCTCAGCCTGCCGATCTTGCGCCATCGGCGGCAGCGCTGATCGAATCATTGGCAGCACCCCCCGCAATAATGACTCTGCGCGTCAGACGGCAAGCGCCGCCGCTGGCAGACGCCGTCTCCACCCTGGTCGGCAAAACGCTCACAGAGACTACAGCCGATGGGCGTACCGGCCCGGCTGCCGGGCTTCTGAACCAGTCGGTGGCGCCATCCCCACTTCCTTCCGACGCGACGATGGAAAACCGGCCGGCGGCGACACTGCCGCTTGCAACGGGGTTGCAAACCCCATTGCCAGTTCGACCCCGGAGTATGGCGCGACCACTGGCCGGCGCCAAGCCGATCGCCGGGACAAAGCGGCTGCCGGAACTGCAACCGACTACTGCCGGGCCAGAACCGGTCATCGCGCGTAAGGCAATCGGCGCCGTCTCATCGACCGGTGACGCAGGGGTCGATGCCACGCCCACAGCCGGCGCCCTCGATCCGACCCGTGCTAGGCTTCCCGACAGTATGCCGCTCGCCCGACGGACTTCTACTTTGCAGTTGTCCGAATCGATCACCGGAACGGCAGACAAACCGGCGCTTCCGGTGATCCTGGAAAAACCTGTGGTCGCGGCCGCCGACCGGTTCCGGCCTGGTCTGGCGGAAAAGTATCGCCGCCTCGACAACCGCCGACGCCGGCAATCCGGGAATGACCGACCCGGCCAGAGCGGTGGCTGTCGCGGCCTATCCGGCGGACAGTGGCATGGTTTCGACCGCTCCCCCGATCATGCGGGCCGAGTCGACCAATCCATCTGCCGACAATCAGCCCGGCGCTTCGTCGCCCGCGAGTATGCCCGCTCGATCGACTGCGCTGGACTGGGAACCGCTGCTCGCCCAGCTCAGCCGCCGCCTGTTGCGCCAGTTGGCCATCGAACGTGAACGTCGCGGAGGGAAAGGATGGAGCTAGCCAAAATCGAAATCACGCCGCTCGATAAAGACGGCAACCGGGTGGAAGGCAAGGCCTTCAAGGTGCTGTTCAACCCGAATGCCTACTCGATTACCAAAACGGTGACGTGGAGTCCTATCGGCGCCGCTGGCTCTGGCGGCGCCCAGACCGACCGCAAGGTGGATGCGCCGCCGTTGACTTACGGCGGTGGCGCCAGCCGGTCGTTGAGTCTGGAGCTTTTCTACGATGTGACCGAGCCTATCAACGGCGTCACCATCGACGATGTGCGCGAAAAGACCAATGAGATAGTGAAACTGACGCTCATTCAACGGGAACTGAAACGTCCGCCGGCGGTGCAGATCAGTTGGGGCGCGGCGCCGCCGGCCAACTCCGACTTTCCCTTCACCGGCGTGGTCAGTACGCTGACGCAGCGTTTCACCCTGTTCGGCAGCGACGGCAAACCGTTACGGGCCACCCTGAACGTCACTTTCACCGAATTTCTCGACCCGGAACTGAATCAGCGCCAGACCGATCCCGAATTCACCACCCGCCGCCTCAAGCGCGGCGATACCTTGAGCGGCATCGCCGCCGAGGTCTACCGCAACCCGACCCTGTGGCGCCTGATTGCGGAGGCCAATAACCTCGACGACCCACGCCATTTGACCATCGGCCAAACGCTGGCCATTCCCAAACACGATTGAGGGAGCCGAATCCATGCCGGTCGCCAATACCCACAGCCCGCTGGTCGCCGATTTCCAGATCGCCGTCAACGGTTCACCCTTACCGGTGGCGGCGGCGCTGCATCTCATCGGCGTCAGCGTGGATGATAGCGTCGATCTGCCCAGCATGTTCACGCTGGAACTGGCCGGCTCGGAGCATGAGGAACAGATACTGTCCTGGATCGACGACCAGAATCTGTTCGCCATCGGTCATGCGGTCGAAGTCAAGCTGGGCTACGTGGATGATCTGGAAAGCCTGATCAAGGGTGAAATCACCGCGCTGGAGCCGGAATTTGCAGCCGACCGGCTGCCCCGCCTGCTGGTGCGCGGCTACGACCGCCGCCACCGCTTGCAACGGGGCCGCAGGGTTCGCACCTTCGTGCAACAGAAAGACAGCGATATCGCCACGCAAATCGCCAGTGAAAACGGGCTGAGCGGGCAAACCGAAGACAGCAGCGTGGTGCATGACTATGTGCTCCAGGCCAACCAGACAGACCTGGAGTTCCTGCAGGAGCGCGCCCGCCGGATCGAGTATGAAGTCATCGTCGAGGATAAAAAGCTGTCGTTCCGGGCGGTGGCCAACGCATCCAGCGAAGTCATGACCTTGACCCTGGACGATGAACTGCTGGAATTCTACCCGCGGCTGTCCTCCGCCGCTCAGATCAGCGAGGTACAGGTGCGCGGTTGGGATCCCAAGGATAAGAAGGCGATCGTCGGCCAGGCGCAGGCCGGCGCGGAAGTTTCCACTATGGGCGGACAGCAAAGCGGCGCCGCTCTGGTCAACAGCGCCTTCGGCGCCGCGATGGGATTGATCAGCCAGCGACCGGTGTCGACTCAGGCGGAAGCCGACCAACTGGCCAAAGCGCAGTTCAATCACGGCGTGCTGGAACTGGTGGAGGGCGAGGGGGTTTGCTGGGGACGCACCGATCTGCGCGCCGGCAAGGTGATCAAGATCGGCGGGGTAGGCAAACGGTTCAGCGGTCAATACTATGTCACTGCCGCTATCCATTGCTATACATCGCAACAGGGCTATCTGACCCGGTTTAGCGTGCGGAGGAATGCGGCGTGAATGTATTCGATGCCCTGCTCGCCAGTTATCGCGGCGAGGGCGCCGCTCCCACCGGGAGGAATGCGGCGTGAATGTATTCGATGCCCTGCTCGAACGCGACCATACCGCCCGCATTACCGGTGCCAGTGCCTCGTCCGCGGCCCGGGCGTCGGCCAGGGCGCGATCGGCCGTCACCGTGACAAACGCGTTGAGCTCGGGCCCGAGGCGTTCGATGCGGCCGAGGAAATGCAGCGTCAGGTCGAGGCTGGAGAACTTCCGGGCGCGGAGGCCGGCGGCGAGTTCCGAAACGGTCAGTGTGTGCATGGGTCGTTTACGGCGAAAAGGCTCGAAAAAGTGCCAGGGTTCACGGTCCCGGCGCGAAACCGTGCGACGGCGCCGGGAAATGGCACGATCACGGTCGCTGCGTCACTCGATGACCTTGGGCACGAGGTAAAGGCCGGCGGCAACGCTCGGCGCGTTCTGCTGGAACTTCTCGCGCTGATCGGCCTCTGAGACCGCATCGGGGCGCAACCGCTCAACCTGGTGGCCTTTACAGTGTGGGTGTTGGGAGAGATGATCTTCTTAGCCCTTAGCAAACCGCAATGGCTTACCAGGCCACACCCCTGCCTGGTCTATGATTACGAGTCGTAAATGCGCAAATTGTGGCTGATGGGCGTCTTGTTTTTCTTGGGCCTGCTTTTTTGGCAGCTCTGGACCAAAGAGCCGTATTTTTATTATTCTGCCCATGATTTTTTCCGGCAGGCCCAAGGAGCGCTCCAACAGGGCGATGATGCCAGCGCCTTAGCGTCGGCCCAAAGGGCCCACCAGCGTCAACCCCAAAACTGGGATGTCGCCGATTTCCTGGCCTGGCGTTACCTGGAGGCCAAACGTCCCAGGAAGCCTTGACCCTGTTCCGCCAGGTCTGGGCCGCAAGACCAACTGCCACCACCCTCCAGGGGCAGGTTCTGTCCCTAAAGCAGTTAGATCAACGGGCCGAAGCCTTACAGCTTTTGGAGGCCTATCTGGCCACCCATCCCAGGAGGCACCCATCCTGCAAATGGCCGCCGAACTGGCCGCCCTGGATGCCGCCTCCCAAGAGCAAGCCCTGGCCTGGTACCAACGCCTCTACGCCCTCAACCCTCGTGATGAGGTTAGCCGCCGCTGGTTCCTGGATCTGCTCACGGCCCTGGGCCATTTCGCCGCTGCCATCCCTTTACAGGAACAGGTGGTGGCCGATTTTCCTGATAATCCTCAGGCCCTGCATCAACTGGCCCTCCTCTACGCCTGGCAACGGGATTACCAGGCAGCCCTGCCCATTTACCAGAAGCTCCTGGACATTGAAGCCGGCAACCAGGCTTTGCGGCTGGAAGCAGCCAAAAATGCCGAGGCTGCCAACAACCTGGATCACGCCCTGGCTCATTATCTCAGGCTCTACGCCCAGACCCGCGGCCAGAAGGAATATGCCCTTATTTTGGCCCGCCTCTGGTCTCAGAAAGGCAATCACGCCGAGGCCGCAGCAGTCCTGGCACCCCTGATGGACCAAGGCCCCAGCCTGGAGGAACGCCGCCGTTATGCCCTGGAACTTCTGCTGGCCCGGGACCATAACCAGGCCCTGAAGGCCTACCAGCAGGCCTGGGAAGATGGAGACTCCCACCAGGAGACAATTATCAATCTGGCCCGGCTTCATTCCCATAAACAGCAATTCCGCCAGGCCGCCCAATTTTGGGATGAGGCCGGGCGGCGCCAACTTCTTGACCCGGAACTTCGACGGGAAGCGGCGCTTACCTACTCGTATGCCCAACGTTATCCTGACGCCATTGCCGTGTTGCAACCCGTTGACCGGCAGGACCCCAAGATACTGCTCTTCCTGGGGCAGATGCATTTTTATCAACAGCACTGGGGTCAGGCCGCGCACTATTATCAGGCGTATTTACAACGCTTCCCCCAGGACGCCACCGTCCGCCAGCAATTGGCCCAGGTGTTGTCTTTTGAACCGGAACGATTGGGAGAAGCGGCCCGGCACTATGACGAGGCCGCCAAAATGAGCGGGGATCCCCGCCTCCGGCTCCAAAAAGCCGCCGTGCTCCTGCAACTGGCCCAGGATGACAGCGACTCCGCTGACCCGGTCCAACGGGAACAGGCCGCCGCGCAGTGGACCGCAGCGGCAGCAGAACTCAAGCAGGTTCCCGCCGACAGCCTGAGTCCCGAACTCCTCCGGGAGCAGGGCCGACTGTTCCTCTGGCTGGGAGACTTGGAGGCGGCCCTGGACCGGCTGGAAAAATATCTGGTCCATGCCCCCCAAGACCGGCAGGCCCAGTTGGACAGAGCCCGCACCCTCATCTACCTGCAGCACGGCTCGGAGGCTATCGAAGTATTGCGCCGCCTGCCCCCTGCTAAGGACCCAGCCGCCTCCGTCAGCATGCTGCCTGGTCCCCGGTCCCAAACCT
The DNA here is from genome assembly GCA_963705135.1 of uncultured delta proteobacterium. Lineage (GTDB taxonomy): Bacteria > Desulfobacterota > Desulfobaccia > Desulfobaccales > Desulfobaccaceae > Desulfobacca. The sequence goes on from CAVPJB010000015.1 coordinate 64,860, forward strand.
CCGCCAGGTTTAACCTTCCCCCGGGCCCTATCGCCAACGGGAAAGAAGAGGAAATCGGGGAAGGGACTGTAAGCCCCAGGTATGACATTCATTTTCCCCTTGCCCCTCAGGTGGTTGAGAGGGTCAGGGGTGACCACGGTCAGGTGGCGTCTCTGAGCTTTGGTCACGGAACTTCATCTTCCCCCGACCCGGAAGTGCTCACCCTGTTCCTGGAAGCAGCCCTGGCCGGGCGCAACTGGCCTGAGGCCCACCGCCGGGCTTGGCAGCTCTATCTCTCCCAGTTCCCCGGCAAACACCCTGCGCCCCGCAACTTTACTGAGGCCCGGGGATTGCCCAAGGAAGGCGTCAAGCATGAGCTCTCGCCGGCTGCCCGTATTTTAATTGCCCAGGCCCTGTGCCGCCATCCCCAAGTGGAGCAGGAGCAGGATGTCCTCCGCACCGCCGTGGATCTGTGCCTGGAAAATCTGTATAACCGCCGGATTACCGGGCCTTCCCAACGCCGCTACTACCAGGCCTCTCTCATGCTGCTGGCCTATCTCCTGCCCCGGCTCAGCCACTACGACGACCTCCAGAACCTCATTTACCGCCTGCCCGGCGTCAGGAGCCAGTCCCCGGAATATCTCGCCGCTTTGGGCTATTTCACCGGTAACCTGGGGCGCCAGGGCGGCAAGCTCCAGTATCTGCTGCACACCCTTGAGGACCGGCAGGAACGCTATGGGGCCCGCAACCCCGGGGACCTCATCTTCCTGGCCGGTCTGGCCTCGGAATTGGGGGACAAACGGAATGCGGTAACCTATTTTGACCAGGCTTTGAAACTTCGGCCTCAGGATCAACGTCTGATTGCTCTGCGCCTGCAAGCCCTCATGGCTGCCAACGACACCGGCCGCATTCTGAAAGCCCTGGAATCCCAGCCTCAAACCCCGGAGACCGCCCTGGAGATGGGCCAAACCTATCTGCAGCGGCACCAGTACGAAGGCGCTACCTCCGTCTTGAGTAGCATACCCCGGGGTCACTCAGCCTGGCCTCATGCCCAGATGCTTCTCATCCAGGCCTACCGGGGACAAAAAAATTATCCCGCCACCCTGGCGGCCATCCAGGACCTGCAGGACCAGGGGCTGGCCAGTCCAGCCGTGCTCATGGCCAGGGCCCAGGTATTGGAAGCCATGGATGACCGGGCCGGGGCCCAGGCTGCCTATGAAGCCGTTATCACCCAGACAGCCGGTAATCCTGCCGCCAATGCCGCCCGAGCCCGGCTGGCCCGCTTCCGGGGGGATTGGGCCGGGGCCTACCGGTACTTCGCCGCCGCCTTGGAGCAAAGTCCCCAGGACATCGAAATGCTCAATGAACTGGAACAGGTCCGGGCCCAGATGCGGCCAACTTTGGCAGCCCGCAACCTACCCGCCTCCTGGCGTGGAGAGCGGCGTCCCGAAGAGGCCAGGCGTCCTTGGCAGTTCGGCCGCTTTGACCGGGAACCCGGGGTCTTAAATGGCTCCCGGAGTTTTCCCGCCGCCCTCCTGCCGGTGGAACTGCCCTCTGCCCTGATTCCTGAAACCACCCTGCTCCGGGACCGCAATCGTCTCAAAGCCCTGGAGTTGCGCCTGGCCGGCGGCTTCTGGATCAGCCGGGTCCTGCCGCTAAATCTGGCCTTGGGCTACCGGGTCTATGAACAGAACACCAGCGGGCCGGGGCCGGGCAATCTGAATCTGGGACTGAATCCGGTCTTCAGCCAGACCAGCGCCAACCACACCACCTGGCAGCGAGGCGAGGCCACCCTGACTCTGGGCCCCCTGGTCCTGGGAGACAAGGTGAAAATAAACGCCGAAATCAGTGGTCGGGGCTACTGGAAACAGCTGGAGCAGCAGGTCACTCAATCCGGCCAGGTTTCACCCTTCCCGCCGGTCGTTCTGAACACCTCTACCAGTGCTGAAATCACCGGCCAGGAGGAGCGCTATCGCCTCCTGGGCAGTCTGTCCTTGGCCTTTGCCCCCGGACCCAAGACCGACCTCACCTTGCGGTATCCCACCGGGACATCTTTGACCAGGACCCGGCCATTTATCCCCGCCTCTACCAGCAGGTCATCCGCCTGGACACCCTGCCCCTAATAACCCTGGACCAGGTCGACCTGGCCGCCAACCACCAGATTTTCCCTGGGCTCAGCTACCAGGGCAACGTCGCCCAGGCTTCCTTCTCCGACAGAAATCAGCGGTTTTCCTTGTATCAAGGACTGCGCTGGCAGGCGGTCAGTCAAAACAGGATGCACCTGGACGTGACCCCAAGTTACTACCTGGCCCTGTACCGCCAACACCATGAATCGTATTTCAGCCCCCACGTCTATCACGCCCTGGGGGTGAGCCTTGATTTCGACCGGCAAATCTTCCGCTTGCCCACCCTGGTCCTCCAGACCACCGGCCAGGTGGTGGACAACGCCGGCCACTGGGGCCCGGCCCTGTCCACTCTGGTGGGCCTGGAAGCCGAGCTGCTCCAAAATATGTATGTGGCCCTCCATTATTTCTATTTTAAAGAGTGGGCCACCAATTATTGGCTCAACAGTCTAACATTAGGCCTCAGGTGGCATTTTTAGCATGACTGCTTTGAACTTTCTCCTTATTGCCTTTTTATTCCTGGCCGGCTGCGCCGAAGTAACCCGGCCCATCCCCACGGGCCCTGAGGTCGAAACCGTGCAACTCACAGCCCTCACCCGGCATCCCCACTCCACCTACAGCGAGGAGCGGTCTATGCGGGTCTTTTTGCGGCTGCTGGCCACCCTGCCCCAAATACACGGTCGCACCTATCCCTTCCTTGGATTCAACTGGAATATCACCGAGGCCGGTCACGCCGTCGTGGATAATATCTGGCACCCCTCCCCAGCCCACGACCGGCCACTGCCGCAAGATGCCATAAACCTTTTTGATCCAAAGGGTATACCGCAGTAAAACCGGACGTCGAACCAGTTCTGCAGCAGGGAGACCTCATCCTGGCCGTCAATGGTATGCCCATACCAACCTGGGTAAAAGAGTGGGATAGGCTCTGCCGCTCCCTTCGGGGTATGTTTAAGTATTCTCTTCCCGGTGAAGCTCTCGTTAATCTCGTCCTGACCGCCCGGTATGGACGGCAGGAAGCGGAGGGTATCTACCGGGGCGGATCGGTTACTCTGGTGATAGATCGCCAAGGGCTAAAAAAACAGGTTACTCTTTACCCCATTCACCTGCCGGCAGAATACGGCCTTATGATAGTAACCGGCCGCGCCGGAGCGGAATACAATGCCTTCGCAGCCCCGGGCCAGGTCATGATCACCAGAAAATTCCTCAATCTCTGCCGCACCGATGATGAATTGGCCATCGTCCTGGGCCATGAACTGGCCCACCACGCCCATGGCCATCTGGTCCGAAAAGAAGGTCAATATGCTGCCGGGGGATTCGTCGGGGAGGTCCTGGGAGTTTTTTTGCGCCTCATACCCTTCCCGGTCAAAAAACCTTATCCAGCGGTGGATGAAGATATCCGGCGGGTGGTTCAAAGCGCCATGTTTAGCGTCTACAACCGTCAGGACGAACGGGAAGCCGACACCTACGGTCTCTGGTATGCCTATCAGGCAGGATATGATGTCAACCAGGGGATCTATATCTGGGAGCGGATGGCAGCAGTGGCGGATCGTAATGTCTTCGAAAACACGTATTTCCTGGACGCCCACCCAGCCAGCGCTGGAACGACTGGCCCGCCTCAAGAAAATTTCCCAACTCTTCCAAGAAGGCAAAGCGGCCAAGGTGTTTGTGCAATGAAGCTGGGTGTCTAGCTGCTTTTATGGAAAAATTCCAAGAACCAGCATAAACCTCAGGGCAGTATCAAACATGATTCGGTGGTAAGTGATGGAGTTCTGTCAGCCATTCCCACTAAAGTTTACCTTGGGATAGTGCCGATAGAAAAGTAATCTTATTTCTATCCGACTGCCGTTAACCTTATCACCTGGTCATTATATGCTGCGAGCCGGCTTTATTTTAGCAACCTTCCTGGGATTGCTGACCATATTGATCCGGGCCTTCCGGAAGTTCGACCGTCTCGTGCAGATCGAGTACCAAAGGGACAGACAACTGTGGATCATGGATGGCGAACCGTGCGGGTTCTTCTGGAAACCGCCGGGATACTCCCACCTGGGCAGCACCCAGGCCAGGCAGCGCCTGTCCCTGGTCTGGGTCTTCAAGACACCCCCCTGGGCCCAGAACGATCCTGCCGCCCTGAATCTTTTGAAAGAACTGCGGTTTTCTTTCCTGGTCTGGAACCTGGGTATCATCATCTGGTTCCTGACCATCGTGTCGCTGGGTTAAAGCAGCTTCTTCGCCGTTTACCAACGGTTCTGATGATATCTGGCCGGGTCGAAACGGTTTTCCCGGAATTTCTTTTCTGCCGGATAACCGATGGGTAGGATTGCCAGCGGCAGCACCTGCTCCGGTAAATTAAGCAGTTTTTTCACCGCGGCCATACGGTCCTCATACGGATAGATCGCGGTCCAAACGGCCCCCAGGCCCACCGCGTGCGCGGCCAGCAGGATGTTCTCGGCGGCCACGGAGCCGTCTAACTGCCAGAAACCTTTACCGGGAAACTTCTCCTTGGCCTGATTGCCGCAGATTACTATAGCCACCGAGGCCTTCTTGATCTGCATGGCCTTGGTATTCAACTGGAAAATCTCATCTAAAACTTTGCGGTCATTGATGACAATAAACTCGCTGGAGCGTTCGTTGAAGGCCGAAGGCGCAGACATGCCGGCCTCCACCAACAGCCTGACCAGGTCTTCGGGGACCGGGTGGGTAGTGTAATCCCGAATGCTGCGCCGGGTCAGAATTGCGGTGATAGCATCGAGAGTTCCCGGAGGGACTTTGATCTCTGTGGGGGCGCTCTGGGGCGGGGGCGTTCCTACGGCAGGTTTTTCCTCGGCAGAGCACGGGGTGTCCATGAACCAGACCGGCACCACGACGGTGAGCACCACTATACAGATAACTCCGAGAGCCTGCCATAATCTCCGGGCATTTTTCATGATGTTTTCTCCTATAATTCTGGTTTGGTTAGGGAAGGAAGAGTCGGGCCCATCTTCCCTGCATTAATAACCCCCGGCAGGGGTTGGCTTGGGAGCGAGCATATCAAGATATTGAGCCATTCCCTGCACAGGCGAGGGCGCCTGTGCTCCATTTGTTATTTGACCCCTGGCCTTTGTTTTCTAAACTCTTTTCTCTATTTTTAGGCCCGCAAGGCCTGATTGACCGCCAACACCTTTTCCACCACGTTCATGGGATCGGTTCCGAGGACCCGGATCATGGGCTCCTTGCCCCAATCCCCTCGGTCATAGATCAGGTCCGGGGGCGGCTCCCCCGGATCCAGCACCGAGGCCACTCCCCAGGCCAGGCTGCCCCCTTCCCGGGCCTTCACCTCGGGTGACTCCTGGCCGCGGTCGAAGCCGGCCACCCGCAGATGCAGCAGAGGCCCCAACCTCTCCACCTCCTCGAAAAAGCGGATATTCATGGCGGCGCGCAGTTCAGGAAAAACTTTGGTGGCGGTGAGGATGATAGAAGCGATGTGTTTGGAGGGCCCGAAGGCAGGCTCCAAGGGAATGATCAGCCCCTGAGGGCTCCAAAGGAGGCGGCCGGGAAAGGCGGCCACGTCCTGGGGGCCCCGGGCGAAGACGGTGGCGAAGCCCAAATTGCTCTGCACTTCCGGGATGAGGTCCTCCACTCCGCCCTGTTGCAGGCGCCGGGCCGCTGCAGTCAGGCTTTGCAGCACCTGGTAGCGGTCCAGCTCCCGGGCAAAAGGTGCGAAGGTATTGACCGGCCCTATCCCCTCCCCCAAAGGCAGGCCCCACCGGATGGCTTCGGCGACCAGTTTCCGGGCCTGATTCACGGCCTCGGGGAGAGACTGCCCCTGGCCTAACAGGGTGGCCAGGGCCGTGGCCAGGGCGCAGCCGGTGCCGTGAGTATGGGGCCCAGGCAGCCGTTCTCCCGGCAACCGGTAGCAATTGCGGCCGTCCCAGAGCACGTCCACCGGCGCCCCGGTCAGGTGGCCGCCTTTCACCAGCACCGCCTGCGGCCCCAGGGTGCCTATCTCCCGGGCAACCGTTTCCATATCCCCGGGAGTGTTGACCTCCCGACCGGTGAGGCGCCCGGCTTCGGCCAGGTTGGGCGTGAGCAGGGTGGTGAGGGGCAGTAATTCCTTTTTCAGGACCTCCACCCCGGCCTTCTCCAGTAAGGGCGAACCGTCGCTGGCGGCCAGCACCGGATCCACCACCACCGGAACCTTCAACTGGCGCAGCCCGGCCGCCACTGTCTGCGCGATAGTGGCGTTAGCCAACATACCCACTTTGACGGTGTCAACCTTGATATCGGCAAGAATCGATTCCAGCTGCGCCGCCACCAACTCCGGAGCCACCGGCCGCACGTCCTGCACCCCGGTAGTGTTCTGGACGGTGAGGGCGGTAATCACCGTCAGCCCGTGCGCCCCGAGCAGGGTGGCGACTTTCAGATCCTGCTGAATGCCGGCCCCGGCACTGGGGTCCGAACCGGCGATAATGAGGAGGGTCTTCATCTTGGCTACCACCTTAGGTTCCGGACATACTGTACTATATCACCAAGGAAAGGCAGGGAAAACAGAATAATGAGTCAACCCTGCTGTCGGCCCCTATTAGTCCGTGGCCGACGAACGCCATAATGTCGGTGATGCCTTAGCTCTGGGCCATCCAGGCTTATTACCCGGACGATATCAATGGACCGTTGAATTCCCACCCTGATTCGGAAATTGCCGCCGCATTTGCTGTCCAGTTATCAAGCGGGAGATCTTTTTTCAAAATATTGAAAATACCTATAATTACTTGGGTAAAATCTTCGTCACAATGAGATTTTTATAATTTATAATTTAATAGTTGTGTTAGCAGATTTATTGACAGGAAATAAAAATTAACATTAAATTAATTTTAATTTATTTTTAGATTAAATGAAAATGGTTAAACTCATAATTTTTTAATAAGTTGGAGTATTGAATCTTAATTCGCTGAATGGCTTGGAGGTGGTTTATGTCGACTAATCATTCTCAGTTCTGGTGATTTCAGGTGGTAGTTTAAATGACGTCCCTGTTGGTTTCGAACTAAGTCAAGGGTGCTTCTGATCCTCGGAGGAAGACATGAGAACAAGGATATTGACGTCGTTGCTCCTGGTCCTGGGCCTGGCGCTATTAACCTTCACTATGGCCAATAGCGCCATTACCGTAAAGGAACATAGCGGGGTGGGCTATGATGGCAGCAAATTTGTCATAAATAGCTCAGTTATTGACACAACTCTAAAAACCATAACCCTGAATACCACCTTCACCGATGTTTACCCTGGGGTGGTAAAGTTTGACCACGGCGCCATTGAATTCATGAGCGATTATAAGGTCGTGGTCAATGTGAATAATAAGACTGCGTATGGTTTCATCGCCCTGCAAGCCGAACTGTATGACTTGGGGGAAGACGGGACAGCGCCCATCAAATATAAAGGCTGGAGCCAGTCAGACGACAGCGATGCTCTAGATTTCAATCAGGAAACCCCTGATAACCCTCCCAGAACTTCTAATGTCTGGACGAATATCAAGGCCGATGAATTGGGCGAACAGGATTGGTTGAGCTATTACACCGGAACCCTAACGAAAGGCTCCGCAGGTAATATTCAATTCGGACTGGACGATGATTCAAACAGCAACACTCCATTTTTATTGGAATTAACTCCAAACAAGTCCCTCGTTATACCTGTTTACGCCCGTTACGATTTTTCGTATTACTATAATAACGGTGCCGGAGACTATTATAAAGGCTATTTTTACGCCGCCACAAACGCCGGTTATGATGTAAATTATACTGAATTTATTACTGACGAAAATAATCAACAAGGATATTATAAAATAACCAAGGCTACTTATCAGGGGTTTCTTCCAGGAAATGATAAGCAAGTATATGTGACCCAATACTATGATATTGAGGGCGGCGGACCATTTATCCCACTCAATTCCAATCTACCCATTGGAACCAACTCTATTGGCAGTGAAAAAGGTTATATTATCCAGAGTGGCAATACTAATTACCTGTTCGGTCAATCTAACAACACCTTCTATGAAGCCGATGTCCCCTGGATAAAAGTTAAAGAGCACGTCGGCACCGGCTATGTTGGTTCCTACTTTACTCTGAACAACTATCAGGTTGATTATGCTAATAAAGTCATCACCCTCAACACGACTTTAAATGGCCCCTATCCGGGGGTCTTGTGGTTTGATCATGCCGCCGGCGCACTTGATGAACCTTACAAAGTTGTGGTTAATATTAAGAACAGCTCAAAATACAATTTCAGTGCCATGGATGCCGAACTCTATGATGTTGGGGAAGACGGCACCTCACCCATCAAATATGCCGGCTGGAGTCACTCAGATGATTTCGATCAGCTCCATTTCAACCAGGGCAGTCCGAACAATCCTCCCAGGACTTCTAATGTCTGGGCCCAGATCAAGGCCGACGAAGTAGGCCCCCAGGATTGGCTGGATTATTACGACGGCATTTTGAATATGAACACTGCAGGAAACATCGAGTTTGGCCTGGTTGATGCGGCCGACACCAATAAACCGTTTCTCCTGGAACTTACCCCGAATAAATCCTGGACCATCCTGACGTATGCCCTTTATAATTTCACCTACTATTACAATGATGGCAAGGGCGACTATTATAATGGTTATTTCTACGCTGCCACTAATCTTGGATATGATCTCAATTATATTAAACCTATTGCCAAGGATGAAAACAATCAGCCAGGATTCTACAAAATCACCAAGGCTACCTATGCCGGGTTTTTCAACACCGATAATAAGAAGGTCTTTGTGACTAACTATTATGATTTGGCAAGTAAAAAGTCATTTACACCGCAAAATAGCACTTCGCCTATGGGCAGCAACTACTTCGGGAGCGAATACGGTTATATTCTCAGGACCGGGATAGGAGCTTACCGATTTGGTAAGTATGGTCTCAATTTTTATGAGGCAGACGCCTATAACAAGTTCTACTTCCGGTATGTCTATGGCCAGGGAGATTATTACTCCGGTTATGTTTATGCCGCCTTCGAGAAATATTACCCCGGCTGGATGCAGACTTCAGTCAATGAGACCGGTTATACCGGGTATATCAGGTCTACAGCGGAACCTATTCCAGTGCTGGCGCCAGCCTCCTGGGCAAAGTCTATATAAGTTCTTATTATGATGGGGAAACCAAGACCTATCCTTCAATATTCAGTCTATCCGGTACCTATTTCGGCCAAGATCACCTGGGCAGTGAAGCCGGCTTTATCCTGGCCCGTTACACTGACCCTGGCAATTACTTCTTCGGTTTTGGCTACTATGAAGCCGATAGACCCATCTCAATACCCGGATCTGTTGAGGAGAACTAATAGCTTAGCTAAAAGTATTCTATCCTTTCTTCCACTGAGACCCTCTCACTAAGAAGGATCGAGCCTTGCGGACCATCTGGCAACTACCCTCATCTCCCTTATTGAATCGGGCTGGCGGCGGCGCAGACCACGCGCAGGAGTTGGAGGCGCGATTCGGAGTCGGTATAGTTAAAGAGACGAAGCTGGGGGGAGGGATTACCGTAGTTCGGCGAACTTGGGCGGAGGTTATGCCAGGCTTGGGTGACGACTTGGTGCAGAAAGGGCCCGTCGGTGGTGGCGTCCACGATAAACACGGTCCGGTCCAGGGGCACATGATTGATGATTTCGGTAATCTCGAAGATGCAGCCGGCCCGCTCCCGGGAGAAGCTGCGCAGGTCCATGAGCACCGTATCGCTCTCCAAGACCAACCGGGTGAGCACCAGCTGCCAGGTGTCAGCGTAGCAGAAGAAATCGTTGACCCGGTAGCGCCAGTCTCGGTCGGGGCTCAGGTCCATCTCCGCCAGGCGGCGCTCTAGGGTATCCGGGCCGCCGATAAAGCGCCGGGCCAGCGTGCCCGTCAGGAACTGCAGAAACTCGTGGGGGGCCACGGTGATGGTGGCCAAGTCGGGCCCGGCAATGAGTTGGGTGCTGCCCACGTACCGCCAGGATGTGCCCAACTCGTCGAAGAGCGTTTCGCTCCGTTTACCCAGGGCGAACACCCGTAAGAGCAGGAGCCTGACCCCATGGCCGGCCGCAAGGCTACCGGCCGCGGTAAAGCCGAATGTGGTCAACGCTTTGTAAACCCCGAAGGCAACGAGCCCTGAGAAAATAAAGCCCGCCCCTCCAAAGGAGAGGCTGATGGAATATACGAGGCCGAAGAGCAGCCAGAGGGAATCCAGGGTCAGGGACTGGTCGCTGATCTTTTTCCCCTCATATCCGGCCCTGATCCTTTGGACCATAAGCCACCCCAGGACCCCGAGGGCCGCAAAGCCCACCAGATGAAGAACCACTAACACGCTGCTGGCGCCCAGCCCCAGGGAGAAACCCACCCCGGACACAGCCCGCAACAGAGACTCGTTCCTCCTCAGGATTTCTACGAGAGCCACCGACCCGGTCAAGCCCAAGACCAGAAAGGTGAGGACCAGGGGGCCCACCCCCCGGACCCGGCGGCTCAGGTAGGCCAGGACCAGGGCCGTGGGTATGAGGTTTTGGGTCCACCACAGGTTGACCAGGTCCTGGAGGGAAAATTCATGGAACAGGGCCAGGGATAGGGAGCCCAGGCTGACATAACCAGCGAAGTAGGCCAGACTCAGCCAGAGCTTCCTCCGGGTAGTAGCCCCGGCCACCAGGACCAGGGTTAAAAGGAGAGGCCAGCCGAAGGTCCAAGTCAACATCAGAAAACGCATGGATTGAAAGGGTATTCGGGCGGCGGCCAGGAAGGCGGCGGCCATAATCCCGGCAAAGACGACGCCACCCAAGCCATAGACGGCCGAAGCGCGCCATGGAGCATCGACGGCCCGGCGGTAGAGCGCCTGAGCCCCGGGCGATAAAGGGGTAGGATCAGCCTCTGGCAGGCTGAGGGTTTTTAACGGGGCGGGCGGCTGGGCCGTAGCAAGTTCAGGGGCAATCCCGGCCGGGTGGGGGGCGCCGGCCTGGAGGGCCATGGACCGGAGCACGGCTCGACGGTAAAGCCGCAGCAGTAGGAGAGAGAGGGGAAAGGCCAGGATACCGGCGGTAATCAGGATAAAGGGCAACTGCCCGGTTAACGCGAGGGTGAGGGAATCAAGGGTTTGGGTCATAGAACAATTTCTCCCAGGGTTGTGATGAGGAAGCTGGTTGTTCTCTTGGGCGTTTTTCTCTGCATCACTGGGTGGTATATAGTATATCTCTCCAGGGCTGCCTGGGTTTACCTTAGATAAATACTATTTGAGAAATAAATTGTTTAGAAATTTAAACATTAACTTTGATAATATATTTAAGTAGTTGAACTATTTTTATAATTAACATGTTTTAGTTATTAAACAAAGAGAAATTAAAACCAAACAGAAAACTACATTTTATTAACAATATCAGAGACATGTATAATGGTATATTTTTTGCAAGTTAATATTAATTGATTTTTACAAATTATATTATGTTAAGCAGGATAAACATTCACTTTGGGCAGGCAGAGAGGCCCGCCCCACCGAGTAATTAATCTTTACATTATAGTCTTTATCATCCAATCTAAAGCAGCGCCATCAAGGAGATAGTAGCCATGTATATTCGACTCAGAATCATACTGCTTCAGACAATCTGGATGCTATCTTTGACGATCCCCGCCCTGGCCATAACCAGTGAGGTCATACCGGTTGCCGGAGGTTATTTCTTCCAATTCAGCGAGATCCTTTACCCCGGTAGCAGCGAACCGGTCTTCACCCTCTACCCAGAAACCGGTAAGGTCAGTTTTGGCGAAGGCGAACTGGGGGCCAGGCCTCCGGCCGGGCAGGGCATCATCGCCACCTACCGCCGGGGAGCAGGGGCGGTTGGAAACATCTATCAGTTGGCATCCGACTTTCATCCTTTCCTCATAAAGTGGGAGGAGTTTTTTGAAGACGAGTGCGACAAACTTGATGTCAGCCTAATAGTGGCGGGAGTAAAAACGCTGGGCGTGCAGACTGGAGAGACGGGGGTGCAGGTGCAGGCGGTGGCCCTGGTTCCGTTGCCGGCCACCTTATGGTTGCTGGGCCCTATGGTGGTGCTGGGGTTGTGGGCAAGGCGCAAACAGTGCCGTTTCTAGCGGTTCTCGAGAGTTTTTTCGTTAGGTTAAGCAGAATACGGTAATACTCTCACTTTATGAAGCACCTCGCTCAGTTCGGAGATTCTGTACGGCTTGGCTATAAACCCTCGAAACCCGAAGTTTTGGAAATTTGCCAGAACGGGGTCATCAGCATAGCCGCTGGAGACTATGGCTTTGGCCTGGGAATCCTCGGCCAGCAGTCGTTGGATCACTTCTAACCCTCCCATCCCCCCTGGGATGGTGAGGTCCAGGATCACTGTGTCAAAGGGTTTCTCGGATTGGCGCGCCCTGGTATACAGGTCAAGGGCCTCCTGGCCTTCCTGGGCGAAGACGGGCTCGTACCCCAGTTTGGCAAGCATTCTTTCAATTACCGCTCTCACCGGGGCGTTGTCTTCCAGGACCAGAACGCGTCCCTGTCCCGCAAAAAGCCTATCTCCCCCCGACTTCTCAGACTGCTCAGTGTACCCGAGGGCCGGCAGATACAGGTAAAAGGTGGTGCCCCGCCCCAGTTCAGAATCCGCAGTTATAAGACCGCCATGTTGTTTAATTACGGAATAGACCGTGGTCAGCCCCAGACCGCTCCCCTTCTGTTTGGTGGTAAAATAGGGATCAAAAATTTTATCCAATTGTTCTGGAGGAATCCCCACCCCCTGGTCTGTAATGGTCACTAAAACGTATTTGCCCGGGGGCAGAGTTTGGGAAGCGGTTTTCTTTACCGTTTTATTTTCCGCCTTAATTTTGATCTGACCTCCCAAGGGCATGGCCTGGTCCGCATTGATAAGTAAATTGCCGAATACCTGGTGCATCTGGCCACGGTCGACATCGACATTCCAGAGGCGCTCCGGAAAGGAGAAGACAGTCCTGGATTTGGAGCCACTTAGGGCCAGACTGGCGGCCTCTTGAAGGATCTGTTGCAAGTCATCGGGTTTTTTTATGGGAGCCCCGCCTTTGGCGAAAGTCAAGAGTTGTCTGGCCAGACCCATGGCCTGCCGGCACCCCTGTTCGGCATCTCTCACCCGGTCGCGAATCTCTACGGGCGTCGTGGCCAGGGTGGCCAAGCTGATGTTCCCCAGGATGGCCATAAGGACATTGTTAAAATCATGGGCGATACCCCCGGCCATGATACCTAAAGACTCCATCTTGCCGATTTTAAAACGCGCCGCCTCCAATTTCTTCCTTTCGGTGATATCCATGGCGGTAAACAATATTTCTTGGGATAGATCCGCGTCGAAAAGAGGGGCGGAGCTGAGCATGACATCAATGAGCGTACCGTCCCGGCGTTGCCAACGGGTCTCTACGGTCCCCTTACCCTGCTCGGCAATCTGGCGATACTTTTCCCGGCCCACAGAGTCAAAGTCTTCCTGGGAGGAATAAAGGATACGGGAGCTTTGGCCCAACAAAGCCTCCCTGGGGTAACCCGTCATGAGGCAGACCTGATCATTTACTTCTTTGATCACCCGGTTAACCACCAGGCCGATCCCCACCGGAGCCGCCCGGAAAATGCCGTCCAACTCGGCCTGCCGGGTCCGCAGGGCTTCTTCTGCCCGCTTTTGTTCGGTAATGTCGGAAAAGATGCCCACAGAGCCACGCCACGAACCATTCTTAGCTTTTATCGGATTCAAGACCACGTGCCAGAGCTTGGTCTTTCCCTGGGACGGCGAAATCTCCCCTTCAAAGGTGGATTGCCAGCCTTCCCTGACCTGGTCAAAAGCTTCAGTCACCCGGGGTTGCAGATCCCGGGTCCATTGGTCTTTAAACTGCTTCCCCAAAATATCTGTCTCCTGGACTCCCAGCATGACCAAGCCATGGCGGTTAATGGCCAGACAGCACCCTGCCCGGTCGAAGAGGCAGACCCCGTTGGGAGTCCCCTCCACCAGACTGCGATAGCGTTCCTCGGACTCCACACTTTGCTGGGCTGCGGCTAATAACCTTTGTTGGGACAGATAAAATCCGGTCAGGAGTATTATCATGAGCAAGGTGATACTTATGGGCAATAACTTATGGAGGGCGATCTTTCTTTGCCAATCTCGGGCATCAATATCCAGACCTACTAATGCCAATAATTGGCCACTTTGCGGGTCTTTGATTACTTCGAAGCCCGTGACCCAGGTCCCCCAACGGTCTGGTTCCGGGCCTTCCACAAAGGCCTTTGGCGTCTTCTCCATGGCTTGCAACTCATTGCTGGCTTCCTGATAGATTTGGCCGGGGGGCGAATAGTCCGGAGAATTCGCCGGTTCGCTGTCCACCAGGAAGACGATATTATGGTTTTTAAAGCCGAATAAATAGACAAAGCGGCAATCCTCACTGGCTGACCGAATTGCCATCAACAGCTGCTTTAGTTGTTCATAAGAGGCGGTACCCAGATCTGCTTCACTGGCCGTTAATTGTTTTATTGATTCCCGGGGCAGGGCAGCAGCCATGGTCCGGACCCGTAAGGCCAATTCCTGACGCATTTCCCTTTCCAGATGTTGGCCGAACAGGCCGGTGGAAACTCCTCCCAGACCCAGTAAGAGACTCATGGCCAAAATAATATATGTCGAGTATCTAAGCGGTTTGAAACCGGACAAATCTTCCTGCGCAGGCCGGTGCCAAACCTCCATTTGGTAATAAAACCATAGGGACAACAAGATACCCAAACTTAACATCACCTGGAAGGCCGGAAGGGAAATCAGGGTGAGAACCGGCAGGACAAGATCATCGAGTCCTTTTACCTGGAAGAATTGGTTGGAAGAAAGAGTTAGGGGCAGAGTCACCCCGTATCCCGTTACGGCCAGGGCGGCTAAACTTAGGGGATGGGAATGCTGTTCTCTGGCCAATATCAGTAAAGCCCATCCTGCCAGAAGGCTGCTACCCAGGCCCGCAAACAGGATGGCCGCACCGAAAACAACGGGCAGCCCAGTCAAACCCACCAACAAGGCGACGCTCAGGATCAGAATGAAGATACCGTTGGCCAGCCGCCTGCCCCACAACGGCAGGATGGTCGAAAACCCACAGGCTCCTAAAGATGTTAGGGCTGCCGCCAGGAGAATGAGTTTAAGGTAATCCTCGCTAAAAAGGCTTCCCAAAGCCGGGGTCAACATGATGAACCACTGATACCCCCACTGAGAAAGGCTAAAAAGTCCCAACCAGAAAAAGACTCGACAGGATTGCCGGAGCTGCGCTAAAGAGTTGCAGATAAGAAACAGAAAGAAAAAACATAACCCAGCCAGGAAAGCCAAGTAATCAGTCTGGACTTTGAAGATTTCCACCATGGCAAACGACTCCGCAAAACTTATTCACCTATAATTATATCGGCAGGCTGTATTATTCCTTAATTAGTTTCGAGTTTTTAGTTAAAAGATAAAAGCCATTATCCGTTATCTGTGAACAGCTTGTATCAGAAGGTGAAGGAAAGAGCTGGCACAGGTGGGACAGATGGCTAACTCATAGGGAAAAGGGGTGAGGGAAATGTTGGGACCCTTGTATGGCAAAGGCGGGGGCGCCTGGGTCCGTTTTTCATTTTCTGGTTTGAATCACTGAACTTATGGAGCAGGGTAAGGTTAGAGGGGCCAAACAGGAATTCCCGTGCGGAAGATGGGGGAAGATTAGGCTATGGCGGGGAGTACCGCCCTGCAAGGGAATTCAGGTTTCAGAGGCTACGTTGACTTCCAGGCAGCAGCCGATGGCGCCGTTGAATTGAGGTTCGGGGGGGACAATGACGTCATACCGGCCAGAGCGGCGCAGGCACTCCACTGCAGCCCGGTTTCGGGCCACGCCCCCGACAAAGACCAGGGTGTGGCAGGGGAAGCGCTTGACCATCTGCAGGGCCCGCCGGGCCACGGAGTCGTTGACTCCGGCGGCGATGCGGGCCATGGGGGCGCCGTCCAACAGGTGGCTGATAAGTTCCGTCTCCCCGAAGATGGCGCAGGTGTTGGAGATGGGGACCGGGTCCCTGCTGCAGGTGGTGAACTGCCGCCAGGGCATTTTCAGAAATCGGGCCATATTTTCCAGGTAGCGGCCGGTGCCGGCGGCGCACTTGTCATTGGTGAGGAAATCAAAGACCCGGCCCTCTTTGATGTACAGGGCCTTAGTGTCCTGACCGCCGATTTCCAGGAGAATGAAATGATCCAACCCGGTCTGGAAGCAGGCGCCCAGGAAGTGGGCCCGGATTTCGGTTATGGTAGGCAGCATATTTTTAAACAAGTGCTTGCCGTAGCCGGTAACCACCAGCCTGGCCGGCGCCTTCAAGCCTAGTCTGGACCAGTCAAATTCCACCGTTTCCGCAGTTTTGCGGAAGTAATCCCGGTAGAAAATTAAGGTGTCCAGCTTTTTATAACCGAAGTGATTAAAATCATAAGTAAAAGCCAATTTGACGAAGCGGCTGCCGAAGTCCAGCCCCAATACCTGGGGAATAATTTCGGCATCAACGACGGAGGACATCGACAAAGGCCTCCAGGCGCAGGCGGGTGCGGTGATCCAGGGGCGTGGGCCGGTCACCTTCGATGGTCAGCAGGGGCAGGTTGAGGCGCTGACGCAGCAGGCGGTCCTGGATCTGGCGGAAACAAAAACTCTGGGTATAGTGGATCAGGCCGTCCAGCCGACGATGGACCACGGCTTCGGAGATGTCAGCGATGCGGGCGAAGATGTCATAGGGATAGGTATATTGCAGATATTGATCTATTATGTCCCGACACGGGTAGGGCATGCTGAACTGGCGGGGGACCTCATTAAAAACCACCTGGGCCCCCAGCTCCTCCAAATAGGCAAAGAGATCGGTAAAGATGGGCGGGATGCCGACGAGCCCCAGGCGCACCAGCCCCCGGCGGGGTGGACGGCGGGTGGCAGCAGATAGAAAGTCCTGCAGTTCCTCGCCAAAGGACTCGGGCTGGCTGTTGAAATCGGAGCTGGCGATGAGGAACTGAAAGTTTTCTAGACCGGAAACCTGGCCGGTTTCCCAGTTGAGTCGGTCCAGGTGGACCAATTGGGCCCGCACCGGCGCCAGTCGCTGCCAGGTTTGGGTCACTGTCGGCCAATCAGTCCCGAAAAAGGCCATGAGCTGCTCAATTTGGGTCTGGAGCAGGTCCCGGTGCCGGGGATAGGGGAATTGAAAGGGGGTAATGGGCCGGCCCTCGGCCTCCAGAAGTTCCATCAGGGCGTGGGTGTTGGAACAGTCGCCCTGGGTGACCACCACGACCACCCGGATGTCGGGTTGGAGTTGCAAGGTGGTGTAGATGCCTTTGATCCAGGCACAGACGGTGCGGGGCCACCCCTCGTCTTCGGCGGCACTCACCCGTTGATAAGCATCCGGCGCCGTAATGAAGATATTATTCACATCCACCGGTGTCAAGCCGGCGGCCAGAATGACTTCCACCGGGATGGTGGTGGTGAAGCCCACGCGCGTCCCCGGTTATAGCTTGGTGGTGGACATGACAGTCTCTGGAAGGATAGGGGAAAGGAAAATGCCGGTCGGAGACAGAGGCTGGTAACCTTATGATTCTTACCTGGCAGCCTCTGCCTCCGTACTTGAAAGCCATATCTGAAGCAACCAACCGATGCTTGCGCATCTGAAAGCACAAACTGTCTGTAAGCCGTCCTCTTCAGAGCTCTCGAGTTTATCTACACCATTCCAAGACCATGTTCAGAGCCTCCCGGCCCTGAGCCTTGAGCTGGCCACTTTCGTCAAAAACCATCAGATGGGGCACACCTTCCAGCTTATATTGTTTGGCGAGAGGCGAATCAAAGTCGATGCCCTGGACATTGGGACGGTTGATATTCAGTTTGACTACCTGTGTTTTGGGACGTTTGGCTGCCATAGCATCCAGCATGGGCGAGAGCTTCATGCAGGGGGCACAGGCCGGGCTCCAAAAATCGATGATCGTGGTCTGGCCGGGTTTGACAAAACTCTTAACATTAACAGGTTGTCCGCCATTGCCTTTATTTCCTTCCGTGACCCCGGCTTGGGCCGGAAGTGCGGCCAAGCCGCCGAGCAGGAAGAGGATCATTAAAATGCCAACTGCTTTCTTAAGATGTTGCTTGTGGTTCATACCTTCTCCTTACAGGATGGTTTTGAGGGCGCCGGAGCAGCCCTTTAGGAAACAATACCCTAAAATAATGCCGCCGTCGCCTAATGTCAATGCGGCCGGAGGCCAAAAAGGGAAGTGCCGATCCGGACCAGGGTGGCGCCCTCTTCAATGGCAACCTCGAAATCGCCGGACATGCCCATGGACAGTTCTAATAAGTCCACCTTAGGCAGAGTTAGGGACTGGAGGTGATCCCGCTGGCGTCGCAAGGCTTGAAAATAGGGCCGCACCTGTTCGGGATCGGCGAACCAGGGAGGCATGGTCATGAGGCCCCGGACCCGGAGGTGGGGAAGAGCAGCGCAGGTTCGCAGCAGATTTTCTAAATCTTCGGGTTTTACCCCGGATTTGCTGGCCTCCTGAGCGAGATTGACCTCCAGGAGGATATCCTGGACCTGGTTAATTTTGGCGGCCGCACTATCCAAAGCCTGGGCCAGGGAGGGACGGTCCACGGAATGGATCAGATCAAAGAGCTTGACTGCGGCCATGGCCTTATTGCTCTGCAGGTGGCCGATGAAATGCCAGCTCACCGGGAGATCCAGGGCAACAATTTTTTCCCGGGCTTCCTGCAAGTAATTCTCCCCCAGGATGGATAACCCGGCGGCTACGGCCAGGCGGAGGCGTTCCACCGGCACCGTTTTGCTGGCGCCCACTAACCTGACACTTTCGGGGGCTCGGCCAACACGTCTGGCCGCGGTGGCGATGGCTGCCATGAGGATGCGGGTACTGGTCGGCAATGTGAGGCTGTTCGGGCATGATTATAGTTTCGAGTCTCGAGTTTCTGAAATACCATACAATGGTACAAATTATTTTCTTAATTTTGCAAGTGTTATCCTAAAGAAATTACTTATTGACAATGATACTAAAGAGAATCCGGGTTAATGCCAAAGAGTTTGCAGGTATTGGTCCAGGTTTGCGCAGCAATGGTTTCCAGGGGCAGGTTCTTAAGCTCAGCCAGGGTCTGGGCGGTGAACAGGACGTAACCCGGCTCATTGCGTTTGCCCCGCCGGGGTTGGGGACTTAAATAAGGGGCATCCGTCTCAATCAGGAGCCGCTCCAGGGGCAGCCGCCGGGCCGCTTCCTGCAAAGGTTTGGCGTTGGGATAGGTGAGAACGCCGGAAAAAGAGATCTCCAATCCGAGATCCAGAAAAGCCCTGGCCTCCTCATAAGTACCGCTAAAACAGTGCATCACCCCGCCATGAAGCTTTTGCCGGTATTCCCGCAAGATAGTCAGGGTGGTCTCGGTGGCGTCCCGGGTGTGGATGATCACTGGTTTTTGCAGGCTAACGGCCAGATCCAGAAAACGGCGAAACCACCTTTCCTGCACTTCGGCCGGGGAGCGGTGGCGATAAAAATCCAGGCCGATTTCTCCCAGGGCCACAACCCTGGGGTCCTGGAGCAGACCGGCAATGGAGGTACAGACTGCTTCGGTGACCCCGGCGGCGCCGTGGGGATGAACTCCCACGGTGGCGAAGATCCAGGGATACTTCCGGGCCGTGGCGATCACTTGACGAGAATTTTTCAGGCTGATGCCGACATTTATGATAAGCCCAATACCCGCATGCCTGGCCTGCTCAATGATCTGACTTTGATCGTCGGCATATTCAGGCATATCTAAATGAGTGTGGGCGTCGGCCAAGCGGATGGCAGGCATACGTTTGAGTCCTATAGACGAAAGTTACTTGCTGTGATAAGATAAATAAAATTTACTGAGTTCGCAAGGATAGGCAGTGTTAAGCCGCTTTCTTTTCGTGCTGTTCATTTTAGTAAGTAGTGCCTCGGCAGCGGCACAGGAATTGAGTAACCTTGATTATACCTGGCAAACCATTGGTAAAGGCCTAAGTTTCACCCGCATAGAAGTTTTAGAAAAGAAAGAAATCGTTGAATCTCTGGCAGTGGTGCGGATAGACCCGAACTTGAATTCCTTCCGTTTATTCCATGGGGCACCCCGGAGAATCTCCGAATGGCGGGAATCAACCAAGGCTCAGGTGATATTTAATGGCAGTTATTTTACCAGTCAGGGGCAGCCCTGCGGTTTGGTCATGATTGACGAAAAGACTTATGGGCCCTTGAGAAATGCAGCAATGCGAGGCATGTTCGTGGCAGAGCCCCGGGGCGTCTCCCCGGATTTGCCCCGGGCCACCATTCTGGATCTGACGGCTGCGCCGGTAAACATCACTAAGCTTCCCTGGACCCAGGCTCTGATGTCATTTCCGCTGCTATTGGACTCCCGGGGACGCCTCCGGGTCAAGAATTCCGATCTCCAGGCCCAGCGCACGGTCATATGTACTGACCACAAAGGAAATATTTTAGTTCTGCACAGCGCCGGAGATTTTTTCACCCTCTATGAACTGGCCAAATTTTTAAAATCCAGCTCCCTGGACATCGATCTGGCCCTCAATTTAGACGGCGGTTCGAAAGCCCAGCTATTAATCAATACTCCGGACTTCAGTTTTGCCTCGCCCTCATACTTAGAACAAAGCGCCCGGGAACTCTTAGACCCCGAGGCCTCAATTTTACCCACGGTTATTGGGGTTTTCCCCCGGCAAGAGTAGCTCCGGTGGCCAGATATCTTATTTTAGGGGCTGGACGTTTCGGTCGTTTGGCTCTGCAACGTCTGGGAGAGCGGGAACCACATTCCAAGTTTTGGTTGGTGGATAACAACCCGCAGAAACTGATTTTCGGTTTAACTCAGGGAAATCCGGCGATACAGACGGCAACGGCTCCGGCTGCGGCTTTTTTGGCAGAGGTCCTGGGATCGGAGTCGCCGCCGGATTGGATTATCCCGGCCATCCCCAGGCATTTAGCCTTTGACTGGCTTTGGAGACACCGCCCAGCCGATGGAGCCTGGCGTCGGGAACCGGTACCATTGGCGGTGGGGCTGGATTTACCATTTAGCCAGGGGGGAGCGGAAGGTGAGTTATATCTCAGCCTCAGCACGGAGAGATGTCCGGATGATTGCCCGGAACCAGCAGACAGGTGTTATCTGACCGGCGCCAAAAGGGATTTGAATCTGTACGACTATCTGGAAAATGTATCCTTAGAGGATTATACTTCCCTGGTAATCCGTAGCCGGCAACTGGCTCCCGGGGTGGGAGGCTATCGTCCGGCAGACTTATGGCAGCTTCGACGTCAGGTGCAAACGTTAACCGGCAAGATTCTGATAAGCACCGCCTGTCGTTGCCACGGGGTCAGCCATGGCCTGAACAAGCTGACCGGAATGGAGGCAATGGTTGGCATTTGATCGAGATGGCATCATCGGGGATTCACCCCGCATGCGGGAAATTTTTGAGCTGCTGGATTTGGCCGCCCCCACTGATGCCACGGTGCTGCTGTTAGGGGAGACCGGCACCGGCAAGGAACTGATCGCCCGGGCCATTCACCGCAACAGCCCGCGTCGTGAGGGTCCTTTTGTGGTGGTCAATTGCGCCGCCATCCCCGAAACTCTGCTGGAAAGCGAACTCTTCGGCCATGAGCGAGGCGCTTTTACCGGAGCCGCCAACCGCAAGATCGGACGATTTGCCCTGGCCCACGGTGGTACTGTCTTTCTGGATGAGATCGGGGAACTCCCCATCCCCATTCAGGCGAAAATTTTGAGGGTTCTGCAGTTTAAAGAATTTGAGGCCCTGGGCAGCAACCACACGCACAAAGTTGACGTTCGGATCATCGCCGCTACTAACCGGTCCCTAACAGATGAAGTAAGAGAGGGGAGATTTCGGGAAGATCTTTATTACCGGCTCAATGTGGTGACGTTAACCTTGCCTCCTCTGAGAATGCGTCCGGAAGACATTCCACTTTTGGGCTACTATTTTTTTGACAATTACGCCAGGAAAAATAAACGGACCATACGGGAGATCGAGCCCGCGGTGCTGCGATTGCTCCAGGACTACAGCTGGCCCGGCAATATTCGGGAACTGGAAAACGTCATGGAGCGGGCGGTGATCTTTTGTACGGGGAAGACCCTGGCAGTGGAACAGCTGCCGGATTTTTTGCAGGCAAAAAAAGCCCGAACCGACCAAACTCAGAATTTGAGCAGCAACGAACCTTCCCTGATGGATTTGGAAAAGGAGTTGATTTTCCGAACCCTGGAAAAAGTGGGCAATAACAGGCAGCAAGCCGCCCAGATTCTGGGTATATCCCAGGAAGAATTGGATTTTAAACTCCGGGCTTATCGTTGGGGGGAGCATTAAGGCAGGGGTCAGAATAGAATTATTGACCTGGTTTGAAGTACAGTTGCAGGCGGAATGCATGTTCTTTTCACCTTTGGTGATGTTCATCGTCATCATTTTCTTTTTTCTGATTGTCTTCCTCTTTGCCTTTTTGCAGGTGGGACTCATCGGCATTGCCTTCAGTAAATTAGGTCTGCCGCCACAATATCTCTTCGGCATTCTGCTGGCAACTCTGCTGGGGAGCTACGTCAATATTCCCGTGGGAACATTGGAAGGCGGCCAGATAGTGGACGAGAAAGAAGTCAGATATTTCGGCATGCGCTATCCTGTGCCACAAGAGTACCGCCGGCAGAAAACGGTGGTGGCCATAAACCTGGGGGGAGCCCTCATCCCCCTGATCATTTCGCTCTATCTCTTCTCCAAGATGTCGAATGTGGTTCCGGCCCTGGTGGCCATTCTCATTGTGTCCCTGGTGGTCAATCGTATCGCCAGACCCATAAAGGGGGTGGGGATAGGCATTCCGGCCCTCATACCCCCAATGCTGGCGGCCCTGGCGGCCTACGTACTGGCGGGGGAGGAGATGCGGGCACCGGTGGCTTATATCTCCGGCACCTTGGGCACATTGATTGGCGCCGATCTTTTGCGATTAAATGATATCAAAAACATGGGGGCGCCGGTGGCCTCCATCGGCGGGGCCGGAACTTTTGACGGCGTCTTTTTAAGCGGCATTATCGCCGTGTTGCTCAGCTGATTGAGGGCAGAGGACTGAGGACTGATTAGATCATATTAATCAGAGTCACAATATTCCAAAACTCCCTCCGAGGGGGGAGGGGAAAAAACAGAGAAAATTTTAGCAATTGATGTAATCGGAAGCACTTTGGCAAGAAATCGTTCAGGAGATGCTATGAAAGAAGAGAAGTTTTTTCGTCACGGTTTGTTCCTTCTTGGTATGATGCTGTTGCTGCTGGCCTGGCGGGATGTGACCGGCAATACCATCAATCCCCGCTACGTGGAACGCATTAAGGACGGCCAGACCACGAAAAATGAAATTATGCTGATGTTCGGCGAGCCTCAAGAAGTCAAAAGGACCGAAAACGGGGTGGTCTTCTCCTATAAGAGTTTTAAAGATGCTCCGGCCTTACGATATGATCCAGATAAACGCCAGATAAGTTCTCAATCAGATAAACCCTTTCTCGTGGACGAGGACAAAAAAGTAAAAGTGGTTCAGGAAAAAAAGGAGGGGCAGATTCTGAAGAGCACCCTCATCATCTACTTCAAGCCGGACGGTCAGACAGTGTCCGGCCATGAGTATACTGAACACACCAGGTAACTCCCCATCCAAGGGCCCAAGACATTACCCAGAACTATGGATTGAGAGGTGGGGTTTTAAGATAACATAATAAATTAACTACTAAAAGTACCATCTCACCCCAACCCTCTCCCCCAAGGGAGAGAGGGGATTTAGACAAGGATTTTAAAATGTTAAGAAGTTGTGGGTAATGCTTAGCCAAAGGCCCGGGTGGATTTTTACCGCATCCAGCCAACCCCAATTGCATGTTCCGAATTCAGCGACTATTTATTGAAGAGGCGGTCCGGGATGACCCCGTCACCCGGCGGGTACGGCAGAAGCTGGCGCACCTGCCGACGGAGATCATCCCGGCTAAAGAGGCCCTGCGCCTGCCCTCCCCTTTGACTCCCGCCGATATTACTAAAGCCAAAGAGACGCTGTTGCTGGCCCGGCAGAGAGGTCCGTTCTGGCGCTCCTGTCCAGGCACCAAGGAATATCTCTGCTGCGGCTATCAGATCCTCCAGGTCATGACCAACTGCCCCATGGACTGCAGCTATTGCGTCCTCCAGGGGTATTTTAATTTTCCGGCCATAACGGTTTTTACGAATTGGGATGATCTCTGGGCGGAGATGAAGGCAAATTTGGCAGCGCAGCCTGGAAAAATTCAGCGTCTGGGCACCGGCGAATTCGGGGACAGTTTAGTCTTAGATGAGCTGCTGGGGCTCAACCGGCAGTTGATAGAGTTTATCAGCCGCTGGCCCCAGGCAGTTCTGGAAATCAAGACCAAGTGGCACCGGGTGGAGCCTTTACTGCCCCTGGGGCCCAATCCCCAGGTGATCCTGGCCTGGTCGCTGAATACGCCCCGCCTGATCCGCCAGGAAGAGCATGGGGCTACCCCCTTAGAGGCCAGGCTGGAAGCCGCCCGTCAGTGCGCCCGGGCCGGGTTTCGTCTGGCCTTTCATTTTGACCCGCTGATTTACTATCCGGGGTGGGAAGAGGAATACCGGGGGGTGGTGGAACAGCTTTTTGCCGCGGTCCCGGCAGATCGCATTGCCTGGATCAGTCTGGGGGCTTTGCGCTACATGCCGCTGTTAAAAAACATCATTCGGGAGCGGTTCCCTGACAGCCGCATCGCCGAGGAGGAATTTATCACGGCTTTGGACGGGAAAAAACGTTATTTCAAGACGTTGCGGATGGAGATGTTTTCCCGGCTGCGGGAATGGATTACGGCACAGGCGCCGGAGGTTTTTATTTACCTCTGCATGGAAAGCCCCTGGATGTGGCGGCAGGTGTTCGGGGAGGCGCCCAGTAGTGAGGAGCTGGCGAGGAAGTTGGATGAGCGGGCGGCGGCTCTTTAAAACGTTGAAGAATTTCATTCGGATTACCGTACTGATAATAATGCTTGATACAGTTTTTCTCGGAATCAAACCGAAGATCGTGGTATAATTTATACATTGACTCTTAAGGTTTACATATGGATCAGATAGAAAAAAAGATTCTCAAAAAGTTCCGGGCCTCGTTATCGACCCGAGTACCGCTTTATCAATTGATCCTTTTCGGTTCACGTGCCAGGGGCGATGCCGAGCCTTTTTCTGATATGGACGTGCTGGTGGTGGTGGATTCCAGGCTGGATGACCAGATACGAGAGTTGGTCAGTGATTGCGCCTGGGAGGCAGGCTTTGCCGAAGGGATGGTTTTGGTACCGGTGGTTTTTTCCCGGGATGAATGGGAAAAGGGGCCTGAGCGCCATTCCCTTCTAGCCATGGCAATAGAAGCAGAAGGGATACCCCTTTGAAAGAGCAGGGAATCTCAGAACTGGTAAAATATCGATTGGAACAGGCCGAGTTAGCTCTTGAGGATGGCAAGTTTCTTTTGCAGGGTAACCGCAGCCCCCAAAGCATCATCAACCGGGCTTACTATGCCATGTTCTACGCTGCCTTAGCCCTTTTACAAAAAATTGGCAAATTTCCCTCCAAGCATACCGGAGTTATTAGTCTCTTTGATACGGAGTTTGTAATCCCGGGGATCTTTCCCAAAGAACTTTCCAAGGATTTTCATAAAGCTTTTGAGCTGAGACAGGTTTTTGACTACAAAGCATTCGAGCCGTCCTCATCTGAGATGGCGGAAAAATTTTTAGATAAGGCAGTTCGCTTTGTGACTGCAGTGAAAAAATTCCTTTCAGACAAATAATCATATCCCTATCTTTCTGAGATCATTTTGAAAATTCTACCGAGCCAATGGGGCTCACCATTCCCCGGTAGGTGGCCAGGCCCAACCAGGCCCAGTTGTTGCCGTAGTAGTCGTCCGGGCGGTTGAAATAGCCGCCATCCTTGGTGGCATGATAAAAGGTGAGAATTCTTTCGGCGGCTTGTTTGGCCAAAGGCTGATCACCGACGGCCAAGGCTGCACCCACCAGACTGGCGTAGAGCACCGGACTGTCGTAAGGTGCTGCCGGCTGCCCGAGATAATCATAAATGGCGTAGATCTTACCATGGGTCTGCCATTGGGCTCGACAGAAGGGTAGGAAGGTCCGGGCCAGGAAATTTTTGCTGCGGTTGTCTTGGAACCACAAAGTCGCCAGGCTGAGACGCCAGGGGACTCGGATGGCATCCCAGCCGAAAGCGGCGCTTTGATCGGGGGCGGGAGCGCAGTGCTGCTGGTCGATTAATAAGCACCAATCCGGAACCAGCCCTACCCCGTTCTGCTCTCCCAAGCGGCGGCTCATGAGTTCCAGTCCTTCGTAGGTGCTGTGGGTCAGTTCCAGCCAGCGCCGGTCCTGGGTTACCTGGAAGAAAATCTGATACCAGGCCGGGGAAAAATAGGAAGGATTCAGTAACAGGGGTTGCTGACATGCGGCCCAGTCCCCCGGGGTGAGCCAGAGGCGGCCCCAGGGGTCCCGGCAGGTTTCCCGGGCCAGGATGTCCTGAAGAACGAGGTTGGCCTGCAGCAGATAATCCGGCAGACCCTGCTGGGACGGCTGCTGCCAGCGCCGATGAGCCAGGACCAGGGCCAGGGCATAGTCCAGGTCGGCGTCGGTGGCGCTGTTGGCATCTAAGAGGCCCCACTGCCCCTGGTCATTCTGCCCCCAGTGCCAGGCCAGGATATTTCTGCCCTTTACGGTTTTTTGGGACAGATGGTTTTCGGTCCAGGCGTAGCACCGGTCAAAGGTGGCCTGATCATTACTCCAGACGGCCCGGAGCAGGGCATAGGCCTGGCCTTCGGAGACGGTGTCGTTATAATTCTCCGGCCGTTTTACCCTGCCGTCCGGCAAGATGTAGAGGGTTTTATAGAAATTCCAACTGGCGGCCAGGACCTTGTCCAGGCGCTGGTGAAATTCCTTTTCCGGTTGGAGATCGGCGCAGCCAAGGATGGCTATTAACAGAGAACAAACAAAACAACCTTTCCCAAAAGTGCTCATAGTTACTAACCACAAAGCAGGGAAACGAGGGCGTCACAGGAATCTTGCCTGGACACCAAGACACAGGCTGGAAAGCCTGTGCCACCATTTTCATAATCAGTTCTGACAATCGATCACTGACCAATATACACTTTTTTTAAACTTTGAGACCTTACCAAATAAGTATTATAATATCTTTATGGAAGAGCAGACAGCAAATACGAAAATCAGGATAGGTATCAGCGCTTGCCTTTTGGGGCAGCAGGTCCGTTTTGACGGTGGGCATCAACATGACCGGTTCATCACCGAGACCCTGGGGCAGTATGTGGAATTCGTGCCGGTGTGTCCGGAGGTGGAGTGCGGTTTGAGCATCCCCCGGGAGGCCATGAGGTTGGTGGGAGAGATCGACCACCCCAGGCTGGTCACCGTCCGCACCCGGATAGATTACACCGAGCAGATGCAGACCTGGGCCAAGAAACGGGTTCAGGAACTCGAGGCTGAAGATCTCAACGGCTTTATCTTTAAGAGCGACTCCCCGAGCAGCGGCATGGAGCGGGTCAAAGTTTACGACGACAAAGGCATGCCCGTGAAGAAAGGCATCGGCATGTTTGCCCGGGCCTTTATGGAGCATTTGCCGTTGCTGCCGGTGGAAGAGGAAGGCCGTCTGCATGATCCCAAACTTCGGGAAAATTTTATCGAGGCCATTTTTGCCTTTAAACGCTGGCGGGACACTCTGGCGGCCAAACCGGGCCGCAAGCAGTTAGTGGAGTTCCACACCCGGCACAAGTTGTTGCTCCTGGCCCACAGTCCGGAACATTACCGGGAAATGGGACGGGTCATGGCGCACATCACGGAGGGCCCCCTGGAGGAGATCACGGCCCGTTATCAGCAATTGTTGCTGGAGAGTCTGCGCCTGAAAACTACCCCCAAGAAAAACGCCAATGTGTTGTATCACTTGGTGGGCTATTTTAAAAAGGACCTGTCGGCTGACGAGAAGCAGGAAGTCCTTGAAATCATCGACCACTACCGTCGGGGCGACCTGCCGCTTATCGTACCCATCACCCTGGTCAATCATTATGTGCGCAAGTACCAGCAACCCTACCTCAGAGAGCAGTATTATCTGCATCCACATCCAGTGGAACTGCAACTCAGAAATCATGCTTAATAAAATATGCTTGAGAGAGGGCAGTAATAGTGGTTAATTAAAATAATTTCGCTTTGATTTTGGGCGGGGCTGAGACCCGTCCCTACGGGAAGACCCACAATTTATTAGTATTATTATGGCTTTTACAAGCTCTTCCTAAGAAAATCCAGCTTTGTCCGCTACAACCGTCTCCGATCCCGAGGGCACATTTTCCTGGCCCTGGGGAGCCCCAAAATGAGCCCGCAAATAGGCCACTTCGTCTTCTTTGGTTTGCACCTGTCCAGCTAAATGGGCGTCAAGCAGTTTTTGCAGCATGAGTTTGTAGCGGGGGCCGGGTTCGTAGCCCAGTTCCAGGAGGTCTTTGCCGGCCAGCAGGGGCCGGGTATTTTTCAGTTGGGTAAAGTAGAGGGAAATGGCCCGCCTGGTGCTCTCCTGGCGGGTTTTGGCCATCATATACAGCAGAAATTCGGTGGAGAGTTCTTTTAAGAGATAATAGATCTCTTTGGGGGAGGCGTTTTCCTGGCGGTAGAGGCGGAAGAGGGTGTGGTCGGCGGCGCCTTTGGCCCACAGCAGGGTTTCAGAGAATTTGGCCGGCATGTTGAGCCGGCGGATCAG
This sequence comes from uncultured delta proteobacterium, assembly GCA_963705135.1. Lineage (GTDB taxonomy): Bacteria > Desulfobacterota > Desulfobaccia > Desulfobaccales > Desulfobaccaceae > Desulfobacca. Next base: position 93,724 of record CAVPJB010000015.1, read on the forward strand.
TTCCAACAACTGCTCTTCTTTTAACGGTTCGATAAGACCGAGAAAATACACATACCAACGTTCATACGGGTCATCAAGGAACAATAGATCATGCCAGGACAGCACCCCCCGGACCTGGTCCAGGAGCCAGCGGGTGCCCTGATCATAGCGCAAGGTGGGATGAATAAACTTCAACAGATCAAATTCGGCCAGGCGGGAAATGGCCGGAATGGGATTTTCCTCCATGAGGATCAACTTCAATTCGCTGAACAACCGGGTGCCGGAGAGGCGGTCGAAAAAGTTGATACGGACGGCATTTTCAATGAGGCTGGCCGTCAACTTGCTGATTTTGAAGCCGAAGCGCTGCTCAAAGCGGATGGCCCGAAAAACCCGGGTGGGATCTTCCACGAAGCTGAGATTGTGGAGGATGGAGATACGGCCGTCTTTGATATCCCGTTGGGAGCCGAAGTAGTCGATGAGAATGCCGAAATGTCGTTCATTAAGCTTCACTGCCAGGGTGTTGACGGAAAAATCCCGGCGGTAGAGATCCATTTTCAGGGAGCTGCGTTCCACAATGGGCAAGGCCCCCGGTGTTTCATAGTATTCGGTGCGGGCGGTGGCTACATCAACTTTAAAGCTGTTGGGATAAATAATGACGGCGGTTTTAAATTTTTGGAAGACCCGAACCCGAACGTCTGGGAAGCCCTTGGCGTAGCTCCGGGCAAACGTGACGGCATCACCTTCAATGACGATATCGATGTCATAATTTTCATGCCGCAAGAAAAGGTCCCGGACAAAACCGCCGACGACGTAGGCATTGTAGCCCAGTTCATCGGCCACTTGGCCCACCTGTTTCAGGATGTCGATGATCGGCTTAGGGAGCCGTTCCCGTATTAACCCGGCGACATTTTTTTTGCGGATCATGGGTCCGGGTTCTCGTTCGGCATAGTCCTCGCCCCCCTCATCCGGGATCATAAGGAGATTGAGCAGATCGGTGCGGCTGATGACCCCCAGGACCCGGCCGCCCTCCACCACCGGTAGGAGGCGTTGTTTGTTGATCACCAGGCGTTCCTGGATTTCCGACAGGGTGGCCTCCGGACCCACCGTGGCGACCTCCGTAGTCATGTATTCTTCCACCGGCAGATCTTCCAGGCCATGAAAGATGGCCTTTTCCACAATCTGGCGGTTGATCAGGCCCTTGAGGTCGCCCCCGGCCACGACCGGGAGGGCGTTAATGTTGTGTAAGGTCAGAAAACGATGGGCTTCAGTCAAAGAAGTGCCGGGCTCAACAAACATCAGTGGGTAAGACATGATCTCCCGGGCGGTGCGTCGGGGGCGAATGTTATTGACCAGGATTTTGCGAAGCTTCTGCTCCACCTGGGTCAGGGGAGTGGCTTTAACGGTGGCTGAGGCGGCATAGGCATGCCCCCCACCGCCCAGTTCGGCCAAAATTTCCCCCACATTGACTTCCCCCAAACGGCTGCGGCCGACGATGAAGACGCGTTCCTCCATTTGGGCCAGGGCAAACAAGACCTGAATATTCTCCATGTCCATAAATTTATGGGCCAGGACGGCAAAATCACCGACATATTGGGAGGCGGCGGCCCGGGCCAGAACGATTTCTATGCCGCTGATATTCAGGGTGGTGGCGTTGCGGATCAGATCGTTCAAGAGGGCCACTTGCTCCGCAGTAAGTTCCCGGGTCAGCATCTCGGCCACGGTATTGAGATTGGCGCCCTGTTCCAGGAGAAACTTGGCGGCTTCGAACTCCAACGGGGTGGTAGAGGCAAAGGTGAAGGAACCGGTGTCTTCGTAAATGCCCAAGCACAAGATGGTGGCTTCATCCGGGGTCAGGGAGATGCCCCGCTCCTTAATCAGTTGGGTCAGGAGACTCACCGTGGCCCCTACCGGGCGGACTAGTTCCACCGAACCGGTGAGGTCGTCGGGAGAATCGGGATGATGGTCATAAATATGGACGTCGATATTGCCATTGGGAAAAAGTTCCCCAAATTTACCGATGCGGGTGGATTGGCGGGTATCCACCAGAATGAGGCGTTTGATGTCCTCGAGATTGATATCCTTAATTTTGGCAAAATTGAGGAAATACAGGCTGGACCGAACAAAAAAATCTCTCAGATTGCGCTCCTGGGAGCCGGGGAAGACCAGAATGGCGTTGGGGTAGAGTTTTTTTGCCGCCACCATGGAGGCCAGTCCATCGAAGTCAGCATTCATATGGGTGGTAATGATTTCTAAAGTTCTTTCAGGCATTTTGAGTATCTGAGTTCCAGTTCAAGAGTTTCGAGCAGGGGGCCAAGCGGGGCTTGGCGGGAATAAATGTTTCCCAAGGACAACTTGGGAACCAGGTTTTTACCTATGACGGTGGCGAAGCGGGAGCTTCGCGGTATATTTGCGTTCCCAAGCGGGAGATTGGGAACGAGAGACCGACGGCGGCATAAACTTTTCAGACCAGCAGTATAATAGCAATCCCCGCTGTCAGCCCCGGGGGTGGGCCTGTTGATGAATTTCCTGGAGCCGGGCAGTATGGAGATGCGTGTAAATCTGGGTGGTGGAGATATCCGCATGTCCCAGCAACAGTTGCAAAGCCCGCAAATCGGCGCCCCGCCAGAGCAGGTGAGTGGCAAAGGAATGGCGCAGGGTGTGCGGGCTGAGATGGGGAGGCAGTTCGGCCTGCCGGGCATAGCCTTTCAAGATTTTCCAAAAACCCTGGCGGCTCAACCCTCTCCCGGAGCGGTTTAAAAAGAGTCTTTGGGTTTTTTGGCCCTTGAGCAAAACCGGTCGAATGTGTTGCAGGTAGAGCTGCAGCTTCTCCACGGCTCGAAAAACCATGGGCACCAGCCGCTCTTTGGCACCTTTACCCTGCACCCTGACAACCCCTCGGCGAAGGTCAAGCTGGGTTAAGGTCAATCCCACCAGTTCGGAAACTCTGAGGCCGGTGGCATAGAGCAGTTCCAGCATGGCGTCGTCTCGTTGGCCCAAGGGTGTGCCCGGGTCAGGAGCGGCCAGCAGTCGATCCACTTCTTCCAGACCCAGAACCTTGGGTAGCCCTTGGGGCAGTTTGGGTGAATCCAACCATTCCAGGGGATTATGGTCGGCCAGGTTTTCCCGGAGCAAAAAACGAAAGAACTGGCGGACGGCACTGAGTTTCCGGGCCCGGCTGCGGGCGCCCGCACCCTGCCGTTCTAGGTCGTCCAGGAAACTTTGCAGATCCGGCAACGTTACCTGGCCCCAATCTCCCCGTCCGAGCGTAATGAGAAAAGAACGCAGTCCGGCCAGATCATTGGCATAGGCCTCGAGAGTTAAGGGCGCCAGCCCCCTTTCCACCACCAGATGCTCGATAAATTGTTCCAGGGCGGCGTCCAGGTAACCATTTTGTACCATTTTGATAGTATAATTCTTTTAAGACAACTAAGAAATATCAATCCTTGGTTTTTTAGTGCCAGCAGTATACAATGTGGAAAAAAATGACAGACAGCCCCCCGCAAAAAGTCCTTGGAATTCTGGAAGCATAAAATCGAAGTAAGCCTCTTGTTTTTATAAAATAAAATGGTTATTATTATAAGATTGAATTAAAGGAGACAGGCGAATTATGAAAAAAGACATACATCCCAAATATCATCAAACCACCGTCCGGTGCGCCTGTGGGTTCGAGTTTCCCACGGGTTCAACCCAGGAAAAGATTCGGGTGGAAATTTGTTCCAAGTGTCATCCTTTTTTTACCGGCAAGCAGAAGTTAATTGATTCGGCCGGTCAGGTGGAGCGTTTTACCAAGCGGTATGCCGGTTTTAACAAAAAGGCGGCGGAAGCAGAAAAAACGACGGAGCAATAACGCATGGCGGGTTATGAACCCCCCTTTCCGGTAGGGGGTCAGGCGGTCATCGAAGGCGTCATGATGCGGGCCAAACACACGTTGGCCATTGCGGTGAAACGTCCTGACGGCTCCATTGTGCTCAAAGAAGACCGACTGCACACCCTGGCGGAGCGGTATCCTTTTCTGCGCTGGCCCTTCGTGCGTGGCCCGGTGATACTTTTAGAAGCGCTCATCTATGGCATCAAGGCCTTGACTTTTTCGGCCCAGGCGTCCTTGGATGAGGAAGAGGAACAGTTATCGCCCTGGTCCCTGTTTTTGACCATGGTTTTCGCCTTTAGCATGGCGATGTTGTTCTTCGGCTTATTGCCCCATTATTTAAGCGGTTGGGTGGGTCGTTTATGGGGGGCGGATCTGACGGTGAACAACTTCAGTTTCCATGTAGTGGACGGTATTCTGAAGATAGTCTTTTTCTTGCTGTATGTCTGGTTCATATCGTTCATGGAAGATATCCGCCGGGTCTTTGAGTATCACGGCGCGGAACACAAATCCATTTTCACCTTCGAGGCCGGAGAGGAGCTGACCCTGGAAAATGCCCGGAAACACAAGATCTGGCATCCCCGGTGCGGCACCTCCTTTATTTTGGTAGTTCTCCTGACCAGCATTCTGGTATTCACGATTCTTTTTCCCCTCATGCCCGGTTTGAAACTCGGCGGGCGTTTCACCACCAATCTTTTGCAGGTGGGTGTCAAAATTCTCCTCATGTTTCCCATTGCGGCCATTTCCTATGAGATCATACGATTAGGCGGCCGTCATGCGGAAAACCCCGTATGTAAACTGGTTTTATGGCCGGGGCTGATGACCCAGCGACTCACGGCCCGGGAACCGTCTGACGAACAGTTGGAGGTGGCTCTGGAGGCCCTGCGGTCTGTAGTCAGCCAGGAAAACGAGCTTTCCCAGCCAGTTCCTTAGCGTCCCCAGAACCTAGCGTTTTCAGTCATCCCTGGAGAGGAGCGCATACTCCTCCCCTCTACTTATTTTTTGCATCCCACCGGCAGGACATTATCACATTATGCTCAAAGAACGTTTACAAAGCCTGGAAAATAAATATCATGAGTTGGAAACCAGACTCAGCGAACCGGACATATTCAAGAACCAGGAGCAGTATCAACTCCTGACCAAGGAACGAGCGGATTTAAACCTTTTAGTCAATACATTTCGCCGGTTTCAACAGGTCGAGGTAGAACTGGAGACCAATCAGACTTTACTGAAGACTGAAACCGAGGAAGAGATCAAGGAACTGGCCCGGGAAGAAATCCAGGTACTGAAGGAAAAGCTCGCCGAACTGGAAGAAGAGCTTCGATTGCTCCTTTTGCCCAAGGACCCAAAAGACGAGAAAAATATTTTGCTGGAAATCCGGGCCGGCACCGGCGGTGAGGAAGCGGCCCTGTTTGCTGCGGACCTCTTCCGCATGTACGGTCGATTTGTGGAACGGCATCATTTGAAAATGGAGATCCTCAGCTATAATCCCACCGGCATCGGGGGTTTAAAAGAGGTTATTGCGTTAATTGCCGGAGAAAAGATTTACAGCCGATTAAAATATGAGAGTGGGGTCCACCGGGTCCAGCGGGTCCCGGCCACGGAATCCCAGGGTCGGATTCATACCTCAGCAGTGACGGTGGCGATTCTCCCGGAAGCCGAAGATGTGGACGTTCAGATCAGCCCGGAAGAGATCCGGGTGGATGTGTTCCGGTCTTCCGGACCCGGGGGGCAAAGCGTGAACACCACGGACTCGGCGGTGCGCCTGACGCATCTGCCCACAGGCCTGGTGGTCACTTGTCAGGATGAAAAGTCCCAGCATAAAAACAAGGCCAAAGCCATGAAAGTCCTGCAGGCCAGACTCCTGGACATGAAAGAACAGGAACAGCACCAGAAAATGGCCCAGGATCGAAAAAGCCAGGTGGGCAGCGGCGACCGAAGCGAACGTATCCGCACCTATAACTACCCGCAGGGCCGGATTACCGATCACCGAATTGGCATCACGCTCTACCGCCTGGAAGCCTTTTTGGATGGTGACCTGGATGAGATGATCGACGCCCTGGTTTCCTATTACCGCACCGAAGCCTTGAAAATTCAGGCGGCATGAGTTCGGCCTCTCCTTCCACCTGGACCATCCTCACCTTACTACAATGGGCCCACACGTATTTACAATCTAAGGGAATCAGCGAACCCAGGCCCTCAGCGGAAGTTTTGCTGGCCCACTGTTTGAATTGCAACCGCCTGAATCTATACCTGCGACATGATCAACCTCTAGCCGACGGTGAACTGAGCTGTTATAAAAGCTTGTTAAAACGCCGTCTGGCCCATGAGCCCACCCAGTATATCACCGGCCATCAGGAGTTCTGGTCTCTGGACTTCCTGGTCAGCCCGGCGGTGCTCATTCCCCGGCCCGAGACCGAATTGTTGGCAGAGGCCGTCTTGAAGCATCTGAGCCGGAGAGAATCACCGGATGATGGGTTGCGGCTCCTGGATGTGGGCACCGGCAGCGGCGTTCTGGCAGTGGTGTTGGCCAAAGAACTCCCCGGGGCCCGAGTCACGGCAGTAGACCGGTCATGGGAGGCCCTGAGTTTGGCCCGGGAAAATGCCCGACGACACGGGGTGCAGCAGCAGATCACTTTTGTTTTGGGCGATCTCCTGGAACCTTTGACCGGTCAACCGCATTTTGCGGTCATAGTCTCAAACCTGCCCTATGTGCCCACCGCGGCCTGGGAGCAGTTGCCACCGGACATCAAAGCCTATGAACCCCGCCTGGCCTTAGACGGCGGCCCCGATGGTCTGAAGGTCATGCGCAAGCTGGTCTCAGGAGCGCCTCATCTGATGGAACCTGGTGGGCTCCTGGCTCTGGAAGTTGGCCAGGGTCAGGCAGAGGCAGTGCGACGGCTTCTGGACGGCAGGGGCGCCTACACTTCGGCGGAAATTCAATTGGATTACCAACGGCTCGGGCGGGTGGCGCTGGCCCGGCGTTTGGGGGATGCGGAAGCCGGGTAACGCACAGGCTGGAAAGCCTGTGCCACCCTTTGAAGCAAGGCCTATTTCCGGCGGCCCTCGATTTGGGTAATGATAAAATGCTCCCAGGCATCCGCCTGTTCCGGCGAAGGCAGGTCTTGCAGGTGGTCCAGGGGAATTTCGGCCCGGGCGCTGGAGGCATGGCCGCCGGCGGAGCCCAATTTGCCGAAAGCTTTGGCTGCCAGATTGCCGGCGTTCTTGCGGATGCCATCATTGCGAAAAATGACGATCAATCTATCCTCAAAGACACCGCCCACAAAACTCCAGGTAATTTCAATCACCCGCAGGAAGAACTCGGCCAGAATCACCAGGATATCGGGGTTGGGCACCCGCCCCACATAACAATAAATCCGGTCCTGGCGCTGATGCCAACAATTTAAACCGTGTTGGAAATAACGCAGCATCTCGAGAGTGAGTTCGGCCACCTCAATGCGGCGGACCAGGGCATGGCGGGTGTGGCCAAAGAGAAAATGAAAAGCCCGGATGTCCGCTGCCGTGGAAGGGCGCTCGAAATTGTGGGTGTCGGTTTTGATGGCATAGAACAAGGCGGTGGCTAGTTTCAGGGAGGGTTTGATTTTGGCCAGACGCAAGTATTCTGTCAGAATGGTGGAATTGGAGCCATATTCCGGCCTGATGTCCACAAAGCGGGCTTGGCTTTGAAGGCAGACGGGATGGTGATCAATGATCAGGTCGTAGTTAAAACCGCCAAAAAGCGGGTTATGAGAGGGTTGGGAGTCCACGAGGGCGAAACGGTTGAAATCGGCTGGCCGAATCTGGTCAAAAGGGGTGAGGGGTATCTCCAGGAGTTTGACCATGGTTTGATTTTGAGGCCGGGTAATGGGCCGGATGGGGGATATCGTACAGGAGGACAGACGCCGCCACAGAAGCCGTTTCAAGGCCAGGGCGCTGGCAATGGAGTCAGGGTCGGCATCAATGAGGATAAGCAGGCGATCGTCATGATTGAATAATTGCCGCAGTTTCCGTAAGCGATCTTTCATAAGTCCTCGTGTTAGTTACTCTAAACCAAAGTTGGCACGTAAGCAAGATGCTAAGCGCAGAAAATCCAACAGTGGTTTTCGCTTCTTATCAGGGCGGGCAGATTGACAACTTTCTTGTCGTTATTACTATATTTGTAAAGCCTAGACCAATCTGGCCGTTGGGGCAGAAAACCGGAGTCAGAAGGAGAATGTCCATGAAACAGATTAATCTATACGAAGCCAATGATTTTGGGGACAAAGGGTTGAAGAGGCTGCTGGTGCATGATTCGCCCTATTTTCGGATCATCAACTTCAACTTCAAGGCAGGCCAGGAACTGCCGGTACATGCCCATGAGGTTGAAGGCCAATTGAGCCTGGTGATTATAGAGGGAGAAGGGGATTTTTTAGGAAAAGACGGGGGGTCTTTCCCGGGCAAGCAGGGTGACGTGGTCATTTCCGAGATCAGTGAACCCCACGGTTTCAGGGCTAAAACTCCAGTAAGGTTGCTGGTGACCATCGCCCCGCCGTTATAATGAGGATTTATTCTGATACATACCTTTTAAATCAAATTTTTGGCGTTATCGGTGAGACCGCTGATTCAATTCCCCGTCCGTATTTCCGGGCATAGACCTGGGTGAATTCGGCGCCCAGGAAAATGATCTGGGAGGAATAAAAGACCCACAAGAGGATGACAACCAGGGAACCGGCGGCGCCATAGGCCGAGGCAATGCTTTGGCGGGTCAGGTAAAGACCCAGGAAAAAATTGCCGATGCTGAATAACAGGGCGCTGACAAAAGCTCCCCGGGCGGCGTAGCCCCAGGAGACTCTGGCATCGGGTAGCACTTTATAGAGGATGGTAAAGAGGGAGGTCATGAGCAAGATAGATAAACTAGAATCGATGAGATCAATGACGAATCCCGGCATAACCAAAAATTCGCTGACTGAGGTGTAGAAGGCGGCCAAAACTGATCGAAGCACTATAGAAATAAAAATCAGGAGGCCGACACAGAGGACCACTAAAAAAGATTTACCCCGGTCTTGCACCAGAGACCAAAAACCAGAGACAGATTTGTTGATCCCCCACATGTGGTTCAAGGCACTTTTTAACATCAAAAAAACGCTGGTGGAACCGAAGAGCATCAGGAAACCGGCAATAACGGTGGCAAAAATGCCTGATCCAGGTCTATAGGTGTTCTGGATGACCTCCATCAGGTTGTGGGCGTTTTCTTCTCCCACAAACACAGTCAGGCGGTCGAGGAGATCGGCCTGGACAGCCTCCTGCCCCAGAAAATAACCGACGACAACGGTGATGATGATTAAAAGCGGGGCCAGGGAGAACAGGGTGTAAAATGCCAAGGCCGCCCCGAGGACGGAGGCACCATCCTTACTCCATTTCGCAAAGGTATCTCGGAGTAGATCCCATAGTGATTTTAAGCCAAAAAAATATTTGGGCTGCATAAGATATACTCCGGCTTTAAAAAGGCGTGGTCTAATCGTTTCGTGCTCTCAACTCAACAACCTCTTTGATTCAAAGCCCTCCTAGTAAAAATTCAGCTTTTCACACGCCAGGTGGTGCCCTGGGGGGTATCCTCCAAAATGACCCCAGCGTCGGCGAGTTGTTGGCGAATGGCGTCAGCTTTGGCGAAATCTTTTTGTTTCCTGGCCTGGAGGCGGTCCGCAATCAGCTGATCTATGCTGGCCGGGTCCATGGTTAAGGCTTCGGCCTTCTGGCGCAGGGTTTGCAGCATGGAGTGGGGGTCTTGTTGCAACAGATTCAAGACGCCTCCCAGGATGGCCAGTTCTCGCCGGGCCCAAGCCAGACTACTCAAACCCTCTTTCCCGAGAAGATTTTGCTCCAGGACGCGATTAAGCAGTCGAACGGCGTCGAAGAGATGCCCCAGGGCCTGGGCGGTGTTGAAGTCGTCGTCCATAGCCGCAAGGAAGCGCGGCCGGAGGTTAACCAGACGGGAGTGTTCCTCAGAGCTGAGGCCGGGGAGAGTAGCAGGCACAGGAGGAGAATCGGATGGAGCAATCGCCCCCACCGTCTGGTCCAGCCGTGCCAGAGTGCTGTAGAATCGCTCCATGGCGCTTTCGGCTTCCGACAGGGCCTGGTCCGAAAAATCCAGGGGACTCCGGTAGTGATTTTGAATGAGGAAGAAGCGGACAACCTCCGGGTGGAATTTGGCCAGCACCTCCCGAATGGTAAAAAAGTTGCCCAAAGATTTGGACATCTTTTCCTGGTTGATGGTGACCATACCGTTATGCACCCAATAGAGCGCCAGGGGCTTGTCATTGGCGGCCTCGGATTGGGCGATTTCATTCTCATGGTGGGGAAAGATGAGATCGGCGCCGCCCCCGTGAATGTCGAAGGTGTCACCCAGATAATGCTGGCTCATGGCCGAGCATTCGATGTGCCAACCAGGACGGCCAGGCCCCCAGGGGCTCTCCCAGGCAGGTTCTCCCGGCTTGCTGGCCTTCCAGAGGACAAAGTCGAAGGGATTGTCTTTCTGGACATTGATGTCCACCCGGGCCCCGGCCAGCATATCATCCAGGCTACGCCCCGAAAGTTTGCCGTAGCCGGGGAACTTAGCCACTGGGTAATAGACGTCGCCGTCCCGGTGATACGCGAAACTTTTGTCCACGAGGGTACTGATTATTTTTATAATATCGTCTATATGCTCAGTGGCCCGTGGTTCGATATCGGCGGGGGTCACACCCAGGGCAGTCATATCCCGTTGGAATGAGGCGATGTAGGTTTCGGCCACGGTTTTCCAGGAAAGACCTTCCTGTTGGGCTCGTCGGATGATTTTGTCATCGATGTCGGTGAAATTTCGCACCCAGGTTACTTTCAATCCCTGGAAGCGTAAATAGCGCACGATGACGTCAAAAACCACCGCGGACCTTGCATGGCCAATGTGGCAATCATCATAGACCGTGACGCCGCAGGCATAGATCTGGACGATCCCGGGTTGGAGGGGGGTAAACTCTTCTTTCCTTTTGCTCAAGGTATTATAGACCTGCAAAGGCGAAAACTCCCTTAGGCTGAAAAATATAAAAAAGGGGCGGATCAGCCGCCCCTCGTCTCGATGCGTACGTGATAAATCTAAAAAAGAATCCCGCTATAGATTTCCCGACAAGCGCTGATTTACTTTTTCTTTTTACTGGCAGGTTTTTTGGCTTTTTTAGCCGCGGGCTTTGACTCTGCTGTTTCAGGAGACTTGGCACTGACGGGATGAGTTTCTGAAACAGGCGGGCCAGCATACCGACGGACATGGGGACGCCGAATTTTGACGTTGGCGGCCTCAGACACCGTGACGGGTTCGGTTGCGGTCTTAGGCACACTGGCAGACTCAGGTACTGGGATAGACCCAGGCGTGGACGGAGGCGTCGACGGGCCCGGCTGTCCCAATTCGTAACGGCGTCGGTCTTTAGGCACATCACGAAGATCAGCTTGACAATATGGGCAACTCTGGGATTGCAACACCACTTTCGCCTGACATTGCGGACAGACCAATACCAGCCCCATGTGAACTCTCCTTTTATTCAGGGTTAATTAAGTCTGAATCTATACCAAAGAAATACTTATTTTTCAAGTCTTTTTGAGGAATAATTTCACTAATGGAGCCTTATCAGTTTCGGATTACGAGTTTCTCAATTTGAAATGGGCCATACTCAACATGCGCCAGGTTTATCAATTTGAGAATACTTTCTTTTCATGGGTGCCGGCAAGATCACAGCGACTAAAAAACAGATGTAATTTCAATGGGATCATCTCCAGAAAACTGACGGGAAGTTGGCAAGGCTCTTGCAGATACTATAGAGAAACAGCAACGACCCGGAAAGGGCGTTGGAAAAGTTAATCAAAACATCAAATTGTTTTAACGTGAGGTTGAAAACCTGCCATGCGAACTGCCACCTCAACCCTGCTACTGCGCCCGATGGGTCACCCCCAAGCCAGGAAGCAGGGTTTAGCCCTGAAAAAAATGCAATGGGTGGATTTAATCTTAAAAATTCTGGTGCCGGCGATGTTGCTGGTATTTTTTGTGGTCTCACTCAGATACGGTTCCCTGGATGGCTATCTCCAGCTTTTAAGCCGCCAGAATTACGTGGCCTTTATCCCGGCTCTGGGCGCCATTTATACGCTGCTGCTGCTGCTTTTTCAGGTAGTGCGCACCGTTCTGTGGGGACTGTATAAACCCTACGCCTTGCCACCGGGCGAGTTACCCAAAGTCACCGTTATCATCCCGGCCTATAATGAAGGGGCCATGGTGGAAAAAGCCATTTATGCGGTGACCGCCTCGAATTATCCCAACGACAAATTGGAAATTATTTGTATTGACGACGGTTCTAAAGACGACACCTGGTCTTACATCAGCCGGGTCCAACGCCGGTTCCCCAAGCTCATTAAGGCTTTGCAGTTCCCGGAGAACCGGGGCAAGAAAGCCGGCCTCTATGCTGGTTTTACCCAAGGCAGCGGCGATATCTTTGTCACCATCGACTCCGACAGCGTCATCGCCAAAGACACTCTGCGCCAGGTGGTGGCGCCCATGATGCAGGACGAAAAAATCGGTGCCGTGGCCGGCAATGTTAAAGTATATAACCGGCATCAGAGCCTGTTAGGCAAAATGCTGGCCGTGCGTTTCGTGTTGTCGTTTGATTTCCTCAGGGCCTCCCAGTCCCGGTACGGGGGGGTGACCTGCACCCCCGGGGCCCTGTCCGCCTACCGGCGGGAGGCGGTGCTGCCGCATGTGGACGCCTGGCTAAACCAGACCTTCCTGGGTTCGCCCTGCCACCATTCGGAAGACCGGGCCTTGACCAACTATGTGCTGCGGGCGGGTTATTACAGCGTCTATCAGCGCACGGCCATCGTCCACACCCTGGTGCCAGAAACGTATAATGGCCTGTGCAAAATGTATCTGCGCTGGGAGCGGGGCAACGTCCGGGAGTCCTTTGTGCAGTTGGGCTACCTGTTCACTAACTACCGGAAAAAAGATCGCCTGCTGCCCATTGTGGACTTCTTCATGACCCAGATCGAGTTTCCTCTGACTTATCTGTTCCTGGGGCTGCTTTTGGGCTCCATCGTGGTCTACCCCCTGGTTATGGTCAAGTTCCTGGCGGCCCTGGGCGTTATCTCCGCCGTCTATATGATCTATTATGTGGTGTTGGAAAAGGACCTGGACTTCATCTACGGAGTCATCTATAGTTATTACGCCTTTTTTCTCCTCCAGTGGATTTACCCTTACGCCTTCCTGACGGTGCGCAACCGCCACTGGATGACCAGATAACTGACTAAACTAATAATAACCGGGCGGGGATTCCCAGCCCTCATTATGAGCCGCCTAAAAGCGGCTTTTTTTGATGAATCAGGGTTTGAAAAAAGATTTGCATTATGAAAATAATGAGTTCCCGGAGCATTTTTTCTAGTTCCTCTGATCCAGAGAAAAGAGCATCACTTAACCAAACAAACATTGGTAAAGTCACCCTGAAGCAAGTCCAGGTGATTTTATCCAGGTCCAGCCTCCTGCCCGGCTCAAAAAGCCGTTGACCCCGACAATGATTCTTGTTAGGCTTCAAAGATGTCAAAAGGCGGTGAAAATCAGGCAGACAGGCAGCCGGAAAAGCCATATGGCGGAGCCGCGGAAGGGAGATTGGGATGTTCTCATTCGGCTGGTTTTCCAGCGGTCGGGGCCAGGGTTCCATTGATCTGTTGACCACGGCAGAGCAGGAGATGCAAACCGGTTTTATTCCCGGCCGCATTGCCTACGTCTTTTGCGACCGGGAACCAGGGGAAACTCCGGCGGCGGATCGGTTCCACGGGGTGGTCAGATCCTTGGATCTGCCCCTGATTAGCCTGTCTTCTCAGGGTCTGCGGCAGAAAATTCGCCAAAAGTCGGCGGATGTGGAAGAGGCCCGACTGGAGTTCGACAGCCAGGTTTGGGAACTCCTGGCGGGATATGACATAGAAGTGGCGATACTGGCCGGCTACATGTTGGTCGTGAGTCCCCGCCTCTGTGAACAGCTTCTCTGTCTGAATCTGCACCCGGCAGTGCCGGGGGGGCCACAGGGTACCTGGCGTCAGGTGATGTGGCAGCTTATGGAAGTAGGGGCCCGGGAAGCCGGGGCGATGATGCATCTGGTCACCCCAGAGTTGGATAAGGGGCCGCCGGTGACCTATTTTCATTTCCCCTTGCACGGTCCCGGCTTTGATCCCCTGTGGCAGGCCTACCGAGAGAAAAGGCACCAGCTCTCTCAGGAAGACATCAAAGCCAAAGAAGGAGACCAGGAACCCCTCTTCGCTTATATACGGGCCGAGGAACTGCGCCGGGAGTTTCCTCTCATCCTGTTGACTCTGAAAAATCTGGCCACCAGGCGTTTAGTGCTGACACCTGAAGGAGTAAGAGAGGGAGGCCGGCTGGTTCCGGGCGGGTTTGATATAACGGCGGAGGTAGAGGAGTATTTAGAGTTTTAAGTTTCGAGATTTAAGAAGCAGTCATCTGTTGGTAGAAGGTATCAGCAGCGAGGGGATATGGCTCAATCCAACACTAAGACAAACATCATGGAAGATCTGGTGGCAGTCCTACAGTCTGCCGGGGTATACGGCTGGGAAGTGCGCCGGGTGCAAGAGACCAGCGACCAGCTCTATCTGATCTTCGACCAGGTAGAGTCAATGCGCCGGGTGGAATCAGATAAGTTCTTCGTGCAACTATACCTCATTATTGAAAAAGATGGTCAGAAATGGTTGGGTGAATCCGGTTGGACGGCCAATCCGGGCGATGATTTTGCCGCTGATCTGGCCCAGGCCTTGGAACGGGCACCATTGGCGCTGAATCCCGTCTTCCACCTGCCCGGACTGGAGCAACAGTATCAGGAACTCGGCCTGGTTGACACCACCCTGAGAGATCAGCCTCGCCAAGTCCTCTGGCATGTGCGCCACGATCTCAATCAAGCCGTCATCGGGGTGGACAACATTCAGTTGGCATCGGCTGAAATTTATGTGAATTATCGGGAGATCCAATTCTTGAACCATACAGGCCTGGGAGGGTCTTATGGGGAGACGGAGTTACAGACGCAGTTCGCTCTGCTGGCTCCAGGTAAAGGGGAGGAAGCCGAAAGCCTGGGATGGCGGCGGGCCGGATTTTATCAGGACCTGCAAATCGGCGACATGGTGAAGCGCTATAGTCGCTATGCCCTGGAAAACGCGACTGCCGAGTTGCCCCCCAGCGGCCAGTACCCCGTGGTGTTTGGGGAAGAGGCTCTGGATACCTTGTTTAATCATCTTATCGCACACGCCGGGGGCCAGGCGGCCTTTCAGGGCTGGTCCCGTTTTAAAGTTGGAGAGCCGGTGATCAACAACCCCCGCCGGGATCTGCTCAGTCTGACCAGCGATCCCCGGCTTCCCGGCGGCCTCAACTCCCGGCCTTTCGACGGCCGGGGTCTGGCTTTGCGCCCAGTGACCTTTATAGAGGATAACATTTTTCAGCAGCCCTTAGCCGACCAAAGGTACGCTGATTATCTGCAGATACAGCCTACCGGCGGGCTCACGAACCTGAAAGTCGCCCCGGGGCGGGCTACGCTGGCAGAGATGCTTTATGCCGGCACAGTGCTGCATCTGCTGCGATTCTCCACCCTGGAGCCCAATCCGGTGACCGGAGCCATCTCCGGGGAAATTCGCACCGGCTACCTTATACGGCACGGCAATGCCGTTCCCATCAAGGGCGGTTCGGTTAGCGGGAAGTTGGATGAAGCCTTCCGCTACATGACCCTTTCCCGAGAAATGGAACAGCGGGAAACCTACCTGGGTCCAGCGGGCATCCGTGTGGAGGAGATGAATATTGCTGGGGCATAATGTTCAAGGATCAACCGGTAACACTAGCTGGGGGCCAATTTCTCTGGCCGGAATGGTTATCCTGGCAATCTTCATGACCACGGCAGCCGCGGCCGGGACCCTGGAACAGGCGGACCGTCTGCTGGTTGATCCCCACGTGGATAAGGACAAAGCCCTACAGGCATTCACCATGTACGAGAGTCTGCTGCCGCCGGCCGGAGGGCAGCGGCTACCGGTGTTGGAGCGACTGGCTCGGGCTGCCTTTTTTCTGGGAGATCTGGCGGAAAAGAGTCAGCGGCGCCTGTATTATGATCAGGGTCGCCAGCATGCCCAAACCATTCTCCAAGAATATCCCCAAAGAGTGGAAGGACATTACTGGCTTGGACTAAACCTGGCCGGTCTGGCGGATGTCAATCGGATCCAAGGCAGGCGATTGTTGCCCCAGATTCTGGAGGAACTGGAGCGCTCTGCCGCCATAGATCCAAGCTACGATCAGGCCGGCGCTTATCGCGTCCTGGGGCGCATCTACTACGAGGCCCCGGGCCGTCCCATTTCCGTGGGAGATATTAACAAGTCGCTTGATCTGTTAAAAAAGGCCGCGACTTTGGCCCCTGCCAATTCCACCAACCACCTGTATCTGGCGGAGACGCTCATTAAGTTAGGGAATCTGGACCAAGGCAGACAGGAACTGCAACAGGTCCTGTCTGCTTCCCAGAATGCCGACGGTCCTCGGGGTCTGGCTGCAGATCATCTTAAGGCCAAAGAGATAATAAATAAACAGGGACTATGAAGTTGTCCTGCAAGGTGCCGATTTAGATAACATGGTTTGATGGGATCTTTTGAACTTGACTGCCACTAGATAGGAACATAGATAACCCAAAAAACCGGAAAGAGGTGGCGATGTTTGCTTTAGCTAATTTTCTCAAAGCCTTGGCTTATGTAATCGATACTGCCCTACAGATTTATATGTGGCTTATCATTGGCCGGGCTATCCTCTCCTGGGTGAATCCCGATCCATACAATCCCATTGTCCGTTTTTTATACAATGTCACCGAACCGGTGCTGAGTTTTTTCCGGCGCCGGCTGCCCCTGATTTATGGTGGATTGGATCTGGCACCCTTAGTCGTTCTGTTGATAATCGTTTTTTCGCAGAGATTCGTGGTTACAACCCTGCATGATTTGGCCCTGAGAATAAGTGCGGGTGGATGAGAGGTAATATGAGTCAGACTGAGATGCTTACTCCGGCAGATATCCGCCAACAACAGTTCTCCACCGGGTGGAGGGGTTTCTCAGCTTTAGAAGTTGAGGCCTTCCTGGACCAGATAGCGGATGCCTTTGCTGCCTTAAGGCAGGAAAATGAATCTTTACGAGCCGATCTGGAGCGTCAGCAAGCAGAGTTGGGCGAATTCAAAAAGAGAGAGCAGCTCCTGAAAGACACCCTGATTAATGCTCAGCAAGTTATCGAAACCATGAAGGCCAATGCCCAGAAGGAAGGAGAGATACTCATCCATGAAGCGGAAATCAAGGCTGAAAAAATGCTCCAGGAGGCCTTTTCCCGCCAGGGAAAGGTAAGAAATGACATCGAGGAGTTAAAACGGATCAAGATTACTTTTAACGCCCAGTTGCGAGGTATTCTGGACAGCCACCTGCGCCTGTTGGAACAGAGTGAGGCATCCGACTAGTGCCACTTTGGCAACCCAGTGGTGGAGGGCCGACTGGCTTTGCAGGAGACATTACATCCTGGAAATTTGGTAGTATGGTGCTTTAGGTTCAGTATGGAGTGGATTCATCCCACCTGTACCGGCTATATTTTGAAAATTCAGGTGGCGCCAGGTGCAGCCGAGAATCAGATTGTCGGCCCCTATGGCGACCGGCTCAAAATTCGCATTGCGGCGGCGCCGGAAAAAGGTGAAGCAAATAAAACTCTCCTTGATTACTTAGCCAGACGGCTAGGCTTACCTAAAAATCAACTGCGCCTGAAAAGCGGCGCCCGGGACCGGGCCAAAATAGTGGAAATTATCAGTTTGGAGCCCGATATCCTTGAACGGCTCCTGTCTTTGTGGCCGTCGAGGTAATATTGTCCCTGGAATTAATCTGCCTCAAACCCCTGGCAAAGGGATTTGCCCTTTAAACTCCCCTTCGCACCTCAGTCAAATCAAATTATTAGAGATCTTATTTTATTGCCAAGAGTGAGTACCCTTTCTTGGCTCCTCTACCCCGAGGTATCTGACAAATGTCAAAAAATCGGCCGAAGCTACTGGACCGTCTCCAAGCCTATGGTCTTGACAATCGCTTTGAGGGGATAAATATTTTATAGATAAATTGCTTGGTTTGGATTAAGTCATCATTCATATTTTCATTCCCGAGGATTTTTATGGCAAAGGCGGGGGGGTCAACTTAGCATGGAGCAAAAAGTTGATTATTATCAAATTTTGGGAATTACTAAAAGCGCCGATTACGAAGAGATTAAAAGAGCCTACCGACAATTAGCTTTAAGGTATCATCCTGACCGAAATCCGGGCGATAAAAGAGCGGAAGAAAAATTTAGAATAGCGGCCGAGGCCTACGAAGTTCTGAGGGATCCCCAGAAGAGAAGTTTATATAACCAATTTGGCCACGCCGGACTGCAAGGGGTTCATTTCGGCGCATTTAACGATTTTGAAGATATTTTTTCCAACTTTGGCGAAATTTTCGACGAATTTTTCGGTTTCAGCCGACGCTCACAGCCACAGCCTCAAAATCTAGCTGGCAAAGACTTGCACTACCAACTAGAAATCGATTTCCAAGATGCGGTTTTCGGACTGGAAACCAATGTTGAGGTCGTTAAGGCTGTCTTTTGCCAATATTGCCAAGGCAGTGGTCGAAAATCGGAGGAGGGAAAGCAGATCTGTTCTTTCTGTAAAGGATATGGCACCATCAGCCGAGTGGACGGGTTCTTTCGTATCAATACTACCTGTCCCCACTGTTTGGGAACCGGCTCCACGGTGGGCGATCCCTGCTCCGAATGTCAAGGCCAGGGTCTGAAAAAACAGAAAAAAGATGTAACTATCAAAATTCCTGCCGGTGTTGATGAAGGCACCAGGCTACGTCTGCGAGGAGAAGGTGAAGCTGGGCGGCACGGCGGCCCTCCCGGCGATCTTTACATCGATTTAAAAGTAAATCCTCATCCATTATTTAAACGAGACGGCCACAACTTGATGTATCGGGCCCTATTGTCCTTTGTGGAAGCGACCTTAGGGACTGAGATAGATATTCCCACCTTAACCGGCTCGATCCCGCTAACCATCCCGGCAGGAACCCAAACAGGAACCAGATTTACCTTGTATGGCGAAGGAGTCCCCGTTTTGCGGGGCAATGGCAGGGGTAATCTCATTGTCGAACTGGAGTTACAGACGCCCAGTAACCTGACTTCCCGGCAAGAAGATTTGCTCCGAAAATTTTTAACATTGTGCCAGAAAAAACAACCCTCCAAAAATAAATCTCGTCGTGCTAAGGCGGCGATTTCCTCAACTTCGTCTTGATTAAGGCCGGAGTTCGACCACAGGCCGCCCCTTCATTTTTCCATTTTTCTATAATTACCGGGGTATAGGAACTGGCGTCACCGCCTGCCGGGGGGCATCCCGCGGCCAATCATATTGTCCTTCATGGCGCTGGCGATATTTTTTCTGCTGGCCGGGAGGTAGGTCACGACCGCGCCAACCGGTCTTTTTGCCCTTGTCCCACCCGGGCGGTTGGTCGTCGTGGCGTTTATCCCACTGATCATCCCATCCATCTTTGTCCTTTTGTTGACCATGCTTCCCCTCAGCCCAGCCCGCGGACCCAAAAGCCAGAAGCGATAGAATAAGCAGCACTACCAAAACCCACCTGAAGCGACACATAATGTTATCCCTCCCCTGCTTATCGACAATAATTGTATTTAGAAAAATTTTCTTATAATAAGAGGATTTTTCCCGATTATATTCAATAGAACGCCAAGGATATCAGGTCCATGGCTAAAAACGCCTCGTGGCACGGAATTACTGGACTCCATGCCATGAGATGCTCTCATCAGCTCCCCCTACCATTTAAGACTCAGCCCCCAGAAGCTGCAGCAGCAGAGGGGCAGATCTCCCTGTCTGGTCGTTAGAGGACTTGCTCCTCCAAATGAATCCGCCTTGCCGGGCGCACCAATAAAAAGGGCAGGTCAAATACCCACCCATAAGTATGCCATCATTCGGTGAATGCCCTCTTTAGGCCACCGTCACCTCTGGGCAGAGGTAAACGTCCTGTATGGCATGCAGGATTTCCACGCCTTCGGACATGGGGCGCTGGAAGGCCTTGCGGCCTGAGATAAGGCCCATACCCCCGGCCCGTTTATTGATGACTGCAGTGCGGGCGGCTTCCGCCAGATCGTTTTTACCGCTGGCGCCGCCGGAGTTGATCAGCCCGATACGGCCCATATAGCAGTTGGCCACCTGGTAGCGGCACCACTCAATGGGGTGATCGGGGGCTAATTCGTTGTAGACTCTGGGATCGGTTTTGCCGAATTTTATGGCGGTAAAACCGCCGTTATTTTCCGGCATCTTCTGTTTGACGATATCGGCCTTAATGGTCGCGCCCAAATGGTTGGCCTGGCCGGTGAGATCGGCAGCCACGTGATAATCTTTGTCCTTAGTGTTAAAAGCCGGGTTGCGGAGATAACACCACAAAATAGTGGCCATACCAAATTCGTGGGCCTGCTGGAAGGCCTCGCTGATTTCCTGGATCTGCCGCCGGCTATCCGGGGAGCCGAAATAGATGGTGGCGCCGATGGCCGCGGCCCCCATCTCAAAGGCCTGCCCCACCCGGGCAAACAGGGTCTGATCGTGCATAGTAGGGTAAGTGAGCAGTTCATTGTGGTTGATCTTGAGAATAAAGGGAATTTTGTGCGCATAGCTCCGGGCCACCGAGGCCAGGACTCCCAGGGTGGAGGCTACGGCGTTGCAACCGCCTTCGATGGCCAGTTTGATGATGTTTTCCGGATCGAAATAAATTGGGTTAGGGCTAAAAGACGCCGCCGCGGTATGCTCGATGCCCTGGTCCACCGGCAGGATGGAAAGATAGCCGGTTCCAGCCAGCCGACCATGATTAAACATGGTCGCCAGAGAGCGGAGCACGTTGATAGGCCGATCGCTGGGGACAAAGATGCGGTCCAGAAAATCCGGACCGGGGAGGTGCAGAGACTCTTTGGCAAACCCCTTGCAGATATAGGTCAGCAGGGGTTCTTCCTCGTGGCCTAATAAACTCTGGATTTTTTTTATCATTGCGACCTCCTGGGACATTTCCCCAGCCCGAGCGGCACAGGGGGAAGAGTGTTCAGCTTGCAGCTAATCGTAGGTAGGCTAGTTATAACAGATGCATGGTAATTAGGCAAAAGCAGGAGGTTTAATGTACGTTACTATTAGATTTTGCCAATAAATCCAGGGCCACTGCGGCGGCTCGGGCCGAGGCGCCCGGACCGCCCAGGCGGCGCCTGATTCTTTTGAGACCGGCGCTGATTCGGGCCAGGTGTTCCGGGTCCCGGATGATCTGTATAACCGCAGCGGATATCTTCGCCGGGTTGACGTCATGCTGAATTAATTCCGGAAACAACTCTTCTTCGGCCAGCAGGTTGGCCATACCGATGTTTGGCACCCGGACCAAGAGGCGGGCCGCAGCAAAGGTCAAGGGAGCAACCCGGTAAATAATGACCATTGGCGTACCCAGGAGAGCGGTTTCCAGGGTAGCCGTGCCTGAGGCGACCAGGGCGATATCGGCGGCGGCCAGTATCTCATAGGTTTGCCTCTGGTAGACGGCCACCGGGACCTTGGCTGGCGATACTAATTGTTCCACCAGGGCTGGCTGAGCCGTAGCCGCCAGAGGCAGGAGGAACCGGCACTGGGGCAACTTTTTCCGGAGCAAAGCAGCCGCGGCCAGCATGTCCGGAAGCAGTTGTGAGATTTCTCCGGACCGGCTTCCCGGCAGCAGGGCCACGGCCAGGTCTTCGGTCTTGAGGCCATAGCGTTCCCGCAACTGAGGGCGCGGCGGCAGGGCCGGCAAGGTTTCCAAGAGAGGATGGCCCACATAGCTTACCGCCACCCCATGTTGCCGGTAAAACTCTGCCTCGAAGGGGAAGATGACCACCATACGGTTTACCAGCCGGGCGATGGTATGGACCCGGCCGCGGCGCCAGGCCCAGACCTGGGGGCTGATGTAATACATCACCGGCACCCGGAAGTGCCTGGCCAAACGCAGCACCAGGAAGTTAAAATCGGGAAAATCCACCAGGATGACGAGATCCGGCCCTTCATCCCGCAGGTAACGCCACAGGGACTTCAAGGCACGCCAGACGGTGGGAATTTTGTGGAACACCTCAGTCAGGCCGATAACTGCCAGATCCTCGGCCCGGCAAGCCAGGCGCATACCCTGGTGGGCCAGGGCGTCCCCGCCGATGCCATAAAACTCTGCCTGGGGCAAACGATCATGAATGGCCTGGACCAGACGAGCGGCATGTTGGTCGCCCGAGGCCTCTCCAGCCACCAGCATGATTTTCGGGCTGGTCATCGCTGTTGCGCTTGGCGCATGGCCGCATTGATGGCCAGAGCCAAAGCCAGGGCCTCTTTGCCGGCCTCGCCGCTGACCACCGGCTCCTGGCGGGTGGCTACAGCCTCAAGAAAGGCGGCGATTTCCTTCATAAGGGGATCAGCCGGGGGAAATTTGATGGTTTCCAGGTGAATGCCCGGCAGGATGCCACCGGGTTGGCCGGTGTGCTCCACCACCATCAGTTCCCGGGCTTCAAAGTCTACAGACATATAAGTATGGGGCTGAAAAAGGCGAAATTTCCGCATACTCTTGACGGAGATGCGGCTGGCAGTGAGATTGGCGATGCAGCCGGTGTCAAACTCCAGCCGGGCGTTGGCCAGGTCGATGGAGTCGGTGAGCACTGAGACTCCTGCCGCCCGGATTTCCGAAATGGCGCCGGGGACCAGGGACAGTACCAGGTCAAGGTCATGGATCATCAGATCCCGGACGACATCGACATCAATGCCCCGTTCCTTAAAAAAAGCCAGCCGGTGGATTTCGATGAAGCGGGGCTCATGCACCCGGCGGGTCAGTTCTTCCATGGCCGGATTGAAGCGTTCCAGATGGCCCACCTGCAGGATTTTTCCTTTTTGACGGGCCAATTCCACCAGTTCCTCGGCTTCGGCCACGGTGGTAGCCAGAGGTTTCTCGGCCAAAACGTCGATCCGGTGGTTCAAACACTCCTGAACCACGGCGTAATGCTGAGTTGTAGGGACGGCAACGCTCACGGCCTGTACGCGAGGCAGTAGTTCCCGGTAATCAGTATACGGCTGGGTCTGGCACTCCTGGGCCACCTGGGCCGCCTTGTTCCGGTCAATATCTACCACGCCCACTAACTCGGCGTTTTCCAATGCGGCATATTTTTGGGCATGGAAGCGGCCCAAATACCCTACACCGATAACTCCTGCCTTGATTTTTTCCATAACTGTTTATCCCAATTTCTTGTTTGACCCCGTTTTGCCTGCAATACTGTCACAGCAAAGTCCCCCTGGGCAGGGTGGACTGAACCCGGTAAGGTTCTTGCAAACATTGGCCGATACAATACTAGAGTCCTATTTCTTTTGCCAGCTGCGTGTGGAACATCTGGGAGGCATCCTTATTCCCCATGAAGCCGCCGACGCGCACCCCGACGGCGGTAATATTATTAGGCACTGCATCCATCCAGATCTTCACATCATCTCCATTCTGATCCACACCAACCAGAGTTGCCTTCGTGGAGGTAACTTTCCTTTCTTTAATCCTTATCCGATAGTGCTTGGCGACGTTCTGGACGGCCTGCTCCATTTCCGGCAGAGGTCGGGGGTATTCCCGTATCAAGGTGCCTTCCATCCATTTATAGCCGGCCATGGCACCAGTGGCGCCGACCCCGATGAGTGCTGTTTCGAGACAGCCGGCCATAAGCACCAGACAGACAATTATACCTGACAAGCCCATTGGACATCTTCCCCTCATATTCCCACCCCTCCGGTGATATCCTGATTGCCCGTTTTATCCCATGATTCCTGGATTATGTCAATATGTTTTAATGAATTAAACTTAATCTGCCGTGGGAAAGAAATACTTTGGCATGGTGTGAATAAATCTTAAGCCATTCACTAAAAACATCTGGTACGATACAATGTGGCCAACAGAGGAGGCGCTGCATGGAAGTTCGGGAAGCAATTTACAGCCGTCAAAGTATTCGGGCCTTTACTTCTGAACCGGTCTCGAAAAAGACGCTGTTGCAGTTGTTGGGCGCCGCCATCCAAGCCCCTTCGGCGCGCAACATGCAGCCCTGGCAGTTTATTGTGGTTACCGGCAAGGCCAGGGAGCGTCTAGCCCAAAGACTATCAAGCCGCTGTGAAGAAGAACTGGCTCAGGGGATACAACCGCCGTCCCTGGATTTGCCGGAGCCATACCAGACCCGGGTGCGCAAATTTATGGAGGCTCTAAAGCCTTTCGCCGCCCAGGACCCGCATTTTGATCTGATGCGGGGCAGCCTCAATTTCTACGGGGCGCCGGCTGTCATTCTCCTGGCCCTGGACCGTGGTCTGCCCCTGGACCGCCTGTTCGACTTGGGCGCCGCAGTCCAAAATCTCCTGCTGCTGGCCCAGTCACAAGGTTTTGGCGCCTGCGTCATTGGCATCACCCTGCGCTACCGGGAGTTGATCAGGGAGGAACTGCAATTGCCGGAGAGCATCAACCTGGTGATGACCGTGGCGGTGGGTATTCCTGACCCTGCCAATCCTCTGGCCGCCTTTCAATCCGGGCGTCAGGATGTGGCTGAGTTTCTAACCTGGATCGAATAATACCGTTTCCGGGTGCCAGCCTACAGTTATCGGTTAAGTACTTTACTATTTATAGTTAATACAATTAGTTGTCCTTGGTTATGCTATTAATCTCTGCCATCGATCTGCCGCCGGGGTGGGAAGCGGCTGCGGCCAGGGTCTTGTCCGCCGACGGGGTGGTCATGATTCTGGGCGGGCCTGACTCCGGCAAGAGTACGCTTTGCCGCTATGTGCTGGGACAGGCACAGGCTGCCGGTAAGCCGGCAGCCTTAGTCGACGGTGATCTGGGCCAATCCCACCTGGGTCCCCCTGCCACTCTGGGGCTCAACCTCTATCCGCCCCATGCCCCGGATGATTCCGGGTTGTTTCCCGACGCCCTGTACTTCATCGGGCAGACCTCCCCGCCGGGAAAAATGTTGGAACTAGTGGTGGGTTTGCGCCGTTTAGCCGAGTCTTCCCGCAGCCGGGGGTGCCAGTGCATCATCGTCAATACCAGCGGTTTTATCGGCGGCCCCTCGGCCTTGCGATTGAAATTGGCCAAAGCCGAGACTCTGGAACCAAGTCTCTGCATTGGCCTGCAACGGCATAAGGAATTGGAACCCCTTCTGGCGCCCCTGCGGCAGTATTGCCCGAAGGTGATTACCCTGCCGGTTTCCAGCCAGGCCCAACCCAAACTTTACCCTCAAAGGCATCTCTACCGCCAGGAACGGTTTGCCGCCTATTTTGCCTCTGCCTGTCCCCGGGCTCTGCACTTGGACCGGGTGGTTTGGCTGGGGTTTCCCTTCGGCCAGGGATCACCATTGCCTTGGGGCAAAAACAGCAGCTTAGCCAGCTCTTGGCAACCCCGGTGTTGCATGCTGAAAAAGCCGGTGGAATCACCATTTTTATAGTCGGCAGCAGGTTGACGGAGTCGGAAATTGCTCTGGTAGGTCAGGAACTGGGGCAGGAGGGGATGTATTGGGTAAATTGGGGCACCTTGGAATGGCGTCTGGTGGGGTTGCTGGATGAGAAACTGCTGACCCTGGGTCTGGGCCTGCTGCTCCCCTCACCCTGGGAACGGCGGCAGATCATTATCCACACCCCCCTGCCCTCCCGGTGGCTGGACCGGGTGAAGTTTTGCCGACTGGGAAAAATTCGCCTGGATCCGGAAGGACAAGAACTGCCGAGGTCTTGAGGGGAGTTACCCCGAACTTTCGGCGGGCTCTGCCAACCGTTGCCGTAATTCCTGCAATCGGGGCTTTTGCGCCGCCGGCGGCATTACTTTGACAATAAACTGCTTGAGCCAGCGCCTGACTTGACCCCGTTCGGCTGGGGTCAGACTGCAGAAATCAGCGGGGGCCCCCACCTGATTTTTGCAGATTCGATCCGTCAGAAACAATTTCACCTGTTCCGGCAACTCCCGGCTGGTGAGGACTAATCCAAGGACAAATTTCAGGGCCTCCGGTTCCGAGGCACCATTTGCCGCCGCTAAGTGCAGCATCTCCTGAATGGCCAGGTCATACTTGCGCCATTGTTCTGCTCCCGGGGCCCGGCCGCTGTAGAGACGGATGGCTTCCACCCCTACGATGGTGGACATGCGGGCCAGAAAGAACCGGGCCAGCATTTCCTTGCCCCCGGCATAGGCCGCCCGGTAACCCCAATACCAGGGGCTGGCGATATTTTTTAGCATCCAGGCGTAGCGGGCGACTCTATCAAGGTGATGACGTTTCATGAACATGTAGGCCGGATGGGAAGTAAATTGCTGATAGATTTTGTGATAGAAGAGGATGGTCTCTAGTTCCACGTCTTTTATGGCCCTCAAGGGCAGCGTCTCGAGGAGGGCCTGCAGGCGAACGCTGATGCGGGTCTGGAGGCTGAGAAGTTCAGACAGAGAGGCATGCAGTTCCGGCTGCTCATCTTCCGGGTAGTAAGCCCTGGCAATCTCGTGAATTAACTCCAAGGACAGCCCGGTGAGGACTTTAAGGGAAAATGCTGTGTCAGGCCACAGTTTCAACAGGCAGCGGCGCCGAAAGGCCCGGATTACCTCCAGGGCTTGTTTGTCTTCGGGTTGTAGGTCGGTAAAAGGCAGGGGAATGTCTTCACCTTCCAAGGTCTCAGGAGCAAAGCTGCGGAGAATCTTCTTCCTGGTCCATTGCCGCACGGCCAATAGGGAGCCGAGCCACAAGAGGACAGATACAGCTAATATTAACCAAAACCAGTGTTCGAGCATGGAATTTTACCAGTCTATTCTGACAGGTCCTCCAAGGCCAGGCGGGCAAAATCCAGGGAGGGGTCCAAGTCCAGGGCGATCTTTAGCAGGTGGGCCGCTTCCGGGCGGAAGCCCATTTCCCTCAGATTAATGCCCAGGTTGGCATAGTCGATGCCGGAGCCGGGGTCCAGTTCGATGGCCTTCTCAAAACACTCCACCGCTTGCTGATGTTCTTTCAACTTGAAGTAGCAGAACCCCAGGAGATGATACACTTCCTTTAACTGGTCGTTGGCAGCCTGGGCTGCCAGCAGGGCGGCAATGGCTCCCTGGTAGTCTCCCAGATCTTTGCGGCAGGAACCGATGTGGACATGGACGCTGGCTATCTCGTGGGCGGGAGGGTGAGCCTGTAAGGAGCATTCAAAGTATGCCAGGGCTTCGGCGGCCCGGCCCAGTTGGTCCAGGGTCAGGCCCAGAAAAAAGAGCACGTCAAAACGCCCCGGAAACTGTTCGTTGAGACGGCCCAGAGCTTCCAGGGCATCCTCGGGCATGGCATAGCGGCTGGCCAGTTTAGCCATGTGAAAAATGACATTGGTCTGCCGGGTGCGCTCCAGGAAATGGGCCCCTGGGACGATGACATACACCACCGGAATCCGAATCTCCGGGTGGGTAACGTCCACCACCAGGACTTCCAGACCCAGCCGGGCCAGGGCGGCGACGCTGCGTTCAATCTCTACTTTGAGATTGTCATCGGCCAGATTGGGAAGGGACTGGATGGCGCGCCCAGGGCCGGGGGTCATTAAGTAGGAGGCTTCGGTAAGATTCTCGTACTTGGGAAGGGTGGGCTTGTAGGAGGTTCGTTTGTTAAAATCACCGGCCAACTGCGCCACCTCGGTCAGGGCCCGGACCAGTGATTTTTCCGGATGAGGCGTGGTCCCGGCGGTGAAGATAATTTCGCTGGCCTCGGGGAAGGTAGCGGGATCATAGGCCAGCACGCCCACCGTGGGGATGCCGGTATCCAGAGAAAAATCCCGGATATGCACGACAATGCCCTGGCGCTGAAATTTTTCCAACAACTCCACGGCGGCCGGATCTTGCACCGAAGACGGGTCAATGACCGGGGTAAAAAGCCGCCCGTGGCTGATCACCGAACCCACGTGCCGCTCCACCACTTCGCACAATCCCTGTAATATCGCTTCCTCCAAATTGTTGCCGGCCGCCGGACCGTTATATTCATTGATCAGGTAGAACCAGTGGATGGGCAACGCAATCGGGTGACCGTAGGTCAAGCTGGTGGCATGAGTGAAGTGCAGGGGCCAGTCCTGGTATACCACCGCCGCCGGCTTGACCGTGTCGCCGGCGTCGAACAAAGAGCGGGCCAGGGTTTTGAAGGAAACCGACTCCTCCACCAGGCCGCCGGGGGTGGCATAAAGAAAAGCAGCCCGCTGCATGAAGGAAAAGAAGCTGAAGCGTTCGACCAACTCCATGAGGGCGCTGGCCTCGGCTTGGTCTGGAGTAGAGCCTTTACCCATTTGCTTCTGGGTGCCGATGGTGCGCACCGCGTCCATACCGCACAAACTGACATACACCGGGATATCCAGGCGGCCGCTGTCAATGCGCAAAGTATTTTTCAAAAGATCCAGATTAAGCTGCTGGAAACGGTGCCGCACCCGGGCCACGGTCTCTTCCGGAGGGCACACCTTATCAAGATCATAGGAATATTGTTTGTAGCTGTCCTGGAGGACCATTGTCTCGGTCATAGGTTACCCTCTTGGTTGGCAATCAAATGCTGTTGATACATATCATACCATGAAGCCTGCGGTCAGAAAATCATTTAAAACTGGTTCCCAAGCCCCAACTTGGGAACCCCAATGAAAACGAAGCTCTGCTTCGCCACAGAGGTAAAAGACCGGCGGCAATGATTCTCTGGAGATATAAAGCAGGAGCTTTAAATAATAGTGCGTGCCCAAGCAGGAGCTTGGGCACGAGAAGGACATTGGGGAGATACTTATTTAATGGAAATTTTTCCTTTGGTATTTACCGCCCCGGACGCGAAAATTGAACGTATGACCATGGGTAGCCGACACCGTCCGGACCAAGGGGAAACCGCGGTCGATCTCATCCTCAACCCCCAGTGGTGTTCCGGCCAGGCCACCTGGCGGCAACGCCGCCGTTTTCAAGAGACGGCCAAGAGAGTTATTCGCCTTCCCATCCCTGGTGATGACCCTTTGGAGCATTTGTGGAGTGAAGCGACCTGGGGCCGGTTAGTGCCACCAGATGAACACGAGGCGGCGGTGCTCACCGCCCTGTCTCAGGCCACTGGGGTCTACTTCTTTCCTTCCCGGGAATGGGTCCTGGTATTTTGCCATTTTATTCGCCTCCTGGGAATAAGGCGGGTTTTGGAAGCCGGCGCCGGCCGAGGCTATCTGGCCGCATCTCTATCGCCTCTCCTGGCCCGTCAGGGTGTGGCCTTCAAGGCCGTGGATAAGGCCCAGGGAGAATTTGAGAGCGGGCTTCCCAGACACCCGGTGGTGGAGTCGGCAGACGCCCTGGCCGCGGTGCAGGTTTTCCGCCCTGATCTGGTGGTGTATGCCTGGCCGCCCCCCGGGCAATCCATCGCCCTCCTGAGCCGCAGCCCCGGGGTGCGCTATGTGCTGGTTTTAGGGGAACCCAATGGCGGGTGTACCGGCGATACGGCGGACTGGCAGAGGTTACGTTATCATTATGCCGAGTTTTTATCTCGTTACGGGTTAGGACGCTCGGGGCGCCGGCGCCAGGCAGCGACGGTCTTTTTCGGCGCAGCCAGTCATTCTTTCCGGGAAAGGCCATTTTAACTTGAAAGGCTGGTCCGGGTGCACAGCCTGGAAGGCTTTACTACCAGATATTATGAGAAAGGATAAGAATATATGGCTCGCATACCTGCTCTTGACGAAGATGCCTGCATCGGCTGCAACGCCTGTGTGGAAGTCTGTCCGGAGGTTTTTGTCCTCAATGAATCCCTGGGTTGGGCCATGGTAATGTTTCCTGAGGGGGCGCCGGAGGAAAAAATCCAGGAGGCCATCGACATCTGTCCGGTGCATTGCATAGACTGGGCTGAATAGATCCTAGGCGTTCAGCTATTAGCAATCGGCTGTCAGCCAAAACAATAAATTATTTGTAAATTCATAGCCTTAATAAATTACCTAGACTATCTAACTTAATGATCATCCTCATTAAGCTGACTGCTGTACGCTGACATTTTTCCTTGCCTTCACCGGTTTATTGCCGTACATTTAGGTGCCAGGAGAAAACCATCTTGGTCGCCTGCCCCTACCAAAAACTTTTTATCTATGAAATCCAGGGAGAATTCACCCTGCCGCCGGTCGATGTGGCCGGGGATTTTTTGGGTTGCTGGCGGGAAGGAGATTGCTCCTATCTATTTTTTACCCAAAAAAAGGAAACTGAAGTGAAAAAACTGCTGGGAGAAAGTCAGGCCCAACGCTATCTTTCGGAAACGGAGATCAATTATGAGGACTGGGAGGCCGGCCATCCCTTAGTACCCATGTGCATTGCTGATTTCTACCTCTGCCCGCTCTGGGAAAAACCGCAGCCTCAGCCAGGAGAGCTTCTCATCCGGCTTGATCCCGGAGTTGCTTTTGGTTCGGGTTTTCATCCCACTACCAA
This sequence comes from uncultured delta proteobacterium, assembly GCA_963705135.1. Classification (GTDB taxonomy): domain Bacteria; phylum Desulfobacterota; class Desulfobaccia; order Desulfobaccales; family Desulfobaccaceae; genus Desulfobacca. Next base: position 124,091 of record CAVPJB010000015.1, read on the forward strand.
ACTGTGCCTCCAACTGATCAGCGACCTATACCAGAAGGCCAGATTACCCCGGGTCCTAGACTTGGGCACCGGCACCGGCATCCTTTCTCTGGCCTGTCTGGCCAAGGGGGCAGAGCGCACCTTGGCCGTGGATCACAACAATCTGGCCATCGACACAGCCAGGCAGAATGCCCGCCACAATCAGGCGGAAGATAAAATAACTTTGGTATGCGGCGATGTTTTGGACTATCTCCACGAACCGGCAGACTTGGTCCTGGCCAACATCTACTATGCCATCCTGCAGGAGATTTTGGAGCAGAAACGGTTTTTTGATAAACCCTGGTATATTTTTTCCGGTTTGGTGGGCACGGAGGTGGATAAGATCCTGACTCAGATGCGCCAGTTACCTTTGGAGGTAGTGCAGGTGCTGGACGAAAACCTCTGGTTTGCGGTTCTGGCTCGTAACGTTGGGGTTACTTAATCGGACTTTTGATGGCTTTCTTATGAAAACAGATCGCAGTGTTTTTGATACGTTGGAATCAGCAGATCTTTGGGAGGAAATGCTCCCCACCCCCCTTTGCCCCCTGTGGCTGAGTTTTTCCAAACTGGGGCTGCGCACGGTGTTTTTCAATCATCCCGGCGGAAAGTCCGGGCCGCAGTGGCCGGTAAACCATCACCAGAACGATCCAGAATTGGCAACGCGCCTGCGCCAGTGGCGGCAGGAAACGGCCGCCGCCTTAATAGCCTATTTTGCCGGCGAACCTCGAAGCTTTGAGGCCCTCACCCTTGATCTGCAAGGCACGGATTTTCAAATCAGGGTCTGGCAGGCATTGCGGCTGACGCCGTTCGGCGCCATCACCTCCTATCAGGCTTTGGCCAATTCTCTGGATATACCTCGCAGTGCTCGAGCCGTAGGGGGCGCCTTGAGAGCCAACCCCCTGCCTATCATAATTCCCTGTCACCGGGTGGTAGCCACCAATGGCTCTTTGGGCGGCTTCAGCGCCGGCCTCCACTACAAACGGCTGCTCCTTTCCCATGAGCAGGTGGCTTCGGGCCGAAGCCCCCTCCCTTTGCATGGACCCATGGAAGAGCAGTAAAAAGGGGCGCAGCAGGAGCTTCGCAGACACTGGTGTTCCCCAGCTGGAGCTTGGGAACAAGTACACCTGGCGCCGCTCATCCTAAGGCTTGCTGATAGAGTTCAATCCTGTTGCGGCCTTCTTTTTTGGCCCGTAACAAGGCATCGTCAGCATATTGGATGATGTGCTCGTTCTTGGCTATTTTTTTAAGTTCCGGCACCGTCAGGCTAGCCACCCCTATACTTACCGTTACCTGGATAGTCTCCCCTTTTTCACCCACGCTCTGATGCTGCTCGATCATTTCCCTGATTCTCTCAGCAATAATCATGGCGCCGGCTGACTCCGTCTCTGGCAACAAGATGATCAACTCCTCGCCGCCATAACGGCCCGCCAAGTCGCTGTGGCGGCAACTATTTTTTAAGATTCGGGCAATATCAACCAGGACCTGATCACCGGCCAGGTGTCCGTAGGTATCATTCACTCGTTTAAAAAAATCGATATCTAAAATGACGCAGCTAAGAGGCCGCTGATACCGTTTGGCCCGTCTAACTTCCTGATGGAATCTTTCAAAGAAGTAGCGGCGGTTGTAAAGCCTGGTAAGGTCGTCGATGGTTGCCAGTTCTACCAGCTTTTGTTGGGCTTCAGTGACTTTTCGCATGAGTTTGCTAATGAAGTAATAAAAGGTCCCAAGCAAAAGTATAACTGCCGCAATAACAAGTATTATCATATCATATCGGCTATCTATAAGGCTCACACCCAACCCTGAAACGACGACGTCGCCGCAAAAATTGATAATATTTTGATTAGATCATTATCTTTAAAACAGGGCAATTACATATCAGATAATGAAAATGGTCACCACTTATCCCAACAATGAAGGTCAGATGATGTTGGTTAAAAAAGCCCTTTGGATTCGTAATCAGATTCATATATATCGATTCTTCGGGCGACAAATGACATCCATTAGATATATTCTCCTGCCCACCGCCGGACAAGCTGGCCGTCCAAGACGTGGAAAGTACGCAGATTCTTGATCGTTATCGGTGAGAAGGACCCGATGGGCAAATAAATCAGCTTCTTTCCCAGCCGACTGGCCCAGTTCAGCCAGCGGGAACGCGGGGGCTTGGCTGCCAGGTAGACCACGTTTTTCTCAAGGCAGTAATCCAAGGCAGCCAGAACCAGGCGCTCCGGCTTACTCCTGGCGACCGAGAAGTAGGGATCCTGCCAGATGTCATAGAGGCGCCAGGGCGGATAAGAAAGCATGAACCCCCCGTACTGGCATCGGGAAATCCCTGGTCCCACCAGATTCTCTCCGGACAGGGTGGAATAAAAGGCCATATCAGATTCTTGCTTGTGCTCCCCGAGCCAGGTGAGGCGCCAGGGGAATTTTTCCTCCTGACCTTCATCAGGGTCAAAGACGACGACCACGGCGCCGATTTTTCCCGGGGCCCGCTTCTGTTCCATGACATACAGCACCCCTTCGGGCCAGCGCCGGATGGTTTCCCGGACATCAATGCCGTCTAATAAAGAAGCGAGAAAAGGTTCCACCCGGCGGTTCTGTTCTGACAACATGTTCACAGCTTTCTTCCGGGCAAAGTCACCAAAACCCTCCACCACCAAATCTTCATGAGGATAGGAACAGATACTGTGCCCCTGCCACTTCTTCCGCCACTCACCCGGGTGTCTTTCCTTGGGCCGGGAACGTACCGGGATGGGGAATAATCGCCTCCGGGTTTGGCGGAGCCGGCGTTGAAACTGAATCCTTTTTTGGTTGAGAAACAAGTCTTCGCCCCGCAGCCTGAGCACCGGCAGGTGCGGTTCGGCATCCTGCCAGGGGTAGGTGGCCCCCAGGTCCCACACTTCGTAGGCAAAGTCATCGTCGGCCACTCCCCGGGCTGCGACCACCAGTTGATAGAAGTCAGGCGTTAACTGGCCGTGCACCAGGGCATAGTTGCGGGCAAATTGATGCAAGATGGCCTGCTGCCGCAGAGTAACCAGTTCTCCGGTGGCTTTTTGATAACGGGCCGCCGCCTCCGCCACTAACTGCCCCAGTAGCACCAGGCGGTCCACCAACGTAGTTTCCTGGCGCAGGCGTTCGTAGGCTGCAGTCAGGTAAGGAATTTCAGTTAAAGTTTCCCGGCTGGAGTCTTCGGCCAGGTGAGCCACCTGCACTCCTGGCCGCCTAGTTTTGGCCAAGGGCTGCGCCTGAGGTTGGGCCAACTGAGTCAACAGTCCCGGATAGTGCGCCAGGCCAAAAACCACCAGCAGGCGTTGATACTGTTTCTGCAGCCGCTGCAGATGGTAGGCCATGGCCTGTTCCCGGAGAAGGTCAGGTTCCAGGGGCGTTAGGCCCTGGAAGGTGCCTCGATATGCTTCGGCATAAGCCTCCAGGCCGATCTGGGTCAGGGCATAGGGATCGGGCAGCGCTTCCCTGATGCGAGGATAATTCTCCATATCCCGATCAATAAAATGTATCGGCACATTCTCGGCCAAACCTAAACGAATAGCCTCTACCAGGGGGTCACTGGGTTCAATGGGCCAGTAGACGGTCTGCCCGTTGCTCTCATGATAATGAACCACGGAAAGGAGCGGCAGTCGCTTCACGGCCTGGAGAACTGCGGCTTCTAGAGTGGCAGGCAATTCTATGGCAATGGCGTCAGGCTGATGGACCAAGAAGGCCTGTCGCACCAGGGCGGCACATTCCAGGCGGCCATGCAGGATGGGCAGGAGTAAAAGGTGTTGATGCGGTAAAGCAACCGGCTTCAAGGTTGGAACGGCAGCAGCCATGAGAAAAGGATTCCCCGAGTTAGGAAAGATAATCCAGAGCTTCCTCCCCCAAAATCTGGATAATGGCCTGGCGCAAAAAAGTCTGTAGCATCTTTGGGGTAGTCAACTCGATGAGATGACCTTTGGACTTACCATCCTGGGATTTAGCCAATTTTAGAGCATAACGGGCGATGTTGATGCCGTCCCGGACCGTGAACCGCTCCCGGGCCTCATGGGCCCGCTGCAAAAAGCCCACCACGTAATCCAGGACCATCTCGGGGGCGAAGGGCAGGTTTTGGGCCAGGATGCGGCGTTCTTCCTCCCCGTCGGGAAAATCCACTACGATCTGGGGCATTAAGCGGGAATGGATGTATTCCGGGACTTCAAAGGTGGAGGCGTCGTCATTCATGGTGACGCAGATGCGAAAATCGGGGTGAGCTTTGATTTTCACCCCCGCCACGATGGATTCCACATACCGCCGGTTATCCAACAAGGGAGCCAGGGAGGCCCAACTCTTCTCACTCATGCGGTTGGCCTCATCCACCACCGCGACCCCGCCCCGGATCATGGCCGTGACCACCGGACTGGCCACATACTGGATCTTGCCGGCCTCGGAAATGACCGGGGTAATCAATAAATCCTCCGGCCGGGTATCCATGGTGGCCTGAAACAGATAGACCTCCCGCCCCAACCTCTGACCCGCGGCATAGGCCAGGGTGGTTTTACCGACGCCGGGCTTGCCCAGCAACCTCGGGTTCAACGGCAGGTCCCGGTCATCCACCACCAGCCAGGCGGCCAGCACCTGGGTCATCAGTTCTTCCTGTCCCACCCAGGTGAGGTTCAAATCATCTGGATGGGCCAAGTGGAGGGTTACCCCTTCGACTAAGACAGTTTCCATAAATCATCTAGACCGCGTTGGTTAACTCGATTGTTTTATACCGATTCGCGCAAGTTTTTTCTCAATAAAAAACTTCCCCAAGAGCTACGGCCACGGACCTCCGTATTGGATTCATCTTACATAACAGAAAAGTTAATTTTAGGGCAGGAGGCGCCCGGCGTCTTTAAAAAGACCAGTTGCTTCTCTTTCGAATTCTGCGAGTAGTTAATGGTCAATAGCCAGTACTGCGGCGCCGTTGATTTTCCCGGCCTTTAAGAGCTGCAAGGCCCGGTTCGCCTCGGCTAAAGAAAACTGTTGGGTTTGAGTCCGGATGGGTATGGCTGCGGCCAATTGGAGAAGCTCCTCCCCATCCTGGCGGGTGCTGGCGGTTACCGACCGGACGGTTTTTTCGTAATACAGGTGTTTGTCATAGTCCAGGGGGGGAATTTGGGACATATAAATCCCGGCCAGGGCCAGAGTGCCCCCTTTATTTAGGGCTCGTAGGGCTTCGGTAACCAGATTGCCGGCGGGCGCAAAAATCACGGCGCTGTCCAGCAGGCCCGGAGGGCTGTCTTGAGCCTGCCCCACCCAGGCTGCCCCGAGTTCCCGGGCCAGTTCCTGGTGGCCGGGGCTCCGGGTAAAGACAAAAACTTCGCAGTTCCAATGCCGGGCCACTTGAATGGCGATGTGAGCCGAGCTCCCAAAACCGTACAGACCCAACCTGCCCCCCGGCGTAATATTGCTCAGTTTCAGGGCCCGGTAGCCGATGATTCCGGCGCACAATAGAGGAGCGGCAGTCAGGTCGGGGAAATTTTCCGGCAGGCGATAGGCAAATGCCGCAGGCGCCACGGTCATTTGAGCATAGCCGCCGTCCCGATGAAAGCCGGTGAATTGTGCCTTTTCACAGAGGTTCTCAAGTCCGGTCTGACAAAAGCGGCATTGACCGCAGGCCCATTGCAGCCAGGCTAAGCCCACGCGATCTCCCACCTGAAAACGCTCCGTCCGGGGACCTAACTCCACCACCTGACCCACAACCTGATGGCCGGGAATCAGCGGCAGGCGGGCCAGGGGCAGTTCTCCCTCCACAATATGGAGATCGGTGTGGCAGACGCCGCAATAGTTCACTTTGACCACCAACTCCCCTGGCCCCGGCAATATCGGGGGCAGTTCCATCAGGTGCAGGGGATTAGTGCTGACGGGGGCGGGAAATTCCAGAACCATGGCTTGCATCGATTTTCCTTGCCTCTTCGTGAGATATAAGGCCGGTCATCCCGGGAACAGGGCTACCATAAATGATAACATTTTTGCTGTTACATTCTTATCATATCATGTTCAGAAGTTCACTATAAAGCTCTGGCCGGCCTCATGATATCAAGTTTAGATTTCTGCAAAATCTTGGTGGAAAACATGCTGTCTGTCCATTTTTAACCCCACTGAGAAAATTTTTGTTGATTTTCTTTGACAGGTTGCCGGGAAGTTCCTATAATACCAGCATATTAGGGGGAAGACATGCGACTAGGAGTGTTTATCCGGGCGGCGCGGGTGCCGTTTCTTACCGGGTCACTGATGCCGGTGGCCTTGGCCGGGGCCCTGGTTGCCTGGCAGGGCGCCTGGGAAGGGTTTTTCTATTTTTTCCTCACGGCGCTGGGGGTTGTCGGGCTGCATTCCGGGGGCAACCTCATCAACGATTATTACGACTCTTTTGGGAGCGACCCCCTCAACCGCTTCGCCACCCCCTTCAGCGGCGGCAGCAGGGTAATCCAGAATGGGGAGCTCAGCGCCGAAACCGTCAGGAATCTGGCGTATGCCTGCCTGGGCCTGGGGGTGGCCTGCGGCCTGGTCCTGATGTTGTACGGCCGGCCCTGGGTGGCACTCCTGGGGCTGTTCGGGCTGGCCGCGGCCTACCTCTACTCCGCCTCCCCGGTGCAACTGATGAGCCAAGGACTGGGGGAACTCACCATTTTCCTGGCCTTCGGGCCGGTCCTCACCCTGGGGGCCTCCTACGCCCTGACCGGCCGGGTGACTTCAGAGGGTTTTTACGTGGGCCTGCCCCTGGCCTGCCTTATAACCGCCATCCTCTGGATCAATGAATTTCCCGATTTGGAGGCGGATACCGCCGCGGCCAAAGAGCATATGGTGGCTCGTCTGGGGCTCCAACGATCCCGCCAAGTCTATGCCGGGCTGATGCTGGCCCCCTTCCTCAGCCTCCCCATCCTCATGGAAATGTTTCACTTTCCTGGGCACCTGTTCGCCGGACTGGTGGCCCTGCCCCTGGCCGTGAAAGCAGTACGCCTGGCCCGGCAGACGCCCCCTACGGACGAGGAGTTTATACCCGTCCAGGCCCTCACCATCAAGACCCATTTTCTCCTGGGATTAGCTTTGACATTGGCCTTCTTGTACGCAGCCTGGCTGCATTGAGTATTTGGTTCCCTCATTTTTCTCATTCAGAGGGTGTGGCAGACAGGCTGCTGACCGGGGTCTCCTGGTCGGAGGACGTGAGCTCCGCCCGGAAGGAAGGAGACATCCATGAGGGGAGGTGGCGGCGCTGGTTTACGAACCGCGCCTGCACATTATCGGCAATGAAAAATTATTTAGAGAACGGCTATCTAAAACAGGAAATGCTTCGAAAGACTAATTGACGGCCTCAACCCTCTTGAAAAAACCAATGATTAAAATTATGTTACTACTATCATCTAACAAAGGGACTGCATCACAGCAGGGGAACCTGTTTCTAGCTAAAAAAGCCCATTAGCGAGGTTGCACTTTGCCTGGTGAAAGCATAAAGAGGGAGAGGGCATGAATAAAATGACCCGTTTTTCCATTTGGTATTTTGTATTATTCCTCATAGCGCTTGTAGCAATTCAAAATTATTTCGACGTCCGCCGTTTCCAAACTGTGAGTTACAGTGATTTTAGGCAACTTGTTGACCTGAAAGGCATCAAGGATCTCACCATTACCACTGACCTCATTTCGGGCAAGTTGACCGCAGCCGGGGTGGAATTCTTGACCAAAGACGGTAAGAACCCCGAACTGGCTGCTCTGGTGAAGCAGGAAGGGCAGGCCGAGCCACATTTCTCCACGGTTCGTTTGGAGGATAAGGATTGGTTGGAGCGGCTAGATAAAGAGGGCATCTCCTACACGGCGCGGATGGATAGAACCTGGCTGACCTCGCTATTGTCATGGCTGCTCCCCATGGTGCTGCTGGTGGGTGTCTGGATCTACTTTATTCGCAAAATCGGGGCCGGCGCCGGCGGCGGGCTCATGTCCATCGGCAAGAGCAAAGCCAAATTTTATGTGGAAGATGAAACCAAGATCACCTTCAAAGACGTGGCCGGGGTGGAAGAAGCCATTGAAGAATTGCAAGAAATTATCGAATTTTTGCAGAATCCAGGTAAGTTCCAGACGTTGGGCGGCAAAATACCCAAGGGGGTGCTGTTGATAGGTCCTCCAGGAACCGGCAAAACGTTGTTGGGCCGGGCCGTGGCCGGCGAAGCGAAAGTGCCCTTCCTGAGCCTCACTGGTTCCGACTTCGTGGAAATGTTCGTGGGCGTCGGCGCCGCCCGGGTCCGGGATCTCTTTGCCCAGGCTGAAGAAAAGGCCCCCTGTATTATCTTTATTGACGAACTGGATGCCATCGGCAAGGCCCGGAGCGCCAGCCCAATCTCCGGCGGCCATGAGGAGCGGGAAAATACCCTCAACCAGTTGCTTTCGGAAATGGACGGCTTCGATACCAAGAAAGGGGTCATTATCATGTCTGCCACCAACCGGCCGGAGATCCTGGATCCTGCCCTCATCCGTCCCGGCCGCTTCGACCGGCAGATTCTGGTGGACCGGCCCAGCCTCAAAGGCCGGGAGGATATTCTTAAGGTGCATGCGCGAGGGGTCAAGTTGGGTATAGATGTGGATTTGCACAAAATTGCCGCCCGCACCCCGGGTATGGTGGGCTCCGATTTGGCCAATATTGTCAATGAAGCGGCGTTACTGGCGGCCCGCAAGAACAAAACCGCGGTGGCCATGGATGACTTCGAAGAGGCCATCGACCGGGTGATGGCGGGATTGGAAAAGCGCAACCGGGTCATGAACCCCAAAGAAAAAGAAATCGTGGCGTACCACGAAACCGGCCATGCCCTGGTGGCCGAATCTCTCCCCACCGCTGACCCCGTGCATCGGGTCTCCATTATCCCCAGGGGCATCGGCGCTTTGGGATACACTTTGCAGCTGCCTACCGAAGATCGATATCTGATGACCAAAAGCGAACTGGAAGATCGCCTCGCCATACTTTTAGGGGGCCGAGTGGCCGAAGAAATAATTTTTAAGGAAGCCTCCACGGGAGCTCAAAACGATCTGTTCCGGGCCACCGATATCGCCCGCAGCATGATTCGGGAATATGGCATGAGCCAGTCTCTGGGACCCGTCACCTTTGAGCGGGAGCGCCGGCCGTTGTTTTTGGAAACCATGATGCCGCCTTCGGCCAAAGATTATAGCGAAACCACGGCCCAGGAAATCGACCGGGAGGTGAACTCTTTGATTTTTCGGGCCCATGATCGCGCTCAAGAAATACTTGAAAGGAAAAGACCTCTCCTGGACCAAGTGGCGAAATTACTGCTAGAAAAGGAAGTGGTGGAGGGGGATGAACTGCGTCAACTGTTAGGAGAAGGCCCCCCCGGTCATGAATGAGCCGACCAGGGACTGGCTCCCGGTAATGTCTCTCTGCTGGTTGCTTCATTCCAGGGTCTGGACATGTACGATAGTAGTACTCCGTTTGCCCCACGGAATCGTTGCCCCTGGGATTAATCACACTCGTTGCGGGATGAGTTTGATAGCAAGGCTTCTCCGGCTTTATGATACCTATGTTTTTCTCCTTTAATGAAACCTTCGCCTCTTTCCGTCATCGCAACTATCGTCTCTTCTTCTTCGGCCAAACTGTCTCTCTGGTCGGCAGCTGGATGCAGGCTGTCGCCCAAGGCTGGCTGGTCCTGATGCTCAGCAATTCAGCTTTCATTTTGGGTCTGGCCGGGGCTTTAAGTACGCTGCCCATGCTGCTTTTTTCCTTCTGGGGGGGAGTTATCGCCGATCATGCCAACAAGCGGCGGCTTTTGCTTTTGACTAACACCGCCGGCCTGTTGCTGGCTTTGATCTTAGGTCTGTTGGTAGCGTATGAGGTAGTTGCCCTCTGGCAGATCATGATTTTGATCTTTGGCGTCGGCACCGCCATGGCTTTTGATATTCCTGGGCGCCAGTCCTTTATCGTGGAGTTGGTGGGCAAACCCGATCTGCCCAACGCCATTGCCCTGAATTCCAGTGTGTTTAACGGCACCCGGGCCCTGGGCCCGGCCTTTGCCGGCCTCCTGATTGCTTCGGTAGGTATGGCCAACTGTTTTTATCTCAATTCCCTGAGTTATGTCGCGCCCCTCATCTGCCTGTCCCTCATGCGCCTTAACTACCGGCCCAACCCCAGCCCCCGCCCCCGCACAGTGGCCGGGGTGCGGGAACTCCTGAGGTTCATCTACCGTCAGCGACCTGCATTAGGCTGGATCATGGCCATTCTGGCGATCAACTCGGTCTTCGCCCTCTCCTACACCGTACTCATGCCCCTGATTGCTCGGGATATTTTGGGCGCCGGCCCTCAAGGCTACGGCTTCCTCATGGCCGCCACGGGCCTGGGAGCCTTTTTCGGCGCTTTGATTCTGGCAACGTTTATCCGCCGCCATCCCCCCATGTATTTTTTTTGGGGCGGCGCCTACCTGATGTTCTTAGCCCTGTTCCTGTTTTCCTGCACCCGGTCTTATGAATTTGGTTTAGGATGTCTTTTCCTGGCCGGTTTTGGCATGACCATCACCATCTCCACCGGCAACAGTCTCCTCCAATTAAATGTCCCGGATGATATGCGGGGCCGGGTCATGTCCCTTTTCAGTCTCACTTTTCTCGGTTTTACGCCCCTGGGTAGCTTCCTATACGGCACGTTGGGCCATTATCTCGGCCCCTGCCTGACGGTGCGATTGGGCACCGGCCTGGCCGCTCTCCTGGGACTGGTTTTCTTTCTGGCCCTTCCGGAACTGCGCTCTTTGAACTTTACCTCTGACACAACTGGCTCATGACATTATTGTTGTAGCTCAAACGCTCTCAGTCTTAAAACTCACACCGCTCCCACAGCCGGGCCACTATCTCGTCGCTGACGGAATATGGATCGGTTTTTTTTTCGGCGATATCGGCCAACAGCTGTTCCAGTCCGTCTTCGGCCAGAACCTGAGGCAGGATTTTTTCCTGGATGCCCTGCATGATAAGGTCCACCAATTCCCCCCGGAGCCGGGAGGCCATAATCCGGGCCAGGCGCTGGCCGCCTTCCTGGCGCAAATATTCCCGGTGGTCCCAAATGGCGGCCATGAGTTCGGGCACGCCCAGGCTCTTGTGGGCTTCGGTCTTAAAAACCCGGGGCTGCCAGCCTTCCTCGGCAGACGGCTGGTGGCGCATGTCAATCATGGTTAAAAGATCTTGGTAGGTGCGGTCGGCGCCCTCCCGGTCAGCTTTGTTGATGACAAAGATGTCGCCGATCTCCAGAATACCGGCCTTGATAGCCTGGATATCGTCCCCCATTCCCGGGACGGTGACCACAATGGTGGTGTGGGCGGCGCCGACGATCTCCACCTCATCCTGGCCCACGCCAACGGTCTCCACCAGAATGACATCCTTGCCCATGGCGTCCAGGACATTGATGACGGCCCGGGCCGAAGCGGTCAAGCCTCCAAAATGCCCCCGGGTAGCCAGGGAGCGGATAAAGACGCCCTCGTCGGTGGCATGGCGCTGCATCCGGATGCGGTCCCCCAGAATAGCCCCCCCGGAGAAGGGGCTGGTAGGGTCCACCGCCACTACGCCCACGGTCTGGCCCTGTTCCCGGAGGTATTGAATCATGCGGTCCGTCAGGGTGCTCTTGCCTACCCCCGGGGAGCCGGTGACGCCCACAATATGGGCCCTGCCGGTGTACTGATAGAGCCCCTTGAGAACTTCCCGGGACTGTAGATTACCTTCGTCCAAATCCCGCATCAACCTGGCCGCAGCCCGGATATCTCCCTGCCGTATCTGATCAATTACATCCATGGTCCAGTTCCGCCCATTTCACTCATTATGTCATAGCCGCTGCTCAAAGTTATTTTTTAGACACTGCTCATCCTGACCTTCTCTCCTCAAGGGGAAAAGAAAAAATACAAGAAGAACCTTGGCACAATTAATAGGTAACTGGTTTGGGCTGGTATTTGAGCCAGCCGATGTTCAGCATGATGCTATTCCTTATCAATTCAGGCGGGAAAAGTCAAAACCCCTGCAGAAGACTGTTCTGCGGGCGGCAATAATCCTGCCCTTTCCCGGGCGGGTTCAGGAGTTGCCTAAAAAAGAATCTGTCAGCGAGAAAGCATTTTTTCAGTTAACCTGGAAAGGCGGAAGGGTAGATCAAACCCACGCATTCGGGCCCATCCGGAATTATAATTTGCCCTATTATTAAAAAATGTTTTATTTTTTGAACATACCATTATTCGTCTTTTAGTATTCAATTATACAACGTGGTTCATTTATCGAATATACTATCCTATTGAAATTACAACATAATTTATTTTTCGGAAAGAAAATGTTCGATAACTTGAACATGAAAAAAGTCATATTGCAAATAAATTAAATAATATCAATAAGTTTCATGACGGCACGAATATTGCTATATATTGATTAGTCTAGAAATGCCAACTTTGGCCCGCCCATTGCAAAAATTTATCTGATTCAGGAAATGGGGGGCACGGACAGATAAAACCTTATTTTGATAGAAGCACCCTGAAAGAGGTGAAGAATTAGAGTAATTGATAGCATAACTTCTTTTCACGAGTCATCCTCACCTTCTCGCATTAAGGGGAAAACGAAGGAAGAACCTTTAGACAAGCAACGGATAACTGGTTTGGACCAGCATTTGAGCCAGACGATGTTGAGCGCGATGTTGTTGCTTGTCAATTCAATCGTAAAAAGCAAAAACCCTGGCAGGGTTCTCTTCTGTGGGGGGGGCAATAATTTTGCCCGATGTACAGGACGGACAGAAGCTGCCGTTAAGAAAAGTCTTGCCTGGGGAAAGATTGAGTTGAGAGGCGCAACAGAGCCCAACTATATGGAACTGTAATAATTTATACTCAAGAAAAATAAAAGAATTTGTTTAAAATGATGAACATTGTATTGCTCTGTCATTAAATTTCTCATTGAACGTCCACAAGTAAATGTTCCATTTTTTGAATACCTTAATTGCCTGATATTTCAATAATATTTAATCTATTCCTGGGAAAATGTTCACTATATTAAACATAATGGACATGGACTAAAAAAGCATTTTAAGTAATATTAATAGGTTACATAACGGTACAGATGTTGCAAGAATTTATTCGCAATAGTTATTATTGTCAGTTGGGGTCAAACCCAAAGCGGCAACTCATTTAATACACGAAGGGGGTGGTGCGAAGCACAGATGGTAACGTTTGAGAATCTATTAGAGGAAATAGTGTGTACGTAAGAAGGTATTTTTAAAATCCTAGGACAAGGAGAAAAAATGAAAAAAATTGTTGTTCTTTCCATGGTTCTGCTGTTGATGGGATTTGTAGCGGCGGCAAGCGCAGCTAACTTCACATTTTACACCAGTTTAAGTGAGCCACCGGCCGACTTTCTATCCTACTGCCCCACTCCGGTAGCGGAAAATTTTGAAGATGCGGTTTTTGTTCCCGGCTTCAGCATCACCGAAGTCGGTGGTGCCGGCAGCCTTGTGGCAAGTTCGGTCTATCAAAACATCGTTGACGCCGGAACCCCTAGAACCCAGACATTTAATTATGCTCCTGGCATGACCGCTTTTGGCGGCTGGTTTGATTTAGCTAAACCCGGCGGTCCCGGTGTCGGTATCGACGTCTACGTCGCCGATACCAATACGTTCGTGGCTACCCTTCCCAACACGTTTAGCGGCCAATTTTGGGCTTTCAGTTCCGACACCTCGTTCACGGGGGTTAAGTTTGTTGCCGGCTCGGGAAGTGGTTCACAAGAGACCTACCAGATCGTCGACGCGTACGTATGCCCCGTTCCCGTCCCGAATACCCTGCTCTTCCTGGGCTCCGGTCTGCTGGGACTCCTCGGGCTGAGAAGAAAAAACTAATTCAAGCAAGTAGCATTTTGCTTACCTAAAGCAGGGCCTCCGGCCCTGCTTTTTTTGTACTGAGCATGCACAACGGCTGGGGGTAAAGGGTTAGCGCAGCGCAAGGGCGTCGTCGTGAGGTGGGGTCGGCAGGAGAAGTGGAGCAAAGCCATGACCTGATGGACAGAAACCAGATAGGAGACAGTCTTAGCCGGACAGGGGGGCAAATGATCTAGACGGGTGAAGGAACGGCACCGTTGGTAGGCTGTGTGTGATCTGGACCTCGGTTAAAGGGAGGAACTCAGCCCAGCCAAGAGCCCTGCCGCAGCCCTCAGCCCAACAGTCAGGGCCCCTTCGTCGGGATCGAAGTCCGGGGAGTGCAGGGTCTGGCCGTCGCCGCCCGGAGAACGGGTACCCAAAAAGAAATAGAATCCCGGCACTTTCTTGGCGTAAAAGGCAAAGTCCTCACTGCCCAGGACCGGACGCATCTGGATGAGGCCGTGGGGGCCGAAGACAGGGTGTAAAATGTGCACGGCCTCCTGGGCCAGGTCGCCGTCATTGAAGAGGATGGGGTAGAGGGACTGGCTCTCCAGCCGATAGCGGGCGCCGGCGCCGGCGGTCAAGCCTGCCAGCAGGCGGTGAGCCTTTTCCAGCAGTCCTGCCCGTACCTTGGGGTCATGGTAGCGCAGGGTGCCCTCCAAAACCACCTTGTCGGCCAAAATATTGAACCGGGAGCCCCCGGCGATGGTGCCGAAGGTCAGAACCGCGGGCTGGCGGGCGTCTTTGCCCTGAGACAGCAATGCTTGAAGCAGGGTAATGGCCTGGGACGCCACCACAATGGCGTCCACCCCATGGTGGGGCGTGGCGGCGTGGGCCTGGCGGCCGCCGATTTCCAGGCGGAGATGGTCGGCCCCAGCCATGACGATGCCAGGGCAGTAGCCGATCTGGCCCACTTCCAGGTTTGGGGCAACGTGCAGCCCCAGGATGGCGGCCACCGGTGGCTCGTCCAGCACCCCCAGTTTGACCATCAATTCTGCTCCGCCGTCCACTCCAGGCGGCAGGCCTTCCTCGGCCGGCTGTAAAATAAAGCGGAAGCGGCCGGCCAGGTTCTCCCTTTGTTCAGTCAGCAACTTAGCCGCACCCAGGGCGATGCTTAGGTGAAAATCGTGGCCGCAGGCGTGCATCACCCCTGGTGTCCGGGAGCACCAGGGCTTGTCCGGCTTCTCCTGGATGGGCAGGGCGTCCATATCGGCCCGGTAGGCATACGTCTTGCCGGGTTTGGCGCACATGAGATCGGCCACCACGCCATGGCCGGCGACGCCGGTTTTTACCTCCAAACCCAGGGAGGCCAGGTATGCCGCAGCCACCCGGCCGGTGCGGTTCTCCTGATTGGAGAGCTCCGGGTGCTGGTGAAAATCCCGGCGGAGGCGCTGGAGTTCCGGGAACAGGGCCTCGGCCCGATCGGCGATGATGTTAAAAAGGTGAGGAGAAGGAGCCATGTTAGATCCTCGTATAAGTTTCGGGTGTTAAGTTGTAGTGGTTGTTAGAGGTAGTTTATTCTGCACCACTCACCCTGACCCTCAATGCTGTTGAATTGGCAAATGATATATTGTGCAGTCCCCGAAAATAATTTCTTATTGTCCCGAGAGGGGCCGGGAAACCCGGCTCCGAAAGAGAAAAGACTTTTAAAAACAGGTATGAGTATTGTTCGCATGCACCGGTATTTGCCATTAAAGGGCTCCCTTTTTAGATATCCCGACCTTTGACTGGTTCTGTTATTTCTTAAAGGCTATGGCCTCGATTTCAATGGCGGCGCCTTTGGGCAGGGCAACCACCTGGATGGTTGATCGGGCTGGAGGGTCTTGGGGGAAATATTCGGCGTAGACCCGGTTCATTTCGGCAAAATTGCCCAAATCGGTGAGAAAGACCGTGGTTTTGACCACGTCCGCCATGGTCAGCGCCGCTTCCGCTAACAGGGCCTTGATATTTTCCAAGACCTGGATGGTCTGCACCACTATGTCGCCCTGCTGCAGTTCTCCCGCAGCATTTAGAGGAATCTGACCTGACAGGTAGAGGAAATGGCTCACCTGCACCCCCTGGCTGTAGGGACCCACCGATGGTGGGGCTTTGGGGCTGCTGATAACTTTACGTTCTTTGCTCATGGTAATCCCTTTCGAACTTTTTTTCTGGTTACGTCTGATCTGGTCAGGACGGGACCGATTGGAGATAAGGTTGCCGGCCTCCGGGGAAGATCTGTGGTCTGGTCGGCAAGAGAAAACTGCTGTGTTGTTGGAAGGTCAAAAACCATGGTTTGTTAGGGAGACGGTAAGGGGAAGGGTGAGGATCAGGAGCCATTCCATGGGCACTTCATCCTGCCTCACGCCATCCTGGGCCACCATGGGTAGGCCAAGGTAAGGTTTATTTTCGGTGAAAGCCCGTTACATCCCCAGACAGGTCAGGGCTCGGCGAGCCAGGGTTTCGGAGTTGGCCAGCATCTGGTGGCATTCTTCCAGGGACAATCCCGCCCCTTGGGCTATTTGGTAGGCCCGCTCCCGGGTAATGTAGTTGCCCGGACTGTGGGAATCGGTGTTGAGAATGAGGCCGGCCCCTACCTGGCGGGCGATGACCGCCACATGGCCATTGGCCAGGGAGTGCCCTGGTCGGGCGGAAATCTCCAGCATGATGCCCCGCTGCGCGGCAAGTTCGGCGTCTTCCCGGGAGATGAGTCCGGGATGGGCCAGAATGTCAATGTCTGCTTCCAGTCCGGCCCGGTTGGTTCCCGGGGCCACCGGTTCGGCTATGGTTTCCCCGTGCACCACCACCAGGGCTGCACCCAGAGCCCGGGCCTGGGCCACCAGTGGGCCGATCTGCGAGGGCGGCACATGGGTGAATTCCACTCCCGGAATTAATTTGGTCTGAGCCACTTTATTAAGCTCTAGGGCCGCCCGGCGCAGACGCTCCAGCACCAGGTCGTAATTGGAGGCATCCACGTGGTCGGTGATGCCCAAAAACCGGTAGCCTAGAACGGTGACCCGGCGCACCGCCTCGGCGGGGAGGAGTTCACCGTCACTGTACAAAGAATGGGAATGCAGATCGATCATGATGTCGCTACATCTTGTATTTAGTGAAATCTTCCGGGTCCAGGCCTTCAAGAATCTCCGTCCACTTCTTGCCTTCTTCCGTGGTGATTTCCTCTTTGGCGCCTAAATCCACCCGCCGGGACTTTTGAATGACCACATCTTCGACGAAAATCGGCACCCGGGCCCGCAGCGCCAAAGCGATGGCATCACTGGGGCGGGCGTCGATGCTGATTTCCTTCTCACCGGCTTTCAGGTAGATCAGGGCAAAATAAGTATTATCCCTCAGGTCGCAGACCTCAATGCGTGTAATCTGGCCTTCCATGATGTCGATGATGTTCTTAAGCAGGTCATGGGTCATGGGACGGGAAAACTTGATGTTTTCCAGTTCGCTGGCGATGGCCGTGGCCTCCAGCAAACCGATCCAAATGGGTACGGCCTGATCGGAATTGATATCCTTTAGAATCATGATGGGACTGTTGGTCATCGGATCAATGGTCAATCCGGCCACATTCACTTCTCTTAACATGGTATCCTCCTGTGGACTCGCCGGGAGGCAACAAAAAAAGGATTAGGCTCCAAATTATTCTTCACACAAGAGGGCTCCCAAGGAATGGAGATGGGCTTTATCGATCCGCACCCTCGCTATCCGTCCGATCAGTTCTTGGGGACCATCAAAATTCACCACGTGATTGGTGCGTAAGCGTCCGGAAAGCTGCCTCTGTTGCTTGCTGAAACCTTCGACCAACACCTCTTTGACCTGTCCCAACAGCCGCTGATTGCTGGCCAAACTTAGCTGCTCCTGCACTTCCTTGAGCCGGGCCAACCGTTCCGTCTTAACGGGCTCCGGTATCTGGTCCGGGAAACCGGCCGCCGCGGTCTGGGGCCGGGGTGAATATTTGAAGTAAAAAGCGCTGTCAAAGGCGGCCTCTTGCATCAGCCGTACGGTATCTTGAAAATCGGCTTCCGTCTCTCCCGGAAAACCCACAATCAAATCGGTGCTGAGGGCTATCCCGGGACACACCTGACGGAGCCGGTTTACCCTCTGTAAATACTCTGCCCGGCTGTAACCCCGGTGCATGCGCGCCAGGACCTGATTGGAACCGGTCTGCACCGGCAGGTGAATATATTCGCACAACGGCGGCAGCTCGGCAAAGCAGCGGATCAACTCCTCAGACAGGTCCCGGGGATGGGAAGTAGTAAAACGCAGGCGGGCCAACCCCGGCAGTCCGGCCAAACGCCGCAGCAATTTCGGAAAAGTTACTTCTGCAGTGAGGCCTCGGCCGTACAAATTGACATTCTGACCCAGCAGGGTTATTTCTCTGCCACCCTGACCTAAAAAAGTTTCCACTTCCCGGACGATGTCCGCTGCCGGACGGCTGCGCTCGGGCCCCCGCACGTATGGAACCACACAATAGGTGCAGTAATTGTCGCAGCCCTGCATGATGGTCACAAACTTCTGCACGGTTCCCGGAACCCGCTGGCCGCAAATATAAGGTAGCTCCGGAGAGAAAGCCGTGTCCGTCACCCGCCGGCTGGTTTCCTGGCATTGCCTCAGGAGCTGCGGCAACCGATAAACCCCATGGGTACCGAAGACCAGGTCCAGATGATGCACCTGATGCAGTAATCTTTCACCCTCTTGCTGGGCGACACAGCCGCCGACCCCTAAAAGCATCTGGGGCCGCCGCTGCTTCAGAGCTTTTAACCGACCCAAAAGGCTGAGCACCTTTTCTTCGGATTTGCGCCTGATGGCGCAGGTGTTGATAAGATACAGGTCCGCGTCCTCGGGCCGGTCGATCAGCTCATAATCCTGACCCAGAATCAAAGCCATCTGCTCTGAATCATAGACGTTCATCTGGCAGCCATAGGTTTTGATATATAATTTTTTTTTCGGCCTGTTCACTGCTTTAATTAAATAAAATCTGAAGACCCTTGTCAACCTAAAGGCAAACCTGGCCAACTGAAGGGAAGACTGGTTTGGTTTGAAATCTACGACCCATACTACATGTTATTAGTAATATTTTTATACATATTTTTACATATTATTTCATTAAATGGCACTACTTTAAAATAATCACGATGACTTAATATCCGCCGTTTGGCCCCATCCTGCCACTTCCCGATTATTTCCACCCCAGAAATATTATGAGGGTCATAACCTCCATGACTTCGTTTACTGCCCCGAACACATCACCGGTAACACCTCCCAGTCTCTGACGGAAATATCTGGCCAGAACCAAGGTGGCTGCAGCCGCCGCGGCCAGTGAGGCCAGACCCAGCCAATGACCGGCCAGCCCCACGATCAAGACGGCACTGCCCCCCGCCAGGACCAGAGTCTGCCCTGTGGCAAGCATCGTCATGGCCTCCCCCAGTCCCCCTTCCCGGCGGGCGTAGGGGGACAGATAAGCCAGCATTACCATGGCACCTCGGCTCACCACTGGAAAAATAATCAAATATCTGAACATCTTTTCGTCCATGAGACTGACCAGCAAGCTGTATTTCAAAATGAGAATGAGGGTAATGCCCACAGCCCCGAAGGCTCCCACGGCGTGATCTTTCATGATGCGCAGGGAGTCATCCCGGGTGTGGCCTCCTCCCAACCCATCCAGGGTATCCGCCAGCCCGTCCAGGTGCAGGGCCCGGGTGGCAGCCGTAAGCAGCGCCACCAGCACGGCCGCACTCGCCGGGGCGGGCAGGCACTGGTTCAGTCCCAGGGCAGCCGCCGTTAATACTCCCCCTAAAAACAGCCCCACCAGGGGAAACCAGGCCATGGAGTCGGCCAATTCCCGGGCGTCAGCGGTGTGACATCGGGATGCCGGTAAGATGGTGAGAAACGTCAGGGCCAGGCCCAATCCTTTTAGCATCAGTCTTGGTCGCTCACCCCGGCCTCCGCAAAGGTGGCCATTTCCCGGTAGATCTTTAAACCCGCCTCCAACAGGCTCATTCCCAGGGCGGCGCCGGTACCTTCCCCTAAACGCATCTCCAAGTTCAACAGGGGGAGCAGTCCCAAGTCCGCCAGCATGACTTGGTGGCCGAATTCGGCTGATTGATGCGCGGCTTTGAGATAACCTTTTACCGCCGGACACAGACGCGCCGCCACCAGCGCCCCGGCCGTGGCAATGAAACCGTCCACCAGGACTGGCCGTCGGGCAGCTGCTGCCCCCAGGATGAGCCCTGCCAGACCACCTATCTCCAGCCCGCCTAGTCGGGCCAAGACGCCAAGAGGGTCCTGGGGATCGGGTTGGTGAAGCGCCAGAGCCCGGTCTATCACCTCTACTTTGCGCCGGTAGCCGGCATCATCCACCCCGGTGCCTCGGCCGGTGACCTCTGCCGCCGACTTGCCGGTGAAAGCAGCGGCAAGGGCTGCCGCCGGCGTAGTGTTGCCAATGCCCATTTCCCCGGTAGCCAGGACATCGGCACCGGCCGCGATGTTCTCTTGGGCCAGCTCGATACCGCACCCGATAGCCGCTGCCGCCTCCTCCCGGCTCATAGCCGCTTCCCGGGCCAGGTTGCGGGTGCCATGAGCCACTTTGCGGGAAATAAGCCCGGACATGCCAGTAAAGTCATGGTTGACGCCAATGTCCACCACTTGTACTTCGGCCCCCACGTGTCGGGCCAAAACATTGATGCCGGCGCCGCCTTGGATGAAATTGACCACCATCTGGAAGGTAACATCCTGGGGATAAGCACTGACGCCTTCGGCCACCACGCCGTGGTCGCCGGCGAAAATCACCACCACTTTCTTCCTGAGGGCGGGCAACAATTCTTCCCGGACGGCTACGTACCAGGCCGCTAGCTCTTCCAGACGCCCCAGACTACCCCGGGGTTTTGTCAGCTGGTCCAGGCGAGCCTGCGCCTTGGCCAGCCAATCCGGGTTGAGAGGTTGAATCCGTTCCAGGGTATGTTGTAACAAGTCAGCCTTCATGATATTCCGTTAATCCTTTTCATGGTTTATTGAATTTGTCCTCCTTTGAGATACAGAGGCAGACCGCTTACCACCAGGACGGCGACATCGGCCAGGGCGGCAATTTCTTGATGTAGGATGCCGGCCAGATCGCGAAAACGCCGGGCCAGTGGATTATCGGGGACGATCCCCCAACCCACTTCGTTGCTCACCAGAATCACCGGGGTTGTCATGGCCCCCAGGATTTCACACAATCGGTGCCCCTCTCCTTCCACTTCGCCGGTATACTCCTTTTGGATTAGCAGGTTGGACAACCACATGGTCAAACAGTCTACGAGGATGACGCCATAGCAGCCATCGGACTCCTTCAACACGTGTGCCAGGGCCAGGGGCTCTTCCCGGGTCTCCCACCGAGGCCCCCGCTCCTGTTGATGTCGGGCGATGCGAAGCTGCATCTCCTCATCCAGAGGTTCACCCGTGGCCACATACAAGTGCGGCGCTGGCAAAGATTCGGCCAGACGCTGGGCAAAACTGCTTTTGCCGCTTTTGGCTCCGCCACAGATAAATGCTACCCGAAATGTTCCTGCTGCTACCGTCATGTTAACCTATCCAGAAGACTAAGAACTGATTGGCGGTAAGAGTATTACTATTCGGGCCACCCGTCAAGACCCTCATCCAGATCTGAAAATTACCATTAGCCTACGGGATAAGGGATATACTCTTTTCGAGGCCTGTGTTCCAGCATCAGCTGTGCAGACAAAACTATTGATATTTTCGATAATCTTTAAAAATTGTTGAGATCTACCGACATTATGGTATACAGATATTTTCAAACCAGCGTCACTGAGATTGGAGGTTACTAACGGTGAGGAAGGAATGGCCATGGTGGGAAAATTAGAGCAGGGCCTGGTGCAGATCTACACCGGTGAA
The DNA here is from genome assembly GCA_963705135.1 of uncultured delta proteobacterium. GTDB lineage: Bacteria > Desulfobacterota > Desulfobaccia > Desulfobaccales > Desulfobaccaceae > Desulfobacca. The sequence goes on from CAVPJB010000015.1 coordinate 145,842, forward strand.
GGCAAAGGTAAAACCACCGCCGCCTTAGGATTGGCGCTGCGGGCCCTGGGCCGGGGTCTCAAAGTGTTCATGCTGCAGTTTCTCAAGGGAGAGGACACCGGTGAACTCCATGCCGGCCGCCTCTTCGGGGAGAATTTCGTCATCCAGCAAACCGGTCTGGGAGGATTCATTCGCAGAGGCAAAGTCGATCCCGCCGACGCCCTTCGGGCCAAAGAGGCCCTGGGGACGGCCAAAGAAATCCTCAGCCGCGGCGACTACGATCTGGTGATTTTGGATGAAATTAACGTGGCACTTTATTTCGAACTGATTTCGCTGCACGAAATCTTACAGGTGATCGAGGCCCGGGCGCCGCACGTGGAAGTGGTTCTCACCGGCCGGTATGCCCCACCGGAACTCATTGAGATCGCCGATCTGGTCACCGAAATGAAAAACATCAAACACTACTATCATGCCGGGGTGCCGGCCCGGGAAGGAATCGAATCATAAAAAAGCAGGGGGAGCCCGGCGGCTCGCCCCTGCTGGTTGGGGTTGAAGGGAACAGGGTTTAGGTTGATACGTAGGTTATTTCTTGGTGCCTTCAGGAGCCGGGGGCACCATCGGACAGGCTCCCGGGCCTTTGCCGCCGCCGCCCATCATGGGACAACCGGGGCCGCCAGCCATGGTCGGGAATTGCTGCCGCATGTCCAGTTTAAAAGCAGTGCCTTTTTCCTGCAGCTGATCCCGCACCGTATTGATTTCTTTCTGTTTGGCCGCAATTTTGGCCTTGTCCGGGTCTTTGGCCCGCCACAGCTCGCCTAACTCCGCCTGCTTCACCATCATCTGTTTACGCAGCTCGGCAGTGTCATTCATAAATTTTTGCCGCAGATCAAAAGCCTTGGCCGCCTGATCCGGGGTCAGCTGCATGCCCATCATACCGCAGCCATGGCCCATACCCATGCCGGGGCCCATACCGCAGTCGCTGCCCATGCCCTTACCACAAGCACCGCCCATACCCCGGGGACCAGCCCAGGCCGCACCGGCGATACCCAAGCTCAGAACCAGAGCCAACATGAGGGGCAGCCAACCCTTACGAAAACCTCTTAGCATTTCTTTCTTCCTCCTGTATGTGTAAAAAAGACATTGTGTTTGCCTCTTTGTCCTATTAAACACGCCCGGAGGAAAATATCGGCGCCGCGACTAAAAATAATTTTTGGTTTTTTTCCTGACTGCTGACCGCTGACTGCTTTAAGTCAGTTCTACTCCCAAACCCCATCGATTACCGCCCCGCACTGGGCGCACTTCCCGTCTTTGAGATAATTGTGCCTGATGGAGTAGCCGAAGCGGTCGATAACCAAGGCGCCGCAGGCGTAACAGAAAGTTTTTTCTCCGTCTTCCCCCGGAATGTTGCCGGTATAGACGTAGCGGAGCCCCGCCTCCAGGCCAATCTGTCGGGCCCGGCGCAAGGTCTGGGCCGGGGTTGGGGGCCGGTTTAGCATTTTGTAAGTGGGATAAAAAGCGGACACATGCCAGGGGATATCCGCCCCCACGTCTTTGATGAACTCGGCAAGGTCCTTAAGCTCTTGGTCGGAATCGTTCAGATCGGGGATGATCAGGGTGGTCACTTCCAGCCAGACTCCCAACTCTTTCATCCTGGCAATGGTATCCAATACCGGCTGCAGCCTGGCTTTGCAGATTTTACGATAAAAGGAGTCCGAAAAACTTTTCAGGTCGATGTTGTCCGCCTCCAATATCTGCCCCAGGATGGTGGCGGACTGCTCAGTCATGAAGCCGTTGGAGACGAAGACATTGCGGATGCCCTCCTGCCTGGCCAACACCGCTGTGTCATAAGCAAACTCCCCAAAAATCGTCGGTTCGGTATAGGTGTAGGAAATGCTGGCACAACCACTGTCCCGGGCCGCCGCCACGATTTGGGCCGGCGTGGCCTCCCGCCCGGGAATTTCCCTTCTCTCAACCCGGGGCCACTGGGAGATCTCAAAGTTCTGACAATGTTCGCATTGAAAATTGCACCCCGCCGTGGCGATGGAAAAAGACCGGCTGCCGGGCAGAAAATGGAACAGGGGCTTTTTTTCGATGGGGTCCACATTCTGAGAAATGATTTTGCCATAGACCAAGGAATATAAAATGCCGTCCTTGTTTTCCCGTACCATGCAGATGCCGCGTTTGCGGGGGTCAATGACACACCCGTGGGCACAGAGATGGCATTTGACCTTGTTGTCTTCCTGCTTGTCATAAAATCTGGCCTCCTGCATGGCTCCCTCCTCCGTCACGATAAGTAAGATGAATCTTTACTTTAAACTTACCATAAGAAGCCGACGCCGCAAACTTCCATTTCTTTTTTCCCACAAAATCTGGACATACCATCGACAAGAGTCTTAATATTTGTTAAGAAACCATTATCCTGAAGAAAGCAGGAGGTTTGTGTATGCTTCCCTTAAACATCTTCATTGAAGGCCGAAACCTGGAAATCCTTCCGGAATGGAAAGAAAAGGTCGAAGCCGAACTGGCCCGGCTGCAAAAACGCTACAATGACCCCATCGTCAACTCCCGGGTGGAAATCATCGGCACCGGTCACCATCGCCAGGGACAATTCGAAATCCGCATCGTGGCCAATGTCCCCGGCAACGTCCTCACCGTCACCCGCCAGGGCGAACTGGTCCACCCCCTTATCATCGAGGCTTTTGACGTCCTGGACCGCCGGCTGCAGGAGACCTCCGATACCCGGCAACAAAAAGTGAAAAATCACGCCGAAACTTCGGTAGCCGGCAAAGTCCTGCGAATTTTTCCCAATGAGGATTACGGCTTCATCGAAACCAGCGACGGCGCCGAGGTCTATTTCCATGCCCACGCCGTCAAAAAGGGAAAATTTGATAATTTTCAGATCGGTCAAAAGGTGAAACTGGCCTGGGAAGAGGGACTCAAGGGTCCTCAGGCAACCTGGGTGCGCCTGCAGGATTAATTTTCCACCGGGAAGACCTTGCTTTCCGAACCGATCAGGATTATCATCTGATAATAATTATTTCCTTCAAGGAGGACAGACTTGGCTGAAGATATTTTGGAAAAAGGAGCCATTCTGCAAAGAGATAAAACCTCATTTGCCATCGCCCCCCACATACCGGGGGGCATTATCACCGATTTTGATCTTCTGCGCCGCCTGGCCGATGTGGCCGAGAAATACGGCGCCAAGGCCATCAAACTGACCTCGGCCCAACGCATGGCCCTGGTGGGTCTGCATGAAACCGATTTAGACCAGATCTGGCACGAACTGGGCATGATCCCCGGCGCGGCCATCGGCCTGTGCGTCCGGTCCGTAAAAATCTGTCCCGGCACAGATTTCTGCCGCATAGGCTTGCAGGACGCGGTCAAGGTCGGTCTGGCGTTGGACGGGAAATATCACGGCTTTGAACTTCCCTACAAATTCAAGATGGGCGTCTCCGGCTGCCCCAATTCCTGCGCCGAGAGTGCCGCCAAGGATATCGGCCTGGTGGGCTTTAAAAACGGCTGGCGGGTCTATGCCGGCGGTTTTCTTTCCGGCATCAAACCACGCCTGGGCGACGTCATCGCCGACGAACTGGATAACTACCAGGCCATGCAGCTCATCGATAAGGTCATCGACTGGTATATCAAGGCCGATAAAAAAAGACGCCTGGGCAAAATCATCGATGAAGTGGGCCTGGAGAATTTCAAGCAGGACCTGGGTCTGTAATTTTTTTCCCCCGGACCCTCGACGCCGCAATTTTCCGGCGGGGAGCTTGTCAACCTTCCATCGGTGTGATAGATTAGATAATTGTGTGGTGGGCGTAGCTCAGGGGCAGAGCACCGGGTTGTGGCCCCGGTGGCCGCGGGTTCAAATCCCGTCGCTCACCCCAACCATATCAGCCATAAAAAAGAGAAGTTAGGCTGTAAGGTTTTACTTCTCTTTTTTTCTGGCGTAGTTCCAGTTTAAATTTCCCACCGTATTTCCAACCCACCTCTTGCTGCACCTGAAATAGTGCTACCATCTTAGAGAAAACACTTTTCGAAATCTATCAGATTTTACTTATCTTATGACGAATTGGTATAAAGCGGCTCAGGGCCCCCGGGGAGCGAAGCCGTTTTTTTCTGCCTTAGACTGCAGGTAAGGAAGGGAAATACTCTTGGATGGCTGCTATAACCAAGGATCTCTGGTCGTCTGTGAGGGTGGGATACAGGGGCAGGGTGACTTCTCGATCAGCGGCGTCGTCGGTTTGGGGCAGGCCGTGGTCGAAGCCGGCGGGGTAGAGGCTTTGGTAATGGGTGAAGCGATGGATGGGGGGATAATGAACACTGGTCTGGATACCCCGATCTTTGAGGGCAGCCATAAAGTTCTGACGTTGGACTCCAGGAGGAAGCAGGAGGGGGAAAATATGGCAGGATGAGGCCTCCAATTCGGTGGCGGGGAAGGGGATCTGCAGGTCGGGGAGGATGGCTAATTCTTCCCGGTATAGACGGGTGAGCCGGCGGCGGCAGGCATTGTTTTCTTCCAGGCGTTGGAGTTGCACCAGTCCCAGGGCGGCTCGGATTTCATCCAGTCGGTAGTTATAGCCTGGGGCGATGATATCGTAGCTGAAGCTGTGGCCTCTATGGCGGTCCCAGGTGAGGGTGGTCATGCCATGAGAACGGGCGGTCCTCATGGAAGCCGCCAAATGATCGTCGTTGGTGACCACCATGCCGCCTTCACCGGTGGTCATATTTTTGTTGGAAAAGAAGCTGAAGCAGGCAATCAATCCCAGGGAGCCGACCTTGTGACCGCCAGGGGATGAGGTATAGCTGGCGCCAGGGGCGTGGGCGCAGTCCTCGAGAAGGGCCAGGCCGTGACGTGCGGCCAATGCCTGGAAGGCGGCCATATCGACAGGAAAGCCGGCGTAATGGACCAGCATGATGGCCCGGGTGCGGTGGGTGAGCTTGGCAGCAGCATCAGTGGGAGAGATATTGAGATCATGGGGGCCGCCGATATCTACGAAGACAGGGCGGGCGCCGGTGTAGCCGATGGCGTTGGCGGTGGCCACAAAAGTGAGGGAAGGACACAGGACCTCATCGCCGGGGCCGAGGCCCAGGGCCAAGCCGGCCAGGTGCAGGGCTGCGGTGCAATTGGCTACGGCAATGGCATGTTTGACCCCGATATATTGGGCAAAGGCCGCCTCAAAGCGCTCCACTGTGGGCCCCTGGGAGAGCCAGCCGGAGTTAAGAACGTTGGTGACCGCGGTGATTTCGTCGAAGCCGAATTGCACGTCGGCAAGGGGGATTTTCCACATGGTTGTCAGTTGCCCGTTGTCATTCGTGAGTTATCAGTTGTTAATTGTTAGTTGAACCTCATACAGTAGTCACTTCTTCTAACAATTTTTATCCGAGTGAAGCGAAGAAACCATTATTTTCATTAGGTTGAGATCCTTCATAGCGTTTCTGATGACAATAAAACCATTTTTCAAGAGCCTCGGTTGTTTAGATATTATAGATACCGGGTTTGTAAAAAGATAGATGAGTGGCGATGTAGTCGATGGTTTGGGCCAGGCCGTCTTCCAAGGTGGTTTGGGGCTGCCAGCCCAAGATGGATCCTGGGCCTTGCGGTTGTCGCATTCCAGGTGCCAGACCTCGCTGGCCGGAGGGCGGGTGCGCTCGGCCGAATGAGTCATGATGGTTTTGGGTTGGCCCATGACCGGGATGATTGTGTGGGCCAACTCGCCAATGCTGACGGTGCGGCCGGTCCCTAAATTGATGACCTGGCCTATGGCTTCGGGGGCAGTGGCAGCTTTGACAAATCCTGTCACCGTGTCTTTGACAAAGGTAAGGTCCCGGCGGGGGTCCAGGTGGCCAAGGGAGATGGTGTCACCCTGCAAGGGCCTGGGTGATGATGGTGGGAATGACGGCCCGGGCGGATTGCCGGGGGCCGAAGGTATTGAACGGCCGCACCGTGACCACCGGCAGGGAAAAGGACAGATGATACGATTCTGCCAGCTTGTCGGCGCCGATCTTGCTGGCGGCATAGGGGGATTGGCCCTGGAGGGGATGGTCCTCATCAATGGGGGTATATCTGGCGGTGCCGTAAGTTTCGCTGGTGGAGGTGTGAATGAAGCGCTGTCACCCCGTGGGTCGGGCCGCCTCCAGCAGGTTCAGGGTTCCGCCGCAATTGACGTCGACATATTGGGCCGGGGCGACGTAGGAATAGGGAATGGCGATGAGGGCGGCCAGGTGAAAGATCATGGTCGCAACCCTGGACGGCCCGGCTAACGCCGAAGGGATCGGTGATGTCCCCGGGGACGACTTCGATCTGCTTTCAGGAGCGCGGCGGGCAACTGCTCCAACAGGCCCCAGTCGTTCCGGGAATTATAGCGCACCAGGGCTCGGACCGAAGCGCCCAGTTCCACCAGGCGCTGGGCCAGATGGCTGCCGATAAAGCCGCCGGCGCCGGTGATGAGGAGGCGATGGTTGGTGAGGGACATGGCAACTCTTTAGGTTAGCTATTGGCGTTGTATGAATTATCGCTCATATCTTGTTAATGCACATTTTTTATCACTAACCCCAGATAATGCTTGCGGGACCAGAGAATGGCAGCAAGCAGGGGATAGTGGTAAGCAGTCAGCCGACATCGGGGCATATGACTCTTCAGGAAAAGATGGGCAAAAATTACATCAAGTTAACTGAAGGGCAAACCACACTGCCACATCACTAGCGCAGGCTAAAAAAGCGCCCCCTAATGCCAAGGCTCTATAGGGTACTATATTATTAATAAAAATTTTGTCAATAAGGGTCGCGTCGACTTGGTTGTGCGAATCTCAAAACAGCTCAGTTCTCCGGCCACAATAATTATTGGCTTGGTTTTGCGGTTGAATTCCTTAATCCAACCCCGTTTGTAACGCCTACGGCCCTGAGTGAATGGTCAATTTGCTATCTATTAGGGCGCTGAGATAATCTCCGGCTGTGTTGAAAATATTTAACCACATCCAATGGGCAGTCTTGGCAAGGTAGTTCCATAACCAATTTGACTTGAATTAACTTATCGGTAATTAATTCCCTTTCTTGAAAGGGTAACCTCAGCAAGGAGGTTCCATAACCTGTTTAACTTTCCAAGACTTCTGCTTCGTAGAATGAGGCGCTGGGCCTAATCGCACGAGTTATCGTTAAAAATGTGGCTACAGCAGTGGAAGCCACCATTTCAGAAAAGATTATCCGCGGGGAACCCGTTTCCTGAAGGCAGAGCGCAGCAAATACCCCACAGCTCCTGGCATTTTTCCAGGGTTGCAGCAATTAAATGGATTCCCCGTACATTAGAACACAAAATTTTATTATAATCTTTCTTGAAGAACTCCATCAAACTGTCGGGGAGTTGAAACAAGCGTTGCGTTTTTTTTTCAGTGATATAAAATTTCTTTTTTTAATATAATTATACCGCGGCCTCCAGTAAAAACAACGAGTTTGGTTGGCTAGCGACAAAAGCCGCTTGAAGTTACGCCAGATCCAGGAGCCCTTGATGACGATCCTGGAGATAGGCTGTCGGAGTACACCAGCAAAGTTTTTGATTTTCACCAGATTGGCATCAGAAATCAGATGAGGATTAACTAATGGCCCTAACCCCGGAAACAGTGCGGCAGGTGGCCCATCTGGCCCGTTTGACCCTTAGCGACGATGAAGTGGAACTCTTTACTCGGCAATTGAATGACATCCTCAATTATGTGGAGAAATTGAACGAACTGGATACCGCTGATGTACCCCCCATGGCGCATGTTCTGGAGCTGCACAATGCCTTCCGGGAAGACGCGGTGCAAGACAGCCTGCCGGTACAGGAGGCGCTGGCCAATGCTCCGGCTCAGCAAAGCAATTCTTTTACGGTGCCCAAAATAATCTGATTATTTTAAGTTCCTGGTTCACCGAGCCGACACGGTTTGGAGAACCATACAGGCAACTTGGAGTCCCAACCTATGACTGCAGCCTGGCAGCATTTGACTATACATGAACTGCATCCCCTTCTGCTTAAAAAGGAAATCTCCCCGGTGGAACTCACCAAAGAGATTTTACGGAGGATCTCGGAACTCGATGACAAATTGCACTGTTATCTGACGGTGGATGGACCGGGCGCCCTGGCTCAGGCCCAGGAAGCCGAAGAACGGCTGACCGCAGGCCGGGCCACCCCGCTGACTGGTGTGCCACTGGCCATCAAAGACGTCATCGTCACTAAGAATTTGCGCACCACCTGCGCCTCCAGGTCGCTGGAAAACTACCTGCCACCGTACGATGCCACGGTAATGCAGAAATTGCGGCAAGCCGGTGCCGTTATTCTGGGGAAGGTCAACATGGACGAGTTCGCCATGGGGTCTTCCACGGAAAACTCCGCCTTCGGAGTAACCCACAATCCCTGGCGGCTTGATTGTATCCCTGGCGGCTCCAGTGGCGGTTCCGCCGCGGCTGTGGCCGCAGACCTGTGCCTGGCCTCCCTGGGCAGCGACACTGGCGGCTCTATACGACAGCCTGCCTCCCACTGCGGTGTGGTGGGCTTGAAACCTACCTATGGCCGGGTTTCCCGATTCGGACTGGTGGCCTATGCCAGCTCCCTGGATCAGATCGGCCCTTTGAGCAAAGATGTAGCCGACAGCGCCCTGCTGCTGCAGACCATCGCCGGATATGATCCCAAAGACTCAACCTCGGCGCCGGTACCGGTGCCGGACTATTCCCGGGCCCTCAATCAGGATATCAAAGGGCTAAAAATCGTGGTCCCCAAGGAATACTTCCTTCCTGGCATGGAACCGGACGTGGAACTGGCAGTGCGGACCGCCCTGGAGAAATATGCTGAGTTGGGAGCAGACCTGGTGGAAGTCAGCCTGCCCCATACCGAGTATGCCGTGGCAGTCTATTACCTTATTGCCACGGCGGAAGCCGGTTCCAATCTTAGCCCGCTATGACGGGGTTAAATACGGCTACCGCAACTCCGAGGCCAAAGAACTCATGGAGATGTACAACACCACTCGGGCCCAGGGTCTGGGGGCGGAGGTACGCCGCCGCATCATGTTGGGCACCTACGCCCTGTCAGCCGGTTACTATGAGGCCTATTACCGGAAGGCTTCCCAGGTCAGGACTCTCATCCGCCGGGATTTTGACGAGGTTTTTCAGACCTGCCAGGTGGTGGCCACCCCAGTAGCGCCCACCACGGCCTTCCGGTTGGGGGAGAAGACGGCTGATCCCTTGACCATGTACCTTTCCGATATCTTTACCATTTCGGCCAACCTGGCGGGTATTCCGGGCATCTCGCTACCCTGTGGTTTGAATTCCGAGGGGCTGCCCATAGGCCTGCAACTGCTGGCCCGGCCGTTTGACGAACTGACGTTGCTGCGGGCAGCCCACGCCTTTGAGCGGACCACGGATTTTCATCGTCTCAAACCAACGGTTTGAATAATTCCCGCGCCACCTCAATACACCAGAAAGTGAGACCCACACCATGGACATCCTCCACGCCATTTTCTTAGGCATCATTCAGGGCTTGACGGAGTTCCTGCCCATCTCCAGCTCCGGGCACCTAGCCTTATTGGAGCATTATTTAGGGGTCCAGGAAGCCGGACTGGCCTTCGACGTGCTGTTGCACGTGGGCACCCTGGTGGCCCTGATCGCCTATTTCTGGCAGGACTGGATGGACATGCTGCAGGCCCTGTTTCGCCCGGGACGGCACAACCGGTTTGAACGTCGGCTTTTCTGGTATCTGGTGGCGGCTTCGATCCCCGGGGCGGCAGCGGGCTTCTTCCTGGAAAAACAGGCGGAAACCATTTTTCGGACGCCGACGCGCATCGCCATCCTTCTGGGAGTCATGGGTATCATCCTCTATTTAGCGGATCGGATGGCCCGGCACCAGCGGCGGCTGCCCGGCATTACCCTGACAGACGCCATCCTCATCGGCTGCGCCCAGGCCCTGGCCATTATGCCCGGCGTCTCCCGGAGCGGCAGCACCATGACCATGGGCCTGTTTTTGGGATTCACCCGGGAAACTGCGGCAAAGTTTTCCTTTCTATTGTCCACCCCCATTATTTTCGGGGCTGGTCTCTATCACGTCTTGAAGATGTTCAAAGGCGGGGGGAGCAGTACCTTTATCACCCTGCCTTACGTCTTGGGATTTCTGGCGGCCATTGTCTCCAGTTATCTTACCATCAAATTCCTGCTCAGATTCTTGCAGCGCCATACCTTTATTATCTTTGTCATCTACCGCCTGATAGTCGCAGCGGTTGTGCTGGGGCTGGAGTATTTCAAGGTTGGACCGAAATGAAAAGGGGAAAAGCTAGATGAAAATCCTGGTGGTCTATTACTCAATGTTCGGTCATGTTTTTAAACTGGCCCAGGCAGTGGCCGAAGGCATTCAGTCGGTGCCGGGAGCGGAAGTGGTGATGCGGCGGGTTGAGGACCTACCGTTTAACGAAAACAAGCTTAAGGAAAGCAAGCACGCCCAAATGAACTTAGAACTGCAAAAGGATATCCCTTTCTGCACCCTGGAGGATCTGAAAACTGCGGATGGCATCCTTTTCGGTACCCCGACTCGGTTCGGCAACATGACCTCACAGATGAAGGTTTTGTTTGACCAGATGGTGGAACTGTGGGCCCAGGGCGCTATGGAGGGCAAGCCCGCCGGGATCTTTACGTCTACCGCCACCACCCACGGTGGTCAGGAAACCACTGGTTTTACCATGATGGCCCCCTTGCTGCACCTGGGCATGATTATCGTGGGCGTGCCCTATTCCACTCCGGGCATGCTGCACACCGAGGGGCGGGGAGGAACCCCGTATGCGGCCAGCACCGTGGCCGGGGGCCGCAATGAGCTGACACCCGCACCGGAAGACCTGGAGATTGCTAAGGCTCTGGGAACTCGAGTGGCGCAGGTAACCGGGAAACTGCGCGGCTAAGGGACTCGGGGACCTTGCGGGGCGGGAAAAAGTTTTCCTTGTTGTCCGCGAGACTCAATGCTATCAGCGGTCGTAGGTTTTTTCTTTCGGACCGGCGCGAATTATCTGTACTACTTCGCCGGTGGAGATGTTAAGGATGATTCCATCAACAACTACCTGATATTAATTATATTTTAAATATTGCTTGACTTGTCGGCAGATTTTATTACATTTTAAAATTTGTGATTAAATTAACATTCGGCTGAATCCCTTGGGATGCGGGGCAATTAACCCAGGGGTAAGATTATGAAGCTGCAAGTATAGGTAAAGGAGAAGCCGTGTTAGTCCAAAGAACCCTCACCAAAAACCCTCGATGGGAGGCCTGGATGGAACTTCTGGAATTGATCAGTGGTCTGTTCCTGGCTCTTTTCATCCAGATGCACATTCTGGCGGTGTCGAACATCCTGTTCGGGGCTGCGGCCTTTGACCACAAGTCGGTCCAGATGGATGAGTATTTCGTCTCCCACATCGCCATCTTTCTAGTCTGCGTGGCCATCCTCGGCCATGGCCTGCTGGCCATGCGCAAGGCCCCCTGGCGTTTTCAGGAAGCCCAGATCGTCTGGCGGCATTCCAGGCTGCTAAACCACGATGAGACCTGGTACTGGCTGGTGCAGATCGTCACCGGCCTGGCTGTCTTGGTCCTAGCCGTCATCCACATCTCCGGCGTCCTCGCCGACTGGCCCATCGAAGCAGTTAAGAGCGCCGCCCGAGTTCAATCCGGTGGTTTTATCTTCTATCTCATCCTCATCGGCATTGCTGAGATCCACGCCTTTCTCGGGGTCTACCGGATTTTCATCAAGTGGGGCTGGTGGCCGCGTAAACCGATTTTTCAATACCTGGTCTACACTGCCATTGGTTTTTCGACTTTAGGAGTTTTCACCTTGTTTGTTTTCCTACTCTTTATTTCTGCGGGAGGTGCCTAATGAAGTGGCAAGATACGCATATCACCGAGGTCCTGGTTATCGGCGCCGGTCTGGCCGGTGAACGGGTCGCGGTGGAAGCCGCCTCCCACGGTCATGAATGTACTATTTTAAGCCTGGTGCCACCCCGTCGTTCCCATAGCACTGCGGCCCAGGGCGGCATGCAGGCCTCCCTGGGCAACGTCGCCATGGGGTACGGGGATAATGTCGACGTCCATTTTGAAGATACCGTGAAAGGCTCGGATTGGGGCTGCGAGCAGGACGTGGCCCGTCTCTTCGTCAACCTGGCCCCCATTGCAGTCCGCCAGTTGTCAGCCTGGGGCGTACCCTGGACCCGGGTCGTGCCCGGTAAAAAGGTCCTCCCGGACGGCCAGGGAATTGAAGACCTACCGGAAAAAGAAGGGCTCATCGCCCAGCGGGCCTTTGGCGGCACCGCCAAGTGGCGTACCTGTTACGCTGCGGACGGAACCGGTCATGTGTTGCAGTATTCCATGGACTCCATGGTCATCAAACTGGGCGTCACCGTCCACGACCGCATGGAAGCGGTGGCCCTCATCCACGACGGGGAAAATTGTTATGGGGCCGTGGTTCGTTGTCTGCGCACCGGCAGCTTCCGGGCCTATCTGGCCAAGGCCACGGTTATCGCCACTGGCGGCTACGGCCGGATGTACGGCACATCCACCAATGCCGTGATCAACGAGGGCACCGGCATGGCCATTGCCCTGGATACCGGGGTGGTGCCCCTGGGCAACATGGAGGCGGTGCAGTTCCATCCCACCGGCATCGTGCCCACCAACATCCTGGTTACTGAGGGTTGCCGGGGCGACGGTGGTTATCTTTTGGACAAAAATCTGCACCGCTTCATGCCCGATTATGAGCCGGCCAAAAAAGAGCTGGCCAGCCGGGACGTGGTCAGCCGCCGCATGATGTATCACATCCGGCAGGGCTTCGGGGTGGAAAGCCCCTACGGCCCACACCTGTGGCTGGACATCCGCCATCTGGGCCGGGAGCATCTGTGCACCAACCTCAGAGAAGTCTCTGCCATCTGCTCCAACTTTCTGGGTATCGACTGCGCCGAGTCCATGATTCCGGTTGTTCCCACACAGCATTACTCCATGGGCGGCGTCCGCACCAACATCGACGGTGATGCTAAGGGCCTCAAAGGCCTATTCGCCGCCGGGGAATCAGCCTGCTGGGATATGCACGGCTTTAACCGGCTGGGCGGTAACTCCCTGGCCGAAACCCTGGTCATGGGCATGGTGGTGGGCGATCGGGTGGCCACCTATGTCAAAGAGGTCGGAGTGGACTTCTCCCCACCCCTGGTCAGCGACTTTGTTAAACAGCAGGAGCAACGGGTAATAGACCTGAAGTCCTCCAAAGGCACAGAAAACGTCTTTGAGCTGCGCAAGCAGATGGAAGAAACCCTGCTGAACAAGGTGGGCATTTTTCGCACCGAAGCCGACCTGAAGGAAGCCGTGGAGAAACTCTCGGAGCTGTATGCCCGTGCCAAACAAATCAAGCTGCGCTCGAACGGCCTGGGTCCCAACCCGGAAGTTGCCGCGGCCCTACGTATGCCCGGTATACTCCGGCTGGCCCTGTGCATCGCTTATGGCGCTTTGACCCGGACCGAAAGCCGGGGCTCTCACTTCCGGGAAGATTACCCGAAGCGGGACGACGCCAACTGGCTGAAACGCACCCTGGCTTACTGGAAGCCCGGCGCCGAAATGCCGGAATTGCAGTATGAACCCATCACGATTACCGAACTGCCTCCGGGGGACCGCGGCTACGGCGAAGCCACCGGCGTCACTCAAGTAGGCGATTAGGAGGTGTCCCCCATGGAGAATCGCACCCTGTCCTTCAGCATCTTTCGTTACAACCCTGCCACCCCGGAAATCAAACCCCGGATGCAGGATTTTCAACTGGACGAGACTCCCAATATGACGGTCTTTATTGCTCTGAACCGGCTGCGTGAAGAGCAGGACCCGTCCTTAATTTTCGACTTTGTCTGCCGGGCTGCCATCTGCGGCTCCTGCGCCATGCTCATTAACGGCCGGCCCCAACTGGCCTGTAAGACCCTGATTGCGGAACTGCCGGAGAATATTATCCTCATGCCGCTGCCGGTTTTTAAACTGGTGGGCGATCTCTCGGTGGACACCGGCACCTGGTTCCGTCAAATGTGCGAAAACACCGAGGCCTGGATCCACACGGAGGAGAAGTTTAATCCCAAGGCCGTGGAAGAACGGATGGACAACCCCATTGCCCTGGAGATCTACGAAGCCGAACGCTGCATCGAATGCGGCTGCTGCATCGCTTCCTGCGCCACGGCCAACTTCCGGGAGGATTTCCTGGGAGCCGCAGGTTTAAATAGGGTGGCCCGGTTCATGATTGACCCACGGGACAACCGCACCCCGGCCCAGATCTTTGAGGTAGTGGGCACCGACGAAGGGGTCTTCGGCTGCATCGGCCTGATGGCCTGCGATGTCCTCTGCCCCATGGAGATCCCCCTGCAGACGCAGCTGGCCCTGGTCCGCCGAAAGATGATGGCGTCGGCCTTGTCGTGTAAATGCAAGACCAAATAGCTGAGGATTATTCTTAAAATCCACAAAAAATAGGGCGGTGACAGCCGCCCTATCGTCTTATTATTTCAATGGGTTATAAGCGATATCTGTTATATAGCAATTGCCAAAAGTTCTGGCCGATTACTTAGCTGATAATTTTTTTTAAGATTTTTTGCATAAATAGCTTGTACTATTGTGAATATTGTGTTCTAGTCTATTCGTGGCTAGACGACCAATATTCCCCAATTTTGAAAATTGTTCCTTTGCGGAATTGGAAACCGCGGTGGGTTCGGCAGTTTCTAAGCGGAGTCATAATCGTCTCATGGCCATTCGAGCACTATCTATGGGAATTCATCATGATAAGGTTGCTTCCCTTTATTATACATCCCGCCGTGGTCTCTCTCGCTGGGTGGCGCAATTTAATCGGCAAGGTATTGACGGCTTAATCGAACGCCCACGCCTTGGCCGCCCTGCCAAAATCAATGCTGAGCAAAGTGCTTGCTATAAGGAACTCATTGAAAAACCTGAACTGGCAGAGCAGACCCATTGGACCGGCGTAAAATTTCATGGCTACCTGAGACAAGAGCTGCAACATGAAGTTGGCTACCGTACGGTTATTCGTTGGCTGCATGACAATAATTTTCGGTTGAAAGTGCCTCAATCCTGGCCAAGCCGCCAAAATGAAGAGCAGCGACAAGTATTTATTGAAGAATTGAAACCGCTTCTGAATGACCCTGAAGTCGATCTGTGGTTCTTGGACGAATCTGGTATCGAGGGTGATCCCCGCCCTAGACGCCGTTGGGCGCAGAAGGGAGAAAAAATCCGTATCCCTTACTATGGGGAACACCTGCGCATGAACGTCACCGGCATGGTTTGTCCCCGAACCGGTGAATTCTATGCCCTCGAATTTACCCATACCGATAGCATCGTCTTTCAGGCTTTTTTAGACCACGCCAACCAGGACATCAAACTGGAAAGATCAAAAAATATCATCGTTTGCGATAACGCTACCTGGCATAAGAAAAAGTCTCTCAACTGGGGAAACTTCAAACCCCTCTTTTTGCCACCATATTCTCCCGATTATAATCCCATCGAGAGACTTTGGCTCCTGATGAAGGCCGAGTGGTTCACTGACTTTATTGCGAAAACTCGTCAACAACTCATTGACCGGATCGACCAAGCACTGCTGTGGATCATAAATCGATCCAATGATAATCAAAGAACTTGTTCACTCGATAGTTTGCTGAAATAAACCGTTATGATCATATGACCTTTAATTCGGTCTAAATTTTTGGCAAACGCTATATTTGTTGATTTTCTAATCCATAATCTCCAAAATACGGAAGCCCGACTTCCTTTTCAATAATTTTCATCGCATTCTTAATTTTTTCCGAGGAATCAATACGGTTTTGCACGCCCTTGTGTATAACTTTGACGGCCACATAAATTATTATTTGTTCCGAAGTCAAGAGAATGCTGACAACCTAATCCAAATTTTCAGGGCTTCCATAGACCCATACTGCCTCGTTGAGCACTCGCTGGAAAAAAGGCTGCTCCCGTTTCAGGCTCCCCCACTCCTCTAGCGTATAGACCAAGACATTCGAAGGCACAGGAAGTTCCCGGGTGTCGATATCACGGCCCCGCTCTTCAAAAGGTCGCTTGGTGGTCGTGACAATTATCACCACGTCCAAGTCGCTGCCTACGCCCCAGTCCTCCCGGGCATAGGAGCCAAAATAGGCGATACCCAATATCTCAGGATGTTTGCAGCCCAACCTTTGAGCCCAAAGCTTGGCTGCCTGTCCAACGGTGCGGTTGTCAGGCCATTTGGGCACGGACGAACGTAATGATTTCAATGGCATAGGTTATGACCGCCTCGCTTTGAATGATGCCTTAATGTTCAAAAGGAGCTCTCAGGAGATGGCTGTTGGGATATCGGGCCGGAATATAATAAAATATCCAGCACTTTGGCCTTGTCCAGGAGTGAGGCCGGGACTTGGCCACTCTCCGGCAGTTCCTGCAAGAGCCGGGCAATCACATGACCCCAGGCCTCCTGCCCCTGAACCAGGTGCAGCCCCACCTGCACCGCCTTTTCTGCCGCTTGCTGGGCCGCAAAGCAAGCCCACTCATGCCGCCCGGCCTGCCTCGAGTCTTCCGCCTGCTCCAGGTCTCTGGCCGCCTGCTTGAACCAGTCTTGGGGCCGGCCGACCATGCTTTTCCCGCCCCCATGATGAGAAAAGATAAAAAAGCACCTTAAATTTATTATAATTATATAGTCATACAAACAGGTTATCAAACTCTATCCCCCAATGCCGGTATTTTCTCTTGAAATCCGTGCCCCTGGGCTTTTATGATAATCAATGCCCCTGAAATCAGTGAGGCAAGACCGGTTCAATTTCAATGAGAGGAATTTGCCATGAAGTTAGAGTATTTGGAAAAATATTACCGCGTCCAACTCGCGGCCCTTTCTCCTACTGTTGATAATATCCGGCTCATGGTAGGGGCAGCCCGACAGGCCTTCAACCGTAGCAACCTGGCCGAATTGGAGGAAATCAAGCGGCTCCAGGACATCATCACCCTGGATCTGGACGAGTTTTTCGAAGAAGTGGAGTTGGCCCAGGCTGAGAGAACCAATGACGGCAACCCCTATTTGAAGAAGTTATATGGGGTGCTGGGTCACCTGGAGCACATAGCCGATGAAATGAAGCAGCTGGGAGAGCCCATCCAGAGAAAAATCAAAGAGGCTGCCTTGATCGCGGACAAGGACTATTTCCACATCAACGATCTCTTTACCCATGTTAAGGGTCTGTTGCGGGGCTTGGCGGATCTTTTTTACGACGAAAATAAGCCATTGAAAAATTATCTCCTAGCCGAAGCCAACAATATGATCGAGGGCAGTTTTCAGGCAGCGGTGGAGCACGAGACCACGATGACCCATAGCTTCGGTCATCCTCATGCCTTTGCCATCTACCTGGAGATGTTGGAGAGATTCAAGTTTATTCTGAATCACCTGATAAATATCCTTAAGATTATGGATGAGAAAGCTTAATGGAAGGGATTAAGGAAGAGGAACGGATTTAGGCGGCTAAGCTCAGCTTGGCGGGTAATATTGTGTTCCCAAGTGCAACTTGGGAACAAACAAGATGCAATTTAACTTCAGTGAGGCATAAGTTTGGATTCGGTTCTGGCTGCAGCCGCGCGCTTCTCCTTCCAGAACAGGGTCACGGCTGTTTGGGATTACGGCCATGGCAATGTGAATGATACCTTTCTGGTCAAGCTGGATGGCGGGGCAGAAAAACACTTCATTTTGCAGCGTCTTAATGCCCGGGTGTTTCCAGAGCCTGGCTTGGTCATGCAGAACCTGCGGGTTTACTCCGAACATGTGCACCGGCGTTTACTCAACACTCCTCCCAATTCGGGCCGGCTTTGGGAGACGCCCCGGGTGTTGCTGACTCAGGACGGCGGAGATCATTGGGTTGACTACCAGGGCTCATTCTGGCGGGCCCTGAGCTTTATCGAGTCGACCCGAGCCTATGACACCATCCAAGATAGCGGCCATGCCAAAGAAGTGGGTTATGCCCTGGGTATGTTTCACCTCCTGGTGAGCGATCTGCCCGCCATCAGACTTGCCGATACGCTGCCTGGATTTCACGTTACCCCATGTTACCTGATGCAGTATGATGAAATTATAGAGCAGCACCGCTCCCATACCTCTCCAGAGGTGGAGTATGCCCTGGAGTTTATTAGGGTGCGGCGAGGCTGGGCGTCTGTCCTGGAGCAGGCTCGAGAAGATGGGACGCTTACGATGCGGCCCATTCACGGCGATCCCAAAGTCAACAACGTCATGCTGGATCTCGCCACCGGTCAGGCCGTGAGCCTCATCGATCTGGATACCATCAAGCCCGGGCTGGTGCAGTATGACCTCGGCGATTGCTTGCGCTCCGGTTGCAATCCTTTGGGGGAAGAAACGGCTGACTGGGAGAGCGTGCGCTTTGAATCCGCTTACTGCCGGGCCATTCTAGAGGGCTACCTTTCTAAAGCCCGGGATTTTCTCACTGCCGGCGATTATGAATATCTGTATGACGGCATCCGCCTCATCGCCTTTGAGTTGGGCCTGAGGTTTTTCACCGATTATCTGGCCGGCAACGTCTATTTCAAGGCCCAGCATCCACAGCACAATCTGGCCCGGGCCCTGGTCCAGTTCAAGCTGACCGAAAACATTGAATCGCAAGAATCAGCTATTCGCAACCTTATCAGGGAATTGAGATGAATAGCCCAAACTTTTCTTTGCAGCCCTTTGCCGAAGGTGCTCCGGTTCCGCCATTTTCCATCACCGGCGCCATCTCCCGCCGCGGGACCCACCTGACCATCACCTACACTCTGGCTGGACCGCTTCAGGAGCTGGTAATCGCCCCCCTGGCCGAAGAACCGGCCCGCCAGTGGGTGTTGTGGGAAACCACCTGCTTTGAATTTTTTCTGGCCATCCAGGACGCCGTCGGCTACTGGGAATTCAACCTTTCCCCGGCCGGACACTGGAATGTGTTCCGACTTGCCTCTTACCGCCAGGGGTTGCAGGAGGAGCCGGTCTTCAAGGCATTGCCCTTCACCGTCCAACGGCAACCAGAGGTGCTTACGCTTACCCTGGAAGTGGATCTGGCTGCCATCATCCCGGCGGGCCAGCCCCTGGAGGCGGCCATCAGCAGCGTGCTCCAGCATGAGGACGGCCGGCTGTCCTACTGGGCCTTGACTCACTCCGGCCCTGAGCCGGATTTTCACTGGCGTGAGGGGTTTGTGATAAAATTGTCAGCCGGGTAGCCCAGGATAAGGAATTTATTATTATTTGATCATACCAGGCGCCTCATTCCACCTTTTTTCCTCCGCTAACCTGCCTTTATCATCCTAAACCCTTGCCTTTAGGAATAATGATTACTAATTTAACCATGTAAGGTATATAAATTTTTCTAAGGAGTTTTTCATGTCTGATGCCCCTCTTTCCTTTGACGATTTCAAAGCCAACCTGGACAATTCGACCCTTGGCCGACTGGTGGCTGAACTGCGCCTGGCTGCCGACAATTGTTACCAGTGTGAGGGTTCCAGGGAATACACCTTTAACTCCCGGGGCCGGGATAACGTTGTCCCGTGCGTCCGCTGCGAGCCCATTTATAAATTGCTGGAGAGCCTTGATCCGGTCCTGGAACTGATACGTGGCGATTCGCCCTACTAAAATCCGCTTGCGTTGTTAAGCAAAAATGCCGGCCCTGAAACCTATCAGGGCCGGCGAAATTATACCCCTACCTCAACACCTTCTTGCGTCGACGGTGCCCAACCTCTATCCTTTTTTTCTAAAAAAAAGCATGGTTAGCAAATCATAAATTCCCTTCTTAAATCTTTCGTTAAAAAAAATTCCTAAAACTATTTAAAATAAATTACAAAATAAAACGCTTATTGCCTTAGCTCCGAAAAGGTAACGGTTTGAGCATTAAGACAAGCAGTGATCATCCGGTTAAACATTTGGGGTTCCCAGAAGCGTCGATTGAAGCGGTAACAAAATTCCGCCAGATAACGGGGCAGGTGCTTGTCACTGACGCCATGATACACTCCACGGATATTGCCTTTGACGTTGGCGATCAGGGTATGGACCCAGGGAAACAATCTGCCCGCATTTTTTCCCGAACCAGTCACGATGGGCACATGAAAGCTCGACTCAGAGTTCAAGACCCGATAGGCCTGCCAACCATCCGTGCGGGCCACCACCTCTGCTGCCAGGCAAGCCTGAGCCATCGCCTTAATCTCGTCGCCGCTTACCCTGGGTACCTGGCGCATGGCGGCAAACCGTGGTTTATCTCCCGGGGTTTCCACCGCCACCACGACTTTGGATTTACCCGCGGCGCCACGGCCACGTTTGCCTGGTTTGGGGCCGCCGACATAGGTATCATCCAGTTCGATCAGGCCGGCCAACTTGTAACCGGCATCACGCTCCGCCATGGCCTGGCGGATCTTATGCCCCATGACCCACACCGTTTTATAAGTCCGGATTTCCAAAATCCGTTGCAAAGACAACATGGAAGCGCCACTTTTCTGTCGCCCCATCAGGAAGATCATCCAGAACCATTTTCTCAGGGGCGTCCTGGTCTTATGAAAAATCGTGCCGGCCGTCAGCGAGGTCTGGTAACCACAAGCTTTGCAGGCATATAAATGACGCGTCCGATGAAAGTAAGCTTGGTCGTGCTGACAACGAGGGCACCGATAACCCTGAGGCCAACGCAACTCAAAAAGATGTTTCTGACAAGCTTTTTCGGTCCTAAACCTTTTTTGAAATGCCAGGAGACTCAGGCTTTCCTGTTGCATAATATTTGCCCCATTTAGCTAATTATTTTAGTAAATTATAGCTAATTTTGGGAGCATAAGCAATAAGCGTTAAAAATAATAGTATCTCTATGGACAAATAAGAAAATTATGATTACTAAAAAAGCACACCCGAATCTTAGTGGTCTTGAGAATTTCTACGCAATTGGGATCCTGCCAAGAGACGGTAAAACGAGCTTTACGCTCTACCTTTTTAGGGATGCTGCACGTTAATTGATCGGTCAGTCACCTTTAGATCGATAGGATAGTATTACCAAACCAAACCCCAAAGGAGGAAGTGTTGTGGATAACCTGTTAAGCCTTCTCCAGGCGGCCTTACCCAATGATTTTGCGTCTCTGATAAGCCAGGACCCTAGACCAACCGGAGGCCCCCACCCAAACCTCCCTTACCGCCTTGCTGCCGGCCTTGCTGGGAGCCATTTCCCAGAAAGGTGCTACGCCCGACGGCGCCGCCAGCCTGCTGAACCTGCTCAAAGGCCCGGACGTCGATACCGGTATCATGGACAATATCGCCGGCCTCTTCTCTGGCAGCGGAGCCGGGGCCAATGAGCTGGTAAACCTGGGCTCCGGCCTGGTAAGCCAGCTGTTCGGCAATAAAGGGAGCGCTCTCTCCGAGTCCCTGGCCTCGCTGGCGGGCATCAAGTCATCCTCGGCTATCAAGTTGCTGGCCCTGGTAGCCCCTGTGGTTTTAGGCTTTCTAAAAAATTATATTTAACGCTTATTGCCTTAGCTCCGAAAAAGTAACGGTTTGAGTATTAAGACAAGCAGTGACCATCCGGTTAAACATTTGAGGTTCCCAGAAGCGTCGATTGAAGCGGTAACAAAATTCCGCCAGATAACGGGGCAGGTGCTTGTCACTGACGCCATGATACACTCCACGAATATTGCCTTTGACGTTGGCGATCAGGGTATGGACCCAAGGAAACAATCTGGCCGCGTTTTTTCCCGAACCAGTCACGGTGGGTACATGAAAGCTCGACTCAGAGTTCAAGACCCGATAGGCCTGCCAACCATCCGTGCGGGCCACCACCTTTGCTGCCAGGCAAGCCTGAGCCATGGCTTTAATCTCGTCGCCGCTTACCCTGGGTACCTGGCGCATCGCGGCAAACCGTGGTTTATCTCCCGGAGTTTCCACCGCCACCACGACTTTGGATTTACCCGCCGCGCCGCGGCCACGTTTGCCTGGTTTGGGTCCGCCGACATAGGTATCATCCAGTTCGATCAGGCCGGCCAGCTTGTAATCGGCATCGCGCTCCGCCATGGCCTGGCGGATCTTATGCCCCATGACCCACACCGTTTTATAAGTCCGGATTTCCAAGATCCGTTGCAAAGACAACATGGAAGCGCCACTTTTCTGTCGCCCCATCAGGAAGATCATCCAGAACCACTTTCTCAGGGGCGTCCTGGTCTTATGAAAAATCGTGCCGGCCGTCAGCGAGGTCTGGTAACCACAAGCTCTGCAGGCATATAAATGACGCGTCCGATGAAAGTAAGCTTGGTCGTGCTGACAGCGAGGGCACCGATAATCCTGAGGCCAACGCAACTTAAAAAGATGTTTCCGACAAGCTTTTTCGGTCCTAAACCTTTTTTGAAACGCCAGGAGACTCAGGCTTTCCTGTTGCATAATATTTTCCCAATTTAACTAATTATTTTAGTAAATTATAGCTAATTTTGGGAGCATAAGCAATAAGCGTTTTATATTTTTGGGAAGAAGCTCGATCAAACTTCCCTGGCCTCGCTGCTGGGTGGTCAGGGTAAGAGCCTCGAGGGCCTGCTCGACAACAGCCTCGTCAAAGCCCTGGGGTTTGCCAGCCCCGCCGCCCTTCTCAGCGGCTTCACCCGCCCCACGGTAGAACCCAAGGTAACCCCTCCTCCCTATGTTCGCGAGGAAGAGGTCCGCAAGTCCGCAAGTTGGCTGCCCTGGCTGCTGGGTCTCCTTGGCCTTCTGGGTCTGTTCTATTTGTGGAATACCTTTATGAAGCCCACCACGCCCGTAGCCAAGGCGCCGGCCGTCGCGACTGTGGCCGTTTGTGTGCCGGCAAATGTTTACTTTGAAGTGGGCCGGGCCGGGATCGACGCCGTAAACCAGGAAACCATCGTTAAAGTGGCCCAGTGCGCCAAAAAAGATGGGCTCAAGGTGGCTCTAACTGGCTACACCGATAGGACCGGGGACTGGAATACCAACGTTGAACTCGCCAAGAACCGTGCCAAAGTCGTCCGTGACGCCCTGGTCGCCGCCGGCCTGCCTGAGGGAAGTATTACTTTGGTAGACCCCAAAGAATGGCTTGCTACCACCACTGGGACAGGCTCTGACCGAGAAGCCCGGCGCGTCGAGATCACCAAGGCGCTGTTTTAAAAAGAGGCCATTTAAAAATTCCGCTCAAGAGGCCCACATCGGGATAAACCCCGGTGTGGGTCATTTTTTACTTGCCAGAAGTTCCGGTCTACCAAAGTTGGCGGGGTCCTTTCCGGAGCAATCCCGCCGTAACCTGTTAAAAAATTTATTGGATTTTGTGATGGAATTGTGCTGAAAATTTTAGGGGAGCCAAACAAAGATAAGTTTCAGTGATAAATCGTGAAAAGATATGGCGGAAGTGCATGGGAATCGAACCCACCCATCGCCTCGCGACGATACACCGGATTTGAAGTCCGGGGGCCCCACCAGTGAGCCTTGCACTTCCGTTACCTTTATCTTTAAGACATATTAAGTATAACCATACCTTTCCTGTTGGCAAGTCCTTTTGCGGCGGTTCTTTTGCGGCGGTTATCGGATCAATTGGGGTTATCCAATATCTCCCAAGATAGGTAGTTAGGAACAAACGCCGGCAATTTTTTGAGTTGGCATTGATACATAATGCCGAATGTTAACAGGTTATATCCACAAGGCAATGGCCACCCATCCCCCAGCTTCTGGGCGAGCCCAGGTTTTTACTAAACACCCGGCATCAACCTCGAAAAGTAATCCTCCCCTCCAAGGTTGGCCGGGACCTGTGGCAATTTCTCGGGGGGATAGGTAATTGAACCCCACGCCCAGGGCTTTGACGGCAGCCTCTTTGATGGACCACAGCAAGGCTGCCGCAAGGGAAGCGTCACCCCGACAAAGAGTGCAAGCCCGGCCATACTCTTCCTGGGAAAAAACCCGATGCACGGGGTAGTTTCTTGGAAATTCTTCAGATAGAGCGACATCCAGGCCAACTCGGCCAGCACCTGCCAAGGCGCCCCAAATCCTACCGTCTGCCAGGCTGAAGGAAACGGATAACACCTGAGCGCCACCGTGCAGCAATAATGGCTGCCCCAATGGAGAGCGGCATAGTTGCAGCGGCAATTGCCCCCATGACCTCAAGCCATCCCGGACCAGACCGGTCAATGCCTGCAACAACCGGTTAACTAAGTGTCCTTTGCCAGTTGGCCTATCCGGGGTTGCAGCGTACACTACCGGACCGCAACTGTTTCGGGGAAGTTGCCAGTGGTCGGTTGTCAAGTGCAGATAGGAGGGCTGTGGTCCCTGATTAACCGTTATCTTGACCAGTTTTTCATCCTGCCTCATGACCCAATGGTCATGAAGAGTTATTTGGTAAATGGTTTTAAGAGAAGATCCCGGACTTGCATAATGGCCTCCCCGGCAGCGTCCAGGGCCTGGGCATCCCAGATATTGCCGTCCTGGTCATTAGACCGAAGCCGCCCCTCCAAGGTTATTAGCTCATCAGGCTGGCAGTGACGGGTAAAGCGCATTTCCCCAACTTTATACGGGATCATCGGTCTGGAAGATATCTTCATCCCATAATAACAGGTAAAAGTTTACCAAATGCTTGATGGCCTCGAGCAAATAAGGGGAATATTGGTATCTAAAGCCACTCATATTGGCGAAATCTTCATTATGCTGATACACCATCTGCCCACGAATAACCCCCAAGCCGGCCCCGTCAAGTTTTTCAATCATTCGGTAGCGCCCCTGCAAATTGCTATATTTCTTATAAAATCTAGTAACCTCATCATGGTTTAAAGGAGATGTTTCGAGTTCCTCGTTGTTGACTGAGAAATCTGGCAAAAGATTAAGGGAGTGGCTGCCGTTACCTAATATTACCTCTCCAACGTAATTAGTAGACCAACGGTCTAAGACCCGGCCATTTGCCGTGATGTCCGGACTGGATATGGCCACCTGGCAGTGAAGCTCGCTGCCGGAAGAGCCATTAGTATCCAGGCGGCGGCAGACAATCAAGGCCTTCCGGCCAATACCAGGGGGGCACTCTATGATATCCTTGTATTCCACCTGGCGTATGCCTAAAGGCCGTAGATGGGGATAGAGCAGATGGGCCGCCTCGATAAAGGTTTCTACCGCCATTATTCCAGAAACAAAAGGATTTTTCAGGAACTTGAAGGGTCGATGGTCATCAACCCAGAGATCATGCTCCAGGGAGAAAATGCGTCCAGCCTCTAATAATCCCTCATTAAGGTCTATCCGATGAACAGTCTGAATCATCGGCAATTCATAGTCTGGAATAGCCAGGCCGGCGGTGGTCAGGCAGTTTTTCTTGGGTTCGGGGTTATGCAGATCTAGTTTGGTAGTTTTGACCTGGGGCAGGTTCCTGATAAACATCACCCAAGTCTCCGCGGCCGGCCCCAGGAAGAGTTCCCGGCTGAATAAGGCGGCCAACTCATTGACATGGATGTAAGCTCCCTCCCAACCCCGGAGTTTCATCAAAGCTTTTAACTCGCTATCGGCGGCCATCCCTACGCCTTCAATGGGGGGCAGCATCAGGGCCTTGACCTTAATCTCCGGCCGCTGGGTGGAAATTACTTGAGTTAGGGCTGACATGGATCGATTGGCCGCACAATAGTTGATCTGGCCGACATTGCCCTGAACCGCGGTAACCGAGGAAAGCATGAAGAAAAACCGTAAGCCGTGGTGACAGGCGAGGTCATAGAGATGCCAGGCACCCAAGAATTTAACCTCTACGACGTTTGCAAAATCTTCGGGAGACATTAAGTCTATAAAGGCGTCGCGCAGCACTCCGGCCCCGTGGATCAAGCCATCGATACGGCCAAAACGCGCCGCCACGTCGGCGAGGACTTCTCGCACTCTGGCCTGATTCGTGACGTCACAATTATAATAGGTTACCTCCATCCCCAATCGGGCGATCTCCTCCAGGGACTGCCTGATATTAATAGTCGACAGGATTTTAGTGACTTCGACTTTGAGCTGATCTTCGGGTAGATCGGTTTTCTCTCTAGCCACCCAGCGACGGACTGCCTCCTCCGAGGTTAGACCGGCCTTCTGCAGCTTGTCATAGTCCACAGAGGCATCCAGTTCACTGCGGCCCAAGAGCACCAACCTGGGGTTAAAAGGGGCCAAGGCAAAAGCCAGATGCGGGGAGATGCCCTGCCCTCCCCCGGAAATAATGATCACATCACCGGATTTAAGGCTGATATCCGGAGCGTCCTGTGATGATACAAGCCCCTGTCGGGCTTCAATGCCAAAGGCCTGCTGACTATGAAAAATAATTTGAGCCAAACTGTTGTTTTGGTCCAGGGCCCAAGGGAAGGCAATTCTAAGGTCAGTTTCTCGGTCAAGGGTAAGACTGCGGAACAGGACTGAATCGTATTCCAGGGCTGCGTCCAGAAACATACCAATCACGCCCTCGGCCGCGACCGCAACGGCACCGGCTGGATTGAGATCCTTTTGGAGCGAAAGGCAAAATCTTTTGGTGGGTGCACGCATCAGGCTCTGCAAAGAGCGGAAAAAACCTGTCAGGAGAGCGGGAATCTCCTCCATGCTGGTGAAAACAGCCTCTCCACTCTGATCCAGGAGCAGGATCAGACCGGCGAGGCTCTTTGATTCATTCAGTCGCCGGACAGCCTTGTCAACTCCATCAGGTGAGCGCAAGTCGTAGTCAGCGGCAATATCCATTATGACAGGCAAGACCTGTATTTCTTTTCTTAAGAACTCAACAACCCCGACAGTCAACTCCGATCCGCAATTAAACGAAAAAACCGCAACTTCTGCGCCGATCGCCACATCCCTGGGGTTGAGAGGCGATTCTTCTAAGGGTATTTCCTGGAAGATAAGTCGCTTGAGCTCTTTAAATTCAGGAGGTGCGCCTTCCATTGCCGGTTGCAGTGAAGATTCAGGCCCCGGCTCCGGCAGAGCCTCTGCAACTACACCCCTATCAGGATGGTGGCCTTCATCCCGAGCTTTAACCAAAGCAATGCGGTCAGCCAGCTCTTGGACGGTGCGCAAGCCGATAAAATCTTCCAATTTGACCTTTATGCCGAACCGGCGTTCAGCTGCGTCCATGATGATCGGCAAGCGGCTGGAGCGAATGGCTAAATCAGTGCGTATATCCATCTGTGGCTCAATCTCATTGCGTTCATAACCGGTGGTATCCATGATGATCCGGATGAGATGTTCCACATAGTCCCCATCCGCAACCGGCGCCTCGGCAGGAAACGCGGAAATTGGCCCAACAGCGGCGAGGGGAATGGTCGAAGTCCCATGAGCCCCGTCCGATTTCAGAAGACCTGATCCCGGCGCCGGACCTGAGGGAGCAATATCCTTTAATAAATCATCTAGTTGTGCCTCGTTGAACGAAGGATCAATTTCTTGGCGCAACGCAGCCAGGATTGTTGGTTTTAAGAACTTGCCGAAGGTATCAAGGACAAAAGACATTATTTCCCTGTGCACTACGGCCGCTGCGGCCGCGTTGGCAGAGGGGTGAATACTCTCCCGCAAAGGAACAATCGGGCCAGGGATATTTACCGGAGTCAAACAGGGAAAGTCGATTAGAGGCGGAGGCTGGGGAGGCCTTAAGTGGCCCATGGCGAAGAGCTGAGCCAAGGCAGCCCGGCAAGAGGAGGATTCATGGTCCGGGAAAGAAGTCCTGATGCACTTTGCTTCTTCAATGGTATCGGCAATAAGGTTACACAGGGTGTCCTTGGGGCCTACCTCGACGAAAGTTCTTATGCCAAAATCATCCCACAAGGTTTGGACGTTTTGCATCCAATGAACCGGGTTTTCCAAATGAGCCAGGATTATCTTCCTGATTTCCTCCGGATCATCAGGATAAGGTTTTTGGGTAGTGTTGGAAATCACCGGAATTTGGGGCGGATGCAATTCTATACTACGTATGAACTCCGCAATTTCATCGCATACAGGCTTCATAATGGGCGAATGGAAAGCCATACTCACCCGTAACTGCACCGTCCAGAAGCCTTCCTGCTCGATTTCTTCCCTCAGGGTCAGAATTTCTTCGGTAGCCCCTCCTAATATTACCTGCCGGGGAGAATTGAAATTGGTGAAATAGACCTGTTTACGAGCGCTCACCTTTTCCTGGAGAATCTCCATGGGGACGTCCACCGCGATCATGGCGCCGGGGTCACGATTCAGACTGCCGGCCTTATCCATACATTGGGCCCGTTTATTAATGATTCTAAAGGCATCCTCAAAAGAAAAGACCCCGGCGACACTAAGGGCGGTCAATTCCCCCATGCTGTGTCCGGCCAGGGCCGCTGGCTTTAATCCCAGGGAAAGCAGGAGCCTCACCAGGGCATATTCCAGGGTAAAAAGAGCCGGCTGCTGCCAGAGGGTCTTTTGTAATTCTTCTTCCGGCGAATGAAATAAGCGGTCCAAAAGGTCAAAATCGGCCAGGGCAGCCACGCGATCCATCCACTGCCGGATTAAGGGAAAGTCCTCATAGAGTTCCCGTCCCATCCCCGGATAGAAAGTTCCTTGCCCGGCAAAGACAAAGGCCACGGGCGCAGGAGAGTCGTCTTCCCGACCGACAAAGATTCCCTGGTTGGCCAGGGCTCGCAGCGAATTGGCGGACAGGGGTGATTTTATGGGAGTAAGAGTTGCTATCTTTTTTTGGGCTGCTTGATCATCGGGGGCAACAACTCCCAGCCGACACTGACTACCTCCCAGGTTGGCCCTGAAGAAAGAAACGCCCGCCAAACCAGCTTTGTCAGCTTTTTCTCCGGACTCGGAAAATCTCGGGGCCGAGACCAAGATGGGGGCTGAGTCGGTTAAGGCTTCTTCCAGATGGACCACAAAATTGGCCCCGCCAAAGCCGAAGGCATTTACCATGAGTCGCCGCGGCCGGTTAGCCGGTCGAGGCCAATCCAGCGGCTGTGTGGGGAGATAGAAGCCCCTTTCTTCCAAACCGATCTCCGGGTCGGCCTCCCGATAGTTCAAGGTTCCCGGAAAGATGCCGTCCTGTAAGGCTTTGATGCCTCGGATCATACTATTAAGTCCCGAGGCCCCTAAAGAATGCCCGATTTGCGATTTAAAGGAGGTGAGAATGGTCCGTTTGTCACTGGAGAAAAAACCTGCCAGCGCTTTGACTTCTTCGATGTCGCCTTGCATGGTACCGGTGGCGTGGCATTCCACGAGATCAATCTGTTCCGGTCCATAAGTTAGGTCAGCAAAGCTGGATTGCAGGGCAATTTTCTGAGTCGCCGCTACTGATTCCACCATTCCGCAATCATTGTTGCTGGCCCCGACTCCGGAAATAAAGGCATTGATTCTGGCCCCACGTTTTCGGGCCAGAGATTCCCGTTCCAGGACGACCATACCGCCACCCTCGCCTAAAACAAAACCATCCCGCCCACCGTCGAAGGGACGGCTGAGTTCCTGAGGTAATCGTTGTACTCCTGAAATCCCGGCCAAGGCTCCTATCGCGGAAAATTCAATAAAATGGGCCGGAGTTAAATTTTCTTCTCCTCCTCCCACTATGGCGGCATCGATGGTGCCATTTTTAATCATTTGAATGGCGGTATGAATTGCCACCAGACTGGTGGCACAAGCCGCCGAGACAGAATAGCAGGGGCCCCTGACTCCATATTTATTACTGATAAAACCACCCGCGGCGCTATTAAGACGGCCCAGTAACGTGGTGTCGTCCACTGTCAGGTACCCTGTTTTGATCATTTTCTCGGCCAGGAGTTCCAGGTCAGGCGTCAAGGGCATAAGCCCCCGCAACGATCGGACTATCTTTGAGGCCGAAATGTTAATGACTAAATCAGTCAGGGTGTTGGCGGACTCACCGGAATTTTGAGAAATTATTACGGCAATCCGTTCCCGGGGAATGTCTGATTCCAGGATGCCTGAATCCATGATGGCCTGGTTAGCCAAATACATAGTTAACCGAGTGGAATTAGACATGGTTCGAAAGTCCTGGGGGGGTATTCCCAACTCCTTCCGAGATATATTGACATTTTGAAAAGCCCCGACCTGACAGTAGGTCTTATCCGACATTCTTGGGATGGGGTCATAAATTAGGCTATGGTCCCACTTCGAAGGTGGAATCTGAATAACACCGCTTTTCATGGCCAGGGCAGCCTGCCAAATCTCTTGGGGGTTGTTTCCCAGGGAATTAACCAGAGCCATCCCGGTAATGGCTACTCGCTCCCGACTATCCTGGCCTTTGCTCTCAGATGGACGCGCTTTAACCGGCTTAACCTCGCCATTCGCCAGGATTGGTTCAAGATACCCTTCGGCCAACTCTCTATGCAGCTCCTTGACACTTACCACCCGGTCGATGAGGCCGGCATTGGCGCCGCTCATAAACTGCCCCTGCTGCCGGCAGGTTTCTTCATCCACAGGTGAACCACCCGGATGGTTAAGTCCCTGAGCAGCTAGAAGCAAACTTCTGGCGCTTTCTGACTCCAAACGTTGGCGAAAAGCAGCTTCATCCGCCTGCCCCGCCAGATACTCCCGCTCCAAGGCCAAGATGGCCTCCATTTTGGCATTACGAAGAGAACGCACTCTAAAGCCGATGCTCTCACCCGAAACCACGGTCGTCCCGGGGGAAGATGAGACGATCATGTCCTGATAGAGCTTTTCTAAGGCTCCAGTAGCTACAATCTCCGCAGTTGCCAGGTAGGCGGTGCCCATCTGCAGACCATCCACGCCCAGTAAGCCGGCTCTTACCGCAGTCTCTCGATTATAAATACCTCCCGCCAGCAATATCTGCCGACCCTGAAAAAGTTCCGGCTCACGCCACCTAAGCTCCAAGGCCATCTGAGCCAAGGTCAGACTGGAATGTGCCCCCACATGCCCGCCCGCCTCGCTGCCTTCCAGAACAAGCCATCGGACCCCTCCCACTAGGGCCAGGCGCATGAGCCCTATATCGGCAGTAATATAAATGGTCTCAATACCTTCTTGTCGGAGGCGAATTGCCTGGGTGGGCGGGCCGGCCGCAACTGCCACGAAGGGAGGTAAGGTCGCCTTGATCCAGGCAAGCTGTTCCTCCAGAAAGGGGTTTTCCGGCAAAGCCATGAGGTTGACAGCATACGGTCGCCCTCCCATAACCCTCTTTAAAGAGCTCAAGTCTTCTTCAAGCTGCCCATAGTTGCGGAGACCTAAGGCAATGGTAGGGAGGCCCCCGGCCTCACCCACCTGTAAAGCAAACTTGGGCTTATCGCTGATCCAGGTCATCGCCCCCTGAATGAAGGGATAGCGAGTCCCCAATTTTTCGGCTGCCAAACTTCGGACAAATTTTTTGGCGCTCTCTGGAGCCTCACCCAAAAGCCTCTTTATCTCAGAAAGAAAACCCTGAAACGCCTTAGTCGTAGAGCTGCCAAAGCGCTCGACAAACCAGGAGGCAAAAGCCGCTTCCGGACCCAGAGGAATAAGGTGCTGTCGGCTACCGTCACTATCCAGGGCTGGAACAAAAGTCCGGGTAAGATATCGCGCCAGGGTCTGACGCGTCTCTGGTGTAACCGGTTTGTCTAATAATGATCTGGCATACTTATCTGCCTCTTTGACCGCTACAGAATTGCCCTTGTCAAACAGCCGGCAATACACCCCAAGGGAACTGCCCACCACCGAGGTATGCTCCGGGTGGAGCCTGACCAGGAACTCTTTGTGTTTCTCACTCTCCGCCAGGTCGGTTTGCCAGTGAAGGCTTTCAAAAACTAGACCCCGGGCTCCAGTGGCCAGAAAAGCTGCCGCGGCTTCCGGAGTCGCTATTCCTCCCCAAATGATGACATCGATCCTGGGCGCCTGTTTAATCAGACTCTGCCGCAATGCGGAATAGAGTATATTAATGCTCTCACTACTCCCAAATCCCGCCGCCTCAGAACCCTTGAGGGCCAGAGCCGTCGGCCGATGATCTTGATGACTCAGCATCTGGAGCAGGGTTAAGTCCCCGGTGATGGGTATGCAACGACATCTTTGTTCCAGATCTGACAGTCTTGCGAGAAAAACTTCCGGAGCGAAGGTGCATAGATCAGGATGATATTCGACCCACACGGTTTGAATCCCAGATTTCACTAAAAAATCCTCCAATGAGGAGGACATAAAGTCGTCAGCCAGAATTTTCACCTCAGTGGCAGCTGCCGCTTTTAGCTGGACGGAAAGTTGATCAGGGTCGATGGAACTCAAATCGAATATGGCACGGGCAGACGTTCTGTGGACCAGGTTCATCACTTCGGAACCGATCTTTTGAGGATGCCAGACAAAGGCAATAAAATGATCGGAAGAGTTGTTAAGCATCACTACACTCCCTCCATGGAACCAAAATCAAACAGGCAACAGAGATTGCCACCAACTCGGTGAGACCTTAAAAGGTGTTCTTGCGATGGTTAGCTATTCTTAAAAATGTCATAAGAAATTTGTGAAATTGTAACGCTTCTTTCTGGAGTTTCTACAATGCCCTGGCCTGTACTGACTGCCAGACCTGTTTGTCCCATCTCAGACGAAAGTTGATAAAGGTTGACCGCAAAGGCTCCAGAGAGTGGGTCAACTTCTTGAAAAAATTAGACCCGAACCGCGAGTAGGCCATCCAGCTTAGCAAGACTAAAATATTAGAATAAATTTAGGGATTATTAAATATGCGAATAATTTTATCTTACTCAAGTCAAACAAACAATACTTGTTTAGATTTTAAGAGAATATAGTTTATGGCTTTGATTTCAACTGGTTAGACAATCTTCTCCTTAACCGCAAAATCTTTTGCCATGTTTGTTAAGGTAAAATTTGGCCTTGTGGATACTATGTGCACTAGCGAAAATTGCCTTCTCATCCCTGCATTAAAAGCGAGGGCGATGGAGGAGGAGCCTGGTTTTCTCAACGCAGAACAGGCAACCTCGACCAGGATCGTTTTTCAAGGCAATTCCACATGATCTTCTTTGCCTCCTGGGGAGATTCAGAATGGGAAAAGGTTTAAGCCTCGATGTTAATACTTTTCGCAACAGCTTTAATTTAAGCGGCGGCGAAAGCGATAAACACTGAGACCCAACATGGCCAGCCCTATTAGAGTCATTGTCACCATCTCCGGCCATAAGTTGGCCAGTCCAACGCCTTTGAGAAAAATGCCCTGCACTACTGTAATAAAATATCGCAAAGGATTCACATAGGTAATGTATTGAAAAAGCATGGGCATATTGGCGATGGGGAAAATCAGACCGGAAAGGAGAATCGCCGGCGTCAGCAGAAAGGTGCCGGCCATCAAGGCTTGCTGTTGGGTCGAGGAAACTGTGGAAATAAGCAGGCCCAAGCCAACCGAGTTAAACAGAAAGGCCAGGGTCCCCATTAATAATACCAGAGAACTGCCCCGAAAGGGAAGGTCAAACCAAAATATGGCAAACAAAGTTACCAGAACGACGTCGATGAGGGAGATAAGGACAAAAGGAACAGTTTTCCCCAACATGAACTCCAGCGGCTTGATGGGAGTAACCAGGACCTGCTCCAGAGTGCCAAGCTCTTTTTCCCGGACTACTGCCATGGCAGTTAGCATCAAACTGACCAGCATCACCACAATAGCGATGACCCCAGGGACAAAGGCAAGACGGCTGATCAGGTTAGGATTGAACCAGGCCCTGGACTCGACAACCACGGGAATGCCCATCTTGCCCTGATGCCCTAAGCTATGAAATCGCTGCTGCAAGATTTCCTGGGAATAATCATGGAGGATTGAACTGGCGTATTTAGCTACTATTAAAGCAGCATTGGAATCTGTGGCATCTATAATTAATTGCAGCGTCGCAGTATGGCCGGCTTTTAATTGAGACGCAAATTCAATAGGGATGTGCAAGGCCAAGGTAATCTCTCCACGATCAATGAGTTGGCGCAACTCACTTTCACTATCGATGTATCGGTATAAATTAAAGTATTCTGAAGCACCAAAACGGGAGATTAAAGCCTGACTCTCTGAAGAGTGATCTTCATCATAAATGGCGGTAGGCACATTTTTGATATCGAAGTTGGTAGCATATCCATAGATGATCATTTGGATTAGTGGCGGCAGAAAGAGAAAGATACGCAGCCGGCGGTCTCTCCAGACCTGGATAAACTCCTTGATCATTATGTAATAAATTCGTCTTAGCATGGCGCTCAACCTATCTTTCTGGGGGACTTGTATATTGTGACCCCCAGAAAAAAAACCGCAAAGATAACCAGGACCAAGGCTTGGGGCCAGAGAATGTCCAGGCTAAGGCCCTTGAGATAGATTCCCTTGGAAATGGTTACCAAATATTTTGCCGGCACCAGATAAGAAATTAACTGTAAAGGCCAGGGCATCAGATGGATGGCGAAAACAAACCCGGAAAGGAGAGCGGCCGGTAGAAAGGTAACCAGCATGCCCATTTGAAAAGCTTGGAGTTGGTTTTTTGCCGTAATGGAGATAAACAACCCCTGGCCCAACATAACCACCAAGAAAATCGCCGATAGTACAATCAACAGCAGAACATTGCCCCTCAAGGGGACATGAAAAATCCAGTGCCCCATGGCCATGGCAATGAGCAGGTCTAACATACAGATCAGAAAGTATGGCGCCAGCTTGCCCAGAATCAGTTCCGATCTTGTTAAAGTAGTGGACAATAAGCTCTCCATGCTGCCCATCTCCACTTCCCGGACCACCGTCAGAGCGGTTAATAGAGTTCCGACCATCGTCATAATTACCACGATGAGGCCAGGCACTATAAAAGCAATGCTTTCCAAATCTTCATTAAACCAAAAACGGATTTCACTTTTTAGAGGAGGTTCTATCTGCCCAAGTCCCAGGCGTTCTAGCCTGGAAAACATTAACTGCTGGTTATAATGATAGGTAATGGCCTGAGTGTAACTCAGGACCACATTAGCGGTGTTCGGCTCGGTACCGTCAACAATGGCCTGAATCTGGACAGAATTACCCTTTTTAATAATTCGGGAAAAGTCTTGAGGCAGGACTAAAGACAACCGGGCTGCCCGATCGGTTATAAGCCGGTCTACTGCTGCATAACTCGGAATCAGGTATCGCACGTTAAAATAGGGCGATCCACGGAATTCCTGAATAAAATCCTGACTGCTGCTCCCCTGATCCAGGTTGTAAACGGCTACCGGGACATGCTTAATATCAAAGGTTAGAGCATTCCCGTAGATTAACAGGAGCATAATAGGTAATAGAATTATCAGAACGAGGCTGCGTGGGTCTCGGCGAATGTGGATCATCTCTTTGCAAAAGATAGCCTTGGTCCGCCCGAAATTCATCATATTAAATATTTACCCTTTTAGATATTTGCCCTTTCGATTAGAGAAATGAAGGCTCCAGGGTGGGGGCAACCCCTTGAAGACGTCTAACAGCTTTCAAGGCCTCATGTAAAACCGGCTCAGCCTCCTGGGTCTTTGGAACCACAACACGCAGGCCGGGGCTGAACCTGGAGGCCTTGGTAACTATCGGCAGTTTTTTAACCACATTCAAGGCTTCGGCTAACTGATCGGGAAAGATGGCGATGATTTCTTCTGGAATTTCAGCCATAAAGCAAAGGGATCCGGCATCAGGTCAAGTGGCCAGCATACTGATTATCTTAAATCATTAATCCGCCCTCGTTGACCAACTAATTGTCATTCTTAGTAAAGCACTTTTGAACCATGAAAATAAAATGATGGTCCGTGGGTTACAGGCGACAGGTTTTTTTCCCCTAACCCCGATGCTACTACTACGATAGTGTTTTATTATCAGGAGTCTTTCCAGACTAGCTATTGCTACCCGGAAAAAATAGGCTGGTCTTAAACTGTCTTGCTCTTAACTAGCTGCACATATAGATCTTCTAAAGCCGGTTCTGCCGGGGTAATGGTTAACGTTTTCAGACCGGCATTCCACAGAACTTCTTCCAGAGGTTTCAGGGCCAGGGAGCCATGGTGTACCGTAACCATCAGCCGGTCTCCCATGATCAGGACCTGTTGAACTATTGCCTGTTCATGCAACACCTTAGTAGCGGTTCGCAGATCATCAGCCCTAACTTCAAGTAAATCCCCCTCAAAAGTTGCCCTGATAGCCTGAGGGGTATTAACAATAATTGTCCTCGATGGATCAATCCTACCCTATGAGCACGTTCGGCCTCATCCATATAAACAGTGGAAGAAGGAAGATAGTCAGACCTTCTCCTAAAAGGCGATAGCGAATCTCCCAACACTCCCGCCGCGAGAAAGGATCCACCCCGAAGGTCGGCTCGTCCAGGAAAAGCAGGCGTGGCGCATGAATCAAGGCACAAATCAAACCCAATTTTTGGCGCATACCGCCGGAGAGGTTGGCGGCCAGGCGGCTTTGAAAGGGACCGAGATTAGAAAAATCCAGCATTCCCGGCATCCGTAGTTGGAGTTCCAACTTGGGGACCTGATAGAGGTCGGCGTAAAAGCTGATGTTTTCCGCCACGGTAAGGTCGTCATAAAGTCCAAAACGTTGTGGCATATAGCCGATATGCGCTTTTAATGCCTTGGGAGCCCGAACCGTATCATGGCCCAAAACTTCCGCTCGCCCGCTATCCGGATCCATAATCCCGCACAGCAATCGCATGGTGGTCGTCTTCCCGGGCCCATCAGGTCCGACCATTGCCAAAGCCTCGCCCACCCTGAGCTCCATATCCAGGTTAGCAACCGCACTCAGGGAGCCGAAGTTTTTCGTAAGACCTTGGGCGCGGATAGCCAACTCAGGGGTTTGGGCCGTCAAAATGAATTACCGCCTCGGCAGGCATGCCTCGCTTGAGCTCGAGATTATGGTTGGCTAGACTGATCTTGGTCCGATAAACCAGCGTTATCCTCTCTTTATAGGTTTCGACGGTCTTGGGAGTAAATTCCGCCTTGGGAGAGATAAAGGATACCGAACCAGGGAATTTTTTCTCGGGGTAGGCATCTATAGTGATGTCAGCCTGTTGGCCGTATCTTATTTTGGCCAGGAAGGAGGCCGGTAGATAACCTTCAAACCAGACATTATCCATATCACCCAGGGAAAGTATGGCAGCACCCACCGCCGCCACTTCTCCGGGTTCAGCGGCTCGGGCCAGTACGATGCCATTTACCGGGGAGATCAAAGCGGCGTAATTCAAACGAGATCGGGCCAAGGCCAATATAGCCCGGGCCTGACGAAGCTCAGCATTACGCAATCTTTGGGGCCTCGGGGTGGCATCGATGGCTTCTATTTTCCCTTCGGCCACCTCAATTTCCTGACGAAAATCATGGGTGTCAAGCTCGGCCACCACTTCACCTGCTTTAACCTCCTGGCCCTCCTGGAATTTTATGGTAGCAATTTTACCCGGCACCATAAAGGCTAAATCTGTCACCTTGACCACGATATGTCCGGATAAACGGAAGGAATTATCCTGACGCGGCTTTTCCCGCCAGATCAGGAAGTAGATTAAACTTCCTGCAGCCACCAAAAAAACTATTGATATGCCCAAAAACCGTTTCAAGTCAATTGTTCCTCGATCCAGTCTAGCTTTCATCAATAATAACGGCGCCAGAAGGAATGTGTCAATCATTTTGAGACACCCGACTGGCTTTCCAAAAACATTTTATTTGGGCATACCTGGGGACTTATATAAGTTTTCGCCATCCCAAGATCGGCCAGTTATTCATAGCTTATGTGCCTTCGAAGATACTTTCAAGCTTCCGGTAAAAGGGAGTTTGTCTTCAAAAACTCCAGGAAAGAATAACTGGGATTCAGATGCCCAATTTTAACTTGCGAATGAGGCGCACCTTCCTCATAGACCCGGTGCTTAAGAAAATTCTCAAAAGTCCCCGGAGGTAGGGTCAGCAGCTGTATATGTCCGATTATTTTAGAGGCCAGTTTGCCAGCATAGCTAATGTTGCCCCGGATCAACTCTTTTTCAAATTTTCCTGCCAAGTTCTCTAAGGATTCCGGCGTCACACCAGGGCCGCATTCCAAAATTAAACGATAAAAAGGCGGACTACCGGACGTAGGGATGACAGTATAATCCACTACCGGTACTCCTACACTTTGCAAGGCCTTGGTCATGCTCGATTCGATTTGGGTTTCATAAAGTTTTTCACCGGTAAAGTCGAAGGTATTCCCTGCCCTATAACCGAATTCTATTACCGGGGTGCGCTTTCGAAAACCTTTTACCTTCACGACGTCATTGATACAATATCTATAGAAGCCATTGGAAACGGTAAATAGTATGGAATAGTCCTGCCCTTCCTCTAACTGGTTACAAGTAAGGACGGTGGATCCGGCGCCCAACTTCTCACCTGCAGGGATAAATTCAAAGAAGTGAGAATGGATGGCCAGAACCCCATCATCTCCATCCAAAGGTATGGAACCCCTTCCCTCACTGGCCAGATAACCCATGTTATGCACTGGAGTGTCTCCATATAATTGTTTTAACTGGGGCAAGTAAAACCGGGCTGGTCCGTCCACCCAGCAGGAGATAGCCTGCAGGTCCGGCCAGAGGGTAAGAGGATCGAGTTTACCACCCTGTTGATTCAACCTGGTCCTGAGCTGCCTGGCCCTGTTAGGGTTAGGCCAAAATTTGCGCTTTAAGGATCGGCGCAGGGTCGGCAGGATAGCTAGACCGGGATACAGGGTTCCCTGTTCTAAATCAGTAAGGAGACGTTCTTGGAACTCTGCCATTTTTTTCGCCAACAATATCAAGATACTAGGATTATTGGTAATTAATAGCCTGATGGGCTTTTCCATCGACATCCTGAGAATAGTATAATATTTGGCATCCCAATCTTCGATGGTAAAAACCTCATACGGCACGGTATAAGATAATTGGGCCAGACGACTTTGCGTACGGTAGAGGTATCCCGAGGAGGCCCCAACCGGGAAGCCGCCCTCGGTAACTCCTTCGTCCGTGGTCACAATGGACAGAATTGAGTTGAAATACGCAATCTTGGGGTGCTGGCGTAACAGAGAAAAGAACCAGAGCTTAGAGTTGTACTCCTTTGCAAAATCCGGGGTGATGGGAATATATTTGGGTTCACCGGTGGTACCGCTGGTAATCAAGAAAAGAATCGGGGGCTGATACGTCAGAATATTCCCGGAGCCCCGGGCCATTCGATAGACGTCATCTTTAATGGCCCTATACTCAATAATCGGTACCTGTTCTTGAAACTGCTTGATACTTTTAATTTCCCCGAACCGATACTTCTTGCCGTATTCGGTATTCTGATTGGCATCCAGAATTTCCATCAGCTTCTGCTTCTGGGCTCTCATCGGATTTTTCAAGTCTTGCTTGAACTTCAAATAACCCGGCAGCCAGGCCAGCAATAACAGGCTACCCGGATAATATAATATCCGATCCTTCCATTTCTGCAGGTCCACCGACTGGCACTCCTTTGCGGATTGTTTCCTCCGACGCTGCTGTTATTTGCTGCAGACGGGTGGATTGAAGGATATCTTCCACCGATTCGTAGTCATGGAGCACGATCCTCTCCGGATCTCAACTCCCGGGGAATGATTCAAGATTGTCATAAAACGGCTCAATCATGTTAATGCTGGTTTAGAAATTATAGTGGAGTTTCAATTGACTTTTTCAGCTTAAAAAATGCCCGGACGGTTAATCAAAATAATATCATATCTTGTCCGGAAATTGTTAGTAGGTTAAGCGCTTCTACACATACGAAATCAGCCTCGGTTCTAATATCCCCACATAGTGGCGAGGTTTTGAAATTACTTACAATAGACTATTGCGGAAGATCTCTGATTATGCTACCAAATATTTAGGAATAATATGCATCAGAAGGGGTCCACCCCTCGGCCTTTATTCCCCGGCGAAACAAAATTTCATAATTTTGGCAGGTCCATGGCAAGGGAAAAATTTGGAAGAGACTGCCCGTCAGGTCAGAATTTATATCGTACACATGTTTCACAAGTCCAGCTCCGGCCATCCGGCGGGGCATTGTCAGCCAACGATCTTCCGGTGGGCCTCTTTTTCGGGAAAATGAGTCTGGACCCCCAGCACCCGCTTTGGCCCGGGAGGGACCGTTCTATACTCTCCCAAGGTCATGGAACCCCAGCTTATTATACAGTTTTCATATGGGCTATTTCCCCCGTCAGGAATTGCTGCCCTTACGTAACGTAAATTTGAGAGTTATTTGCAAGGGGCACCCCGACTGTCGCTGCGCGCCGGGGGTAGAGGTCAGTACCGGTTCCCTGGGGAGGGGAATTGTCGCTGGCCAACAGTATGGCCCTGGCAAACCGCCTGGACGGCAATCCGGCCATAATTTTCGGTATGCTGAGTGACGGCGAGATTCAGGAAGGGCTGATTTGGGAGGCAGCCATGATTACAGCGCATTATAAGCTCGACAATCTCAATGCCATAATTGATAATAAGCGATTATAGATAGATGGGTTTGTGTCCGAAATAATGAATATCGAACCGATAGCCGCCAAATGGCTGGCCTTCGTTTGGCATGCCATCGAAGTTGATGGCCACGATACAGGTTTATCCAGGCCCTGGATAAAGCAGAGCAGCTCAAAGGTATTCCCACCGTCATTGTGGGCCATACTATTAAAGGAAAAGACGTCTCCGGGAAACCGGAAGTCCTATTGGAACATTTCGCACTAATGCCCGAGGATATCAAATCGGCGGCGCATCAGGTTATGCAGCGCAAATCTACTTTAAAAAAGAGTCAGAATAAGCAAGATGGAAAAAAGTAAACTCAACATTATGGCCAAGCTTCTTCAGCCGACTTTCCGGCGATGCGTTGTTGCCCTGTTTCTGGTTGCGGCATTTTGCTGCGGCGGGTCTTCTCCAACTGAGGCCGCTTCCTCTCAAACTTACACCCAACTGCGCCTTTTAGTTGAAGCCCTTTACGAAATAGATAGTAAATATGTCACTGAAAAAAAAGATCGAGACCTGATTTACGGTGCTATCCGCGGCATGGTGGCATCGCTGGACCCCAATTCCTCTTTCCTTTCGCCTACAGAATATCAGGAAACCCAAACCGGGGCCAAGAAACCGGAAGCAGATGCGGGGATAGAATTGTCCGTTAAAGATAATATCTTGACCGTGATCGCACCAGCGGAAGGGGGACCTGCCTGGCGGAGCGGCATCAAAGCTGATGACCACATTCTGAAAATCAATAATCAGTCTACCCGTAATGTAACTGCTCTGGAGGCCGCCAAAAAGTTACAGGGAGCGCCGGGAACAAAAATCAAATTGCAGTTGATCCGCAATGGTTTCGTTAAGCCCCTGGATCTTGACCTAACGCTGGAAAAGACTACTGTCGATAGCGTTGTGCATTACCAATTGGAAGAGGGGTATCATTATTTTCGTCTCAGAACTCCAAGAGAACGTTCCGCCCAAGAACTTCAGCAGGCTCTGCGCTCTGTGCAATCCGGCCCTTCTCCTAAAAAGGGAATCATCCTGGATCTGCGGAACACCGCCGGCGGCCAACTGGAAGAAGCCCGGCGTCTTGCTTCAACCTTTGTCGGCAGTGATCTCATCTATAGCATCAAAGGCCGGCAGACTGATAACAAACAGTACGTAAATGGCCTCAAAGATTATCAGGTTCTCAGGGAAAAGCTGCCTCTGGTGATTCTAGTGGATCAAGGCACCGCCCGGGCTGCAGAAATCATTGCCGGCGCCTTGCAGGCGCAATGGGGAGCTCTCCTGTTGGGTTATAAAACCTTCGGTGATTGCAGTGTTACCCAATTATTTCCTTTGAAGGACGGCTCTGCCCTGTTTGTGAGTGTGGGTTATTGCTATACTCCCAAAGACCGTCTCATTCAGGGGAAAGGGCTGGAACCCGATGTATCAGGACCTAAAAAAGATTCGGAAGAACAACCCGTGGGCGAAAGCCCCCTCAAACTGGAAAAGCCTAAAAATATTCCTGATGTGAATGAAGTTATAAAAGACCCATTGGTGCACCAGGCTCTGTCTCAACTGAAAAATTGGGGCAAGAGCAGCATTACCCAGATACCTGATAATCGATTGCTCAGAAAAAATCAAGCTGCCAGGTCCCCTGGTGCAGGAGAGGAAATATCTTAACCTGGCAATTGCTCACCAGGTGGTGATATTCATCTCCAGTTCGCTAGGCGATAATTATCAGGTTGATTTTTTCATGAATCCGTATAGTCTCAAAAAATCTAAATTCAGGAGCTTGAAAGCCTTGTTTGCAGTCAGAACCCTCAATTGTTTCTCTTTGATGTTCTTTTTGCTTCTTTTTGCTTGGGGGCAGCCCGCCTTCCCGTTATCAGAAGATACCCGGGATCAACTCACGGTTTTCGCCGAAGCTTTGGGAATCATCGAAGATAATCATGTAGATCCCAAAGACACCAAAAAGTTAATTTATGGCGCTATCAAAGGTATGACGGGAAGCCTGGATTCTCATTCTTCCTTCATGGCTCCCGATGAATTCAAGGAATTGCAGATTGAAACCAAGGGAAGTTTCAGCGGTATCGGCATTGAAATTACCCTGAAAGACAATCTCCTGATCGTCGTCTCGCCCATTGAAGGGACACCGGCTTACAGGGCCGGCTTACAGGCCGGAGACCGTATCATTAAAATAGACGGCCAGAATACAAAAAATATGAACCTGATAGACGCGGTCCGCCGGATTCGAGGTTCTAAAGGTTCCACTGTAACCCTTACTATCATGAGGGAAAATGTCGACAAACTAAAGACCTTTTCCCTGGTTCGGGAAATAATTCCTATCCGCAGTGTCCGGATGCGTTATTTTGAAGATGGTATCGGATATGTCCGCATTACCAATTTTCAAGACAAAACCGATCAGGATCTTAAGCAGGCTCTCAAAGATCTTCTTTCTAAATGTAAACCATTCCGGGGCCTCATTCTAGATCTGCGCAACGACCCGGGGGGCCTGTTGGATCAGGCCGTAAAAGTGTCGGATGAGTTTTTATCCTCCGGTCTTATCGTTTACACCGAAGGTCGGAATAAAGCTCAAACCATGCGTTTTTATGCCAACGACAACGACTCCTCCCTGGAAAAATCCATTCCCCTGGTAGTATTGATTAACGAAGGCAGCGCTTCGGCTTCTGAAATCGTTGCCGGGGCTATCCAGGATCAAAAACGCGGCCTCCTGGTGGGAACGAAAAGTTTCGGCAAAGGCTCGGTCCAGACCATCATCCCCTTGGAAGACGGCTCCGCCCTGCGCCTGACCACGGCCCATTATTATACCCCTTCCGGTCGTTCCATCAACGAGAAGGGTATTCAACCAGACCAGGTAGTCGAAGCCCCCCCAATTCCGGAAGGTAAATCGGTCAAAGACTTGCGACAGGAGGCCTTGGACCGCCGGATGAAAGGTGAGGGTATCACTGATAAATCCTGGACTGTTCCCATCTCCAGCGAGGAACTCGAACGAGACCCGCAATTAGGGCGAGCGGTACAAATTTTGCGACAATGGCCCTCGAAAAAATTGGCGGAGACGGCAACTAAACCTTAAAGTCAACCTCCACCCACTGCAAGGATTAATAATCCTTGATTCTTCAGACCGGCCAACCGGTATCAATTGCCAAAAGTTCTTCCCTCTTATTTTTTCCCTTCCCTTCAGGGAAGAAGATCAGCCTGAGGGTCGAAAGAAATAACTTTTGGCGTGGATCGTAGATTGTCAGGTACCCCCACGCCCGATTGGGATCTGACCGACTTCCCGGTTGTTTCTGCCCCCTG
This sequence comes from uncultured delta proteobacterium, assembly GCA_963705135.1. GTDB lineage: Bacteria > Desulfobacterota > Desulfobaccia > Desulfobaccales > Desulfobaccaceae > Desulfobacca. The sequence continues at coordinate 189,459 of CAVPJB010000015.1, forward strand.
CCGCATGAAATCAAAAGGACAGGATCACCCTCATGAAACCTTTAGTCGCCCTGATAGGCCGGACCAATGTCGGTAAATCGACGCTTTTCAACCGCTTTACCCGGGAGTCTCGGGCCCTGGTGGATGATCGCCCTGGGGTCACCCGGGACCGGCTCTACGGGTCCGTCACCTGGGAAGATCATTCCTTCCTCTTGATCGATACCGGTGGGTTCGGTGGCACGGAAGACAACCTCAGCGACCAGGTCCGGCGCCAAGCGGAATTGGCCGCCGCTGAAGCCGATCTTATCCTCTTCCTGGTGGACGGCCGCCAGGAAATTCAACCCGACGATCTTGAGGTGGGTCATTTCTTGCGCCGCTCGGGAAAACCCCTTCTGCTAGTTATCAACAAGATGGACAGCCCTAAACAAGAGGCCCTGTTGCCGGAATTCTTCCGTTTCGGCCTGACCCCCTTTTATCCCATCTCAGCCCAACATGGGCTGGGTCTTGATTCTCTTCTTGAGGCCATCATAGATCATCTCCCCCAGGAAAACGATACCGCTGAGCCCTATCCCGGCATCCGGGTAGCAGTTCTGGGAAGACCTAACGTAGGCAAATCTTCCTTCATCAATCGGATCCTGGGCGAAGACCGTCTCCTGGTGAGTGACTCCCCTGGCACCACCCGGGATGCCATCGATACACCCTTGACCTGGGACGGACGCCCCTATGTCCTCATTGACACCGCCGGCATCCGGCGCCGGAGCCGCATCAGCGAAAATCTGGAGCGGGGGATGATCTGGCAGGCCTTGCGGGCCATGCAAAGAGCCGAGGTGGTCGTGGTGTTGCTGGATGTCCAAGAAGGCTTGACTGAGCAGGACTTGAGGATTCTTAATCTGATTGCCCAAGCTGGGAAAGGCTGTCTTATCGGGCTCAATAAATGGGATTTATTGGAGGGGGAAATAGAAGAACAGAAATGGCTGCTGGATCGGCTTAAAATGGATCTGGAGATAATGCCGTACGCCCCGGTTTTGCCCATTTCAGTAAAAACCGGCTATCAGATGTCAAAAGTCTTTCACCTGATAGACAAAATTTATGGGCAAATCCAATTTCGGGCTACAACCGGGGAGCTTAACCGGATTTTCACAGACATCGTTAGCGCCCATTCACCCCCGCGCTTTCGCCACCGGAGCGTCAGGTTCTATTATGTGACCCAGGCAGAAATCCACCCACCCACCTTTATCGCCTTTGCCAATATTCCCGGGGCAGTGCCTGAATCGTACCGGCGCTATCTCATCAACCAGTTCAGGGAGCGTCTGGGGCTCTCATTTGCCCCCATCCGCATCTATTTCAAGGGCAAAGAACGCCGCCGCGCTCGCGCCTCTTTTGGCAAGCCCAAGAAGTGACCCGGCAGCGGTTCCTATCCCGGACACTGGCTTATTTTACAACTCGTAAGCGCGTTTGCCTGTGAGAACGGTCGGGTTGACAAAATTTAAGCAGATTCTTGTTGCGTGACTGGGCATGCAGTAGATTGTTCTTAACCCGAACTCCATTGATTAAAAAGAAGGCGATAACGGCTTTTTCCCATTCGGGAGTGGGATTGAAATCTTCCATGATTTTCTTGTAGTGCGTCAAATGCTCCGCTAAATCCTCTTCATCCAATGATAAGATTCTCGCGGCCAAATCTTCTACCTTTTCTTGGATCATAGAAGGTGCGCCTCCGGGCTTAGTCAAGCCTCTCCCCTTTTGTATGTGCATTAGTTATAAGTCAAGTTACCTCAATTTGTCAACTAAAGAGTGCAGCTTTTAAGAGATTTTTTTTCTAATATAATCAACTTGTTAAAAATATCACGTTAAATCTTAGCTTCTGTATTAATTTTCAAATCTTTCCAGGGCCTTGACCAATTCAACTAGAAAGTTGACCTCGTAGTTAAGAATCTTCTCGCCCTTTTCACTTGTAGCCACCGACGGGTCCCCCCAAACTCCACCGGGCCAGAATTTCCTTTTCTGCCTGGACAGGATGAATTTTGGGAAGGTGGGCCATTCCGCCAGCGCCGTACCCGACACCAATTTGGGATGGGCTGCCAGCATAATTGCCGTTTCCACTTCCCCGGCATGTGAATCTCCCGGAGTGCGAACCAGGTCAGGAGCCTGCTTTAAGGCCTCCCGTAAGAGATCCAAGACGTTTACCACCGCTACCCTGATCTCCGGCAACTCCCTTAGCAGTTGTTCGCCCGCCTCTATGAGCGCCGCCACATGCGTTCCTCCAGCGTGGCCGGTCAGCAAAATCAACTGACGGCAACCCTGGCGGTACAAGTCTTTTCCCACATCAAGGGCCAGCGCTCTAACGGTGTTCCCGGAAATACTAATGGTTCCCGGATGTTCACTGGTAGAACGGCACAGACCATAGTGTACCGGTGGTGCCACCAACAAAGGATAACGCTCTGCAGCCCGCGCCGCGACCTCCTGGGCATGCAAGGTGTCGGTGCTCAACGGCAGATGGGGCCCATGCTCCTCCACCGACCCGAAGGGGATAATAACGGTGGTCGTTTTGGCCAGGGCAGCTTCGAATTCCGGCATCGTTAGCTGCGACATCAACATGGCGCCTTACCTCGAAAATCAATTAACAAAAATTCTGTCCTATATTTTTCCCCGCCCCTTGTGGGGAGTTTCGGAAGATGTGTATTGTTATGATCTTTTAATCAGTCCTTAATCCTCATCACTCAAACCGGGTGAGGGGTGAACAAAACAATACTTTGGGCAACGACTATAGCTTCACTCCTGTAAAAAAGCCAGGGCCTCCTGGGCCGCCGGCAACAGTTCGGCCTGGACTTCCGGGGTCCGGTGCAGCAGGGCGGCCTGGCCTTAGGGCAAAGCCTGGGGAACATAGAGCAGCAGCACTCTATCTTCATCGGGTCCGGCTGTTCTCAGAGCCAGGATGAAATCCAAAAAGGCCGGCTCTCCCACAACCAAGTTTTCATAACACGGCACCGTCAAGGATAGGGGAACCGGGAGCGCCGCCACCACATAGCTGTTGTATCGGAAGCGTCCCCAATCTTCTTGAAGCCAGCCCCAATCCCCTCCCAGTAAATTCCGGGCGGCGCATTTTCCCGCTGACATAATCACGACGCCGGCTTCCAACCAGCTGCACCTGTCTGCGCCTCTATCCCAGCCCAGGCTAACAGGTGCACTCCCCCTCTCCTCCGCCGCAATGCCGCGCCGCCACCGTCTACCGCAACCGCGAATGTCCACCCGAGCATCACCTCGCCATAGGGTCCTGTTTACCCTTTGGGGCTGCCGCCACCCCGGCGAGGTATGCCAAAGTAGCGGGAAACCACCTTGCACAACTCGCTAAAACGGAAATCTTGGGAATTCCGCTTTATTTGGTGGATGATCTCTTAGATGTAGTCAATTAAGCAGTATGATATTTGAAACCATTTTAAGGAAACATTTTTCATCAGGTTCCCAATTTTTGGCAGGAAATCAGCCTTTAAAACTTTGTTCAGAAAAGTGAACATCTGAAGAATTACGCTTTTTCAATGGATCAGTGATTAAGTCAAGTATTGATAACTAATATACATAACATCTAATGAGTTACCCAATTATTTTTTCTCATTATAGGTTTTAAGAGAATTTGTTCAAATTTTTAATTGGCCTGTAAAAATTTATGAACATAGCATAACATATTGTTATAATTAAATAATAGACTGCCTGGCCCTAATATCATCTTGGGCATGTAAATAAAACTAAACAATGTTTGCAGCAGAAAAGCACAGCTGTCTTGCCAAAACAGATAACTACTTAATAATAATTATAATTTTCCATTGGCATTAAAATTGCTTGTCTATTAATTAGCTTTTTTATTTTTATATCACATGTAAGTTAGAGTGCGGAAGCATGTACAAATTAAGGTTTGGGAATCTTTTTCTTTAAAATGTAACTATTTAATATTTCTTATATTTTATAGTTTTTGATTAATATTTTCAACCCTTTTAGCGCTGATTTTAGGACTGTATCAAAATCCTCAGTTAAAAAATCTTTTGCATGGAATAGGTAATGGTTCTCCTACTGGTTGCTCTTCTCTTTACCTTTAATAATGCTTTTGCCATGGATGTGCCTCCATCGGTGGTCACCGTGGTAAGTTTAAATGACCAGGGGAAACCAGACCGCCAGGGATTGGGAGTATTTATTCAAGAGAATGGAAGAATTTTAACCAGCGCCCAATTTCTGGGAAATAAAAAGTCTCTAGTTATTCAAACCCATACCGGCGAACTTCTTTTGACACCAAAGGTCCTCTGGCTAGATCATTTCTCAGACCTGGCAGTTCTGGAAATTGAAAAGGGCAAATATCCAGCGGTAAAGTTAAGTAGAACGGGAGTGCCACCACAAGCAAAGGTCTTTACAATAGTTAGGAATCAAGAACGCCTTGTCCTCAAAGAGACCGTAGTCCAAGCTGTTTTCCCTATCTCCCCACGTTTGCGTTTACTCAAGTTGGAGGCACCAGTTACTCTCGAGCCAGGCAGCCTGATTTTTAATGAACGGGGCGAAGTAGTGGGGATGGCCCATTCATTTATCTCGGGATCAATTAAAAATTTCTAGTTTTCAAGTTTGTTTGGAAGTTCTCCAACCTCAAATTTCCTCTTTAACAGTCAATTCGAAAGGGGCGAGTGTTCCAACTCCTCGAGAAAGTGAATTCTACCAGTGGTTTTGGGAAGGAATTGAAGCCGGACAGCGATCGGACTGGTTGATATCTCTGCAAAAATTTTCCGATGCCCTCAAGGCTTCGGCTAAACTACCGGAAGCTTTTTGGGGGCGTGGGGTAGCACGATACCATTTAGGAGATTGGTCGGGGGCAACTAAAGATTTTTCTTCAGCCATTCAGTGCTTCCCAGATTATGGACTAGCCTTTTTTTGGCAAGGTAAGGTTTTAGAGAGTAGCCAAGATTTTGAGTCCGCCCAAACTCTTTATCAAAAGGCTGCCAAGCTCCAGCCGGATATTGGAGAAGCCTGGTTTCGCTTAGGAACTATTGCGTATCGAAATAACGATCTGGCCGCGGCACGAGACAGCCTGGAAAAGGGGGAAGGAGACTTTGCCCAAGCGGGACTGCGCTGGTTATATTTAGGCCTGATAGCCCGACGGGAGGGCAGGATAGAAAAAGCGTTGGAACATTTTGAGAAAGCCGTTGCCTTAGATGCCAGGCTCACAAGAGTTTATCTGGAGCAGGGAAGACTACTCCTGGAATCGGGCCAGCCCAAACAAGCGGTTCATGTTTTAAAACAGGCAGTTGAATGTAAACCTGATGGCCCCCTGGAGCGTTACTATTTAGTATTAGCGGAATTGGCAGCCTGGAACCGTCCAGGAGCATGGGAACAATTGAGCTTTCTCCGGGAATTGGATCCTGCGATGGCAAACCGCCTATCCCCTTATCTGGAGCGCCATTTTTAGCTTTCAGGTTATCTCTATGGGTGAAAATAACCTCTTAAAATTTGTAGCACTAACGTGTGGTCATTATTGGGGTTGCAGAGTTGATTATGGAATTAAAAAAATTTCCGGACGTTACTAAGATGGGAAAAATGCCTGTCGAGATTAAGAATTCTGCCTGGTACGCCATTTATACTCGTAGCCGGCATGAAGCCAAGGTAGAAACGGGTTTGACCGGGATAGGCTATGATAATTTCTTGCCCAAGATCACAGTGCCCAGCCGCCGTCAAGACCGCAGGCAGATGATCTCTGTGCCCCTTTTTCCTGGTTATCTTTTCGTGCACACCGAACTTAAACCTACAGACTACCATCGAATCATTAAGGTTATTGGTGTGGTAAGCATTTTGGGGATCAAAGGATTATTCATCCCCATTCCATTTGAAACCATTGATTCCCTGAAGCGCTTAGTAGCCTCGGGTCGCCCTTATTACTCTTGGGAATATTTAAAAAAGGGGGATTGGGTGCGCATTTTGGAGGGACCTTTGGCCGGCGCCATAGGTATCTTTCTGCGTCGTCAGGATAATAAACCGCGATTGGTAGTTTCGGTTGAAGTAATGGGACGCGCTGTAGCAGTGGATCTAAAGGGTGAGGCGGTGGAGCAGTTGCACCCAATTCCTCCGAGGCATTCTGGTCGATTATCTTTAACTGGATCAAAGCAAATTGACTCTTAACGGCAGATCGAATTTCCCGCTGGTTTCGGAAACCCTTATGGATCCAGCCTTGGTAACGGAGGCAGTACATTCGTCTGCTAAGATGTCGTGGGTCTTGCCGGTGATCGCCGCGATCCTGTTGTTCGCTCCTCTAGCCTATGGCGGGGTCCATACCTGGTCCTACTCCATTATCCAACTGACTCTGGCAGCAACATTGTTGATCATGGTAGCCCAATGGGAATGGTCGCTGCTTCGGGGAACCACCGAAGCTCAGATAAACTGGATATCCTTTCCCTTGACTCCCTTTCTGGGATGCTTTCTGCTATTGGCCATCGTGCAACTGATACCACTACCGGCCTTCTTGGTGCAGTGGCTCTCACCGGAAGCTGCAGCTATTCGAGAGATAGGCACCGCAAGCCCCTCCGCTTGGTATCCGATCTCCCTGAACCCCTTTGCCACCCGCTTGGAGCTCTTCCGGCTGCTCAGTTATGGGGTGATCTTATTTCTGACTATCTGGTCGGTGCGAAGTCAGCGGGATCTGATTTTTCTGATCTTGGTTATTGCTGCGGTGGGAGTCTTTGAAATCCTCTATGGGGGGAGCCAACTGTTTGCCCGGCCTGCCCGTATCTGGGGCTGGAAGAATATCTATGCCAGTGACCGTCTGTCTGGAACGTTTATCAATCCCGATCATTTGGCAACTTTTCTAGCAATGGCCTTCTTTCCCGTCTTTGGCCTCTTTCTGGGCTTAAAACCTAATAACCGAAAAACTGAGCCGGAAAAAATAGAAAAAAAAAGAAGCCTAAAAAAGCAGCTAGCGGATCCGGGATTTTTAGAGACCGGGGCCCAACGTTTTCTGGTGCTATTTCTTGCCGTAGTGTTGGCAACGGGATTGATCTTAACCCAATCACGGGCCGGTTTTGGGGCAATGGTGGTGTCCTTGACCGCCATATCCTTATTAAACAGGGCCCGCCGCCAGGACAGGTTCCCCTGGGCTGGAGTGGGAATTTTTGTAGGATCGCTGGCTTGTTACCTCTGGTTGGTAATAGGAGGAATAGACCTGAGCCGGCTGGGAAGTTCACATGGGAAAGAATATCGACTCAGTTTGTATTATGATACCCTGACCACGTTCCGGGATTTTCTCTGGACGGGGGTTGGTCTGGGAGCCTTTGCCGACGTCTTTCCTAAATATCAAGGAACCTATAGCATTGATAAAATAGTTGAGTACGCCCTGAGCGACTGGCTCCAATTATTAGCTGAAACTGGAATTGTCGGCTTTCTGATACTTCAGGTAAGCTTCTGGTCTTATATCTTCTATCTGTGGAATCAGTGGCGCAGAAGGCAGGATGTGTTTGTCCTGGGGGTAGGCTTGGGATATATAGGAGCGCTTTTGAGCGTGGCCTTACATGCCGCGTTGGATTTCCCTTTCCACGTTCCGGCCAATGCCGTTCTGTTGGCGGTGGTTGTGGGCCTGAGTTTTGTCACGGTTCATCTCCACCGGCATCCCTGGCCCCACTTTCGCTATGCCACCCGTCTTATTCGCTGGCCGGGGCGTTCCTCGGCACTTGTTAGTCTAACTTTGATGGCTGCCCTGTTGGTTTATTTAGCCCTGCCGGTCTGGAACCATTGGGCGGCGGAGCGTTTAGCTCCCAGTGAAAGGAATTCGACCAGGAAAAAAGTTGAATATACGATCGAAAATCTCAGGGCGGCCATGGCCAAGAGTCCGGGGAACAGCTCTTATGCCGTGATCCTGGCGGATGAGTTTGAGGAGGAAATCCAGGAGGTTCAAGAAGAGGGTGCAGATGAAAGCATGCTTCGGAACCTGGAAAGTGAAATTCTCTCACTGTATGAAAAAGCCGTCAGACAGAATCCGGCCAACTGGCGTCATCGTGAGGCATTCGGTAGTTTCCTGGTAGGTTATGAGGGCCCCGAGCCTCGGGAGCAGGTTTTGCGCGGCTTGAAGGAGTTAGATGCGGCAGTCAGGCTTTTCCCTCAATCAGGATATCTGCAGATGGTGTATGGTGAAACGCTTTTAGACATCGAAGAGAATTTCCCGGATCTCATGCCAGACGAACTTAAAGGCACCGGCTCTTGTGAATTGCATCGGGCCTTAGAAAAAGATCCTGATTTGGCTAGCGAAGTTAAAAACATTTTAGAACGATTTAGTAAGTCGCAATAAACCCTTACCCAGCTAACAGTATTCAGAGTGGAAACATTCACTAGAGGGCTGGTTTTTGAAATGCAACGGTGAGGCTTTAAAATTTAACAGGAAAGGAGGGATGTAAAGATGAAAATGGTAAAATTACTTAGCAGCGGCATTGCAGCTTTCTTGATGCTGGCTACGTTAAGCGTCGGCATGGGCGATTTCAATCGTCCCTGCAGCTTAGACGACCAGAACCAATACTGGTCTGAAAGCGGTTCTGCGGCCATCTCTATGGACCAAGTAATAGACCGCCGCAGGAAAAAGAAGGCACCACCAAAGCCCCCATCAGAACCGGGTAAGTAATAAAAGTCGATAACGGAAAGGCCTTTGGGAATTTCCGGCAATGATCGACCACTTCACATGGAGGAAAAATGAGAGGAAAAAAACTACTCTTCTATCTAACCCTCGTCTTATGTCTGGGGATAGCCCAGCAAGGTTGGGCTTACACTCTCGAATTAACTTACGGTAGTAAGTCCAATTACGCCAATAGTTATGCCCAACGAGACCCTGTTAGTGGACCCTCGGACAAAATTGAAGGTGATGTTGAGGGTTCCGGCACTGTAACAATCACCAAGACTCGAGGAGACCAGGCCAGTGGCGTGACCACTACCCGCCAGGCAACCTTAATGCCCGGTAATGGTTCCATCAATTCCAACCTATCGGTCATCGATACTCACTCCAAGGCTGGCAAAGTAGATGGCAGCGCCTATGAATATGCCGTGGCCCAGTCGTTTGGGGTAACTGAATTCCAAGTCAAGTTTATCGCCGGTCCCAGTGAATCCAACCAGATCAATGTGCCCGTAGGGTTCAGAATCGATGGATCGTACAATATCGGGTCCGCAGAGGAGGGTAATGCGGTTAGCTTAGCCCAGTTTGGCTTAGAATTCAATGGCACGACAATCGTTGATTCGTCCAAAGAATTCACCGGTTCCGGATACTTTTACAAGAGTGCTGGAAGCAGACCTTAGCTCTGGAAACCGGCATACTCTATGATGTCAATGCCTTTATACAAACAGACGCCACAGCCTTTTTCTTTGATGGCGTCAATGAAGGCATCTTCAAAGGCTATATTTCTATTGGAGGGCCTTGCCCACCCGTTCCGGTGCCTGGCACCCTGTTGCTTTTGGGCAGTGGCCTTGTTGGATTAACCTGCTGGCGCCGGCGTTAACCTAAACCTTAAGGGAGGCTTCGGCACAACCGTTTGCTAGCGACGTCGGGGCCTCCAAACCTTCCAATTTTTATCTCAGGCAATCAAGCCGCGAACTTTTTATGATTGCCTTCGGTGCAGCCTTGTCAGCAGGGATGACCAAAGGAAGTTAATAAGGTTGCCATCTTCCCCCAAAATATGGTAAATATAGAAAAATGAGTAAAAAATGGGGTGTTACCGTTTTCTCAGCGGTTCGATGCCCATGCAGATCTGGTGATAGGGGGGGACTATCACGGTGATATTATGGTGGAAAGTTAAAGGGTTAGTCTTACTTGGTGTTGCCGGACTGGCAATATGGCTTGTGGTTGTTAACCCATCCCGAGGGTGGGCCCAGGAAGTGCCTTTCAGTGCGGAACAACTAAAAGCCCTGCAGGAACAGATGCCTGAAGAGGAAAAAGTCCGGCCGCCGGAGGAAGCCCGACCTAGCGGAAATGCCCATGGCCGGATTGCCGGTATATTATCCGGTGGAGGATATGTTAAATGCAACTACTTTGGCAGTGGGACCGATAACCGGCCTCTTGGGTCCCTATGGCTATTCTGCAGCTTTGGATACCCTGAATCGGGGTTGGCATAGTCATCAACTTGGGAACGTTGCCGCTGTTTTTCAGTCCCTATTTAGACTATAGCCCCTCTTATCGAACCAACATTTATTCGGACTACTACCAATAAAATTGCCGATTTAATTAATTACTTCAGTCCGGGAATGTTCATCGGCTTACCTCTAGCGCATCGACATCAAATTTCTCTGGCCTATTTAGGGAATTACTATTTTTACAGCCGTTATGGACAAAACGACCACCTTGATCACAATATCAATTTCGATGCCCGTTTCACTTCCCCCCGAGGCTGGGAAGTGCGACTGGGCCAATCCTATCGTGCCGCGACCGAAGGACAGTCGCCCACCGTTACCCAACAACGTCGATACGAGCGCTTTGTCCCATATCTCTTAGCCTCATACACTCTGGCCGAAAGGTGGAGTCTCGAAGGGGCCTATCAATACAACGCCCTAAACTTTATTAGTGACGCCTATAACCAGGATAATTACCGGCTCCATACTGGGGGGCTCACCCTGTTTTATAAAATCCGACCCAAAACTGCCCTTTTAACCCAATATGTCATCAATTTTACGGATTACCCCAACTCTTCTATTAGTAATAATATGAGTCATACGCCTTTCCTCGGGATAACCTGGGACCCTACCGCCAAACTTTCCGGCACTATAAAGGTGGGCTACACATTAAAAAGTTATGATACTACGCTGCCCCTTCGGAATAACAACCCCTCATCTTTGGCGATTGGTATACAAACCCTTTACCGTTATAGCCGCTACAGCCAGTTTTCCTTTATTGCTCAGCGGGCCGAACGTGATGACGCGGATTATAACAATAACTCTTACACAAATAGCGCCGTGTATTTGAACTGGTCTAAAGATTGGCATTTTATTAAATCTAATCTAAATTTGGGAGTTAGCTATGTAAACAACAGCTATACGAACCCCTCCTTTGACAGTGGCGCCGGGCAGTTCAAGGTACGTCAGGATAATATATTGTCGTTTGGGATTGGTATTTCTCGGCCTTTTACCCGTTGGCTCAAGCTCCGTTTCGACTACTATTACACAAATACGAATTCTAATTTTACTAACTATAGTTACAACGATAACCTCATCATGTTCGGATTTCAGGGCTCTATCTAAACCCGGATTAAGACTTCACCTCTTGTAAGAACTAAAAATCATTAAATTATTAGTAGATATGTGACCCCAAAAAATCTAAGGAATATTTTTAAAAAATGCACACCATAAAGAAATCATTATTTTTTGTTATATGGTTTTTCATCTATTGTCTCTGTCCAATACCGGGGTTTACTCAGGATAACTATCTCCTGGGACCAGAGGATGAATTGGAGATCCGGGTCTGGGACCATGAAGACCTGACTCGTAAGCTCCGGGTGGGGCTGGATGGTAACATATCTTTTCCTTTTGTGGGTGAGGTAAAAGCCAAGGGTCGAACCGTACCTCAGGTGCAAAAAGAGATCGAGCAGCGCCTGTCCCGGGGATTTATTAGGAATCCGATTGTTTCCATAATGGTCACAGACTTTAAGAGTCAGAAGTTCTTTGTCGTGGGCAATGTCGCTAAGCCGGGCACGTATCCTCTGACGCATAAGATCACTGTGGTGGAGGCAATATCCCAGGCGGGGGGTCTTCTTTCAGACGTTTTCAGCAAGACCGCTGTCAGCTCGGCGGCTCTTATTGTCCGGGCCAAAGCTGGGGAGGAATCTTCCGGACCTTCCCTCCCCAGTCAGCAAAACCAGCCTGAAACCATAACCATATCGCTGACTGCGGCCATGGCGGGAGATCCCCAAAACAACTTAGAGATTAAGAAAGGTGACACCCTCTATATACCTGCTCTATCTTATTACGTTGCTGGTCAGGTAAAGAACCCCGGCCGGTTTCCCTATGATAAAGACATGACCGTTCTCATGGCCCTCACCACTGCCGGGGGGTTCACCGACAAGGCAGCACCCAAGCGTACAACCATTATCCGCAAACAGTCTGGTGGTAGCAGCCAGAATATCCGGGTCCGAATGGACGACCATTTCCAACCCGGTGACACCATAATGGTGCCGGAGTCCTGGTTCTAACTAGATTTTCAAGTCCTTAATCTAAAAGCTCTGAGGAATTTATGAATCATCAGCATATGCCAGCGACATTGAGCCAGACTAGCCCCTATCTAGAGGAAAAGTCGGTCTTCAGTAATGCCAATGTCCCACGTCGTAGTTTACAGGATTATATTTATATTTTGATGAAAAGGCGTTGGCTGGTTCTGACAGTATTCCTGGCCATAGTGGTTACCGCGGTTTTGTATTCATTTACCGCTACCCCGATTTACAAGGCTAACACCCAGCTCCTCATCGAGCGGGACACTCCGCGAGTTCTCGATGTGCGGGATATTATGCCGGCCTCCGGCGAGGAATTCTACCAGACCCAATACAAGCTTCTGGAAAGTCGGGCTTTGGCCCGCAGAGTGATGGAAAAGCTTCAGCTCAAGGAAAACGATCGTTTTAGCCCCATATTTGACCAACTTCCCGAGGACGCCGACCCGGTGGAAGTGCAAAGAGCTGAAGAGCGGCTGATGGGTAGTCTGCTGCTTAAGATGGAGGTCATTCCCATCCGCAACAGCCGGCTCGTGGACGTGAGTATCTTTGATTCCGATCCTCTCTTTGCCGCCCGGTTGGCAAACACCTTCGCCCAAAGCTATATGGACCATGCTCTGGACATGCGCTATTCCGCAGCCCAAGAGACTAGCCGCTGGCTCCAGCTGAAGATCAAGGAGGCCCGGGAAAAGCTGGAGGAATCGGAGACTATGCTAAATGAATATAAAAAAGATAAGGACATCACCGCCCCGGAGGACAAGGAGAACATTACCGCTCAGAAGCTGGAACAGTTAAACCGGGAGTTGGTGACGGCCCAAACCAGGCGCTTGGAAGCGGAGACACGGTATATCCAGGGCAATCGAGAAAATAATCTTCCGGAAATCCTCAACAGTCCGGTTATCCAATCTCTGCGGGCCTCGGAAGCCAAACTATTTGGCGACCGTTCTGAGCTGGCACAGAAGTTCGGTGACCAGCATCCCCGCCTGCTCATGCTGGACCAGCAACTGGCCGCGATCCGTAGCACTATTCAGGCGGAAATCAAAAGAGTGGTGCACTCTATAAAAAATCAATATCAGGTGGCCCGGGAGCATGAGGAAAAGCTGAAGAATGCCCTTGAGGAGCAGAAGATCGCCTCCCAAGAGATGAGCGATCGGGGCATCCAGTATCAGGTACTCTGGCGGGGACGTACAGACCAATCGCGCCCTTTATGAGAATATGCTCAAAAGCCTTAAAGAGGCTGCGGTCATCCAGAACATTCCAGCGTCCAACATCCGCGTCGTTTATCAGGCCACGCCCCCATCCCTGCCAGTTTCGCCGCGCAAACTGCGTAATATCTTTTTGGCCGTGGTGTTGGGGTCGCTATTAAGCGTCGGGCTGGCGGTAGGCCTGGAAAGCCTTGACAACACCCTGAAAACCCCAAAAGAAGTGGAGGATTGGCTGGAGGTGCCCAGCCTGGCGGCCATCCCGCACATGGAGTTAATCAGCGACAACGGCCTCAAAGCGCCGCAGATAGTAATGCATCACGACTCCCGCAGTATTTCTTCGGAAACCTACCGCAGCCTGCGCACCAGTATTCTGTTTTCTTCACCTGGACACGCGCCGCAGACCCTGTTGGTGACCAGTACTCAGCCTGAAGAAGGGAAGAGTGTCACCGCGGCCAACTTAGCTGCAGCCATGGCGAAAACAGATGCCAACGTTCTCCTGGTGGACGCAGACTTACGCCGGCCAACTCAGCATCTGGTCTTTGAAGTGCCTCGGGAACCGGGGCTCAGCAACTTCCTGGTGGGAGAGATTGATGAACTCCCAATAGTTGAGACCATAGTACCAAACCTCTTTTTAGTCCCCGCGGGGCATTTACCACCAAACCCTGCCGAGTTGATCCAATCAGAACGAATGAAAGAATTTTTGGTCCGAGCCTCTCAGCGGTTCAGTCGGGTTATTCTGGATTCCCCACCCCTCACCTCAGTGACTGACCCGGCAATCCTGGCTACATTAGTGGAGGGGGTAATCATGGTAGTCAAGGCCGAGACCGTGCCCCGCAAAGCCGCCATGGCGGCCAGGAACCAGCTTTTTGAAGTAAACGCCTCCCTTTTGGGCACTGTCTTGAATAATATCCCCATGAAGCGTAATGGCTATTACTATAATTACTATTACCGAAACCAAGCCTATTATATTGCTGATGAGGACTCGCAACTTCAAAAAGAGACAAATCTGCCCACTATACTCCCGACAGGAGGCCTATTGGGCTGGTTGCAAAGGAAGAAAACGGGGAAAAATTCCAAGCGTAGGATTTAACTGCTAATATTGGCAAGATGCAGTTACCCAACCTTTTATTCCCTGGCGCCCTGAACACAATAGGATCAAACTCGTCAAAAACGGTCAATTTACGAAAAAAACTGGCAAAAACCTGGCCAAAGGGTTTTAGTATTGCCTGTAGTCAGATCTGGCAAAGAGTAAACCCTTCAATCAACTATGGCTATATTATGCACTGCGTGCTAATCCTTTTTTTCGGTCTTCCATAGCTTCAACGATCTGAACATCCCAGCAAATCTGTATTTTCCACCTCGACGAAAAGAGTGCCTTCATTGTTGGGCCAACTGCCCGAAAGTATCCCGTTGATGGCTTGAGCGGATATCTTTTCGTTTTTATTAATAAATAATCCCGTGGCTATTTCAGGTGAGCCTGGATGCGGAGCAGGATTTACATCATCTCCTTTCTCCTTTTTTCCCGAAATTCATTTAGAGGAATCGTTATGCTTTCCCGCCTGTTAGATATTATCGTTGCCTTGGTCGGTAGTTTGCTTCTTTTGTTGATGCTGCCGTTGGTTGCCCTCCTTATCAGACTTGATTCCCGGGGGCCAATATTTTTCAAATGTAATCGCGTCGGCAAAAATGGCGAGATCTTCAAGATGTTTAAATTCCGCACCATGTATGAGACTCCAACCCCCTTGGGGGCTTCCGTCTCGCCCCAAGGCGACCCCAGGGTAACGCCTGTGGGCAAAGTCCTGCGGCGGCTCAAACTCAATGAGTTTCCCCAGTTCCTGAATATTCTCAAGGGAGATATGACTCTTATCGGTCCCCGACCGGAGGCCCCGGACCTGGCGCCTTATTATCCACCTGAAGCACAAGAGATTTTTTCCGTTAAGCCAGGTCTGGTAGGTCCTAATCAGATTCTGGGCCGCAATGAAGAAGAATTCTACCCTACGGGAGTTGACGCCAGAACCTATTACCTTAAAGAACTGCTGCCCCAAAAGTTACCTTTGGATCTACAATATATCCGGGAAAAATCATTTCTTTTAGATCTCAAATATCTTTTCCTGGGAGTCTGGGTTACTATCACCGGGGTCATTAAGAAACAGCATTTAACCGATAACTTTTCGCAGATTGTCATGATTATTGCTGACATTCTGTTCTGCCCCTTTTCTTTCATTCTGGCTTATCTTATCCGCTTTGAAACTTTTCTCTACTTCTGGACTAACCCAGAATTCCAGACTATGATTCTGCTCACAGTGTTCACCAGAATCCCCTTCCTGCTCTATTTCGGCTGCTACAGGACTCTGGTTCGGTATCTTGGCCTGCAGGATTTGTGGCGCATTGTCAAAGGAGTAACCATCGGCAGCATACTTTTTGTTGTGGTTGATTATTTCATCGATGGCGCGCTGTTGTTCGGGCGCAGTATCTATATCATAGACTGGCTCTGCCTCACCATGCTCCTCATCGGTTATCGTCTCGCTGGGAAATTTTTGCGCCAGTATCGGGAAAGGCAAGGAGCAGAAGTGCTTGAACGCCGCCCGGTCTTGATCTGGGGCGTCGGTGAGGAAGGCCGCTGGTGTTTGCGGTTTCTGAAGGAGCACCAGAATCCCTCTTATGAAATCGTCGGTTTCATGGCCGAAGACCCCGAAAGACACAGCCAGCATCTAGAAGGCTATAAAATTTTGGGGGATCATCACCATCTGGAAGTGCTGATTCAGCTTTATCAAATTCAGGAAATTTTTCTTGCTGCTCCTGACATCTCTGCAAGAACAATGGAGCGCGTCGAAAACCTGTGTAAGCAATTTTCTGTCTCCCTGAGCCGTTTTATGCCCCGGACTATCAAGCAACTTACAACCACTCCTGACATACAGCTAGTTTCTAGGAATGGGCAATATCCCAAACGAGCCGTTATCCTGGCAGGAGGCAGGGGAGTCCGCCTGGCCCCGGTAACCGAGGTCATCCCCAAGCCCCTGGTGCCGGTAGGGGGCGTCCCCATTTTGGAGTTGGTTATCCGCCAGCTCAAGGCCCATGGTTTCCAGCATATCACCCTGGCAGTAGGCTACATGGCTGATCTGATCCGTTCGTATTTCGGCGATGGTTCCCGCTGGGGATTGAAGATCGATTATTCCTATGAAGACCAACCCCTGGGCACTGTCGGCCCCCTGTCACTGATCAGTGGCTTGCAGGACACTTTTTTAGTAATGAATGCCGACGTCCTGACCGATATTAATTACGAAGAATTATTAAAGTACCACAAAACCCAGGGTGGCCTGGCAACAATAGCTGCCTATGAAAAGACCGTCAAAATTGACTTGGGAGTTATTGTCAAGAATGGTGATGGCCGCATCGAGGATTATGTGGAAAAGCCCACCCAAAGCAACCTGGTGAGCATGGGCATCTATGTCTTTGAACCCCAGGTATTGAATTTCATCAACGGCGGCTACCTGGATTTTCCTGACCTGGTAAAGCTGCTGTTAAAAAAGAGGTTGCCGGTTTATTATTATCTATTTAAAGGGTATTGGCTGGATATCGGCCGGCATGATGATTACGCCCAGGCCAATGCAGAATTCATCAATTCGCCCGAGTCGTTCCAAAATGGCAAGAACGCTGCTTAATCACTCACAAAACTTTTCATTTACTTTTTTCTTGTATTCCTGAGGTGATCCATGAAAATTATGATAACGGGCAACATGGGATATGTTGGTCCTTGTTTGGTTAAGCATATGAGAAAAGTTTGGCCGGAAGCCATGCTGATCGGCTATGATATGGGTTACTTTGCCCACGTCTTGAGCGACTCCCATATGTTCCCCGAATGTCTGCTCGATTACCAATACTATGGGGATATCCGCCAGGCCTCCCCGCAATTGTTGGCCGATCTGGACTCGGTGGTGCATCTTTCGGGTATTTCCAACGACCCCATCGGCAATATGTTTGAAGAGGTGACCGACCAGATTAATTTCCAGGCCTCAATTGATTTAGCTCAGCAAGCCAAAACCGCAGGGGTAAAGTCCTTTGTCTTCGCTTCAAGTTGCAGTATCTATGGGTTTGCCGACGATTCCCCCCGAAAAGAAGGTGATCCTCTGAATCCTCTGACTGCCTACGCCAGATCCAAAGTCGATACCGAAATGGGGCTGCAGAAGCTGGCCGATAGCTCTTTTACTGTTACCTGCCTGCGGTTTGCCACGGCCTGCGGTATGAGTAAACGCCTGCGCCTGGATTTAGTGCTTAATGATTTTGTCGCCAACGCTCTCGCCAAAGGGAGGATTGAGATTCTCAGCGATGGCACCCCGTGGCGGCCATTGATCCACGTCAAAGACATGGCCCGGCCATGAATGGGCCAGTCCGCCGGGATAGCCGGAACGGCGGCGCTTTCCTGGCAGTGAACACCGGCTCCAATCAATGGAATTACCAGATCAGAGATCTCGCCCAGGCTGTCGCCGAAATTATTCCCGGGACGCCCGTGTCCATCAACCCCAATGCTCCACCTGATAAGCGTTCCTATCAGGTTAACTTTGATTTGTTTGCCAGACTTGCTCCCGATCACCAACCAATTCATGACCTCCACTATGCCATCTCGGAACTGCGGGAAGGTCTGCAAGCCATGGGATTTAATGATCCCGATTTCAGAAATTCCTCTTTCATCCGCCTCAAGGTCCTTAAAGATCTGATAGCAGGAGGATATTTGGATAATAATTTGAACTGGCTGCAAAAGAGACCTCAAAACTTCAACCCCAAGCCTACCTATCCCCACCACCCGAGTTTCTCAAAGACTATAAGCCCCTAGTGATCATTGTGATGCATAGGTTTTATAGCCGGGAATAGGCAACATGATTCAGTCGTCTAAATCTGGCTTAGGATATTTCTGCGCTTGATTTTGGCGGTTGAATAGGATTACCACAGATCTATGGGATGGGTGATCAAGAAAAAGTATGGTTAGTCCGATATAAAAGACGAGGAATCCGTTTCTTTCAAAATATGAGGCTCGGTGAAGAATATGAAAGTTATTTTACTCGCCGGTGGTGTTGGCACCCGCCTGTCCGAAGAAACCGCAGTGAAGCCCAAACCCATGGTGGAAATTGGGGGGCAGCCGATCCTTTGGCATATCATGATGCATTATTCTTATTATGGTTTTAAACATTTTGTCATCGCCTTGGGATACAAAGGAGAATCCATTAAAAAATATCTAATGGAATTTTGCTGCTCTGAATAGCAATCTCACCATCAACCTGCAAAACGGCGATATTAGAAGGCATAACGGGGTGAGCCTTGATTGGCTGGTCGATCTGATTGATACTGGCGCTGCTACCGAGACCGGTGGCCGTCTCAAGCGTCTGGCGCCATATATCGGCAATGAAACCTTCATGGCTGACCTACGGTGATGGGGTATCCAATGTCAATCTACAGGAATTACTCAACTTCCATCGTAACATGGTAAACTGGCCACCGTGACCGCCGCCCATCCACCCGCCCGCTTTGGGGTGCTCGATCTAAACGGTGATACTGTTGTGGAAATGGTCGAGAAGCCTCCGGCCAGGGAAGGGTGGATTAATTCTGGTTTTTTTGTGTTGGAGCCACAGGTCTTCGATTATATCGACGGGGATGCCACCGATTGGAGCCGGGGTCCCATGGAAAGGCTGGCTCGGGAAGGCCAGCTCAAGGCTTTTAAACATCTCGGGTTTTGCAATCTATGGACACCCTGCGGGATAAAATACTGCTTGAATCATTGTGGCAAGCAGGCAACCCGCCCTGGAAGGTTTGGGTGTGAATTCGTTTCACAAAAATTGTGAGGCTTCAGGAGTCCCAAGAAGAATGAGTGGAAATGACGAATAATAGAACACAAACGTGTCGCGCCTGCGAAAAACCTGCTTTAGAAGTATTTCCTGGATCTGGGTTCGTCTCCCATAGCCAATCGCCTGCTAACCATGGAACAGCTCAATCAACCTGAACCGACGTATCCGTTGGAGGTGGCGTTCTGCCGCCATTGCAGCCTGGTCGCAAATTTTGGAGACCATACCCCCGGAAGTAATCTTCAGCGAAGACTATCCATACTATTCCTCCTTCTCGCCAGGCTCTCCTGAACCATTCCCGGGAGAATGTCCTCGACCTTATACACTCCCGCAATCTGAATGCCAACAGCCATGTAGTGGAACTCGCCAGTAACGACGGTTATCTCTTAAAAAACTATGTGGAGCATGGCATTCCCTGTTTGGGCATCGACCCGGCCGAAGGTCCGGCGGCAGTCGCCAACCAGGCCGGAATTCCCACTCTGTGCAAATTTTTCGGAGCTTCCCTGGCCCAACAACTTAAGGACGAAGGCAAAGGCGCCGACATCATTCACGCCAATAATGTACTGGCCCACGTCGCCGGCACGCATGATTTCGTCGAAGGCATCCGGGTGCTGCTCAAAGAAGACGGTCTGGCAGTTATCGAAGCGCCGTATGTGCGGGACTTGATCGATCATGGTGAATTTGATACCATATATCATGAACATCTCTGTTATTTTTCGGTAACAGCCCTGGATTACCTATTTCGCCGGCATGACCTTTTCTTAAACAAAGTTAAACGCATTCCTATCCATGGCGGTTCGCTCCGGCTGTATTTTGGCAAGAAAGAAGCCATCGATGCCTCTGTCCATTCGATTCTGGCGGAGGAAAAAGCCCTTAAAATAGATCAAGCGGTCTATTACAAAAACTTTGCCACCTTAACCGAGAATGTCAAACAGGCTCTCTCCTCCCTGTTGTCAAAGTTAAAAAAGCAAGGGAAAACTATTGCAGCTTACGGTGCTGCCGCCAAGGGTGTTACCTTAATGAATTACATCGGAATCGGTAGAGAATCCATTGATTTTGTGGTGGATCGCAATACTCATAAGCAGGGTTTGTACCTTACCAGGAAACCACATTCCCATCGTTCCCCCGGAGAAACTGGTTCACGACAAGCCTGACTACGTTCTTATGCTGGCGTGGAACTTTGCCGATGAAATCCTCAAACAACAGGAGGCTTACCGCCAACTGGGTGGCAAATTTATCATTCCCATTCCTACGCCTCAAGTTGTGTAAAGATATTTTCCCGGATCAGAGGACGAAATGCTAAGGCAGCAAACATACAATCCCTTGCATATGGTCTAGAGTAATACGGGCAAGATGTTAGGTTTCTTTGGAAGTAACGTGGCCCCTTCCTTACCTTAAGTACCTATGAGAGGTAGGGCGAAAATTTTGGCACCTACTGCTAATTATTAAGGATAGATTTCCATGGCTATTTCTCAACCTCGTGTTAGCATCGGCCTACCCATTTATAATGGTGAACAATTTTTAGAAGAAACCTTACGATCTTTCTTGTCACAAACATTCACTGATTTTGAGCTAATCATCTCCGATAATGCCTCCACTGATAATACCCAGAATATTGTTGTCTAAATTTTAAACATGCCTCTCAAGACAAAATTAGAATCTTTGTATAAAGACATCAATCTGTCCGGCTGGCATTCCACTCAGGACTGCCTTCTTGACCTTGAAAAATCGGGGGAGGAGATGCATGCCCTCATCCATCGCCTGTATCCTATCTGCCGCAGTATCACCGGGAATGGGGTTCGTGAAACGCTTCGTATAATTGGGGAACAGATTCCCCTCCAGGTGTATGAAGTTCCCAGTCATACCCCAGTCTTTGATTGGGAAGTGCCACGCGAATGGAACATCCGTGATGCTTACATCAAGAACAGCCTCGGTGCGCGAGTAGTCGATTTTCAAAAATGCAACCTCCATCTGATGAGCTACAGTATACCTGTTTGCCAAACGATGAAGGCGGGCGAGCTTGAGCCACATCTGTTCAGTCTGCCTGATCACCCCGACTGGATCCCTTATCGCACGTCTTATTATCAAGAAAACTGGGGCTTCTGTGTAACGCACGAGCAGTTTCTCCAGCTAACAACCCGCCAGGATGAAACCTATGAAGTGTATATTGATTCCACCTTACAGGATGGCAGTTTAACCTATGGTGAGTGCTTTCTTCCCGGCCAGACTGAGGATGAAATAGTTATCTCCTGTCATATCTGCCACCCTTCACTATGCAACGATAACCTTTCCGGCATCTCGCTATCAGTGGCACTGGCAAGAACATTAGCAACTAGGAACCGGCGTTATTCTTATCGCTTTCTATTTATTCCAGGGACCATCGGCTCTATTACCTGGCTTAGTTTAAATGAAGATAATGTCTCGCAGATTAAACATGGGTTGGTGCTAACCTGTGTCGGCGATTCTGGAAAATTTCATTACAAAAAGACCCGCCGGGGAGATACAGAAATAGACCAGGTTTTCTCCTATGTGTTAAAACATTCCGGCGTTGCTTACGGCATCTTAGATTTTTACCCGTATGGCTATGACGAAAGGCAGTATTGCTCTCCCGGCTTCAATTTACCCTTCGGTGTCTTGATGCGTTCACAGCATGGCACCTTCCCCAGAGTACCATACCTCGGCGGACAATCTGCAATTTGTTCGACCTGAGCACTTGGCTGAATCTTTTGCCGTAGCATTGAGCGTTGTCAACGTGCTGGAAAAAAATGCTACCTTTGTGAATCAAAACCCCAAGTGTGAAGCCCGGCTCGGCAAACGCGGTTTGTTCTCAAAGAGCTCGAGCGGTGAAGTGGGTGGCAAATCTTTCGAAATGGCCATGCTGTGGGTGCTCAATCTTGCCGACGGCACCAACAGCTTACTGGACATGGCCCACCGGTCCGGGATAGATTTTGCTATGATTGCCGTTGCTGCGGATGCCTTGCAAAAAGCAGATCTTTTGGTACTGAAACAGGATCAGGGTGAATAATTGGCCGAATTCGAAGGGAAAATAGCCGTAATCACCGGGGCCGGCCGAGGCATTGGCAAAGCGATTGTCCTGGCATTAGCAGGGAAACCAAATGATTTTTTCCGAGACATCAATAAAAAATGCGTTCCTGATTGATTTGGAGCCCCATTATGATGAGCGGGGATTTTTTGCCCGCACGTTCTGCCCCCGTGAATTTGCCGCCGCCGGACTGCAGTTGCATATCGTTCAGGGAAACCTTTCCTACAACCAGGAAAAAGGAACTCTCCGCGGCCTGCATTACAGCATCCCTCCCGCAGCCGAAGCCAAGCTGGTGCGTTGCGTGCGCGGAGCCATCTTTGATGTTATCGTCGACCTGCGAACAGATTCTCCGACCTATCTGACCAGTTTCAGCATCGAACTGAGTGCTGCAAACCGCCGAGCCTTGTATGTGCCGGGAATGGTGGCCCATGGATTGCAAACTCTCACTGCTGACACCGAAATTTATTATGAAATGGGCGAGTATTACGAACCGGCATTGCAGCGAGGCGTCAGATATGACGACCCCCTGTTAAATATCCCTTGGCCCTTGCCAGTCAAAGTGATCTCGGAAGCGGATAAACAGTTGCCATTTTTAATGAGCAACTAAAATTAATTCGCCGGCCTTTTCGCTTGGCCAACCATGGGGCCATAAATATGCCCCCCCACGACAAATATCTACTCTGATCGACTTATTGTTAAACTATATTACCCCAATAAACCTACAGATTGCGATAGCGGAAAAGAGGGATTAGGTGAACTTCCAACGGTCAAAAACACTCCAATTAAAGAGCCACGCCCTCATCCCCGGTGGCGCCCATACCTATGCCAAAGGGGATGACCAATACCCGGAAATGTCGCCCGGCTTTCTCGTTAAGGGACAGGGCTGCCATGTCTGGGACGTGGATGGCAATGAATTTATCGAGTACGGCATGGGTCTGCGCGCCGTTACCCTGGGGCATGCTTATGCCCCGGTGGTTCAGGCCGCGTATCAGCAGATGCTCTTGGGGGATAACTTCAACCGCCCCTCCCCCATCGAATGCGAATGTGCCGAAAGAATTCTTTCCTTAATCCCAGGGGCGGATATGGCAAAATTCGGCAAGAATGGCTCCGACGTCACCACCGCCGCGGTTAAACTGGCCCGGGCCTTTACAGGCCGTGATCTGGTGGCCATATGTGCCGACCATCCCTTCTTTTCCACCGACGACTGGTTCATCGGCATGTACAATTATGTCGGCCGGCATCCCGGAGGCCATCAAGAGGCTCACGGTCAAATTCCGTTACAACGATATAACCAGCCTCGAGGCACTCTTTGCAAATTATCCCAACCAGATCGCCTGCCTGATCATGGAAGCCCAGAAGACCGAAGAGCCGGCGGATGGTTTCCTCCAAAAGGTAATAGATGTATGTCACAAACACGGGGCGGTTTTTATTCTCGATGAAATTATCACCGGCTTTCGCCTGGACCTCCATGGGGCCCAGCATCTGTATGGCATCGTACCGGACCTATCCGCCTTCGGCAAGGCTCTAGGGAATGGCTTTTCGGTCTCGGTGCTGGTGGGTAAGAGAGAAATAATGGAATTGGGCGGCCTCCAGCATGACCGGGAGCGTGTTTTCTTACTCTCCCAAACTTATGGCGCGGAAAATCATGCCCTGGCTGCCGCCCTGGCAACGATGCAGATTTATGAAGCAGAACCGGTGGTGGAGACTCTCCACCGGCAGGGAGAACGGCTGACCCGGGGCGTCCAGCAAAGCATCGCGGCCCACCACCTGCAA
Source organism: uncultured delta proteobacterium (assembly GCA_963705135.1). Lineage (GTDB taxonomy): Bacteria > Desulfobacterota > Desulfobaccia > Desulfobaccales > Desulfobaccaceae > Desulfobacca. The sequence goes on from CAVPJB010000015.1 coordinate 213,478, forward strand.
GACTATTTCCAGGTACTGGGCCGACCTTCTAATCTGGTTTACGCTACCTTGGACCAGGATAAAAACCCGTCTCAACCTTTCCGCACCTTATTTTTGCAGGAGACCATTAAAAGGGGCCTGATCATGCCTTCCATGGTGGTAAGTTATTCCCACCGCGATCAAGACATTGACCGCACCGTTGAGGCCATTGATGAGGCTCTGATGATGTATCGCCGGGCTCTGGATGAGGGAATAGATAAATTTCTGGAAGGACGACCTGTAAAGCCTGTTTTTCGT
>CAVPJB010000016.1:0-8660 GCA_963705135.1 uncultured delta proteobacterium
CTCGAGAGCAGAATGTAGGAAACCATTAGCCGAAGAAAGGATGTGCAAGAAAGCGACGGATAAACTCCTGGGCGGTGGTAGTCACCAGCCTCTGCTGGCCGGGTCGGCTATTGTCCCTGGCTCGGAAGGTGACCTTGCCATAAGTCAGGCTAACCAGTCGATGATTGGAAATCGCCACCCGGTGGGTGTAGCAGCTAAGGTAATGATAGGCTTTCTGGGAGCCATTAAAAAAGCTCTTTGAAGTAGACGACCCATTTTTTCCGTTTGAGCTGCCTAAGGAGGAAGTTCGGCACCGTTCAATATCCCGCCTGGCCTGGTGCTGCTCCGGGCTGAGACCATGGTTTTGCCGATACTCTGGACCATGGTGGCGAAAAATCTGGGCCACCTCCAGGGCTGGTCTGGGCATGGGGCAGCCCCTTTCACAAGGTGGGCTGGATCATATCCAGAGGACTCACCAGTTTCTGGACCAGCCGTTCGGTTATGTGAGTGTAACGCAGGGTGGTATGGTTTTCCTCCTGGTTGGATCTGGATTTATAGAGGAAGCTACACGTATCTATCTGGGAAGACGAGGAAAAAGGCTGGAGATTTTTATTCTGAAAGGTTTGCACTTGTCGGAAGGGTTGTTAAAGGGGAATTGCGTTGTTTAACTTCCATGCGAAGCGTTTAGTTCATGATTACAATATCACCCATACTTCCCGGGAATCTAATCTTCCGTCCGGCTGTCCTGGGGGCGGGTGAAGATGGCTGAAGTGGGGCCGAATTCCACCAGGTCACCCAGGAGCATAAATCCGGTGTCGGTGGACACCCGGGCTGCTTGCTGCATGTTGTGCGTCACGATGATGATGGTGTATGCTTTGGCCAACTCCTGCATCAACTCTTCCAACTGCAGGGTGGCCAGGGGGTCCAGCGCCGAACACGGCTCATCCATCAGAAGAATTTCCGGCTCCACTGCCAGCAGGCGGGCGATGCAGAGACGCTGCTGCTGCTCTTCCGTCAGGGCAAGTGCCGACTGGGGCAAACGGTCTTGCAACTCCTGCCACAGATGCACTGCTTCCAATGATCGGACCAGGATCTCTTCCAGCTTCTTTTTCCCAGGTCGTCCATGCAGCGTCGGTCCATAGATCATATTTTCGTAAATTGACAGCGGGAAGGGGTTCGGACGCTGAAAAACCATGCCCACTTTCTTGCGCAGTTGAATTAAATTGGTGTCCCGGTGATAGATATTATCCCCATCGATGAGCACCTGGCCGGTGATGGAAACCCCGTCAATGAGATCATTCATCCGGTTTAAGACTCGCAGCAGCGTGGACTTGCCGCAGCCGGAGGGTCCAATGAGCGCCGTAATGCGCTGCCGGGTAAAAGAGACATTAATATTTTTCAGGGCCTGGGACCGGCCGTAGTATAGATCTAAATGGCGTACGGTGATAATATCTGTCGACATAGTGACCATTAACTACCAGCTAAAGTCCATGATCTGTTATTTCTCCTGATTGCCATCTTCCCTTCCCCTTTCCTTTCCCCTTTTGCCTTTTCCCTTTCTTTAGCCAAACCGTCCGGAAATGTAATCATCGGTCTGCTTGTTTTTGGGCACCATAAAGACTTCGGGCGTAACACCATATTCCACCAGGCGGCTCATGAGCATAAAGGCCACTTTATCCGAACACCGGGCGATCTGTTTGGTGTTATTGCTCACCAAAATAATAGTAAAATCTTTTTTAAGTACCCGCGAGCGTTTCTTCGATACGGGCCGTGGAGATGGGATCCAGGCCGCTGGTGGGTTCATCCAGGAGGATAACTTCCGGTTGCATAGCCAAAGTTCGAGCCAGGCAAAGGCGTTGTTGTTGCCCCCCCGAAAGTTTGAGGGCGGAATCGTGGAGCCGGTCTTTGACTTCCTCCCAAAGTTGGCCTGCCTTTAAGCTATGTTCCACCAGTTCCTCCAGATCCGCTTTGGATTTCTTCCCTTGGAGTCGGGGCCCAAAGGCCAGGTTCTCATAAATTGAGCGCGGCAATGGCACCGGTTTCGCAAAAACCATACCCACCCGCCGCCGCAATGCATCGACGTCGCACTCGGGCTGCAAAATGTCTTCGCCGTCCAACCAAACGGCTCCTTGCACCCGGCTGCCGGGAACCAGATCGCACATCCGATTGAGCACCCGCAAAAACGTTGTCTTACCGCTTTTGGCCGGCCCCATCAGGCCAAGAATCTCTCCCTGATTGACCTCCAATTGCAGCGCGTCGATGGCTCGGTGTTGCCCGTAAAAAAAGGTCAGGTCGCGCACCTGGATTTTGACTGCGTTCATCTCGTTTTTTAAACCGCTATCAACTGTATCTCTGTAGAAACCGCTGCATCAGGCTATAAGCGGTGATATTAATCAGCAATATGGAAATAATCAAAATAGCCGCAGTACCATAGGCGTTGGGCATGGAGAGCCCTTCCCGGGCCAGGATGTAAAAATGCACTGCCATGGAGCGACCGGAGTCAAAAAGGGTTGTTGGCGTACGCAAAGAGGCGCCCGCGGTGAACAGCACCACCGCGGTTTCTCCGATGGAGCGGCCAATACTCAACACGATGCCGGTCATGATCCCCGGCAGGGCGCACGGCAACACTACTCTGGTGACGGCCTGCCATTTACTTATTCCCAAGGAAAAACAAACATCCTGGTATTCCTTGGGAACTGCTTTCAGGGCTTCTTCACTGGTGCGGATGATGGTGGGCAGCACCATGATCGCCAGGCTCAGCCCCCCGGAAAGCATGGACCAACCGAACTTGAACTTGATAACAAACAAGACAAAACCGAACAGACCGAGGATAATCGAGGGCACCCCCGCCAGGCATTCGGCCCCGAAACGGATCATGCGGGTAACCCAGCCTTCCCGGGTATATTCCGTTAAATAAATGGCAGTCCCCACCCCTAAAGGTGAAGCCACCGTTAAGGCCACCAGGCTGAGAAAGATGGTGGTGACGATGGTGGGAAAAATCCCCCCAGCCCGCCCCATATCCTCAATATCGTCAAACAAAAAATGCAAGGTGACCTGCGGCAAACCCTTAATGGAAATGAAGGCGATGATGAAGATAAGGAAAAAGAGGGTCAACCCGGTCAGACACCAAAGCAGGCTTTTTACCAGCCGTTCCGTCAGGAAAGGGTCCATCCGCATAAATCCGACCTACTTCCGCCCGGTAATCAGTGTCGCCGTGGTATTGAGAATCATGATGATAATAAACAGCACGATGCCGGTGGCAAACAATGCCTCCCGGTGCGCCCCGGAGGCATATCCCAGTTCCAAGGCGATATTGCTGGTCAAAGTGCGGACTGGATCTAAAATGGAAGTGGGGATTTTCAAAGCATTGCCGGCCACCATAATGACTGCCATGGTCTCGCCAATGGCCCGCCCCATCCCCAAGATGATGGCCGTAATAATCCCGGACCGTGCCGCCGGCAGCACCAATTTGCGCACCGTCTGCCACTGCGTGGCCCCCAAAGCGATGGAGCCTTCCCGATAGATGCCGGGGACGGCATTAATGGCATCGATGGAGATGCTGATCACCGTGGGGAGAATCATAATTCCCAAAATCAGCGCCGCCGCCAGTAGCGACAGTCCGGGACCGCCCAGATAATCGCGAATGAGCGGAACCAGGAGAACCACCCCTAAAAAACCATAGACGACGGATGGAATGCCAGCCAGGAGTTCAATGGTGGGTTTCAGGATGCGGGTCAGATATGGCGGCGAAAATTCCGCCAAAACGATGGCGCAGGCCAACGCCAGAGGTACCCCTAAAATCAGGGCCCCCAGAGTTACATAGATGGAAGACAGGATCATGGCGAAAATGCCAAAATGACCCTTGGTGGGAGCCCAATGAGCCCCAAAAATAAAATTTCCCACCCCAGTTTTAATGATTACTGGTAAGCCTTCCATGAAAATGAAAATAGTAATCAGCAACAAAGAGCCGATGGCAGAAAATGCCAACATCATCAGCACTTTTTCAATCAGCTTTTCCTTGCTCATAATCTTGACGCTAGTGGACCCCTATCAGTCCCTCTGTTTCCAGAACCAGCTGACCTTTCTGGCTAAGCACAAAGTCGTTAAAGTTTTTCAATATTCCCATGGGCTTATCCAGGGTCACGAATAAAAATCGACGGGTCAGTGTATAAGTATTTTTCTTGATGTTTTCACCGGTTGGGCTAACGCCATTGATGGCCAGAGCCTTCACCTGGTTATTCACCAAACCGCAGGAAATATAGCCGATGGCATATGGGTCAGTGGCCACGATCTCCCGGACTGCGCCGTTGGAATCTTGCACCAACGCCGCCTGGGTGATTTCCGTTTTTTTCATCACCAGTTCTTCAAATGCGGTGCGAGTGCCCGAGCCTTCTTCCCGGGTGATGACATGCATGCCATGCGGCTTCAGACCCAAAGCCGCCCAATTGTCCATCTTGCCATCAAAAATCTTCCGTAGATTTTCTAAAGAAAGATTGTCCAACCCACAAGCGGGATTAACGATGACCGCGATGCCATCCCAGGCTATAACCGTTTCAAAAAGATTTTTTTCCGCCGCGTTCAACTCCCGGGAGGATGCTCCGATTTCTGCCGCCCGCTGCTGCACCGCCATAATGCCGGCGCTGGAACCGCCACCCTGGACATTGATCAGCAGATCCGGGTGATCTTGCATATAAACTTCCGCCAGCTTTTCGGCAAAAGGCTGCACCGACGTTGACCCGGCAACGGTCAAGGTCTGTCCCTGCCTGTCCCTTTGACCGCAGCCCAGCGCCAGACCTGCCGCCAAGAACATAATGAGCAGCCGGGATACCCAGGCACATCTGTTGCAATTAGTGAAACTCTTCATCAAGATAGTCCAGGGTCGCCTTTTGGTGACGGATAATACGGCCTTTTACCATGAAGACCACCATCTCGCAGATGTGCACGGCATGATCGCCGATGCGCTCTAAAAATTTTGAGATCATAAAGGTCCGCATAATATTATGCATCGTTTGCAAATCCTGGCCTTGCATCCGCTCCACCGCAGTCCACAGGCTGTCTTGATAAATTTTGTCAATAGTCTGATCGCCCCGAGCCGTTTGCAGGGCCAACTCAACGTCCCAATCAATGAAGGCCCTGAGACTGGTGTTTAGCAATTCCTGGGCCTTGACCGCCATGGTCAGTTGGGGGGTTAAGTCGATGGTATTTTCCATGGCTGCTATCAAATCCAGGGCATAATGGCTGATATTGCCCGCCAGATCGCCGATGCGCTCCAATGTGGTGACGACCTTCATGGCAGTGGTGATAAATCGGAGATCCGTGGCCGCGGGTTGATACAGGGCTATCATGGTCAGACACGACTCATCAATGTCAACCTCCAGGGAATTAACCTGGTGATCTCCTTCAATCGTCGCCAGCGCCGGCCCTTCTTCCCAGGATTCCAGACTGCTGCAAGCCTGGGCAATGGCATTGGCCACCATCTCTCCCAAACTTAAAATTTTGTTGCGCAAGTTTTGGAGTTCATTTTCAAATTTTCGGCTGACGTGTTCGCGCTGCAAGGCAACCTATTCCCCCATCGCCAAGATTTTTACTTCTTTGTTGGAGCCTCACTGACATAAAAGGTGACCATGCGTCCATTTCTAACAATATACTAACAGTTTCAATATGTAAAACTAATATTTCCCGGATCAAGGTCGCCAGGCTGGAACTCTGGCAAAATTCTTGACAAATTTTTATAATGAATTATTCTTCCATTTGATACCATTGCGAGACTGAGAAGCCTTTTTAGCACTGGATTTCATGGTCATTAACCTCATTCTGCACGAAAAGCTAACAAAACTATTGTGCCTTTCTAACAATTTCATGAAAAACTTCTAATAATTTGTTTTTTCAGGGAGGCAGTTAATGGCCAAAGAACATATTCTGGTGGTGGACGACGAGGAAGACATCCTCGAGTTGGTCCGCTATAATCTGGTTAAAGACGGCTATCGTGTGACCACGGTGGCTTCCGGGGAAGAAGCTCTGAGGTCGGCCCGTTCGGCCCAACCGGATATTATCCTGCTGGATCTGATGCTGCCGGGGGTCGACGGTTTGGAGGTCTGCCGCCTGCTCAAGCAGGATCCCAAGACCCAGCACGTCCCCATCATCATGTTGAGCGCCAAAGGCGAGGAGGCTGATATTGTCAGCGGCCTGGAGTTGGGCGCCGCCGATTATATTACCAAACCATTCAGTCCCAGGGTCTTGATCGCCCGCCTGCGGGCAGTGCTCCGGCGCCGGGCCGCAGAGACCGTTTCCGAGAGTGCCCCCCTTACCATCCATGATCTGGTAATTCACCCCGGTCGGCATGAGGTCCTGGTCCAGGCCCAGCCGGCTGATTTAACCGTCACTGAGTTTCGTCTCCTGCATATGCTGGCCCGGCGTCCCGGCTGGGTCTTTACCCGCACTCAAATCGTCAATGGGGTTCATGGCGATGATTATCCGGTTTCGGACCGGTCCGTGGATGTCCAGGTGGTGGGTTTGAGGAAAAAACTGGGGGTATGCGGCGATTATATCGAGACTGTGCGAGGGGTAGGCTACCGCTTTAAAGAATAACCTCATGCGACGTAAAAAATTAATCTGGCAACTCTTCCCACCTTTTTTATTCATCACCTTCATTTCGCTGCTGGCTACAACCGTCTATGTGACCAAGTTCTGGCGGCAGCTTTACCTGGAGCAGCTTACCACCAATCTCCTCAAACAAACCCGCCTGGTGGAGCCGCAACTCCATCCGCTCTTGATCGGAAAAAATTTCTCCCAAATCGATGCGGTAGTCAAATTTTTAGGCAAGCAAACCGATATCCGGTTTTCGGTGCTGTTGCCTGACGGCAACGTGGTGGGGGACTCCGCTTATGATCCCGAAAAAATGGACAACCACAGTGACCGGCCGGAATTTCAAGAAGCCCTCAAAGGTGACGTCGGCGTCTCCACCCGGCGCAGCTACACCTTAGATGAACGCATGATCTATCTGGCCCTGCCGATCAAGGATCACGATGGGATTATCGGGATTCTCCGGACTGCCCTGCCCGTAACGTATGTTGACAAAATTCTGTGGGAGATATATCTCAAAATTATTTCCGGCGGCCTGGTCATTGTTTTGCTGGCTGCCGCAGTCATTCTATTCATTACACGCCGATTGAGCCGTCCTCTGGCGGAAATCAACCGGGGGGCCGAGCGGTTTGCCCGAGGCGATTTAAGCAGCAAGGTACCGGTGCCTGAATCTGAGGAACTGGCCAAACTGGCCGAGGCCCTGAATTATATGGCGGCGCAACTGGATGACCGTTTTCGGACTATTATGCAGCAACGCCAGGAACAGGAGGCAATTCTCTCCAGTATGGTGGAGGGAGTGGTGGCCGTGGATAATAACGACCGGCTCATTACCCTGAATAAGGCAGGCGGACGCCTCCTCATGGTTAACCCGGCAACGGTGAAAAATCAGAGCATCCAGGAGATAATCCGGAACAAAGAGCTCCAGCGTTTTCTTCAGCAGACCAGAGCTGCCGCAGCACCGGCGGAGGGTGAGATCGTTCTTCACAAGTTAAGTGAGCGTTTTATTCAACTGCACGGCACCAAACTGTTGGACTCCCAGGGCAAAGCCATCGGCGTTCTCCTGGTCATGAACGACGTTACGCGCATGCGTCGTCTGGAGCGGGTCAGGCGGGATTTTGTGGCCAATGTCTCTCACGAACTGCGTACCCCCATCACCTCTATCAAGGGCTTCATCGAAACTCTGCAATCCGGGGCCATTCATGAACCGGAAAATGCTTTGCCTTTCCTCCAAATTATGGCCCGGCAGGCTGACCGCTTGAATCAAATTATCGAAGATCTCCTCACCCTCTCCCGCATCGAGCAGGAGGAGGAAGAAGGTGAGGTCAGCATCTCTTTGGAGCCCGTCAAAGCCGTGCTCCAGGCCGCTATTCAGATCAGTGAAGTCAGAGCGGCGGAAAAACATATTAACATTGTCTTAAACTGCCCGGATGGCCTCCAGGCCTATATAAACCCCCCTTTACTGGAAGAGGCGGTGGTTAACCTCATTGACAATGCCGTGAAATACAGCCCCCCGGAGACCACAGTGAAGGTTGAGGCTGAGACGGCCGGTGAAAAAGTCCTTATTCGGGTGCGCGACCAGGGCCGGGGTATTGCCATGGAACATCTCCCCCGCTTGTTTGAACGGTTTTACCGGGTGGATCCCAGTCGCAGCCGTAAGGTCGGCGGCACCGGCTTAGGGTTGGCCATCGTCAAGCACATTGCCCAGGCCCATGATGGCTGGGTGACTGTGGACAGCACCTTAGGCCAGGGCAGCGTTTTTACGCTCCATCTTCCCGTCCAGCCATAACTCCTCCCACTTTTTACAATTTTCTAACACTTGGCTCGCACCAACAAAACAACAGATTATTAAATTAAAACTCTAAGATGTTACGCTAAGCACAAAAGTTCAGGAATTGCTGTGAAGATAAGAAACTTGAAGGTTGGCCCCTGAGATAATTAGTCCTGCCAAAGATCTTACCAAATTAAGCCGGAACAAGAATAGTTCCTGTGACGCTCCTTGAATCATAGATTATTAATAATAAGCGAACATATTTCTAACTAAAAACAACATACTACTCAAAGGAGGATTTTCTGAATGAAAAAACTTGTCGGATTTATGG
>CAVPJB010000017.1:0-120044 GCA_963705135.1 uncultured delta proteobacterium
GCAGCACCCCATGATTCGCACGGGTCCCCGGGGCAGTGGCCAATGGCGCAAAACCTCCTGGGATGAGGCCCTGGAATATGTGGCCGTGAAACTACGAGAAATAATCGCCCATCATGGCAGTCAAAGCGTCCTCTTCGGGGAACGGACCAACTTAAACACCCACATTAGCAAAACCTTTATGAAGGCACTGGGCTCCCCCAATCACTTCACCCATGACGCCCTCTGTAAGGGTTCCGCCAACACAGCCTGCCGCAGCCTTACCGGTTATACGGACGCTGACATCGGCCTTGATTACGCCAATACCAAGCATATCGTTATGTATGGCCGCAATATCTTTGAGGCCCTGGAAATAAAGGGCGTCAACCAACTGCTCAGCGCCTTGGCCAAGGGAGCCAAACTCCGATATCGACCCGCGGGTGACTGTGACGGCCTCCAAAGCCCAACGTTATTGGATGATCCGTCCGGGACCGACCTGGCCCTGAATTACGCTCTGATCCACACTATTCTCCAGGAAAACCTCTATGATGCCGACTACGTCCACCGCTGGGTTACCGGCCTGGAGGAGTTGCAGGCTTTTGTGGCTCCGTATACTCCAGAGTGGGCTGAGGCCGAAACTGGGATTCCTGCGGACGAAATCAGAACTTTGGCCCGGGAAGTCGCCGCGGTCAAACCCGCTGTCATCTTTCACTACGGCTGGCGGGCGGCGCATCATACCAATGAGATTTATTTCCGCCGGTCCTTGCTTATCTTAAATGCCTTGATGGGTAGCATTGAAGCCCCCGGAGGTCTTTTTATCAAAAAAGGACCTAAAGCTGCCGGCCGGGGTGATGTCGGCAAATACGTCAACCAGGACTTCCCCAAAATTACTGCCCCCAGATTCGACGGCACCGGTTTGGCTAAATTTCCCCTGGCCGACGTTTCCCACGGTAATCCCCAAAGTCTGGCCACGGCTATTTTGCATGAAGACCCTTATCCCATCAAGGCTCTCTTTGCCAATCGTTTTGAGGTTATTGAATCCATCCCAGACAGTGCCACCACCTACAAAGCACTGGACAAGCTCGATCTTATTGTTAGCATCGAAGTTAATTTCAGCTCCACCGCCTGGTATGCTGATGTCGTCTTACCCGAATCAATGTATTTAGAACGGGGCGATTCCATTCAGGTGGCTTCCGGCTTAAAGCCGCAGTTGCTTATGCGTCGTCCGGCCGTCTCACCAAGGTATAATACGAAACCATGCTGGCTCATCCTCAAAGAACTTGCCGCCCGCCTGGATTTGGCCCACTATTTTCCCTATAATAGTATTGAGGATATCTGGGATTTTCAGCTCAAAGACCTGGGGGTCAAAAGAGAGGATTTTGACTCTAAAGGCTTTGTGGTTCTCAGCGATAAAGCTATCTGGTGGGACCGGCAAGAAGGGTTGAAGTTCAAAACGCCTTCCGGCAAAATCGAATTGGTCAGCTCTCTCCTGGAAAATGCGGGCTTCCCTTCCTTCCCGCCGTATGTGCCGGTGCCGACGCCGCCAACAGACTCATTCTGGTTGTCTGTGGGTCGCTGCGCCGTGCACACGCATGTTTCCACCCAGAATAATCTTTACTTAAATGAGTTGGTGCCGGAAAATGTTTTATGGTTGAACATGTCTGCGGCTGACCGTTTGGGCATCAAAGACGGGCATTATGTGGAATTGTCCTCCTCACAAGCTACTTCCAGAATCAGGGCCAAAGTGACGGATTTCATCCATCCGGAGATGGTTTTTATGCTCCATGGCTTCGGCAAGCAAGTATCGGCTCAATCCCGAAGCTACCAAAAAGGCACTGCCGACGGCATGCTTCAGGCTAACCTGAATGACCAAATCGGTGGCAGCCCGGCTCTGGATGAAAATCTCGTTCAAGTTCGTCCCATTTCATGAGGAAACCATGAGTAAATATTTTCTTTTACAGGATCAGAAAAATTGCATCGGCTGCTTGAGCTGTGAAGTGCATTGCAAGAGTAACAAGGGATTAGACGTGGGACCACGGCTGTGCCAGATCATTTCGGTGGGCCCCAAAATGGTTAACCGTCTCCCCCAAATGGCTTTTGTTTTTATGCCGTGCTTCCACTGTGACGAACCTTGGTGTGTCTCGGTGTGCCCCACCGGTGCCATGCGCAAGCGCCCTGAAGACGGCATCGTCTTTGTGGAACATGCTCTTTGTGTGGGCTGTAAATGTTGTATTACTGCCTGTCCCTGGGGCGCCCCACAGTGGAATCAGGATATCGGCAAGGTGGTGAAATGTGATTACTGTATGGACCGGGTTGACCAGGGTCTAAAGCCCGCCTGTGTAACCAAGTGCGTCACCCATTGCTTGAGTTTCGGCACTGCCGATCAATTGGACCCTACCCGTCGGGAACGGTTCGCCAAGGCGGTGGCTTTTAAGTTATAATTTCATATGTTAATTACTAAAATTTCTTGAAGATTCATGAATCTTCATCATCTGGCTCTATGAGCTCAACCCAGAGATAAAAAGTGGATGAAAGACTAGATAAACACGAGACAATTGTGCCATTGCCCCCTTTAGGGGAGAAACTCAAACCTGAACAAATTCCACCGGCGCCCTGCCATCAGGCCTGTCCGACGCATATCGACATTCCCAGCTATCTGGCGCTGGTGGCCCATGGCCGCTATCAGGAAGCTTTGGAAGTAATCCGCCAGGACAATCCTTTTCCCTGGGTCTGCGGCCTGGTCTGCCCCCACCCCTGCGAATCGGCCTGTATGCGAGCTTTTCTGGACAACCCGATAAATATCAAGAATCTCAAGGCCTTTGTGGCAGAGTGGTGTACCAACCATGCCAGCTATGCCCCCCTCCAACCGGCCCCGACCAATGGCCATAAAGTGGCCATCGTCGGCTCGGGTCCGGCCGGATTGTCGGCGGCTCATTATCTGGCTCTCAAGGGCTACCAGGTGACCATATTTGAAGCCATGGGTATAGCAGGCGGTACTCCAGGATGGGGTATCCCGGCTTACCGCCTGCCCCGGGATATTCTCCAAAAGGAGGTTGATAATATTACCGGTATGGGTGTGGAAATCCACCTTAACTCTCCCATCGGACCGGGGCGCAGTGTTAATGATCTCATGACCCGGGAGGGGTTTGAGGCTGTGTTCCTGGCAGTAGGGGCCCAGGACTCTGTTCGTCTGCCTGTCCCGGGCGCCGAGGCCGAAGGCGTCTATTGGGGCGTGGAGTTTTTAAGGGAAGTTTCGCTAACGGGCAAATCTCCCACCCGGGGCAAAAGGGTTATTGTTATCGGTGGCGGAAACGTGGCCATTGATGTGGCCCGAGTCTCTTTGCGGGTGGCCCGGGTTTCATTGGAGGAGGGTGCGGCTCGAGTTACCATGTTTTCTCTGGAATCTATGGAAGAGATGCCCGCCTCCCAGTGGGAAATCGAAGAGGGCCTCGAAGAGGGCATCGATATTTTTAACCGCTGGGGCGTTAAAGAGATTTTAACCCGAGATGGCAAAGTCACCGGCATCAAAGTGAGAAAAGTGGAACGGGTCTTCGATAGCCAGGGGAGATTTTCCCCCACCTATTTTGAAGATCAGGTCATGATTTCTGAAGGTGACGCGGTAATCTTTGCCATCGGCCAGAAAGTTGACCTTGGGTTTCTTAGTCCGGAGGATGGCATCGCGAGCACCCCCCGGGGTTTGATCCAAGTCGATCCCAAGACTATGGCCACCACGAGGCCCGGGGTTTTCGCGGCCGGTGATGCCGTAACCGGTCCGTCAATAGTTGTTGGGGCCGTTGCCGCTGGCAAACAGGCCGCTTATAGCATCGATCATTATTTGTCCCAAGCCCAGGGGGAAGTCCCTCAAGTCCAGGCGGTTAGACGCCAGAATGTACCTTTCTTTAATATGTTGGCTGTGGAAAAGATCGCCCACGGCAGGGTGGCCATGACTCAACTTGACCCCCATGACCGCATCCTGGATTTTTGTCCCATTGAATTGGGTTACACCGAAGCCGAAGCCCAGAAAGAGGCCAGACGCTGTCTGCGGTGCGATGTCTGTATTCGTTGCGGCACCTGCGAAAGTGTCTGCCGGGATATTATGAAGGTGCATGCCCTGGAGTTTATGCCAGTCAGTGCCACCGAGCGCATCCTCGGCGACTACCAGCGCTCTGCTGAACGTTGTATCGCCTGCGGCGCCTGCGCCTTAGCCTGTCCTACGAATGCCATTGAGTTTCTGGAGGCAGTGGATCGCCGGGAGGTCAGGATGTGTGGCACCATTTTAAACCAACTCAAGATCCTCAAATGTCAATCCTGTGGCGCTCCCTTCGCGCCCTCCCGGTATTTAAGCTATGTCACCCGTCACAGTGACGCGGTCATGGGTAAGCAGGTGCTGCGACGCCTGTGCCCCAAATGCGCCCGCTCCCAGAAAGCGCAAAAATTTGCCAACCCGTAAAGAAGTTGCTATTTCAGACAGAGGAGTAGGGTTTTCTCCGGTGTCGAGTTATTGAAATAGTCTCGCAAAGATAGCGGTTCTCGAAAATAAATTCATCTCAGAGGGGCAGGTGGCTTCCCTGTGAGCCAATAAGGAAAATTTTCGATAAGAACTAGATCATAAACGAACCGGAGGTCAGCTTTGACCGAATCCTCACCGCCTGGCCAAACTATTATACCCCTCCCACCACTGGGAGATAAGCTTCGGGCAGAGGATATTCCACCGGCTCCCTGTCAACTGGCCTGTCCGGTTTTTATCGATATTCCCAGTTACCTGGCGTTAGTAGCCCAGGGGCGTTATCAGGAAGCCTGGGAGGTTATCCGCCTGGATAACCCCTTCCCTTGGGTGTGCGGCCTCATCTGCCAACATCCCTGTGAGCAAGTGTGCGTTCGCAGCCACCTGGATGACCCGGTCAATATCCGCTATCTCAAAGCCTTTGTGGCCGAATGGGTGAGTAACTACGGTTCCCTGCAGCCACCGCCGCCGGCCGCCTGCAACGGTCACAAAGTGGCGGTCATCGGCTCGGGTCCCGCCGGGTTGAGTTGCGCCTATTACTTAGCTCTAGAAGGCAATGAAGTCACGGTCTTCGAATCCCTCCCGCAACCGGGCGGACTTATGGTTGCCGGTATCTCGAAATTCCGCCTGCCCCGGGCAGTTGTCCGCCAGGAGATCAATATCATTCTCTCTTTGGGGGTGAAAATCCGCACCGGTGTTGCAGTGGGCCGGGACATCACCCTGGACGAACTGCGGGCCCAAGGCTACGAAGCCTTCTTCCTGGGCACCGGCGCCCATTTGGGCTATAAGCTCAACATCGAAGGAGAAAATGACTTCCCCAAGTGTACGATACCATTACCTTCTTAAGGGAAGTATTTTTAGGAAAACCGCTCAAACCCTCAGACAAAGTAGTTGTCATCGGTGGCGGCAACTCCGCCATGGACGCCGCCCGCACCTGTATTCGGTTGGGTTGTCGGGAAGTTCATGTCTGTTATCGCCGCACCCGGACAGAAATGCCGGTTCGCTCCGAGGAGGTAGATCAGGCCCTGGAGGAAGGCGTCCAGATCCACTTCTTGACCATCCCCATTAAAATCAGGGGTGACCAGGGACGGGTTTCTTACCTGGAATGCCTGCGGGCACAATTAGGGTCAGCCGATAGCAGCGGCCGCCGCCGTGCCCTGCCCATCCCGGACAGCAACTTCAGATTGGAGGTCGGGGCCGTCATCACCGCCATCGGCCAGCAGCCGGATTTCTGTTTCTTTCCTCAGCACCCGGTGGCAAACTACCAGGTGGTGCACCGTGGTCACGGAAGGGGACAGCTGTCGCAGTTCCATTCCGGATATCTTTGCCGGCGGCGACGCCGTCACCGGCCCGGCCTCCGTAGTGCAGGCCATCGCCGCCGGCAAACAGGCCGCCGCCGAAATCCATCATTTCCTCTCCGGCGGCTCAGGTCCGCCGCCCAGGATTCAACCGGTGAAACGCGGTCTCGAACCTTTTCAGGCCGTGCCTGCGGCTGCCAAGATCGCCAACCAACGCCGTCCGGTGCCTTTGGTGGACCCGGCCCAGCGCCGCCAGACCTTCGGCTCCGTGGAATTGCCTTTTACCGCCGCCGAAGCCAGTGCCGAGGCCGCCCGCTGCCTGCGCTGCGATGTCTGTATCCATTGCGGCGCCTGCGCTCTGGTCTGCCAGGAGAAAATGCAGGTGGAGGCCCTGGATTTTAAGGGCATCAGCGACACCAAACGCATCCTCAGCGACTATCACCGAGCCGTGGATCGATGTATTGCTTGCGGCGCCTGCGCCCAGGCCTGCCCCACCAATGCCATCGACTATATCGAAGGTCCCGATTACCGGGAGGTGCGCCTCTGCGGTACCATTCTCAGCCGGCTTGAAACCCCCCAATGCCACCAGTGTGGCGAATCCTTTGTCCCAGCCCGCTATCTGGACTATGTCACCAGCCGCAGCGATCAAACCATGGAAAAATTCGTCCTCCGCCGTCTCTGCCCCAAATGCGCCCGCCAGTCAAGAGCAAAACAGTTTGTGAAGCTATGAAGCAAGAGATGACATTATCCGTATGAATAAACCTCCCAAAAAAGTCACCATCTACACCGACGGCGCCTGCCTGGGCAACCCAGGTCCGGGTGGCTATGGCGCCGTCCTGATCTACGGCAGCCACCGCAAAGAACTCTCCGGCGGCTATCGCCTGACCACCAACAACCGCATGGAGATCATGGCCGCCATCGCCGCCTTGAGCGCCCTGAAGACCAGGTGTCAGGTTGATCTCTTCAGCGACTCGCAGTATGTGGTCAATGCCATGACCAAAGGCTGGGTCACCAGGTGGAAGGCCAAAAACTGGATGCGAACCAGGGAGGAAAAAGCCAAGAACCCGGATTTATGGGAAAAAGTCCTTGAACTCTGTTCCCGCCATCAAGTTGCCTTCCACTGGATCAAAGGACATGACGGCCACGCCGAAAACGAACGCTGCGATCAACTGGCGGTGGCGGCTGCTGCCTCAGAGGCCTTACCCCCGGACGTTGGTTATGAATCAAGGATAGTCCTTCAGCCACCACATTTTTAGGCAAATACGTTCTGTGACTGAACAGGTTTATTTTCAGCGGGCTATCCGGACATTTTCCCCTACGGAGACTATTCTAAAAACCTTAAGTAACTCCTAAAAAATCTCCCCCTTCTTCTCTAACCACCGGCTCATTTCACTAAGCCCATTTGCGACCAGGGGGACCAGTTTCTGTCTCTCTTCGCGCCGCCGGGCAGGGGGCCGGTTTGCCAGAGGAGCTGCTGCGGTTGGGGGTTGCGGTGCCACTGACTGAGCAGATAGAGCAGGCTGCGCAGATCGGCCCCCCGAGCCCGGCTGGCTAACACTTCCGGCTGTTTGAGGACGTCGTAGAGGTATTGCTGCCCCTCATCCCAGCCCACTGAGTGTAGAGCCGCCCGGCGCATGAGACAGGGGAAACAGTAACCGCAATTGCCCTGGCGGTCCTTTTTCCACCGGGACGCCACCGGATGGGCGCAGGAGATGGAATAAGGCAGCAACGTCCGGAGCAGTGTGGGATTGCGGCTCTGGGCCAGCATCTCACCTTTGGTCACATATTGAAACGGATTAACCAGGTCGGTGGGAATGCCCACCGAAACCAAGAATCGCTTTAAGTTAGAGATGAAGTAAGGGTGGGTGGTGCGGGTGCTGTAGCTGCCCAGGCGGTTGCCAGTCAGGGGCGGATTGAGGCTGATCCAGCCATTTTCCGGGATATAGAGGGGGAGGACCCGGCCCCAGACCGCAGCCGCGGCCACCCCCAGGGAGATAAATAACAGGGAACGGCTGCGCAGGCTCAGTTCCGGGGCCTCGAACTGGACCCGAAAGCCCCAACGGCGGACCAATTCCGGGCCGTAATGCTGGGTCAGCCCTTCGGTCAAGAGGTTTTGCGAACCGGCCAGTTGGCCGAAATCATAATGGCTGACGAGCAGGACCCGGTGACCTGCCTCCAAGAGATCGATGGCCCCGGCAAGAGAGTCGACGCCGCCGGAAAGTAGACAGACACAATCCGGCTGCCAGGAATCGCCTGGTTTCGAGGGGATTTGCAATACCGGCGGCACCTCTCTGGCCTCCAGGGACCAGTCATCGCCAGTGAGAAAACCTGCCAGGGAAGACAACTCCGGCAGGACCTCCGCCCACCCCGCCGCCGGGCAGGACAGTCGCAGCCGGCGGGTCCAGACATCCGGCGCCTGCTGGCGGGGCGACACCTTGTCCGCCGCCCACACCCCGAGGCTGGTTAACAAAAAGGTCAAAACTTCGTCCGGCAGAGGAACGGACGCCGTGCCCAAAAGCCCGAGATTGTGGTGCACCGTCATTTTCAGGGAAGTTGGTGCCACCCCTATGGCATAGTCGTAGCCGACGGAATCTTCTTGCCGCAATCCAGTGCTAAAGTAAACGCTAACGGTCATGGCTGCCACCCAGTCGGGTAATGATTAGCTTTAGCTGGGCAGCTGCCTGGCCGGGTGAAAAAGAGTCGTCCGGGGTTGCAGTTGTCACCAAAGCCGGTAGGTTCTTTTGAATATACGATTTAATTTCTTCCTGCCGCTGGAACCCATGGTTTATGGTGGGGGCATGAAATTCCAGGGGTTCGCCCAGGTCGGACAGCAATTTCCGGAAGAGGGCCAGGCCCAGAAAATTGCGAACCCCGGCCACACCATCAGGGCACTCCAAACCTGAGGAGCCTGCGGCCCGGGCAGAATTTTTTGCGTCCAACAAGACAGACTCGAGATGATCAATGAGGGCGGCCCGGGCCACGGCCTGGTCCAGCCTGGAACCGGGGCCGGCCAGCTTGTCCAGCAAGACCGGGATAATTTCATCGTTAGCCTGATAGGTGGCCCGGGCTAACCCCAAAAGTTTCAGGGCCGCCTCCCAGCCGAAGTGCTGCCAGTCGCGGTAAAAATTTCCCAGTGAGGCTGCCGTCCGGACCACGTCCGGCAGCAAAGCCGTGGTTTCCCCGCCGGCCTCCGGATTGTGGGACTCCAGAGCCGTACAATAGCGGGCGACAACCTCTTGTACCTGGGGAGGAGAGGCTTCTTTCCCCGAGGCAAACCGGGAGGCAGAGGTTTTGGCGGTGCGCCAGAATTTTCCCACAGGCGCCTTTCGGGCCGAAGAAGTGCCCACAGTGTTTCCTCCGATGCAGCTTATTTATCCCGTCCCTGCCGCCAGGTTTTTCAGCCGGGTGTAGCGTTCCCAGGAAAACTCCGGCCAACAGGGGAAAATGGAGTTATTGTGATAGAGTGGTTCTGCTTCCAGGTTGTAGCGAGAAGTTTTAACTGCCTCGTCCCACAGGGCCGTATTCGGGATGGGAGAATACTGGGTCAGAACCGGGGTGGCGCCCAGGCGGCGCACTTGCCGGATGGACTCCGCCACTTCGCCATCTTCCTGGTGTGGCAGGCCGATGAGGAGGTAAACCCCGATGTCTTTGGTGGTAAAGCCCGCTTCAAGCAGCGCGGCCACGGCCCGCTCCAGATCGCCTGCCTGAATTTTGCGGTCCAAACGCACGGCGCCGGTGGCCGTGGTTTCCAGGCCCAATCGTAGGGTGGTAAAGTTGGCCCGCTTCAGCCACCTTGCCAACCGTTGGTTAATAAGGCCAACATGGATGCCGTTGGGCGTATGAAACCTCAGCGGCAAGCCCCGGCTGAACACACCTTCCAACAGCGGCAGGATATGACTTTCCGCCTCAAACAGGAGAGCGTCATCATACAGGGCGATATCGGTCACCCCGCACCGTTCATGCCAGTAGGTCAGTTCATTGATGACGTTTTCCGGCCGTCGGCGCCGGAAACGGGGCTCCAGCAATCGGGAGGCGCAATAGGCACAGGCCATGGGACAACCCCGGGAGGTCAACAGGGGCAGCACCCTTTGGTCCGAAAGCAGGTCCCAGGCAGGATAGGGCAGGGAGTCTAAATCATCATCAGAGTCAAGGCGAGTTTTTTGCAGGCCAATAAGGTCAGCCAGGAGAGCGAGAATGGTCGCCTCACCAGCGCCGGTGACAACATAATCGGCCCCGCTGTATCGCCGGGCGTGCTCCGGGCAGAGAGTGGCGTAAATTCCGCCTAAGATGATGGGGACGGTGGGAAACTGTTCCCTCATGGCTACAATGGCGGCCTGGACTCCCGGATACCAATAGGTCATCAGGGAGGTGACCAGAATAGCGACTGGCTCCTGGGGCAGGCGACGCAACTTTTCCTTTAGATAAGCAGGGCTGATGCCATAACGGCCATAGCGGCGGGGTAGTCCCTGGAGAGGGGACGGCGTCGGCAGTGGCTCTTTGGGCAACCGTCCGCTGGGGCCGCCATTGGAGGGCATACGGCTGACGCAGTCGATGATCGCTACCTGATAGCCCGATGCTCGCAAGCTGCCGGCCAGATAGAGCAGGCCTAAAGGACGGGCGAAAAAGTCGTGGGCGGCGAAATCATAGACCCAGGGATTGAGACATAACACGAAGGGGTTGGCCTGCTCCATGAGTTTCGAGTGAAGCATTGTCTTCCTTTCCGCCAATAAAGCGGATAGGATTATTTCGTCTGCTTCAGAATAGACTGAAAGACCATCTGCTGATTCTTCAGGCTGTAAATTTCGGAGCGGACATAATGTTGCAGAGCCAGTCGGCCCTCGATCTGGGCTACTCCCTCCAACTTCTGAGCCCCCTGGTCGTCGCCCTGGGCCGCCAACTCCTGGCTGCGGGCAAGTTTTTCCTTGGCTGCTTTATGAAAAAGCTCCCCTTTCTTGAACAGATCATCGGCCAGCCTGGTATTGACGTCCTCCTGTTCAAGTTGGGCGTCCGTCAGTTCGTTTTCGGCCAATTTGCCCGCCAGGTCCTTTTTCAAAGTTTTGAAGAGTAGACGCGCCTCTTTGGCGGAATCCAGAGCCGCCTCGGGAGTATTGGCCACTTGTTGTTCTGCCCTTTGGAGCAATTCAGTGGCCTTCTCCAAGGTAGCCTGTGGGGGGGCGCTGCTCTGGGCACTCGCCGGCAGAGTCCAGACCAAAGTTGCCAGGCAGCACAGTATCCAAAAATGCCAAAAAGGCAGACGATGCATTATGAGATCCTCCATATCAAAAATTAGGTGGTATAATATCGAAATCAAGCCCCGGGCGGTAGTTTAAAATTTACCTGGGCTTTCCTTTCCAACAGCCACTGTTTTAAGGTCTCGTGCTTAGGAAGGCTGCCAGTGCATTTAACCTCATCATCTATCAAAATCGCCGGCAGGTGGAGTATGCCCAGAGTCGCAATCTCTTTTATATCTGTGATCTGTTCCACGTCCGCCAGCAGTCCAACTTCCAACACCACCGACATGACCAGTTCCTTTAATGCCTGACAGGCAGGGCAGCCTGTCCCCAGGAGTCGGATGCAGGCGGCCCCCTGTGGCTCCTCCACTCTTTCTCCCCGGGCCTTTTTATAAGCCCGCAGAAAGGCCTGTTGATATTCAACTTCGGCTCCTGCCGGAATGTAGTTGTCGAGACGGAGGCGCGCCAGGAGTTCCCGGGCGATTTCCGCCTCGGTATCGAGTTGCATAGCACTAACCTGGGCGATGGCCTCTGGCAATCGCAGGATGCCGACCTTGAGAAGGCCTAAAACAATCTGAGTAATTCCTTTTTCGGCCATAATACCATCGTCAGGTTGTCTTGCACCAAATTTAATCTCGAAGTCTTTAATAAAAAATTTTTAAACCGGAACCCAAAATCAGAAACCGCAAACGGTATAAATTTTATAATTGCGATAAGTTATCACTTGAGCCGCCTGCTGCCGTGATAAAAGGCCGGCGCCTGGAAAAGAGTTGTCCCGGCACTCATAACTAGCTATAATTTTTAATTATTGATTGTCAAGTAGATTTACACCGCCCGGACCCCAAAGATTTGCTCAGATAGCAGGTTTTATGGTGACCGGTCAGATCAGTTGGATATATGGCGATACCTAAAATTCTGGCAGCCGAATTTGTCCTGAGCGCTCCCCGGCCGGAGCAGTTTCCCAAAGGGATCTTGCCGGAAGTGGCTTTTTGGGGACGTTCCAATGTGGGCAAATCATCCCTCGTCAATACCTTACTGCATCGCAAAGGATTGGTGCGTACCAGCTCACGGCCCGGCTGCACCCAGGCCATCAATTATTTTTTAATCAACCAGAACTGGTACTTTGTCGACCTGCCAGGATACGGCTATGCCCAGGTGCCGTTGCCAGTGAAAGAAAAATGGCTGCGGTTAATTGCCACCTACCTGGAAAATCGGGCCGGGCTTCGGGCCGTGGTCCTTCTCTTGGATTGCCGCCGACTGCCGGGGCCGGAAGAGCTGGAAATATTGGCGCAGCTAAGAATCTGGCGGCGGGAGGTCCTGGTTGTGCTGACCAAAGCCGATAAACTGAAAAAAGGGCAACGTGCCCAGCAACAGGGGGAAATCGCCTCCCGCCTGGCTCCCGGCGGGGTCGACCCCCAGGATTTCATCTGGTTTTCGGCCATGACCCAAGAAGGCCGGCGGGAACTGTGGGACCGGCTGTTGACTGTTTTATAGTAAGTCTCGAAAAAATTTTCTAATTGCCAATAGTATGGAGGGGCGGTTCGTGAACCACCCCTATAATCATCCCGAAAATACTTTTGAAAACCAGTGCATAGTAGCAAGTGCCAAAATTCCTTCCGTTGTTTCCCTTCTACACCCTGGGGGAGATCGTCAGGGTGAGGGGATACAAAAAAATAACTTCTGGCGCCGACTAAGTTGCTGAAGACAAAACTTATGGGCGGGCATTTTCCGCCAGATCTGGGGAATTATGTCTATCCGATATCTAGCCGTAGAATTATACCGCTGTGAAAAAAAGGTCCAGGAACTGGAAAAAAAACTGGACCAGTTGGGCCAGCAGGCCTCCTCGGAGCGGGCCGGCCTGGAAGCGGAACTCTTCCAGGCCAGAAAAGAACGGGATCATTACAAAGCGCTCCTGGAGGCCAAAAAAGAGCCTCCCTTGCCCATTTGAGGCGGACCATACTTAATCACGTCTATTGATCAGGGCCGCCACATATCCGGCCCCAAAACCGTTGTCGATATTCACCACCGACACCCCGGAGGCGCAGGAGTTGAGCATGCCCAACAGGGCGGCAATGCCGCCAAAGCTGGCCCCGTAGCCGATACTGGTGGGTACGGCAATGACCGGACGGTTCACCAGGCCGCCGACGACACTGGGCAGGGCTCCCTCCATCCCGGCCACGACAATAAAAACCGTGGCTTCCTGAAGCTTTTCCTGGTAGGCCAACAGACGGTGCAGGCCGGCCACGCCCACATCATAAATCGGCTCTGCCCGATTGCCCATAATCCGGGCGGTGAGACAGGGCCTCTTCAGCCACTGGGATATCGGACGTGCCCGCTGAAATGACCAGGATCAGACCTCGGCCCCGATCGGCAACCTCCTCAAGTCCAAACGTCATGACCTGGGCAATAGGGTGATAGATGGCAGCCGGAAAGGTTTCCTGGAGACGGGCAGCTTTGTCCGGGTCCAGGCGGGTTATCAGGATCTGGGAGGCGCGTTCCAAAAGAGAGCTGAGAATGGCGGCTATATGCTCCACACTTTTGCCGGCCGCGAAGACCACCTCCGGGAAGCCCTGGCGCAGTTGCCGGTGATGGTCCACGTGGGCGAAGCCCAGGTTTTCAAAGGGCAGGTGCAGCAAACGCTGCCTGGCCTCGTCGACGCTGAGGCGCCCTGATTGAACCTCCCTCAGAAGTTGCTCCAAAAGTGCCGCATCCATTAACTCAATCCTCCTGTACTTTTTCCAGCCGGCCATCCGGCGTCACCCGGTAACGCCTGCCTCTCCAGATAACCGTATCTCCCAAAAAGCTCAACACCCACAGGCCGAAGGATATCATATCCTATAACCGGCAGCAAAAGAAAGTAACGCCAGGGCAGCCGGCCCCGCAAACAGGCACGCTCCGCCACTGCGGCCACGGCCAGGCGGACCAGCAGGCAAACTAAAGCCAACTGGCCACCCCAGGGGGCCAGACCGCTGGCCAGCCAGGCCAGCAGCCCCCAGGCCAGGGCAAAGGTGATGCCGTAAGCAAAATAGCCCCTGGGGCGGCAGACCCGGTATGTCCGGGCCCACCGCAAGTGCTGGGCTAGATAGCCGGCCACGGTTTCCCGGCTGCCCATAGTTTCCACCACATAAGGCAATAAGTGCACCTTCAGCCCTGCCTGGCTGACCCGGTAGCCCAACTGGTAGTCGTCGGCCAGGTAATCGGCAATGCCCGCCAACCCGCCGATGCGCTCCAAAACCTGTTGGGGCAGCGCCATGACCGCGCCCAGGGCAAAGTTAATTCCTTCCACATAAAACGCCATGGCCACCGAAGGAATAAAATCGGCGCTGATGGACAGGGCTTCCAAAGCCCCGCCGGGTGTGCACCGGCCCAAAGCGGTAAAGACAGGTGGCCATACCCACTCCCGGCTGCTGCAGGGCCGCAGCCAGCCGCGTCAATAAGATCGGGTTTGACCTGCACGTCACTGTCGGAGATGACGATCAGCTCATGGTCGGCCTGGGGCAGCAACTGACGCAAGGTGCTCACCTTGGGGTTTAATCCCAATTCCTGGGGACAGTTAATGATCCGGATATCAACTCCGGGATGTTCTAACTGCAATTTCCGTAACTCTGGCAGCACCGGGTCGACAGGATCGGCGACGCCAAACAAAATCTGCCGGTTGAGGTAATCCTGGTTGATAAAACTGGCCAGACAGGCATACGTGTCCTGATCCAGACCCTTCACCGGTTTTAAGAGGGAAATTCCCGGCCCCTCAGCTCTTTTTCAGCCGGGGGAGCGGCCGCTTCAGAAAAAAACACAAGGCAAAAAAGGCCCCGAATTGATAGGCCAAGGCGCCACAGGCAAACAGCAAAAAGAGAAGAGACAGCGGCTTCATCTACAGTTTCGAGTTTCCAGTTAGGCCAGGTTATCCAAAGCCTTTTTACCATCTTTGCCTACGGTGGTGTTATGAATTTTCAGCAGAGGCACCGCCTTCCATTCATTTTCCTGCCCTGCCAGGAAAAAGCTTTAGATAAGCTAAACCGAGATATTCATGGACCACCGCATTCATAATGGTTAAATTGTGTGCTGAAGGGATGAAATCACCAAGAGTATACTTTTCGCAACAACGAAAGTCAGCCGGGGCTGGAATAGGCCTTATACCAAGATTCTGAAATATGACCAGAGCCCTGGGCATATGGGAAGCTGAAGTAACCAGAAGGAAAGGGGCTTCTTTGACGATGGCCTTGACCTCCCTCGCATTCCCATGCGTATCCTGGGATTTAATATCCGTGATAAGTTTTTCCGCTGGCACCCCCAAACAACGAGCGAAAGCAACCATCCGTTCCCCGGTATCTAGCTCGACCTCCTCCTGACATGATGAGAATGGGTCGACCTGAGAAAATCTGAAAAAGACGAATCCCTTCAACCACGCGTAATACACTTGAATCATCAAGTTGGCTGGTAGGTGGGACATTAAAGGTGCAACGCGCACTACCGGATAATACTGCAATATATTGGATCTCTTTGGCGTTTTGCCAACCGTCAAAAGGCTTATATTGGCTTTCTAACTGACGCAGTAATAAATCTGGCAAAGGCGCAGTTGAAAAAAGATAGAAACAAAACGCTCCTAAGAACATCCATCTCCAACCTGTTAGTTTAGACCTGCCTGACAGAACATGCTTGAGCAAACCGTAAGCCAGGAAAACTAAAATTACAGTTTCTGGAGCCAGCAAATAACCAATAAATTTCTTAATTAATAACATTTTATAGACTCGTCTAATGATATTTTAAGCCAGGCGGCATCATAACACAAAAATTTTTTTCAAACAGCAGTTTCCCAGAGCACCTGGGCTAACCTAAGTCAACAAATCCTTCGACTCATCGATCAGTCCTGGCAAGATTCAAGCCCCTTACCAATACTGATAATATCAGGAGCGAAAAGGGATAACTATGGTTTTAAGGAGAGATAAAAAAATCAAAATCTGATAATTTATTCAGCATGGCCCCCTTGCCAGGCGACGCGGTCCAATCGCCGCCGTTGGGGGTTTATTATTAGTTCCGCTCTAACTAACTACAAGCCTCTCATGAATCCAGTCATGGTTAAAACTGGGATAGGAGGTCGAAATGCCAGTTTGTCCGGAATGCCAAACCCCCTATGATGAATGGCAGCATTTTTGTTTGCAATGCGGCCATTATTTACGAGCTGGACCACCACCTTCCCTCCGATGCCCACGTTGCGGGACTCAGGTATCAATAAAGCAAAACTTCTGCCATGAATGCGCTGCTCCCTTAAAAACGGAAATGCACCACCCGGCCGCAGCCGCATCCCGAAAATGGCTGGTCGGAGGAGTGGTAGCGGTATTATTGGGCCTGGGAGTGATCCTGGCTCTGCAAATAACCCGCTGGCCCAGCCCACCTCCGTCTCAAATGGTCAAGTCCCCGGTCCCATCTCAAGCGTTGGAGTCCCCGGCCTCGCCGCTCAGGGAGGCTGAAAAACCGGCTGTTCAGGGGGAGACAGACTCCAAGGCGTCGGGGACCACGGTTTCCAGTTTACACGCAGATTTGGAAGAGGTTTTTAACAAGATCAGGGAGGCCAACCTCAATAAAAATATCCTGCTGTACATGAGCACTTTCTCTGTTGTTTACCCAGAACTGGATAAGAAACGGCAGGAGGTCTTCAAGACCTGGGAGAAATTTGAGTTTAAAAAGATGGCTTTCACCGTCGATAAATTCCGGGATGTTGGCAGTGTTAACGCCGTGGCGGAAGTGAATTGGAGCACCACGACTCAAAATCTAGCCACCCAGGATCTGCGAACAGATGATTTTCAATACCGAGTCTGGTTTACCAAAGAACTGGGGCAATGGAAAATCAAAAAAATAGAGGAATTGCAGCCCTGATTTGAAGATAATGTTTGCCAAAAAATTTGTCCTTTTTCCCTCTCTTTCCTCGAGGGAAGAGGTATAGGTTGAGGGGTGAATAGGTCATTACTATTTATAATGACTATAACGGAGGTAAATCTGTGAGCCCTTACAGGTTTTGGCCGCTAGCGGCCATGTTCTTTGTGCTTGTCACCACCACCTTCATACATTTTCGCTCCAGTGAGGGCGCAAGCCCTTTATACGCCGTGGCGGGAGAGGCCGCCCTTTTGCGGGATTACCCTTCACCCGATAGTGGCATCCTGACCCGCCTGCAACACTTAGACCAGGTGGAATACATGGAGAGCAACGGTTACGGCTGGTGGAAAGTCCGCTCCCTGCGGACCGGAGTGGTGGGGTGGATGACGGCTGATCTCCTGTCGATGGTATCCCCTTCACCCCCACCGTCCTCTCCTACCTCGGCGGAATATTACTATGTGAACACACCCGGCATCTCCCTCCGGAGCATTCCCCTGGAGTCCTCGGCTGCCGCCGGCTCCGTTCAACTCAATGACCGGTTGGAGAAGCTAGGCTCCTCTCCCAAAGGCTGGACCAAAGTAAGAAACCTTAAAGATGGCAGCAAAGGCTGGATACCAACACGCTATTTGTCCTCGCGACCCATTTCTTGCCTTCCCCAAGCTTCTACTCCCAAAAAGCGGATCAAACGCGCCTTTGCTGTCAAGCAAAAGAGAATACCAGTAAAAGAAGCCCCCATCCAGGAAAAGGCCAAGCCTATGTAACCTGTATTTTTAAGGAGAGATAAAATCAGAAAAATCTGCTAATTTATACCAACTTCTTGTACCTGAAACAAACTTCATTTCGAAGTCTTTAATAATACAAAATCTTTCAACCGGAAACCAAAAAACGAAAACGGTATTATTCAGGCTCCGTCGAATTTTTGCCAGGCAAAACGTGACTTGGTGTTTTAGGTTCTCTTGTCCGCTTCCCTTGTTCGGCGTCATTGCCCTGTTTGCCGACCAATTGTTCAAGCTGTTAACCTGAGCTCATCCGGGCTACTAAGGGTTTTTTCAACAAATAGAGGTGAGGTATGTATACGTTCGCTCAATTCCGGTGAATTTTACTAACGTAAAGCGAAAATCACGGCTTCGTTGACTTCTTGTTCCCGATTGATAGCCGTTATCTTATAATGACAGCTAATTTTTATAAATTTTGTAAGAGGCTCATTATTGAAATAATTTCATGTGACTGGATGGGGCGGATGTATGGTGGATAGAGTAATGTCTGGACGTTATCTCCTGATAAGTTCTTGGTTCACAACCCCAAGGCCCCACCATTATAGGTTCTCAATGTCTGCTGCAGGCAGCGAGGCCGGCCTATTGCTTAAAGGGCAATAACTCTGGAGTCCCAAGGACTCACGCAGCCGGGCTGGAATGCCAGTGGGCTGGAACAGGGGACGTAGACCTAACCTGTTGAGAATGCGATTGATCGGGGGCAAAAGTTGCCAGTAGGGCTTGGGGAAAGGGAAGAATTTCCCGCTGACCCCCAATATCTTCGTGAGCGGCAAAAACTTTTCCACATTACCTAAAGCAATCTCGGGCCAGCGGCAGGCGGCCCCATACAATTGACGCATCGTCACATCCAAGTCAAGTTCTCGGGACAGGTACCAGAGGGGCCTGAGTGGGTTGCACCGGTCGTGGATGAAGCCCTCCTCCAAAGCTATTTGCCAGAGCTTAGTGCCTGGATAGATTCTCACCCCTAAAAAAATATGGGCCAGGTTGTAAGGAGGACTTTCCTTCCGGATCAAATGGCGTCCAATGAATTCCAGGGTTTCCTGAAGGGTGCGAATTGTCTCACCCGGGCCGCCGACGAGAAAATACCAGAGCACGGGAAAAGAAAACTTGTTGATGGCCTCGGCAGCCCTGTGCAAATCCTCTATACCGAAGCCCTTCTGATAATTTGTGAGCATGGTCTCGGAGGCCGATTCGGGTGAGATCATAAAAGAGATCGAACCCAGCCCGCTGCATGAGGTGAAGAAATTGGGTATCCAGATTCTTGGGGCTTACCCCCATAGTGGTAAAACGGGCTTTCCAGGGCCGCCGGAGGATTTCTTCTAAAATTTCCTGGCAATGGCCCAAAGGGTCATTAAAGACCGAGTCCACGAATTCAAAGGTTTCGGGGTTAAATTGATAAAATGCCTCCTCTATCTCATCCACCACCTCCACCGGAGAACGTAACCGGAGACGGTTTCCTTCCAGCACTTGATTATAGGTGCAATAGATGCACCGCATCCTGCAGCCCCTCTTGGTCTGAACTGTATAACTGCTCCCCATCTTTCCATAGGGAGCGAGGTCAACCCATCTCCCAAGGCGTGGATTTCCCAAGGGGAAGCAGGTTGTTTGGGGCGGAGTTAAACGGAACTTACCCTGATGCCGCATTCCCACTCCCGGTATATCGGCAGGAGATTTATCAAGGCTCAAGGCTTTAAGAAGTTCCACAAAACTCTTCTCCCCATCTGAAACGATAATGTAATCCCCGTGCAGAAATTCCAAGACCCCCTGGGGATCAAGACTGGCTCCAGAGCCTCCCGAGTATTAAGGGAGCGGCGGTAAATTCTCGGATCATCTGAACAATCTTAAGCGCCGATGGGAGGTAAACAACCGGGAGGAGCATGTTGGCGTTGTCGAGATTCCTTAAGGAAACGCCGATTATCTGCGGCGAGAAGCCGGTGATGGCTTTTTCCAGTTCCTGTCTGATCCGCCGCTTAAAGCAGAGGTCTAAGACCCGCACCTCATGACCGGCCTCCTCAGCGGCGCTGGCCACATAGCACAGGCCGATGGGGGGAGCTGCTAATAGGTCATCCTTCAGATTGCTGTTAATTAAGAGAACCCGCATTGACTGATCCGCTGGATAGGTGTAGCTAAATATCCTCTGCTCTCCTGGTTACCAGGCCGTGCCACCCTATTCCTTTATCTTCATAGGATTAAAACGATTATTCCTAAAGCAATAGGTATCGGCAATTTTTCTTCCCTTTCAGGTGGGGGAATTTTATAGTAAAGCCTTGTCTGATTCACCCCTCACCCTGACCCTCTCCCCTCAAGGGGCGAGTGGAAAATAAAAACTAGAACTTTTGGCAACTTGTATATGATCAAGGCGATAATACATATAGATATGATCTGGAGACGGAATGTTTGAGATCTTTTCCTTTGTTTGGGCTTCTCCTTGGGAGCTCCATTCCTGGAGGAACTTAAAAGCCAGGCCAGGAAGGCTGGTTCGTTAGATCTTTGCCCAGCTTCAGACAGATAAAACTGGTAGCCGGCGCAGACGCCGGCCAGTGGCGGCAAACAGCGCGTTGGCCAACGCCGGAGCGATGGGAGGTACCCCAGGCTCACCAATGCCGCCTAACGGATCACCAGTAGCGACAATATGCACTTCGATATCCGGGGCTTCCTGAATGGTCAACAGGGGGTAGTCGGAAAAATTCCTGGTTTTGACCCCGCCCTTGGCAAAGGACACTGATTCATGGAGCGCGGCGCTGAGGCCAAAGAGGATGCCGCCTTCCATCTGGGCCACCACTGTATCCGGGTTAACAACGTTGCCACAGTCCACGGCGCACACCACCCGGTGTATCCTGATCTGCCGGGATTGGTCTTCCATCGACACCTCGGCTACTTGGGCCACATAGCTGCCGAAAGAGCGGTGCTGGGCAATGCCCAGAGCCCTCCCCGGCGGTGGGGACTTTCCCCAGCCAGCCTTTTCTGCGGCCGCCATCAGCACCCGACTGGCCCGGGAGCCATGGGGCAGGTGGGCCAGACGGAACTCAAGGGGGTCCTGTCCGGCCAGATGGGCCAGTTCATCGAGGCATGATTCAATGGTAAAGGCGTTATGGGAGTGGCCCACGGACCGCCAGAAACCCACAGGAATGGGCGTATCCACCTGGACGTAGGCCACCGTCAAATGAGGAATTTCATATTCCATATTCCGAACCCCATCCACAGCGGCGGGATCGATCCCGTTTTTCATGGCTTCCGGGTAGGTCCGGGCGAAGACAGACGGGGCGGCGATCGTGTGGTCCCAGACCTGGACGCGGCCCAGCTGGTCCAAACCGGCTCGGATACGGGTGGCTGTCATGGGGCGGAAAAAATCATAACGGAAATCTTCCTCCCGGGTCCACACCAGCTTGACGGGATGGCCCGAAACCTGTGAAAGGCGAATGGCTTCGGCCAAATAATCGGTTTCCAGACGGCGGCCGAAGCCTCCCCCCAAAAAGGTGGTGTGAATCAGGATCCTCTCCGGGGACAAGCCGGTGAGCTGCCTGGCCGTTTCCAGGGCTTTGCTCTGATTCTGCACCGGCACCCAGATCTCGCAGCCTTCCGGCCGAACGTTGGCCAGACAGTTCATGGGTTCCATGGTGGCATGGGCCAGATAAGGCAGAGAGTATTCAGCCTCATGGCGCTGGAAGCAACTCCTGAGAGTTTGTTCAGCCTCCCCGGTTTGCCGGGCGATGAGGCCCGGTTGGTCAAGGTGATCCAGGAAAAGTTTTTCCAGACTGGCGTCCGCCAACTCCGGCTGGCTTCCCGGGCTCCAGGAAATCTGCAGCAAGTCCCGGCCCTGCCAGGCCGTCTCCAGGGAATCGGCGCAGACTGCCAGGGTCTGGTCCATTCTAATAACCTGGCGGACGCCGGGAAGATTTTCGGCGGCACTGGTGTCCGTGGCCAGGATTTTGGCGCCGAAGGCCGGAGGGCGGATACAGGCCGCGTAGAACATGGGAGTCGTGAAATGGTCCAACCCAAAGGCGGCTTTGCCGTTGACTTTGAGGAGGATATCGGGTCGGGACAGGCTCTTGCCGAGATAGGTATATTGTGCTGCTTCTTTGAATTTGGGTGCCGTCGGCACCAGGAGAGCGGCAGCCTGTCGACAGAAATCTCCATAAGCGGCCTGGAGGCCGGAGGCCGGATGCTGGATGAAACCTTGCCGGGCTAGGCATTCTGCCGCCGACACGCCCCACTCTTGGGCTGCGGCAGCTATGAGCATCTGGCGGGCAGCCGCGCCGATCCGCCGGAAGACGTCATGGAGATGGCTGATGCTAGTGCTGCCACCAGTGGACTGCATCCACCAGACCGGGTCCTCATAGCCTTTGCCGGCAGGGGCCGCTTCCAGTCGGAGCAACTCCCAGGGGAGGTCCAACTCCTCCGCCATGAGCATGGGCAGGGAGGTATAGACTCCCTGGCCCATTTCGGATTTGGAGAGCACCAGGCTGACCAGGTTATCAGGGGTGAGCCAGAACCAAACCGGCGGCTCCAGGACAGTGCGACGTCGGGAGACAGTTGCCAGGGCAAATCCGGTGGCGGCAGGGGCCAGCACGAGACCGAAACCCTCGCCCAAGCGGGGATCTTCCTGAAATTGCGGCTCAGCCGGGTAGGCGAACGGGCCAGCGTCGCCGCTGAGCAGGTTCTGCAAAGCCTGTTTAATCCGGGGATACGTGCCACAGCGGCAGAGATTGTGGTTCAGCCCGGTCACCAGATCCAGCAGCGAGGCCCCCGCCCTTTCCTGGAGCAGGCCGATGGTCTGCATGATAAAACCCGGTTGGCAATAGCCGCATTGCGGGATTTGCGCCTGGATCCAGGCATTTTTCACCGGGTGATCAATCGGGATTCCTTCGATGGTGGTGATCTCTTTCCCCAGGGCGGCCTGTACCGGCGTGACGCAGGCACGTCTGGGTTGGCCATCCAGCAGGATGGTGCAGGCGCCACAAGCCCCGATACCGCAGGCATATTTGGTCCCGGTTAACCGCAAACGTTCCCTGAGAACCCAGAGCAGGAAGGTATCCGGGTTGATCTCCAGGTTATAGATGCGGTCATTGACCGATAATGAGATCATGACGGTCTCTCCTCAAGCGTGGCTGGGTGTGGCGCAGCACCGACGAAGCCGAACTCCAGGGCATTAATAAGATTGGTGAGCAGGGCATTAACCGGGGTCGGCACCTGGAGCTTCCGCCCCTGGGCGACAATCTGGCCGTTGATGGCGTCGATTTCCGTCTGGCGCTGGCCCAAAACATCCTGGAGCATGGAAGAACGGTTGGCGGCGGTGGCCTCGCAGACCCGGCGCACCCGGGACAAGGGCTCGGCAGTCGGTTTGAGGCCTTTAGCCAGAGCCACATCATAGGCCTCCTGGACCGCCGCGGCCACCACGTGCCAGGCTTCGGGGACGGTGGGGATTTGGCCGTTACGCAAACGGGTCAGAGCCGTGACTGGGTTGATGCCCACGTTAATGAGGAGCTTATCCCATAGCACCGTCATGATATCCGGGGCTGCCTGACAATCCAGGCCGGCCTGCCGAAATGCCCCGACAATTGTCGTCAGTTCTTCTGGCGTTACCTGGGAGCCGGGGGGCTGGCCCAGAAGAACCGGGCCATGGCCGGCATGGCGGATGCGACTCACGTCCAACCTGGTTACCCCGAGCATGGTGACGCCGGCTAAAAGATGCTCCGGACCAAGGGCAGCGGCCATTATTTCCAGGTTGCCGATACCGTTTTGGAGGGTCAAGGCGACGCCTCCGGCCTGCAAGAGTACGGGCAATTGTTGGGCCGCTGTCCGAGTCTGGTGGGCTTTGACCATCATCAGGGTCAGATCGCAAGGGCCTATGGCTGCGGCTTCGTAGGCCACGTTGAGGACAAATTCCCGCTCTTCACCCGTCAGGGTAAGCAACCGCACCCCATACTGCCGGAGATGGGCCGTGCGCTCCGGCCGGTAGTCCAGCAGCCAGACCTCGTTGCCGGCTTCTTGAAAACGAGTGGCGAAAAATAAACCCATGGCACCGGGACCGATAATGGCGATTTTCAAAGAGAATACTCCAAAAAGAATCTGCACAGGCGAGGGCGCCTGCATTCCATTTATTTTCCTTCCTGATTAGCCAACCTCTCTAGGGCCAACAATCCCACCCGGCAGAGAATCTCTTCAGCACCAGCCATGTCGGCGGCGCTGATAAAGGTATCCCGGTAACGGTCGGCAAAGACCATGGCACAGCCTCCAGCCCGCATGGGATAATCACAGACCTGGGCCAGGGTAAAATAGACGGCCATTTCCATTTCCAGGTTGAGGACGCCCTGGGCCTGGAGCCGGGAAGGCAAAGAACGGTCCAGGCCGGGGAATCCCGGCGCGGGGCGGCCCTGGGCATGGAAAAAATCAGCGGCCGTGCAGGTGAGGCCGGTGTGATAGATCACCCCCAACTGCCTGGCAGCGGCGGTTAACGCGGCAGTGACATCCGGGTCGGCGGTGGCCTCGATTTCCGGCGGGGCGTAAAACTGGGTGACGAACTCATGGCGAAGGGCCTTGGTGCTGATGATGAGGTCCCCGAGCTGGGTTTGGGGCTGCAGGCCGCCGCAACTCCCCAGACGAATGAAGGTTGCCTGGGGTTGGCACCGCAGGGCCTCCACGATGGCGATGACGGTGGGGGGGGCGCCGATGCCGGTGGCCAGACCGGTGACCGGAATGTTTTTGTAGGTTCCGGTGATAGTCAGAAATTCCCGGTTGTGGCGTTCCATCCGGATAGCATCAAAAAAAGTGGCCAGGCGGCGGATGCGGTGGGTGGAACCGGAGGTCAAAATATATGGGGCGAGATCGCCAGGCCCGGTTTGTAAATGATAAGCTTTGTCCCCAAAAGCAGCGGCAGACGGCGGCATATGGTTGCTCCCCTTAAATCTGAGTGCATAAGATTGAGGCCATTATACCGTATTTAAGCAAGGTTGGGGAGTAAGTGGTTGGAACAGATACCCTCGGCAGGGGTGTTTTGGATGCAGAGTGGGGACCACCCACTATTTTAAGTTGCTTAACCATTCTGAATAATAATATTTATGCCTTTTGGGGAGCCAAAGGCATAATCGAGTTTTAATTAATTAAGTAATTATTCAATACCACCGAAAAAATAGTAATCAAAGTAAGATAATAGTATGTTACATATATATCTCAATAAGGCCGGGAAAAAGAGCCTCACTAGAGCGGCGCAGGAGATTTTCATGGACAGACAGATTGATCGGGAAATATCTGATTTAAAGATGAACCTTGTCCACATGGCCCAATTAACGGAAGAGGCGGTGCGTCAGAGCATTGCCGCGGTGATCAACCGGGATTCCAAAGCGGCGGAAGAGGTGATCATGGGGGACGGGATAATCAACTCCATGGAGAATACCATAAATGAACAATGTTTGAGACTATTGGCCTTGCGGCAGCCCCTGGCCCGGGATTTGCGGCTGATAACGGCGGCAATGCGGATTATTACCGATTTGGAGCGGATTGCCGACCAAGCGGTAAATATCGCCGAGCGGGCCCTGGAACTCAACCTGCGGGAGCCATTGGACCTACCCATCGATCTGAAGTTTATGGCGGATTTGGCCTTGCAGATGGTGCGCACCGGGATTGACGCCTTTGTTCAGCAAGATCCACAATTGGCCTTGCAGGTGTGGCAACGGGATGTTGAGGTAGATACCCTGGACGATGAATATATCCAAAAACTCCTGAAGTTCATGCTGGAAGAAACGCCAGCGGTGATGCGAGCGGTGCACTACATTATTATCATTCGCAACCTGGAGCGCATCGCGGATTTAGCCACTAATATTTGCGAAGATATCGTATTTATCGTCGAGGGCAAAGTCATCCGGCACGGCGCTGAATGAGGCGTATCAACCTCAGGATGATGAGGTTGGCCCAGGCTGGATGCAGCGCTGCCACCGAGGCGAAGTCTGGAGCTTTTTTTCCAGGTATTCCAGTTCGGCAGCAAAAGCTTGAGAGATTTTCAGATCACGTTCAATACAATTCAAAGAATGTAATATCGTGGAGTGGGTTCGCCGAAAAGCCCGGGCCAAGTCCTTGAGATTCTTCTGCAGATAGTGGCGGCTGAGATAGATGGCCAAATTTCTGGCCTTGACAACTTTTTTCTTCCGGGACTTGCCGGTGAGTTCTTCCAGGCTCACCTGATACACTTTCCCCGCTAACTGCTGAATATCCTCAATTCTGAGTTTTTGCGAGGCGGCTTGAAAATCAAGCAGGACTTCATCGGCCAATTCCAGGCTGACCGGCGACTTGAGGGTGGCGGCTTTGAGGAGCACATTATCTAAGGCACTTACCATTTGCCGTACATCCTGGGTGAGATAGGTGGCCAGCTGTTCCAGAACGTCCCGAGGGACTCGGGCCTGGCGGTCCTGGGCCTTGCGAGTGAGAATATTTAACCGGGTGGAAAAATCCGGGGGGGCGATGGGAGTTATAACACCCCCACTGAGTCGGGAAACCAGCTCCTGCCTGAGATGAGGAATTTCCGCGGGTAGATAGGGGCTGGTAAAAACCAGCTTTTTATTCAGGTCCGCCAGGAAATCCAGAGTGTAGCATAGCTCCGATTGAATTTTCTCTTTGCCACTGAGGAAATGCACCCCTTCCAACAAGAGGGCATCGCATTGCCGGCGAAATTTATCCTTAAACTCAGACATGTTGCCGCGCCGCAGGGCCGCTACCATCTCGTTGGCAAAATCCTCGGCCGTTAGATAGATGACTCGGTTGAGGCGAAGGTTAGATTGAATATAATTGCCCACAGCCTGGGACAGATGACTCTTGCCCAACCCCGGCGGTGAACTCAGGAAGAGGGTTTTGCTGTATAAGGTGTCATCGCTGGCCAGGGCCCGGGAGGCCTGAAAGGCCAGACGATTAGAGGCGCCAACGACAAATTGCTCAAAAGTAAAGCCCTTATTAAGGATACGTTCGGCCCCGTCGGGTTTCCTAAAATTCGGCAAACAAGGTTGGATACTTTTAGACTGGTCCTCCACCCGACGCTCTGCCTTAAGCAGGCGCATTTTGACCTGGACCAAGCTTCCGGTGAGAGTATGGTATTGCTGTTCAATATCCGTGAGGTAATTATTATGCACCCAATGGAGGAAAAACGGGTTTGGACATTCCAGAATCAACTCCCCGGAGTCGCCCTGAGACGCTTGCAAAGGGTCGATCCAGAGTTGATAGGCTGAAGCTGCCAGCTTGGCTTTGAAAACTCGCTTAACTTCTTCCCAATAACTATCCATGGTCTCTCCTGACCTGAAAACTTCTTTTTTAACTTTAGAAGTGCGCTCTTCCCTGA
The DNA here is from genome assembly GCA_963705135.1 of uncultured delta proteobacterium. Classification (GTDB taxonomy): domain Bacteria; phylum Desulfobacterota; class Desulfobaccia; order Desulfobaccales; family Desulfobaccaceae; genus Desulfobacca. The sequence goes on from CAVPJB010000017.1 coordinate 26,976, forward strand.
GCTGAGGGACCGCATAAGCAATTGGAGCCGTTCCTTACCGGAACAATGGTATGGCATGTCAGTATAAGAAAGAGGGAAGAGAAAAGAAAGGTGTTCTTTTCATCAACTTGATTAGTCCTCGTATTATAAAATCTTTTATGTTGGTCGAAAGATAAGCCCTTCTTCAGGAGTCGGATCTCACAACCGGTACCTCGAACAAAACTTTTTCCAGTTGAGGTAATTCAATGAGATATTAATTAAAATAAACAAATTTTAATGTTTTTAATAAATTTATTGCATATTACTAAACTTATTTCTCCACCTCCCTTCCGATCCGGTTCGTTACGTTCAGCAGCAACGCTTTGCTTTAAAATTATTATGGGTATGGGGCGGAGTTGGGGAAAGCCCCGTTAAGATGTGATACTTTATATTAGGATTTCATTTTAGAGTCAAAGACGCTGAGGCTGAATTAAGAGTTAGCGGCAGCTTGACTGCGGCAGTCAAAAGACGTCTTGATTGAACCAGAAAGATGAGCGATAAAAAACAGATAAGCAACTAGCTGAAAACACGTATAGGCAAAAGGACAAGAGTTACAGAGACTAATCAGGAGTGAGATCAATGTCCGGGGTGATGGGTTATCTTGCAGAATCTCTTTCTTTCGGCGATTATTACAATCGGAAGAAATATTAGACAAGGAAAAAAGGTAGGCTAATAAAAATTTTAAAAAATTGTCCAACAAAAATATTTTTTTTACAGGTTGAGGGTGGGTGACGTTACCGAAAATAAGCCTTGGTGAAGGAAAAGTGTGCTCGCCTTTTTGGTTTTTTTGCCACAGAAGTGGGGCATTTTTTCCACAAGAGAGGTTCTCGCAGCTCAGTCGACTTCAATCCTTGGGCTATTTGCCTCCTATCCCCTGAGATTTGCCCTCAAGGGACTGGGGCCAATCCGATGAGGAAGGCAGTTTGGCTCCATAGAGCGACCACAATCGGAGAACGACCTGTTTGCGCTCCCAGAGAGGTAAATTGAAGTAGAAATCGCTAAGCATCAAGGTTCTGATAATGTCTTTAAGATGCACAGGCATCGCCTCTGTTGAATTTGAGTTAATTTTATGCAATAATTGGGCCAAACATAGCACTTCAATAGTATTGTACTTTTTTCAGCCCCAAATGAAATACGTTAGGCAAGCTGAGAAAATTTGTGGCGTTAAGGAAAAATTCTTCTCAAAATGGGATTGGCTGGACCACCCAAGCCATTAAAGTACCGGGAGCACCTGACCAGCACCGCTTTTAGCCGACCGGCGATATTGACATTCTCTGGTGATAGGCTATGATACAAAGCAAGATCACGGTAATTGGGGCCAGATATGATTAATTATGTGACCTATCGTAAGTTTGTGACTCTTCGTAACGGCCAACGGGTAATGTTCAGGTTTCTGAACCTGCAAGATCGGGAAAATCTGTTCAAACTCTTTCAGGAAGCGCCTGATGAAGACACTCGGTTTTTGAAACAAAATGTTAAGGATTCTAAACTGATTCAATTTTGGATTGACAATATCGAGTATCAGAAAGTTTTGCCCCTGGTGGCGGTGAACATGGAGGACAATGTTCTGATCGCCGATGCCACGCTCCACCGCGGCAAACACGCCAGCAAGCACGTCGGCGAGGTCCGCATTTTTGTTTCCCGGCCCTACCGGAATCAGGGTTTGGGTTCCATTATGCTGGATGAACTCGTCAATCTGGCCAAATTAGAGAACCTCCAGATTCTCAAGGCCGAGGTGCTCACCGACCACAAGGGCGTGCTTAAAGCTTTTAAGTCCAAAGGCTTTGAATTAAAATGCATCCTGGACGATTTCTTTTTGCGCAAGGACGGTATGACCCACGACGTGGCGCTTCTTATCCGGCCGGTGGTGCGTCGCGAAGACGCGGAGTTTTAATTTGACGGGTCCCCATTGATGCGGGTGCAGATTGGTTTTGAGGGGCTGCTGGCTCAAAAGCCCCCCGTATTGAAACAGTCCCGTTTGGGCCTCTTATGCAATCAGGCCTCGGTGGGGCCAAATTGGCAGCCGATCTGGCAGCTTCTGGCCCGGCAATTTCCCCAAGGCCTGCGGGCTCTTTTCGGCCCCCAGCACGGTTTGTGGGGAGAGAAGCAGGACAATATGGTGGCCTCGGCGGATTGTGTGGAGCCCGTCACCGGTTTGCCAGTCTTCAGTCTCTATGGCGAGCGCCTGCAGCCCACTCCTGAGAGTTTGGAACTGCTTGATGTCTTGCTGGTGGACCTACCCGATGTGGGCACCCGGGTATACACCTTTGCCGCCACGATGGCCTATGCCATGCAGGCGGCGGCCCAACAGGGAAAAAAGGTGATAATCCTGGACCGGCCTAACCCTATAGGTGGGGTCCAGGTGGAGGGTAATCTCCTTAAAACCGAAATGACCTCCATAGTTGGTCCCTATCCCCTGCCTATGCGCCATGGGATGACCCTGGGGGAGTTAGCTCGATACTACAATGAGGCCCACCAGATCGGCTGTGACCTGGTCGTAGTTCCGGTCCAGGGCTGGGACCGGTCCCAATACTTCGATGCAACCGGCCTGCCCTGGGTGCTGCCGTCACCCAATCTGCCCACCCTGGACACGGCCATGGTGTATCCTGGCCAGGTGTTGCTGGAAGGAACAAACCTCTCGGAGGGGCGGGGGACGACCCGGCCCTTTGAGCTGTTCGGTGCGCCGTTCATCAATCCTTTGGAGGTGGCGGCAGCTATACAAGGCAACTATGAGCTGCCGGGCGTTGTCCTGCGGGCGACCTGGTTCCAGCCCACCTTCCACAAATGGGCCGGTGAGGTTTGCGGCGGCTTTCAACTCCACGTCACCGACCGCCGGGCCTATAAGCCCTACTTCACCACGTTGGCTTTTCTTCAGATTATCTTGGAACTCTATCCGGACCAGTTCCATTGGCGACAGCCCCCGTATGAATACGAGTACGACCGGCTGCCCTTTGATCTGTTGACCGGGGACCCTAAGATTCGGGAGGGACTGGAAAGAGGAACCTCGCTGGTGGAGATGGAGCGTGACTGGACGAGGGGGTTAGAGGAATCTTGGCGGAGATGGCAGGAGTATCTCCTTTATTTCTAACCAGTTAAGAATACCTCGAAACAAGATAGCCGGCTAACTCTTATTTATAGTCTCACCCTTGGTTCCCCTACCAAACAAACGCGCCAGAATTTCCCGCACCCTGCTCACTTCGACTATTTGCAGTTCGCTCATCTTTAGACCCGGATCTTTCTGGCCCCGAGAAATGAGCGCCCGCTTAAACCCCAATTTAGCCCCTTCTTTCAGGCGCAGTTCAGTCTGTCCTACGGTGCGTACTTCTCCGGTCAGACCCACTTCGCCAAAGATAAGGGTGTCCCCGGCCACCGGTTGGTCCAGAAGCGAGGAGGTCAGGGCGGCGATGATACCCAGATCGGCAGCCGGTTCAGTCAAACGGACGCCGCCGGCCACGTTCATAAAAATATCCTGATTGCCGAAGGCCAGTCCCATCCGTTTTTCCAGGACAGCCACCAGCAGGGACAGCCGGCCGGCATCAACACCGGTGGCCTGCCGCCGGGGCATGCCCAGGCTGCTGGGGGACACCAGGGCCTGGACCTCCACCAGAATGGGGCGGGAGCCTTCAATGCTGGCCACCACCACCGATCCCGGGGCCTCCAGGGAGCGTTCCGAGAGAAAGAGGGCGGAGGGATTCGTCACTTCAGTGAGGCCGGTCTCCCGCATTTCAAAGACTCCCAGCTCCTGGCTGGGGCCGAAGCGGTTCTTGACGGTGCGCAGCAGGCGGTAGGTGTGAGAACGGTCCCCCTCAAAGTAGAGGACGGTATCCACCATGTGCTCCAGCAGTTTGGGGCCGGCGATGGCGCCTTCTTTAGTAACGTGGCCGATGAGAAAAATGGGGACGCCGGTCCGTTTGGCCAGTTGCACCAACTGAAAGGCGGTTTCCCGGACCTGGGTGATGGACCCAGGGGCGGCCGGCAGGCTGGCGGCATAGAGGGTCTGGATGGAGTCGAGGGCCAGATAGGTGGGCTTTTCAGATTCAACCAGCTTGAAGATATTTTCCAAGCAGGTTTCTGTGGCCACGAGCAGACCTGGCGAAGTAATGCCCAGACGGTCGGCTCGGAGCTTGAGCTGCGCAGCCGATTCCTCCCCGGAAACATACAACCCGGTATAATCGTTGCCGCACAGGCGGTCCAGGACCTGGAGCATCAGGGTGGATTTGCCGATGCCGGGGTCGCCGCCTATGAGCACCACCGAGCCCAATACCAAACCGCCTCCCAAGGCTCGATCAAACTCCAGGCAGCCGGAGATACGTCTTTCCTCTTGAACCGAAGAGAGGCTTATCAGGGGGGCGGGGCGCCCAGCGGTGCTTGGACCTGAAGACCTGGGGTGGGCAGGTTCCGGGGCCAGCACTTCTTCCAGGAAGGAACTCCAAGCCTCACATTCCGGGCATTTGCCCAGCCATTTGCCGGTTTGAAAGCCGCATTTCTGGCAGACGAAAAGGGTTCGAGGGGGTTTTGGGGTCATATTGGGACCTGATTAAAAAACAATAAGGTTTTACCCGGTTAATCCAGTGGTAAGCGACTGGAAGGCTGGGAAATAAATCGGCCCACCAGCCAGGCCACCAGGATGGCTACAAAAAACTGGCCCACCATGGCCTCGATCACCGTTAGCATTCGGGCGACCGGAGTTTGCGGCACGATATCACCGATGCCGACGGTGGTGATAACTATCAGGCTATAGAAAATCATGTCGCCATGAAAGCTGCCAAAAGCAGCCGGTGTGACCACGGCGGGCAGGTTGAAACTCTGGGGTGAAACGTAATGCAAAAGTAAATACGCTTGGGCGAAAGTGAAGGCAATAATTAAATAGGCCACCACGGCGGCAAAGATGGTGTCCAAGGTCACCCGCTTGCTTTCAAAAATAAAGGCAAGTATGGCGACGAGACAGATCAGCAGCAAAAAGACATCACTACCGATAGCCAGCTTCAAAAACACTGGGCGTCTGGTAGGGACCAATGGAGACAGGTAGAGGGAGGTGAAAATCACCGAAGCCCCAAACAATATCCACAGAAGCCATTTCAAGCGGACCGTTTTGCCGCTGGCGGAAAGGGAGACCAAGAGGGCATTGAGCAGGAAAATGCTGGAGAACAGCCTCAGAATCCACTCGTGACCGAATAAAGGAATGGCGAACAAGAAAAAAATGCTATAGAGAGTCAGTTGTAAGAATCTTAACTCTTTCAGCAGCAACCATGACTCTGTCACTTAATTCCCCTTGCTGATACCTGCCGCCCGTGTCGCTGGACGGGCAGAAGAAACAACCTTGTAACAAAATCTCATTCAAAAAGCAATATTGTCAAGATATTTGCTGCTCGGGGATGAAATTTTGAAACATTGGTAAAACTACTAAAGCTCTTTGGGCAGTTGTTATAAAAGAAGTTGGGATATGGTATAAGGGGGCCGTTTTCGCCTCTAACCCCACCCGGACAGATTCTTCCTGTCTTTGGGCAAAATATTCCTTGATGACAGCCAGGGTGATGTGAAGGGCTGACTCTTCCCGGAGTTCCAGGACCCACCAGTCGCACAGAGGCAGGCTGCTTAGGAGGTTGAGGCGGTCGCCAATATCTTCCAGGCGCCGGGGTGGGATATGGCCGTTGAAGGGTCTAGTCCACACCGTCGAAGCCATGATCCAGGGAAAAAGAGCGCAACTGCCGGAGGTCGTCAATAAAATTGCAACAGGCAAGTTGGGGACGGTTCACTTCTGGTTATCCTGCGGTGAGTCTAAACTCCGGGCCAGGGTATTGAGGTCGGCCACTAATTTGGTCAGATCCAGGTTATATTTCTGCGCGGCCTCTTCCAGGGTATCAAAGAGGGCGTGGCAGCGGAGGCAGGTTCCAGCTTGGGGCTCGTAAGCCATAAAGATAGTTTCGCTGGCCCGCCACTGGGACATGACTTCCACCAGGGTCATCTGGGGGGTGACAGGTCCTGCTTCGGTGTGGTCAGATTGATTCATAATCAGGTTCCTATTCATACAGGGCTTCTTTCAGAGCCTTGGAGATATGTTTTATAATCTCGGTTACCTGGGTGGCTGGGGTGGGATTGGCGTACAACCCGGCCAGCCGGTTGACCCTGGCCGCGATTAAAGCTGCCTTCGGTATGGGCCTACCGCTATCAATTAGGGCGGCGACGATGCCGGTAATAGTGTCGCCAGTGCCGCCGATGGGTTCCAGAGTTTCAATGTCAGGCTCCGTTACTGCAGCCAAGATGCCTTCCCTGCTGGCCACATAATCGACCTTGCCTTTGACCAGCAAGTAGTTGGCAGCATTGTCAAAGGTGTATGCCCGATTAATCAGGTCCGGCGCCAGATTTTCGTCATGCAGGATGAACCCCCGGGTATAAAAGGGGTGGGGCGCCTCTTCATCCGCCAGAAAAGCCATTTCCCCCACATCCGGCGTAAACAGATCATATTGGTCGGCCTGGCCGCTCATTTTGGCCACATACATGAAGCCGGCGTCGGCAATCAAAATCGGCCGCATCGCCATATCCTCGATGGCAAAGAGCACCCGGTTGTGCCAGTCCACGTCTGGGAGCAGGTAATGAAAACACAACGTGGTGAAATGCGTCTGGGCCAGATGGCCGCTCAGATATTCATAGAGCTTTTTACTGCCGTCCCCCAACCCGATGTCACCGATGAGATAGGCGTGCGGCGGGGATTGGCCCAGGGTCTGGGCAGTTTTTACCGCTGCGGCCAAAAGAGCGGGGGTGCCCCGGTTCACCGGACAGACATGGCCGGCCACGTGGAGGTGTCCACTATCCAGGTCGGCCTCGCCGATGGCCAGGGGAAAGTCCGGGTCGGGAACGGTGCCGATTACAGCGAGCACAGGCGCTGCATCTCCTCATAGGCCAACTGCAGGGCGTAACCGCATAGGGTATGGCCAATATCCCTGGGTGAAGGCGCCGTCTGCAAGGTCTGGCCCACTATCTCCTGGGCCAGATACGGCACGTCAGGACAACCGCCACCGGAAACGTTGACGATACGCCGACTGGATTTGTCGATGGTGAGCTTCATGTTGGCCGCCCGGACCATAAGATAGTCCCCGAAGTCCTTGACCTGAAACAGATCCACCGGTTTGAGCAAGGGGCTGTTTACCGGGACCACCTGCAATGGCGCCACGCTAGCCGCCTCCAGGGTACGCAGGACCCGCAATTTCTCCACCAGAGGGAATTCGATGACCAGATCGCAGCCGGTCTGAATGTCCGGAGGGGGGCCCATCACCCGGATGGGCCAGCCGGCAGCTTTTAAAACCTTTTCCGCCCGGATGACTTCGCTGGTACTGGCAAACACCAGGATGCCAGCGCCCAGGCCGAGGGGCTCCGGAGGAGCCAGCGGTGCGGTTTTTCTTTTGAACAGATTGAAAAAAGCCACAGTTATGCCTTGGTCAGGGTGATGTTATATTCCCCATTGTGCTCCTGCACTTCGGTCTCCTGCCAGCCCTGGCTGGCGGCAGCGCGTAGGATATTTTCTTTAGAGGTGTCGGTGTCCACCAGGACGGTAAGCGGGCCACTGGCAGATTTGTTCATGGCCTCCAACGCCAGCAACACCGGCTGCGGGCAGGAAAGACCCCGGGCGTCAACGGTTGTACTCATGGCCATAGCTCCTTAAAACCTTAAACTTTTTGTTTCATAGTGAAGCCGATACCCAGGCAGACGATCAGGCCGATGATGGTTGCGGCGATGCCGTATTCGCCCACGCCCTTGGGAGAACTGGCCAACAGGAAGTTGTGGGCAAAACCGGCTCCGACAATCATGCCCAATACGAAGACCGCGGCATCGCCGTCACCTTCCCCGGCCATGAAGAGCTGCCGTCCGGGGCAACCGCCGGCCAGGGCAAAAGCCAGACCGGCCAGCACCATGCCCCCGAAGTTCCATAGTTCCATGGTGTGGGCCACTGGTTGATTTTCAAAACCAGGATGAAACTGGGACAGCACCAGGTTGGTGATGAAGGCGGTCACCAGCAGGGCGATGACGCCGGAAAGCAGGTGCAGCTGGCGGAACAACAGCAGATCCCGAAAGGCGCCCATGGTACAGAAACGGCTGCGCTGGCAGATAACGCCTACCAATAAACCTATTCCCAAAGAGATGAGTAGGGGGGCATGCTGCGATCCCGGCCCTTTGACACTATAGAACAGGATGCCGCTCTGCTCCTTGTCCGGAATCTGAGGAAAAATGAACATCAGAATGAGAAAACCTATCATCACCAGGGGCAACAGCAGGCCAGCCGAGGCAGACGTCATCTGATTTCGGCCTAAGTTGTAACCGTTCTTGAAGAAAAGGGTGCCAATCCAGACGCCGCTGACAAGGCCCAGCAGGCCGAAGATGGCGTTGCCGTCACCGCCGGCCAGCCGGAACAGGGCCCGCCAGGGGCAGCCCAGGAAAACCAGGGCGCCGATCATGGCAAAGGCCCCCAGGATGAACCGGACAATGGGGACGGAGCCGGCCCGGGGCCGGAATTCTTTGAAGAGAAAGGCGGCGAGCATCGCCCCCAGGACAAAGCCGATGATCTCGGGTCGGATATATTGCACCACCGCGGCTCGGTGTAAACCCACGCCTCCGGCGATATCCCGGTCAAAACAGGCCACACAGATGCCCATATTGCCGGGGTTGCCGAGTTTTTGCAGCAGCGGCGCCAGTACTCCAATGACGGCCCCCACCGTGATGATACCGGCACGGGTAGCGAAAAAGTTCTTCCAGGCTGTCATGCCATTTCCCCCATAATTAATTTAAGTTAGGCGTTCAGCTTTCAGCTAAAACAAGAAATCTTTAGCAGGCTAGTTAAGCCTGGACTTATCCCGGTTAAGTCTCTACGCGGATAATTCCTTTCCCCGGTGCTGTGACCTCGCCCACCACGGCCGCGGTGGCACAGCCCTCTTCCTGGAAACGGACGACGATTTCGGTGGCGACTGCCGGTGCCACTGCCAGCAGCAGACCGCCGTTGGTTTGGGCGTCGCTCAAAAGATCAGACATCAAGGGATCGATCCCGGTGGCAATCTGTATGTGGCTTTCGCAGAAGCGGCGGTTGGCAAAACTGCCCGCCGGCACCAGTCCCATCAGGGCAAACTCTTTGGCAGCAGCCAGGATTGGTATCCGGGAAGCGTATATAGCCATGATTACCTGGGAGCCCTTGGCCATCTCCAGGGCGTGGCCGAAAAAACCGAAACCGGTGATGTCGGTGGCGGCGTGAATGTGACCTGCGGCCAGTATGTCCTCAGGAATCCGGTTCAGGGTTCGCATAACTTCAGCAACCTGGGTCTCGATCTCCGGGGAGACCAAACGACCCTTGCTGGCCGTGGCGATAACCCCGGTGCCTAGAGGTTTGGTCAAAATCAGGGTGTCCCCCACCCTGGCGCCGGCGTTGGCCAGCACTTTGTCCGGATGGACAATACCAGTGACGGACAGCCCATATTTTAATTCCTGATCTTCGACGCTATGGCCGCCTACGAGTAGGGCGCCGGCTTCATGGATTTTATCCAATCCCCCGGCCAAAATGGCTTTCAGGGCTTCCTTGGGCACCATTTTCAATGAGACGCATAAGATATTCATGGCCGTCAAAGGTCTGCCGCCCATGGCATACACGTCGCTCAGGGCGTTGGCCGCGGCAATCTGCCCGAACAGATACGGGTCATTGACGATGGGGGTAAAAAAATCCACCGTCTGGATCAGGGCAATTTCTGACGTCAACCGGTATACTCCGGCATCGTCAGCGGTTTCCAGGCCCACCAACAGATCAGGGTGTTGCTTTCGGGGGAGACCGGCCAGAATTTCCTCCAATTCACCGGGAGGAATTTTGGCAGCTCACCCTGCGGCGCGCACCTGCTCCATTAATGGTTTATATAGTGTCTCAGTCATAAGTTATCCAGATAATATTATTAGTTAAATTTGGTTAGGCCTAATGACGTTTCGGCTTTTAAGCGCCTGCTTCCGGCTTTGGGAAAGTAAAAAAAGAACAATGGCAGAAGAAACAAAAAGAGAGGCTTATTGATCCCGGCAGCCGAAATAAGGCGTACTCAGGTAAAGACGACGGGAAACATCACAAGGCTCCTTATGAACATATTTTATATTTACTAGATATTACTAATTTGTCAAATCGATAAAAACTATAAATAAGTAAATATATATAGAAAAATATAAACCAGTTAAGACGAGAGGCCAATAAGTGGATAAAAAATAGGAATGTGTGCATTTCAATTGCAGCGGTGTTAAATTTACGGAGATATCGTGGTGGCGGCCAATAGCGGAAAAGGGTCTTACCGGCACGGAGATCCGCCATTTGATGGTTTTGCATAAGGAATGGGCTCATCTGGTGCCGCCAGGTGCGGCTGAAATGCTGGAATTGTTCCAATTCCCCCAACGTCTGCAGAAGCTGGCCCAAACTGATTCCCACGCCATTATCCAATGGGTGCAAACTCTGGCCGGGGAGACCACTAATCTGGTCCCGGAATTATTTTCTAGATGCTCAACACTCTGTAACTTGTTATACTGGAGCAGCAAATCATCCCTGGCGACAATCCCTTTCAGCATGACGGCACTACTATCACCAAAGCTTAGTGAGCCGGAATCCACCGGGGTGATCATTCCCCCAATTGCCATGTTAGCTAGGAAGGATTTTTAACTTGATATTGGTTAGCGCACTCGGCCGCGTGTGTGGCCGGTTTTTTCAGGAAATAGGGGGCATGGCTCTGCTTTTGGGCAAAAGCCTGCTGTTTTTGCCCCGTAGACCTTACCGGTGGCGCTATTTTTTCCACCAGCTTGAATTTATCGGGGTAAAATCGTTATTTATCGTCATGCTGACGGGATTGTTTACCGGCATGGTGTTGGCTTTACAGGCATATTACGGTTTACGTAAATTCGGCGGCGAGAGTATGTTGGGTGCGGGCGTGGCCTTATCCATGACCCGGGAACTCGGCCCGGTGCTGACTGCCGTGATGGTGGCGGCCAGGGCCGGTTCGGCCATGGCCGCGGAGTTGGGCACCATGAAAGTGACGGAGCAGGTGGACGCCTTGCTGGCCATGGCAGTCCATCCGCTGCATTACTTAGCCTTGCCGCGCCTGCTGGCCGGATTGATCATGGTGCCGCTATTGACGGTCATCGGTGTCTTCATCGGCATCGTGGGCGGCTATTTTGTGGGCGTGGTCCTGTTGGACATCAACCCCGGCACCTTCATGCAGAAAATGTTGGAGGTGGTCACCGGGGACGATCTGTATAATGGTCTCTACAAGTCCCTGGTTTTCGGGCTGCTTCTGGCGGTTATCAGTTGTTACGAAGGATTACAGGCTACCGGCGGGGCCGAAGGAGTGGGCTTAGTAACTACCAGGGCAGTGGTCTTTTCCGCCATTGCCATCCTTATTTTCGATTATATCCTGACGGCGATGTTATTTTAAAGGGTTTGTAGCTTTCAGCTATCGGCTTAATAAAACTTCCGGGGATAAATCAGGAATCAAGAAATCACCTAAAGCAGGTAACCTTTCTGAGTTCATAGGTTATTTTCACGTTTAGATACCTTTGATTAAATAGAGACTTTTCTTGAGATAGACTCAGCATGCCATCAGAAAACGAAATAATCAAATTAGATGAGGTGGTTAAGTCCTTTAATGGCTTACATGTCTTACGAGGAGTCAACCTGGCCATCAGGTCCGGTGAAATTACGGTTATCCTGGGTCGCAGCGGCGGCGGTAAGAGTGTTTTATTAAAGCACCTTTTGGGTCTGATACTGCCGGACCGGGGCCAGGTGCGGGTGGATGGACAGGATCTGGCGGTCTTGTCGGAGAACCAACTTTTCGCCCTCAGACGGCGTTTCGGCTATCTGTTTCAGCAAGGAGCCCTCTTTGATTCGCTCACCGTGGGGGAAAACGTGGCCTTTCCCTTGCGGGAACACACCAACTGGCGTTATGCCAGGATAGAGGAAGTAGTCCGGGAAAAACTAACTCAGGTGGGGCTGAGCGGCACCGTAGAAAAAATGCCGGGGGAACTGTCCGGCGGTATGCGCAAACGGGTGGCTCTGGCCCGGGCTTTGGCCCTAGACCCTGAAATATTGCTGTTCGATGAGCCGACCACAGGGCTTGATCCGATAATGACCACCACCATTGGCGAGTTGATCGCTGCCACCGTCAGGCGATTACAGATGACGGCCGTCATTATTAGTCATGACCTGGGGCTGGCCTTTTCCCTGGCGGATTCCATCGCCTTTTTACACCGTGGACGGATTATCAGCCACAGTGATCCCGAAAGCTTCCGTCAGTCCTCTTTGGAACCGATACAGCAATTTATAAAAGGCCAACCGGATACAGAAAATCAAGAGACGCCCCAGGAACCAGGTTGATTCGAGGGCATTACGGCAGCCCGTCTTGAAAGTGATTGAGCAGCTTAATCGAAGGGTAATGAAGGGTGCGGCTATCAAAGAACGTTGCTGCTTTTTCTTTATCTTTTCGGCCTTGATAAACCTTCGTCCAACAGAATAAACAACTTATATGGCACCAAGGATGAACGATAGCCCATCTTCACCCCGGACGCCCACAACTGCGGAGGTGGATGGGGTTGCCCTGATGAAAGATCCGATCATCCGAAATCTACAGATTACCCAGTGCTATCATGAACTGGCGGCGGTGCTGGCGGCGCGCACCTGGGCCAGCGCCAACTGGTGCACCTTTGCCACTTGGGCTTCCAAACAGGCCGGACAGACTATTCGCCAGGAAGATCTGAGGCGCACCCTCGAAAACGTGCTTAATAGATCGCCCGCCCTGACGCTGGTAGTGGAACGGCTTGTGACATTAACCCAACAGCTCGGGGCCCAGCACCAGAAGGAAAAAATCCGGGAATCAGTGTGGGATATGTTACACCCAATGGCTGCCATAGAGCATGCCAGTGAAGCTGTGGCTCGAGGCAACCAGAAGGTTTTCGGGGAGATCGGCAGGGAATTCACCCGTTTTTTTGTTTTCTGCCTGGCTGATCAGGTGTTTTCAGATGAATCCATAAAGGGCTTCTGTGCCGCGCTCCGGCCTGGAGACCCACCCGAGGGGCAAAGCTACCTCCGTCTGGCCTTCCGCAGATATTATCAGTCGCTTTTCGAACAGGATGACAGAAAGCGGGCTGAATTGCTGTTTCTGGCCAACATCGAAATCGGCTTTCACGAACAGACCCGTCTGCAACCGGAAATCGCGGCCTCCCTGGATGCGGCCATTATTGATCCCGAAGAATTTGTCCATCGGCTTTTGGAGGCTTTATTGCCGGGGGGCGGCTGGCTGGCCCTGGGTCGGTTATTTATCCTGCGTCTAATTGGCAGGCAGGCCCCTCTCCGGGAGGCGGCTCGAGGGCTAGTTACAGCTACACGACACCAGATACGCCGGATCCTTACCGAGTACATGATGACGCTGACTCTGCCCAACGGCGTCAGATTGAGGCTCGGCCAGGATTTAGAGCAGAAGTTCCCCCCCTCACTGCGGGAATTACACCACCCGGAATTGCGGGCCTTGCTGGCGCAGCTCGATCCCACCCCCGATAGTATCCGGGATACCGGTGCCCTTGATTGGGCAGACCTTTCGGAGCGGCTGCACTTCATCATCGATCTGTTTCGCAGTTATCAGGAGGCGCCGGAGCTTTTCGAGCCCCCATTTACCGGGGAACAGATTTCCGCTCTAAAGGCCGGGCATTTGCCGGTAGGAGAGTTGTGAGGCAGTGGTTTCTGCTTCCCTGGCTTTTTTCAGTTCCACTGCCTCTCCAACAATAAGTAATTATTTCACCGCTGGGGCGGCAGGCTTTTTACCTTCTGGGGCGGCAGGTTTTTTGGTTTCCTTGGCTTCAGCCTTCTTACTTTCTTTGACTTCCACCTTGGTGGCATTCATGCGGTACTCGATGGTCACTTTGTTGCCGACCTTAAGATCGCCGATGACGTTGGTATCCTTATCCCGGGCAATCTCCCAGCGGTCTTTACCTTTTTGCACAACGATCGTGGAGTCGCTTACTTCCAGCACCGGTCCGGTCACCTGGTAGGTCTTGACGGCTGCAAAGGCGAGGGTGGGTAGCACCAGGATAATTACCAGGATAACAAGAATCTTTTTCATAACTGCATCCTCCTGTCTGGGTTGTATTGCTAAGGTAAAAATGAATTTCCTCTTCCCCTTTGTGCTGCTGAAACGTCGGCCGTTCTCATTGACCGGCGTCCTTAGTCTTTGCGACTTTAATTCGTAATAGATTGATATTACTGTGAATAAGAGAGGAGATGCTGCTAGAGTTGCTTTTTTGGGTGGCAGGCGCCACTGCCAGGCAGAGACCGCCCACATCGCAGACTTCATCCGGTTTGTGCCTGTATTCGGCGGCATAGGTTTCCGCTTCCAAAAGATAGGCCATGGCTTCTTTCAGTTTCCCCTGCCTTTCTGATAATACGGCTAGGTTGTTAAGCGCAAACGGGTTATAGCGATCGATTTTGATGACTTTTTCAAACTCTAGCCGGGCCACTTCATCGTTGCCGGCCCGCAAGGCCTCATAACCCAGGGATAAGGGAGTAAAGACCTCATCGGTACAAAGATGCGGCTGTGCCGCCACCGGCGAGGAACCACACAGGCACAAAAGACTCCAGGCAACAAAAACGGCGAGTAATAACTTTAGGGGACGCCAAAACATAATCATCCTCCGTAACATGTCTTTTGTTCACCAAAGCATTCAGAGAATAATAACCCTGGTTTCCGGTTAGTGTCTTCCCAGTACTAGAAGCGATCCTTGCCTGAGGGTAGCACCGGTTTGCTATCGGAAGTTTTCTAATAATAAAGAATGTCTAGTAAATGAAAGTTATCAATCAACCGGCGAGTCCGGATGCGGCCCCGGTTCTGGTGCAGCAGGCGGTGGGGTCAGCCGGTAGGAGGTGGCTTTGATCTGTTCCCGTATCTGCTCTATGGCCTCCTTGCGGGTGAGAATATTTTCCTGAAGTGATTGTAGTGAGGTTAACTGGTCCCTGACCTCTCCCTGGAGCAAAGGGTTGACGTCTCCAGCGGCCAGTTGAGAATAGACGCTTTCCCCAAGAAGGCGGTATTGTTTGACCATCCGGCGTCTTTGCCCAAAAATGCCCGCATATTTCAATAGAATGAGGAAACGCCGATAGCAGTTCAAGGAGATATTTTTCAAGTACAGAACAATCAGCCGGATACTTTTGTAGGCAATCTCAGCGTAGTTGGCCATATTCGTCTTCCTTATAGTCCTTGCAAGAAATCAAGTAGTGTTGAGGTGGCCTTGAAGTTCTTGTAACCGGCGCCTGATGTGGCGCTGATGGCTGCCCTCCCAAAACACCCGCCGGCATTGGGGACACTCAAAAAACTGCTGATGCTTTTGGCCGATATAATCAGGAACCTTACCTTCTGCCTGCTCGGGTGTCAGTGGCAGTAGGGTTTGATTGCACCTGCTGCAGCGTTTTAAAGGCTCCCAGGTTCCCGGCGGGAAGTGCAGATTGCGACAAATTTCCGTTAGTTGAGCCTCAAGATGGTCAGACTCCAAAACAAAGAGGTCGGGCCGCCGCGTTTTTTGTCTTAAAGAAATTTGTTTGGTCAAAATAACCAAATCGTGTGCCGGCGCCGGTAAGTTGTGGAGCGCTTGGGGAGTTAGTCTGATCTGAATTACATCAAAACCCAGGAGCCGCAGCCACTTAGTTAAACTGCCCAAAGTTTGATCCACCAAAAACTTCATTGTGGAAAGGCAAGTTCCTGCACGGTGCCAGAAACCGTCAACTCCAGTGCCTCAGGTGCTGGGAGCACATTATAGGTCAGGTCACGATAGCGCAACCGCACTTGATTACTGCGATCACCAGAGGCCATCTTTATTTCCTGGGGGCCAGAGACCCGACCCTGGGTGGTAAATTCGCTGAATTCGGCCTGCATCAGTTCCTGACCTTGGGCGTCCAGCCACTGGGCAGAGGTAATGTTGAGGCTCTGGGCCTCTATATTTAACTTCACCCGGTTGTTGCTCCCCCGGGAAGATAATTCCAGATTATAGGCGTTAGACTCCCGGGAATCTAACAGCACGGGTTTCTCATATTGCTCAAAGGCAATGCGGCCCGTCAAAATGGCTATAAAGTCTTTAATAGAAACGGGTAGCGGAATAAACCTGCCCAAATTAGTCGTAGTAGCCGGTCCTCGATAAAGTTTCCCCTCGGGATAGACCATGAATTTGATCTCTTGTTCATTGGTGATAAAAGCAACCACCGGCTGACCCCAGAAATTTAAGACATCCACTCGCAGCTGTGATGGTTTATACTCAGTCAGCAAAGCGTTGCCGGTATAGTTTTTTTGGGGTGACACCACGGCAACCTGCCCTTTGGCCCGTAAACTCTGAATCTCATTGGCGCGGGTCTCCAGCTGTTTGAGCAAATCCTGGGGGGATTGTACCACCGGGCGTTCCCCCACAGGTGCTGTGGGCAGGCGGGCGCAGGCAGACAGGCACAGGAAAATCAGGCTCAGAAAAATGCCTGTTTTCAGATTAAGGTAATAGTTCATAATGGCAGGCCCTGCATCAACTCTTCTATATATTTTAACTTCTTGCGTAAATCTGGTATATTGGCATTCTCTAAAGTCAAGGCTCTTTTATACAGGCGCAAGGCGTCCCGGAGACGAAATTTCTTTAAGTAGGCATCTCCCAAATGCTCTGCTATGGTAGCATCCTGAGGCATTTTTTTGTGTGCCTGCTCCAAGTAAACAACTGCCTGGTCATAAAGAGCTTTCTTATAATAAACCCAGCCCAAACTATCGATAATATAACCGGCATCAGGTTTGAGAGCCAAGGCGGCATGGATTAATCTTTCCGCCTCATTGAGATCTCTTCCCTGGTTAACATACATATAGCCTAAAAAATTCAGGGCGTCAGGATTTTTAGGCTCTAATTCCAGGACTTTGGTGATGAGGCGACGGCTTTCTTCCGGCTCCTTTTTTTTGTCGTAGACCACGGCCAGACGGAAATATACTTCCGTCGGGTTGACGGCATTTTCCAGGGCCTGATTAAGTGTCTCGATGGCCTTGGTATAGTCACGTTCCTCTTCGTAAAAAGCCGCCAAGGTGAGGTATAACTCACCATTTTGGGGGAATAAGGCCAGGGCTTCTCTGATGATCTTGATTCCTTCGGGGAATTTTTTTTGACGGGCTAGAATATGAGCCAACCTGAGTCGGGCGGGAATGTAACTTTCGGATTGACGGCTGATTTGTTCATATTCCCTGATGGCAGCCCCACTATCTCCTTTTTCTTCCAGGGCCACGGCTAGAAAAAATCTTGCCTGATCGGGTCCTTTCTGGCTGATCAAGACTTCTCGGAATTCTCTTATGGCGTCATCAAAGTATTTCTGTTCAAAAAATAACAAACCGATTTTTAAGGTGGTGTCAGGTTCATTTTTGCCTAATCGCTTAATTTCGGCAAAGGCCTTAACAGCCTCAGGATAGCGCTTGGTAAGGAGATAGATGCGCCCCAGGCTGGCTAAAGCCCGTTGGTTGGCCGGGTCCTGCTGCAGAACCCGGCGATATGAGGCTTGAGCACGGGAATATTGTTTGTCTAATTCATAGACGATGCCCATTTCCAACATCGCCGGTAGGAAATCGGGCCGAGCGCTGAGGGCCTGCTGAAATTCTTTTTTGGCTTCGGCCAATTGCCCCAGCTCGATGTAGCACTTTCCCAAATAAAAACGGGCAATAAATTGGTCAGGATGTTTGATTAGTAGATTTTTTAGAAGAATCAATGCCTTGGCATAATTCCCCTGTTGGGCGTAGAGGGTTGCCAGAAAAATAACCGCCTCTTGATTGGCCGGATCCAGGGCGATAATCTTTTCGTATTCGGAGGTAGCTTCTTTTAACTGGTTCATGCCGGTATGAAGTCCGGCCAGCAATTGGTGGGCCTCCAAGTGGTTTGGATCTAGGTTGATAGCTTTTTCCAAATGCACTAAAGCTTCTTTTATTTCGCCTTTGCGGATGAGTAGGGCAGCCAGTTCGGTCTCCATCTGCACGGCTTGGGGATCATACTTACTGGCCGCATCATAAGCTGCAATAGCGTTTGGTAAATCGCCAGCAAAAAGGTAATATTGAGCAACAAGGTATTGCTTATAAGCCTCAATGGGCGGCATATCTCCAGAGCGGCGGCTTTCAATCTTGCCAGAAGGAATATTAGCCTCTCGGGGGGCTTGCCGATAACAACCAGCAACAAGGAGGGATGTAAGGAAAAGTATAAGAATGGATGTCAATGATGGCAGCGGGAATCTTTTGAATATTTTAAGAAAAGAGGTAATTATCAGCACTGGTTCCCGTTTGCTTTGTTTGCCCATGAGGATTTAAAATCTAATATAAGCATTTAGCTTTCAGCAAAACAAGGCCTTGGTTAAGAAATCACTCACTGAGAATGATTCGCTTGGATTAGGCTTTCTCATTGATTAGGCGTTAAAACGCTTAAGGCTGAAAGCTAACCGCTGCACGCTTACGGTTTAATAAGGATCAGTCACTAAAGTTTGATATTGCTTGAAATCAGGGATCTCATTTTGCATAAACTGCCGCAATTTTTTAAGCAACCTCTCTTCGATCTGACGCACCCTCTCCCGGGAAATATTATGTCTGGCGCCGATTTCTTGTAGGGTGAGGGGATGATCGGCCAAAAGTCTGTGATCGAGGATATCTCGTTCATTATCCTTGAGCGTCTCCCTAAACTTGGCCAAACGCGCCTTGAAGATCCCTTTCATCTCCTCCCGGGCTAGATATTCATCGGCGGCCGTTTCTCCCGAGGTCAAAAAGTTGATATGCAATTCTTCGGAATCATTTTTGAGGGGGGAATCCAGGGAAAATTCCCAACTCCCCAACCGTTGATCCATTTCAATGACTTCGGCCTCTTTGACGTTAAGCCGGGCGGAGATCAGTTTGGGATCGGCTTCATATCCTTGGGCCCGAAGCCGTTCCTTTTCCTTTTTGAGACTGAAAAACAGCTTGCGTTGGGCCTGAGTAGTACCGATTTTCACCAGCTTCCAGTTATCCATAATGAATTTCAGGATGAAGGCCTTGATCCAAAAAGAGGCGTAATAAGAAAGTTTGATACCCCGATAGGGGTCAAATTTTTTGATGGCCTGCATGAGGCCAATGTTCCCTTCCTGGATGAGATCCAAGAGATTGCGCATCCAAAATTTCTGAAAATCAAGGGCTATCTTTACCACCAACCGCAGATTAGAAGTGATTAATGTATAAGCTGCGTCACGGTCCCCGGTTTCGACGTACAAGGTGGCCAACCTTTTCTCTTCATCCGGCTGGAGCAACGGATAGCGGTTGATCTCGCCCATATAGCGCTGAAGGGCGTCAACTTCAACCAATCCCGGTTCCGGGGCCTCAGGTTTAGGTTCTTCATCAAACAGCAACTGTTCGGAGTCAGAATTAGAGTCGGAATATTCCTCTACAATTTCGGCTTCGTTCAGTTCTATGACACTTTTAGGTTCTTTCATGGGTGTTCGCTTTTTGTGCGAGACCTCACTGCGGTGTTGTTTACGCTGCACCGCTACCACTGCCGGGGCATGGGGCTATAAAAAATTAATTTCCAGGAAAACGTTCGGCAAACTGCCCGGCGCCTCACCACAACAACCGCATTTTTATCCCCCGTTGGTGTAAGTACTCTTTAATCTCGGTAATTGAGTAAGTACCATAATGCACCATCGAGGCAATCAAGGCAGCATCTGCCTTGGCCTGAGTCAAGACGTCATGAAGATGGTCCGGGGAACCGGCTCCACCTGAAGCTATAACAGGAATGGGAACGGCTTCGGATATAAGTTTGGTTAGATTGAGCTCATATCCGGTCTGGGTACCGTCGGCGTCAATGGAATTGAGGCAGATTTCTCCGGCGCCTAGCCGTACCGCCTCCTGAGCCCACCACAGGGCATCGATACCCATATGAGTCCGCCCGCCGTTGATTACCATCTCGTAGCCAGAGGGGATTTTTTCGGAAACCGGCACCTGCTTGACATCCATGCCCAGCACGATACATTGGCTACCGAAGGCCTTGGCGCCTGACACAATTATTTGGGGGTCCTTTACTGCTGCAGAGTTGACACTGACCTTTTCTGCGCCTGCCAGCAAGACTTCCCGAATATCGTCCAAAGTGCGGATACCCCCGCCCACGGAGAACGGAATGAAAATTTCTCGGGCCACCTGGCGCACCACCTCAATCATGATGTTGCGGCGGTCACTGGAGGCGGTGATATCGTAAAAAACGATCTCATCGGCCCCCTGTTCATAGTAATAGCGGGCCATCTGTACCGGATCGCCGATATCGATGTTATTTTTAAATTTTATCCCCTTGGTGGTCCTCCCGTTGCGTACATCCAGACAGGGGATGATCCTTTTACTGAGCATAGTGCCCGTTCCAGCCCAGAAAATTAGTAAGAAGAATTAAGCCGAAGCGACCGCTTTTTTCGGGGTGAAATTGAGTGGCCACCAAATTATTATACCCTACGACACTGGGGAATTCCTGGCCATAATCAGTGACACCCAATACCTGGCCTTGGTCCGCAGGAGAGGGGTAGTAACTATGGACAAAATAAAATTCCGCTCCTTTGGGTAGTCCGGCAAAAACCGGGTGGTCGGTTAAAAAGCGGACCTGGTTCCACCCCATGTGTGGTATTTTCAAACGTTCACCCACAGACTCGGGAGGTGGAGGGCTAAACCGGCGGACTTCCCCTTGAAGCAGGCCCAAACAAGGGGTGTTATTCTCGGCGCTGTGTTGCATGATGATTTGGGCGCCTAAACAGATACCTAGAATGGGTTTCCCTGCCGCCCAGGCCTGTTGGAGGGCCTTGTCCAACCCCAAGCGGTGCAAATTAGCCATGGCCTGACCGGCGGCGCCCACGCCAGGGAAAATAATTTTATCAGCTTTATTTACCACTGCAGGGTCTTGAGTGACTGTGACCTGTGCCTCCAGAGCTTTCAGGGAACGTTTGACGCTAGCCAAATTCCCAGCCTCATAATCGAGTACGGCTATCAATACTATTAAATCCAATTCTTTTTAGGAATTTCTACTTCTTTGAAGAATTTATCAATAAGGCCGAAAAGAGTCAATCTAATTAATCTACCAGATGGGAGACCAGGATATCGGGATCCGAGGGAGAAGTAAGGCTTAGGTCATGCAACCCTGTCGGCGGGCTGAAAAAGAGATTTCTGGCCTGCAGGGGGGATTAATAAGCTGAAAGGAAAACTGTCCGGAGCTGGAAAAATATATTGTAAAGCTCGCTGGCCTGATGAACCCGGCCAAGGTAAGGACCTAGATTATTGTTTTAGTTCCTGGATCTGACTATTGATTTTGGC
Organism: uncultured delta proteobacterium; assembly: GCA_963705135.1. Taxonomy (GTDB): domain Bacteria; phylum Desulfobacterota; class Desulfobaccia; order Desulfobaccales; family Desulfobaccaceae; genus Desulfobacca. The sequence continues at coordinate 48,335 of CAVPJB010000017.1, forward strand.
CTCCTTTAATTTTTGGGAAATCTTTTCGGCCTCGGATTTAGTATTGAAGCGGCCGGTTTTGATAACGAAAGCGGCCCCGGTTTTATCTTTCCCCTGTTGCAGGGTTACGTTAAAACCTTTCTTCTTAAGATCGGCAAGGGCCTTCTCGGCTTCTTCAGCGGTTCGATAAGAGGCCACCTTGACCTGATAAGCGCAAACAGCTTTTTTCTTCTCTTGGCCTGTTTCTGCTTCCGCTTGAGGCTGGGAGGGTAGGGGCGATATTGCGGCGGTATGCACAGTTGCGTCTTTTTTGGCCGCAGATTTAGTCTGTTTGCGGGTAGGGGTATCCAAACTATTCTGGAAACTCAACTTGGATGCTAGAGAAGGATCTTGATCAGCCTTTGGGGGAGCCAGTCCTTTAGGCTTTTTAGCTTCGAGTTTCGTTGCAGCTCCAGGTTTTTTGGCTGTTTCAAAGGTTGGTTTAGAAGCGCTGACATCGGCAGCCTTGCCGGGGGAAAGGAGTACGGCTGGCACCACTGTCGCTACCTTGGCATCCGGAGAAGCTTTTTTCCCCGCCTCGGCCAAGACTTTTTGGGCTTCCTCAGGATTTGGTCCGGCAGGTAAGGGAAGGGCCGAAGGAACCTGACTATCTGACGTCACACCAAGATGTGCTGCCAGGTCAGTTTTGAACAGACCCAAACGTTGGAACAAGCGGTTAACATCTCCTCGTCCCGCCAGAACGCCAAGGGCGAACACCCAAACCATCATAAACAGTGTCGCCAGTCCATACCCTAAAAGCTTGACGCCGCCCATGGTAAAGGTCACTTGCTTTTTTTGCTTGCCTTTTTGCTCTTGCTGCGACACGCTTTCCCCCTTTGCCCGGTTAGAAGACCTGTCATAATGTTATCGGCTTAGGTCAGTCATTTGGGCCCAAAAAATTCACCCCCGGAACTTCCGGCCTGCTCCAGGCCGGCCCGAGAATCCGACTACATACTTTCCGGCGCCTCTACACCCAATAATCCCAAGCCATGGTCTAAGACGGCTTTAATGCCTTGAACCAATAATAACCGGGCCTGGGTTAAGTCTCCATCATCGGAAATGAAACGGTGTTTGTAATAATAGCTGTGTAACTGCCCCGCCAGTTCCGTCAGAAAATAAGTAATGCGGTGAGGTTCAAGGTGAAAAGCCGCGGCTTCAACCACATCCGGATAACTGGAGAGTAACTTTAAGACTGTCAGTTCCTCAGGCAGAACCAACCGCTGCAGGACCGACTTAGGGGAAGTCTGCCAGGAAATGCCTTTTTCGGTGGCCAGTCGAAAAACGCTAGCCAACCGGGCATAGGCATATTGGACATAATAAACTGGATTTTCACTAGTTTGTTTTTTGGCCAGTTCCAGGTCAAATTCCAGTTGGGCGTCGGCACGTCGGCTTAAAAAGATAAAACGGGCGACATCTTTGCCCACCTCATCCATAACCTGGCGCAATGTTACGAAGGTTCCTCCCCGAGTGGTCATGGCCACCGGTTGCCCTTCCCGCAGCAAACTAACCAATTGCACCAGGAGGACCGTTAGTTGCTGTTCCTTTATTCCCAGGGCCGGCACCACTGCCTTTAGTCGAGGCACATAACCGTGGTGATCAGCGCCCCAGATATCAATGACCTGCTGATAGCCCCGCTGAAACTTTTCCCAGTGATAGGCGATGTCAGAGGCAAAATAGGTGGTGGCACCGTTTTGCCGCCGGACCACCCGGTCCTTCTCGTCGCCGAAAGCGGTGGCTTTAAACCAGAGGGCGCCCTCGGCTTCATAGAGGTAGCCTCGGTCTTGCAAGGCGTCAAAGGCCCGGTCCACGATATGATTCTCAAATAACTGGGTTTCCGAAAACCAGGTATCGAAACGAACGCCGAAGTCTTCCAAATCCCGCCGGATTTTTGCCAAGATGGCTTCGGAGGCGTACCGTCCGCAGGCATCTATGGTGGAGGTGTCCGGCTCTCCCAGGGGCACGGGGCCATGGGCGGTGACATAGTCCTGAGCTAATTCTTTGACATAATCTCCCTGATAGCAGTTTTCTGGAAAGGCCTCCTCCTCTCCTTGCAGTTCTTGGGCTCGCAAATAAAGCGATAATCCGAGGGTTCGCATCTGGACGCCCACATCGTTGATATAGTACTCTCGCTCTACCTGGTGGCCGGTGCAGGCCAGGATGTTAGCCAGGGCGTCTCCCAGAGCCGCCCCCCGGCCGTGGCCCACATGCAACGGGCCGGTGGGATTGGCGCTGACGAACTCTACTTGCACCTTTTTGCCGGCGCCCATGCTACTGTAACCATAAGTGCCGGCTGCGGCTTCGATATCCGTCAGGACCTGGAGCCAGTAGGTGTCTTGAATAAAAAAATTGATAAAGCCGGGCCCGGCAATCTCAACCCTGGCAAACATGCCGACCGGTGGAATTAAGTTATCTCTAATGAGTTCGGCCACCTGTCGGGGCGGCCGGCGGACTGATTTGGCCAGGATTAAGGCGGCGTTGGTGGCAAAATCGCCGTGATCCGGCACCTTGGGGATATCCACTTGGAAAGTCGGCATCTGGGAAAACTCCAGGATGCCCTCCGTTTTTAAGGTTTCTATTGTCTGGGTGACAACTTCGGCCACCCGTTTTTTCATGCTCATGGTTAGCGGATTCTTTCCGACCTTCTCGGCGAAAGTGTCTTTAAGGAAATCTGGGGAGACGGCAAAGCACTGCCGGCCTGTTTCGTTAGCCGGGATGATTAAGCGGCTTTAATACAGTCCTTATTAGGGGGCGCCTCTCCCTGGCAATCCTGCATTTTTGACAATGTAGTATTATTGCAAAAATCTTGTCAAGGTTATTGTGCTACCGTTCAAGTGATCAAGAAGAAATTTTAGGTTTTTCGGTCTCTTCCGGTAATTTTACCGTCACATCCCGGGAAAAATCCAAACACTGGCCGCCGGAAAATGAAAACTTTTTTAAGCAATCCTGTCGCCAGGCGCAGACTAAACAAATCAACGGCTCTTGCCTTAGGTCCTTTTCTTCCATGCTTTATTCTCCCAAGTATCTTCGGTAGTTACTGTTTCCCAGAAGGCAGTGGACTTCATAGCTGATAGTTTCGGCCCAGGCCGCCAAGTTATCAGCAGACAAGCGGGCGTCCCCGTCTTGTCCTAAAAGGGTGACGATATCACCCTCTTTGACTTCCGGTATCTCAGTCACTTCCACCATAGTAAGATTCATACAAATTCTGCCCCGGATGGGAGCTTGCCGGCCTTTAATCAGTACCCAGCCCCGGTTTGATATCAACCGGCTGTAGCCATTGCAATACCCCACTGGCAGGACTGCCACTCTCATGGGACCGGGAGTGACATAGGTCCGGCTGTAACTGACGCTAGCGCCGGCCGGCAACTCCTTGAGTTGCAGGATTTTGGTTCGAAAACTCATGACCGGCTGCAGCGTCACCGGCGATGGAGTTTCCAGAGAAGGCGGTGAACCGTAGAGCATGATACCGGCCCGCACCATATCCAGGTGAGAGTGGTGGACATCTAAAATGGCGGCACTGTTGGCGATATGACTCTTAGGGGCAGTCCATCCCCGGGCCCGCACCTGGCGCAACAGTTCCTCGAACTCCATTAACTGCTTGTGGGTGTAGGATTGATCTTCCCAGTCGGATGCCGCAAAATGCGAAATCAGCCCCGCCAGTTCCAGTTCTGGCAGGCCGGCGAGCTGCTCCAAAAAAAGCCAGACTTCTGTCAGCAACAGCCCCAGGCGCCCCATGCCGGTATCAATTTTAACGTGCACCCGGGCCTTTTTCCCTTGTTGTCGGGCCTGGGCCGCCAAGGCCTCGGCGACATCGTGGCGGAACAAGGACACTTCCAGGTCAGAGGCCACGGCCTCGGCCGCCTCCTCTGGCAAGACCCCCATGAGGAGAAGAATCGGGGAGTCGATGCCGGCCTGGCGCAGACTTAATCCTTCGGAGAGGTAGGCGACCCCGAAATAATCCGCTCCCTCTGCTCTCAAGGCCCGGGCCGAAGGCAGCAGGCCGTGGCCGTAAGCGTCGGCTTTAATCACGACCATTATTTTCACCGCGGGCCCGCAAAACTGCCGCAACTGGCGAAAATTTTGCCTCAGCGCCGTCAGGTCGACGACGAGATCTACCATTCTCTTGGGCAACTTATATTGCCCAGGGGACAGATCATCCCTAAAGTCGGGTGAAACCCGAAAATCAAGCGGTTTTGTTGAGTCCGGCAATTTTTTCCTGCAACTGTAAAGAAGATTTTTCCACCTTGCGGACTAATTCTTCCTTATGGTTTTTGAGGAGTTCTTGTAGTCGGCGGTCACAGCGCGCTATGATTTGGACGGCCAGTATGGCCGCATTCCTGGCCCCGGCTGAACCGAGGGCCATAGTGGCTACCGGAACTCCCGCCGGCATTTGGGCTGTGGCCAGCAAACTATCCAACCCCTGCAGCGGCGATGAGGCGATGGGCACGCCGATCACTGGCAGGATGGTCTGGGAAGCCAACACGCCGGCCAGATGGGCCGCAGCCCCGGCCACGGCGATGATGACATGCAGACCCCGGTCTTCGGCCTCGCTGGCATAAGAATGGGCCCGGTGCGGGTGAACGGTGCGCTGATGCCACGATTACTTCAAAATCTATGCTCCATTGTTGGAGCAACTGCACTGCAGGTTCCACTTCCGGCCAATCCGAGGCGCTCCCCAAGACGATGCCTACTTGAACTTCGTTGTGCGCCAAAATTACCTCCGCAGAATTAAGCGGCCACGGGCCGCCCTATAAGCCTGAAAAAGATTGATAGCGATCATGGTAACGTCATCCATGTTGTTTTTTATTCACTTCTCCCTATTCTTTAATACCATTGTGCCAGGGTCAGCACAGTTTCCACATAGGGGTCGGAGTGGTTGTAGGCATGTATGGCTCGGCTCCAAGAGGCGCGGTTTCCCATACGGAATCCTGACTTTTGCAGGTAGTTGCCGATACTGAAAACTGCGTCTTCATAACAGAAGAGGTCCACACAGCCATCCCGGTTACCGTCGGCGCCACTGCGTAAAATACTTGAGGGCAGGAATTGGGAAAATCCGAAAGCCCCAGCCCAAGAGCCTTTGATAGATAAGGGATCCAGGCGATTCTGGCGGCAGTAGGTGAGAAAAGCGCAAAGTTCAGACCTGCCCCAGGCCGCTTTTTTTTGCAGACGGCCCATTAATCTGGTATCCAGAGACAAGCTGTTGATTACCTCTGGCGTATCCATGACGGCCAGGGAGGCAAAGACATTAAATACCGGATAATTGCCCGTTTTCTGACCCAGATCGCTCTCCACGGTCAAAATAGCCACAATGACTTCCTTGGCGACCCCGAAATTATTTTCCGCCTGGGTTAAGAGGCGGTTCTGCGCCACCAGAAAGCGGCGTCCCTTCTCCACGTTTTCCGACTTTAAAAAATGGGAATAGTCAGCTTTTTTTTCTTTCCGCAAATAAGCGATTTTGTTGACCACATTGGGAAGAAACTCCGCTCGGGGATCTTTGAAAACTTTAGTGACATAATCCTGGTCAAAACCACCACGGACGAGGTTATACTGCAAGTTGACAAAGGCCACCGGGGTCTCACTTTTGCTCCAAGCGGCCGGAGGCCACATCAGCAATAAACCAACCACAAACCCAAGGCCTGCAAGGCGTTGTCTCATACTTTTGCTCCTGAAACTTTTCTTCCCAGTTATAGGTCAAAGATTTAACAGCTAGTTATAGTCGTTGCCAAAAGTATTGTCTTATTCACCCCTCACCCTGACCCTCTCCCCTCGAGGGGTGAGGAAAAAATAAAGGACAGAACTTTTGACAATTATATTTTTAAAGGTAATTTTCCTAATACGCCATGGTGAACTATCGCCGGCCTCTTCAAGATCATTTCTAGAGCAGGACCAGGACCTCAAGTGGCCGCCACTTCCTCTTTAAGGGGCAGCACAATGGAAAAGGCAGTCCCTTTGTTGAGTTCGGTATCCACGGAAATCTGGCCGCCGTGTTGTTTGATGATTTTATGCACCATGGCCAGACCCAAACCGGGTCCAGAACTCTTGGTAGTAAAAAAGGGATCGAAAATGTGCGGCAGGATTTTGGTCGGGATGCCCACACCTGTGTCAGCCACCTGAATCTGGCCGAAATGGTTGCGACGGGAAGTGGTGATGGTCAAAGTACCACCCTCCGGCATGGCACTGATGGCGTTGGAGATCAAATGGGCGATCACCCGCCGCAGATTGCCGGCATCCATGATCAGGGGAGGCAGATTTTCGTCCAATTCAATTTTGGTGTTCACCCGGCCCTCGACCAATTTCTCTTTGCAGGCAGCCAGGGCTTCATTAATGACCTCATTGATATCACGTTTGCGCAGGCTGGGAATGGAGATCACCGTGGCTTCAATTATCTGCTTGACCATCTGTTCCAGGCGTTTAGATTCGTTGACGATAACTTCGGCGTATTGTTTCTCCGGGGTTCCTGCCGGCAGCCGGTCATAGAGGCGGCGGGCAAAGCCGCCGATGGCGGTTACCGGGTTGCGGATTTCATGGGCCACCCCCTCCACCATCTGATCCAGGGCCGTCATCCTCTCATCTTGAGCCTTACGCTCCTGTTCTTCCCGCAAGGAAAGAAGAGACCGCACTCGGGCCAGGAGTTCCTGAGGATTGAAGGGCTTGGTGATGTAGTCGTCGGCGCCGATGTCCAGCCCTTTTAATTTATCGGGGATATCTTTCTTGGCAGTTAGGAGAATCACCGGCAGATTACGATATTCATCCTCCTGCTTCAAACGCCGCAAGACCTCGTAGCCGTCCATCTTGGGCATCATGAGGTCCAGGATAAGCAGGTCGGGAGACTCTTTGAGAACCGCCTGGAGGGCCTCTTCCCCATCAAAGGCAGCAACGGTTTCATATCCCTGGGTGGTCAGGCGTTTTCGCAGCAATTCCACATTGTCAGGATTGTCATCCGCAATCAGGATTTTTTTCTTCATAGTGAGCCCGCACTCTTAACGTCCTGCCTGAAAGTATCGGCGCCAGGGGAAATTTCTCCTGAAAGATTATATCAAGGGTCCCTGCCACTGGGCAAGCACTGTCTATCATCCACGAAATGAAGTAATTTTAAGTGGGGATGTCTCCAAATTGTCGTAACGGCCGTAACTTAACTCGTTTCCGTGGCTAGATGGGAGAAAAAGCGTTTAAGTTGTCTGATAAACGTGGCCAAAGGAAACTTATTTGCATTCAACGTTTGCCGGAAATGTTCTTGCAAAGTCTTTTCTGTCACCGATCCTATATCCACCGGCAACAAACAGAGAAGGGGCACGGAGAACATTTCTCCCTGAGACCGGATAAAAGCAGCTAATCGGACAAATTCCGCCGGTAGTAGATTCATATTTATGACAATCAAACCAGGCAACAGGTTTTCTAAATGGCGGATGCCTTCTTCTCCTCCCTGGGCCAAGGTGGTCTCAAACCCCTCATCTGCCAGGAAGGTGGACCATCTGGAGGCAGCTTCCGGATCAGGATCGATAATCAGCGCTTCTTGGTAGGTAATCCAGGATGTAACACTCTGTAAGGCCTTACTAAACTCCTCGACAGTGCAAGGCTGCTTTAAAAATTCCGCTGGTCCTATGACCAGCCCGGACCGGCCGTCATCAGCGAAGGCGACCGGGAGCAGGGGCACAGTTCTGGTTCTCTCATTTGTCCGCAGGGTGAGCAAAGCTTCCCATAACTGCGTTCCTTTGCCCAGCAGATCAATAATGATTGCGGCGGGATGGTTTTTGGTTGCTTCTTCCAGAACGGTATCCACCATTGGTTCGGCTTGAAAAAGAAACCCCAGGGAAGACAGAGAGTCTCGTAAGACGTGGATGAGACCTCCTCGTCTGGTCAGACCCAGAACCAGGCGCCCTGGCAGGGCCGGTTCTAAAGACGCCTCCGGCTTGGCATCCGCCTCCGGCATGGGTAAAATGAAGGTGAAGGTCGAGCCCTTCCCATATTCGCTTTCCACCCAGATGCGTCCATTGTGCATCTCCACCAGATGACGGCTGATGGGCAGTCCCAAGCCGGTGCCGCCGTGGCGCCGGGTGGCCGAACTATCAATCTGGACAAATTCCTGAAAAATATTTTGCAGATCTTCTTCTTTGATTCCGATGCCGGTGTCACTCACCCGGATAGCGGCATAATCCTTTACCGCCCCGGGCTCTCCCGGAAGGCTGACTATATTCAGGGTAACCGTGATGCAACCATGGGAATCGGTAAATTTTACGGCGTTGCCCAATAGGTTAAGGAGGACCTGGATGATCTTGTCCCGGTCTACCAGCAGCGGTGGCACCTCGGCTTCTTCCACCTTAAGGCTGATTTCTTTGGCCTGGGCCAGAGGTTCAATGGTTTGCAGGGCCTCATTGAGGATCTCGTGCAGGTTGGTTTTTTCCGAGTTGAGTTCCATTCTACCCGCCCGGAGCTTAGACAGATCCAGGACATCATTGATCAGTTGCAGGAGCCGGTGACTGGCTTTTTCAACCTTGTGCAAACTTTTCTGCTGTTCTTCGTTGATAGCCCCGTCCACACCATCCAACAGGTTCAGGGTAAATCCGAGAATCGAGTTCAAAGGGGTCCGCAGTTCATGGGAGACGTTGGCCAAAAACTCTGTTTTTAACCGATCCATCTCCTTTAAGGCCCGGTTGGCTTCGGACAGTTCCAGGGATTTATTTTTTAACTCCAGGGTGCGCTCTGCCACCTTGGTTTCCAGTTCTTTGCTGAAACGAATAATCTTTTCGTAAAGGCGGGCATTGTGGATGGCCAAACTGACCTGGTTAGCCAGCGACCGGAAAAAATCCAGTTGTTCCGGGGGGAAAAACCTTTTTTCACTGGAAGCGGTGCACAGCACTCCCAATACCTGGGATTCCGTGGCCAGGGGAACCAAAATAAAACTGGCCTGCATCTCCGCCGGATGCAGTCCAGGGGATGAGTCCGCCGGCAGTTGGCCGGCATCCGGGATGGAGATCAGATTCCGGGTTAGTAAACACTGTCCCACCAGGGTGGACATGTCCGGAGTCAGACCTAACTCATATCTTAGCAGGATGGTCGGGCCCAGGTAGCTTTCCAGCCGCAGCACCCCATCTTCATCCAATAGACGGATGGAGCTTTGCTCCACCCCGATTTTTTCATGCAGGAGGCGCAGGATGCTTTCCAGAATCTGAGGCAGGCTCAGAGAAGAGGTGGAATGCTGGGCCGCCTCGTTCAGAATGAAAAGCTCATTCAAACGCTGTTTTAAGGCCTCCCGGCTCTCTTCTAAAGAATGGGACACCTCCCCCACAAGATCAAAGACACCATCCAGCCGGGACCCTCGCGACGCCAGGTAGCCGTCCACCACCACCCGGGCGGCGGCTGGACCCACCGAGCCCCCGATGAGACGCTCGATATAATCCCGGAGCTTCAACTTTTCGGCGTCGGTCCAGAGAACTGTGGCATCCAGTTTATTTTCGGTGATAAACTCCTGCAAAGCTTCTTCGGCTCTTCTCTGTCCCACGAATTTTGCCGCCAGGGTTACAAACTGAGGGGCTTCAGGCAGGTTGGCGGCTCGGGGTTCCAGACCCACTTCCGGAGACACCGTAAACACGTCCACATAACGCACCGCCTGTTCCTCTTCATCAGCCGTGGGCGCCGTCAACAACGACACCCCGACGAAAAAACCGATGTTCAATAGCATCGACCAGAAAAAGGCATGATTGAGAGGATGGAAGTCCGTTAGCGCCAGAAGCGCCGTGGGCCGCAGTAAACCGATGCCCCAGGGGCCGTAACGGAGAATATTTTCTGGAAACCAGCCGGCGTGGATGAAATAGGGAAAGAGCAGCGTATAAGCCCAGCAGGCAAACCCGGCGGCCAAACCGGCATTGGCTCCCCACCTCGTCGCCCGCCGCCAATACATTGCCCCCAAAATGGCTGGCGCCAATTGGGCTACCCCGGCAAAGGCTATCAGGCCCATTTCAACGAGCATGGTAAGGGGGCCCAGAGTGCGGTAGCTTATATAACCTAAAAGAATGACGATAAAAATACCAAGGCGTTTAAAAGACAGCAGCCATCCCGACCAATCCCGGCCCCGCCAGAAGATTGCCAGCAAAGGCGTTACCAGGCTGTTGAGAAACATGGTACTCAAGGTTATGGAGACCACCATCACCATAGCCGTGGCTGCCGACAGCCCACCGATAAAGGCGATCAAGGCGAGCCAGGGGTATCCGCTGGCCAGGGGCAGTTGCAACACGAAGGTGTCGCCTTGGGACGGCGGATAGCCCAATAAGAGTCCGCCACAAGCCAGGGGGAGAACGAAGATGTTTATGAGAAAAAGGTACAGGGGTAAAAGCCAGGCTGCAGTCAACACGTGTTTTTCGTTGGTGTTTTCCACCACCGCCATGTGAAACTGCCGGGGTAAAAAAATAATGGCGCCCATGGCCAGCACCGTTTGCACCAGAAATAACCCATAGGAGTTCCGGGGACTGCTGTCCAATAAAAATAATCCCTTTAACTCCGGCCGGATTTGAGTCTGTCGAAATATTTCCCCCAAACCCGGAAACAGAAAGTAACTCACCAGGATGCCCACGACCAGGAAGGCCACCAATTTCACCAGGGATTCAAAGGCCACTGCCGCAACCAAACCCTCATGGCGTTCACTGGGATCCAGATGCCGGGCGCCGAACATGGAGCCGAAGGCCCCCAGAATTAAAGCCACATAAAAAGCGTTATCCGCATAAAAAGGCAGATTATTGACTTGGGCATGGGGAGCCCCCACCAGGAGGTCGAACGTGGTGGAAATAGCCTTTAACTGCAGGCCTATATAGGGCATATCGGCCAGGATAAGCCACACCGTCACCACCGCCCCCATCAAAATTCCCCGACCGTACCGCAATGTCAGAAAATCGGCCATGGTGGTGATACGGTTGATTTTGCAGATGCGAATCAGTTTGCGAACAATGAACCACCACAGGAAGGCAATCAGGGTGGGCCCGATGTAGATGGGCAGGAAGGTCAACCCCTCGTTGGCAGCTTTACCCACTGAGCCGTAAAAGGTCCAGGAAGTACAATACACCGCCAGCGATAAGGTATAGATGTAAGGATTGGCAATAAGGCTACGGCCTTGAGCCCGGCGCCGGTCGCCATAATAAGCGAGGCCGAATAACAACAGCAAATATCCAAACGCCGTTGTGGCCACCAGAAATTTGTTCATCAGGCCGGCGCCTCTATTCCTTGTCTAAAGATTGTGCCAAGGCCCGGGTAAGCCTGAAGAGAACCAAAATCCCCACCAGCCAGATGCCCAGGAGATAAACAATCATCAAAGGAATCCCTCCAAGGCTAAGGGGTTGATTGAAAATCTGCAACAAGGGGTAGTTGGTTAACAGCAGCCCTAAGCCGAAGCAGATGAAGCACCAGGCTTTCGTCCGGGCGGCAGTCCGGGTTTTATCAGCTTCTTCCGGCGGCAACATAACGATCCTCCATGAGCTTGACCAGTCCGGCCTCCAGGAAACGCTGCAGATGTTTGCCGATCATCTGCCTTTCAATGTGATCATAGACATAAGCAGGCTCCAGGGGCTTGCGGTAAATCAGCTTTAGGCCAGCTAACTCTGAAATAGTCCTGGGTTTTTGAAGCAAACTTAGTAAGTTAGCCTCACGGTCAAAAATAACCTGTTTGAATTTTGCCAGAGCTGTTCTGGCCTCCTCACCGGTAAACACCCCCTGCCCGTGTGCTGTCAGGTAAATCCTGGCCCGAATAGCCTCCAGGCGTTCCAACGAGGCCATCAGGGCGTTCAAATCCGAGGCCCGGTCACCATACCAGGGACCAAAGGGCGTTAAGTCTATATCAGCTAAATATAATATATCCTGTTCAGGGAAGTAAAAACAACTATGTCCAGGGGTATGTCCGGGGGAGTGGAGAACCTGTAACCTGGTCCGGCCAAACTGCAGTTCATCTCCGTCCGCAAAAGTCTGCACCTGTCCCAGAGGACGGTAGTGAAATTCCTCTACCAGGGTTTTCTGCCAATACTGACGGTATTGTTGGTCTTCAATGCCCAAAAACTCAAAGATCCCGACCATGGAATTGAAGGCCGCAGCTTCTGCGGCCGGCGCCCAAATGCGGCCTTCGGGGAAAAAATACAGGTATTTCTGGTGGTCTTCGTGAAAATGGCTGACGAGCACTGCGGCCAGGCGGGGGTCCTGAGCCAGCCTGTGGCAATATTGTTTGTCGGCGCTGGGGTCGATGACGGCCACGGACTCATTCTCAATGATCACGGAATGGCAGTAGGGATACTTCCCCTGACGGCGTCCCCGCAGGAACTTTACCGGGCCGAAATCCACGATTTCTGGCTGATCATTATTTCCCGCCATGCCCCAACCCTCCGCCGCCCATCCAAAAGGCCAGTAATACCTTGGGCGCCCCCCAACAGCTCATAACGTTTTTAAAATATCTTCTGCCACGTAAAGGACCTTAAATTTCTGACGAAGCTCTTTTTCCAGTTTCTTCAGATCATCCGGTGCCATATCCCGGACGCGGATATAAACATTCCGGGTACCTTCGGCCACCATGTCGGTGGAACTCAAGATGCTGACCATGCGGCCGCCATGCTCCCGAATCGTATCGGCCACCTCCTTGATGGAGCCCGGCTTGTCATCCAGAGAAAAGGCAAATTGCACCCCGCCTTTGTAGATGCCGGTGATATTGACAAAGGCTCGAAACACATCTGATTGGGTTATGAGACCCACCAATTCCGATTTGCTGTTAACTACGGGCAAACCTGAAACCTTGTGCTCCAACATCATCACCGCCGCCCGTTCCACGGTTTCATCCGGATGGATGGTAAAGGGGTTTTTGGTCATGATCTCTTTAACCTTGATCTCTGCCAGCAAGTAGTACAATTCGTGGACATCCAAAGTGGTGGCTTTGGAGGGCGAGGCTTCTTTCAGATCCCGGTCAGAAATGATACCCACCAGGGAGCCCCGCGCCAATACCGGTAAACGGCGGATATTGTTTTCTTTCATAAGGTGCAAGGCTTTCATCATGGAGGTGTTTTCATCCACCGTCAAGACGTCGGACGCCATCCATTCCCGGACTAACATGTGCTATCCTCCTCAAGGGAAACTCTGACTGAAGGTTAATTTAATAATATACTAAATAATCGTTATGGTTTCATGCCTGAGGTGAGTCTTGGCCGGCTTGACCTGCCGCCAACTCCGGCTCCTCGTCCCGGCATAACCGGATAATATTTTCCTGATGCCGCCACAAAATTAATCCTGATAAAACTGCGCCCAGGAAAAGATACATTTTGGCATCCGATAACAGTCCCACGACCGGCGGCGTCGCCCAGGCCGCGGCCAGGGACGCCACCGAGGATATCCGCCACAGTCGGAAAACCAACCCATAGAGCGCCGCCAGTGCCACGGCGGCCAGAGGACAGATCACCAGAATGACGCCAAAACTGGTGGCTACGGCTTTGCCTCCTTTAAAGCCCAAGTAAATGGGCCAGATGTGGCCGACAACCGCCGCCAGGCCCACCATCGCCACCGCCAATTCGTGCCAATCGCCCAGACCCTGCAGGCCGAAACGGGCCAGAAAAACCGGAACAGCTCCTTTCATAATATCCCCGAACAGGGTAAAAGCGCCGGCATTTCGTCCCAGCACCCGGTATACATTGGCAGCCCCGATGTTGGCGCTCCCTGCTTGGCGGGGATCAGGTCCTTCCATGAGCCTGGCCACCACCAGACCGAAGGGAATGGCGCCAAGGAGGTAAGCGCCTACGAACAATATGAGAAAATAACTCATCCACCTTATCCTATGTGAATTTATGAATTTTTAGCACATGTCAAGCCAAATGACAATAATTGATTAGTTATGATAGGCAAGACTTTTTGTCTTCCCCACCCAATTTAATCATCCTCTTTTCGCTCAAGCAATTCAAGATGGTGATTTGCCGGACTGATGATGAAATTATCATCCTTCCTAGTGATTAGAACAACTGGCCGCGCAATCATCTCCCACTGGTGCAATCCTGATGGTAACAGTGGCGAAATTTGAAGTGGCAATATCTTGGGGGGAAATGCTATATAAAGGTGGCCTGAGGAGAATTCCATCTCGAAACCCTAAATTCACTAAGAACTATGCAGCACATTGAAGCCAAGCCTTTCTCTCCTGTCTCCCGCACCACCGTCTTCTGGGTCGTCTTCGTCCTCACCGCCCTGAATCTCCTGGATTATTTTGACCGCTACATCGTGGCCGCGGTGAACACCCTCATCAAACATGACCTGGGCCTGTCAGATAAGGCATTCGGTTTTCTGGGCAGTGCTTTTTTCCTGGTCTATCTGGTGTCGGCCCCGGTTTTTGGCTATTTGGGGGACCGCTGGGGAAGGCGCAAGTTCATGGTTCTGGGGGCCGCGGTTTGGAGTCTGGCCACCAGCCTGGCCTTTTGGGTCACCACCTATCCCGGTCTGGTGATGGCCCGGGGGTTGGTGGGGCTGGGGGAGGCTTCCTTTGGCACCCTGGCCCCGGCTTACCTGGCCGATATGCTGCCCCTGGCCAAACGAGGCCGCTATCTGGGGATTTTCTACGCCACCATCCCGGTAGGAGCCGCCCTGGCCTACTTTTTCGGTGGCCAAGTAGGGGCTGCCTGGGGCTGGCGCTGGTCTTTTCTGCTGGCTGGCCTGCCCGGGCTGATTATGGCCGGCTTGGTCTATACCCTGCCACGTTTTCCCGCACCCGGGGCCGCTGCCGCACCAAACCAACCGCACAGTCGCCTGGATTTGAAAACTGTTGCTGCGTTGTGGCGCATCCCCACCTTTGTCCGGGTGACCACCGGCTATGGCTTCCTCACCTTCGCCCTGGGCGGTTTGGCCTTCTGGATGCCACGGTTCCTGGAGGTGGCCAAGGGCTTAACCTTAAAGGAGGCCAACATCTTGATGGCTGTGGTCACCACCGTGGCCGGCGGGTTAGGGACTCTGGCGGGCGGTTTTGGGGGGGATTGGCTCTTTCGGCGCAATCCCCGGGGCCATCTGTGGGTTTCAGGTCTGGGTGTGGCCCTATCTTTGCCTTTCGGTGCTCTAGCGATTTTCGCCGTTACGCCATGGATCTATAAAACCGGCCTCTTCGTGGCCGTTTTTTTGCTCTTCCTGAACCCGGCGCTGCTCACCACCCTCATCGTCAGCGTCGCCGGTCCGGCCCGCCGGGCCATGGCCGTGGCCTGCAACATCATCGTCATCCACTTCATCGGCGACGTCCCTTCCCCTTTCCTCATCGGCTGGCTGGCGGACCTGGCCGGATTGCAATGGGGGGTGTCTCTGGCCCTGGTAGCTTTAACCCTGAGTGCCATCATCCTCCTGTCCGGTCTGCCCCAGGTTGAAAAAGATCTGGCCGCCGAAATCGCCGCAGATCACGGTGCAGAGGGTTAAGAAAAAATATGATCGTCCTTAATGACCAGGAGCGCCGGGGACTCAGGGAAATAGCTGCTTCCCCTTCCCTAAGGCAGTATCTAAAAACCTCTCGCTACCGATATTTCTTTATTGACGGCTGGGTGGACCCTGACCGGATTGAAGCCGAAAAAAGGTTTGCGACAATTGGGGCAATGAAGTAGGATTTGATGGGGTTTAGGACCACGGTGTCAAGCTGTGGGTCAAATGATTGACATTTTGTTCAGAATGTGCAACCTCAGTCCAATAATCTGAACAAACATCCATTAAGCCGGTCAGGTAACTATCTAATGATATTATGTTTTAATTTTGGCATGAAACGTGAAATACTTTCAGATGCAAGCAATAGTAGATTTCTCGAACGGACTTGGTTCTGACACATGAAAAAACACAATAGAACTCTTTCTCCTCCACCCGCCGGCGATTTGTCGCCCACTGCGCCAACCCGCGGGGAGAGGGTGGAGGCAATAAAGCAGGCCATTGCGGCGGGGGCCTATCGTGTCGACGACCGTGTCCTGGCGGACTGCCTCCTGCGCCAGCTTCTCTGGGAACAGTGGGAAAGTGAACGACTTAAAAAGCCCTAATGCCTTAAACGGTCGTGCCGAGCTCTCCCAGGGTTTGAAAATAAATGCGACGTATCTGCCCCGGCCGCGCTTTAATCATCAGGCCTAGCTGCATACAGACATTGTAAAACAGGGTAGGGGTAAAATTTAACGGCAGCGCTTGCCGATAGGTGGCCAGCATCTGGCCCAATTCCTGTTGCGCCTCCCTGGCCTTTTGGCGGACATTTTCCAGTCCCTCCCAGAGGGGGAGCAAAATAAGATCCGATTTTTCCTGCAGACGGAAAATTTCAGCCATTAACCTCTCAGTCTGACCCTGCCCTGCCGGGGAATCCGGTACCGTCCCGGACTCCTGCCCTTCCTGGACAATCTCCACCCCCAGCTTTTCCAGGAACTTGAGAAGAAATTCCCGGGGGCCGCTTTCCCAGGCCGTCAGGCCCCAGATATCTTCCGGGATCCCTACTTTCTTTATCCGGCGGTGTGGCACTGAGATTCGCGCCGTTGCTTCGCCTTGCTGAAGAGCTGCTCCCGGAGTTGCTGGAAATACCCCTGCTTGACTTCCTTAAAAGAACGGCGCAGGTGCAGACGGCCGTGTGCCTTCAGCTTGGCAAAAAACCAATCCCGCCGCCAGAGCCGCTTGAGGACCGACGGCCAGGTATAGAACCGCTTCATCGCCCGCAAGGTTTCCATCTGCAGTTCGAAGGGTGTCATATAGCGGGGGAAAAATACGGCATGATGACCGTCGTAATATTGCCAATCCTGATGTAAGAGACGATTCTGGTTCAACAGCTCATCATAGATGGGCGTTCCCGGTATGGGCGTCAGGATGAGATATTGCAGGGAGTCGATATCTATCTCATGGGAAAAGCCCACCGTATCCCGCAGGACCTGAATGGTATCCTCCTCGGAGCCGAAGACAAACATGCCATGCACTCCGATTCCATAAAGATGGAAGGTTTTGACGGACTCACGAATATCTTCAACGGTCTGGGCCTTCTTGAAGGACTTAAGGGTGGCAGGATTGATAGATTCCAGACCGATGTAGACCAGTATACAGCCGCTGCGGGCCATGAGGTCTAAAAGTTCAGGGTCTCTGGCCGCCTCCACCCTCACCTGGGCGCTCCATTCGACTTTGAGGCCTTCCGATAAAATCCGTTCCATCAACTGTTTGCTGCGCTCCCGGTCAGCGGTGAAATTATCGTCACAGAAAAAGATGTGCTCGGCCTGGGAGCCGTTCTGCCGGATTTCCGCTATCACGCGGTCAATGGAGTTATACCGGAATTGTCGCCCAAACAAGAGAATAACGGAGCAAAAGCGGCAGCCATAGGGGCAACCCCGGGAGGTGGCAATGGAGATGACAGCTTGTTTGCCAGGGCGCCAGCCGTGGATGAGGCTATAATCAGGTATGGGCAGGGTATCTAGATCTTTAAAGAAAGGCCGCCAGGGATTCTTCTGGATAGCGCCGTTGAGATGGTAACAAAGGTTGCCGATGGACTCCAAACTTCTTTCGCCATTCAGGGCCTCAATCAACTCCGGCAGGGCTTCGTCCGCTTCACCGCAGACCACGTAATCGGCATGGGCCAGACTTTCCTCCGGTGTAAAGCTGGGATGCGGTCCCCCCATGGCCACCGGAATGCCTTGCTGGCGATAATAATCTCCCAATTGCAGGGCTCGGGGCGTGGTGGGGGTAAGGGAAGAAATGCACACCAGATCGGGATCAAAATCCAAGGAGTTGAGATGGGGTTGGTTGACCTCTTCCACGACGACTTTCACTTCTAGTCCGTGGTTCCGTAAAATCGTGCCCAGCAAAACACTGCCCAGGCGCGGAATAGCCACCCGTGAGAAGATATGGGGACGGGGGTTCCTGGGTTCAATAAATAATACTTTACGGATCAGTCGGCCCATACCGGTCCCTCCCTGCCTCGGCGGTCTCTCTAAAAAACCGCTTTTTATCCACATATAATTTAAACTTAATTTCTCGAAAATGTCAAAAATATTCGAAAATTAGGTATTAAGAACGTGTTGGGAGATCGGCAAGGGTGGATTGTAAGAGGGTTTTGAAGCAGAATCCTACCTCGGCGCGGTGGGAATCTGCTTCAAAAAGTATCTGGGGGCAGCCGACAGGGTGGGAGGATATTTTCCCGAAACCGAGTTCAGCCCTGCCCTAAGGTTCGTTTTAGACGCAACCGGTGGGCTTGGCAAGGCCTGCCATCTTACAAGCGCCTTTTCCAGGTCCGGAAGGGAACAGCTCATAGATGTATTTCAGTTTAAAACCGGTGACTTTGGACAAAATCCGCACCATGGGAGCAATGCCGTTCTTTTTGTAGTAGTCCTGGAGCATGTTGATTACTTTCCAATGATCGTCATTCAATTCTTTGATGCCTTCCGATTCTTTGACGTAATCAACCCATTCCATGCACCATGAATCTAGGTTTTCCAGGAAGCCGTCTTCATCTACCTCAAAGGTTTTTCCTTTGAATTCTACCGTGGCCATAGATATCCTCCTTACTTATTTTTAATCTATACGATTTTTGGTCAGGACCATGTGATTTTTTTGTACTATAGGTTGCAATCCTTGTCAATAAGGAAAATTGCCGACAAACCCTATCGAGCCTAATATTTTCAAGTATTCATCTGTGTTAAAGAGCATCAGCCAGGATTTCTAAAAAATGACGCACCGGCATTTGACCGGGGGCCAAACTTGTCAATTGCGCCAGACAACCGCTGCACGCCGTCCCCACCATGGTTGCCCCTGTCTGCCGGTAGGTCGTCAAGGCATTATTGCCGATTGTCCCGGACATCTCCGGATGGCAGATACCAAAGATGCCGCCTTGACCACAACAACCTACGGTCCCCTCCGGTTCCAGCAATTCCAGTCCCGGCACCGCGGCCAGCAACCGTCGGGGCTGCTCGATGATATGCTGACCCCGGCGCAAATGGCAGGGATCATGAAAAACCATGGATTGCGAGCAGGCGGATTCGAGGTATCTAAGTGAAGTAAATTTTCCCGTATCTGCCAGATATTCGCTGGCTTCCCAGACCTTAGTCGACAACCGGGCGGCAGTTTCTCCCTCCCGGCTGTCCGGAAACAGCTTGTGAAATTGTTTTAAGTGATAACTGCACGAGGCGCAGGCCGTAACAATATGATCCGCTGCCAGGGATTCGAACTGCCTGATAAAGCGCCGGCCCAGGTCCTGGGCCGTTTTTGCCTCTCCGGCGCTGGCTGCCAACAGGCCGCAACACCCCTGCTGCTTAGGTATAATCACCTCAATCTCTAACCGTTCACAGATCTTTAAAAAGGCCAACCCTGCCTGCGGAAAAAGCGCTTCCAGGCCGCAGCCCACAAAAAAGGCAATGGTCTGCTTGCCCCGGCCCGGCAACAGATTCGCCACCGAACGGGAAAAAGGCTGGGCCGCGGCTTGGGGCAGCCGCCCGATCAGACCCGTCAGGGCAGGCCACAACCGGTACAGCAGACCGCTCTCCCCGCCGACCCAAGCCCTTAAATGGGCCAGGATAGGACCGGCGGTACTTAGGACCGGCAGCGCCTGGTCGGTGTGCAAACTCAGGTAGGCCAAGGCCAGAGCCGGGCTCCAGTGCCGCCCCAGTTGGTCTCGCATTGTGGCCCGTCCGGCTTTTACCAGGTCCGGAGTATGAACTTTAGCCGTGCATTTTTCGGCGCAAGCGCCGCACAGCAGGCAATATTCCAGGATCTCTTGCAGACGCCGGCTGGGGGCCAAATCGTTGGCGGTCAGGGCCTGCAGCACACTGAGTTTGCCTCGGGCGACTACGGATTCCTTCCCTGACAACTGGTAGAGCGGACAGACCTCCATACAAGCCCCGCAGCGGATACAGGCATTGGCCTCGGAAAGTAGATGGCTCAGGTCAAGGCTCATGGACTCAGGGTGCGGCAGGAGATGGTTGCGGGTGGAAAATCTTGCCGGGGTTCATGATATTGTTGGGGTCGAAAGCTTTTTTCAGGCGCAGGCTCAGGGCAATGGCGGCCTCCGATAACTCCATGCCGATGTAGGGAGATTTGGTAATGCCGACGCCATGTTCGCCGGACAGAGTCCCTCCTAACTCCCGCACCGCGGCAAAGATTTCTTTTACCGCCTGTTCGGCGGCCCGGCTTTCTCTTTCATCTTGCTGATTGTACATAACATTAACATGGATGTTGCCGTCCCCGGCATGGCCAAAGCACAGAATCGGCAAGCCAACCTTACGGCTGATGGTTTCGGCTCGGCCTACCAGGTCGGGGATGAGGCTAATGGGCACCACCACATCTTCACTCAGCTTATGCGGTTTAAGTTTAAAGGCAGCCGGAGAGAGAAGTTTCCGGGCCTTCCAGAGTTTCTCCGTTTCCAGTTCAGAACCTGCCGTCATCACAAAAGCAGCCTGTTGCGCCTGGCAGAAAGCATCTATGGCTGCCGCCCGTTCCTGGACATCGTGGGGGTGGCCGTCCACTTCGATGAGCAGCAGGGCCTGGGTAGAAGCCGGGATGGCGAAGGGCAATAATTCCCGGACACACTCCAGCGAGGTCCGGTCCAGAAATTCCAGAGCGCTGGGCGCCAGACGGGCCTGGAGGATGCGGCCCACGGTTTGGGCGGCAAGGCCGAGATCGGTAAATCCGGCCAGCACCGTTTGCCTGGCGGCCGGCAGCGTCACCAGGCGTAGGATTATCCGAGTAATGACCCCCAAGGTACCCTCAGAACCCACCAGGAGGCGGGTAAGATCATAACCCACCACCCCTTTGGCCGTTTTCACCCCGGTGTCGATGATTTCACCGGTGGGCAGGACCACCCTGAGACCCAAAACATATTCCCGGGTAACCCCGTATTTTACGGCGGCACTGCCGCCGGCGTTTTCCGCCACGTTGCCGCCAATGGTGCAAAAATTGGCACTGGAGGGATCAGGAGGATAATACAGGCCGAATTTCGCGGCCGCAGCTTTCAAATGCCCGGTAATGACGCCGGGTTCCACCACGGCGAGGAAGTTGTCCGGATCGATCTCCAGGATCCGATTCAAGCGGGTAGAGACCACGACCAGGCCTCCCTGCACCGGCAGGGCGCCCCCGGTAGTGCCGGTACCGGCCCCCCGGGGGACCACCGGAAAATGATAGTCGTTGGCCAGGCGCAGGATCTGCGAGATTTCCTCCGTGCTGCCCGGGAAAGCTACCGCCTCGGGGACATAAATCAGGTTGGTGGCGTCATAGGCATAGCACCTCCGGTCTTCCAGGGCGGTTAAGAGATTACCGGCGCCGACGACGTCCTGCAGCTTCTGATGAACCTGAGTTTCAATCATACTAATAATTTATCTCTTCCCAGGGTAAAAGACAAGGGTGGCTGGCTGAATACGGTTAAAGTTTATTGTTATCCTTGACAAAGACCAAGTAGGGTTGGTGGCGGGAATTTGATGGAGAGGGCAGAGGTCTGGACCCCTGCCCTCAGCCTAAAAAAACCAATTTAAAGCCGCCGCAGACGTAAGGAATTGGTCACAACCGTTACTGAACTTAGGGCCATGGTGACGGCGGCCAGGGCCGGACTCAGCAACCAGCCGGTGACCGGATAAAGCGCTCCGGCGGCTACAGGAATGGCCACCACGTTATAAAAAAAGGCCCAGAAGAGGTTTTGCCTGATAACCCGCATCATCTTGCGGGCCAGGGACACAGCTTGTGGGATCAGAGTCAGATCGTCCCGGATCAGGGTAATATCTGCCGCGGCCAGAGCCACATCGGTTCCGGTTCCCAGAGCAATACCCACGTCGGCCTGGGCCAGGGCCGGGGCGTCATTGATACCATCACCCACCATGCCCACCACCCGACCCTGCCGCTGTAGGTCGGCTACCTTGGCTGCCTTATCCGCCGGCAGCACTTCGGCCAGCACTTCCTTAATCTGCAACTGCTCGGCCACGGCCGCGGCGGTGCGGCTATTGTCGCCGCTGAGCATCCAGACCTGCAACCCCATTTCGCCAAGGGACCTCACCGTCTCCAGGGCCTGGGGTTTAATTGTGTCAGCCACGCCGATGACCCCGGCCAGATGGCCGTCCACTGCCAGGAGGATAACCGAGCGGCCGGCCTGGGTCAGCCTCTGAATCGCAGGTTGGGCATAAAATATGGGAATGTGGGACTGCTCTAAAAACCGATTGTTGCCCACCAGGACCTGTTTGCCTTCTACCTGGGCCTTGACGCCAAGCCCGGGCACTGCCGTCAAATTCCGTTACTTCGGGCCAGACCGGCTCATAGGCCTCGGCCTTTCTGACGATGGCAGCCGCCAGGGGATGTTCGGAGAGCTTTTCCAGGGCCGCCACCTGGGTAAGGACCTCGGGTTCGGTCCAGGGATTAAAAGCCACCACCTCGGTAACGGCCGGTTTGCCCCGGGTGAGAGTGCCGGTTTTATCAAACACAATGTCCGTCAAGGCATAGGCCCGTTCCAGGGGTTCCCCCCCGCGAATGAGAATGCCCATTTCCGCGCCCCGACCGGTGCCCACCATCACCGCGGTGGGGGTGGCCAAACCCAGGGCGCAGGGGCAGGCGATAATGAGGACCGCAACCATGCTCATGATGGCCCGGGTAAGGGCAGGGGCAGGTCCGGCCAGATACCAGACGATAAAAGTCAGGGCCGCGATGGCCAGGACGACAGGGACAAAGATGGCGGCCACCTTGTCAGCCAACCGTTGGATGGGGGCTTTGGAGCCTTGGGCCTCCCGCACCAGACGGATGATCTGGGACAAGACCATATCCCGCCCCACCCGGGTGGCACGAAAGACCAGGGAGCCGGTGGTATTTAAGGTTGCGCCCCAGACTTCATCTTCAGGGGCCTTGGCCACTGGCAAACTTTCCCCGGTGAGCATGGATTCATCCACGGTGCTGGCGCCTTCCGTGACTATCCCGTCCACCGCGATCTTCTCCCCGGGACGCACCACAATGAGGTCCCCTTCCCGGACCTGCTGCAGCGGCATGTCCTGTTCCGTGCCGTCACGCCGGACCCGGGCCGTGGGCGGCGCCAACGCCATGAGACGTCCAATGGCTTCGGAGGCGCGGCCCCGGGCTTTGGCCTCCAGCCAGCGGCCCAACAAAATAAAGGTGATAATCATGGCGCTGGTGTCAAAATAGACCTCCGCCCCCATATGGTGGTCTGCGAAGACCTGGGGCCAGATGGTGGCTGCCAGCGAATAGAAATACGCTGCGGCCGTGCCCAGGGAGATGAGGGTGTTCATATCCGCGGTTTGATGTCGGGCAGCCTTCCAGGCCCCGCTAAAGAACGGCGCCCCGCCATAAAACATCACCGGTGTGGTCAACAACAACAGGATGGAGTTGAGGGTCTGGGGCGAGAGGCCTAGCCAGTACGGCAGTGGATGCACCATGGATAATAAAAAAATCGGTATATTTAAGAAGAGGGCAACCAGAAAGCGATTTCTAAAAGCTAATATCTCGGGGTCGACCCGGAACTCGACACCCCCAGGAGTTTCCAGCTCCACCATCCCTTCATAGGTGTAACCCGCCTCCTCCAGCACACGGGCAAATTGGGCCCTGTCAGTTTGGGAGGGGTCAAATTTGAGCTGAGCTTCCCGGGTGGCCAGATTGACCGATGCCTCCTGGACGCCGGGAACGGCCTGCAGGGTCTTTTCTACCCGGGCCACGCAGGCGGCGCAGTGCATGCCGCCTACGTGAATGATGGCTTCCTCTGGAGGCGCCGCGGCTTTTTCAGGATCGGTCTGAGCAGTCATCAAAAATCAGCAGCCTCATACGTGTAACCTGCCCCAGTGATAGCCTGTTGCAAAAGTTCGGGGGTTATTTGCCCGGAGGTATAGGTAACCTTGGCCTGGCGGGTATCCAGGGAAACCTCGGCCTCTTGAATGCCTGGAATAGCTTTGAGTGCTTTGACGACTCGGTCGGAACAGGCAGGACAGTGCATGCCGCCTATGGTCAGAGTGGCGACGGCAATTTTCCCTTCTTGGGGAGAGCGTTGTTCAGTCATATGTGGACTTTCTTTTTATTAAAGTTTAGTATAATCGCCTGCAAATGCGCTTAGGATAGATCGCAGGGAAAAAAATATTGGTCTTCTAACGTATGATCGTAATTTTAATCTAAGACTTGGAAGATAAAATTGCAAATGCTCTTGGTAGTTTTTGAAGATGATGTCTTTGCATTATCTACTAAAAAAATTTACCAAAAGATGATTAACACGCCAAATTTCTAGTAGCTGTATCTGGAGGTTGATCGACTTTTGGTCCTTGTTTGCCGGAGCACCCGTTCCACCACCGGCACCAACTCCCTGAGGATCTGTTCGCCCTGGGCATCCTCCACCAGCCCCACCAGAATGTAGCGACGCCAGCCCTCTCCCCAGACCAGGACCGAGTCGCAGTGTGTGGTCCGGAACGTCCCGTTCTTCCGGAAAATCCGGTCCGGCGACATGGACTGTTCCAGGACGGTGACGAACTTATCGTGGAGGCCTGGATTCGACAGCACCTGCAGCATCTGGATGGAGCGTTTGGTATTGACCAGCTTGCCATAGGCCAGCAGGTAATAGAACCGGCATACCTGGGTTGCCGTGGCGGCCTGGAGCAGGTCCTTCAAGGGGTCCGGATGATGCTCCCCATAGGAGGCAAAGGTGCTTCCCACCCAGATGCCGCCGCCCTTTTTGGGGTCGTAAAACCGATAGCGGGGGTTGAAGAGCAGCGATTCAATTTTGCTCAGACCGATACGGTCAATCAGGCGGGCTGCGGCAGGATTGCTCGACTCCCGGATCATCTCGTTGAGGTCCATCATTATCGGGGGGGTCTGTGGCAACGACCGGTCCTCAAACCCCTGACAAGCAGCCAATAGGACGGCGATCTTGGGCAGGCTGGCGGCATACAGCATGGTGTTGCCGTTCACCTGGGCAAAGCGCGGCGCTCGGGGATTGGACAGATCCACCAACCCCACCGCCATTTTATCTTCGGTGATGAGACACTGCCATAAACTCCGCTGCTTCAGGCTCCTTTCCAAATTCGCCTGCAGTTCCTGCTCCTGTCTCTGCTCCAAAGGCTGCCACTGTTCCTGGGGCAACGTTATGGGCAGACCCTGGACTGCGCCAGCCTGCTCCACGGTATAAGAGAGCAGGAGGCCGAGCAGGACCAGACAAGCAAATCCGCATCGCCTGTAGCCTTGTCGCCTCACTTAGCCACCTCTTCACCGCACCTGCTTTCGCAAGGCAAGCATCAGGTTTGAGGAATGCCTTCGGTGATGATAGCCGATGCCAAAGGGCAGGGGTGAGGAATTCTGGCCATTCTTATAAATTCCGGCCATTTCCGCCTGGAAACAATTATTGAATAGCTGGATGGGACAGGAATATTTTCCGTAAAAGCGTCGATTCCAGCCCGCGGGATCGAAGTGTTTCAGGGGAATCCCTTCATCAGTTTGTAATACCACCTGACTCTGCTCCAAAATAAACTGTCGGACGGTCGTCAAATTTCGGTTTGAACATCAGGTAAGAAGCCGCTTTCAAAAAGGTTCGGTAAGGTCCGAAACCTCTGAGAAAAGCCACAAAATGCGGGTGACTCTGCCAGGAGGTATTCAGGAGGTTGAAGCGGAAATAGTAAAGGGTCTGCTCCGGTTCCCCTTCCTCCCGCTGAAAAACGATTTTCACCCCTGGGATGCCTTCACCATTCAGTTTTTCTCCGCCCTTAGCCGGTTTTTCGGTTATGCTCCCGTCCGGCTGCATGACCCAGTATTTGACGTCCAGGATCCGCACCTGTTCCCGCCCCAGGAAGAACAGCAGCACCGGCAAAACCCCGTCCATCTCCTTTTTTACCAGCTCTTTTTCCATCCTTTTGGTGAAGAAAAAATTGTAATATAACAGTTCGTCCAGTGATTGCTCCAGGCCGGTATAAAAGGATTCATTTTGACCCGGCTTAAAATTGGGGAGACTTCCCACCGGTTCCAGGGCAATCATTAGATACGTCTTGGCCTGGGGAAAAAAGGCTAACATATTAACCACATCCGGACCGCTGAAAGGATAAAACACCGTTCCCTCCACCGTCTGGGAGGGGCCAAGCTCCTGGGTTGCCCAGGCCCGCATGGGTTTGAGACTCTTTTGTTCGAACCGATTCCAGGTCTGATCCATGTCTGCGGCGTACTCGAGCCACCCCTCTGGGTTCACGCATTTCGCCAGGATGCTTGAATCCATTTTTTTGCCGGCGATCAGGTTGGTATAGTCCTGATAGGTGAGTGCGACTTCTCCGTTCTGCCCCAAAGCGGGGCTGCCGGCTTCCGGGACCCCGGAGGTCTGCGCTAACAGTGTCCCGCCCCCGATAAGCCAACCACAAAAAATATACAATAATATTGCTCTGTCCCCCCAAAATCTTTTCCCCAGCTTCATTTCTCCTCCCCAAGATCCCTAAAATGTACGGTATTATTATCTGTGAATTATTATCATCATTACCCGCCAAAATGCAATTTTCATTTAGACATTTTCGGTATCTAATTTGAATATTCTCCGGTGGCTTAATCGGCTTGTTGAGCTCCCATCAGACATTGAAAAAATACCGGTAAGCCCTTACAATGGTTTTATCATGATCATTGAAAACCAAGCCGGGGCTTATCTTGGTCCCGGGCCGAAGGTTCTGTCTGCCTTCCATCTGGCAGCCACAAATCCCCATTTTGATGTCCTGGATAATGCAGCAACCCGTTTAATTTTGGGAAAATGCTCCCGTCTGCCGGATGACGAAGACCAGGCGGCAGGCCGCTACGGCATTGATTTTCACCGGGCTTTACCTCCGTTTGCCGGCGATTCCGGTTTCACCTGCGACTGGGGGGATGGACCGATCCTGGTTAACGCCCTCAATTTTGCCCGGTTCTTGCCTCGCACCATCAGATTCCGCCAATTTACCGCCAATCTGGCCTTTGCCGCCCGGACGCCAGTCCGAATACGAGGCCAAGCGGCAGGTATACGAGGACTTTTATCGGCAGGTATATGGCGCCATGCAACCTCTGGTGGTGGCCACGCCACATTCCGGCCCGGTGCACCGCCTGCCGGACGATTATCATCCTTTCCCGGAATCTGAAATCGACGCCTGGACCGCAGGCGTGGCCGTGCAGTTGGGTCGCCCGCAGCTGAAAAAAAAGCGTCAGATCCTCGTCTCTTTGCACAGCACCGACTATTTCGGTGCTTTAATGGATATCGGCGATTTCGGGTTGGAGCCAAACGGCATTTTGCCGGAGGTAATAGCACATTTAAACGCCGAATTTGTCGACGATTTGACCGAGATGCGGCCTGCCTATCGGGACCATAGCATTTCCTACACCCAGCGCCGGCTGCAATGGAAACAACAACGTTGGGGCACTTTGAACCCGGAGCAATTAGCCAATATCTCCACCGCCTCCCGCTTCGAGGTTATGATGCTGGATAAAATTACCGGTGAGTTTATCAGGCCAGAGGAACGCTTCACCTACGACGGGTTGCGGCGGGGCTTGGAGGCCTACTGGTCCGGGGGCGGCCAGGCCCAAATCTCCCTTAATGGCGTCTTTTCCGGCCGCAAGACGGCCAAACTCCTGAGCCTGTCGGAAAATCTGCGGCATGCTGGTTTTCAGACCGCGGTCCAGGTGGAATGTTCCCGCTTCCTGGCCAGGCATTACCCCGAGACGGCGGCGGCAATTATAACGAAGATCGTGGAACTGGTGACGGAAAGGGTGCCGTGATCACTATCCGACCGGAACGTCCCGGGGACGTCGAAACGCTGTATCCAGGTCTATCTAGAATCCTTCGGCCAGGATCAGGAAGCTTTACTGGTGAAGGCCCTGCGGGAAAACGGCGGCTTGCTGCTTTCACTGGTGGCGGTCAGCGAGGCCAATGTCGTGGGCGGCGTGGCTTTTTCACCCCTTGACCCTGGAGCCGGTAACCAACCGTGCATCTGGCCGGACTGGCTCCCCTGGCCGTGCTGCCGGCGTATCAGCGGCAAGGCATCGGCTCCGGTCTCGTCCAGGTCGGATTGCAGCATGTGCCGGGAGAAAGGGCTGGCCGCCATATTTCTGGTGGGTGAGCCGAATTTTTACGGCAGGTTCGGTTTTAGGCCGGCCATGGGTTTCGGCATCCGCTGTGAGTTTGAAGTGCCTGATGCATACTGGCTGGCGTTGGAATTGAGGCCCGGGGCCTTGCCGGCAGTTAGTGGCCTGGCCAGATATCGGCCTGAGTTTCAAGCGCTTTAAGCTAAACAAAAGTGGGCAGCAATGAAAGTTTTGTGCATCTCAGCCAATGATTCCCGGCTCATTGTCCCGCCATTCCCTTTGGGGTTGGCTTCCGTCGTGGCGGTCCTGGGGCGGCAACACCAAATCCGGGTCGTGGACTGCATGTTCACTCCTCACTCCCGTCAGGCTATAGCCCGGGTCCTGCAAGATTTTCAGCCGGAGCTCATTGCCGTCTCCATGCGCAACCTGGACAATCAGGATAGTTGCCAGCCGGTATTCTACTTTCCGGAGGTCAGGGAACTTGTTGCCTGGCTGAGATCGCACACTCGCCGCCCCATCATCATGGGTGGCAGTGCTTTTAACATCCTGCCTCTTGGAGCTTGCCGATACCTGTCCCCGGATTTCGGTCTAATGGGGGAGGCTGAGCTTAGTTTCCAGACCCTGGTGGATACCTACCCCAACGTCGATGTTGCCGCTATTCCAGGCCTGGTCTGGCCTGACGGCGCCGATTGGCGGCTGAATCCCCCCCAGGCTATTCCGGACCTGGAGGCACTGCCGGATCCGGCCTGGGAGTATTTTTCTCCCGGTATGTACCATGAGGCCCAGGGCAGCGCCAATCTGCCGGGTATGGTGACCGTGCAAAGCCGCCGGGGTTGCCCCATGAGATGTATTTATTGCACCACGCCCCACTTGGAAGGCCGCCGGCTGCGATCCCGGTCTCCCGCCAAAGTCGCGGCCTTCATGGCCGCCGGTTACGAACGCTGGGGCCTGACCAGGTATTACTTTGTGGACAATATCTTCAATTACCCCAAGGATTACGCCCGGGAGCTGTGCCTGGCCATAAAAGCCCTCAACCTGCCGCTGGACTGGAGCTGTTTAATCAATCCCGCCTTTCCCGATGCCGACCTTTTTCATCTCATCCGGGACGCTGGTGGCAACCGGGTGCAAGTGGGCAATGAGAGCGGCTCCGATCTGGTCCTGGGAAATTTGGGCAAGGGGTTTGACTGCCGAAAGGTGGAGGTGACGCTGCGCTGGTTAACCGAGGCTAATGTGGATTATGGCTGCTTCCTGTTGCTGGGCGGGCCGGGTGAAACCCCCGAAACGGTGGCGGCAAGCGTGGCCTTTTTGGAGCGGTATAAACCCTTTTTGGTCAATCTGACGGTAGGGTTACGGATCTATCCGGGCACGCCGCTGCACCGGTTAGCACTGACCGAAGGGTTATCAGTACCTCGGATAATCTCCTCTGGCCGCATTTTTATCTGTCACCTGCCGTGGCCGACTGGATCTGGGACTACTTAAAGGAAGTTCGGAGCCGCCATCCCAATTGGATTTTTTAACGGGACCGCCAGTCTCGATGAGTCACGCCTGGAAGGCAGGGAGTCTGAGGGAGGAGGCCAAAGCCTCCTCCCTTTTTAATTGCCAGCCCGGCTGTCAAACTTTTCCCGCTATCCGGCCTCATGGCTGATTTGGGTTGTCCTGCTTTTTTTGGCGCTGCGGCGGCGGGGCTTGCCGCGGGGGTGGGGGCGGTGCTTGCCGGACCACCTGCTGTTGCTGTGGCATCTGCTGGACACGCGGCATTTCAGCCTGGCGCTGCTGCATCTGTTGCTGTTGTTGCATTTCAGCCTGCCGTCGTTGTTGTTCTACTTGCATTTGCTGCTGGACGCGAGCCTGCTGCTGTTGCTGTTCTTGGCGAGCCCGAGCTTGTTGCTGCTGCCGCTCCATGTCCAGCCGCTGTTGCTGAGGTGATCTCTGTTCCTGTGCCGCCCGCTGTTGTTCCTGCTGCCACCGCCGTTCCTGATCTTGCCGCAACTGGTTTTCCTGGGAGGCTTGCTGCTCATCCCGCTGGTATCTGCGATGCGGTTGGACCTGGTGGTGTGGCGGCGCTAACGGCGGTGGTTCTCTCCTCACATCCCCTGGCCGGGTCCTGGTCGGGACAGAGGCATTCGCCGGAGACTGGTCAGATATTCTACCCCCTGTTCCCGATGTGTTTGTATTGCTTTCGAGCCGAGATGAATAAGGGCCACGGGATTTGCTGGGCTCAGGCGGTCGGGTTGCCTGATATCCGGATGGACGCGTCCGGCCGTTCAGGTCTTCCTTATTATCCGGTAACTGCTGCGGGGCGGTTGAAGAAGCCTGATGTATCTGCGGCCCGATGCGACCGTTTCCGGGTCCGCCGTTCTGAGTCGCCCCCTCGGCCTGCCTGCGGTTGAGGGAGGGTGGGGCTGGGATGGCATCCGGGCGGTTCAATCCTCCTGAAGCTATTTTGTGGTGGGGTACCGGCCGGACCTGTATCTCCTGGTTCGCCGCGGCGGCCGGACATACCTCACGCCAGGCCGGATGCCGGTGTACCAGGTTGGCGGGCGGCAGTACGTTCCGCAGGTGAGCCTGGCGGAAATTTTTATACCGGTGGTTGATTTCAATATTTCTAATATTCGTCACTTTGGTGATATAGGTCACCGGCGGCCCCCAGTTGTAACAGGCCCTGGGGGCATAACTTGGGTAGACATAATTGTTGACGAACACGGTGCGTTGATACATGGTCGGGATGTATTGGGGTGCAGCCAGCACTCCGGAGTAGGCATACGAATACATCGGCGCGTAGGGTTGGCCCCAGCCCAGAAGAAAATCCGAAGCCCGGGTAAAGATCCAGGGAGCTAGGCAGAATTCTGCTCGGGGCAGTCCCATACGAACTCATGTCCGTTGTGGAAGAATAACCCCCCGAAGGATAATTTTCAGAGTAATAATTATCCGCAGTATTCGAGCCCGTGTATTCGGGCGGCGGCACCGGCGCCCAGCCCACATTTTCGTCACTGGTGCGCCAGTTCACGGTGTGGGGATACCAGGTGCGGCCGGGAACCCACACCCAGCCGTGTTCTTTGGTGGGTTGCCAGTTGCCGTAGTGGTAGGTGGCCCACCCCCAAGGCTCGTCGGTTTCGAAAACATACCCTTCCTGGGTGGGGACCCAACGGCCGTTGGTATAAGGTCGCCAGTTCCGGTCAACCTGCCGGGGCCGCCAAACAGGGCCGTGCTGGTCATAGTTAAGCCATTGACCCAGCCCGGACAGGGCGTCCTGAAACAGCGCCGCATCTTCCTGCGCCGCATACACCTGTGTAGTGGTTCCTGGCACCACGGCACCCAGAGCCAGGGTGCAGATCACCAGGAGAACTGTAAAAGCGGACGTTGGCTTAGGGACCATGATTCATCTCCTTCCTTAAACGAAATTGGCAACATTCCGGGAAAGGCAGCGCCTCTCCTTTCCACGGAAATCGCCAAAACAATATATGCGTGCTCCGGGGGTCCTGCAGGCTACCCGGGCCTTGCTAATTATCTTATGCAAAACCTTTGCCAACTTTAAGAATTTATAACTATATAATACTATTGTTAGTTTAAGAGCTTTTACCGCAGGGGTCAGTAAAAACAATTTCTTTTTTCGGGAAGGGAGAAAAAGAGAGAATTGCCCTGGACAACGTCTCTCAATTTGACAAACCGCTCGCAAGGGAACAACCGGGCTGGAAAGTGATGGGCCGTTGAGGCAGGAATTACAAGGGGAAACCTGCTCTAAGGGCAGGTTCAAAAATTAGGAAGTTTTCAGGTCTCAGCCCTGCCAGACAATTCATCCAAGGTAACAATGGCAGCCCTGGCCTCGTGCAAGAGGGAAGGCCAGGGCAGGACTGTTAATGTCTGAACTAGTTGCTTTTAATTTTATAAGTCATTTCCAGTTTCTTATTGGTGGCGGATTTGTTAACTTCCACCGGCAAAGTTAGCTGGACTTCTTTAAAAAAACACACGCCTAATTTTTCATCGCAAAAATTGAGGCGATAGTTCGCCTGGAGGGTGGTTTTACCTTCCTGTACCGGCAACGTCAGGCACAGGGGGAGATTGGCCGCCGGCAGGTCCTGGGCATATTTCTCATCCAGGGCCACAATCTTTTTATCGCCTGATTTAACGCCAATGGTGGAAGGTGCTTCCTGATTCAATTTGTGGCCGGCCGGCAGTTCCAGACTTACGGTCAGTGCAGCCTCCCCCGTGGCTACTGTCTGTTGGGGCAAGGCTACAGTCTCCGCCGCGACCGCTTTCGAGAAGCCGCCATGCAGGGGTAAACAGAGAGTGATGAAAAGGAGGAACCAAAGGGTTTTATGAGAAGTCAGATTTCTAAGGGTGCTAACAGGCATATCTTTCTCCGGGACAATTTTTTACCTAAATAAGTTGATATTAGGAAAATCGTTTATACCTTAAATTATCATATAAGTTTATTACTCTCGGAACTTTCTGTCAAGCAACGTCGAGGAGAAATGGGGCGCTCGTTCTCGCTCAAAGACAGTAAGGTAAATGTCAAGCTTTGTGTGGCTTTCTTGTTCCGAGTCAGCCTTTAGTCCTCTTATTCTTAATGAGTTACTCCGTTGCGGCGACCTTTATTGATGTGTTAGCATTAAGAATCCATTTAACCCGAGGAAGTGTGTGACTCCCCAAGAAAATCCCCTCAATCTGGAATCTTTGCGACTGGACCACGGTGAACGCCAACCGCGGTATATCCGCTCCCGCCGGAGCCGAACGGTTATCGTATCCACTCTTGTCTTAATTGGTGCCGGTTTGGCCTTGTGGTTTTTTTCCGGGTCGCTCTGGGGCCCGAAAGTCCAGGTGGCCCCTGTGGTCAAAATCTACCCCTCCCAGGCCGTAACCCTGCTCAATGCCAGCGGTTACGTGGTGGCCCAACGCAAGGCCTCGGTCTCCTCCAAGAGCACCGGCCGCCTCTCTTATGTGGGCGTTGAGGAAGGCAGCCGGGTGAAAAAAGGGGAGATCATCGCCCGTTTGGAAAATGCCGACCTGGCCGCCGCCCGGGACCGAGCCGCGGCCAATGTCAACGTGGCGAGGGCCTCTTTGGAGCAGTCCGATGCCGAGTTGACCGACGCCCGGCTGAATTATCAACGTCTGAAACAATTGCTGGCCCAGAACCTGATTTCCCGCCAGGATTACGACGCCGCTGAGGCCCGCCACCACAAGGCGATGGCAGGAGTGGCCAACAACCAGGCTAATATCAAGGCGTCGGCGGCAACCTTAAACGAGGCCCAAACCGCCGTGGAATATTCCCTGATCCGCGCCCCCTTCGATGGCGTCGTCCTGACGAAAAATGCCGAAGTGGGGGAGGTGGTGGCCCCCTTTGGCGCCGCGGCCAACGCCAGGGCCGCCGTGGCCACCATGGCTGATATGAGTTCCCTCATGGTGGAAGCCGATGTGGCCGAATCCAACATTAATCTGGTTAAATTAGGCCAGCCCTGCGAAATCCTCCTGGACGCCCTCCCGGGAGTGCGTTTCCCCGGTAAAGTCCACATGATCGTGCCCACCGCCGACCGCAGCAAGGCCACCATCATGGTCAAAGTCGCCTTCGACTCCCTGGATCCCCGCATCCTGCCGGAAATGAGCGCTAAGGCGGCCTTCCTGTCCCGCTCCCTGAGGTCCAGCGAGGAACAGCCCCGCCTGGTCGTCAACCCCCAGGCCCTGCTGCAAAAGAACGGCAAGCTCATGGCCTTTGTCCTCAAGGAACAAATAGTTCAGGCGGTGCCGGTGGAGGTGGGTCCTAAGTTAGGCGACCTGGTGGAAGTCCTGAGTGGCCTGCGGGAGGGCGACAAAGTCGTGCTCCAGCCCCCCAGCAACCTCCAGAACGGCGACCGGGTGCAGGTCAAAGAAGGCTGACATGACGCCTGAATCAAACCCGCCGGTCATTGTGGAGATCAACAACCTGACCAAGTCCTATCGCCGGGGCGCCCAGATCATCCCGGTGCTGCAACACGTCTGCCTCAATATCCTGGCAGGAGAATTCCTGGCCCTTATGGGTCCTTCCGGCTCCGGCAAAACCACGCTCCTGAACCTCATCGCCGGCATCGACCAGCCCGATGAGGGGGTGCTGCGCATTGCTGGCGTAGATATTTCGCAGCTGTCGGAGTCGGAACTGGCCGTCTGGCGCCACCGCAACGTGGGCTTCATCTTCCAATTTTACAATCTGGTGCCGGTGCTCACCGCCCTGGAAAATGTGGAACTGCCTCTGCTGCTGTCCGAAATAGGCCGGGCCGAGCGCCGCCAGCACGCCGAATTGGCCCTGCAACTGGTGGGTATTTATGACCGCAAGGACCACTACCCCCGACAGCTTTCCGGCGGCCAGCAGCAGCGCGCCGCCATCGCCCGGGCCATCGTCACCGACCCGGCCATCATCGCCGCCGACGAACCCACCGGCGACTTGGACAAAGTTTCCGCCGAAGAAGTGCTGAAACTCATGACCCGCCTCAACCAGGAACTCGGCAAGACCATCATCATGGTCACCCATGACCCCCGGGCCGCGGAGCGGGCCAGCCGGCTGCAGCACCTGGATAAGGGGGTGCTGAATGCTTGCACGGTGTGATGGATGTTCAAACTGATCCTTCGCAACAGCCTGCGCCACCGCCTGCGCACCACCCTCACCATTCTCGGGATGGCCATCGCCATTCTCTCCTTCGGCCTGCTGCGCACCGTGGTGGACGCCTGGTATGCCGGGGTGGAGGGCGCCGCCGCCGACCGACTGGTCACCCGCAACGCCATCTCCCTGATCTTCCGCCTACCCCTGGCCTATCTGAACAAAATCAAAGCCATTCCCGGAGTCAAACGTGTTGCCTATGGGTTCTGGTTCGGTGGTGTTTACATTGACGAAAAAAATTTCTTCCCCCAATTCGCCGTTGACCTCCGTACTTATTTGGATATTTACTCCGAATTTATTATCCCCCCCGAACATCGGCAAATTCTTCTGAAAGAGCGCAACGCTTGCGTCGCCGGCCGCAAACTGGCCCAGCGTTTCGGCTGGAAGCTGGGCGATATCATTACCCTGAAAGGCACCATTTTCCCCGGCAACTGGGAGCTTGTGCTCCGGGCCATTTACCAGGGGGTCGAAGACACCACAGATGAAACCCGATTTTACTTTCATTGGGATTATGTCAACGAAACCATGAAAAAGAATTTCCCGGCGGTGGCCAACCAGGTGGGTTGGTTTATCTCTCAGGTGGCCGATATTGATCAGGCCCCGGCCATCGCCGGCCAGATAGACGCCACCTTTAAAAATTCCCTGGCCGAAACCCTGACGGAAAGCGAAAAAGCCTTCCAGATGGGCTTTGTTTCCATGACCAAGGCCATCATCATGGCCATCCAGGTGGTGTCCTATGTGGTCATTGCCATTATTCTGATCGTGCTGGCCAACACCATGGCCATGACCGCCCGGGAGCGCCAGGAGGAGCACGCCGTGCTAAAAACCTTGGGCTTCCAGGGCCGCCATCTGATAGCCCTCATCGCCGGCGAGTCCGTCGCTATCGCCTTGATGGGGGGTCTGGCCGGTCTGATCGCCATCTTCCCCGCGGCCCATTTTTTCCGCACGGCCCTGGGCAATTATTTCCGGGTTTTTACCGTCTCCGACGAGACCCTGATCATCTGCCTGACCATTGCCGTGATCATCGGCGCCCTGTCAGCCATTTTCCCGGCCTGGCGCGCCGCCCGGATGCCCATCGCCGAAGGCCTGCGCCGGATCGGGTGAGGAGGAGAAGGCCTCGTTGTGAAAATCCCCCTCTCCTACAGCTACCGCAACCTGGTGACCCGCCGCCTCACCACCGCCCTCACCGCCGGAGGCATGGGTCTGGTGGTCTTTGTCTTTGCGGCGGTCCTGATGCTGGCCGAGGGTCTGCGTCAGACGCTGGTGGGCACCGGTTCCTTTGACAACGCCGTGGTGCTGCGGGCTTCCGCCGAATCCGAGGTTCAGAGCATCCTGGACCGGGGCCAGGCGGCCATCGTCAATTCTCAGCCGGAGATCGCCCTGAATAAAGAGGGCCGTCCTTTGGTGGCCCAGGAACTAATCGTGCTCTTCAACCTGCGCAAGCGGGGGACCAACAACCCCTCCAATGTCACTATCCGGGGGGTCTCGCCCATCTCCCTGGAACTGCGCCCCGAGGTGAAGCTGGCCGCGGGCCGCATGTTTCGCCCCGGTTCTTCGGAGATTGTCACCGGCAAAGACGTCGCCGGACGCTTTACCGGGGCCGGTTTGGGGGAAACTCTGCGCTTTGCAATGCGGGACTGGACCGTGGTGGGGACGCTCGAGGCCGGCAACACCGCCTTCAGCTCGGAAATCTGGGGGGATATCGATCAAATGCAACAGGCCTTCCGTCGGCCCATCTTCTCCAGCGTCATCCTGCGCCTGCGGTCGCCCGGGGACTTCAGGGGCCTGAAAGCTCGACTGGAGAGCGACCCCCGGCTGCCGGTGCAGGTGAAACGGGAGATCGTCTTTTATGAGGACCAGTCCAAGCGTATGGCCGACTTCATCCGGCTGCTGGGTCTGGTGCTCACCATTATCTTCAGCCTCGGCGCCGTTTTGGGGGCCATGATCACCATGTACGCGACGGTGGCCACCCGCACCGTGGAGATCGGCACTCTTAGATCCCTGGGCTTCAGCCGGGGCAATATCCTCACGGCCATCCTCCTGGAATCTCTGCTCATCGGTCTCCTGGGAGGGCTGGCCGGTCTGGGTGCCGCCTCCCTCATGCAGTTTTTCACCATCTCCACTACCAACTGGACGACCTTCTCGGAGGTGGCCTTCAACTTTTCCCTCACCCCCGATATTGCCGGCAAAAGCCTCCTCTTCGGCCTGGGCATGGGCCTGGTGGGCGGCTTCCTCCCCGCCCTGCAGGCCGCCCGCATGAATATCGTGGAGTCCCTGCGGGCTCTTTGAAGATTGCTGTTAGAAAAGAAGGTTGGCCTTTATGCTGCGGCACCCCAATTCTAATACCAAGTCGCCATCAAAAAGATAACATCAGGTGGCACTGGCTTTCCAGCCTCTGCCTTAGAGGTAAGGCCCTGTCGTGGCGATAATTTTACCTCATTGAAATCAACATGGTATGAACGGCATCAGCCCGGGAATGACCATCCGTTTATCCTGGCCTTTGCCACCACGGCCGCAAGCTGGCTAAACCAACAGGACATGTATGACCTCTGGAAAGCTGAGCAACACCGGGGAAATCTCCAGGTCAAACGTCTGGTGGCGGCTTCGTCGGGCCTTGTCTCCCCACCCTGCTCAAGTTCTCTTGACATTTCGATAATAATATTTATTTTAAAAGTATTCTTATACCATGTTCGGTTTGTCCTGCAACAGACATAAGTTATAATGTTTTATATCTGCTGCAATTATTAACCGAAAACTGGAAACCGAAAACGGTATTGAATATTATTTTATTATATGATGCCCCCGATTCCACCTCGCCTAAATATATTGTTAAAAATAACCTGGAGAGGAGAAAAGACTCATGAAAGGACAAATCGGCCTCAAGTTTGGAGTAGTATGTGTGATTCTGAGTAGCTTTATTCTGGCGCCTGTACTTGTGCTGGGCCAGGAGAAGGGAAAAATCAAAGGGGACATTATCGTCTCTTGTCCTAAGCCGAATCAGTGTGTCAGCAGTCCGATGGCAGTTCAGGGCAAGGCAAGAGGTCCCTGGTTTTTTGAAGCTTCTTTTCCCATTCGCCTGATAGATGCGGCAGGTAACCAATTGTCGGCATCCAACGGAAAAGCCATAGGTGACTGGATGACAGAAAATTTCGTCCCGTTCGAAGGGAAATTGGATTTTGTGGTTACTAAGGAAACCAAAGCCCGGCTTATTTTGGAAAACGCTAATCCATCGGGGCTACCTGAAAACGCCAAGAAAAAAGAAATCCCGGTAATCCTGGTTCCTAAGAAGAAATAGCCAAGACCGACGCGATAATAGACACGTGCGCCAATCAAATTGCTGCCTCGGCAATGGATGAGGCGCCGAGCCCGGCTTCCTCTCTGCAATTACAGTTTTTTAACCAACCTCGTCAGGGACATTTTTCTGCTGAATAAAACCTGCTCCCGGGTCGGTCGCACAACTGGGCCCAAAGCGCCCGCTTTATGCTCCAGGTGCCGTCAGCCCCCTTTGCCAGCCACAGACGCCACCGTTCGCCGCTGCTGGCGTCATCCAGGTACCCTGATTCGTTCACGGTAATCGTGGCCGTCTCCTGACTCTCCGGCGGCGTCCGCACCTCGATAATCTTGGTGCTGCCCTTTAGACCTTCACCCACCAACTTGAGGGTCACCAGGACCGCCTCTTTCGGCCATTTCTCACCTTTGCCGGCCGCCTGGCTGACCTCGGTGTTGATCATGGTGGTGTCCCTTGATTTCAAGGAGCGCACCTCGATGCCGGACACCCCGAAATCTGCCAGTTCCTCGGCAGGGATTGTCCCTGGCGGGTGGGCTGGTTCCTTCTTGACTTGCTCTTGCGCCCGGAGTTCCCGGTCGTCTCCTGCCTTCTCAGCCGGGGCCGCCTTTTGGTCTGCCACTGACTTTTGGATCTTAGCAGGCTCCTCTTGTTTTCCGCAGCCAATTACCAGGCTCAACGAGAGAAGGGCTAACCCAACGATTAAGATAACCCGTTTCATCAAATATTTTCCTTATGGTGGTGGACGATACTACAACGAGCACCCTTCAGAGGTACATCAGCGTTAAAAACCCGGACAGCTTGAGCAGTACGGAAAGGATACTGGACCTCCCATTCCTTGGTATTATCTGGACAATATCAAGTTAGCCTTAAAGTAAATACGGGTGTGCAAAAATACAAGTCAGACAATACCTGAAAATCTTGCCATTCTCCCTGACCGTGCTTATAAAATAAACAAATAGAACAATTTCCGAGAGGTTGCTGCTATGCTGAAAAACACCAAAATCACGATAGTAATAATTTCTTTAGTCCTCAGCCTGCTGGTCGGTAACTGGGCCGAAGCCGCCGGTGAGGAGTCCTTGGCCGCAGCTTTGCAGGCCTACGCCGACAAAACGGGTGCTGAAGTTAAAAGTTTCGAACCCCGGCAAACGGCCTTCGTGGATCTGAACGGCGACGGGGTCAAAGACGCCCTGCTGTTACTCCAGGGACCAACCTGGTGCGGCAGTGGGGGCTGCACCATGCTGGTCTTCCAGGGCATCCGGGACGGGTTCAAATTCGTTTCCCACTCCACCCTGATCCGCGGCCCGCTGCTGGTGAGCGCAGCCAAGACCCGGGGCTGGCGGGACCTGGTGGTTGAAGTCGCCGGGGGAGGTACGACCCCCAAAAAAGTTGCCCTGAAATTTGACGGCTGCAAGTACCCCCTGAACCCCTCGGTACAGCCGGCATTGCCTGAAGATGCGCCCTTGCCGGGAGAAACTGTTTTTAAACCGGGATCCTAATCGGGTACCACCAATACTCGCCCTTCCCGACCTCCTGCCAAGAGGAGGTCAGACAAAAGATTTTTCACTAGCAGCCTGGATATGGCAGTCCCGCCGGCCATAATCGGTCAGGCCGGCTATGCCTTCCTGAAGACAACCGCATCTTACGGGTCTCGCCTGGGTCAACCACCTGCTCCTGGGCTCAGCTTGAATCGCCTCCTCCCAGGCGTCTATTGGCGGGATGGAGATGCGTTTGTAATCAAAATCCCTAAAATATATAATGCTTCATCAGACCAGATAGTTAGTTCCCATCCGGAAACAATGCTGGGAACTAATGAAGTTCCTGATTTGGAAACGAGTTATTTTCTGCAAAGTCAAGGAAACCAAGGGCTTGCGCGGAGGCGAACATTCGTTCGCCGTACCAGGAAGCCTGCAGATTGACGAAATTGCGCCAAATAGCCGTTCCCGGACAGAAACTAGTTACAATAATTAAAGAGATATTATACTATTATCCCAAAATCTCTCGTCAACTTCTTGCTATAAATGGGGCACTGCCCTTTATCTCTCAGGAGCAAGGCATGAATGTCGTCGCTTCTACTGGCAGTCCCCGCCCTGACGCCAAAACCTTATCCTTGGA
This sequence comes from uncultured delta proteobacterium, assembly GCA_963705135.1. Classification (GTDB taxonomy): domain Bacteria; phylum Desulfobacterota; class Desulfobaccia; order Desulfobaccales; family Desulfobaccaceae; genus Desulfobacca. The sequence continues at coordinate 88,330 of CAVPJB010000017.1, forward strand.
GATACGGAGGTAAAGGATGAACCTGCAGCGTATTGTGGCTTTTTTTCTCTTGGGCTCCTTAAGCCTGGCCCCAATCTGGGACAACGCCCTCGGGGCGGCCATTAAGGATACGGAATCCGCCAGCCATGGGGATGAAGCTGCCTCCTATCAAATCGTCAATACTTATAATTACCCGGATTACCGCCTGGTTCAATGTAACCTCGCAGTGCTGTCCCATTATTCCTATATTATTATAAGCGGCGATGCCGCCTTGGTGGTGGACCCGGGCCGGGATATATCTGCCTACCTTGATTTGGCCAAAAAAGAGAATGTGAAAATTAAGGGGGTTTTCCTCACCCACAACCATGCCGATTTCGTGGCCGGTCATTTAGAGCTGGCCAAAACCACCGGCTGTCCCATTTACGCTAGCGCCAAGAGTGGCGACCAGTTCCCCTATCAGCCCTTGAAAGATGGCTCCAAAATCGAGGTGGGGGATGCCGTGGTCCAAATAATCGAGACCCCCGGCCATACCCCTGACGGGCTCTGCGGCTTGGTTGCCCCCAAAAAACAGCCCGACCAACCGAACCTTATCCTGACTGGGGATGTGCTGTTCATCGGCAGCGTCGGCCGTCCCGATCTCATGGGGGGGGCTGCCTCCGCCGCCCTTCTGGCTTCCCAAAGCTTCGACACCTGGACGCAAAAATTGAGTAAACTCCCTGACGGCCTGAATATCTTCCCGGCCCACGGTGCCGGCTCCCTCTGCGGCGCCCACTTAAGTGACGAGCCCACCTCAACCCTCGGCGCCCAAAAGCTGGCTAATCCCTATGTCAAGCACACAACCCGGGGAGCCTACATCGCCGCGGTGCTCGAGGGACTGCCGGAAGCTCCCCAATATTTCAAGCATAACGCCGCCCTGAACCAAAAGGGGCCTGAATTAATAAAGTGGCAGGCCGAGCCCAAGTCAAGAAAACCCAATAAAACCTTAACGGACCCGGCTAAGGTCTATGTGGTGGACCTCAGGAACGCCAAAGACTATGCCGCCGGCCATATTCCGAATTCGGTGAATATTGCCGTTCGGGGCCGGCTGGAAACCTGGGTGGGAATCATGGTCCCGTGGGGGGCCAAGCTGGTGTTGTGTGGCGATCCCGGGGAACTGCAAGAGGCAACTCACCGCCTGCACCGGGTGGGGTATCGAGCCAGGGTCATCAATATGGAGGACTGGAAAAAAGCGGGGCTGCCGTTAAGCAGGAGCGAACTCATCAAACCTCAGGAGCTGTATGCCCAAATGCAGGCTCCTGACAGTCCGGTTGTCGTAGATGTTCGTCTGCCCAACGAGTGGATGGGTCTGCGCATCGGCACGGTGGTCAACCTGCCCCTCAACCGACTGGCTGAAATGGCCCCGGCCAAGCTTGACCCCGGCCAACGGGTGGTGACGGTGTGCAATTCCGCTTTCCGTTCCAGCCTGGCGGTGGGCCTTCTGGAACGTTTGGGTTTCCAAAAAGTGGCCAGCCTGGATGGCGGCAGCGAGGCTTGGATAGCCGCCGGTCTCCCCACCTTCGGGCCCCAAGCCCAAAGCGGGCTGGCTGCGCCCCCCGAAGTTCCCTCCAATGCGGCACCTGCGGCGGTATCTGCTCCGGCCCCGCGGCGCCATCTGCTCCGACGCCCAAATCTACTGTGGCATTGCCGGAACGCCTCCCCCCGGCAGCCTTGTATAGCCTCATCCTCGACCTCCCCAACACCTTTGAACTGGTGGACCTGCGGCCCCCGGAGGCCTTCGCCGACTATAGCCTGCCCCGCTCCCGGAACGCCGATATTGCCGATGTTATGCAGAATCCGGCCTATCTCTCCGGCTCCGTGCCCCTCATTCTGGTTGATCGGGACGGTTCCCTGGCCATGGCCGTGGGTGGCATCCTTTCCCAAAAAACCGAGCGGCCCATCAAGGTTTTGTCTGGCGGGTTGGATGCCTACTGGACAGATTCAGTCATGAAAAGAGCTGTGCCAGAATCCCCCGTGGCTGGGACGCCGCCCGGGAAAGTGACACTTCCGCCGGCCCCGGCTCCCTCCGCGCCAACCAGCCCTCCGGCAGCCCCACCGCCTTCCACGCCTAAAAAGAAATCGGCCGGGTGCTGAGATGAAATCCGACAACTACCTGAATCCTTATCTGGCGGGTATCTGCCTCGGCCTGGTCCTCCTGGCCTCCTTTTTCATCCTGGGGGCGGGTCTCGGGGCCTCAGGCGGGATCGCCCGCCTGGCTGCGTCCCTCGAGGGCGCCCTGGCTCCATCCCATACCCGGACCAGCTCCTACTTCGGGGCTTGGGGACCGGATTACCTGAGCTATTACTTGGTATTTATGTTCCTGGGCACCGTACTCGGGGGCTTGTTGTCGGCCCTTGCCGCCAGGCGGTTTAACCTCAGCGTTGAACGGGGCCAAGCTTGGCCCCCGGGCCTGCGGCTAATGTATGCCCTTGTGGGAGGCATTGCTGTGGGCTTTGCCAGCCGGTTGGCCCAGGGTTGCACTTCCGGCCAGGCCCTCACCGGCGGTGCCATGCTCTTGAGCGGCAGCTTGGCCTTTCTGGTGAGTCTCTTCGCCGGCGGCTACGCCACCGCCTGGCTTTTCCGGAGGCAGTGGTATGATTAAAACCTTTTTCGGCACTGGCACTCTGGATACCCCCTCGGCCTTTCTGGCCGCCCTGCTCATCGGCATCCTGTTTGGGGTGATCCTGGAAAGGGCCGGCTTCGGCAGTTCCCGCCGACTCACCGGAGTCTTCTATTTCACGGATATGGCCGTGCTTAAGGTTATGTTCAGCGCCCTGATCACGGCTATGTTGGGCCTGGCCTTTGCCCAGATTTTTGGATTTATTTCACCTGCCCAAATCTATGTTCTACCCACGGTATATGGCGCCCAAATCGTCGGAGGGCTTATTTTTGGGGTAGGCTTTGTGATGGGCGGCTGGTGCCCCGGCACCGCAGCCGTGGGCGCCGCCTCCGGAAAGCTGGACGCCATGGTTTTCCTCGGTGGCGCGTTGCTCGGCAGTATCATCTTTAATGAGTTCTTCTTGCTCATCCAACCCTTATATACTTGGGGGCAGCGGGGTGAACTGTTTATCTATCAGACGCTGAACCTGAGCCTCGGGGTTTTTGCCCTGCTCCTGACCCTCATCGCCGTGGCCAGTTTCTGGGGGGCCGAGTTCCTGGAAAAGCCGGGGGGTGAAAGGCGCCGCCAGGTTCTCACCGGTTTTAGTGTGGTCCTGGTGGGTTTGGCCGGCGGGCTCCTGCTTTTCTCGGGATTTAAGGGGCCATCGGTTACGCTCTTAGAGCAGGAGCAGGTGCTCCTGGCCCAGGTGGAGGCTGCCGGGGATCATCTGGAACCGGAAGAGTTGGCCGACCACCTCCTGCGCGGCAATACCAAGCTCCTGCTGGTGGACATCCGGCCGGCCGAGGAATACCAGGCCTTTCATCTCAAGGGGGCGCTGAACCTGCCTTTAAACCAACTCGCTGAGGCCCTAACTTCCTACAAGAACAAAGAACTCATCGTCCTGTATTCCAACGGCATGACCCATCCGGCCCAGGCCCGGGACTCCCTGTACCGCCAGGGATACCGGAACATTTATATTCTCACCGACGGCCTCAAGGGCTTCCTGGAACGGTGCTTGAAGCCCGTGTCTCTCCGGGATGAACCCCCGCCTCCGGCCGTGGCCGCCCAGGTGATGGCCTGGCGGCAGTATTTCGGCTCACCCTGACTGTCCGGACCGCAATGATCCCCAAGAAAGCCCACGCTGAGGCCCGGATATAACGGCCTTGGCATTAGCAATAAGCCGGTGCGTCCGCGGCAGCAGTTTCATCGAATCCCTCGGATCTCTAAGGATCGCACGATAATGAACAATTCCCAATTCCTCGGCAGCAACTTGATAACTCCGCCATCCGTCCGTCCTTATTTGAGTAATCAAAGGTACAGTAATCTCATCATTCGGAACGCTCAGCCTGAGCAGCAGATTTCCTATGGTATCGGCCGAAGCATCATTGGCCACAAAGGCATGGGCAACCCCCGGCTTTTCTTGGCCATCTTGATTCACCCATGTCGAGACTGCAATCAGCACCAGGGCTTTCCTTTCGGCCCTGCGCCCGCGCTTGCCAGAAAATGTCGGCCCCAAGAAAGATTCATCTATCTCTACCAAACCGGCCAATTAGGTTAATTTTGGTACATTGAGTGGGATTCAAAAATTATTTTAAAATATGGTTCTCGATTATCGTTTCACGGCGGCGTTCGGAGTGGGGACCGGTGGTGGGGCTGGCTCAGGCATTCTTCTGGGTTCCCAGCCGCCGCCCAGGGCCTTGTAGAGCTGCACCAGGGTCAGGAGCTGGTCCCGCTGCACCGTGGCCAGGTCCAGTTCGGCGGTGAAAAGCTGGCGGTCGGAATCCAGCACCGTCAGGAAGGACTCGAGCCCGCCTTTGTAGCGTTTGGCAGCCATCTTGGCGTAGATTTGATTGCTCTTGACCAGGGCTTCCTGTTCCTGGCGGAATTCCTTGAACTTGGTATGGGCTACCAGGCCATCCGACACCTCCCGAAAAGCCTGGCGCACGGAGAACTGATAGAGGATCAGGGCCTGGTCCTGTTGGGCCTGGCTGGTCTGGAGGGTAAAATAGTTGTAGCCACCGGTGAAAATCGGGAGCGTCAGGGTGGGGCCAATATTCCAGATACTGGAGGGTCCGGTGAACAGGCGTCCCAGGTCGACGCTTTGGGTGCCGGCCAGGCCGGTGAGGGCAATCCGGGGGAAAAAGTTGGCCCGGGCCGCACCGATGCGGTAGTTGGTGGCGATGAGGGCCTGCTCAGACTGGCGAATATCCGGCCGGCGTTCCAGGAGGTCGGAGGGGAGACCGGCGGGGACTTTGGGGCGGACCACCAGTTCCGGCAGGGACTTGCCCCGGGCGATGGGTTGGGGGTTGTTCCCCAGGAGAATGCTGATCTGGTTTTCCTTCTGGGCGATCTGGCGCTCCAGGTCGGGGATCCGGGCTCCGGCAGTATGCACCAGGGAATCGGCCTGGGCCACGTCCTCCCCGGAGACCAAGCCCCCCTCGTGGCGCAATTGGACCAAACGGCGGGATTTCTGGAAGGATACCAGGGTGGACTTGGAGATCTCCAACTGGCGGTCCAGGGCGCGCAGCTCGAAATAGGCCCGGGCCACGTCGGCCACAACGGTGGCCCAGACGGCCCTTTGGCCCCATTCAGAGGCAAAGAACTCGGCCTGGGCGGCATCGGTCAAGTTCCGCAGACGCCCGAACAGGTCGATCTCCCAGAACAGATCAAAGTTGAATTGGGCCAGGCTGTCAACCGCGGGGACACCCGCGGGTAGAGGCGGATAGATGCTGGTGCGGCTTATTTTATCCCGTCGAAAGAGGGCGGTGCCGCCTACCTGGGGCAGCCAGAAGGAGCGGCTCACCCCCACCGCGGCCCGGGCTTCGGCCACCCGGGCCATGGCCAGACGGACATCGTAGTTTTGGGCCAGGGCGGTGCGGATCAGGTTCTGGAGGGCCGGATCGTCGAACAATCGCCACCAGGACAGGTCCGCCAGGCTGTCGAGATCGGGCTGGGGCTGACCCTGGAGGGACTGGAAACGATAATCCTGGGGCACCTCCCCGGGGTCGCGAGCGTATTTGGGGGCCAGGCAGCCGCTGAGGAACACGGCACTGATCAGAAGTAAGGTCAAGCTTTTCATGAGCGCCCCCCTTCCCCACCGCCGGCGGGACCCGGTGGTTCCGTTTGGATCTTGGCCATCGCGGTCTGGGGCCCCTGCAGCTTATCCACCACTGTCTGGACGGCGTAATAGAGCACCGGGATAAAGAACAGGCTCAGGAGCGTGGCGGTGGCCATACCGGCAACGACGGTAACACCCACAGACAAGCGGGCCGCAGCCCCGGCGCCGGTGGACAAGACCAAAGTCATCAACCCGAAAACTTCGGCTAAAGCGGTCATGAGAACGGCCCGGAACCGCAAGCGGGCACCCTCCACCGCGGCCTCAAAGGTGGAATAGCCCTCCAGGTCCCGCTTGTTTTTGGCAAACTCCACGATCATGATGGAGAGTTTGGCGTTGAGACCGATGAGCATGACGATGCCGACCTGGACGTAAACATCATTGGCCAGGCCCCAGAGCCAGATTCCCAAAAGGGCACCGAAGACGGTAATGGGCAGACCCAAAATCACCCCCATGGGGATGGCCCAGCTTTCATAGAGGGCCGCCAGGGTCAGGAAAACGAAGAGCACGGAAAAGGCAAAGATATAGGCGGTCTGGCCGCCGGCCAGCTTCTCCTGGTAGGCCAGCCCCGTCCATTCATAGCCGAAACCCCGGGGCAGATCCCGGGACAGGCGCTCCATGGCGGCGATGGCCTGGCCGGAGCTGAAGCCGGGGGCGTTTAGCCCCGAGAGTTCGGCAGAGCGAAACATATTATAGCGATTGATGTGGATGGGGCCGCTCTGAGTACCAACGCGCACCAGGGTTCGCAGGGGGACCATCTGGCCGTTGTTGTTGCGGACATAAATATCGCCGATGTCGTCAGGGCTCTGGCGAAATTCCGGTTTGGCCTGGACCATGACCTGGTAGACCCGGCCGAATTTATTGAAGTCGTTGATCATGAAACCGCCCAGGTACAGCTGGAGACCGTCAAAAACATTTCGCAAGGGTATGCCCAGAGTCTGGACCTTATCCCGGTCAATATCCAGCTTCACTTGGGGCACATTGACCTGGAAGGTATTGAATAAAGCGGCAATGGCCGGTTCCCGGGGGGCGGCGGCCACCAGATTCTGGGCTGCCTGAAAGAGTTCCTCGGGGGTGCGGGCGGAGCGGTCCTGAAGCTGGTATTGGAAGCCGCTGACGTTGCCCATGCCCGGAATCGAAGGCAAGGAGTAGACAAAGGCCCGGGCCTCAGGGTAGCCGGCAAATTCCCGGCGCAGGCGCTGCATAATGGCAACGATCTGGGTGTCCTCGGAGGTGCGTTTATCCCAGGGGGCCAGGGTCATGACCAAAGTACTGGCATCAGAGCTGAAGGTGTTGGTCATGAGATTAAAACCGCCCCAACCCAGGACGGTCTGAATACCCCCAACTTTGGCGGCAAATTGCTCCGCCCGGGTCAAAACCGTGTCGGCGCGTTCCAGGGAGGCCCCCGGTGGCAGGTTGAAAGTGGCAAACACGACCCCCTGATCTTCATCGGGCACCAGGCCGCCGGGCAAGATCTGCAGGAGAGTGCCGGCGCCCAGAAAAACCGCGGCCAGGAGGATCAGGGCCAGGGCCAGGCGGCGCATGAAGAATTTCACTCCACCCAAGTAACCGGCAGTGGTGCGGTCGAACAGCCGATTGAAGCCCCGGTTGAAGGCGCCCAGAGGTCCCGGCTGGTCTTTTTTGGGACGCAGGATCATGACGCATAAAGCCGGGGTGAGGGTCAGGGCCACTATGATGGAGAGAATGGCGGCAAAACAGAGGGTGAGAGCAAACTGCCGGTAGAGTTGGCCGACAATGCCCCCCAGAAAAACCACCGGAACATAGACCGCGAGGAGGGCGCAGGCCACCCCGATGATGGGCCGGGAAACTTCATCCATGGCCTTTTCCGTGGCCTCAAGAGGGGTTAAGCCCTCCGCCATCTTATACTTGACCGCCTCCACCACGACGATGGCGTCGTCCACCACGGAGCCGATGGCCAAGACCAGACCGAACAAAGAGAGGGTGTTGATGGAAAAGCCCAAGGCCGCAAAAACGGCAAAGGTGCCCACCATGGGTACGGGCACGACCAGGCAGGGGATTAACATGGCCCGAAAGTTACCCAGGAAAATCAGGACCACCAGCATGACCAGACCCAGGGCCTTGAATATGGTTAAGACCACTTCGGTGAGTGCGGCCCGGACGAACAGGGTGTTGTCGTAAGAGACCTCGTATTCCAGACCCGGCGGGAAACTTCTTTTGGCCTCGGCCATAAAGGCCCGGATTTTGTTGGCCACGTCCAGGGCGTTGGCCCCGGGAAGCTGGTAAATCACCATGGTGGTGGCCGGCTTACCGGCTCGCCGGGAAAACGAAGTGTAGCGCCGGGCGCCCAGCTCGGTGCTGGCCACGTCCCGGACGCGCAAGGCCGAGCCGTCCGGCAGGGTGCGGATAATGATATTATCAAATTCTTCTTTATCGGTTAAACGGCCCTTGACGTCCACGGTTTTTTGGAAGCTCAAACCGGTTTTGGCCGGCGGCTGGCCCACCTGGCCGGCGGGGGCCTGGAGGTTCTGGTCCTGCACCGCCTGGGCCACGTCCCGGGCCGTGAGTCCCAGCCTGGCCAGCTTGTCGGGCCTGACCCAGAGGCGCATGGCATACTCCCGTTCCCCCACAATGGCGATGTTGCCCACGCCGTAAATGCGGGCGATGGCATCGTACAGGTTCAGGGAGGCATAGTTGCTGAGAAATAGATCGTCAAAGGTGTTGTCCGGTGAATACAGAGACAAGACGATGAGCATATCCGGCGAGGCTTTTTGGACGGTGATACCGAAGTTAATAACCTCGAGCGGCAGGGCCCGGTTGGCCCGGCTCACCCGGTTCTGGACATCCACCTGGGCAATATCGATGTCGGTGCCCACGGCAAAGGTGCAGGTCAGGAAGTAGCGGCCGTCGCTGGTGCTGTTGGAGGACATGTAAATCATGTTCTCGGCGCCGTTAACTTCCTGCTCAATGGGGATGGCGACGTTTTCCTCCACCACCCGGGCGCTGGCCCCGGTGAAAAAGGTCTCCACGGTAACGGTGGGAGGGCTGATGGGGGGATATTGGGCGATGGGCAGGCTAAAAATGGCCACGAGTCCGGCAATGACAATCACCAGGCCGATGACTATGGCAAAAATGGGCCGGTGGATAAAATATTTAGACACGAGCCCTCAGCCTCCTTTCCTTTCCTGGCTGACAGGCTGGACCGTGGGCGCCACCTTCTGCCCCGGAATGGCCCGTTGCAGGCCATCCACCACCACCCGGTCACCGGGTTTGAGCCCCTCGGTGACAATGAAAAAGTCCTGGTAGCGCTCCCCCAGGGTGACGGTGCGGAGGGCCACCTTGTCATCATTACCCACCACTAAGACGTTTTGCACGCCCTGCATGATTTGCACCGCCCTCTGGGGCACCAGGAGGGTGTTGGGTCGCTCCTCCAGCATTATCCGGACGCGGCCGAATAGTCCGGGCCGAAGCAACTGGTTGGGGTTGGGGAAGCTGACATAAACGTTCAGGGTGCCGGTGGTCAGATTCAGGGTCCGGTCCACAAAGCTGAGCCGGCCCCGGAAGGGAAAGACGGAATCGTCGGCGATGATCAATTCGAAGGGTGCGGCATGCTGCTCCGGCAGGAACGGGCTGCCTGAATGGAACAGTTGGGCCCGGCGCAGGTAATCAACCTCGCTAATACTGAAGACAACCCGCATGGGATCCCAGGAAGACACCGTAGTCAGGAGGGTCTGGTCCCTGGAGACCAGGTTGCCCACCGCCACTTCTTCCTTGCCGATGGTGCCGGCGATGGGGGAGCGGATTTCAGTGAATTTCAGGTCCAGTTCCGCCTTGGCGATGGCGGCCCTGGCCTTATCAATGGAAGCCCGGCTGTATTGGACCGCCGATTCGGCGTTGTCCAGGTCCACCTGGGGGGCAGCGTCTTCGACAACGAGCGGTCGCAGACGCGCCACGTCCTTCTGGGCCTTTTCCAGGGAAGCCTGGGCCTGGGCCAGACTGCCCCGGGCTTCCTGCAAGGCCGCTTTATAGGGCCGCTGGTCGATAACAAACAGGAGTTGTCCGACTTTAACCTGGCTGCCTTCCCGGAAGAGAACCTTTTCCAGGAAGCCTGCCACCCGGGCCCGTATCTCCACGGTCTGGCGGGCCTCGGTCCGGGCCACGTATTCCCCGTAAATAGGGACGGTGCTCGGGGTCACCGGTGCTACCACCACGGCCGGCGGGGGGAGGCCCCGGGAGGTTTCGGACTGATCCCTGGAACCACAAGCGGTGATCAGAAGCAGAAAAATGCCGAGACCTATCCGGATAGATTGCTGGAGACCCGGGTGGCCAGGTTGTCTGGTCTTACGCATGGAAAACCTTTCAGGGCGGCTAAGCCGCCAGGACGGATGGATTAAGGAAAAATCGTCACGGCACTGTATTCAATTCCTGAGCCCGGGCCGCGTCAAGGTAGACAATCTTAAAGCAGATGATTATTCCCCAAAATAATAGGGTAACCGAAAGAAAAAAAATGTAAAGCTCCAGGTTTGGTTATATTAATAAATTTAGGTGCCTAGTTCAACTATTGTTTAGGAGCCGGCTTGCAGGCGTTTCTGAAATTTCCTTGCTTTTTACACCAAGTAATTATATTTGGGTAAGGAACAAGATTTGGCCGGACGTTGCATCGAGCCTGCTGGGTAAAGATGCAGTCTAGACCTGGGCGGTGGCAGGTAGGCGCCGCATTTGCGGGTCAAGGTCTAACTTCAATGTCAATCAGGTGACAAAACCCCTCTTCTGGTTAACCCCTGAGAAGTATCACGAAAAGCCCTCATATCGGCTTCATATGCCTGTCTGAAGGCGGCACATCTTTCCGGATTATCAGGATTTTGCTCCAGGCATCTCATATAAGCCGTTTTCGATGATTCAAACCTTGAACTCAAGTTTGCTGCTGCGCCGCACCCCATGAGACATGCCATGACAAACAGTAAGCCAATGGCCATTAACTTTTTGAACATATTTTTTCTCCTGCAATTCAGATAAAGAATTTTACCACAAAGTAAAACAATTTCAGCTCATATTTCTCCAGAAAACTTTTATTGTAACATCATAGTAGATGATACATTTCAGGGCGGGGGGGTTAAATTCCTGGTGGTCATGGCGGTGTTAGTGCTGGGAGGCTTCGGCTTCGCCGTCCAGTACCGGATGTTCAAAGATCGGAGAACCTACTCGAGTTAGCTCCAGGCGCAGGCTAACTATGTGGGTTCTCCTTGTCAAGCCTTTTGGATCCTTGTTGTCTTGTGGTAGTAAAAAATCCCTCCCATCAATGCGCCTAAGAGGTCATCCCTGTAATATCTTGAAAAAGGATATCTATATCAAAAGTCTTGGTTGATATTTTCAATTTTCGCTAGATTTGCCTGCCGCACGATAATTATAGCTACCCATAGGTTAAGGGCTTGCTATAGGAACAATTTAAGTTAAAATAAATTTAATTTTAAAATTATTAGGAGGTGAGGCCGGAAAGCTTCTGAAGAGACCCGAAAGGGTAGATTATGCGGCCCAAATAGTGGTTTACCGCTAATGAGTTCAGAGAACATTTGGTGTGCTGGATGTCAGCCGCCAGGAAAGGAGCCGCCCATGCTGGAAGAATATCCCAAGAAAATTACTCTTCCCGACGGTCTCAGCGTAACCTTGAGACCCATGAATCGTGATGACCAGTATGCCCTGTATAGTTTTTTTATCAACCTCGGGGCAGAAGACCGGCGTTTTCTCCGCAACGTGGTAACCGACCGGAAGCTCATAGAAAAGTGGGCCCGCAATCTCAATTATGACAATGTCGTACCCATTCTGGCGGAGTCTGAGGGCCGCATCGTGGCCAATGCCACCCTGCACTACCAGACCTTTGGGTGGGGGCGCCATGTGGCTGAGATCCGGGTCACCGTGGCCCCCGAATTTCAGGGCCGGAGGCTGGGGGCGGCGCTCATCGAGGAACTCACCTCCCTGGCATCGAAGAGCAAAGTAAAGAAGCTCCTGGCCAGAATTGTGACCAACCGCCCGGGCGTGATTACGGCCTTTGAGAAGGCGGGATTCAGCCAGTTAACGGTGTTGAAAAACTATGTCAAGGATCTCCAAAGCCAGCAGTATGCCGATATTACCTTGCTGGTCAAAGAGTTGCAACCGGGAACTCATTAAGGAGCCTGCGGAGGGAGGAGACAGATGAAGGAAGTGGTAATTGCCAGCGCCGTTAGGACGGCCATCGGCGCCTTCGGGGGCGCCCTGAAGGAGACGCCGGCGGTGGAACTGGGTGGCATCGTCATCAAGGAAGTTTTGCGCCGGGCCAAGGTTCGGCAGGATAAAGTGGACCTGGTGGTTATGGGGAATGTGCTTCAGGCCGGTGAAGGGCAAAATCCAGCCCGGCAGGCAGCCTTACTGGCGGATATTTCGCAGTATACGCCAGCCCTCACCGTCAACGCCGTCTGTGGTTCCGGGATGGAGGCAGTGATCACCGCCAGCCAGAAAATCCAGACGGGCGCGGTGGAAATTGTCATCGCCGGGGGCATGGAATGCATGAGCAACGCCCCCTTTGTCTTGCCCCAGGCCAGGTGGGGGGCCCGCATGGGGCATGTGCAGGTGTTGGACACCATGATTCATGATGGGCTCTGGTGTTCCTTCGGGGATACCCACATGGGCATCACTGCGGAGAATGTGGCCGAACGTTTTCATCTCAGTCGGGAAGAACAGGACGAATTTGCCGCCCAAAGCCAGCAGAAAGCCGAGGCGGCCATCAAATCCGGCCGGTTCAAGGACGAGATCGTACCCGTAGAAATTCCCCAGAGAAAGGGCGATCCTATTATCTTTGACACCGATGAATTTCCCCGTTTCGGCAGTACCGCCGAAAAGTTGGGCAAATTGAAGCCGGCCTTTGCCAAACAGGGCAGCATCACTGCGGGTAACTCCTCCGGCATTAATGACGGGGCTGCGGCCCTCCTGCTCATGACCGCGGAAATGGCCCTGAAAATGGGCATCCGCCCGCTGGCCAAGATCGACTCCTATAGCGTCGAAGGCTGTGAACCGGAACTCATGGGCACCGGTCCCATTTATGCGGTGCGCGATGCCATTGAACGGATTAGCGAGGAACGGGGGAAAAAAATCGACCTGGTGGAGCTCAATGAAGCCTTTGCGGCTCAGTCCCTGGCCTGCCTTAAGGAACTCCACCTGGATCCTGCAATCGTCAACGTCAACGGGGGCGCCATCGCCCTGGGTCACCCCATCGGCTGCAGCGGCGCCAGAATTCTGGTGACCTTGGTCTACGAGATGCAAAGACGCAACGTCGAAGTGGGCCTGGCCAGCCTCTGCGTGGGCGGCGGCATGGGGTATGCGATGATTGTAGAACGTGGCTGGTATTTTTAGGGGCCTGACAATTGCCTCGCCGGACTAACTGATTGGGAGATAATTATGGACAAACTGTCGGAGATACTTGTCACCACCTACCCCAAAAGCATTTCCCTGGACGATGGCAGGCCCGTCACCTTAAGGCCCCTGTTGAAGACGGATGAGGCCGCCCTGGTGGAATACTTCGCCAGCCTGCCGCCCGAGGATCGCCTCTGTCTCAAGGATGACGTAACCGATCCCAAGGTTATCGAGAATTGGATCTACGAAATAGACTATGATCACATCCTTTCTCTTATTGCCCTGCATAACGGCCAGATCGTGGGGGATGGAACCTTGCATTTCAACCCCATCGGCTGGACCAGACATCAGGCGGACCTGCGCCTGACCACCTCCACCCAGTACCGGGTGCGGGGGCTGGGGACCACCCTGTTGCAAAACCTCATCGATATTGCCACCCGCCTGGGCCTGGAACAGATCAGCATCGAGATCCCGCCGCGTCTGGATAAGGCCTTTTACCTGTTTGAGAAGCTGGGATTTAAGGAGGTGGCTAATCTGCAGGGTTTTGTCAAAGACCTGGAGGGCGCCGAATCCGATCTGGTCTTAATGGTCAAATATTTGCAGGAATAGAACGTCCAAACTTGAGGATAAACAAAATCGGGACGGCTCTGAGCCCCAAGCTCAGGGCCGCTCTTGATTTTTAGAGTCCTCCTTCTCCTTCGTCCGTCTCTTTTTTGGGCGCCTTGTTCGGAAAAACATCCATCCAGGAGGCAGACGGGGTAAAATTGGCCATCGCCTTCGTGGTCAGGGTGGAGAAGTCCTGACCCATCTCCAGCCACGTCCGGAATTGTGAATCCATGGCGCTCTTGTGGGTCAGATAGGTTTTCAAGGTCTGTTCCAGATAGTTGTCAAAGAATTCGCTTAAGACGCTGTCCCCGTAGCGAATGAGCAGATACAGCAGGGAGACCGGGAGCAGCAGGGTTTTCTTTTTTGCTTCTTCCAAAACAATCTGGGTGAGGATGAAAGCGGTGACGTCCTCCCCGGTTTTGTCGTCGCTGATCTCTATCTCCCGGCCCTGTTTCACCAGTTCGGCAATCTGCGCCAGGCTCACAAAGGCGCGTTGTTCCGTATCATAGAGGCGCCGGTTGGCGTATTTTTTGAGGACCACTTTTTCAGGCATACTATTCTCCTTGCCGAAATCAGTGTATGTTAATTTTTTGCAATTCGCAATTTATTTGTCAATATTCGATTAATAAAACGATAACATCGTATAAATATATTGATATCTAATATAATTAACTATATTCTTTCTAAATTAATAATATTTTGCATTGCAAAAATTACCTTGACAAACCTTTGATTGACAATTAAGTTAAACAAATTCTGGCTAACGTCGTCCCCATGGACAGCACCCTGAGCCAAGGCACAACTACTGAGCGGTGAGTTGGCCGTCCTTTTGAGGTACTCGGGGCTTTAGATGGCTCCACAATTCTCATACAGCCGGGATCAAAAACAGGAGATTGAGCAATGGCAAAACCGAAAATGATCGAACTGGCGCTCCAAGGGGGCGGGGCTCATGGAGCCTTCACCTGGGGTGTTCTGGATCGTCTCTTAGAAGATGACCGGATTGTCATCGAAGGCATTAGCGGGACGAGCGCCGGGGCCATGAATGCCGTGGTGGTGGCCGACGGGCTTGACACCGGCGGCAAGGAGGGAGCACGGCAGGCGCTCACGAAATATTGGTCCGGGGTACACCAGGCTGGGTTATACTCGCCTTTCAAACGGACGTGGCTCGACCGACTGCTCGGTCGCTGGACCCTGGACTTTTCCCCGGGTTATCTTTTCTTTGATTCACTGTCACGCATGCTATCACCTTACCAACTAAATCCCCTGAACATCAATCCGCTGCGCGATCTCATCTCCGGCCTGGTGGATTTCGAGCATGTCCGTCATGCCGAGGGCATCAAGCTCTTTGTGGCCGCCACCAACGTTCGCACCGGCATGCAAAAGATTTTCCACCGTCAGGAAATGACCGTGGACATGGTGCTGGCTTCCGCCTGTTTGCCTTTCGTCTTTCAGGCCGTCGAGATAGACGGGGAGGCCTACTGGGATGGGGGCTATATGGGCAATCCGGCGCTGTTTCCCCTCGTCAATGATTGCCAATCCCGGGATATTGTCATTGTCCAGATCAACCCCATAGTCCGGGAAGAAATTCCCCGCACTGCTCCCGACATTTTAAACCGCATCAACGAGATTACTTTCAATGCGAGCCTGATCAAAGAAGTCAAGGCAATTGCCATTTTGAAAGATCTTATCAAGGTGGCGAATCTGGAAGATCAACGATTCCAGGACGCGCTGTTCCACCGTATCAACGCTGACGAAGAGCTAAAACCCCTGGGCGTCTCCAGTAAGCTCAACACAGAATGGGAATTTTTACAACACTTGCATGATGTCGGGTATCGGACAACCTCGACCTGGCTGGACCAAAACTACGATGACCTGGGCAAACGATCCACCCTCGACTATGAATCCGTGTACCTCGCCTCGAAGGAGAGTAATGCATGTTAGGTATTCTCAGTATTGTCGGTGCGCTGGCCCTGTTGATCTATTTCGCCTACCGCGGCATCAGCGTGGTGATCATTGCGCCGCTAGTGGCATCGCTGGCCGTGCTCTTGGCCGGCGAAACGCTTATCTTGGGAGCCTATACGCAGGTGTTTATGAAGGCCACCGGGAATTTCATCATCCTCTATTTTCCGTTGTTTCTGCTCGGCGCGATTTTCGGCAAACTTATGGATGACAGTGGCTCGGCCCAGGCAATTGCCCAATGGGCGGTCAAAAAATTTGGCCAGGAGCGCTCGATGCTGGTGGTGGTGCTATCCTGCGCCCTCCTTACCTATGGCGGGGTATCGCTGTTCGTAGTGGCCTTTGCCATTGTTCCCATCGCCGAAATGCTGTTCCGCAATAACGGCCTCCCCAAACGACTGATCCCGGGCGCCGTGGCCCTGGGCGCCTTCTCCTTTACCATGACCGCCCTGCCGGGCACCCCCGCCATTCAGAATGCCATTCCCATGCCGTTTTTTGGCACGACGCCGTTTGCCTCGCCTATTCTGGGGATCATCGCGGCTGGCATCATGCTTATCCTGGGCATGTTGTGGCTGAACGGCAGGGCGCGCGCCGCCGTGACCCAGGGGGAGGCCTACGGCGCCCATGTGGATGTGGCGCCCCGGGTGGATAAAAAGCTGCGGGTCCATTCCGAAGGAGATGGTTTCGATATCGGCGAACTGTGTGATAAGCCGGTTCCCGCCGGAGAACCGGGCATTCTCACGGCTGTGTCGCCCATCATCCTGGTCATTGTCCTCAATTATCTTTTCAGCGAGCTGATCCTTCCCGCCCTGGACACGTCGTTCCTCGCCCTGCCCCAATATGGAGAAACGGATCTGGCGGCGGTACAGGGCATCTGGTCCATCATTGCCGCCCTGGCAGGTTCCATTGTACTGGTGATGGTGCTCAACCGTCGGAGATTTTCCGATTTTACGAATAGCCTGGATTCCGGCGCCAATGCCTCGGTCATGCCCATCTTCAATACAGCCAGCCTGGTGGGTTTCGGTGCCGTTATCGCGACCCTGCCCTCTTTTGCCACCATCGCGGCCGGCATTTTTAGACTTGGTGGTAATAATCCCCTGATTTCGCTGGCCCTCTCGGTAAGCGTCCTGGCCGGCATCACCGGCTCGGCCTCCGGCGGCATGAGCATTGTTCTCCAGTCCATGGGGGCAAAATTTACTGAGATGGCCGTCGTCTCAGGCGTCTCACTGGATCTTATGCACCGGGTCACCGCCTTGGCCGCCGGCGGTCTTGATTGCCTGCCCCATGGCGGCGCGGTTATTACCCTGCTCCAGATCTGCAACCTCAGCCATCGCGATTCTTATCTCGACATTTGCGCGGTTTCCGTGGCCGGGCCAGTCATTGCCCTGATTGCCGTGATCATTCTCGGCACCCTGTTCGGCTCTTTCTAAAGATTACGCCGGTCACCCGGCGGCGCCGGTTGGCGTATTTTTTTGAGCCCTACTTTTTCGGCCACGAACTTCTCTTTTGAATAATCAGTAGACAATAATGTTTTGCAATTAGCAAAATATTTGTCATTAAGGATTTTTATAACTGCACTATTTTTTATATTATCCCTTATTTTATAAGAATAAATGAAATTACAATCTCTACCTAATAATATTTTGCAATGCAAAAAATTTCCTTGACAAGCATCTTCCCGACAGTTATAGTATAAGAAAATTCAGGCTGACGCAGCCGCAAGGAGAATAGAAGATGATGGATCCCAAAAAGATGGGCAAGCAAATGCTGGACTTTTACAAAACTAATTTTGACAATTCCTACAACGCCATGATGATGCTTCAGGAGCAGATGGAACGCCTGGGCAGTATGTATTATGGACAGATGATCAATCTGCCCGAAGAGGCCAAAAAAGGCCTGACCGAGTGGACCAAATCCTACAGGAAGAATTGCGAAGATTTCAAGAAAGCGGTGGACGACGGTTTCCAAAAGCTGGAATCTATTTCCGCTTAACATCAGAAAATGCCGGCTGAGACGCAGCCGCAAGGAGAGACGAGATGATGGATCCGAAAAAAATGGGCAAGCAGATGATGGACTTTTACAAAACTACTTTTGACAATTCCTATAGCGCCATGATGATGCTCCAGGAGCAGATGGAGCGCATGGGCGCTATGTATTTTGGACAGATGGTCAATCTGCCCGAAGAGGCCAAAAAAGGTTTGACCGAGTGGACCAAATCCTACAAAAAGAATTGCGAAGATTTCAAAAAGGTGATGGACGACAGCTTCAAAAAACTGGAATCTTTTCTCATGGAAGCGGAAAAGACCGAAAAATCCAAGACTGCCTAAAGGATTGGCGGGGTGCTGGCGATCAGCCCCCCGCCTTCATTAGTCTTTGAACCGCCCGACGATAAATACTACATGGCCTTCCATGGGCTGGACCGAATTTCCCAGCTTTTCAGGAGTTAAGCATGTCTGAGTCAAAAGATGCGACTCACAATTTGAGCGAACTGGCCCCAGGCCAATTGGATATAACCCCGGAGAAGGCCCTGGAAGCGCAAGCCAAGGTCATCTCCGCCAGCATTGATCAGGCCCGCATGCTGCAGACCTACTTGGTGGGGCTCAGTCGTTACCTTACGGATTTTATGGCCCCGGCGTTCTCTGCCCTGGAATCCTTCAGCGCCGTGGAGAGTGATAAAATCGAGAACTCTTCCCCCGAGGAAACTATCAGGGATTACGCTGGGTTATTGGAATTCAACCTGCGCTTGGCCGAAACAGGCCTGACCCATGGGCTGAAAGCCCTCAGCGATTTCCACACGCACCAGTTGGAGCAGGCCTACAAAGCCTGGCACAACACTCTATATCAGCACAAGGGTGAAGACATTGCCGCGTTTATGGCCAAACAGGCCCGGTTGATGGAGTTGGTGGTCCACGAATATCCCGAGGCTATCCGGGGCATTGAGCCGGAGTACGGGTTTCACTTTGATGACGGCAACTACATCAAGACGGCCGAGACGGACCGCTTCTATCTCTACCAGGTGCTGCCCTGGGATAAGTCGGTGAAAGTCCGGAAAAAAGGCAAACCCATCGTGATTATCCCCCCTTACGTGCTGGGGGCCAACATCCTGTCCTTCCTGCCCGGAGAAGGCAAAAGTTTCGTCCACTGCTTCGCCAACCAGGGCATACCCACCTATATCCGCATTGTCAAGGATATCTATACCAACCCGGCGGTGCAGGAGATGACCGGTGAAGAAGACTGTCTGGACACCAAGTTATTCTTGGAGAAGGTCAAGGCCGCCCATAATCGGCCGGTGACCCTGTGTGGTTACTGCCAGGGCGGGTTCACCGTGGCGGTCAATTATTTGTCGGGAGAGCTGGACGGATTGGTGGACGCCCTCATCACCAGTGTCGCCCCCATGGACGGCACCCGGAGCAAAAGCTTGTCAGATTTCCTGGCGCGGATCCCCAAACGGTTTGATGATATCGGCTTTGCCATGAAGACCCTGCCCAACGGCAACCGGGTAGTGAACGGCAAGCTCATGAGCTGGGTCTACAAGCTCAAGAGTATGGAGAAAGATAACCCCATCATCACTTTCATCCGGGACCTGAAGCTGTTCGAACGGAACCTGAAGATCAACAAGACCGCGGCGGCCATCAACTACTGGCTGCTGTACGATCAAACCGATCTGCCCTTGGAGATCTCTAAGATGAGCTTCGACTCCTACACTACTCCAGTGACCAAAGACGGTACCTCCCGGTAAAACTCTTCGGGCGCTCCTTGAATTTCAAGCGCGCCAAGGAACAAGGCATTAAGTGGCTCATCTGTATTGCTGAAAAAGATGACCTGGTGGAAAAAGAGTCTTCTCTGGCCCCCCTGGACTGGGTGGAAGCGGAGGTAGCCGTCTTCCCCAAGGGCCACGTGGCCATTGCCACCAGTTGGTCCCTGCCCGCCACCGAATGTTCCCTGGACCGATGCTTCCTGGACTACCGGGGTCCGGTGCGTTTTCAATTGGATTTGGAGGCGGAGGCGGACAAAACCCAGGCTGCTGCTGCTCAGAAAGTTTCCAGAGACAAAGCCCGGCTTGAGGCTGATCTGAAAGTGGCCAGGGACAAGGTCAAGGCTGGACCTGCCGCGACGTTGCCGGCCTCAGGGGAGAAAATTCAGAAGGATGTTCCAAAGAAACCTCAAGATGAAAAACCCCGGTCCGTCGCAACCCTGAAAGCAATGGAAGGCAAGGCTGAACCTGAGGCGGCGTTGCCGGCGCCAGCCGATAAGACCCAGGCTGGTCAAAAAGCGGCAGAGGACCAGACCCTGCCTGCCGCGGCCCCGAAGCAGGAGGCCTAAATGAACCGGCACTTTTTAGAGTTCTGGGGGAAGGCCCTCCTCCAGGCCGCCCAAAGTCAGAAGCAGTTGGAAGACTTGGCCAAATGGTGCCAGCGCGGTATTTTCAATTTTCAAGATTACTCGCAGCTTTTTAAAACTTCTTACGGCCTGGATCAGGTGAAAGAAGACAGCCCGGATTATTTCTCCATCTGGAACCAAGCGGCAGAGAACTTTCAGGAGTCCTTCAAGGAGTATTTACATATCTTTGGGGTAGTCCCCCGTGAAGAGTATGCCGATTTAGCGCGGCGCCATGAAGAGTTACAAGCAAAAGTGGCGGAACAGGAAGAAACCATCAAGCTCCTGCGCCTGCTGCTGGAAGAAAAAGGGCTGGGCCTGGCCGCGACTTCCCTGGAGTTCCAAAGACTCGTCGAAAAACAGGGAGACCAGTTTCAGAAATTAATCCAAGGTCTGGGCGAATCGGCCAAACCCGAAGGGCCCCCGGTCTGAGAGCAGCCTGTGGCTGACTCTTACCGCTCATATCACTTAGAATTTTTCAAACAAATAGAGGAAGAGTACTATGCTGAATATAAAGGACGCAGTCGCAGTTATTACCGGTGGCGCCGGAGGCATCGGCGAGGAACTGGCAAAATACTGGGTGCAGCAGGGCGGTAGAGTGGTGCTCGGCGATATCAGCGCCGAGGGCTTAAACCGAGTGGAAACTGAGATCAAGGCCATGGGGGGCCAGGTGGCCACTATGGTCTGTGACACCACCAAGGAGGATGATTGCGGCAAGCTGGCGGATCTGGCCATCGAGAAATTCGGCTGCCTCAATCTGGTGGCCCCTTGCGCCGGTATCATCCGGGATGGACTGCTGGTGGCCCCTGACCGGGAAACCGGCAAAGTCACCAAGAAAATGGCTCTGGGAAATTTTCAGGCTGTCATCGACATTAATCTGACCGGGGTCTTTCTCACGGTCCGAGAATGCGCCGAGCGCATGATCAATCATGGCTGCCAGGGGCTGATCTGCCTGTTTTCCTCCACCGGTTCCCTGGGAACCGCCGGCCAGCTTAATTACTCTTCTACGAAAGCAGCCATGAGTGTGATGCCCAAAGTGATCACCGCCGAATTCTTCCGCCGCGGCCTGGCGGGCCAGATCCGTTGCGTGGCCATTGCCCCGGGTTATGTGGGCACTCCCATGGTCAAAGGCATGGACCAGAAAGCCCTGGGGAAAATCCTGGAACAGGTCCCCATCGGCCGTCTGGTCGAGCCCGCGGAAGTCGCCTCCCTTATCGGGGAGCTGTATCGCAACGAGGCCCTGGCCGGGGATACATTTTTTATCCACGGCGGCCTAAGGTTGGGCTCCAAAGGCTAATTTACTCGCAATTTAGAAACCAAGATATTATTTCACCTAAAATTGGCCCTGGTCGGTAATACGACCGGGGTCTTTCATTTCTAAGTTCCGGAGTTAGATGGTCATCTATGAATAAAATGCTGTCAAAAGGTAATAGTAGTTTAATGACCTTAAATTAATCAAAGATTTTTATTCCTCAATTGCGTTCCACCCTGCTTCCTCAACTTAAAGATCACAAGAAAAGGAGGGATTTTCGTTCACTGCTATATATAAACCCGATCTATCTTGAAAGAAACCTTCTCATAGTGATCCCATATATGTAATAAAACGAAGTTATGGCGCTGGGCTGCGGCAATCAAGGCTTTGCTGGATCAGCAGGTACAGTCAGCGTTTCCCAGATATCCTCTGCCTGGAGCGGATTGAGAACGCGGGCTGCCGCGGATGTTGAAGGCTGCTCGCCGTTATAGAGGACTGCCCCGGCAGAGACCGGTCTAATCCCCAATGCTCGGAAATATTCGAGGTTTTTGACGAAATCCGGGGAAAAGGTTGCGGCGGATTTGATCTCCACAGGTGTGAGCCCGCCCTTTTCTCTGATGAGCAGATCAACCTCGTTGCCGTGGGAGTCCCGGAAGAAATAGACTTCCGGCCTGATTCCCTTGTTGAGTGCGTTTTTCACGATGTCCGCAATAACGAGATTCTCGTACAGGTTGCCGCGCAAAGGATCGCGGCATGCCTGTTCCGCCGTGTGGATCCCGAGCAGAAAGGCGGCGAGCCCCACGTCGGTAAAAAATATCTTGGGCGACTTAATCACTCGCCTTCGGACGTTTTCGAAAAACGGGGGCAGTTCGATCAAGACAAACGAGGCCTTCAGCATTGCAGTCAAATGGTGGCAGGTCCTTTCCAGCCTGTGCCACGCAGGTTGAAGCCTGCGGCTAGCAAAAATTGTTTTTTGATTACAGCAAGGTATGAGAGGAAGGAAATTCTTATTGGAGGGCAGGGCACAGGGCTATTTGGAATTATTGCCGGGGTTTGGTTCCTTATTGACAACCTTGAGGAGGGGTCTTTCGATTTTGTGGCGGACGATTTCGCCTTTAGGCAAGTTATGTTGCACGGAGAGGCTTTTAAATTTCCGCCATGGAGAGGGTCAAATCCTTCTCCGCTCTCTTTGAGGGAATAATTGAATTCTCGGCCACCGGCCTGGGCTGCTATCCAGGAGCCTCAAATGCATCTGACTCTTTGATCTGGGTGCTGATGGTCTGGAAACTGTGGTCAATCATCAGAGTGGTGAGGATGTTACCTCCTTCGCGCCGGGTTGATATTACCTCAATATAGTGAGGTACTCCATATTCATCTGCGAAGGTGATACGCTCGCCGTTTTTAAATCCGCCCCGCCGGAACCAGACCTCAGGCGGCAAAAGCCAGGTCTTGCCGTAGCGATCCTCGAAATTTAAAAACGACAGGGCATCAAAGGGGAATAGGAGATAAAGCGCCAGGTCTTCATCGGAGACTCCCCGCCCCAGGTTTGCCTGTAGCCGGCTCCTCTCCTGCTCCAGGTCTACATCTCGAGGCTTCACATTCCCCCCTTCCTCATAGAGGATCTTATGCCATTTCTTGCCGTCGGATCGCTGGTGTTCCAAAACCTTTTCACATATCCAATCCTCCGGCTCATAGAACGGCAAAGGGCCGTAGTGACCCAGGAGAAGATTCTTCAGGTCCAGCGACGGCCTTTCGTAGCGGCCATAAAGGACGTTATTAACCGCGGTGGTCCAGAGAATCTGCGATCCAGGCGTTACCGACCACCAGTTCCCCAGTTCCACTTGCACCCGGGCCATTTCCCGAAGGATCTCCGGCATCCGCTCCAGAAAGCCCTCCTTGTCCGCATGTTCATAAGCGCTCCCCACCGCGCCGCCGGTGAGTTTATAATGGGACACCGTGGGGTCATGCCCCCGAAACGGGCTTTCGAAAGGCTCATAAATCTTTCGTTCCTGGCGCAGGATGTCCGAGCTTTCCAACAGAGGTCGGATATGTATGCCTACAGCCTTCTTGCCGTAGTCTCTGAGGTTTTGGATCAGGGTCAAGGCCGGGGCCTGACCATAAATGGACCCATAGCCATGGTCCGCCACATCACAGATTTTCGTACCTGCAAGGACAGCGGCGCTCATCCGGCCAATGTCATTGCCATCCGTATTGCAGCCGTGATAGTGCAAAATTATCTCAGGGAAAGCCTCACGGATAGCTTCCACCAACTGACCGATACGTTTGGGGGTCCCCAATCCGGCAAAATTCTTAATGGAAACGATGACCTCAGGGCCGGTGACATCCAGGATCTCCCTCACTTTCCCCACATAGAAGCTATCGGTATGCTCTTTGCCGGTGGAGAAGCATATGCTGGGCATGAGAAGCCGCCCCGCCCTCTGCACTTCTTCAAAGACCGCCACCATGTTGGGAACATGATTTAAAAAGTCATACACCCGCCAGACATCGACATACCTGGCAAACTCTCGTACAGTCAGTCGGATCACGTTTTCCGGGTAATGTCGATAGCCGAAGAGACTGGCGCCGCGACAAACCGCCTGCAGCAAGGTCCGGGGCATGGCCTTCCGGATGATCCGCAGTCTCTCAAAAGGATTTACCTGCTTGTACAGGAGATCCATATGGACCGAGGCGCCGCCGCAGACCTCCACCGAGAAAAATCCGACCGCATCCCGATGCGGAGCCACCCGCACCGTAGTCATGGGCATCAGCCGGTTCTTGAAATCGGATTGAGATACATCCCGTTCATTATTGCATAGGTAGTAGCCATTCGTCCTCCGCAACAGGTCGAGAATCTCGGTGGGGCTCATCCCTCTGGTAATATGTCCTGACATGGCTCTTTACTCCCGCAGTGAGCTTGTGCAATAATTATCCCTTCATTGCGCATAAGGATTCCTGCCATGCGCGTTGATTTCGGCAATGAGGCGGGCGATCTTATCCACCTCCCGCTCTTCTTCTCGATAATCCAAGAGGTGCGGGTGGTTATCGATATAAGATGTATCAAACTTTCTCATGATAAAATCTGGGTCGTTGACGATCTGCTGAAAGTAAGGGATGGTAGTTTTTACCCCGATGATGAGAAACCCTTTGAGCGTACGAGATAGACGGTCCACCGCTTCCTGCCAGGATAAGCCGTACACCGTTAGTTTCACCAGCATGGAGTCGTAATAGGGCGTGATCTCATAGCCCTGATAAACGGCCCCGTCCAACCGGACCCCATGCCCCGCGGAGGATTGATAGACCTCTACCACCCCGGGACTGGCGAGGAAGTTATTTTTAGGATCTTCGGCATTGATGCGGAGCTCGATGGCGTAACCTCGCTCCACCACCTGGTCCTGGGAAAAACTGATGGGCTCCCCCAGGGCGATGAGGAGTTGCTCCCGGACAATATCGATGCCGGTCACCACTTCGGTTACGGTATGTTCCACCTGAATCCGGGTATTTACTTCGAGAAAGTAGAAATTACCGTCCGGTTCCACCAGGAATTCCACCGTGCCGGCGCTGAGATAGTTGGCGGCTCTGGTAACCCGCAACGCGGCCGCGCAGATTGCCGCGTTTAAAGAGGCGTCCAGGCCGGCGGGGGCAATTTCAATGAGTTTCTGATGGCGCCGTTGAATGGAGCAGTTTCGGGTGCCCAGATGCACCACGTTGCCATAGGTATCAGCCAGGATCTGGACTTCTATGTGCTGGGGACTGCGCACGCACTTTTCCAGGTAAACCTCATCGTTGCCAAAGGACATTAAGGCTTCCGAGCGCGACTGGGCCAGACCGGCCAGAAGGCCCTTTTCATCACGTGACCTGGCGGATACCTCTACCACCGCCGCCGGCCACGGCCTTGATCATGAGAGGGTAGCCATGCTCCTCGGCAAAGGCCAACCCTTCCCGGTCCCCCGCGGCTCCCGGGGAGAGAGTCGCCGTAGCCGGAATCACCGGTAGCCCCGCCTCCTGGGCGATCCGGCGGGCCACCACCTTGCTCCCGAGATTGCGAATCACTTCCATGGGCGGCCCTATGAACACCAGCCCCGCCTTGGTGCAGGCTTCAGGAAACCGGGGATTCTCCGCCAGAAAGCCGTAACCGGGGTGAATCGCCTGCGCTCCTGTTTTCCTGGCCGCCTCGATAATTTTATCGATACTCAGATAATCCCGACGTGGGCCGGGACCGATACAAATGGCCTCGTCAGCCCGCATGATGTGAAAAGCATTCTTGTCGGTCTCTTCGTAGACGGCCACTGCCTTGATGTCTAACTCCTGGGCAGAGCGCATGATCCGCAAGGCGATCTCGCCCCGGTTGGCCACCAATATCTTTTCAAACATCATCTTTTCCACTTTGCTATCCACTCCTGACGAGGGAACTATGGGGCTGCCTCTCAGGAACCAGGCTGCCCGGAAAGGCAACGAAAAGGGAATATTCACCCGAATTAAGGCGCCAAGTGTTCTTACGGTAATCATTGTCCTCGTAAATGACAACTACTACTCGAACATTGTTAAACATCCTCTAGATAGCGAAAACCGGTACATAATTTATTAAGCTTGTACCCCATAAAAATTGATATTTAAAATTCGGACAGGTTTTTAGTAGGGACAAATAGGTATTTTCTAATGGAGGTTTCTATAAAGGCAAAACAAATCAGTCACTGCTATTCTTGAAAATTACTAAGAAATCATCAGGTTCCCATAATCAGATCATATCTTGGATATTTCCCGCTCCAGTTTTTAGTCTGACCGTCTCTTCAAAAAGAGCATTGGCCGCCAAAGGTCTTGCCCGGCCAAGGCATGAAAGATGACGGCTCCTCCATGAATACCGAGAAAAACCAGGGCAAGCCACCAGCCCGCCTCGTGCATTTCTTTAATGAGGTGCAAAAATCCTCTGGCTTTCCCGCCTGGAGTCATGAGGAAGAACATGAGGGCGCCCGTGGCACCCATCCAGGCAAATGCCGCCAGACCGAAAGTTTGCACCAGGCCGGACAATCCCTGGCGGGGAGGTCTTTCCGGGAGCTGGAAATTTAATAGGGTCTTTATATCTTCCACAATGAATAAGAGACGTTCCCTGGTATAAGGGAACCACTCCCGAAACCTCGCTTCCCGAGGGCCCGAAAAACCATGCCAGAGACGCAGGGCGACAAAGGCCGCGAGGCCAATGCCGAACCACCTATGGAAGCTGAACCCCAAATGCTGCTGGTGTTTATAATCCCCGGCAAGAAATCCCGTCATCAAGGCCAATATACCAAAAACCATTAGACCCAGGTGAATAAAGCGGGTAACACTACAACGTCATTTAATTTGTTGATCAGTTATTTTTTTCCGATGAGAGATATAAGCCCGGTGATTTTTTCTCTGAATATCTGCCACCAGACTGATGAGATCATCAATTGTATATGTTCTTAGTGGGAGAACTCCCTCCAATAAGATTCTAAGCTGCGACACTGTAATGTTGGGTGCCTTCTTCCCCCAAAATAATTTTCAGATGCCACAGAAAAAAATGGGCCATCATGGTACAGAGGATATGATGATGCCAGCCGGGATATTTTCTTACTTCATAGTGGTCCATGCCCAGTTCCGTTTTTGTTTCTTCGAAACTTTGCTCTATGGGCCAGCGTAGGCCACTAAGCCACACAAAAATTGCTAACCTCGTGCTCATGGGAGCATTACTCAGATAATACGTGTAGGTGGGTTTGCTTCCCAGGGTCCGTCTGATTACCAACCAGACTTCTCGATCAGGCAGGCTATTTTTGGACAAGGTGACCCGTCTTTTCGTAAACTCATATTCCACAGGGCCTTTCGTGCCTTCGGCAACCTTTCGTTTATACCAGAAAAATTTGTTGAGGTTCTTAGCAAAAGTTTCTGCCTTAATCGGAGCCTTCTCTTGGGCTTTGACTTTTAATCTGGTTCGTCTTTTTCCCCGATGCCGATATTCTTTCTTTTCGGTAACCGGGTGTCGAAGCCAGAAGAGGGTATCACATGGCGTCGTGACAAAATAGACAGTCCCCAGCTGTTCCTC
Source organism: uncultured delta proteobacterium (assembly GCA_963705135.1). Taxonomy (GTDB): domain Bacteria; phylum Desulfobacterota; class Desulfobaccia; order Desulfobaccales; family Desulfobaccaceae; genus Desulfobacca. The sequence continues at coordinate 115,667 of CAVPJB010000017.1, forward strand.
AACGGCGTTGAGAAATTCAGGACTATTGCCATATACTGAATCAGCGGTCACATATTTAAAGGGGAGAATATTTTCTTCCCGCAGATGACGCAACATTTCGGCAGCCAATTGAGGTTTGGTTTTAAACTCAATCTCTACTGGGAGCTTGCACTTTTTCCTCTTGACCTCATAGTCATCAGTAAACCATTTCTCCGGGATAAAAAGCTTTTTATCCACCAAGGCATACCCCTGGGGGGAAGCATAGGCGGCAAAGACTCCCACCTGGCAATTTTCCACCTTGCCCAGAGAGCCGCAATATTGTCTGGCAACCCCGATTGAATCCTCACCTTTCTTTAAAAAACTTGTTTCATCAAAAATCATCACACCATACGGGTCACCCAAATCTTCGGCAACCAGCTCATGGTATTTGCGCAGCATAGCGCTCTCATCCCAGATAACGTCACTTATCAGACGCTGCATGGCTCGTGCGTTGCCACCCTCCACCTGCAGCGACATTGGTTCGATAGATTTTCTTTCTAAATCACTCAATTGACCGACCATATACCGATAAAAATTATCCCTCGGTTCGCTCCGGGCAAAACAATCTCGAAATTGTTCATGGAACCCTTGCAATTCGGTAATAAATCCCTCTATGTCTCTCTTTTCGATGCTAAACTGCGGAATAGAATATGGCTGCAGTGAATTCTCTATACGGTTATTTGCCAGCATATCTGTCCCTCCAATTTGCTCATTTTTGAGACAGAATAAACCTAGTTAAATCTTATTGTCAAATATATATGTCGTTGTAGTGCTACTCCCAGACTATTCACCCTTTTGGGGTGACGCAAGCCGGTGCCGTTAACTTTTCCAGCACCGGCTATCTGGCCACCCTTGGGTTTATGTTCAATGCTAGGCATGGGATGTTCCCGGATGAGAAGATTTCAACTTTCGGGACTTTGCAGCCATTCCTGGGGGTGGGGCCGGTCCTGGGATTTGCCAGCGTTGAGCCAAACGTTTATATAAAAAGCAGCAATGGCCTTGCCAGTGATTTCGTCAGGACATTTGGACGCCAGAGCAGCGTTTTTCCGGGTTTAGGGCTGGAAGCCGGAGTGCGCTACCTCCCGCATAGAAACATTTATCTGGAGACCTCCTACCGATTTTTCTATGGGCAGCCAGGTTTTGGCGCCTTCAAGCAGCAGAATTTTCAATATAATTTCAATCCCGATATTACCACGCACAATTTCCGGTTTGGGGTGGGGACGCTGTTTTAGACTGGAGCCGGGAGACCGGGTTCTTGGTTGAAAACCTGCGAGAGGCGGTCCTATTCTCATGTTGGGGCCGCCTTGCTGCTGGCAGCATCTTATTAACTCATCATCCTACTAGCCACCTTCACCTCGGGCCATTGTGTTGTTCATCCCATTCCCATCCTGGCATATTTATCCCTGAAGCAACTAGCCAAAAGTGCGCCAATCAAATAAGGTTCTTCCGGTCGGCGGGGAGGGCGATCCATGATATCGGCCTCCTCCGGCTCAGTTTCAAACGGATGTTCCAGAAAAATTAAATCATAAATATACCGTAACATATTGATATTTAATTAGATATTATTCTTTTGACAGTTTTTTTCTGGTGGCTACATGAACTTTCCTGAGGGGCAGGACATCGGGTAAGGTTATTTCTGCCTCAGTTAATAATTTTTGACTGAGCCCCGTGGGCTGGGGGACCTGTTGACAAGTAGTATTGCCGATAGTTATTTCTACACCCCGGAGCGAACCCAATTCATCCAGGGCCTCACTGACCGGGAGGTCAAGAGGACGCCAATACCGGTCTAACTCCCGTTCCAGGAGATAGGCCAACATCACCACGAACACGTGACCTCGGGTGCTGGCCTCGGTCTGTACAAAGGTGGGGCGGATTTCCAGATGTCCGCTTTTAAAGGTGCGAAAGGCTCGCTCTACTTTGGCCAGGTCCTTGTAGCGCTGATGAATGGTATCAGCCGTAGCGGTTTTTCCCGGCACATCGGTCTTGATCACGTAACAACCATCGAGCTGGGCTTCGTGAGCCCAAGCTTCTTGATCAATTTCCAGGGTCAGGCTCCGTTCCTGTCGGGTTACTTTGGCCCAGCGCTCAATCTGAAGTAATTTGGCATAATCATTTAATTTGTTTTGCGCAATGTCAGGATTGGCCCGCGGGTGATCCTCCAGATAGCGATGCTGAGCGGTCAGCCGGACTGTCAAGGCTTCCATCTTTTTCTGGCGGGCCTGGGCCATTTCCATTACTCGCTGCGGATTGCGCCGCAAGATATAGCGAACGGCATCGCATTCTACTTCAGCCAATTCATGGTCAAAAAGATGCATCTGGAAGGCGCCGGTTTTGAGCAGTTGACGAATCTGGGATTTCGTAATCGCCGTAATATAATTAAACTCATGTTCTGCCAGTGCTTGCAATTGCGGCAGTTTCAACATGCCCCGGTCGCCCACCAGGGTGACCTTGCTGACCCCAAAGCTCTGGACCAGGGTGCGAATCTGTTCAGTCACGGTTTTAGGATCCTGGGTGTTGCCAGCAAATACCCGCACCGCCACCGGGTCGCCTTCGGGACCGGTGAGGAGTCCGATGACAAGTTGCTGTTTTCCCTTTTTGCCGTCCCGGTTGTAACCGAAAGCGGCCAGGATGTTGTTGACGCCCTCCAGGTAAGAGCTGGTGACATCGTACAGAAACAGTTGCGGTGGTTCGGAGCCGTAGCGCCTGCGGAAGAGACGTTGTTCAATTTTCTCCTGATACCCAGCCAGCCAGGCAAGATTTTGATAGAGATGGTCTTCGTTGAAGGTTTCCAGACCCAGGATGTCACAGGCAGCGTGGCGTTCGGCCAATCTGACGGCGCTCAGACGAGATCCTTGATCGATCAATCTGGCAAAGAGCTGCCACAGGGCCAACTTACCAGCACGCTGATTACCTAATATTTTGGCGAGCCCAAGACGCTCGGCCACGACTTTTAAACAGAATACCGCCCCGATGCGGGCGCCCTGTTGCATGGTTACATCTTTGATACTACCCAATTGGGCCAGATTGTCTTTGTGCCGCAAGGCCAGCTTAATGGCCGCGATTTCCTCCTCGGAACAATGTGAGAGGTTGGCGATAGTGCGATGCTTGACTTTGCCGCCTTCCCGGAATGACTCTCGCAGCAAATGCCGCCGATAGGTCCTGCCGGATTGGGTGGATTTGGCAGTGTCGATATACATAATGGCTACATTAATAACATTAATACCCTTTATTTGCAAGCATTATAATCATTATAAAGATATAATTTAGTGGCTACATATTTTCGCCAAAAAAGCCATTAATTATTGTATAATAAATAAGTTAACCGTTTATTGGCCTGGAACATCCGTTTTAAGCGGAGTCATAATCGTCTCATGGCCATTCGAGCACTGTCTATGGGAATTGATCATGATAAGGTTGCTTCCCTTTATTATACATCCCGCCGTGGTCTCTCTCGCTGGGTGGCGCAATTTAATCGGCAAGGTATTGACGGCTTAATCGAACGCCCACGCCTTGGCCGCCCTGCCAAAATCAATGCTGAGCAAAGTGCTTGCTATAAGGAACTCATTGAAAAACCTGAACTGGCAGAGCAGACCCATTGGACCGGCGTAAAATTTCATGGCTACCTGAGACAAGAGCTGCAACATGAAGTTGGCTACCGTACGGTTATTCGTTGGCTGCATGACAATAATTTTCGGTTGAAAGTGCCTCAATCCTGGCCAAGCCGCCAAAATGAAGAGCAGCGACAAGTATTTATTGAAGAATTGAAACCGCTTCTGAATGACCCTGAAGTCGATCTGTGGTTCTTGGACGAATCTGGTATCGAGGGTGATCCCGCCCTAAACGCCGCTGGGCGCAGAAGGGAGAAAAAATCCGTATCCCTTACTATGGGGAACACCTGCGCATGAACGTCACCGGCATGGTTTGTCCCCGAACCGGTGAATACTATGCCCTCGAATTTACGAATACCGATAGCATCGTCTTTCAGGCTTTTTTAGACCACGCCACCCAGGACATCAAACTGGAAAGATCAAAAAATATCATCGTTTGCGATAACGCTACCTGGCATAAAGAAAAAGTCTCTCAACTGGGGAAACTTCAAACCCCTCTTTTTGCCACCATATTCTCCCGATTATAATCCCATCGAGAGACTTTGGCTCCTGATGAAGGCCGAGTGGTTCACTGAAATCAATATTGCGAAAACTCGTCAACAACTCATTGACCGGATCGACCAAGCACTGCTGTGGATCATAAATCGATCCAATGATAATCAAAGAACTTGTTCACTTGATAGTTTGCTTAAATAAACCGTTATGATCATATGACCTTTAATTCGGTCAAAATTTTTGGCAAACGCTATAAA
>CAVPJB010000018.1:0-85464 GCA_963705135.1 uncultured delta proteobacterium
CAAGCGATCCGCCGCGGCATCATTCTTGCTCCACCCTCTGCCTCCGCCGGGATCCCAGCCCGCTTTGCCCCTGACAGGCACGTTCCAGATAAGTTTAACGCAGTCAGGGTATTCAATCTGCAGTGGCATTTGACCCAGGCTTGTGACCTCCACTGCCGCCATTGTTACGACCGCACCACCCGGGCGATTCCCACCCTGGCCCAGGGGTTGGAGGTTCTGCGGCAATTGCAGGATTTTTGCCGGAAGCGGCAGGTTGCGGGACAGGTTGCTTTCACCGGCGGCAATCCCTTTCTCCACCCCAATTTCTTTGAATTTTACCAGGCTGCCACCGACTTGGGCTTTGGCTGCGTCGTGCTGGGGAACCCGGTGGCCGAGGAGAAGCTGGAGAAGTTGGTGGACCTGGGAACGCCGTGGTATTATCAGGTGAGCCTGGAAGGGCTGGAGGAGCACAATGACGAGATTCGGGGTCCCGGCAATTTCCGGCGGGTCCTGAGCTTTCTGGAGACCTTGCGACGGTTCCGGATTCCCGCCATGGTGATGTTGACTCTGACCCGGGCCAATCTGCGGCAGGTTCTGCCTCTGGCGGAAGTGCTGCGCCCGCTGGCCGATGGTTTTAACTTTAACCGGTTGGCCTTATTCGGGGCGGGGAGGCAATTGCAGTTGCCGGAGCCGCAGGAATATCGTGACTTTTCTGGCTGAGTATTTGGCAGCCGCAGCCCACAACCCGGTTTTGAGCTTAAAAGACAACCTGTTTAATATCCTCCTGGAGGAGGCGGGTTTAGAACCTCTTGGAGGCTGCACCGGCTTTGGCTGCGGCGCAGCTTTCAATTTTCTGGCGTTGTTGTCTGACGGGGAAGTGCATGCCTGCCGCAAGATGCCTTCGGTGATCGGCAATCTCAAGGAAGCCAGTTTAGAGGAAGTCTACGAATCGGCCGAGGCCCGACAATACCGCCGGGGCTGTGCCGCCTGCCGTGAGTGCCCTATTCATCCCACCTGCGGCGGCTGTCTGGCGGTCACCGCCAGCCTGGGGGGCGATCCCTTTACCGACCGCGATCCTTTCTGCTTTCGTAGATCTGAGGCAATGCCGCGTAGATTGAAAACGGGAAAAAGAGGTTAGCCCCTCCCGGCCGAATCATGCCTTCGACCGGAAAGGGCAGGGTGGGGAGTCTGGCAAATCATAAAAATGAGACCTGCCAAATCTGTTTTTCTTTAGAAGCAGAATCTTTCAACCGGAAACCATAAACGGCATTTAACCCATAGGTATGCGGATTTTCTGGCCGGGATAAATCAAATCCGGGTTTTTGATGACTTCCCGGTTGGCCTCAAAGATGCGGGGATAAGCCGATCCCTTGCCATAGAATTTTTGCGCAATGGCGGACAGGGTATCACCGGATTTGATGACGTAGTACTCAACCTTCTGAGGCGGCCGGCGCCGTCAAATTGTCGGCCTGCACCTCAGTGACCCCCTGGAGATTGCCCACCATGAAAACGGCCTTTTCTTTGGCCTCGGCACTGGCGGCCTCACCGCTGATGGTGGCGATGCCGTCTTTGACCGTGACCTGGAAATCGTTAACGCCGGGATTATCCTCCTCAAAATAGCCTTTAATCTTATCCGACGGCCTCTGCTTCGCTGCCGAAAATTTTCTTGCCGATATTGCCCACAAAGTCAAACAATCCCATGTTCTGATCCTCCTGTTAAGATATTTAATATGTTTGCAGAAATATCATCTTGCCCATAAATAATTATGCAGTATTCCGCACTGAAAACTCCAACAGTCTTAACCAATCCCAGGCTTTTTTCCAGATTGGTCACAGCCTGGGTGGGTAGACCTAGAGCCGGCGGACAGGTTCTGCATATAGGCCTGTTCCGCCGGTGTGTCCACCTTAATGGCCAGCAGGGAGGCGGCATAGAGTTCCGCCCCCAGTTGGGGTTCCCCTTGGCCGCGGCCACAATGGCTTCGGTTTCCATGGGTTTGGTCATTTCCGCCATGACAAAATCACGGGCTGATTTATCCGCACCTTCCTCTGCCAGTCTGCCGATGATGCGCTGGACTTCTCCCTGGTCGATCTGACCGTCGGCCTTAGCCGCGTTGATCATGGCCCTGCAGCATCAGTTGGGCCTGATTGTCCAGTTGTGCCTGCTCCGCCGGAGTTTCCGGCTCCTTGAGCGTCAAAGGCACTTCGTTGGTTTCCTGCTGGGTCCCTTTCAAGGCCTGGTAAGCCAGGGCTCCGAGCACGGCCAGGACCCCGCCGCCCACCGCGCCTTTCATGGACTTGGAGCCGCCGCCCAGAATGGCCCCGGCCAGGGCCCCCAGAGCCGCCAGGGCAATATTCTTGTTGCTGCCGAGCGCCTTCTGGGCCTCCTCCAGGGTTCCGGAAAGCGTCTGGCCGATGCCTTCACCCCCCTGGCCGCCGAACAGCCCGCCCAGGACATCCCCCAGTTTGCCGCGCGCCGCCCAGGATATCGCCCAGTTTGCCGGCACCGCCCAGGACATCCCCCAGTTTACCGGCGTGTCGCCGAACCGCCGAGGATGTCGCCAAGTTTGCTGCGTATCAGAGACCAAGATGACTGTAAGCAGGTTGTCACAGGTGCATATCTGCCGGACGCCTGCCCGCCGGCGCCCAACCCTGCTTTCAGACGGTCCTTGGGTGTGGGGAAGGCGGTATTCAACAAAGTGCCCAGCAGATCAGTAAAATTTGTGTTCCGCCATACTTTCTTCTCCTTATGTAGATCAAAATTAGTTAATGCTGCTTAATAGGTAAGCATCGGCTCCAACTGCTTGGCTGCCTCGACCCAGGCCTGCACCGCTTTCAGACTGGGCAGGGCCCGGACCAGCGGCTTCCCTGCCGTATTCACTTCCGCCAGTTTGGCATGCAGATTTTCCGGCACCCGGTGCCGCAGTTCCTTAACCGTGTCCACCCCGGCCTTTTCCAGCAATTCGGAGTATTCCGGCCCGATACCCTTAATCCGGAAGAGATCGGCCATGTTCACCCACTTCAAAATCAAGGTGCCGTCAATGCCGGCGGCTTCGGCTAATTCCTTTCGGCCCTTGGGAGTTTTCCTTTTTCCAGAAGGTCGGCCACCGTTTTGATGCCCAGGGTCTGGAGTTTCGGTCCGTAAACTGTTCCGATGCCTTCAATGTCTTCAATCTTGTAATCGGCCATCTGATTTCGCTTTCCTATAAATTGCTCGTCTCCGTATGAGGGAAAAGGTTAGCTGATCGATAAACCATCCTCCGCCACCTGCCGCTAAAAGCTGTCGTCAGTATAAAAATCGCCGCCGCCACCGCCAAATCACCGGCCGCCCACATCGCCGCCTCGGCGCCGCCGCTGCTGCGATGGTTGCGGTCAATTTCCCCCCAGACCGTGTCCGGATTCGCCAGGCCGTCCAGCATCCGGCCCAGGAGCACTGCCAGGGCAAAGTCGCCGGGAAACGGGAATTATAGGCATCGTAGCCGCTCTGGCGATAACGGCGCCGGACCTCTTCCACCTCGCCTAGATTTCTCTGCTGCTGTTGCAGGATGGCGTTGAGTGACTGGATTTCCTCGGTTATCTGTTCCTGCCGCTGGCTGAGTTGCTGGATCCGGGCTACAGAACGTCATCTTCCGGTCGGGGAGTGGCTCCGGGCCTTTTTATAGAGACTGGCCAGCGGTTCTTTTGCCAACGCCGCGGCCTGCAGATCAATGATCTGTTCCGATAAGGGATCCGTGCCCGCGTTTAATTCGGCCTCCTCGGCCAACAACTTCTGGTGGCGGGTTTCTTCTGCCGCAATGTCGGCATCAAATTGTTTGAGCTGTTTTTCGGCTTCCTGCACCTTGGCCTGCAAGGTCAGAACGCCGTCTGCTTCGGCTGCCTGCCGCTCCATGGTCTGGAGGGCCTGCCCCTCCAACTGCGCCGTCTGCTGGACTTTTGGTGGCATGCTCCCGGAGCCGGCGGGGCAATTCCAGCAGCAGGTAATAGTTTGACCGGTTGCGCTGAAAATCGATAATTCTCGCCACCCAGTTGTCCAGTTGCCGGGTGAACCAGCCGCCCCGGTAATCCGGCGTCAGAAAGCGCCTGTTCCACAAGTACATAAACAGGCGGTCGGCCTCATACGGCTTGCCCTTTTCCAGCCGGTCCTTTTCGGCCCGGGAGGCCTTTTCCTCGGCCTGTTTGGCTACTGCCCCGGCTTTTTGGGTCCGTTCCTGCTGCTGGCGGTAAGCTTCGGTCTCACTGATCCGTTTATGGGTCTGCTCTAACTGCTGCTGCATGGCCTCACCGGCCTCATCCCGTTGCCGGGCCAGCTCCTTTCTTTGCCCTTCCAGTTGCTGTTCGCCGGGAAGTGCTGGCCTCAATCTGCTCTTTCAGGTTGAGGCGGTGTCCGCTTGAGATTTTGCACCAGAGTAAAAAGTGCCTGATCGGTCTCATTCAAATGGGAAATCACCTCGCCAGCCTGGATAGTCGTCCAGCCGCAGCTTGGCTAACTCCCTGTAACTGCTGCTCATCTCCAGGCGCAGAGCCTCGAGTTGCCGGTGCAAATCCTCCAGGCGCCGGCTGGTCTCCTCCTGCTGGGTCTGGGCCTGATATACATGTTGGTTGATCAAATCGAGATTATCTCTTCCAGTAACCATAAAGTCACTCTCTTACCACAGGGATAGCCCCGCCCGTGGTGGGCATCAGGTAGCGGGGGGTCAGATAGCCCCGTTCTTTCATACCGAACCGGTTGTTCTGGATAATGCCGTCATCAAGTTTGTCCTGGCGGATCTTATCGTAGAGGGATTCATCCACCCGCAGGCCCCATTGCTGGACAGTGTAGGTTTTGCCGTTTTCCTCGCTGGTGATGGGCACCGTCAGCCGTTTCCCCTGGGGCGTGACGGCTTCGACAACTAAATAATAATTTTGCACCCCCGGCCGGTTCGGCAAAGTCCGCCTGACGCCGCTGGGCGCTCCGGTCTGGAGACGATCCGCAATTCGTACTCCTGCACCAACTGGTCATACAACTGCTGCAACGCCGCCGACTCCTGCCGGGCTCCTGCCATATCGCCCTGGTTCAATGCTGCCAGAGCATCGTTATACAGTTTTTCGGTCTGGGTACGGGCCGCTTCCTCCCGGCTTTCGGCCAACAGGCTCTGTCGCTGGCTGGCCAGCTTTTCTCTGAGCCCGGCAAGTTCCCCCAGATCGTTGATGGCAGCTTCGGCTTTGTCCAACTGCGCCATCACGTCAGTTACGAGTGTCACCCGTTGTTCCAACCGGCGTTTGATAATTTCGCCGTCCTGCGTCAGGTTTGTCCGCCGTCAGGTTCGGCTGCATCGGCAGTTTTTACAAGGCTTGCAGCCTGGTTTCGGCTCCGGCCAACTGCTGCCCGGCCTCCGCCAGTAGACGTTTGGCAGCAACTTCCGCCGCCGCCGGGGATTTTCGGCCCGGCCCAAGGCCTGCTGCAGGTCGGTCAGCCGCTGTTTGGCCACGCTGAGCTGATCCTGCTGCTGGCTGATGGTGGTATTGAAATTTTTGGCCAGTTTTTGCCGTTGGCGTGCTTCCGGCGCCACAAAAGCAAACTGGTAGAGAGAAGAAAAGCCCCACCAGCGAGGCCGCCAGCATCGCCGCCCATTTGGCCAGACGGTTCCGCCTGACGTAGAGGTTGGCCAGCCACACCGGCCCCCGGGGCGGGGCGGCTTGATAGGCGAACCGGTTTTCCTGCAGCGCCGCCACCCCGGCGGCAATGACCTCGTCGGTGACTTCCAGCCCCTGGGCGGCGTACATGCGCTTGACTTTTTCAATCAGGGCCTGGTCCCGCTCGTCGGAGGCGAGTTCCCGCTCCACCAACTGCTGCTCGTGGCGCAGGGTGTCCACCACATCCATGGCCAGCATTACTTCATCGAGTTCAATTTTTTCCGGCTTCTCTTGTTCAGCCATGGGTCAGGGTTTCTCCGGATCTGATCAACTCCACCATCCGGCGTTTACCGGTTTCCACGGCCTGCCGGATCTCTTCTTCGTTCCGGGCGCTCAACTGCCGCAGTTCGGCAATCAGGGTCCGGGACTTTTCCTGAAAATTGATCACCGCATCCAATAGTTTTTTGACGCTCTCCGCCTTTAACGTGGGACCATACCCGGCCTTGAGCGCCTCTTCCTGAACCTTGCCGCCCACCTCGGCCAGGGTTTCCAGACTCTTGTTCACGCCCTCTTTCATGGCTTCCAACGTCCGGGTGGTTTCATGCAGCCCCTGCAGGCTGGTAAAGGAGGCATTCAGGGCGGTGAAGACCGTCTCGTTGGTCCCGAAAAAGGTCACTGCCTGGGAATAGACCCGCTCTTTGGCCGCATGCGACTGCAGCAGGCGGGCCATGATCACTTCCGTGGTGTTGTAGCTGATGGACAGGTTTTCCGCCAGATCCTTGGCCACCTGATAGCGCTTGTCCTCATCCTGGAGTTCCCGCAGCCGCTCATCCCGGGCCAGTTCCAGTCTGGCAATTTCCTCCGCATCGGTGTTGGTATTCGTTTCCAGGGTTTTGGCAGCTTCCTCCAGCCGTGCTTTGGCCTCCTGCACCTTGACTTCAGCCTTTTTCAGCACCTGCAGGGCCATCACCTGCGCTTCCTTTAAGGCGCCCCGGAAATCCTGATACGCCTCCAGAATGGTCTGCTCCCGTTCCAACTGATCCCGGCTGTCATGGGTGACCTCTTGATAGGTGTCCTTGATCTTTTCGAAACGGCTCGGGATGTCTCCCCGGGTGACCTTCATCCAGAAATTGCTCAGACGCTCCCTGGTGTCAATCTTGCCGTCTTCCAGTTGATTGACCATTTTATAGGCATCATCCCGGATACTGTTAAAGGCGTTGACAATCTGCTCATAGCGCTCGCCCACCTTCATGGCCGTAATCTGTTCCCGCACCACCTCATTGAATACGGTAGTACTGTTCAGAGTGCGTGCCATGGCCACAGCTTTTTCTTCGTCCAGATCGCTGATCTTTTTGATCATGGCGACAATCTGAGATTCGCTCGGCTTTTCGGGCATCAGACCCAGATCACGCAGCTGGTCAAAGCCTTGTCAAGATAATTGCAGGGGCGTAGCCACCACATCGGTCGTGCTCATGGTCCCGCTCCTTTTTCAATAATTTAATGTTCCCTCATTATTTTTTGGGTCGTTGCCGGAAGTATTCTGGTCAACGATTAACAGACGGTCATCATGACCAAGAGAGAGTAAGACATGACGGGATCTCCCCTTGATCCCTGGAAAATTTTGGACCGGCAAGAGAAAAGGGCTTGGTAAAAGAGGGGAGGCATCTCAGTCTGGAAATCCTCTCATAAAAGAAACTTACTTCTCGGAGTATCGAATGAGGACTGCTTTGGCGATTTGAATGGCTGGCTTATCCTTAGTAATGGTTGAAATCTCCCGGCCACGGGCGGGTTAGGGCTGAATCTAGGGATATTACTGCGATACTGATTTAAATCACTTGTAGTATCTTTTTAAGAACTAAATTCTGCGTAGTCAAGAGGGCATAATACATTTTACCCATTTTCTCTCCTTGTTGGCTTCTTGGGGCAAGGGGCCAGTGGATAGTGATTAGTTTACAGTTTTGAGAAAACCTGGGTCAATTGCCACCGTCGGGAGTATCTTGCATCAGTTACAACCTGGATATTAAGAGATGCGGTGATGAGGGCGTGGTGTAACTGTATGGCCGTCGTCTAAATTTATCAGGAGGAATTAATGAAATTGTGGAGTGCTGCCGATTAATATCATGACATTCATATTTCCTTAAACATATTCATATCCATGTTCAGCCGGTGGCAGGTAAAGAGGGTTAATCGATGAGTCACGGGGAATTTATGGCTTGGGGACTGCTGCCGCCCGCCGGTTACCTGTCTCCCTTCCTGTTATCGCTGGTGATGGCCGTGGGTGACTGGCGCACCCGGCGCATCCCTAATTACCTTACTTTTGGCGGAGCCCTGGCGGGAATAGTTTTCCAGGCCGCGATTTTCGGCTGGCATGGTTTGGCCCAGGCCATTTTAGGTATGCTATTGGGATTGGGCCTGTTACTGCTGCCGTACATTCTAGGAGGCTTGGGAGCCGGGGACGTCAAGGCTATGGCGGCCCTCGGGGCCTGGTTGGGGCCCAAAGGCTGTTTTTCGGTTTTCTGTTACATGGGTCTGGCCGGCGGGATCATGAGTTTAGGGGTATTGCTCTGGCAGGGGACCCTCTGGATTTATCTTCAAAGGGGCTGGGTCTGGCTGGTGAATCTAATATTGTGCCGGGATCAGAAGATTGTCTGGGAATCCTTGACCCCGGGAGAAGACCTGACTCCGGGCCTGCCGTATGGGGTGGCCATTGCCCTCGGAATGGTGGCTTTCTTGGTTTGGGGCAATTTGTGGTAAAGCAAAATGAGGTTGGTCTTGCCTGCCCCGATGGGATTAGATAAAAGGCAACGTAAAGGATAAAGAGGTGGACTGGCGATGTTGATGACCTTTGGAAATGGACGCCTGAAGGTAAAAGAGGGTGGCTGGCCGGTATACTATTTTCTGGGGATCTGGTTAATCTTCCTGCTATCCCTGCTGGTCACGTTTCAACCAGGGTATGCCGCGTCGGATTTACTGGAGCGGGTCAAGGAAGAGGACCTGGAGCAGGTGATACGGTTACGGGTAGGCCGGTCCAAGGTCCTGAGAACACCGTTTGCCATCAAACGCGTCTCCGTGGCCGATCCCGAGATAGCCGATATCGTGCTGATCTCGGAGCGGGAGATCTATATCAACGGCAATGCTGCCGGGGTCACCAATGTGAGCCTCTGGGGCAAACAGCGTTTCTCCAGTGCCAAGGTGACGGTGGAGACGGACGTCAGCCAGTTAAAGGAGAAGCTTTTCAAGATCCTGCCTAAGGAAAAAATTGCCGTGGAGGCGGCCGAGGACACCGTGGTGCTCTCAGGGGAGGTTTCCGGGCCGGTAGCTCAGGAGACCGCCCTGTCCTTGGCCATTCCCTATGCCGGGGGCAAAAAGGAGAAGGTGGTGAACCTGCTCCACGTCGGCGGGGTGCAGCAGGTCATGGTGGCGGTGCGGGTGGCGGAGATCGTCCGATCAGTTGGCAAAGATATGGGCATCAATTTCGGCTACTAGCACCAGCAAAAACAATTTCGGCGCCATTTTACTGAATCAACTAACTTCCATCGGCAATCTCCAACGCAATATGCAACAGGTACAAGTCCCTGGTGTTCTGGCAAATCCCTGGGTGGGAATCAATCTCGTCGGCGACGCAACTTTCCAGCGGACTCGAAGCTATTTTTGGAGGGCTCACCGGAACGTTTTTCTGGACGGCCTTCTTGGACATCTTGAAACAGAATGGGCTGGGCCGGGTCCTGGCCGAGCCCAATCTGGTCACCACCAGCGGTCAGGAGGCCAGTTTTCTGGCCGGTGGTGAATTCCCCATCCCCGTCGCTTCAGGATTGGGAACTACCTCCATCGAATATAAAAAATTCGGTGTCGGCCTGATCTTCACCCCCACGGTACTGGACAACGACAAGATTTCCTTGCGTATCAATCCCGAAGTCTCGGAGTTGGATTTTTCCAGCCAGACCACGGTGGTAGTGCAGGGTTTCATTGTGCCGGCTTTGCGGGTGCGCCGAACCACCACCGTGGTGGAGATGAAAGACGGCCAGACTCTGGCTATTGCCGGACTGCTGTCCGAACAGCACCGCACGGTGGTCAACAAATTCCCTCTCTTGGGGGATCTGCCGGTTTTGGGGACCCTGTTCCGCTCCAGCAGCTTTCAAAAAAGCGAGACCGAGCTGGTTATCCTGGTAACTCCGAATCTGGTAAAAAATCAACCTCCGGGACCCAACCGGTTGCCAACGGATAACTATGTGGAGCCCACCGACAAGGAGTTTTATCTAGAGGGGATGTCGGAGGGACGTGGGAGGCCCCAGCAGCTGCCATCGGTGTCACCTAAAGGGGAAGTGACGCTGCCGGAATTCGGGCATCGGACGGAATAATTTCAAAAGTCATAAAATGGAGCACCGGCGCCCCCGCCTGTGCGGCTTTTCATGCTTCGTTGTGATTTTGAAACATGAAAACTTTTGGCAACTGCATATGTATAAAACGTTACCTTTATAGTAATCCCAGCGAGGATTTAAGATGATTCCGGAAAAAAGCCCTTCGACTAGTAAGAAAAATGCCTCACTTGGTAAAGGCACGTTAATGCTTCTCATCGTCATCCTGCTGGGTACCGCCGGGTGTGCCTCCGAATCTGCCCTGGAGAGGGATTACGGCAAATCCTGGGCCTATAATCAAGCGGTGCAGATCGCTAATCCCCAGGCTGCCTTAGTACAAACTCCAGCCGTCGGTATGAGCCCCAAGGCCGCCACCACTAACATGGAAGGCTACAACAAAAGCTTTGAACGGAAAAAGACCGACAAGCCGGCCGACACTTTTATCAATCTTGGTGGCGGCAGCGGTAGTAAGTAACTGGTTAAGGGTGGACGGTGCCCTCCCTGCAGCCGTTTATAGTAAGATCTCTTTGACCTGACGCAACCCAAACGGTGGGGTAACTACTATGAAATCATTTCAATTGATGGTCTTGGGTTTGAGTCTGCTGGTGGCGGGAATTGGCTGCCAGCATGCGGCCCATCCCTCTCTGGAGATGCAGCAGAAATTTTTTTCCAATATCAAAAGCTCGAACCCGGAAGAGGAGAGGGCGCTGCGCTGCGCCCAGTATTATAAGCTGGTCGGCCGTTTCGATCTGGCTGTCAAAGAACTGAACCATGCCCTCAGCCAGGATACCCAGAACGTCAGACTGCTTAATGCTCTCGGAAGCTGTTATGACCGGCTGGGAGACTATGCCAGAGCCCAGGAGATGTATGACCGATTCTTTCCCAGGACGCAGTGAATGTCTTTGCCCTGAATAATCTTGGCTACTCGTATTACCTGGCTGGAGATCTGGAGCGGGCGGAAAGTAAATTCCAGGAAGTTCTCGCCAAAGACCCAAGCAATACCCTGGCCCGGAATAATCTGGGCCTGGTCTGGTGCCGGCAGGGAAAAGACACGAAAGCGTTGACTCTTTGGGAAAAAACCGAAGGAGAATTCGCCGCCCGGGAAAAGTTGACCCAGGTTTTAGCCTTACTTGGGAAATCGGTTGATACCGGGGCTAGGAACCTAGCCAGCGAGGCCGGCGCCAAAACAGCCCAGATACCAGCGGTGCCAAGACGGTTGTTAAATAAACCCGGGAAGGATGTCCAGCAGCCGGATGGAGACCGGAACCGAAAGAATCGCCAAAACCAGCCAACCAGCATCCCTGCTTGAATCAGACCCCGAGCCAACCTCGGTTAAAACCTCGAAGCCGGCTAACACGCCGGGAAAATTTCCTCAAGGGGCCCCGGTTAAAGTTGAGGAAGTGGAAATGGTCATCCAACCCGCCTCCTATACCCAGCCGGAGTCAACACCTGATAATCTGTTAGCCTCGTTAAACACGACGCCCAGGGAACCAACCCCGGCCCGGGCTCCGAACCCGGCTGGAAAATCAATGCCCGGCCTCGACCCTCAATCCAAGGCAAAGCAGGTCACTATCAATGGGAATCTCAGCGAGGAAGATGAGGCAGAGGCCCCACCGAGATACTATCGAAACTATTATCGCTCCAGACAATGGCGCCGATATTGGCGACCCAAGACCGTGGTCTATAATGCCTCCGAAGTGCAAAAACCTCAAAGACCAATGAAAGACTATG
Source organism: uncultured delta proteobacterium (assembly GCA_963705135.1). Lineage (GTDB taxonomy): Bacteria > Desulfobacterota > Desulfobaccia > Desulfobaccales > Desulfobaccaceae > Desulfobacca. The sequence goes on from CAVPJB010000018.1 coordinate 11,676, forward strand.
TCTCCACGGGTGATATTACCAGGAATCAAAGCACCTCAAGAGGTCCGGAGGCAGTTGTCTACTAGTGTCATGCTTCATAAATTATTTGAAAAATGAATTTAAATGGAGCCCAGGCGCCCTCGCCGGTGTGACTTTTCAAATTTCGTTATGGTTTTTTAATATGAAAACTTTTATCTATCCCTGTATGACTAAGATTCTGGCGTTGTGCCTAATGCCGCTGCTGTGCTGCGCCTGTCTCACTCCCAAGGGCCAAAAGACCCAGGGGTTTCGAGGTTTGACGGGCTCGGAGGCTGAGCGCCTGGAAGCTCTGAATGATCCAAGCTGGCGCAACATCAAACCTCCGAAGCGAGAAAAAGATGACTCCCCGCAGAATCTGGCGGAAATGGCGGAGTTGTTTTTTCAAAATGGAAATTATGGCAATGCCCTGGTTAATTATTATAAAATTTTAGCCCAGGACCCCCAGCGCCAAGATATCCGCTACAAGGTTGGGATGGCTCTCCTGTTTACCGGGAAACTGGCCGAAGCCAAGAAGGAACTGGCCGAGGTGCTGCTTCACCAAATGGATATGGTGGAGGCCCACGAGGCTTTGGGGATGGTGTTTTTGCAGGAAAACAATCTAGGGGAGGCCCGGCAGGAATTCAGCTCGGTGCTGGCCGTGGACCCCAAGCGTTTCCAGTCCCGCTATCTTTTGGGCGAAACCTATCTCAGGGCGGCACAGTATCCCCAGGCATTAACCGAATTCAAGTCAGCCCAGGAGCTGGCGCCGCAAAGCGCCAGGGTCTTGAGCGATCTCGGCTGGACCTATTTCAATCTGAAAAATTACGATCAGGGGCTGCAGTGCCTTAAAAAAGCCCAGGCCCTGAATGCCACCGACAAAAAACTCAATCACCGGCTGGGCATGGTCTTGGCCGCCCAGAAAAAATTTCCCGAGGCCCTGGAAGCCTTCCGGAAAGCCGGGGACGAAGCCCAGGCCTTCAATAATATCGGCGTGCATTATTTCCTGGAGCACCGGTATGGCGAAGCGGCCCGGTGTTTTCAGAAGGCCCTGGATCTGCGACCCGACGTATTATCAGGAAGCCAAAGTGAATCTGGAAAAAACCCTGGCCAGGCTCCAGGAAAGCCCCGGAGAGGAAGGGCCCCAGTCACCCCAGGCTGAGAAAGCGCACCTAAGCAGGCACCCCAAAACCACCCCGAAAGAGATGAGCGAGTAATCCATGAAAATCATCACCAGGGGGCATTTGGACCCCCGCCGGGTAAGGATGAAATTAGACGACGGCTCGGTGGTAACCGGGTTGATCAACCTGATTCAGCGGGGTGACGAGGAACACCGGGTCAGCGATGTCTTTGTGGGGCGGGGAGAACCTTTTGTGGTGGTTTTCAAGGCCGCCATGGGAGATATGACCAATAAGGTGATAGTGATCAATAAAAATCACATTGTCTGGATAATGCCCGAAGAGGAAGAATGGGTTGCCACCAACTGAAAACCTGGCCTCTTTCACTCTTGCGCCCAGGTTGCACTTGGGCGCAAACAACTTTCTGCCAAGCTTGGCTTGGCCGCATTCAGGGCCTTTGATGCCCTGCGCTGGAGCCGACGGCTCAGGAGTCTGACGCCATGAAAATTATTACCAGGGGCCACATGGAAGCCCGCCGGATAACAGTGAAATTAGCTGACGGATCGCTGGTGACCGGGATGATCAATCTGATTGTGCGGGGTGACGAGGAACACCGGGTCAGCGACATCTTCGTGGGACGAGCAGAGCCCTTTGTGGTGATTTTTAACGCCAGCATGGGAGAAATGACCAACAAGGTGCTGGTGCTCAATAAAAGTCACATAGTCTGGGTCATGCCCCAAGAGGAAGAGCTTGACGAGCAAGGGCAGAGTTCAGGAATCACCGGGCAGGCATTGGAGGGAATCGGCACCGGATACCTGTGACCCGAGAACCTGAAAGCCCTTATGTTGGTGGGGCGGGCCTCCGTGCCCGACCAAAATTTGCAGTCCCATTATGAAGAGCACTATCACCCTGGTTCCCAAGTTGTACTTGGGAACCAAATTATTGGCCAAGCTCAGCTTGGCAGGTAATTTTTCGTTAACCGAGAACCGGTAACCGAAACCGAAAACTGCAGAGCAGGGAAGACGCATCCTCCCTGCTCAGTTTCATCCTGGTTCCCAAGTTGTTACTGGGAACCTAAAAAGTTGTTTTACTTCACCAGCACGGCTCGTCCGGAAAATGCCCCTGAGGAGGCGGCGGCGACCGAACCGGAAACAGTGGTGGCACCACCTTTAGCCGGCGGTAATCCAGTAGTATGGCTGCCTTGCGGGATTTCCACGGTGACGTAATTGGTGTTGCGGCAATCCGTGGTATTTTTTGTCATGCAGTCTGCAATTCTCTCCGCGGAAGTAGAACCCGTATAACGGTATACTTTGTTTACCTTAGAATCGTAGACGGAAGAACTGGTGCAATCGTTGCATTGGCCGGCAGGTGCCGGGATAGTAGTCGTCCTGGTGCTGGCAGTTACCACATTAGTAATGTTTACCGTCGCAAACTTGTTTACATAGATGGGAACATTACCACCCGGATAACTCTGATTCCAGAAAGTAAAACAGGCCTGGGCTTCAGACGGTCCTAATGAGAAGAGCCGGGCCAGTTGGAAGAGCTTGGTACGGAAATCCTGCGCGGTCGGCTGCGTGGTGGAATAGACCGGCACTACCACCTTCCATTTGCCCTGAGCATCTTTTTTGGCATTATAGGCGTTTTTAAAGGCCGCAAAAATACTATCGATATTGCTGACCCACTGGTATTCACTCAGAGGATACAGCCGGGTGCCGCGTTCCATCGGCCGTATCGGTGTGGAAGAACTGCTCGCGGTTCCGGTCCTGGCGAAATTGAGATTATCAATGACCGTATCGAGGGAACGGAGTCGGAACTGTTTATCACAAACATATATGCCTTGGCAGTGTCTATCTGGGGTTTGGTGTAATTAGTCTGATAGAAAGTATTGCTGCCCAGGTCTTTAAATTGCGTGGCCACATAAGAAGTGGCAACGGCTTCCTTCGGCTTGAAAACCCGGAACAACCAATTACCACTTTCCTCGCTGGCGGCCATGGAAACGAGAGCTGTCCGGCAAGGCTATCGGCGCCGTGACCATACCGGTCTGGACCGAACTGGTATACCCCATATATGCTATGGCCGTGGCTTCTGTGTCAAAGTTCGGTTATGCTTCTGAAAACATCGAAGCGAAGAAATTGGTGACCGGTCCATAAGTCGAACCTTCGGCTCGACGTAGGGAGATTTGCACGCCATTGGCATCGGAATTACCTGGCACTGAAGAACCCCGGGAAGATCCAGGCCAGATTAGGGTTGGACTGCTGTGTATTCCAGAACCCGTAGGTTATCGACAGGTCAGTACGATTAACCCCGGCCACATCTGCCAGGCCATCATTGAGGGCTTGGCTGCGAGCCACGGCATAGGCGGCCGCTTGAGCGGCGCATTATGTCACGTACTACGGCTCCTCCCTGATCGGAGATCAATTTGGCACAGGCAGCCAGGGCGACAGCATCGGCAGAATTCTGTAATTGATTGCGGACAGTATAAAGCTGCCCCATATCAATGGCCAAACTGGTCATGCCGGCGAAGACAACCATACATAAGGCAGCCAGAGGAGCTACCGAACCTCGGGATCCACGGATAAAGATGTGAACAAGATTTTTTCATAACCTCATCCTTTCTTTAAGATTTACTTTTGGTTATTAAAGATACCGTTTTATCTAGACACAGGCTCTGGCAGCGAACCTGTAATTTCGTACAATTAACAACGTCTAGTCAGATGATTGTGCCGTGGCAACCTCTCCTTGACGGGTCACCCAAGCCCGGCCACTTTTATAATGGAGAAGAAGCATTTTCTCGGTGCAGAGATTTACATTTCTCCAAACGATTTCATTACCATCCTGATCCCGGGCCATAAGATCCCATTGACAGGTTTTGTTATTAGGGGAGAAAGTAACTTTTTTACATTCCCCGGATTCTAAAATATTATCAATGAGGCTTTCTTCCCATTGATTTTCGTTCAACGGAGATATGTACATTTGATACAACGTCACACCGCATTTATTCAGAAAGGTCGGCTTATGTACTTTTTCAGCGGCTTGGACGAAATTGTTATAAGTAATTAGCGATAAAATTAGAGATATTTTTGTAACCGTAAGAAAAAATTTCATTGTCACCTCCAGATGGAAACAGTAGTTGCTTATTTTTTAGTTATTCACAATTCATGGTTGTCGCGACGGTAATAGTCTTAGATGAACCCAATCCTGGAATAAAACCAGAAATTATCCACCAGTGCTTGATGGCGGTGACGGTGACGTTTATGGGAAGTCCGGAAGGATTGGCTGCAGCATAGCCGGTGCCACCGCAGGTGACAGTTGGACTGGCATCGGCGGGTAACAGATTATTCATATAGTTATTGACCACGGTTTGTATGGTGGGACTTTTGGCGTTAGGTTTGATGCGCACGCCACTGGTATTCGTTTGATAGGTGACTCCGTAGCGAGCTCCCTCACGACTGGCATTGGTAACTACCTGTTTCATATACCAGGCATGCCCAAAGTCTAAAATACCTCCGAGGAAAACCATAAACACCGGAAGGAGCAGAGCAAATTCAACGCTCACACCCCCCATCTGTTCGCCGTCGAACACCTGAGACTGCCTTAATGAGACGCCGAAACATAATAGCACCTCTTTATTCTTAGTTTTAGTGATCTCGCCTGCCACGCTTTGGAGCATTTTACGATTAAGGTTGCAATGGGTTTGCCCCGTTGTTAATGAATATTTTCTGTTTGTCCGATAATACTATCGGTAAAAAAAATCAAAAATTTAATTTTCGTCGGGTCGAGCAGACCATGAGTTGGCACCACTCAAAGGTTCATGGACAGAATCAAAAATACCATATTCACTGTTAGCGCCTCTAAATTTTCCGGTCCTTTTGAAGGTTGTTACCGTTACCAGGTAATGGCCAACCTCAGAATGATTTAAAATAAATGCTAACCTTTCTATCGGCAGTTTAAGGTGAGACTTAAAATTTTAAAGCAGGGAAATAATCCGCAACCTAAACAGGATTGAGGCAGTATTAAACTCCTAAGGCTGAAATGATGAGTTAGTTCGACCTTGGAATGTTTTTATAGGGGAATTATTTTTAAAAGCAGGAACATGGCCGTTATGTTAGTCACTTTAAAGTCTAATTTATTGAAAACAATTAAGGAGCAGGAAAAACAGGGCGGGGGATTTGAGAAGCCGGGGAGGGGGGAGCTACCGACCCGACGCCACGGCCTGGGCCGTTTTGGCCTTGCAGGCTTCGGGTGTGGAACCTGGGGATTTAAAACCGGCCCGAGCCCGCTTGGCTGCCGACCAACTGCCTGACGGTCGCATCGCCGTATCATCCGAGCATCATCAGGGCTATTGGCCTACCCCCATCACTGTCCTGGCCTGGGAACAGGCGCCGGATTTTCGTGAGGCCAGATCCCGGGCGGTCACATTTCTTCTTGAGAACACCGGCCACCACTTTCCTCGAACCAGCGACTCGGCCGTCGGCCACGACACCGCTATCCAGGGTTGGCCCTGGATTGCCGGCACCCATTCCTGGGTGATTCCCACGGCCGCGGCGATCATGGCTCTGAGGGTGGCGGGGCAGGGCGACCATGAGCGGGTGAAAGCAGCCCGGCGACTCCTGCTGGACCGGCAGTTGCCCGAGGGCGGCTGGAATTATGGGAATACGGTAGTTTACGGGCAAAAGCTGCACCCTATGCCGGAAAGCACCGGCCTGGCCTTAAGCGCCCTGGCAGGAATCGCCCGGCGAGAAGAGCTGGCGCCGAGTCTTGCGTATCTCAAAACCCGGGTGACTATGGTTCGAACCCCGTTGTCTTTAAGCTGGGGTTTGTTGGGTTTGGGGGCCTGGGGGCAAAGGCCGCCGGCAGGGGAGGCGTGGCTCGAGGAATGCTGGCAACGCCAGGAGCGGTACGGGGAGTATGATATCAGCGCCGTCTCCCTGATGCTGCTGGCCTTGACAACTCCCGGGGGGATCCTTTCCTTATTTCGGGCCCACAGCCAGCCAGGAAAAGCAGCCATGACCATATCCCGCCGGACTTTTCTGCGACTCCTTGTGGGGGTTGGAGGCGTGACCGCGGCAAGCTTTTATCTGGGGAAAAAATTCTTGGGGCCGACCTGGGAGGAGCCGGTCTTTATCGGCTCAGTAAGGTCCTACCAGGCCGATCTCGCCGGCTGGCTGTTGTCGGGATTCAGGGAGCTGGGGGTCAGAGTCGAAGAGATCAAAGGCAAGCGAATTCTCCTCAAGCCGAACCTGGTGGAAACGAGCCTCGGGGCGCCCCACATCAACACCCACCCTTTGGTGGTGCGAGGGGCAGTAGAGGCTTTCCTGAGACTGGGCGCAAGTTCGGTGGTAGTGGCGGAAGGCCCGGGGCACATCCACGACACCCTCCTGGTTCTGGAAGAGTCCGGTCTGGCCGAGGTGCTCCAGGAAGACCGGATTCCCTTCGTGGACTTGAATTATGACAACGGTTTCAGCCGCATGAATGCCGGCAGGTTTTCCGGTTTAAAGACGTTTACCCTGCCAGCCACCCTTACCCAGGTCGACTGGATCGTTTCTCTGGCCAAACTGAAAACGCACCACTGGGCCGGGGTAACCCTCTCCTTGAAAAATCTCTTCGGGGTGATGCCGGGATATATTACGGCTGGCCCAAAAATGTTCTCCATGTAGCCGGGATTAACCGCTGCGTCCTGGACATTGCCGCCACCGTGAAACCGCATTTTGCCATTGTGGACGGCATCGTGGGGATGGAGGGTGACGGGCCGATTATGGGGACGCCCAAAGAAGCCGGGGTGCTGGTCATGGGCCGGAATTTAACCGCCGTGGACGCCACCTGCGCCCGGATCATGGGCCTTAACCCGTTTCGGGTCAAATACCTGGCCGCTGCCGACGGCCTGCTGGGACCGGTCGCGGCGGAATATATCAACCAACGGGGAGAAACGGTGACGTCGGTTAAGACCACCTTCCAACTGTTAGAAAAAATACCGGCCCACCATGGACTGAGGGCCTAAGTTCTTGCTCCCGCAACCCCGGGCCGTGGACTTCTATCTGGCCTTTGGGTTGGCCCTGTTAACCATGTGCCTGGGCTACCTGCTCATGGTCCCCGGGGTATGCGGGGTTTTCCACGACGACGGCGTCTATGTCAGTACCGCCCAAGCCCTGGCCCAGGGCGAGGGTTACCGCCTGATCAATCTGCCGTATGCCCCGCCCAGACCAAATATCCCATTATCTTTCCGGCCATGCTGGCGGTGATCTGGAAACTCTGGCCGGCATTCCCTGACAATGTGGCGGCCATGCAATGGCTGACTCTGACGTTTGCCGGAACGGCTACCGGGTTGTCCTACCTATACCTGGTGACTTGGGGCTATACCAGCCGACTGGCATCTTTCCTGGCCGGGGCGCTGGCCGCGACGTCGCCGATTTATCTGTATTACGGCACCCTGGTCCTGTCAGAAATGCCCTTTGCCGTGTTCACCATCATGGCGATGGCGGCGTTGGACCGGTATTTAACGGTTCCGGCACCGAGAAAAACAGGAAAATTTTTTCTGGGTGTCCTCCTGGCCATGCCTTATCTCACCAGGGCCATCGGCATCGTTTTTCTCCCCGTGGGCCTGGCCATGATCATATGGCGCCGGCGGCCGTTTTTCTGGTACTGGTTGGAGCACTCACGGCTGTGGCACCCTGGGTCCTCTGGTGTGTCCTGGCCCCCCAAGGGGGGGAAAGGATGGTGACGGCCTATTACACCAGCTACTGGAACTGGTGGCAATGTGTCAATGATGGCGGGGCCTGGGTCAGGATTTTCTTGATCAATTGCCAATGGCTGTGGGCCTCACTGGTGACTTCCGGCCTGGCCAGTCTACCCCAGACCGGTCCTCACGGACTTTGGGACTGGGACTGGCCCTGTTCGGCCTGCTCGCCTTACTGAAGATAATCCAGCAACTCCCGCGACTCCAGGTTTTACCTCTGTTTATCCTGGCCTACCTGGTTCTGGCCCTAACCTGGCCCTGGCCACCCAATCGCTTCCTGATCCCCCTGCTGCCCATCCTGTTGGCTTTTCTCGGCGACGGGGTCAGGAAGTTGCTGAACTGCCTGCCGCTTTGGAAACGCAGCCTCTGGCCGGCCTTGGTTCTGGGGGGTCTGTTGGTGTTCACTAACCTGCTGGCGGTGCAGCGTGTTTACCAGAATTACCGGCAGAGCCACTACCCGGTTCTGGTGTCGAAGGTGGAGTCGTTGAACTGGCAGTCCTACCAGGAAATCTTTGCCTGGATCAAACAGAACACCCGGCCCGGCGAAGTAATTGCTTATGGCCTGGATTCCATGCTCTATTTGTACACCGGCCGCCAGGCTTTCCGACCTTTCCTGATTAAACCGGAGGTTCTTTTTTATGGCGCTAAAAGCAACCCTGGTGATCTAAGAGAATTTAGGAACTTTCTCGAGGTTTACCGGCCAGGCTATCTCCTAAAAACGCCGCTGCCGGATTTTAGCGAAGCAAAGCCGTTCGCCAACCTGCTCAGGGAGGTTCATGAACGGCATCCCGGCTGGCTGACGCCGGTCTTCCAGGGACAGGATGGGCGGTTTCGCATCTACCGGATTCATTATGACCTGGCCCCGAAAACCGGCCCCCCGGCGACGGGCAGTGGCGCACACCAAAGCCTCGTTTCCAAGACCCGGGAGAATTTTCAGGGACTGGAGACCGGCACCACCGGCATAGTTATGAATCGGCTAGAACAGGACGCCGGTGGGCCATTGCATGCTAGACCCAGATTTCCTTGGTGGTAACCGAGGAGGAAACATCCTGGTAAGGGAACCGGCCGGTTCCCAGAATAAACGGCCAAAGGCAAGATATCCCCAGAGGTTGGGATCGTCCAGATTTTTAGGGAACATGGAGAGGATCATAACCAGCAATAACAAAATGATCAAAATATTAGTCGGATAGGTCTGGCCCCCAGCGACATTATTTTCTTTCTCGTTCCCAAACTCCCGCTTGGGAACGCCTTTTCCGCCCAGCTCCAGCTTCGCCACCTCAGTCTTAAACCGGGAAATGGGTGCAAAATGAGACAATACTTTTGGCAACAACTATAAGATGCTCCTTAATCGACAAAATAGGTTTTACAGGCATGGTCGATATTTTCCCGGGTTAATTCGGGAGGGATATCGAAAAAACGGGAAATATCTATAATCTGTTCCACCAGATCCCGGGGATGGCAGGCATCCATGGGCCGTGAGATGGGATCATAGTGCTCTTCTAAGTAAATACTTCACCACCTCATCACGGTATTCCACCTGATAATTCTGGCAGATAATGCGGAAAATGGCCAGGAATTGTTCCCGGTTGATGTGATCCAGCTTGATCTTATGGCGCAGCCGGCGCAAGAAGGCGGCGTCCACCAGGGTTTCGGGCTCCAGGTTGGTGGAAAAGATCAGCAACTGATCGAAGGGGATGACAAATTTATGGCCGGTATGGAGGCAGAGAAAATCCCGGCGGTTTTCCATGGGGATGATCCAGCGATTGAGCAGTTCCTGGGGCGCGATGCGCTGGCGGCCGAAATCGTCCACGATAAAAATACCGTTGTTGGCCTTGATTTGCAAAGGGGCTTCGTAATACTTGAGGATGGGATTAAAAGACAAATCCAGCATTTCCAGAGTCATTTCACCTCCCACCAGGACGGCGGGGCGGTGGCACCTGACCCAACGGGTGTCGTTTTTGAACAGACTCTCAGTCTCTCCGGCCACCGGACGATGCGTGACGGCGTCAAAGACCCGGATAACATTGCCTTCCACAAAGAGGGCGTACGGAACCATAATGCTATCGTCCATCAAGGTTCCCAAACGCAGGGAAATTGCGGTCTTGCCATTGCCCGGAGGGCCATAAATGAAAAGGGGTTTGCCGCTGACTACAGCCGGGCCTAACTGGTCGAACAGATTATCAGAAATAATTAAACCAGCAAATCCCTCTTCCAGGCGCTCCCGATTGACTCGAAATTGCCTGATGCTTTGTCCTTCCACCTGCTGCCAGTATTCCTCCAGGGTAACCGGAGTGGGGCCTACATAATTATCGAATTCAAATAGCAGGGAAGCCCGCCGTTTTCCAGTGTCGTTCAGGGAATAGCGATAATTCTGGCTGATGGCCGTGGCAGAGCCGTTCAAGTTTCCCGAACCCCGAACTTCGATATATTTTTCCCGGCGCAGATAGTCGATAAGGTGCAGGACAATGGCAGAATTGAGTTTCAGTCGGGAGGTCATGTCCGGCAGGGTGAAGACTTCCAGATAAAAGGCATGTTTGAGCAGGAGATTGGCCAGAAAATTTTCCGGGATCTTCAGTGCTTCGATGGTTTTGGCTACTCGATCTGCCGGCAATTCCGGGGAGCGGGAATGGGATCGGCGTTCAACGAGCCTTCGCCAGACGCCCCAGTTTTCTCAGTAAACAACAACGAAGAATTCAAACAGGGTTGAGGGGGGTTCAACATGGCCATGATAGTTTCTCTCTCCTACAATGGAATCTAAGCACTATAGCCTATCGGCCGTATCCGGCACCTATTGCATCGGCAGAACCAGGCAAATTCTAAAAAGAAAGAGCTGCCTGGACACCCGAAATTTGACCTGGCCGGGAAAAAAGCAAATCCTGGAATTAAAGTTTTGTTTTTAAGAGACGAAATATTAGGGTAAGGATGCTTGTTCAATTCCCCGATCAGCACATCGGCCTTAGCCAAAAACAGAGATTCCTGCAAGTCCGGTTGGCATTTCTCAAATGTTGCCGCAATCAAAAGACCGGCTGGTATCCAGGAGAGAAGTCATGAAAAGAATCAGGACGATTTTTCGGCAGTTGCAACTAGGAGAAGAAGGGGCCACAGCGATGGAATATGCTGTCCTGGTCTCAGCCATTGTTGGGGGTCTCATCGCCAGCCTGGGCATCTGGGGAAATTTTTTGCAAACCTTGTGGCAGAATGCGACGGCCCAAGTATTTAGATAAATTAAGAGATAATTAAAAGCTATTATGGATTCCAGCCTTTTTGGCAGTTAAGGGAATTTTAAAGTTATTACTGAGTCTGCCGATACGATGTTACAGATGAGGCTATAGAAAGGTTTTTTTAACTCAACCCAACTCATCCCCGATAAAGGCAAACCATACCGAAAGGATGGGACGCAAAGTCTCTGGTCTAACGCTTCACGGAGGAAGCCAGGGCGGCGGGACTACCGAAGGGAAGGATCATGGAAGAGTGCTACACGATAATCCGGGCCTTCTCACAGGGGAGATTGCTGAAGGAGGTGATGTAGCCCGGATTTTAATAAGTGTCTTAATATTATTTTCTAACCCACAACAATGAAATGATCTATTTTAAAGGAGAGCACAGATGGAATTCATTAAAAACTTCGTGAAAGATGACCAAGGCGCCAGTGCGGTGGAATATGCGGTTCTGGTAGGTGCTATTGGTGCAGTGTTGATCGGCGCCGTGTATGCCTTCTACGGCACCCTCGAAACCAAGATCAACTCCGCCGCTGACTCTATCGGGACGGCCAGTTAATCATCCTAACCTTGAACAAGCAAGGTTGAAACCCTTTCCGGGCGCCGCCTTGGCGGCGCCCAATTTTCTTGGTGGAAAAAGATCGTCACGGGCGTTGATCTGGCAATCTTTGCTAACGCCAAGGCTGCACCGCGCTCGTCCGATTATTATGAGCCTTTAACTTTCAGATGGAACGGAATCTGGGCTTATGAGAAATATACCTCCTGTGGTCTTATTGATTCTGGCCATTGCCTGCGGCGGCATGGCGGCTTATATGGCCAGCGGCTGGCTCAAATCCAAATCCAGACAAGCTCAACCCGTGGCGCAGAATGTTCTGATGGCACCGGTGGTGGTGGCGGCCAAGGACATTGCTCCGGGCAGCGTCTTGAGCATGGATTTAGTCAAAGTAGTGCAGTGGCCCAAGGATAACTTGGTGGCCGGCGCCTTTATGGAGCCTGCCGAACTCACCGATCGGGTTGTCCGGCACCCTCTGGTTCCCGGGGAGATCATCCTGGCCACCAAGTTGGCACCCAAGGGAACACCGGGGGGGATGGCGGGTATCATCAACAACGATAAACGGGCGGTGACCATTAAGGTGGATGAAGCCTCGGGAGTGGCCGGGTTTATTGTCCCCGGGAATAAGGTGGATGTTTTGTTAACCATGGATCGCAATGAATTTAAGGAAGATCCCATAACGCAAATGGTTTTGCAGAACCTTCTCGTGTTAGGCACCGGCCAGGATTTGGAGCAGCAAAAGGGCGGCGAAAAACCCAAGGTGGTGCCCACCGTGACCCTGGAGGTCACCCCGGACGAAGGGGAACGGCTGGCTCTGGCGGCCAAAGAAGGACATGTCACCCTGGCCTTAAGGGGTTGGACGGAAGGTCTGTCGGTACCCACCCCTGGCATTCGGACCTCATCCCTGGTGAGGGGGACCCAGAAAACAGAAGCCGTTTTTGAGGCTCCGACCCCGGCTGCGGCGTCTCCTCCCAAAATTGGCGTGGAAGTCCTCAGGGGAACCGAGAAAGAGACGGTCAATTTTTAATTTTACCTGAAGTTTATTAATTTCTTCGTTGCCAAAAAGATTGTCCTATTCACCCCTCACCCCACCCTCGCCCTCGAGGGGCGAGGTAAAAAAGGCAAGAACTTTTGGCAAGTGGATTGTTCATCCAGTCTAGGAAGATATCAGTACCTTTTTGCCAAGACCTTCACCTCCTTTTCCTTTTCCTTCCTCTAAAGCTTAAGACTGATTGTGCCGAAGAATAGAGTGAAGCATTTTCAGATTTCAGTCTAAAAGTGGAGAACTTGGGAGAAAAGGTTCGATCATGGCGCTGCGTTTCAGTCTCTATTATTTTTCCGATGACATCGGTCAAGGCCTGCAAAAAATCGTCAACAGGTCTCCCCAGGGCATCATCGTCCATTCTTCCGCCCTCACAGAAGTCTTCCCGCCCCCCGTGAACCAGGAATCGGACGTCTTTTTTATTGAATACAAAGAAGACATTGATGGTTTAGATCTCTGGCTAGACAGCCTAAAAAATAACGGCAACCGGCCGTTCGTGTTTCTCTATCTTCAGGAGGCCAGGTACCGACACCCTGCTCAGGGCCTTGCGTTTAGGGGTACAAGAATGTTTTATAGACCGGATTGAAGCCGAGGACTTTGAAAAGGCCCTAAAGCGGCTGGCCAAAGATCCAGCCACTCCACTGGCCGGCGAGAAGACCCAGGTAGTATCCCTCCTGGGATGTAAGGGCGGCGTTGGGGCCACCTTTATGGCGGTAAATCTGGCCTACACTCTGGCTGTAGGGCGGCAAGAACCGGTGCTGTTGGTGGATCTGGATTTACGCAGCGGCGATGTCAGTTCCTTTTTGGATATCAAACCTCGCTATACCATCCTGGATATTATTGATAATTTTGATCGGATTGATCCTCAATATTTACAAGATATTATCCATACCAAAGACAAGGGCCTGCATGTGCTGCCAGGCCCGGTGAAGATGGAAGACAGCGAACTGGTACATGCCCATCATCTCGAAAAGATTCTCCAGTACATTCGCATCCAGCATGTTTATCGTTGGCTGATCATGGACATGGGCAATATGTTGGATGAGATTACTCTGAAGGGGATTGAAAGGTCCGACCTGGTATTCCTCATAACCAACCTGAACATTCCAAGTTTAAGGAATGCCAAGAAGTTTTTAGAGATGCTGCAAGTATTAGGATTCAACAGGGATAAGGTTCAAGTCTTAGTGAACGGTTATAATAAAGATTTTGATATCAAACCGCAGGAGGGGGAGAAATTTCTGGGTCAGGAATTTTTCGCCACCTTTAGTTTTGATCACGCTGCGGCGGTCCAGAGTATCAATGAGGGGCGGGCGGTTATGGAAATACTGCCGCAGCATCGTTTGACTGAGGAATTTGCCAATCTCGCCAGATTGCTGCATGAGGAAGAAACGGCTGCAGATCCAGGCCAGGGGTGGTTCAGACCACTGACCCGATTATTGAAATGGCGGGGTAAATCATGAGTTTGATGGCTCGTCTGCAGCAGCAACCCCAGGGCAAGGTGGTGACGGCCTCAAGTGCCAGGAGTGAGGAACAGAAGAAAGAAGACCAGTACAATGAACTGAAATCCCGGGTGCATTACCGGCTGTTGGACCTGCTGGACCTGTCACGTCTGGCCGGGGCCGACGATGCCCAACTGTTTCAGGATATCAAACGGGGCATTGAGATTATCCTCAATGAGGAGAATATCGCCCTCAGCCTGACGGAAAAGGAACGTCTGGCCAAGGACATCCGGGATGAACTTTTGGGATATGGTCCTTTGGAGCCGTTATTAAATGACAGCACCGTCTCCGATATCCTGGTGAACGGCTATAACAGTATTTATGTGGAGCGCCGGGGTAAACTGGGGAAGGCTTCGGTGCGTTTCCGGGATAATGCCCATCTCCTAAAAATAATTGAAAAAATCGCCTCCGGGGTGGGCCGCCGGGTGGATGAATCCTGCCCCATGGTGGACGCCCGCCTGCCGGACGGCTCCCGGGTCAACGCCATTATCGGTCCCCTGGCCCTGGATGGGCCGGCCCTGTCCATTCGAAAATTTTCCAAGGACCCTTACAAGGTTAACCATCTCGTCGAATTCGGCACCATCACCCAGGAGATCGCCACAGGTGCTGGAGGCCATGGTCAAGGGCCGGCTGAATATTTTGATTTCCGGGGGCACCGGCAGCGGTAAAACCACCTTTCTCAACGTCCTCTCGGGTTTCATCCCCAATGACGAACGGATCATTACCATTGAGGACGCGGCTGAATTGCAGCTGCAGCAGGATCACGTCGTGCGTCTGGAGACCCGACCGCCCAATATGGAGGGACGGGGGAGGTCACTCAGCGGGATCTGGTTCGAAACGCCCTGCGTATGCGCCCGGAACGAATTATCCTGGGGGAGGTGCGGCAGGCCGAGGCCCTGGACATGCTTCAGGCCATGAACACCGGCCATGACGGCTCCCTGGCCACTATCCATGCCAACACACCCCGGGACGCTCTGGTCCGCCTGGAAACCATGGTTGCCATGGCCGGTCTCAGTATCCCGGACAAAGCTTTGCGCCACCAGGTCGCCTCGGCCATCCATGCCATCGTCCAGGTGGCCCGGCTCAAGGACGGCAGCCGCAAGATGTTGTATCTTAATGAAATTGTCGGGATGGAAGGGGACGTCATCGTCATGCAGGAGATTTTCCGGTATGAGATGCTGGGACTGACCGAAGAGGGCAAAGTGAAAGGGCGATTTCCGGGCCACAGGCATCCGGCCAAAATTTATGGCGCACATGGAAGCCCTGGGAATCGAACTGCCTAGTAAAGTTTTTCGGGAAGGAGCAATTTAAACGAAAAGTGGCGATCAACAATGATCATTAGCAATCAGCCAAAACAAACGATTGCTCAAGACCCCTAGTCCAGGTCCTCTCCCAGCAGACGAGGATAGGGGATAATTAAGGAAAAATCAGACAATTTATCAGATGTCAGGTAATAGTCTATGACTGGCTTTTTAGAAACTATTCTGAATTGGATTCAGCCTTCGGGAGCGGATTTCCCCAATTTGTTCCCATTGGCCATTTTTCTCTGTATCCTGTTTTTTCTGGAAGGCATGTATCTCATGCTGAGAAAAAGACGCGGCCCAAGCTGATAAAAAAGTAAAAGAACGGCTCAAGTTTGTCGAGGGGTTGGAACAAGGGGCCTTAACCGAATCTTTAATCAAACAAGAGCTTGACCAGCAGGGTTCCTGGAAAGCCAGATCTATTGGCGAGATTTAGCCAGGATATTCAATCTGGATGACTTGCTGCTCCAGGCGGCGATTCCATGGAAGTCCAGCACATTTCTTATGATCTGCTTCGTGCGTGGGGGCTGGAGCCGGGGCTTACGGATTTTTTCCATTTTGGTTTATTGGGGGCGTATGTCGGTTTTCTGGGCGTGGGTTTGTTCCTGCCACATTTTTTCCTGTTTTCAAAAAGAAACGCCGGCTTAAAAAATTTGAAAAACAGCTGCCCGAGGCCCTCGGGCTCATGTCCCGGAGTCTGAAGGCAGGTCATTCCTTTCCCAGCAGCATGCAATTGGTGGCTGATGAGATGGCCAATCCCATCGGCATCGAATTTTTCAAGACCTTTAAGGAATATAACTACGGCCTGGATTTGAGCAGTGCGCATGATGAATCTCTATAAACGAATCATTTGCGGGACTTGAAGTTTTTTATCACCGCCATTTTGATTCAACGGGAGACCGGGGGCAACCTGGTGGAAATATTGGAAAAGATCGCCACCTTAATCCGGGAACGGTTTAAACTGGTGAACCAGATCAAGGCTCTGACCGCGGAAGGACGCCTTTCCGGGATTAATTCTGACTTGCCTGCCCGCGGGCATCGGCCATGGTAATATATTGTTTGAACAAGAAATACATCGATGCTCTTGTGACTCATCCCATAGGGCGGATGATGGCCGGGGTGTCGGTATCTTGCAAATCCTGGGATGATTTGATGATTCGCAAGATTGTAAATATCAAGGTTTAAGATTCAACGGAAGTGGTGGAGCACAGAATCTGATGGAACCGCTAATATTTCGGTATACCATGGTAAGTGGGTTTATTATCCTCATCGGCCTGGCTGTTTCGCCAGAAGTCCATCCCGTCGCCGGGCAAGAGATTGTTTCCCGAAGAGGCTGTAGACCTGCCAGCAAAAGGTCCGGCAGAAAAATATAATCTTCGGCCCAGTTGGCCAAAAAGATGCACGATGTGATGGGCTTTGCCAAAGATCCCATCAAGGCCAAAGAAATCAAGAAAAAACTCATCATGGGCCGGTCATTATGGCGGAACGGCCTTGACCAATTTTAATTTTTAAATTGGCGTCGCCCATTATTGCCCTGGCTATTGGTATTCCCCTGATCTGGATTGAAAACAAGTTTCGGCGGCATAAAGCCATTTCTTATTTATGCGCCCATTGGCGTTGGGCTTTTATCTGCCAAATTTTATTCTGAACCACCAGATTGACAACCCGGCAGAAAAAAATAAATGAAGGTCTGCCGGATGCCCTGGACCTGCTGGTCGTCTGCGTGGAGGCAGGTTTGGGCTTAATGCGGCCATGAAACGGGTGGCGGATGATTTCAAGATCAGCAATCCGGTGTTGAGCAAGGAATTTACTGTGCTCAATTTGGAAATCCTGGCCGGCCTGGACCGGGAGCAGGCCTTGCGGAACCTTTCGGAACGGACCGGGGTGGATGATTTATCCAAGCTTTGCGCCATTCTAATTCAGGCGGACCGATTCGGCACCAGCATCGCCACCGCCTTGCGGGTGCAGTCGGACACCATGCGCACCAACCGCCGTCAGAAGACTGGAGGAAAAAGCCGCCCAGACGCCGGTGAAGTTGATTTTTCCCCTTGTTGTTGTTTATTTTTCCGGCGTTGATGGTGGTGATTCTGGGGCCGGCGATTATTCAGGTAATGGAAACAATGATGAAGAAATGAGAATGACTCACAATCTTACCGCGAGGTAGAAAAAATGATCCAACTTTCAAGGAAAGTCTCTACTCATCGACAAATTTTATCATGGCCTCATGGGCATGTTCCGTGGTAGTATCGTTGGAAGACGCCTGGCCGAAAGCAGGTGATCATCCGGGTGAGTCCCGACGGCTCTCTGATCATCCTGGATAATTCTGGAGCTGGCTCGAAACCTCCCTCGGAGCCAAGAAATGGCTTGAGCTGCTGGGCTCCCAGCTGGACGTGAAGATAATCCGCGGTTCTTCCCAGGGTTGGGGGGAGGCCCCACCCATAATTACCCGGGGCAGAGGCAACCGAGGACGATTCTTGCCGTCACCTTTGTCGTCATCGCCTCAGACATTATCTCCATCAGCCCTTCAAGCGGATACGCCACTGTCGCCTCTGATAGAAAAATCTGCCCAGGAGCATGGGATGGACCCCGGACTGGTGCGTTTGGTAATCCAGAAGGAATCAGGTTACAATCCCCAGGCGGTCTCTCCCAAAGGGGCCATGGGTTTGATGCAACTCATGCCGGGCACGGCTTCACTCTTGGGCGTCCAGGACCCCTTTAACCCGGCCCAGAACATTGATGGCGGCGTGAGATATCTAAAACAATGTATGGAACGCTTTAACAACAACGTCTGCTTGGCCCTGGCGGCCTACAATGCCGGTCCGGAAAACGTGGCCCGTTATCAGGGGGTGCCGCCCTTTGCCGAGACCCGGAATTATGTGGCCAACATTATGCGGGAATATACCGGCAAACCCATGGACCTGTCGGAACTTCCGAATAATCCTCACTCCCGGCCTCCGGCCGCACGCAGAACTGTGCCCAGAAAGACCGCTTTTTCCCTGGCCGATTTACAGCCCCTTTTCCTGCCGGGTGGGGCCCGGATCAACGTCATCCAGTCAGGAAAATCGAAAATCATTGATATAATTGATAATTAGCAATAACTAATTCGCCTTCCGCCAGGTAATTTTTTATCTTTTTCCTCCAGTTCATTCATGATAGGTTCAGGGAGACGTCTGCGAGGGGCCCAACTATCTGGTGGCCCAGGCATCTTGCCTGTGCGCCTTTGAACAGGCTGGAAGCCTGTTTCACCGCTCTTAAGTCAACAGCCTTGAGGGTCGAAGTGAATCAGATATTCCTTGGGCAACTGCTATTACCTGGTCCTTTCAGGACAGAATCCTATGAACCCTGACATTGAGTTATCCCTGCCGCCGCAGTTGCGCCAGGCAATCCAAGCCTGGGGAGCCGGGAGCAAGGATATTGAGCCCATCGCCGCCGATGGCTCGGATCGGCGTTTTTACCGGCTCAGACGGCCGGGCGGTTCCCTTTCTGCCTCTATCACCCCCATCCACCGGGCGGATCCGGTAACGGAAAACGATTCCTATTTTTTTATCGGCCAGCATCTGCGCCGGCAGGGGGCGCCGGTTCCGGAGATTTACACCTATTGTCCGGAGGAAGGCTGGTTCTTGCTGGAAGATTTAGGGGACCGGTGTGTACAGGAGGAATACTACCGTCTGCAACGATGAGAATGACAGGCTGGCCCTCTACCGCCAGGCCTTGAAGGTCCTGGTGCACCTGCAGGTTGCCGGGACACAGGGGTTTGCGCCCGGGTGGTGTTTCGATACGCCGGCCTATGATGCCAACCTGGTACGGGAGCGGGAATGCCACTATTTTGTGCGGGCTTTTTTGCAGGGTTATCTCGGTTTAGAGACCACATGCGGAGGAACTGGCGAGGGATTTTGAGCTCTTGCTGCACCGGGCGCTCTACCCCGAACAAAGGTTTTTTCTACACCGGGATTTTCAGTCCAGAAACCTGATGCTCCAACATGACCGGCTTTGGGTCATCGATTTCCAGGGGGCCCGTCTGGGGCCGCTCCAGTACGATCTGGCGGCATTGCTCCTGGACCCGTATGTTAATCTGCCTTTAGCCGGCCAGGAAACCTTATTAGCGGAATACCTTTTCCTTTTGCAAGAACATCTCCCGATTGATCCTGTTGCCTGGCGGCAGCGCTATGATTATGTGGCCCTCTGCCGGAATCTGCAGATCCTTGGGGCGTATGGCTTCTTGAGCCAACACAAGGGCAAGACATTTTTTCGGCAGTTCATTCCGGCGGCGTGCAGGAGTTTGCAGCACCGCCTGGAAATTTTGCCGGGGGATGATTTTCCGGGGCTCAGGCGGGTGGTGGCCCAGGCCGTTAAGTTGGTTCAGGTTCGGGAGGCTGATGACAAATATACGTAAATAAATATTTAAAAATCAATGTTAAAAAAGAGATCGCCCCCGGTGTTTTTTCGGCCCAGTTGAGTTTCAGCACTGAAGTGTTTATGGATTTTGTAATCCAGCCGGATCTGATTGACGTCTTCACCCTGCAAGGGGTTGAGTTTACGTTCATAGCTGACGGTGATGTCTTTGCTCAGTTTTTTCCCCACCCCCAAGGCTTCTTCACTGGTAGTGGGGGAGACCTCCCCCAACAGCGGCAGTTCATTGCCCAGGAGAGATTTTAATTTTTGGGCCGTCAAACTCCCTGCTATCCCCATGGCTTTTTGAGTAGCGGTGACATGCTCCTCTCGGGTCATCTTGTCGGCCAGATGGTCGAAAAGCAACAGCGATAGTTGATCCCGGGGGGGCAGGGGAGGGTTGCTCTCCAGCCTGGTGCGCAGGTTGTCCACAGGTCCGGAGGCGACGACATAGAGGGTATAGTCGTCAACCTGACGCGCGGCCCGGGCGTCCAGCGTGGTGGGTTTGTTGGGTTCACCCGGAAAAGCCAGCGTCGCCTGTTCCACGTTAAAGATCTTATTATTAATGGCAAAAGCGCCCCGTTTGACTTTGAGCCCCCCGCCTAAATAACTAGGCCCGGGAGGTTGCCGCAATACCCGAATCTGACCTTGAATTTCGGCCTTGATATCCTTGTCCCGCAGCCACACGCCTTCAGGGACGTCGATGATGAGGTTGACTCCGAAGTTCCTTTCTAACCGCAGAGCAGCGGGGCCGGCGGCAGAATCACCGGGGGCGGCGGGGAGGCGGCAGACTCGGGGGAGAAACACGATGTCTCTGTGGCGCTCGGACCGGAAGAAGGACAGGCGAAATTGCCCGTCTTTAACCACCAGGCGGCCTTCAGCCCGGAAGGCCGGCCAGGTGCCCCTCAAAGAAACCTGACCATTGGCCACCGCCCGGGAGCCTTCCTTACGGATGACCAATAAATCGTTGGCCACCAGATTGAGTTGCACATCCTGGAGAAGGTAACCCTCAATGCTTGCCCCGCCGGTAATCTCGCCCTGGCCTTCGCCACTGCGGAAGACTAACCGCGGGACCAAGAGGCGGTATCCCTCCAGGCGAATCTCTCCCGGTTCGATGGCCAGAGGAGCACCGGATTCACGTATGGTCATGGACCCGGGACCATAGCGCAGGGACCCGGTGAAAAGGGGGCGGCGCAGACTGCCGGAGGCCTGGGCCTGGAGAGACATCGGCCCCTCGCTGGCGGCCACACCGGGAATGAGGGCCGAAAACAGTGAGAGATTGAGGTTATCGCTCCAGGCGCGCAGTTGCAGGCCGCTCTCCGGCACTTGCCATGCCCAGGGAAAAATCGAAAGGGTCAGGGGGGCGGTGCCTTGCCAGGCTAGTTTGCCTTTATCCGGCTTTTCCACCATAAGCCCGTTGAGAGTAAGCACATTCCCCTGGTAGAGCCAGTCGGTCTGGAATGAGTCGGTACTGAAACTTGCCGATTTGGCCCGGGGTTACCGCCAGGCGCCCCCTGATGACGGGCGCCCTGGGGGAGCCCGTGATTTCGGTCTCAGCGTTGATGGTACCCTTCAAGAGGGAGATCTGGGGCCAAAGCCGGGCCACATCCTGGAGAAGAAGTTTTTCCACCTTAAGGTTAAGGGAAACATCATCCCGGCTGGCCCGGCCGGTAAGGGAAAAGACACTTTCTTGATACTTGAGACGCAGGGGAGAAATTTCGAACCTGCCGGGAGCAACGTTCAACGTGAAGGGTTCGGCTGCCACGATCTGGAATTGGGGAGGACCCCACTGAAATTTAGTTATTCTGATCTGGCCGGCATTTTTTTCCCAGGAGGCCGCCCCGGTAAGTGAACCAGAGGGACCCTGGGGTTGCTGGGCCTTGAGATCAAAAACCAGGTTGCGGTCCTGAGTCTGTCCCATCCCCTGGATTTGGGCAATGGGGCCCAGGGGAGTCTTCAATTTTTGAGCCAGGATAGTGAAGTTTGAGATGGTAAAGGTGTCCCTGGACACCATCCCCGTAGTTTTACCCTGCAACGATTCCAACCCGAGACGACGCCAGGATAAGGTTCTTCCCTGAAAGTTCAATTCATAGGCCAGGGACTGCCAGCCCCCCTTCACCGTGCCATCAGCCCGCAATTGTCCTTTGAAATCCGCGGGGAGCAGGGGCCACGGACCTGGAGGCAACAGGTCCAGGGTCAGTTTCAGATCGGCGTTGGCACCGGATAACCGGCCCTGAGCTTCAGCCCTGAGATTGCTCATCATCAGCCGGGCCGGGTTCAGGCGCAACTCACCTTCCTCCCAACTGCCCTGGGCCGAAAGTTCCTGAAAAGAATACTCCTTTAAGGTTCCTGAAGATTGCAACTTGCCGGCCAGGCGAGCCTGGGACCAGTTGAATGAAGGGGGCAACTGGAAATCCCCAGTAAATTTCAAGTCCAGGGCACCCGGCGGCGCCTTGGGGCCGAAGAGCAGCGCCGGGTTAATGCTGACGCCTGTGAGTTTGAGTTCACCGGCAGTTGCGGTTCTGGGGCCGGTTAGCTGAAATAATTGTCCGTTGGCGGCGGTTTCTAGACGACCAAAATTGCCCTGTAGATTTAGAGCAACATTCTGCAGGCGGTCTCCCTCCGACTCTAGAATTAGCGTGCTGGCCTCAATCTTGGCCTGACGGTAGGAGAAGGGTTGCATTTCCAAACGGGTTTGCAGTTTGCCGGGGGGCCAGGGCTGGCCCGTACCGGTCAGGGTTAAGGTCCCGCTCAGGGGTGTCAGGCCATCCATGATACCGGCCTGATGGTGCCAGGCTTGCAACAAAGCCCCGGTCAGCTCCCGGAAATTCATGACGAGATTAAATTCCGGACTAGCCGCGGCCTTTTGCTGCCAGTTACCCTTGACATGCCACTGACAATTTTGGAGGGCACCTTGGCCGGCAACCTGCAGGTCCGAGAGGAGGCCATGGGCTTCCAGACCAGCCTGCAAATTCACCTCTTGGGGCCATTTGGGCCAGAGTTTTTGGAGTTGGGGGCCGGAAAGTTCAGGAATTTTGAGGTGGAGCGCCAGTTCCGGCTCTGCGGTCAGATTGGCCAGCCGCCCCTGCACGCTGAGGATAGGGAGGTCCGCCAAGGCGATTTCGGTTTTTTTAAATTGAATTTCCTGGGCCGAATACGTCAGGGCCAGGTTTACCTGGAGACGAGGGTGAGGCGGCGAAGTGACGGCAAGGGAGCCCTCATGCACCAGGATAGTGAGCTGGGGGCGGCCCGGCGATTGGATCGTGAGGTTGAGGTGAACGCTCAGGTCCTGAAAATTTAGCCGCTGTTGCGGGCGGTCCAACTGCAGGCGACCGTCTTTAATCCGTATCCCCTTGAGATGTATGTGGGAAAATGGCGGTGGCGGTCTTTTCTTTAACAGGTTGGCGACATTCCAGGCGCCGGCCCCATCCTGCTGCAGAAAAACCTCCGGTTGGGTAAAGGCAAGGGTGCGAATTACCGGCTGCAGCTTGAACAAAGAGAGCAGGGAGAGGCTGACTTCCAACTGCTTGACCCGGATAATATCACCCTGAGGCCGGCTGATTTTGACGTCGCTAAAGACCATGCCGGTGACCAGGTTGCCGGAAATCCGTCCCACGGTGACTTCGCCGTTGACCCGGTCCTGAACTGCAGCCACCAGGCGCCAGCCCACCCGCTCCCAAAAGGTTGCCGTGGTCAGGAACCAGCCGGCCAGGAGACCGAGACAAACTGCCACTCCCAAAGCCAGCAAAGCTTTCTGCCACCACCTGAACTTAGGGGATGGGGTCTCAGTCAAGGCGCCCTCAAAAAGTCCGCGGTAAGGATAAGATACCGTTTTCGGTTTGCAGTTTGCAGTTTACGGTTAAAATAATAAAGTAATATCAATATGTTACCCAGTAAGTTGGCTGCATTTCAAAGTGAACCAGGTATTAGGAAGTCAAGTTAACAAGTTATCAAATTTTTTTATGTCATACTCGAGGTTTATTTTTAAGTCAATGTCAAAAAATGCCCGGAAAGCAGGGTAGGGGCCTGAGGGAGAGTTAGAGCCGCAGGCGGGGCAAAGATATCACCCTGCCGGCGGCGAGCTAACAGGCTAGTGGGTGCCATTATAGTTGTTGCCAAAAGTAATGTCTGAATCACCCCTCACCCTCTGCCCTCAAGGCTAGCCATTACCCACAAGTGAGATCTTCCCCTCGTGCCCAAGCTCCCGCTTGGGCATGCACTATCATTTAAAGCTCCTGCTTTAATATCTTCAGAAATTCAATTTCCAACTGATCTAATACCTCTGTTGCGAAGCAGAGCTTCGCTAGAAATTGGGTTCCCAAGCAGGAGCTTGGGAACCAGATGAACCTTTAAAGCCATATTTGTGGGTAACGGCTGGCCCCTCAAGGGGAGAGGGGAAAATAAAGGACAAAACTTTTGGCAATCGGATAACAAGGGGTTATTTGCCGCCGGCCGGCGCCAGTTTGACCCCTTCGGCTTCTAACTTTTTGAGATATTTCTCCGGTTCTTTATTAAATTCGGCAATGCATTGGGTGCAGCAGAAATAAACGCGCTTCCCCTGGTAATCAGCGTAAATATTTTTGTTGATATTGCCTCCCATGACCGGGCAGGTGGATTGCGCTTTACCGGAATCTGTTTGCGCCTGCGACCAGCCTACTGCGGTGATCGATAGGGCCGCAAACACGACAAGTATAATAAGCAAGCTTCTTTTCATGTGTATCTCCTTTCCGAATCAGAAACTTCATTAGTTCCCATCATTGTTTCCGGATGAGAACTAGTTAGACAATTATAATCACTATTTCCTGGGTTTCGAGAGGTAACCAAGCACGGCGCAACGAAAAATGGCGATATGAGACTCAAAATGCCTGGCCGATATTTAAAATAATCTGATACTTATCTTTATCCGGGTTGATGGGGTTTAACGGCCAGGCGAATTCCACGCCGATGGGACCGATGGGCGTCTGGTAGCGCAGGCCGAAGCCGGCCCCATATTTAATCTGCCCCAGATTTGTATCTTTCACCTTATAAAAGACGTTGCCGGCGTCAAGGAAGGTCACCCCTCTGAAGTCACCATACAGAGGGAAACGGAATTCGAGGTTGCTTAAAAACACAGATTCGCCGCCGACAGGATTGCCGGCTAGATCCCGGGGGCCGAGGTAGTAGATACGGTAAGCCCGCATGCTGGTGGGGCCGCCACTGAAAAATCGGCGATAGATGGGGATCTGATCGGTATCTTGAATAGGTGGTATGAGTCCGAATTTGACCCGGCCGGCCAGGACCACATCTTTGCGGCCCAGGTTTTGATACTGGCGCAATTCAACAATCGATTGGACAAACTGTAACTGGTCCGAGATCAATTTCGGGGCCAATTCTCCGAGGAGAAAAATCTGGCCGCCTTTTTGCGGGTCGGCGGGATTATCAGTGGTATCTCGGGTCAAACCCCATAGCACCATATTGGCCGAGTACAATTTGCCCGGCTGGGTTTCCTGGAGTACTTGCAGAGCCAGATCGGTAACGTTATAGGGGCGGGCAAACTCCAAGCCGTGGCCAAGGTAAACTTTGGTTTTATTGGGAAATTCCTTTTGCAGCAGGGTGCGGGTATAAAAGGCCCGATCGGTGAAAGAAGGATAATAGCGCCGCAGGAACCCGGAATTAAAGACCAGATCAAGGTCAGTTCCGAAAATCATGGGATTTAAAAATGAGCCTTCCAAGCGAGTATCCAGGCGGGAATATTTGGTGCTCATTTCCAGAATGCGACCGCCGCCGCCAAAATTCCGGTAGCGGAAAACCGCCCTGGTCCTGAACTGGTCCCAACTGCCGTAGCCGGCGCCAAGCTTGAGGGAACGTTTTTTCTTTTCAGAGACCTCCACGAGGATTGGAATTACTGTTTGCTCCTCAGGCACCTCCTCAGGGTTCACGTCAACGCTCCGGAACAGATCTAATTCGTAGAGTCTTTCCTGGCTGGCAATGATTTTTGCCAAGGAAAATAATTCCCCGGTCTTCACTTCCAGATGGCGCCGAATCAAGGCTTCCGGCGTATCAACCTGCCCCTTGACGCTGATAGTGCCGAAGGTACACAGGGGACCGGGCCACACCTGCACAAAGACTGCGGCGGTGTTGGCCTCGAGACTCAGCAGCACTTCGCCCTCGGCCCGGGCCTTGGGGTAGCCATGGTCCAGCAGATAATTCAAAATTTCTTTCTTAAGATTTTCGTAGCCTTTTTCCGTGAACCGCTCTCCCACCGACAGAGGACTTTTCTTTAAAAAATCTTTTAAAACAGCCTGTTGATCAGGGTTGCCCACCACGCTCACATTAATTCTGTCTACCCGAATCCAGGGACCTTCTTGAACCACCAAGCGAATGTCCACCTGCCCCAGAGATTCTTTCATTTCAGGAGAAATATTGGTGTGATAAAAACCCTGCCGCCGGTACAGGGCTTTAAGACGGTCGATATCATTGGCTAAATCATCAGGGTTTAAAACCGGTGGTTTCTTCCACCTGAATGGATGGGGGCGGGGCGTGAGCATTTCATTGTAAAGCAATTTGGAACTGACGGATTTATTGCCGGAGATCTTGATGGAATGGATATATGGCAAAGGTGAGTCAACTTCGGCGTTGGGCTCCTGAGCCCAGCCGGGGAGAACGCTGAGAAAGACTAGAAACATGGCCAGTAAAAGCGGGGACAAGGACAGTTGCTTCGCCATGATTTGATTCGGGCTGACCGTTAGGGGTTTACCGTCAATCAAAACAAGGCCCGCTGTTTAGGACGATTTTTGTGGGGGTGCAGTTTTTTTAACGGGTTGTCAGCCAGATCCGGCTGGAGGGCGCGCACCCAGGGAGAGAGTTGGCCCGAACCCTTTTCCCCCCAAAGAAAGCGCTGCCGGGCAGACGACAGAAAAACCTGACGGCTGGCCCGGGTCAGGCCCACGTAGAACAATCGCCGTTCCTCCTCCGGGTCAACCGCTTCTGCTGCCGCAGGTTCATAGGGCAGCAGTCCGGCTTCACAGCCGATAATAAAAACGTAAGGAAATTCCAGGCCCTTGGCAGCATGCAGGGTAAGGAGGGAAACTTTTTCAGCCTGGAAGTCGATGCCGGTGAATTCCGGGCCGGCGGCTTCCCGGGCCAGTTGGCAGGGGATGCCGGCAGCCTGGAGATGCTTTTGTAAAACCTGCCCGAGGGCATGAAACCGGTACAAAACGGCGATGTCTTTGAAGCTCGCCTGTGCCTCGGGACACGCATAGCGGAGTCGTTCATCTTCCAGGGCCAGATGACTGGCACCGCCCACCAGATAATCGATCAATTGGGCTATCTGATCGGCTTCGGCTTTGGAGTCCGCCGCCTCCAGGAGTATAGGCGGCAGATCCGACGTATTGAACGAGATCGAGGGAACGAGGGAGTTTTGAGTTTCATCCCCGAGAGTTTGCCGGGCCAGGCGCAAAATGGGGGGAGGCAGACGATAGGTCTCAGGCAGAGAAATAAGGCGGGCCGTGGGCCAATCCCGGGTGAAGCGGCCAAAATACTTGGGTTGGGCCCCCCGAAAACCATAAATGGCCTGATTGGGATCCCCGATAACAAAGAGGTCAGGTTGGTCTCCCGGGGCCAACAGGCGCAGAAGTTCATATTGGGACTGATTGAGATCCTGATACTCGTCCACCAGAATTGAGGTAAACCGCTGTCGATAGGAGGCGAGAACCACGGGCTGCCGACGCAGCAAGATCACGGTCCGGGCTATTAGGTCGTCAAAATCCCAGGATTCTTTGTGGGCCAAGGCATCTTCATAGGCCCGGTAGGCCGGCAACCAGGCAGCAGCAGCTGGTACATCAGCCGGATACAGCAATTCTTGCTTACTACGGCTGATGAGACGGTCTAAGGTTTTGGCATCGAGGCCGTACCTGCCTGGCCGTTGCCTGGAGGATCGGGCGGCGTTCCTCTTCGGAGACAATCTGGCGGCTGTCAGCGTCATACTCCTGCAAAATTTGGGCGCCGAGAGCGTGAAAAGTCTTAATGGCAAGCTGCTCGACGGCAAAGCCGCTCCCGAGAAGCTGCTGCAGCCGGTCCTGCATTTCTTTGGCCGCCTGCCGGGTAAAGGTGACCGCCAAAATTTGGTCGGGATTGGCCAGGCCCTGGTGCAACAGATAGGCCACCCGGTGGGTGAGGGTGCGGGTCTTGCCGGTGCCGGGTCCGGCCTGGACCAGTACGGGGCTGCCGGAGTGGATGACCGCCTGGACCTGGCTGGGGTTTAAGCCCTGGAGCAGGGGGTCGAGGTCGGTTTTGATCAAGGAATCGGGGTGAGCCGGCGGCTTGCTCCCACGGGCGGGATCACAAGAGGTGCCGGGATTGGACCCGGGTGAGGTTTCGCACGGGGGGAGTATGGCAGCCGGCAGGTCCCAAAACTTGGTCTGGCGGCTCAATTCCTGCCGCTCCCCCTGGCTGAAGAGGCGGATAATGCCGTAGTCACCGTCATACCCACCTTGAATATGCACTTCTTCCCGGCGCATTTTATCGATACCGGCCGCCAGTAAAGGGCCGCCTTCCCGGGCCAGGTCCGCCAAAGGCGTATGCCGCAGGATTTCCAGTTCCGTCCCCAGATTCTCCAGCAGGCGAAAGTAAAACTCCACAACTTTTTTGGAGTTGGGGCCGCATTGCACTACTTCGGAGACGACCTCCGGCAAAGCAATGAGATGCTGGTATGGTTTGGCAGTGGCAGGTTTACTCTGCGGCGGCCGGTCCGCCAGATCCAGGACCCGGTGCAGTACCCCCAACGTCAGCGGTTTGCCGCAGACCGGGCAGCGCCCCTGATACTTCTTGCTGTCGGCGGGCTCCAGTCGCTGTTCGCACTTGCGATGCCCGTCCAGGTGGTATTTACCTTCATCCGGGAAAAATTCGAGGGTGCCGACAAACCCAGCTTTGGTTCTGAGAGCTGCGGCCAGGGCCGGATATGACAGTTCGGTATCAAAAATATTCGCTTCCCGGCCGATCTTTTGAGGCGAATGGGCGTCTGAATTGGACACGAGGACAAACCGGTCCAGGCCGCTCAACCGCCAGTTCATGGGCGGATCGGAGGACAGGCCGGTCTCGAGGGCATAGATGTGGTCCACCATATCCTCATAACATTCCGCCAAACTATCGAAGCCGCTTTTAGAGCCGAGAACGGAAAACCAGGGGGTCCAGATGTGGGCCGGGATGACCAGGGAGTCGGCATCGATTTCCAGGACCAATTCGAGGACATGTTTGGCGTCTAAACCGAGGATGGGGCGGCCATCCGAAGTCACATTCCCCAATGTTCCTAAACGTTGGGAGAGTTTTGCCGCCGCAGCCAAAGAAGGCAGGAGAATCAGGGTGTGAACTTTCCGGGTCCGGCCGTTCTTTTTGTAAATACTGCTGATCTCACCGGTTATGATAAAGCGCGTGGCCGGGCGGTCCTCCCCGTTGAAAACGCCACCCCGGCGGGATACCATCAGGTTCGGTGGCAGAACATACATGCCCGCTTCGGCGGGATGCAGTTTGCCGGTAATTTCCGCCAGCCAACCGGGATGGGTGCAGTCGCCGGTGCCCAAAACGGCTAGACCTTTGTACGCGGCCCAGAGATCCAACTGTTCCAGGTTCAACTGCCGGCCCGTGGCCCGGGAATAATGCGAGTGAATGTGGAGGTCGGCGATAAACTCCATGTGTGACTTCATACCATAAAACCGTCCATAAAGAAAAGAGCTCATTGACAGAGAGAGAAAATTAGGATTATAGTTCGAGGTGGGTGACATTTAGTCGAACCTGATAGCCTATTGTATGGCAGAGGTGGCCAAGCGGGAGCTTGGCGCCATATCTGGGTTCCCAAATGCAACTTGGGAACCAGTCTTTGCCCAAACATGCATGTGCCTGGGGCACACTCGAAACAATGAAATTATGGTGGGCGGTGCCCACCCTACATTTTTACTATTATATGGCAGAGGTGGCCAAGCAGGAGCTTGGCAGGGTAATGTCGTACCCAAGCTGGAGCTTGGGAACGAGGCTGAAAAAGGTGAATACACCTGTTGCCCGCAGAATAGAGGGGGCAAGCGGGAGCTTGGGGACGAGGTTGAAATCCCCCCCCACCCCCCTTTAGAAAAGGGGGGAGATAAGGGTTCCTCGCATCTACGGGTGCGATAAACTTTCCGGACACTCAAGACTTTCGAGGTTTTATTTTCCCAGGAGGTGATTATCATCGCAATTCCATCTATTGAGGGAGCCCGGGTCCTGATTACCGGCGGCGCCGGCATGATCGGCAGTCATATCGCCATGTTGGCCTCCCAACGGGGGGCTACCGTAACGGTGCTGGATGCCATGCTGCCTCTTTATGGCGGCAATGCTTTTAATCTCCAAGGGCCTTAAAGATAAAGTCGAGTTTATTCAGGGAGATATCCGGGACTTTGAACTGGTGAAAACTGTGGTCCCGGGAAAAGATATTATCTTTAATCTGGCCGGCCAGGTCAGTTATGTGGACAGCAACCATGATCCCCTGTTGGATCTCGATATCAACTGCAACGGTCATCTCAAAGTCCTGGAGGCCTGCCGCCAGCTCAATCGCCGGGCCAAGCTGCTCTTCGCCAGCTCCCGTTTTGTCTATGGTGCCATCGATTACCTGCCGGTGGATGAAAACCATCCTTTTAACTGCCTGAGCATTTATGGCATCCACAAACTGGCCGGGGAAAAATATTACCGGTTCTACTACGACGCCCACGGCATGGATACCGTGAGCCTGCGCATTGCCAATCCCTATGGTCCCCGCCAGCAGATGAAACACAGCAAGTATGGCATCGTCAACTGGTTTATCCGCCTGGCCCTGGAAGGCAAACCCTTGACCGTCTACGGCGAGGGGCTGCAGCAACGGGATTATATCTTCAATCAGGACTTAGCCGAAGCCTTCCTCTGCCTGGCCGGGACGTCCGGGACCGAGGGCCAGGTGTATAACGTCGGTTCGGGCACCGGCACCCCTTTTATGGAGATGGCCAAACTGGTGGCTGAAATCGTGCCGGGCACAGAAGTGGTACAGGTGGAATGGCCGGCCGAGCGGTATTTTGTGGAAACCGGCGATTATATCAGCAACCTGGAGAAAGTTACCGCCGTGACCTCCTGGCGGCCTCAAACCTCCCTGAAAGAGGGGATTGCCCGCACCGTGAACTTTTACCGGGAAAACCGGAAGTATTACTGGTAAATGGCCAGGGGCCGGGTTAGGGATCAGAGGCCAGGGTACAGGGGCCAGTGATTAGTGGTCAGTTGTCAGTGGTTAGCGGGCAGATGATAACTGACAGTATTGACCCATCCTTGTCATTCTGAGGCGCCGTCAGGGGCCGAAGAATCTAGACACTTCCCCCTTCGCTCAGGGTGAAAAAAAACTTTCGAGAACCGGTATAGTTTTCGATTCAGATCAGGCTGCCAAATTAGGGGCGCCGTTGCCATTAGCCGGCCGATGTGGTTGGGTCGAAGCGCCTTTCCCACTAGTTTTTTCACATTGGCTATCTTTTAGATTTTGTTCATAAATATATTCTGAGAGCGGTTTGTCTCCAGGTATTTTCCCAGGGAATAAAGTTTCGAGTTTCGAGTTGCGGGTTTCGAAGGGGACCTGCCTGGCCCGGAAGGGAAGGTCCATGATCCCGGTAATTTTTTCATACAGCGTATCCTCTTGAATTTTCTGGTTATTATCCTTCCGTAAAGGGGTTTTTCCCGGTAATTTCCCGCCTTTTTCCCGCTGCTTGGAAAGACGGTTCTCGGTTTCCAGTTTTCGGTTTTCAGTTTTGGGTTGGGCAGCCGGCTGGGCCAGGCCAAGGGGATTTTCTTGGACCGGGTCCAGGTCCTCCGGGGAGGCTGGGGGTGCGCCCGTGGTTTCCGAGCAGGGGGAAGCGAAGGCTTCGGCCTGGGTCTGGCGGATCAGGGCCAGGATCTGGGGGTCGTCAGGCAGGAGGCCGGCCTGGTTGGCCCACTGGGACGAGACCAGGATCTGGTAGATCGCCTCCGGGGCCAGTTGGAAATCCTGTTTCAGGATGATAGCGATGATGCGGATACCCTGGCCGAGGGACTGGAGAACACCTTTGTGGTTATTTTCCGCCTCAGCGGCCTGGGCGGTCCGCATGGACATTTCCAGGGCCTGGCTGAGCCAGAAAAAGCAGCCCAGGAGAAGGTTTTCCTGAAGCTTGCCTTGGGCCTGGCTGATTTTGGCCTGCAGGTGCGCCTTGTGGCGGTGCAGGGCGGAGGTGCTGAGGCCGTACTCCTGGCCGAGGGCGGCCAGGGTGGCGGACCCGGCGACTAAGGCCTGGTCGATTGCCTGGCGCTGCGGGTGGTTACAGATGGTGCATGACATTTTTAATTCCTCCGGAATTAGTGGTTAGTGGCCAGTTGTTAGTTTTCAGTTTTCAGTTTTCGGTTTTCGGTTAACAGCTTAAAAAAAGGGCTTACAGCTAAAAAGACAGTTTTCGGTTTGTTATCGGCGGGAGGCGCTGAGCTTACCCGACCTCCATCTTTGATCAGCTTTTAACAAAAGTTGGGGAAATTAACCAGAACAGATGAGACAGATGTCGCAAAAACAGGGAAAAGGGAGGAGGGAACAGGGAATAGAGGAAAGGGGGAGCAGGAAAATGGCAAAAGGGGAATTTTGCGTAGGGTGGGCACCGCCCACCATCACCTGGCGAAGGTCCAGTTTGGCTACTTCAAGAAGGGCCATGGTGGGAAAGCAGGCGTAGCAGGCGTAGGGCGGGAAAGCGCAGCGCATCCCGCCTTTTGGCGTTTTTGCCGGCGCGGGGAAGATTGATAGAGGCAGAAAATTAAAGTGGGATTGGCGACCCTCAATCGAAACTTTTGAAAAACTCGAGGGGTTGCAATCACCAGATCATATTTGGCATTTTTACCACTTGGACGCTAAGTTGCGGATGTGGCAAGCTATACGTAATAAATCCTGTTTCTTCTAATAATTGTGGTTAGTTACAGTGTTGTTTTCCTTTTTCGCCTTTTTCTGTTAAGTTTTTATCATATTTTACCTCCCTCTGTAATCTTCTTTCCCGGAAGGCGGGAGCGGAGGTAGAGGCGCCTGCGAGAATGGGCCCTAACTAGCTCGTCGGAGCAGGCGCCTCTGCCGGAGCGGCTCTGGGGGATAAAATATTTCTTCATACCTCTCCCTCAGAAGTTCTTTCCATGACCACCACCATGGCCCGGTGATAATCCCGCTGCACTTTGGTGTTGGAGACCCGGCAGTAGCGCTGGGTGGTCTTTATCCGGGTATGCCCCAGGAGGTCCTGGATGGTCACCAGGGCCGCATCAGCATTGAGCAGTTGCGTGGCCATGGTGTGCCGCAGTTGATGGCATGACACCTTCAGGCCTGCCTCCCGGGCATAATGCTCCAGGCGTTTCTGGATGCCGCGCACCGAGATACCTTTGCCTTGACATCTCCCTTTCCCCACCAGGAAGACTTCTTTGGCCCGACTGGTCGGCCTCACCCGGAGGTAATGCAACAGGGCCTCGTAGCTGTCATCGCTCAGATAGACCACCCGATCTTTGGCGCCCTTCCCCTGGTACACAAAAACCTGGCGTCGGCGCCAGTCTATCGCCGGCAGCTTTAGCCGGGTTACCTCTTCCACCCGCAACCCGCAGCGCAGCATCAGCATGAACATGGCTCGGTCCCGGCGGTCCTCGATCACCCCGAGGAGCTGCACAACTTCTTCATCTCGGAGATGCCGGGGCAGAGGCCGGGACAGCCGCAGAGCATAGCCGCGTTTCACCGGGTTCACCATCTGCACCTGCTCCTCCTCGATGAGGTAATGATAAAATCCCCGGATGCTGTCCAGATGGCAGTTGATCGTTTTCGGCTGCAGCCCCCGGTCCAAGAGATAATCGATATAGGCCAGGAGCTTTTTATGGTCCACGGTTTCGAGCCGTACATCCAGCCACAGGATAAAATGCTTCAGCGTGTTCATATAGTGCTTAAGCGTATGGCCGGAGTAATTCCGTCTCTTCAAGAACCGGCGGTAATTGATCAGGGCGGTGGTAATGGCCATAAATTTCTCCCTTTTCGATGATGGCCATGGCCTGGAAGTATTCTTCCCGGCGGGTGTTGTCCGTCAGCCTGGCATAGCGCCGGGTCATCTCGATGCTGCTGTGACCTAAAAGCTGTTGCAGACACTCTAATCGCATCCCGGCATTTAACAGTTCGCTGGCACAGGTATGCCGCAGACAATGCAGACTATACCCCCGGGACGATAAACCGGCCATCTGCAGATTTTTGGCGAACATCACCCGTACCGCCGTGTAGCTCAAGCTTGGTCGCCCCTGCCCATAAAACAACAAGGATTTCTCCGGGTCTCTCATCTTAAGCCAGACTCTTAAGGCCCGGCAGGCATCCTCGCTTAAGTAGACCACCCGGCCGATCCGGGTCTTCTGGGCTTCCATAATCAAGATACGCTTGTCTCTCAGGTCAACCTCACTCACCCGGGTGGCCAACAACTCCCCGATGCGCATCCCGGTCCGCAGCAATACCAGGATCATGGCCCGATCGCGCGGCTTGTCGATGAGGCTCAGCAGGTGCCGGACATCTTCCGGATCCATGGCCCGGGGCAAGCCTTCGGGAACCTTGACTCGCAGCTTTCTTTTCATGATGTCAGGATGCACTACTCCTCGATCTTCCAGATACCTCAGGAAGGCATAGAGATGCCGCAACCGGGTAGAGACGGTCCTGGGCTTCATACCCCGGTCCTGTTCAGCTTCGATATAACTGCTCAGGTCTTCCCGGGTGATGGTCTCGATACCGGTATGACCTCTCTCCTTCAAGTAAGATAAAAAGAGTGCCAGGTTGATAAAGCTGTTCCGGATGGTGCTCGCCCGGCAGTTGCGCCGTTTTTGGTTCAACAAATAGTCCCTTACCTGCGGCCAGCCAAACAATCCCCGGTCATGCAGTTTTTTCTGATAGGTATCGATCAGGAGATGCCTCGACTCCGGAAGTGCTGATTCCCCGGAGTCCGACACGCTAGGGACAAATTGAGGTGATTTTGAATCTAAAGGTGAAATTGGAGATGAGATTGTCTGGCGAAAAGGTCTGCTTTCCTCTAAAACTGTTTCGAAGCTCATCATTACCTCCTTTTTCCATTTCTTTAGAAAAAACAGGTAGATGATGGCATTCGAATCAGTTCTAGTCAATCATCTTTTTATTACGTGTAGTGGCAAGTAATGTGTAACCAGTCCAAATGCCTGTTATATCCATTCTTGCCTTTTTGTCTCGATGATCTAAAGTCTTCATTCGCCCTGGGCGCGAAGCTAAGGAGCAGCCTTTCCCCTCAAGATAAGTTAAGGCCAATTGGGCCTGCGTCACAACAACGGCGTGGCTGGTAAGATATTTTTTTGACAGGGGGTTCGCATGCGGTTCAAAAACCGCTGCCATTGGAAGAGCATCAGTAGGATGAAAAAGGCCTGGAATTGGAGAAGGCTTCACACCCCGCCCTCAGGAAATATGTCTTCTTAATTTCTTTCCCGCCAAAGTCTCTGAAAGTAGTTCCCCAATGCCAGCAGATTGGCGATATTCGGACAATGAGTCGCCTTGATTATCAATTCAATAATATTAATATTATATACTATTGAAGAAAAATATTTTATGCAGTTTTGCCCATGGGTTCGGCCAATGCTCATCGACAGATTTCCCTAATCGAAAAAAATCTATCTTCAGTGAGGAAACACACCATGCAGAAAATATCGAAAGCAACCATCATCTTTTTGTGTATCGCCCTTTTAGGGAGCATGCTCACGGCGGGCTGGGCTGCCAACCCGGCGCTTGCCGCTGAAAAACAAAAGGCCTGTCCTCAAGTATCCGACCAGGACATCTCAGACGCCTACCTCTACCTTTTAGGGCGGTTTCTCGTCCTGCGCCAGGAGCATCTTGACTTCAAGAACGAGGGCTTCAAGTGGAATACGGTGATCCACCGCAAACCCGGCGGCGTGGCCTGGGCCAACCCGAACCTGGATGTGGCCTACTCGGAAGCCTGGGTTGCCCTTGACGAGAACACCCCGGTGATTATAGAAGTACCGGAAATCAAAAAAGGCCAATATTACACCTGGCAGATGCTCAACGGGTGGGGGGAAACGACGGTTAATATTAATGAGCGCACCTTTTCTAATCATCCCCACGGCAAGTTCGCCCTGGTGTTAAAGGGCTCCAATCCTACAATCCCCGGCGATGCCCTCAAAGTGGAAGTGCCCAGCAAAAAGAGCCGAGTGCTGGCCCGGGTGGAGCTGGGCTCCAACCCCGCCGAAGCGGAGCGTTTGCAGCAGCAGTTTAAGCTGACCGCACCGGCGACCGTGAAGATCACCCCGCCGGTGGCTATTCCTTTGTTTACCAATGACAAGATGCCCGGCGCCGCAGCCTTTGACCAGGCTGGCAAGATTTTGGCCAGCGAGCCCGATATCAACCCTGGCATGGAACCACTGCAAAAGAAAGTAACGGCAGTGGCGGCCTTGGTGAAGTCCGGCCAAGCCGGGCGGGACCGGGTGGATAAGGTGATCCAGTCCCAAGCCCTGCCCCGGTTCCAGGAGGCGTTGCAAAAACTGGGGCAGATCGAGAACGGCTGGGCCCGCCCAAACACCATCGGCAATTACGGCAGCGACTACGTCTCCCGGACGGTGATCAATCTCATCGGCATCTGGGCCAACAACACCGGCGAGGTAGTCTATTTCAAGACCAACACCGACGGCAAGGGCACTCCCCTGGATGGCGGCAACACCTACCGCCTCGAGTTCCCTAAAGGCGCCCTGCCCATCGACAAGGTCCGGTATTTCTGGTCGGTCATTGCGGTTGATTCTGTGAAGTTTCAGGTCATCCCCAACCCGTTAAACCGTTTCCTGCTCAATAAGGAATCAGGGGTGAAGCTCAACGAGGACGGCTCACTGACCCTGTGGTTTGCGCCTAAACAGCCCGTCCAGACTGCCGATGCTAACTGGCTGCCGACCCCGGCGGGGCAAAACTATAATCTGACCTTCCGGTTCTACGGTCCGTCACAGGATATCGTCGACGGCAAGTATTTTCCGCCGCCTCTCGTTAAGGCGGAATAAGTAAAATGAAAGGAGATAGCCTTATAAATGAACCAAACCATCCCAAAAGGAGGCGACAGCTATGACATACAAGAATATCTTACCTGTGACTGTATTCGTTATTTTGGCTCTCTTAGTGACGCTTCCAGCCTTGGCCCAGCAAGTCCCGCTACCCAAGACTGCCGCCGAAGTGACCGCGCCTGCGAAAGGTGTGGTCATGCATCCAGAATATGCCAAATCCATAGGCCGCCTTGCCTATATCTGGGGCTGGCCCATGGTCAACATGATCAACCGCCGCGCCTCTGTTACCCAGGCGCCGCAACCCGGGCGCCTCAACGACGTGCTGCCGGTGGCTCCCCGCGGGCACGTCGGCATGCTCAGTGACTATATTGATCCAGGCCAGAATTTCGTCACCTGTCCGAATCAGGACGTGGTCTACGGCCTCGGTTTCTTCGCCCTCGATGAAGAGCCCGTTGTCGTCCAGGTCCCTGATTTTGGGGACCGCTTCTGGATCTATGCCCTCTATGACGCCCGTACAGACCAGTTTGCAGCGATCGGTAAACCCTACGCCACAAAACCGGGCTTTTACCTGATCGTCGGGCCCAACTGGAAAGGCCAGACGCCGGCCGGCATCAGTAGCGTGATTCGCTCCTCCACGGAAATGGCCAACATCATCCCCCGAGTCTTCATGGATAATACGGCTGCCGACCGGCAGGCGATCCAACCGGTGATCAACCGGATCGTTGTCTATCCCCTCAAGGAGTTCGACGGCAAGATGAAGACCATTGACTGGAGCAAAGCGCCGGCCATCCCCGGCCCCAAGGGTACCGGCGGTGAAACCCAATGGGTGGTGCCGGAGAAATTTTTTGATCAGTTTGGGGAGGTCCTGGACAAGGTGGCGCCGCTGCCCGGTGAGGAGGCCCTCTACGGCCAGTTCCGGGTTATGCTGGACACTGCCGCCAAAGATCCGGCCATCAAGAAAGCCCTCGTCGATGTCGCCGTGGAAACTGAACGCGAAGTAATCACCCCCTTCTTGCAGTGGCAACACAACGGCCGGCCCGCAGGCAATGGTTGGAACCGTTCCACCAACAACGCCAGGTTTGGCACTGATTATTTCAACCGGACTGGGACGGCCAAATCGAATATGTTCGATAACAAGCCGGAGGAAACCCAATATTTTTACACGGACAACGACTCTACGGGTGCGCCCCTCGATGGCAAAGGCAGTTATGAAATCACCTTTGCCAAGGGAGAGCTTCCTCCCGTAAAAGGTTTCTGGTCCCTGACGCTTTACAACGAGCACCACTTTTTTAATCCGAACGACCTCAAGCGGTATTCCCTCGGGACCAAGAATAAGGACTTGAAACAGAACGCCGACGGTTCCCTCTCCCTCTATGCTGGGGCCAAATCACCGGGTAAAGATAAGGAGTCGAACTGGCTGCCCGCCCCCAATGGCCCCTTTTCCCTCTACATCCGGTCTTACTGGGGCAAGGAGGGTATCCTCGACGGCTCCTGGGAGCCGCCGGTAGTGAAAAGGGTCCAGTAACATACAATACTGAGTTTTTAACGAACAAGCGGTGTGGCAGATGATCTTAATATCCGCCGCACCGCTATCTTTTTCTGGGCTATTAATAATTTGCCAGTAGTTGTTAACTGCTATAGATGCGTTGCCTGTAATTTAAAAAGACTATTCCAATTCAGCAATGTCCGGTTAAGTTTTTGCATGGGTCTGTGTGAAATGATCATGGCGACAGATTTCATCATTTTCAAGTTTAAGCTCACGGGTTTCATTTTGGATTTTGATGCGTAATTCCCTAACTCTTTTTATGGAAACCCTTTCCTGATAATGCTTTTGGCAATAGATGGAAAGTAAGAGATAGGTAATGAGTCCGGCTATCATCTGAACCATAAAGCCATAGGCGCTTCTGGCAATGAGATGATAAACTTTGAGGTGCTGTTTCCACCAGCCGAAAAATTTTTCGATCTCCCAACGGAGCTTATAAATCAGGGCGATTTGTTCGGCTGAGAGGTCATTGCGGTCGGTGGCCACCCAGTATTCTGCGTGGCCAATGCGGTACCCAACGAGCCGGAGTTCCTTTTTAGTCTGGTTTACAGAGGGTGTACCCAACAAAACGATGGCGTCAAAAAAGACAATGCTGTCGGCTGGCAGATCCCGACTTTCGATGATGGTCTTTCTGGTGTTGGCCTTAATTCGACAGACAAAATGCTTTTCATCCTCTTGCCATTGATCGAAATTTTTATGGCATTGGTAATACCGATCCATGACGCCGGTCTGACCGGGAGAGAGAATGCGGCTCACAAAAGGTCTCTCATCACCCTTGCCATCGGTAAAGAATATCTTGGTAGGGATAGACTGATTGATGTTAAAGCCAAGATGCACCTTGGCCTTTTTGGCGCCTTTGCGGTAGTCGGCCCACGTCATGGACATCACGGCATCAATCAAGGAGCCATCAATAGCAACTAAATCACCCAATTCAGGATGTTCCAAAGGTAAAGTTTGGGTGGCTTGTTCCTTGAGCTTCTCGTAAACATAGATGAGCTGTTCCAGACCACGGGTATTGATAGCTTCACAATAACTACTTCTTTTAATGCCATCGGGAGGGGCGATAAATTCCCGGGCATATTCATCCTCCTCCAAGAATTGGAGGAGATGCCGGGCGGAATCGTGTTCTTCCAGATGAAAGCAGACGAGAGATTTAAGTTGATGTTCGAAGGTCAATTTCAAGGGTCTATTCCCTCGCGCCTCAAGAGGAGGAACGGTATCATCGATACGTTCAACTGGGTGCCATAAGTCCTTTAGGGAAGGCGGCCTTTTGTTGCTGTACTGAGCATCGATAGAGTGCGGCAATTTCGTAACTCCTTGTAATTAAAGGATATTACGAAATTGTTCACTTTTTCACAATCGGATTTGTCAAGCAAAAAATGCAATTCCCCGAAAATTATTCATAAATTTTTTATACCCTATTGCAATTTCCTAACCGGACATTGCTGATTCCAATAATAATTTCATATATGTAATTTTGCAGTTTTAATTCCGCTGACTATCAAAGTAAGTTTTGGCTCTAAGCATTCATCCACTAATTCCGACAACTCCTCCTCTACTCCCACGGCGGCACCGCATGCGGATCGGCCCACAACCCCACCTTCGCAGCCCTGGCCTCCTCCTCCAGCCTTGCCAATGTCACATCATTGGAATATCTCCTAAACCACCAGGCATACCCAGCCCGGACTAATTCTTGGTTGAGGCTCTGGCCATCTGGTAAAAACACATCTCCCAATATCCGGCCATATCTATCGCAGCCATGGGTTTTGACCAGGACTTCCTTACCAAAGACCATCTCAGAAGTAAATTGTTTGGCCCGATTGCCGAACGCTTGGCCTTTCTCTGGACAATCAATGCCATAGAGCCGAACTTTTTCACCCCGGCCCAGGCGCATGACTGTTATGGTGTCGCCATCGGAGACCCCCACCACTTTGCCGGTAAATTCTTCGGCCCAGAGGGGGGAGGTGAATAATAGGGAGAGGATGATTGAAAAGATGAGTTTTGATTTTGATGGGAGGAACATGACTTGGTTTATTTATCCTTTTCAGTCTCGATACCCAGAAGCCGCATTAACTCCTGGACTGCTTCGGTCATGGTGGGTTTGGCGACGGCTATCCGGGGGCCATCTCCTTTTATGGCATCTACCAGGAAGAATTTTTGGCCGGTGAGGGTGTCAATATAGGAGACGTAGCCATAGGAATAACCGGCTTGGGCGATTTGGTTTAAGCTCTTTTCCCAGTTTTTCTATCTTAACCTCCTTTGGCTCAATTGTCTTGTATTGTTTGGAGTTTTCTCTCTCTTACTTATGGGAACATCTTCATGGAGCCTTTGGAGCCGGTTGTGTGGGGTTGAGCAGCCATCGTCCCATTCCAGAGCCAATTTAATTTCCCGGGCAGTCATCCCTTGGGCCATGGCCTGTGCCACCGGGGGGGAAGAGGTGGGGGAGGTTTTTGGAGGGCGGGCGCGGAGGCCCGCCCCACCGGGCCTGCCTGTACTGGATTGCTCTGCCGGGGTTATTTTCGGGAATTTGAGGGATAGGAGGTGGCGAAGCGGGAGCTTCGCAGGAAATGGCGTTGCCAAGCGGGAGCTTGGCAACGAGATAGAACGAAGCCTGTGCCACCGGGGGGAAGAGGTGGGGGAGGTTTTTGGAGGGCGGGCGCGGAGGCCCGCCCCACCGGGAATTAGATAGCCCCGAAGGAATTGGATGGCCCCGACTTTCTGATTCCTGGTTTGATCTTAGGGGTAATGGCGGTTAGGATAGATTGCCAAAAGTTAGCGCGTTTAAAAATCATAACGAGGTATAAAAAGGCACACAGGCGGGGGCGCCTGTGCTCCATTTAAATTTACCTTCGAGGGGAGAAGGGAATAAAGGTGGCCAAGCAGAGCTTGGCGGATTATTCAGGTTCCCAAGGACACCTTGGGAACCAGGGAAAGGAGGTGGGAGGCGTTATAAGGTGGGCGTCGGCGACTGTCCTGGATTATTCCCCTACTTGGGCAAGGGCAAAATCGATGACCCTTTGGCTCAGCCAGATACCCTTGTCCTGCATTCTTTGGATGGCGGCAGTCAAAGAGTTTAACTGGCCTTCACGTTTGGCGCGCACAAGCACGCCGATGGAGCCGGTAACCAGAAGATCATTTAATCGAGCCATACGTCGACCGACCATTTCGTCAATACAGACGGTCTTGATACCTTCTAAGAGGGCTAATTGAATGACCGCAGCTTCTCCCAAGTCAAGAGAGTTTTTGAGAAAAGACTTGATAACCAGGGGGTGCTGACCTTTCAAGAGCCAGTCCGCCTGCAAGAACTCTTTGGCAGCAAACCTCTGGAGGCCGCCATGCATCATTTCCTGGTTAACTTCAAAAGGCACCAAGACCGCGCTAGTAGTAATGGCTAATTCACCTCTCACCAGGTCTGAGCAGACCAAAGGCGGGAGACGCTTGGGCTCCGCCGCCCTGCGGGTGCTTTCCAGCCCTACAGGTCCTGAGTGGTAAAGGCAGTGATGAGGATTGAGGACTGAGTGAGAAAGACGGATAACAGGGACGGAGCTTGTCCTGCATTTTAGGCAAGGTGGCGATTAGATACATGTACTTTCTCAAGTCAAGAAAGTTATCCCCACATTTATTCCCACATTAATGTGGTATTACCCCTTTTGTTCCAGACGGTGCCATTTGGCGTCCCGGCCCTTGTCAAAGATTTCCAGTTTTCCCCGATAACCTAAAAACTGTGGCTGATGCGGATGCTCACCTGATCTGCTATAATGTAATCATGAGTAAGGGGAAACTTAACAAAATCCAGAATAAAATATTAAGACGGCAGTATGAGTTTTCAAAGCATGCTGTTGACCAAAGTATCATCCGTAACATTAGCGTAGCAGAACTTGAAGAGGCACTATCGGGCTTAATCGAGTTTGTTGAAGATTATCCCGATGATAAATATGGCCCAAGCTGCCTGATTTTGGGATTCACGAAATCAGGACGACCATTACATATACTCAGTAGCTATCCCGATCGTCCTCTGATCAAGATCATCACTCTTTATGAGCCAAATGCTGATTTATGGGTGGATTTTAAGAGAAGGAAGCAAGAGCCATGAGGATGTAATCATGAAGGAAACCATGATTGAGACAAAAGTTACGTATTCTTTGGAGTACGGTGGAAAATTTTACATCATTGAGCAGGTGCCGGCCCGGGTGTGTAGGGAGACCGGGGAACAGTTTTTCTCTCCTGAAACCGTGGAACATATCCAGACTCTGATCAAAGGGGGTAGGAAGCCCACCAGATTAATGGAAACCCCGGTTTTTGATTATCCTGAAGAAACCCGGATGAGGAGGGAACCGGCGACGTAAGCCGGTTTTATCCGAAGATTTCCCAGTCTCTAAACGGCATGCCGGGCCTCGCTCAGGATGCGGTCCCGCCAGGCAGGCCGGAGGGCCTTGGGGGTGACCAGATCCACGCGCCGCCCCAGTATTTCGGCCAAGCGGTGACGGAGGCGGATAAAGGCCAGCAGGCCTAGGGGCCGGGAAAATTCCACCAGAAGGTCGATGTCGCTGGCGGCGGTGGCTGCCCCGCGGCTCGTAGAACCGAAGACTGCCAGGCTTTTGACACCGGCGGCCTCTAACTCCTCCCGGTGCCGGGCCAGAATCGCCAATGCTTCTTGGACGTCCATCAACGGGCCTCCTGCTTCTCTTCAAACAACATCGCCATGAGGAGGAGAGTAGATACATGCGGCATATTAATGCTTATAGCACTGTTGGAGAAATATGTAAACCTATGATGAAAATTGCAGAAAGGAAAACACAGGGTGCGAGGATTGTGTTGTCCTCCAGGTTTG
The DNA here is from genome assembly GCA_963705135.1 of uncultured delta proteobacterium. Lineage (GTDB taxonomy): Bacteria > Desulfobacterota > Desulfobaccia > Desulfobaccales > Desulfobaccaceae > Desulfobacca. The sequence continues at coordinate 54,952 of CAVPJB010000018.1, forward strand.
GAAGGCTTAGACAGGGTGAGAGAGGTTTTTGGAGGGCGGGCGCGGAGGCCCGCCCCACCGGGAATTAGATAGCCCAGAAGGAATTGGATGGCCCCGACTTTCTGATTCCTGGTTTGATCTTAGGGGTAATGGCGGTTAGGAAGATTGCCAAAAGTTAGCGCGTTTAAAAATCATAACGAGGTATAAAAAGGCACACAGGCGGGGGCGCCTGTGCTCCATTTAAATTTACCTTCGAGGGGAGAAGGGAATAAAGGTGGCCAAGCAGAGCTTGGCGGATTATTAGGTTCCCAAGTACAACTTGGGAACCAGAAAAGAGATAGAAAAGTGGCCTCACCGGGGATTACATGGCCTCACCTGGAATTAAATAGCCCCCGGGGCGTATTAGTCCGGGATGTTGCGGTGGCGGCCGAGGCTGAGGTCGTGGAGGGGGAGGATGATGTCGGCGACCTCTTTGACTTTTCTGATGCTGTCGTAGGCGTCCATGAGGTTAAGGTGGACGCCGGGGGGGACGCAGGGGCCGGAGGCCGGGAAATTTTGTTCATTGCAGCAGAAACCGGTGATCACGGCCTTGCCTTTTTTGGTGTTGACGACGATGGACTGGCCGCCGACGGTGTGGCCCGGGGTCAGGAGGACGCTGATGCCGTCCCTGACTTCCTGGTCGCCGTCTAAGAGGACTACTTCATTGTCGTCGAGCAGATCGGGGAAATAGCGGTGATCCACGGGATGGGGGTTTTTAAAGAAGTCGTATTCCCGCTTTTGGACGTAGACCCTGGCGTTGGTGCATTTGTAGTCGTTTTCGCAGTGGTCGTTGTGCAGGTGGGTATGAAGGACGACGTCAATATCCTCCGGCGTTAGGCCATAGGTGGCCAGGGCGTCTTCAAATTCCTGGATTTTGATACCGTACTCGGTTGCCACTTCCGGGGGGACGACGAACTGCTCCAGGCCGGTGTCCACCAGGATTTTTTCCTTACCGCCCTCGAGGTAGAAGACATAAATGGGGATCCAGATCCTCTTGCCGTAGCCTTTCAGGTAGGTCATGATGCCCTGGTCGGTGGCATTGGCGCCCACCACCAGCGGATGAATGGTATATTCAATCATTGTTTCACCCCGCCCCGGAAACGGCTATTTTCCGCAATTTCTGCGTCAATCGGCGGGCTTCCTGGTTTGGCGAACGAAGGTTCGCCTCCGCACAACCCCTTGATTTCCTTGACCTTGCAGAAACTATCTCGTTTCCAAATCAGAAACTTTATTAGTTCGCATCATTGTTTCCGGATGAGAACTAGTTATTATCAGGGCGGGTCTGAGACCCGCCCCTACAAAAAGGACAGAAATTTTGGCAATCGATATAGATGTCTTGATGTATGAAAGGATAATCATTTTTCGGCGCGAGGGCAAACTTTTAAATCCTCCCAGACCCCCTTTTAGGAAAGGGGGAAAAAGATGGTTTTTCCCTTTGCAAGAGTCTCATAAAGATACTCATTAGGGTTAAAAATCCCAGCGCAGGCCGCCGCTGAAGAATTGGGGGGTGTAGTTGCCCCGGCCTAGTTCAACATTGTAGTTTGCCTGGAGCAGGAGATTTTTGGTCAATCCTAAGGCCAGTCCGGCTCCGAGGACGGCGAAATCCCGTTGGGGAGAGTCCGTCTGGAAGGCGAAGGTGTTGCCGGCCTGGGCCAAGCGGGCGTCCAGTCCCCGGCTGTGGTTGGCGAATTCATGCTGATAGAAGGTGTACACCTGGGGGAACACGAGGGTCTGTTTGACCTGGCAGGGGCGGGAGAGGCGCAGGCCGAGGCCGCTCTGGAGAGATTGGGCACTTTGGGAGTCCACCGCCAGGTTCAAGGAACCGGCCCCGCTCTCCCGGAAACTGTCCACCCAGGCCTGGGCGTAGTAGAGTGAGGCCGCGGGAGTCAGAGTGAGGGTCGCTAGTTTCAGGTCATAGCCGGTTTCCAGGGCGGCATTCAACTGGTTGCCGTTGACGGAACCGTTGGCCGTGCGGCTGAGGCCGCCAAACGTCAGATCACGGTTTAAGTCGTAGAGGTTCAGGGTGTAGCCGAGGGAACCCATGACATAAAAATTTCCCGGGGTAAAGGCGCCATAGGCATAGAAAGGGATACTGCTGATCTGGGCGGAGCCTCCGGAGCCCTGGTAATTTGCCGTGGTGTAATAATAGCCGGTGCCCAGCCCGAGGAGCAGATCTTCTCGGAGGCGGTAATCGGCCCCGGCCGCAAAGCCGAAGATGTTAAAATGGTAGCCCGTCTGGTTGGCGGAGGAATCCTGGGAGGCCGTGGTGGCCACAAAGTCCGTATAGACCCCCGAGGGGCCGGAGTCCCCGGGTTCCGGAGGCGTGCCGCGGACCAGGCTGCCGAGGTCGGCGCCGTTATAGGCCAGCATGAGTCCGGCCAGGCGGGAGTAGGAGAGGTTAAAGGAGCCCAAACCGCCCCCGGTCAGGGAGGGGATACCGCCCTGGCGCCAGCGCTGGTAGCTCAGGCGGTTGGTCAGGTGGCGCCACTGCATCATGGCACCGGCCAGGCTCAGGGCCGGCAGGGCGGATGCCTTGTCCGGGGAAATCTGCTGATAGGCTTCGGCGACGGCGTTCCCCGTGGGCAGTTGCGCCAGGGTATCCAGCACGTCGGCCAGGTCGCCCCGGGCCGAGGCGTTGATCTCATTCAGCCTGGCACCGACATTGGACTGGTTGGCGTTGAGGGGCAGGCCGGGCCCGGCAAAGTTGGGAAAAGCCACCAGCTCAAAGGCGGTGGCGGTATACCGGGGCTGCCAGGAGAGAATCGGGGTAAGCTCCTGGTTAGCGAGAGGACGGAATTTTCCGGTGAGGCCGCCGGTGGTGGTGATCAGGGAAAGGGCGTCGTTCCGGGCGGGCATGATAACCCGGCAGGAAGACGGGGGAAATGGTGCCGGCCAGGCTGGCGGTGCCCGGAGAGCCTGAGACACGCAAGCGGTCGAATTCAGCGGCAGAGGCTATTTCCATCTGTAATTTACCGCTGCTGGTCTGAGTGTAGCTCCCGGCCACGGAAATCGTGCCCACCGAGAGGCCCGGTTTGAGTGTGCCGCGGTTGATAAAACTGCCGGCAATGGAGCCGGCGCCGCTTAGGGTGCCGGTGGTATTATTCAGCACGGTGCCATAGCTTATCAGGGCGCCGCGGTTCAGGATAATGATTCCCTGATTGTCCAGCCCCCCGTTAACGAAGGTCACAGTTTTATCGATGGCTAAAGGTGCGGCGGCATAGTTGGCCAATCCGTACCAGGCAACAAAATCGGTTTTAAAACTGACGGAACCATAATTGTGGAGCCGGGCGTAGAAGGTCCCGGCATAATAATTGAAGGCGCCCCGGTTCTCCAGGTCTCCCAGGACCAGCCCGCCATACTGGTTGAAGATGGCGGCATTGACGGTGCCGCCCCATTGACTGAACTCGCCGCCCTGGTTCAGGTCCACCCGGCCGGCGGTAAGGGTGCCGGTGCTGATGGAGTAGGAACCCTGGCCGGAGAGATTAGCACCGATGGCCAGAGACCCGGCCGTATGAACGCCGCCGTTCTGGAGGAAGCGTCCTTCGCCTTGCAGGCCGATGAATTCATCCTGGACGAAGAGAGTGCCGCCGCTTAGTTCGTAATTGCCGATGCCGCTGGTACGGCCCAGGTGAAGCTGGCTGGTGACGGTATGGCTGCCGCCGGTCTGGACGACGGCCCCGGAACCCTGTAAGCCGATGTTTGCAGTGGTAGCCTTGAGGGTGCCACCGGTTAAGGTGTAGGTGGCGGGGGAGCCGAAGGATTGGAAACCCACGGTGAGAGTGTTCTGGACTGTGTGGGTGCCGTTGCTCTGGGTGAAGGAGCAGTCGCCGGAGTAGCCGACTATCTCCTCCGAGGCGCTCAGGCTGCCGCCGCTGAGGTCGTAGGTGCCGGATTCAATCAAGTTCAAGCTGCCGGTGACTTTATGGGTGCCGCCGCTCTGGGTGAAGGTGCCATGTGCCGGCGCTGCCGATGTTCACAGCACCCTGCACCAGGAGGTTGCCGCCGGTCAGGTTATAGGTGCCAGTGCTGCCGCCGTTCAGACCGAGAGTGAGTTTTTGCTTGACCTGATTGTTAAAACTGCCCTGATTCATGACGCCGGTGGTGTTTTGGCCGATGATTTCCTGGTCGTAGGTTAGGTTGCCGGTGACGTTATACGTGAAGCCATCGACGATGAGATCGGTCGCCTGGGAGGGGGCCGGGGTTAGGGATAGTATCGCAGCCATTACCGCAATCCAGAGGGCTCGATTTTTCCGTCTTGTGATCCCATCTGCCGGATGCATACTTTTTTCTCCCGTTAAGTTTGGCGCTGGCAAAACGTCACAAAGCAGACCTCAGGCCGCCTCATGCAGCCAATTGACTATAAAGAGTCGGCCCAGCGGTGCAAACCACACTTTGTTTTAAGATTTACTGATGATTTTATAAAAGGATGAGTAATTCGATGTTTCCATAAAGTCGGAAATAAATCAAACAAATTCAAGTCAGTTGTGGAAATTTTTCCTGATCCGGCTGTGGGGCGAACGTAGGTTCGCCCCACAGCCGGCTTTAGATTTGCCAGTGTGGCGCTTCATAATTGCTGTGACATTTAAACCTTGGTGTTTTAACTATTCATCCCTTTTCCAAAGAGGCCAGAGGGAATAAATAAGTGCCCAAAAATCCCCCTAGATCCCCCTTTAGAAAAGGGGGACTTTAAAACAGCTAGTGGTTTGGCCCTGCAATATAATTGTCATATTATTTATGAAGCATGACACTAGACCCTGGAGAAAATATCTCGTTGCCACAGCAGAAACTTCATTACTGTGGTGGAGCAGCAATGGCCAGGTATGCCAGGAATTAAAAAATAATATACTTTATTTAAATAATAATATATTGACTTTAATAAAATAGATATTAATCTTGTTATAGGATAAAAGGTGTCTTCGGCAAGATAACCGTTTAAGGGTTTAACCCGGGCCAGGGTTACCCGACCGCAACCTGCTGCCAGTTGTGGTCGCGGGCGCATACAGGGGCAGCTTATTTCTCATCTTGGGAGGTGTTACCATGTGTCAGCATTCTCACCAGCGGCATTCGATTTTCTGCATCGTCCCGCCATATGTCCTCGACCAGATCGCCCAGAAAGGCACGCCGCAGCAACGAGCGGCGGCGCTGAGGACCAAAGCTGTGGACAACACGTTCCGGTCAATGAGGCTTGCCACCCAGGCGGCGCGGTTCGCCCCGCAACGGCTGGCCGCACCGGCGCCGTTGCTGACCCCGATGAAACAGCGGACTATCTACACGGCCGGCCAGAGCGAAGGCCTGCCGGGGACTCTGGTCCGGGCCGAAGGACAGGGCCCGTCCGGTGACGTGGCGGTGGACGAAGCTTATGACGGGCTTGGCGCCACGTTTGATTTTTTCCAGCAGATTTTTGACCGGAACTCCATCGACGATTCCGGCATGAAGCTGGATGCCACGGTACATTTCGGCGTAAAATACAACAACGCCTTCTGGAACTCAGTCCAGATGGTCTTCGGTGACGGCGACGGTGAGATCTTTAATCGCTTCACCATCGCGCTGGATGTCATCGGCCATGAGCTGACCCACGGGGTCACCGAGGACGAGGCGCAATTGCAATATTTCAACCAGTCCGGAGCCCTGAATGAGTCGATGTCCGACGTGTTCGGGTCCCTGATCAAGCAATTCGTCATGAAGCAAACGGCCGGCAAGGCCGACTGGCTCATCGGGGCCGGACTCTTAGCCGCCAACATCCATGGTGTGGCGTTGCGCTCCATGAAGGACCCCGGCTCGGCCTACGATGATCCACTCCTGGGCAAGGACCCGCAGCCCAAACATATGGACAAATTCGTCAACACCTTTTCAGACAACGGCGGCGTCCACATCAATTCGGGTATTCCCAATCACGCCTTCTACCAGGTGGCCACGAAGCTTGGCGGCTTCGCCTGGGAAAAGGCGGGCCGCATCTGGTACGATACCCTGCGCGACCCACAAGTCAAGCCGAACACGGGTTTTCTAAGCTTCGCGCGGACGACCTACGCGGTCGCCGGCCGACTCTTCGACCCCAATGGCCCTGAGCGCCAAGCGGTCCGTGACGGCTGGGCGGCGGTGGGGATCAACATCTGAGTTTTAGGGGGCATGACACGTCGTGCCACGACGATAAGAAATTATTGAAGAGAACCAGTATAGCTCTAAAACTTGAGACAACAGGAGGTTACGTGCGGATCGAGTTCACCCTGGAAGGTGGCATTGCCTATTTTCCGGCCTTGAGTAAGCCGGTTCCAATTGAAGTCGACCGGTTGGACAAATCTGAGGGAGAGGAGCTGAAACGTCTGGTGGAGGCCGCCCGTTTCTTCGATTTACCCGCGACTGTGGGGGAACCGGCCCGGGGCGCGGCTGATTATCAGCATTACACCCTTACCATCGAGGCTGGCGGGCGCCGGCATACGGTCCGGGTCCTGGTGCCGGCCCAGGACCCCGCCCTCCGGGACCTGCTGCAGGCGGTCCAGAAGCAGGTCAAGGCGGCCCGGGCTGCGGGGCGCTGAATTCCTGCCGGGCCGGCGGTAATCCTTATAGAGGGGGGCAGTCAAGGCCGGTCGGGGCAGAGACGTGCATAGATAATTAGAGTTGGGAGGATACAACCATGCCTGATATCAAGAAACTCCAAGAACTTTCCGTTGAGACGTTGTTGCAGGAACTAAGGGCCCGGGAAGCCAAGGCTACAGACACTGCCCTGGCTGGGCCGCGGCAATTGAGGGAGGACCTGCGCGAGTTTGACGATGCGAGCCTTGTTAACGTCCTTAAAGCTCAGCAAAAGGTCATCTACGGTACGGATGACCGCCTAGAGGTGTTCCTCCTTCCCTCAGGGCCGAATCTGGATGATGTGGATAGTGTCGCGGCTCTCTTCAGAGATATTAATGTGATCGACAATGGCAATGGTACTTCGACGCTGCAAACCCGAAATTTTGGTGAGGCTAAAAACCTTTGCCCGGGGGAACGTTTCCGGGAACAACCCTTGGGGGCGTTCTGCTCCGGATTCCTCGTCACCCCGAATATCATCGCTACGGCCGGGCACTGCGTGAATGCCGGTAATGTTAACAGTGTCCGCTTTGTTTTTGGATTCCGGATGCGGAATGCAACGACGGCGGAAACGGTTATTAATAATGCGGAAATCTACCGTGGGATGGCTGTCATTGACCGACAACAGGTGGGCAACGGGCCCGACTGGGCGCTGGTTCTTATTGACCGCCCGGTCACCAACCATCGCATCAGCCGCATTCGACGGACTGGAAAAATAGGGGATACCCAGGCAGTACACGTGATCGGGCACCCGGTGGGATTGCCGACTAAATTTGCGGGTGGGGCAGCGGTCCGCAATAACCAACCAAATGCCTTTTTCCAGGCCAACCTCGACTCGTACGGAGGCAATTCCGGGTCGCCGGTTTTCAACAGTGATACTCATGAGGTGGAAGGAGTTCTCGTCCGCGGCGAGACCGATTTCGTGATGCAAGGTACCTGCAATGTCTCCTTGGTTTGCCCAAACACAGATTGCCGGGGCGAGGACTGCACGCGCACCACTGAATTTGCGTCTTTGGTTGCAGACCGACATCCGGCCTGGCAACCGGCCTGGAATCCGGCGGCGCTTGATCGGTTAACAAACCACCTGGATCTTTTTGTGATGGGAAATGACGGCCGGGTCTATACCAGTTGGTGGCACGAGGGCAATGACTGGTCCGGGATCAACAATAACTGGCGCCCCATCGGCGGGGTCTTCCCGGTGGGCGCGCCGGTCAGCGCCTTGGCGCGGATGCACAATCACCTGGACCTGTTCGTGACGGGAAATGACGGCCGGGTCTATACCAGTTGGTGGCACGAAGGCAGTGACTGGTCGGGGATCAACAATAACTGGCGTCCCATCGGCGGGTTCTTCCCGGCGGGCGCGCCGGTCAGCGCTGTGGCGCGGATGCCCAATCACCTGGACCTGTTCGTAACGGGAAATGACGGCCGGGTCTATACCAGTTGGTGGCACGAGGGCAGTGACTGGTCGGGGATCAACAATAACTGGCGCTCCATCGGCGGGGTCTTCCCGGTGGGCGTGCCGGTCAGCGCCCTGGCGCGAATGCCCAATCACCTGGATCTGTTCGTGACGGGGAATGACGGCCGGGTCTATACCAGTTGGTGGCACGAAGGCATTGACTGGTCCGGAATCCACGATAACTGGCGCTCCATCGGCGGGTTCTTCCCGGTGGCTGCCCCTTTAAGCGCCGTGGCGCGGATGCACAATCACCTGGATCTCTTTGTGACGGGGAATGATGGCCGGGTCTATACCAGTTGGTGGCACGAAGGCAGTGATTGGTCGGGGATCAACAATACCTGGCGCTCAATCGGCGGGGTCTTCCCGGTGGGCGCGCCGGTCAGCGCCCTGGCCCGGATGGCAACTCACCTGGATCTCTTTGTGACGGGGAATGACGGCCGGGTCTATACCAGTTGGTGGCATCAGGGGAGTGACTGGTCGGGGATCAACGATAACTGGCGGCCCATCGGCGGGTTTTTCCCGGTGGGCGCGCCGGTCAGCGCCCTGACGCGGCTGCCGAATCACCTGGATCTCTTTGTGACGGGGAATGATGGCCGGATCTATACCAGTTGGTGGCATCAGGGCAGTGACTGGTCGGGGATCAACAATAACTGGCGGCCCATCGGCGGGTTCTTCCCGGTGCCTGTTCTCTGAGTATAGCCGGTTGGGGCGGTTTACGAGTGCCGCAAGGCCGAGTTTACCTTGATGAACAACTTGGAGCACTACCATGTCTGGCGAAGCATCGGCACCGGTTGATTTTACGGCCCTCGAAAAGACTCTCGCCAGGACCATTGATGGAGCGCAATCGCTGGCTGAGATTGAGGAAGGGCTCAAATCGCAGCCGGGCGTGCAATCGGTACAGTTAGCAGATTATCTCTTAAAGTCGAATCCGCCCCAGCGTGAATTCATGGTGGAATTTAAGGCTGAGGACGGCGCCACGCTCAAAAAGATTGTCAATATCTTCGATCTGGGGGACCAGCGGTTCCGATTGCACACAATACGTGATCAGTGAGGTAAAGTGGTCCGATCATAAGATAACGATGGGCAAGCAATTTTTCAGCGGGGACCGGACCTTGGGTTACCGCCGGGTCGGGCCAGCCTTGACCCGGCGGTTTAAAAAGGAATCCATGGCCTGGATGGTTTCGGCCGGTTTTTCCTCATGGGGGTCGTGGCCGGACTCCGGGATGATGACAAATTCCGAGTCTTTGATGTCGTAATGTAAGCGTTGGCCGCTGCTCAGGGGCAGAATCTGGTCATTTTCACCCCAGATAATTAATACCGGAATTTTTAGATTAACGGTATTGTCAATGATCTCGTCGACATTTTCCGGGATAATCTGTTTGGCCGTTGCCCGGAGGGCGTGGTAGGCGCCGGGAGTTTTCAGATAGGTGGTGTACTGCCGGATCATATCCTCGGTAATTTTCGTCTGATCATAAAAAACCTGCTGCAACATGCGTTTGACCATAAGCTTATCCGGGAGAAGGGCCGGACCCACCGTATTGAGCACCGGGGTTCTGAGCAGATGGACAAATTCCGGCAGTTCCTGGCCATAACTGGCATTATCAAGGAGAATGAGACCTTTGACCAGACCGGGTTTTGACTTGAAATGGGTGAGCAAGGCAACCGCGCCGCCCATGGAATGCCCCACCAGAATGATATTGGACAGATTTTTCTCCTCGATGAAGGCCTTGACCAGGTCGGCCTGATCGCTGACGCGGTAGTTGCCGTCCTTAGGTTTGGCCGAATACCCGAACCCTTTCAAATCCAGGGCCACCGTGTTGTAAGTAGCGGCAAAATGTTCCTCCAGATCCCGCCAATAATGGGAAGCAGCCCCGAAACCATGAATGAAGAGCATAGTGTAGGGATGGCCCTGATGCAACTCCCGGTATTTAATGGAGATATTGCCCTGGTAGATGAACTCCTGATAAGGAGCCATGGTAGCGGCAGACTGTGCCGAGGCGGTATGGTTTATGAAACCACACACCGGCAGAGCAGTCAAAAGCAGCAATACGATTGGGAGCAAGTTTTTGGAGATAAATCTCATACCAACACCAGGAAAATTTTTTACGACGGCCGGATTTACACTACTTCTAAGCAGACCCAAGGAATACATAATAATGGATCATTGGTTACACGTTGGCCTCAAGTAAGGTTCGCTCGGGAATAGGATCATGGGTCCGGCGACGTCCGGTCACCAGCAGACGCTGCACGAGGGTCAGATCCTGGGGCGGGGCCTTGTCGATTGTATGGTAGTCGATGGCGATCTTACCGTCGATCTCGCTGATCTTAAAATAGTTAAGACAGAAGAAAGGCACATAGATTTCCGGTAAGAAGCCGATACGGGTGGGTACGTCATCAAGCCTTTTCAGCCAGGTGCCGGTATTGATCACCACCCGATTCTCGAATTGCCGCAGCGAGGGGGAATGAGTGTGGCCATAAATATAGATTAAGGTAGCGGGATCGTGAGCAAAGATTTTTTGGGCCGCGTCTAAATACTGTTGCTCTTTCTCGCTGCTCAGCTCGGAGGGATCCAGCACGATCCGAAACCGTTGCAGGGTTGTCTTGAAGTCTCGCCAGATCAGGTAAAGCGGCACCGCCAGGACAATAAAGTTCGCAAAAAGAATGCTGTTGACAATAAGGATTATCTGGACAAGGTTGCCGACGAAGCCCAAAGCACTAAACAGCCGGTTGTTGAGAAAGATATTGGTACTGGTAATGCCGAACCACTCGAGCGCGGCCGCTCCCAAGACAAAAAACTCTAATCCGTAAAATAGCAGAAAGGGCAGGAGCAGCCAGCGCAGCAAAGGGCTCATCTCCTGGTAAAAGTAATTCGACAGGACCCAATACGGAATCTGCTCGGAGGGATAGACCGACTGAATATCCTTCAACCAATTGTATTTGCCGAATTTCGAATGTTTGCCGGCGGTACTGACGACACTGCTGGTAAGAAAATAACCGATGGGGTGGGCATAGGGGTTGCCGAAGTCGGGCATGCGGTTATAGGCGTCATGCTGGTTGCCGTGCTCGATCCAGATTTTCTTGCCGGCAATCTCCCGGGTTAGCGCCGGCGTCTGCTCCAAGTGGATATTATACGGTTTTAACATGTTGACGAACTCAGGGTAGCAGGCGATTTCATAGTCGTGATTCCCGGGCAGCATGGTGATTTTGATAGTCTTGCCAGCATGCTGTAATGCCTTGAATATATTTGGGAATTGCTCCATTACCGCCTTGAGCTTCTCCTGGCCCTCGATGTCGGTGAATTCCCAGAGGCCGAAGATATCGCCGATAATCAGGAGTTCGGCTTCTTCCGGCTGGGTGGCGAGTTCTTCCAGAAAGGCAATGAGCTCTGCTTCATAGTCACAGACGCCCAGGGCCTCATCGCCGCCGATGTGCAGATCGCTGATAAAGTAATAGGTCATGGACATGGTGGTTTCCTTGGGTTAAGACTGGATATGAGCTATAGGCTAGAGGCGATAGATTTAACAACAAAACAATGGAATCATGGTGGGCGGTGCCCACCATTTTTACTTGCCCGTCCAGCAAATTCGGTGATGCTGTTTTTCATGGCACTGTTGGTGAGGATTGGGCCTTATTCCAACATAACGGCAATCCAGCGGGTTTCTTCACTGGTTGCAAGAGCTATTTTAGCAATCATAGTAAGTGGAACCGAAAGCAACATGCCGACAGGGCCCAAAACCCAGCCCCAGAAAATCAACGAAATAATCACGACCAGAGGAGACAAGCCCAATTTACGGCCGATAAGCCTTGGATCCAGGAAGTTGCCGATGATGATATTGACGACAAGAAAGGCCAGTACCGTGAGCAAGGCGGAGGATAGACCTAATTGGATCAGAGCCCATAAAACTGCCGGGACGGCGGCGATAATCGAGCCGATGGCCGGGATGAAGTTCAAGAAAAAGGCCAGTAACGCCCAGGTCCCGGGAAAATCGACGCCGATGAGGGCCAGCAGGATCCAGATGGACACCCCGGTGGCCAGACTGATGAGGGCTTTCAATCCCATATAGCGATTGACATTGGCGCGTATAGTTTGAAAATGGCCCATAACCTCGGGATCAGGAAAGGCGGCCTGCAACTTGCCGGGAAAACCGGAAGTCTCCAGGAGAATGAAAAGGACGATGAGCAAAATCAGGAACATGTTGGTAAACAAAAGCCGCAGGATGGCCAGCCCATACGACACCAGGTTCATGAGTACTCTGGGGCTGAAATAATCGGTGATAAGAAAGTTGTTGGCATCAATATCTGCCCCCTTACTGTTCAGCCAGGTAATGACCTGGGTTATGGTCACCGCCAGGCGTTCTTGATACGTGGGAAGTTGCCGGGAAAGAGAACTCATCGATCTTCCGACAAAGGTCATGAGCAGGATCGCCGTCACCAGCAGTCCCAGAAAAATAATTAAAACGGCCAAGCCATTCGGGACTCCCCGGCGTTCCAGCCAATACAACAGCGGGGCGCACAGGGTGGAAATAAAAACCGCCAGCAGGAAAGGAATGATAATGGAGGCAGCAGCCTGAATCCCGGCGACAATGATGACGAAGGCCGCGACAGAGACCAGGATGGCGGGGGCATCGGAGATTTTCAGATTCATGTTAACGGGGCCTTTCCCAGGGAAATTTTTAGGGATGGATCTTGATCATACCATAGTTTTTACTTAACGGTTATAGGAATCACCGCTGCAAAACGGAGTTTAGTTAATTAGCCAAGGGAAAGGCGCAGATCTTGAACAGGCAGGTGGCGCTCAAGGGGGAAGGGATGAATCAAGCAATGGTGAGCACTGTGGAGTCAGGGGCACGGCGGACCGCGCCCCTGAGCAAAGATCAGAGGGATTCTGCCCTGTTCACCTATGACCGGCGACGGGGGCGGATTGCCAGCAGGCCGATTACACCGGAGCCGAGCAAGAGCAGCGTCGATGGCAGAGGCACCACCGACAGGTTGTAGGTGACATCCACCCAGCGGCCACTACTTGGTCCAGCCTGAATTTTGATTGTATGAGGACCCACGCTAAGGGGGTCCAGCAAAACCCAATAGCCGTCAGAGATGGAAGGATCGTGCAAGCCCGCTTGGAATTTATCTCCAGTAACATAACTTATGTTGTCTACTAAGATAGCGTAACTGTCTGCCGGCAAATATAAACCGAACGGCTTAGACTGTGCCCTGTAATTGTGGACGTCGGTACCATCCACTTTAGATACCAGGTAGTCCGGATCGATGCCGTCGAAGGTGGAATTGAGCGTATTCCGCAGGTATTGTTCGGCCTGCCCGATACTGTGACGATAGGCTGGGTCAACATCTTCCGGATAAGAATTAACCCAATTGTATGTTGGGAAGAAAAGGGCCTGATTAGATTTGACGGTGACATTACGAACAACTGGTACTGAATCAGTGGTCCACGTGCCTCCCAAAAAGAAGACAAATCCTGATACGCTCTGATTGACGTGGGCGAATTCACCGGTCCTATCCAATAGCGGGTGTTTATCAGGCTTACTTAAGACCACCCACTTCCACCATTCGGCCCCCCAGTCAGCGTAGGTTTTGCCATAGGTCTGAGAGGTGGGATAGGTATCTGGCAAGGATGAGATGCCATTTGCCTGGGCAGGATTGGCTGCCAGGAATAGCGCCAGCATCAGCGCTGCGGTTACGAGTAATTTTCCTGAGCGTGTCTTTTTCATGGTTTCTCCTGTCGTTTTGGCTCAAGCGCCTCCGGCGCCCGGGCTTCTTTGAACTTAAAGGTAACTTTGCACATCACCCTGCCGTGCAACTGGCTTTTTAAAAACAAAAAACCGGGTCACCTTTACAGGCAACACGGCTGTCTCTTCCCTAAGACCCGTGCCTTTCCGACCCCGCCAGCGGCGGGTTTGGCTTGAACTGCAACCGACATTTATTGCAGGAAATACCGTGATTGGCGGGCATCACCTCCCTAGGCGTCCGTCCGGGGTCAATGGCCGGTGAGGCAAACCCCGAGACCGCGTAGCCCAAAATTTCTCTAGAAAATTTATTAGGAAAATTAGAAAGGTTTTATTTTTCTTCTCCTGTTTTTTACCTCCCCTATAAAACTGATTTTTGGGAACGTTCACAAGGAGCAGAAAATTTATATGTCCAACCTTATTATTGGATACAGGGTGGACAACCTAAGGCCCGTTTGGCAATTTAAATTCTAGATCTGTTCCAATAATTAGTTAAAAAAGGAAAGAAATGTTGCTCGAAGAGAGACACGTGACAACGAGCAGCCCAACAACTTCGGTGTTTTCTAAAGTTTTTGGCCTGCCGTCCCACATCCCTGTAGGAGTGATTTAAGTTAGTAATTCTATATATAAAAATTATAAGTAAACATGTCAACCAAAAATAAAAAAAATCTATTAAAATAAAATAAAATTAATAAAATACTAGTAGAATAGGTAAGTTACAATAGCCTGATAGTGTTACCTCAGGCTGTTGCAGTTGAAAATAAAAAATCAGGAATAACCTTATGGGGTCTGATTGGGGCAGAAAGGGGAGGGCGTCGATTGAAGATTATGCTACTATCAAAATTCCTGGCTTTGGTTCCCTCCTGATCCTCTTGGCTCTCTGGTCCCTGGAGGATAGGAGCAATAATTGCCTTGTATCAGATCCCGAGACTTCTGGAGATAGCGGCCCATTCCAGCAAGAACGGGTCCTGCTAAATTCCCCTCAGCCGCCGGCCAAGCCATTTAGCCGCTCGGCCAGTTTCGCCAGGTAGAGTACCTGCTCTGCCAGGAAATCCAGGGAGCGGGGGGCATTCTCTTCGGTCAGGTAATCCCAGCCCAGGTTGGCGTCCCAGAGGCGTTCGTAAGCTAGCCGCACCATCTGGATGGGGTAGTCCGGGTGGGCCACGGTCACCCCGTAGACCAACTGGCCGGTGAAGCGCGCCCCGAAATCGATCCGCACGGTTATCGTGCCTTGGCCCAGAGAGCCCAGATACTGCCAATCACCTCCACCCAGTTTTTTCTTTTCCGGCAAGAGGCTGCAAAAGTTCCCTTGGGCCAGCAGTTGGCGCAGGAGCGGCGCCTTGGCCGGTTGGAGATAACTCAGGTCGGGTAGTAGATCCTCCCGGGGTTGCAAGGCCAAACCGGAGAAATTTTTAATCCAGCCTGCAAATCCCCCAAATTGTGGAATCTTGGGAATCAGGCTCAGGGTCCTGACCTCGGTGTAGCGGTAACCGCCTTTGTAGCCCGGGCTGTTTCTTACTCCTCGGTAGCGACCAAAGGCAGGATGACGCTCTTCCAGTTCCTGAACATCCTGGGGCCCATACTGCCAGGGGAAAAAAGCTATGGTTCCCCATCCGGCCAGTGCGTCCAGCAGATCTTCCTGCTCCGAGGCCGGCAGGGCGGCAAAATAATCCAGGAACCAGATGATGTCGGTGTACGGGATATGTTGCAGCCTCCCGAACCCTCCCGCTGCCTCTGCCTCTAATTCCGTCCGTAAGAGGGAACTAACCCTTGCCGGCAAGTCTGACATAATGAGCCCCCAAAATACCAACTCGTAAAGCCTGATCCACTCAAGATCTTAATCGTCATAAAAATCTAAAAACCTGAGGCCAATTCCGACAGGTATGCCAATCTCCCTTTCCCCTTGGCCCTGCCTCTGGCCTCGGGCGTCGCCGCGCCTGCCCGTCGGCCCCGACCGGACCAGGACCTTTACCCCGAGGGAGGTTGGCTAAAACTTAAGACAATTTCCTAGTTTTTAATAATAACTAGATGATTTATTGTATTATTGTGAAGACAGGCGGCTCAGGCTGTGGCGGAGGATATCTTCCAGGGTCAGGGGTTTTTCTTTGGTATGGACTGATCTGAGGGCCTCCTCGGCCATGCCCCTGGAATATCCCAGATTGATGAGGGCGGAGAGGGCATCATCCCAGATAGAGCCCTGGGGGCCGGATGCGGTAGAGGTTGGGTGGAGGCCGGCGGGGGTTAGTTTGCCTTTTAATTCCACCACCAGCCGTTCCGCAGATTTGCGGCCCAACCCGGGAATGGCCGACAAGCGTTTAAGGTCGCCCTCGGCCAGGGCCTGGGCCAGATCCTGGGGACTGATGCCGGAGAGGATGGCCAGGGCCAGTTTGGGACCGACCCGGGGAATGGCTAATAATTTGATGAAGGTCTGTTTTTCGTCCTGGGTGGCAAACCCGTAGAGTTGCAGGGTATCGGTCTGGACGTGGGTGTAAACCTGGAGAGCCACCGGTGCCGGCGGTTCCGGCAGTTGGTAGAAGGTGGACAGGGGAATGAAGGTTTGATACCCCACCCCGCCTACTTTCAGGATGACGTACTCAGGCCGTTTTTCGTGGAGTTCACCTTCCAGGTAGGCAATCATATGGCTTGGGGGGCGTCCAACTGGCGGCTCCAGCGGCTGTGAAAATGGTGACAGAGGCTGAGCGCCAGGGCGTCCGCGGTATTGTGGTTGTTGATCTTGAGGCCCAGGAGATTTTCCACCATGAGAAGCATCTGGGTCTTGCTGGCCTGGCCGTAGCCCACAATGGCTTTTTTCAGAACCAGGGGAGCATATTCAAACACGGGCAGGTTGGCCCGGCCCGCGGCCAAGAGAACAACACCTCGAACCTGGCCCAGCTTGATGGTACTCTGGACATTATGGGCCAGAAAGACAGCTTCCACGGCCACGGCCGCGGGTTGGTATGCCTGAATCAGGTCCTCCAGGCGCTGGTAAATTTTTGCCAGGCGCTGGCTGTGGGGCTGGTGGGAGGGGAGGGCGATGAAGCCGCTGTCGACGTGGAACATCTGGTCCCCGTCGGCGGCCACCAGACCATAGCCGGTAGCCCGGGAGCCCGGATCGACCCCCAAAATAATCAGGCTCATCCGAGGGCCTCTAACAGAGAGTCGGGAATGTCGAAATTGGCGAAGACATTCTGCACGTCGTCGAGGTCTTCCAGCAGTTCCATAAGCTTGAGAAGCTGTTGGGCCGGTTTCTCCTCTTCGATGCGTACCGTGGTTTTGGGATGCATCTGAATTTCGGCCACGTCCAGGGGGTAGCCTTTCTCTTCCAGGGCGGTTTTGACTTTTTCAAAGTTCGCCAGGTCGGTGATGACTTCGTATTCGCTCTCCCCGGTCTGCAGATCTTCAGCCCCGGCATCCAAGGCGACTTCCATGAGTTCGTCTTCGCTCACCGCATCTTTATTGATGGCGATGACGCCTTTCTTATCAAACATCCAGGCGACGCAGCCGGCTTCTCCCATGCCGCCGCCGTATTTGGTTAACAGGTGCCTGACCTCGGAGACGGTACGGTTTTTGTTGTCGGTTAAACTTTCCACCAGGAGGGCGACCCCGGCCGGACCATAGCCTTCGTAGAAGATCTCTTCAAAATTGCTGGCCCCATCCAATTCCCCGGTGCCTTTTTTGATGGCCCGGTCGATAGTATCTTTGGGCATGTTTTCGGCCCGGGCCGCGGTCACGGCGGCCCGTAAACGGGGGTTGCCGGTGGGGTCGCTCCCTCCGATTCGGGCTGCCACCATGATTTCCTTATTCAATTTGCTAAAAATCTTGCCCCGCTTGGCATCCACGGCGCCTTTTTTGCGCTTAATGGTGCTCCATTTTGAGTGTCCGGACATAGGTGCGTCGACCTCCCCTCTAATAGAGTTTCCGGTTTATTGGTTAAAAGATAGTGTGATATTCTTATGTTAACATAATAATATGATAGATTTTATTAAGTTATCGGATCGGGCGCCACCAGTCGTTTCCGACCCAACAGGTAGATTTCCCGGCTGTCACTCCGGGACCCGGTCGGCTTGACGATCTGCACCTGCTGGAAGTGGAGTTTGATTTCCGCCACAAATTCAGGAAAATCCGGCCCCTCGAAAACTTTTACCAGATAATGGCCCCCTTCTGCCAACAAGAGGCTAGCATAATGCCAGGAAAGGCGGGCCAGGGTCAAAGAACGCTGATGGTCCACGTCTTTAATGCCTGAGGTGGCGGGCGCCAGATCACTCACCACCACGTCGAAGGCAGGGGTTAGATTTTTCAACTCGTTCGGATCAAAGGAGGCAATATCGGCTTGCCGGAACTGCACCGGCGGTCCCAACGACATCTTTAAGGCCTGGCGGTCTAGACCGACGACCAAGCCCTGGGGGCCGACCCGGGAACTAAGGTATTGCAGCCAGGAGCCGGGGGCGCAACCCAGATCAAGAATTCGTTGGCCAGGATGAAAGAGCCGAAATTTTCGGTCGATATCCGCCAATTTATAGACGGCCCGGGAAACAAAGTGTTCCTGCCGGGCCCGCCGACTGAAATAATCGGGTTTATCCCGCTTAGCCACCATGATATTCATAATTCAAACTGATATAATTATAATTTCTATCACAAGCAGGCCGATTTTTGCAACCCCGAGCCGAATATCATGGTAATGTGCCACCAGAAAAGCTGGCAGGGAGCAGTTCGGCGTTACGGGATCTGCCGGCCTGTTAGACGTTAAGCAGTTCGACGAGGCTTTGACTCCAGCATGTCTTTTATTTCCTGGCAATTTCCTTTCTTTCTGACGGGTTTTGTCCTGCTCTATTGGCGGCTGCCCTACCGGGAGCGCTTGTGGCTGCTGCTGCTGGGGAGTTACACCTTTTACGCTTTCTGGGACCTGCGTTTCCTGGCATTGGTGTTTACCACCACGGTGGTGGATTTCCTTTGCGCTCTGGGTCTGAAAGGAGAAAAAAGAAGCCTGGGCACGATTCTGCCCCTCGTTTTTTTGCCTTTGGGCTGGCTGCTGGGTTGTTTCTGGCTGATACCCACCTCGGGCATTGATCTGCCGATGCTGCTTATTGCCCTGGCGGCCTCGCTTATCTTCCTGGCCGGCTATCTGGCTATCTGGCGGCTGTCACCGGAAGTTCGGGGCCGCAGTTTTTTGATCTTGAGCATCGTCTTCTGTCTGTCGATTCTGGGTTACTTCAAGTATTTCAACTTTTTTCTGGGTTCAGCCTCGGCGGCTTTGGGTTTTCTGGGCTTACGACCGGACTGGCCAACCCTGAACATCATTCTGCCGGTGGGGATTTCTTTTTATACCTTCCAGTCCCTGGCCTATGTCATTGATGTGTACCGGGGGCAGGGGAAATTGTGTCGGGATTTTCTCACCTTCGCAGTTTTTGACGCTTTTTTTCCCCAGATGGTGGCCGGACCCATCGAACGGAGCCGACAGTTAATCCCCCAATTAGAACATGATGTGAAGTTCGCCGCCGGTTATCTACATGACGGGCTGGTCCTGATCCTCATCGGGCTCTTTAAGAAGGTATTCGTGGCGGATAATTGCGCCCTGCTGGCCGGCTATGTCTTTAACCCGACCACGACGTTGAATGGTTATTGGGCCCTCATCGGCGCGTTGGCCTTCGCCTTTCAGATTTATGGAGATTTCTCCGGCTATACCGACATCGCCCGGGGAACGGCGACGCTGCTGGGCATTGACCTAGTCCAAAATTTTCGCTTTCCCTATCTGGCCCAGGAATCCTTCGGATTTTTGGTCCAGGTGGCATATTTCCTTATCCACCTGGTTTCGGGATTATGTCTATATCTCGATGAACGGCAACCGGGGCTCCTCCTGGCAGACCGTGCGGAACCTGATGATTACCATGCTGCTGGCCGGGTTATGGCATGGCGCCTCCTGGGTCTTCGTGTTATGGGGGGCCTATCATGGACTTTTGTTGATCTTATATCGCTTCGGTCCGCTTCGCTGGCTGAACCGCAAACAGTTCGATACCCGCTGGCAAGGCTGGCTGGCAGGACTGGTAATGTTCAGCTTTACCCTGGTGGGTTGGGCGATTTTCCGAAGTCCGAATCTGGGCCATTTCTGGACCTGGCTAACCGCTTTGGGGTACTGGGGGCCGGTGGAGTTGCCCTGGCTGTCCTCCTGGTGGTGGCTGCTCATTCATCTGACGCCCCTGATCCTGCTACAGATTGTGACCTATGCCTTTGCCGATGAAACCAAACTCCTGCGCCTGCCCTGGGCGGTGCGAGGGGTTATCTATGTTACCATGATCCTGTTAATCGTCTCTTCCACTGAGCACGACCAGGAATTCATTTATTTTCAATTCTGATGAAGAAGCTTTTCTCGTCTGCTTTTTTACTTGCTCTGGGACTGCTGCTGGCCGCCGAACTAGGGGTGCGCCTTTTCTTGCCGCATGATGTCTCCGGGCGGTTCTCCTATGGCTACGATCCGGATGCCGGATTCGTGGAATCTGGAGACGGCACCGTGAAGCTGGTGCGGGCCGGCGGACGCCGGTTTCATCCCCAGACGTTCAGCCGCCGGCGGCCGGCTGATACCTGGCGTATCCTGGTAATCGGCGACTCGGTGCCCCGGGGGCCAAATATTAAAGCGGCGTATGCCAATAAACTGCAGGAAGTCCTGAAAGTTGATGGTATCAAAGCCGAAGTCATCAATCTGGCCGTCCCCGGCTACGGCGCCAGACGCACTCAGATAGTGCTGCGGAAAGTCCTGGAGTACGACCCCAGCCTGATCATCCTCCATCTTAGCGACTCCAATGAATTTGAAGACGAACGGGAATTCCGCCGCCGTCAGGATTTCCAGGGCTGGCATCCGAAACACTGGCCCATGAGAGTCTTCATCTTTGCCCGGGCCTACGAGATGAAAACCGAGAAGGTATTATGGAAGCTGGTACCGGATCAGATCCGGCAGCAAACTGCGGTCAATGACGCCGACGCAGAATTGCAGGCAGCCGCCGATCGGACCCAACAACTCCTTTGGAAAGAACGGGTCTGGCAGACGACGAAAGAGACGGTGGCCTTGGCCCGGCAGCAGGGTATCCCCATCGTCCTGGTGACCCAAGTCACCCTGCATTACGATGAATCAGGCAAGAAATGGCTGGACGACCACGAGTTGGACGCCCTGGCGCACTCCCTGGAGGGACCGGGGGTTTATCCGCTTTCCATGCAGCAGGTTTTTTCCACCTTGATGCCGGTCACATCCTATTTTGTTGACAGTTCGCACCTGACCCTGATAGGCCATGAGGTCATGGCGAGAGCTTTGGCCGATCTTATTAGCAGTCGGTTGGCCGACAAGGTCATATTGATGGAAAGGGCGGGGGCGAAGAGGCAGGGAACAGGGAAGAGGGAATAGGGATCAGTGGCCAGTGGTTAGTTGTCAGTAATCCGACGGCAGATTCCATTCTGATAACCCGCGGGCAGTTTTGGAACATATTGATTTGTTGTTATTTTTTAATCAGTCCTCAGTCCTCGGCAGACTATTAAGTATCTGGGCAATCAGGCTGCTGGTAGACCTTCCCGGAACAAAGGGGATGACGTGCACCTCGCCTCCCCAGGACAGCACTTCCGGCCGGCCCACAATGCCCTCGGGAGTATAGTCGCCGCCTTTGACCAGGATATCGGGCCGCAGGGTCTGGATAAGCTTTAGGGGTGTGTCCTGACCGAAGATGACTACGGCATCGATGCAGGTCAGGGCGGCCAGAATTTCGGCGTGTTCGTCTTCAGGCACCAGGGGGCGTCCCGGACCTTTACCCAGCCGTCTGTACCGAGGCATCATCATTCAAGCCTAACACCAGGAAGTCCCCCAGGGCCCGGGCGGCCTGCAAATACCGCACATGACCCACATGCAGGAGATCGAAACAGCCGTTGGTAAAGACCACCTTCCGGTGCTGGGCCTGGACCTGCTGCACTTTCTGGCGGGCACTCTCCCAATCCAGGATTTTGGGCGAAGGAAATTGCTCAGGCATAACCGACTCGAGCCACTGTTAATACCTCCACTGTTTTGGCCCCAGCCCGGCGCAAGGCCTGGGCGCATTCCTTGACTGTAGCGCCGGTGGTATAGACGTCATCCACCAGCAGCACCGCCTGGCCGGCCACGGTCCCGGGTTCGGGGACGATAAAAGCTCCTTTGACATTGGTGTGGCGCTCTTTGGGACTGAGCTTCACCTGGGGGAGGGTAGGGCGCCGGCGCACCAGGATTTCCTGGCCTAGAGGAACTTCCGGGAAGGCCTGGGCCAGCAAGATCGCCTGATTAAAGCCCCGCCACCGCAGACGCCGGGGATGCAAGGGCACCGGCACCAGCAGGTCGGTACCCGGCACCAGGTCTGCCGCCCCGGAGGCAGCCAGTAATTGACCCAGGAATTTGGCATAGATAAGCTGGCGTTGATACTTCAAGCGGTGAATGGCTTCCAGCACCAGGCCATCATAAAAGGCCACGGCCCGGGCCCGGTTGAAGGGGGGTGGGTGCGTCAAACACTCCTGGCACAGATGCTCCAGGCCGACGGCTCCCCGGAAAGGGGCGCCGCAACAGGAGCAAAACGGGTGGGGAATAAAGGCGATCTCGGACAGGCACTTCGGGCAGGCCAGACTTTCAGGCGCTGGCCCTAACGGGGCTTGACAATAGAGGCAAAATTCGGGCAGGAAGAAGTCTAACAGGGCTTTGAGAGACGATTTTAACACGGCGAAAGAACTCCCATCCTGGGCCTACTTGGGCTGAAAGCGAAACAGCAGGATTTCGCCATCCTGGACGATATAATCCCTGCCTTCCAGGTGCAGGAGGCCGGCCTCTTTGACTTTGGCCGCGGCGCCCAGGCGGACCAGATCGGCCAAGGTCATGACCTCCGCCTTAATGAAGCCTTTTTCCATATCCGAATGGATTTTGCCGGCGCCGCGGGCCGCCGGGGTGCCGGCGGGCACGGTCCAGGCCCGGACTTCGGGGCCGACGATGGTGTAAAAGGTGATCAGGCCCAGGAGTAGATAGCTGGCCTGGACCAGTCGGGTCAGGCCGGACTCCGGCACCCCGGCTGCGGCCAGGAATTCCTGCCGTTCCTCGGGGGGGAGATCCTGTAGTTCGGCCTCCAGATCTCCTAAAATGGGAATGAGGGGGACGTGCCGCTCCTGGGCCAGCTTTTCCAGGGCCGGGAGAAAGCGGCGGCTGCGCCATTCCTCTTCGCTCACGTTGTCTACCAGGAGGTAAGGCTTCAGGGTCAGAAGGGGGATCTCTGCCAGCAGTTTCCGCTCGGGCTCGCTCAAAGAGAGCTGAACGGCCCAGCGGCCCTGGTTCAGGTGGGCTTCCAGGCGTTGCAGAAACTGCAGCTGGGCTAACGTCTTTTTATCCCCGGATTTTGCCGCCTTTTCCGTCTTGAGGAGCTGGCGCCGGATAATTTCCAGGTCCGCCAAAAGCAGTTCGGTGTCAATGATCTCGACATCCCGCACCGGATCAAGAGACGGGGCGATGTGAGGAATATCCGGGGCCTCGAACCCGCGCACCACATGGACCAACAGGTCCACGTCCCGGATATGGGCCAGGAACTGATTGCCCAGACCCTCGCCCTGGCTGGCGCCCTCGATGAGCCCGGCGATGTCCACAAATTCTATGGTGGTGGGGGTAAGCTTGGGCGGCTTGAGCAGCTGCCCCAGGGTTTCCAGGCGGGGATCAGAGACCGGGACGATGCCGGCATTGGGGTTGATAGTGGTGAAGGGGTAGCCCGCCACCTCGGCCTTACCCGCAGTCAGGGCATTAAAAATGGTGGACTTGCCGACGTTGGGCAGTCCGATCAGGCCGCAGCGGGTGGACAAAGGTGGTGGTCCTTTAGGATTCTTATCATCTGGTTCAACCTGCTTCCGAAGCTCCGCTTGGGAGGAATGCTTATCATTTGTTCACCTTGTTCCCAAGCTCCGCTTGGGAACGTTATTTCATGCCAAGCTCCCGCTTGGCTTCCCTTGAAATGGTGGGGCGGGGCCCACCCTAGGTAAAAATTGCTGCGCCTTCAGGCCGGTTTGGGTGGACTCCAGATACCCGGAATCGACGTGCCGCAAAAGCCGCATTTCCCCTCTTTCAGCTTCATTTCCCCCACCATATACCCCTGGCGGGGGATGATCAACTGGTTACAATTATGGCAGTAGGTATTTTCCGCCGGATTCTGGGGAACGTTGCCGATATAAACATATTTCAAACCGGTTTTGAGGGCGATCTCCCGGGCCTTTTCCAGGGTGCTCACCGGCGTGGGATAGTGCTGTTTCATCTTGTAGAGCGGATAGAACCGGGAAAAATGCAGGGGCGTCAAGGGGCCCAGTTCGTCCCGGATCCAGAGGCACATCTTTTCCAGGTCTTTGGGGTTGTCATTGAACTGGGGGATCACCAGGTTGACGATCTCCAGATGGACGCCCCCATGCCGGAGGATCTTCAGGGTCTGGAGCACGGGAGCCAGGGTGGCGCCCACCAGATCCCGATAAAACACTTCGGTAAAGCCTTTAAGATCGACGCAGGCGGCCTGAAGATGGGGGCAGAGTTCCGCCAGGGGCTTGGGGTTGATGTAGCCGGCGGAATGGCAGACGTTGATGATACCCGCGGCCTTGGAGAGGCGGGCGATCTCCAGCATGTATTCATAGAAAATCATAGGCTCCACATAGGTGTGGGCGATGCTGGGGCAACTGGTCTCCCGGGCGGCCTGGACGATGGCGGCGGGGGTCAGGTCGAAATTATAGGTCTCCTCGGGGCGGGCCTGGGAGATTTCCCAGTTCTGGCAGAACTTGCAGTGCAGGTTGCAGCCCGCGGTGGCAATGGAATAGGAACCGGTGCCGGGGAGCACGTGGAAGAGGGGCTTTTTTTCAATGGGATCGACGTGTACGGCGGTGGGGTTGCCGTAGGCCAGGGTGTAGTATGTGCCGCCCCGGTTTTCCCGGACGCCGCATTCGCCCCGGTCGCCGTCCATGACCTCACAATGCCGGGGGCACAGATCGCAGCGCACGTTGCCGTTGGCCAACAGCGTCCAGTGGACGGCAGGGGAGGGGCGGGTATAGCCGAAGCGCACGTCCTGGCCGAAGGCCGGAGGGGCAGCCCGGGAGGCCAGGGCCCCCAAACCGAGGGCCCCGGCCTGGAGAAACCGGCGCCGGGTCAAGGGAAATAACGCCATTAAAGAATGAGGCTTTCTTGTCAGGCCCCATGGGAGTTGCTTCCTTGCCTGGGAAATTTTCACTGATATTCTACAGGCTATAATTTTATCATGCCGGAGCAGGGCCGCCTAATCTTTTTTAGTGGTACAGAGGCGGGGAGGGGAGGGCGGTGACAGGGGTCAGAGAAGGTTAACGGGATTGGATCAAAGAGGGTGGAGTTTCCGCGCAAAAAAAAATTGCCCGCGCCCATCGGAAACTCCCACCGCTTGATCGTGTGGCTTTAGAGCAAAGAATACGGCTGGGCCCGCTTCAGCCATTCGCTGCCCGGGTAATTGGCCTTGAGGAATTCGAAGGCCTCTTTGAGGGGCGCGGCGTTGTGGGTGGCCTTGTATTTGGCGACCCCCAGGTGAAAAACGGCTTCCGGGGCTGCGGCGCTCTTGGGATTCTCTTTGATGACCTTTTCCAGCATAGTGATGGCGGCGTCAAAGACATTCCGGTCAAAGTGGGTTTTGGCCTGGCCCACCATGAGAAAGGGGATAAACTCTTCGGGAGTCTGAAAGCCGACGTTGCGATGATGCTCTTTACCGGTTTCGTCCAGCACTATCATGGTGGGAGTCCAGGTAATGTTGAAATTGCCGGCTTCGGGTTGAGCATCAAAGCTCACCTGGACAGGGATGAAATTATGGTTGATGTACTCGACGACCTGAGCATTGGGGTACGTAACCGCACCCATCTGTTGGCAGCCGATTCAGCCGGGGTTAAAAAAGTCTAACAGGACGAATTTCTTTTCGGCCGCAGCCTTTGCCACCCCAGCCTTGAGATCGTTTTCCCAGTGGATTTCGTGATGCATGACGTACCTCCTTTTAAGTCGTAAATAATTTCTTAAAAGGTAAGACCTGAGGTAGGGACAAGCAACTGCAGCAGAGGTATAATTTATCAATTAACCCCAAATAAATGGCTGGGCAATTAATGTCAGTTGGCTAAAAAAAGGCGCGTTGCAGAATATGGCTGCCCGCCGCGAGGCCGGGTTGATGGTATGAGGCGGAACTTCAGCCGGAGTCAGGAACCATTGATGCTCTGCCGCAGGACGCCGGAGGTCTTGAACACCACCACTCGGCGGGCCCGCAGGATAAGGTCTTTTTTAGTTTGGGGGTTGCGGCCGCGGCGGGAATTCTTGTTGCGGACGCTAAATTTGCCAAAGCCGCTGATCAGGACGTCTTCTTCTTTGGCGAGGGCATCTTTGATAATGTCCAAGACGCATTCCACGGCGCTGCGAGCTTCCTGCTTACTGAGCCCGATTTGAAGATTAATGTTATTAATAACCTTTTCTTTGGTCAGAGCCATGGGTGGAACTCCTTCCTCTTGTCTGAGGGTGGGGCGGAACCTGTAATCTAGCTACGCAACTATTATTATTCACTTATAAATCGCTGTCAAGCTTTTTTTCGGGTTATGCCAGAGATTTATCAGTTGACGGTAAGAAAAACTGATCAGGGGGATTTCAAGCCAGGCCATTTAAAAAAGCCAGACAGTTTTTTCCCAGGTCAGGCAGGTAGTAACCGCCTTCCAAAAGGGCAAAACGGCGGCCCTGGCATCCGGTCAGAGCGGCCTGTTTCACCCAGGCGCCGATCTGCTGGTAATCGTCGGTCTGCAGGATGCCGCCCCAGTCTTTGACGTAGGTGTCGAATCCGGCAGACACGCCGATGATATCAAAGGTTCGGCTGACCTTCAGGGCATTGTGGACTTCAAAGAGGAACTGGTCCCGGCGGCTGCTGTCAATGTTAATGACCTCTACATCCGGGGAGCCGGAAAAAAATCTGTCGGTGCCGTCGCCGAAGTGCAGATCGATATCTAAAATCAGGGCACGCTTAATGAGACCCTGGCGCCGCAGGCGCTCAATAGCAATGGCCATATTGTTGAAAAAACAAAACCCCCAATGGCTGTCGGGGCTGGCATGGTGGCCGGGGGGCCGGAGAAGTCCGAAAGCAGGCTCCCCGGCCAAGGCCGAGGCGGCGGTGAGAATAGCGCCACCGGCCGCCAGGGCGGCAACTTCATAGACTTCGGGCTGGCTGGACATGGACTTAAGGAGTCGTGGGGTATGGACTAATAACAAATCCTCGATGGTGGCCGGCTCCGGAGTCAGGAAAGGAAAATGCGGCTGCAAAGAATCGTACATGGCGCTGACCCGGCCGGGGTTTTCCACGCCGGCGGTGGGGTAGGGGGTAAGAAACTTCTCGTGGTAGATAATTTTCATTTTTCAGTCCGCAGAGGCAGGGAGGGGGCCTTGCCGGGGCGCAATTTAAAAGACAGGGCGCCGAAGCGGCAGGCTTGCATGCACTTAAGGCAGTTGATGCAGGCTAGACTGTTGGCGTCTTTAAAGGGCCGGCACCCGGTGGGGCAACGCCGTTCGCAGGCATGGCAGAGGACACATTTTTCTTCATCAAATTGCAGGCAAAAGAGGCTGATGCGGTTGAACAGTCCGTAAAATCCGCCTAAAGGGCAAAGCACGCGGCAGAAAAACCGGCTGATAAAGACGGCGCCTAAAATGATGAGCACTAACCAGCTTATCTTATGCCAAAAATAAAATCCGATGTTCTGCGACAACGACGGCTTAACAATTAACAAAGGCAAGGCTCCGGTAAGGGTTCCGGAAGGGCACAGGAGTTTGCAGAACCAGGGTTGACCTAAGCCGAAATCATCCACCCACAACAAGGGCAGGAGCACCACCAACACGAGCAACACCACGTATCTAAAATAGTTAAAGAATGACGGTAGCTTAATTTTCCGGGACGGTATGCGGTGCAGTAGATCCTGGATCAGGCCGAAGGGACAGAGCCAGCCGCAGGGAAAACGGCCGGTCAAGACGCCAAAGATTCCCAGGTAACCTAAAATGATGGCACCGAAATGGACCATGCCCGTCTGGGCGGAAAGGCGCACCGAAGCAAGCAGATTTTGAAAGGCGCCCACGGGGCAGCTCAGGACCGCGGACGGGCAGGAATAACAGTGCAGCCCGGGATGGCAGAGGCTTTTCAAAGGTCCCTGATAAATGACCGGTCCGAAAGGAAAAAGCAGATAGGCATTGGTAATGATCGCAACGAGAAATTGAATCAGACGCCGGAGCGTATCCATCAACCTACCCCGATACAGGAAAGACAGATGCTGGTGCCGGAATTGAGGATGCTGGCAATTTCACCCGTATTCAGGCCTAAGAGAAAAAGGCAGATAAAAAAGATGAGAAACCAGATGGTAATTTTCGCCATGGCCTCCTCCTGTACTTATTTATTAAGAGATAATATATAACTTTGTTCCCAACTGGCAACGTAAAAGGAGGAAAAAATATTTTGACTGCTCTTGATATATTAATACATTAGAATATATTAAATATATGATAAATAATATATTGCAACTCGAAAGAGCGGCCCGCTGCCTCAGGGCCATGGCGCATCCCACCAGGTTGATGATCCTGCAACTCCTGAGTGAGTCAGAGCGGTCGGTGCGCGAATTGGAGAAACTGTTGGAAGTTTCCCAATCAAATCTTTCCCAGCATCTCAACCTGATGAAGGATAAAGACCTGCTGGTCTCCCGGCGGGCTGGCAACCAGGTGTATTACAGCCTGAAAGACAATCGTTTGATGGGACTTATGGCCCTGATGCAGGATTTATTCACCAAGGCATAAACCAGGGGGATGCCGTATTAATATATTAGATTATTATAATAATATAAACTATCAAGAGATTAAAGGTCGTTTCCAAAAGGAATTCGATTATTTCTGTTGTCTAAGCCTTGATCGAGTTCGGTAAGGATAATATGCCAAGGAGAACGGGGGCTAAAGCAAAAGTTGAGGACGGCTAGGCAGTCGGTCTGGCAATGAACTGAACCACGTCAAAGTTTATTTGTTTTTCCTCCATCCTTTTCTGCTGGCTTGGTGTCGAGATTCTCATCCCCCAAAATATCCCTGGAAAACTTGTTTCGGTTAGAAAGCACATCGAGCATCACCTGGCGCATGATTTTGCAGGCCTCAGTGATGTACGGGGTGGCAAGCCGATAGAAGATGACGGTGCCCTCCCGGCGGGTAATTAGGATACCTTTTTGCCGCATTACAGTCAGGTGCTGAGATAAGTTCGCTTTGGCTATGCCCAGAGCCCGCACCATGGCGCCCACAGAAAGTTCTCCCTCCTGCAACAGGTTGAGGATTTGCAGCCTCTTAGGACTGGCCAGGGTTTGGCAAATATCGGCCTGCGTCTCCCAGAGCTTAAAATCATCCGGTGAGCAACCGCTGAGTTCGCGCTTATCTTGATCATTGTTTCGAAACATTGAAAATAGAATACGTCAAAGGAATTCTACTGTCAAGGGTCAGGCAAAAACTCTCCTTGTCGCTTTCTGGAGAGGTTTCTAAGGAGTTTGGCTATCTTATGACTTTTTTAAATATATTTAAGATAGTTAGCATTTTTCGCCATGCCTCCGAAAGATTTTGGTTTAACCGCGATAAATTCCTTGACAATAAAACCATACCTAGGTAAGGTATTATTCTAATCGCCCTAAGCCGATTTAATAATTATCCATATGAGCTATTTGTAAACGTCAGGCATGAGCCTGATAAATAATCATTAACTTATAGGAGGTATGGGTATGCAAAGGAGATGGTTGTATTGGTTGATGGTTGGCGCTCTGGTATTGCTGACGCCGTTAGCGGCGCTGGCAACAAACGGGGTCAACTTGATTGGCGTCGGGCCAATCGCCCGGTCCATGGGCGGCGTAGGGATCGCCCAGCCCCAGGATGCCATCGGGGCAGTGTTTTCCAACCCTGCGGCCATGTGTTTCAGTGCTTTCTGTCCCAGTTCGGAAGCAGAGTTTGCCGGAACCCTGTTTATGCCCACGGTGAAGGGAAGTATTGCCACGACATTTCCCCCCGGGTACTGCTCAGCAGGTTCTCAACGCCAAAAGTGAGGGCAGGGTCTATCCCATCCCGGCTATGGGTGTCTCCTTTAATTTCCCGGAGTTGCCGAAATGGCGGTTTGGCCTGGGGGCCTACGGGATTTCCGGGCTAGGGGTGAATTACAAGGGCACCACCCTGGATCAACAGAATTTTTTTGGGCCCGCCCCCTTGGTAGCGGGAACTTATAGTGACTTTATGATCATGAAATTCGCGCCCTCGGCGGCTTATCAAGTAAACTCCTGGCTCTCTTTAGGGGTGGCTTTAAATGTAGATTATTCCGCTCTGGACCTGGGGGGGGGGAACGGGGCCAACTATGGCTGGGGAGCCCAAATCGGGGTCATTGCCAAGCCGCACGATAAGGTATCCCTGGGACTAACCTACGTTTCGCCACAGGCCGTTAACTATCGCAACGTGCTGGATTTTGATGCCAACCGCACCCTGGATAATCTAACTTTGGAATCGCCGAATACTCTGGGTATTGGTATTGCCTACGAGCCTTTATTCAAAAAATTATTGTTTGAACTCGACGTCAAATGGCTCAATTGGAGCGGAGCCCAGGGATACGGTGATTTTGGCTGGAAAGATCAGATAGTCGTAGGGGTCGGCGCCCAATACCGGCCGATGCCAAAAATGGCTTTAAGGATGGG